>JASGJA010000001.1:0-179237 GCA_049840935.1 Mesorhizobium sp.
CCAGCATTGCAGGGATGAACACGACCGAGATCTACCTGGACACCAACGCCACCACGCCCGTCTGCGCCGACGCCCGCGCGGCCGCACGCGGGCGATGCAGAAGGCTTCGGCAATCCGAGCAGCACGCACAGCACCGGCCTGCAGGCACGCAGCGCGCATGGACGCGGCCCGCGCGCCTGCGCGCGCGCGTGCTGGGCGCGGACACGGGGGCAGCTGATGTTCACCAGCGGCGCGACCGAGGGCATCCAGACCGCCGTGCTGTCGGCGCTGTGCGCGCTGCGCGGCGGCGCGATGCCGGCGTGCAGCTGCTGCTCTACGGCGCGACCGAGCACAAGGCCGTGCCCGAGAGCGCTGGCGCACTGGAACCGCTGCTCGGCCTGGGCCTGACGCTGCACGCGCTACCGGTGGACGCGAACGGCCGCCACGACCTGGCCGCGCTGCGCGCGCTCGCGCCGCGCGCCGCCATGGTCTGCACCATGGCGGCCAACAATGAGACCGGCGTGTCCGCGATCTGGACGGCATCGAGGCCGTGATGGGCGACAGCGCCAGCGCGCTGTGGCTGGTCGACTGCGTGCAGGCGCTGGGCAAGCTGCCGCTGGATCTGGCGTCCACGCGCATCGACTACGCGCCGTTCTCCGGCCACAAGCTCTATGCGCCCAAGGGCATCGGCCTGCTGTACGTGCGCGCGGGCGCGCCGTTCACGCCGCTGATCGTCGGCGGCGGGCAGGAGGCGGGCTTGCGTTCGGGCACCGAGAACATGGCCGGCATTGCCGCGCTGGGCGCGGTGCTGGCGGCGCTGGAGCGCGGCGCGTCTTCCGCGCCTTGGCCGAGCTGCCGGCTGGCGCGACCGGCTGGCGGACAGCGCTGCGCGCGGCCTTTCCGGCCCTGGTGTTCAACGCGCCGCTCGCGCAGGCCTGCCGACCACGCTGAATTTCTCGGTGCCCGGCGTTTCCAGCAAGGAGCTGCTGGACGTCTTCGACGCCGCCGGCGTGCGCGTCAGCGCCGGCAGCGCCTGCTCGCGCGGCGCAAGGCCGCGCCCAGCTATGTGCTGCACGCCATGGGCCTGCCGGCCTGGCGCAGGCCGCCGGCGCGTGCGCATGTCCTTCGGCCCGCTGGCCGATGAGGCGCTTCATCGCCGAGGCCTGCGCGCGCATCCGCGCGTGCGGTGACGCGCTGTGGACCAGCGGCCTGCCTTCGGACGCCGACGACGAGCGCCTGGCGCAGTGGCTCACCGAAGACGCCGATGCGGTGCCCGCGCCCGAACTCGATGCGCAGGCGCTGCAACGCCTCGCGCGCGCGCAGCCCGGGTTGCGCCTGGTGGACGTGCGCGAGGCGTATGAGCAGCATTTCGTGGTGCCCGCCAGGCGCCTGCCGGCGGTGCGGTGCGAGACCGTGCCCTTGTCGCGCTTGCCACAAGCGGCGCCGGCCTGGCTGGCATTGCCGGCCGAAACACCGCTGGTCTTCATCTGCCGCAGCGGCCGGCGCAGCGCGCAGGCGGCTGCGGCCTTGCGCCGCCTGGGCCGCGCGCAGGCCTTCAGCCTGGCCGGTGGGCTGGCGCTGTGGCCGGCGCCGGCCAAGCGGTGAGCGAAGCAGTCAAGCCAGCACCCTCCACGCGGCAGGGCCCGGCAAGGCGGTGCCGGTGGGGGACGCGCCCGGCCTACTTGATCGCCACGAGCCCGGTGCCCGCGCGCAACGCACGCGTGTCCGAGGCAGCCTGGAGCCGTGCCTCCCCACCGGTGACCTTGAAGACGGCCACGGCCTGCACCAGCTGCTGGGCCTGCGTGCTCAGGCTCTCCGCCGCCGCCGCGATCTCCTCCACCAGCGCCGCGTTCTGCTGGGTCGCCTGGTCCATCTGCGTGACCGCCTCGCCCACCTGCGCCACGCCCCGCGCTCTGCTCGCGAGCTCGCCGCGCTGATCTCGCCCATGATGTCCGTCACGCGGCGGATCGCAGTCACCACCTCCGTCATCGTCGCGCCGGCCTGGTCCACCAGCGCCGTGCCCTGCTCCACGCGCTCCACGCTGGTGCTGATCAGCGCCCTTGATCTCCTTGGCCGCCTCCGCGCTGCGTCTGCGCCAGGCTGCGCACCTCGCCGGCCACCACCGCGAAGCCCCGCCCCTGCTCGCCCGCGCGCGCCGCCTCCACCGCCGCGTTCAGCGCCAGGATGTTGGTCTGGAACGCGATGCCGTCGATCACGCTGATGATGTCGGCGATCTTCCTGCAGCTGACTCGTTGATGCCCTTCATCGTCTCCACGACCTGGCCCACCACCTCGCCGCCCTTGACCGCCACCGTCGACGCGCCCTGCGCCAGCTCGTTGGCCTGGCGCGCGTTGTCGGCGTTCTGCCGCACCGTGGAGCTCAGTTGCTCCATGGTGGCGGCGGTTTCTTCCAGCGCGCTCGCCTGCTGCTCGGTGCGCGCCGAGAGATCGTTGTTGCCCTGCGCGATCTCGGCGCTGGCGGTCGCCACGCTGTCCGAGCCGTGCCGCACATCCGTCACGACCTGGGACAGGTTGCTGCGCATGCGCTCCATGGCGCGCAGCAATTGCGCCGTCTCGTCGTTGCCTTCGGTCTTGAGCCGCGTGGTGAGGTCGCCGTCGGCAAACCCATCGGCCGCCGCGACGGCCGAGGCCAGCGGGCGCGTGATGGAGCGGGTCAGCAGCACCGCCAGCACCGCGCCGAGAAGAATGGCGATCACGCCCAGCAGGGCCAGGCCGGACCTTGCCGCTGGCCGCATCTTCCGCGATGCGTGCGTTCATGTCGTCGATGCTCTTGCGCTGGAAGTCGAGCACCGCCTGCAGCGAGGCGACGTAGGCGGGGCTCACCACCGCGAACCGCGTGTCGTAGATGCGGTTGGCCTCGGCGGCATCGCCGGCGCGCTTGGCCGCCATCATCGGATCGCGCGCGCCCAGGTACGCCGTGCGCGCCGCGTTGAATTTGTCCAGCAGCTCCTGCTCGCCCGGCGAGATGGGCAAGTCCGCCAGCTCGACAATCTCGTTGCCGCGCGCGGTGGAGGCCTTGGCCTCGTCGCTGAACAGTGCTTCCAGGCTCGAATCGGGGCGCCTTGGCGATGGCCTTGCCGCGCGTCACACCCACCGCCACGTTGCGCAGCTGCTCCTGAAGCAGCCGCTCCCTTGGCCAGGGGCGTGGCCATCATGTCCTTGACGGCCTGGGAGGTGCTCTCCAAACGCCACAGGCTCAGCACCAGCATGGCGGCCATCAGCAGCAGGATCGCCGCAAAGCTGACCGCCAGGCGTGTACCGACTCGAAAGTTGTTCAGATTCATCAATGACCCTTCATAGCGTTTGGTGGCGTGTTCGGCCCAGTCGTGCGTAGTGACTCTATCGACTTTTCTACGGATTCTTGAGAGGGGCGACCGATTCTTGCGTTTCTTAAGCAGTTCGCGTGTCGATGAGGCGCGCGCTTACGCGCGTGAGTACTTTTGCGCTGGCGAGCGGCCTTGGCGTTGCGGAGGTGCTTGCGCAGGAACCGGAAGCCGCCGTGTCGCATTTTCCTACGCTTTCGACGCCTGAAGTTTTGCAACTCGCGATCGTTGCCGGAGTGTTGCTGGCAACATTCCTGACGGCAATAACATTGATCCGCGATCGCACGCGGGTTTCGACCGAAAATACGGATATTAAAGCCCGGTTGGCGGAAACCACCGCAACGGTGCGCCGATATGAAGCCTTGATGAGCTTCCGTGACCAGCGAACGATCGTGTGGGCATCGGACGCGAAGAAGGCTGATATTGTTGGGGCGCTACCAGCAGAAAGCGGAGCGCCTGAGGACCGGGCGCAGTTTCTGGCATTCGGACGGTGGTTGAATCCACAATCCGCTGCAATGCTTGATCAATCAACTGCTGCGTTGCGTGAGCATCGTCGCAATTTTGATCTGATGGTGGAAACCCAAAACGGTTCGGTACTGGAAGTGCAGGGACGATACACTCCTGCTTCTGTGCTCGTTCGATTTATCGCGCTTTCCGGCTCGCAACAAACGCAAGCGCGTCTCCGGCTGGAGAACCAAAAGCTCAGCTCCGACTACGAAGATTTGCTTTCCATGATGGACGGGCTAGAAATGCCCGCGTGGATACGCGGGCATGACGGCAAGCTGAAATGGGTCAATCGTGCCTATGCGGACGCCGTGGAGGCGCCCGACCCCGAAGCGGCGGTGCACTCGAGCCGCGGAGCTTCCTCGGAACGCAGGTGCGCGAGGAAATTGCTATAAGACATCGCTCTGTCGCTCTTTTCAGAGATGACATTTCTACGGTTATGCACGGTGACCGGCACATGATGTCTGTCGTTGATTTTGCAGGAACGAATGGGGGCGCGGGCATAGCGCGCGACATCAGCGATCTCGAAATGCTCCGGGACAAGCTGAAGCGTGCCGAACAGAATCATGTCGAAACGCTGAACCATTTAATGACCGCGGTGGCTATCTTCGATTCGCAGCAGAAGCTGCGCTTCTACAACAACGCGTTTCAATTACTCTGGGACGTTGACCCTGCCTATCTCGACACAGCGCCCGAAAATGCACTGTTGCTCGACCATCTACGTAGCCTCGGCAAGCTAGGTGAGCGGCCGGATTGGCGGGGATGGAAAGAGAACATTCTGGGAGCCTATCGCGCAGTCGATCCAAAGGAAGATCTTTGGCATCTGCCGGACGGGCGTACGTTGCGCGTGGTGGGCAGTCCGCAAGCAAATGGCGGCGTTACGTGGGTATTCGAAAATCTAACCGAGCAGATGCAGCTTCAAAGCCGCTATGCGACCGAGGTGCGGGTGCGTGGCGAGACGCTTGATAATCTTGCGGAAGGCGTCGCGGTTTTCGGACACGATGGCAAGATCAAGCTGTTCAATCCCGCTTTTCTGCGGTTCTGGGAGATTGAACCAGGTACTTTACAGATTGACACGCATATTTCTGCATTGCGCACACGCTGCGAATCCGTTGCAAAAGTCAGTCCGTGGGGCGAGTTGATGTCCGATATCACGGGCTTCGACGCCGAGCGCCGTGACCGTCAGGGCCAGACGGAGTTGGTTGATGGCAAGGTGCTTCGCTATGCCGTGATTTCGTTACCCAACCAGCAGGTGATGGTCACGTTTATTGACATGACCGACAGCGTAAATGTTGAGCGTGCGTTGCATGAGAAGAACGATGCGCTGCAACGCGCTTATCGGCTCAAGAATGATTTTGTGCAGCATATTTCCTATGAGCTGCGCACGCCGCTGACCAATATTCGCGGCTTTGCGGAAGTGCTGGCAATGGGGCAGACCGGCGAACTTAACGAACGCCAGCGCGAATATATCGACCATATAAATGCGTCGTCAGTGGTCCTGTCTGATACTATCGATGACATTCTGGACCTCGCGACTGTCGATGCCGGGTTCATGCAACTCGACATGGCAGAAGTGCCGGTGGGGCAGGCCATAGACGCCGCGGCTGCGCTTGTAGCAGAGCGGCTTGCCGAGCATCACATCGCCCTGAAACTTGAGACGAAAGCTGCTCCGCGCACGTTCTATGGCGATGAAATGCGCGTGCGGCAGGTGCTTTACAATTTGCTGAGCAATGCAGCTAATTTCGCACCGCCCGAAAGCACAATAACGCTTTCTTGCAAACAGGTTCAGAACGGCGTGGAATTCTCGGTTCACGATGACGGGCCGGGCATGTCCGAGGAAATGCTTGGCGTGGTGTTCTCCCGCTTTGAGGCGCGCGCGAATGGCGGGCGCAGACGCGGCGCGGGGCTTGGCCTCTCCATCGTCAAGAGTTTCGTTGAATTGCATGGCGGAACGGTGAAGATCGAGACCGGGTCCGGCAAAGGCACGACGGTCATCTGCTTCTTTCCCTTTCCGCCGGATGGCGGCATACGCGAAGCCGCAGAGTAGCCCGCGCATGGCAGCGCGAATTGAGTTGTTCCTCGCCGATGAGGCCGCAACAAAGCGTTTGGGCGAAGACATTGCCCTGGCACTGCGACCGGGTGACTTGATTGCGCTGAATGGCGATTTGGGTACGGGCAAGACTACGCTTGCGCGAGCGCTTATTCGTGCGATGGCTGGCGACTCCGCGCTAGAGGTTCCCAGTCCTACTTTCACACTGGTGCAGGCTTACGACACTCGGATACCGCTCTATCACTTCGACCTGTACCGATTATCGGATGCCGAAGAACTGGAAGAGCTTGGGCTCTCCGAGGCGTCTTCAAACCGGCGCTGCGCTGGTTGAGTGGCCGGAGCGCGCAAAGCTGCCAGCCGGTGTGACGATCAAGTTCGATCATGAGGCCGATGGTCGTCGCGCGAGTATCGACGGCGATGCTGGTGCTCTGGCGCGTATCGGGCGTTCTCTGGCGATACGGGATTTTCTTGGCGCGAATGGATGGGGCGAAGCGGAGCGGCGATATTTGTTGGGCGACGCGTCGGCGCGTTCTTACGAAACTGTGTATCTGCCGGGTGAGCCGCAACGCATTGTGATGAATTCGCCAAGACTGGTGTTGGGTCCGCCGGTTCGTGACGGAAAGCCATATGCGATTGTCGCGCATACGGCGCAGACTGTTTCGGCATTTGTCGCAATTGACCATTCGTTGCGAGAAGCAGGTGTAAGCGCGCCGGAAATATACGCTGCCGATCTGGATCAAGGTTTTTTGCTCGTCGAGCATCTGGGTGACGATACATTTCTAGACAATGGAAAGCCTGTGGCCGAACGCTATGCGGCGGCGGCACGGTTGCTTGCGCATATGCACTCTCATGAATGGCCGACTGAAATTGAGGTCGGCGAGGCGCGCCACGACATTCCCCCCTTTGATCGCGAGGCGATGCTGATTGAAGTCAGCCTGCTGATAGACTGGTATTTGCCCTATATGCGCGGGGAGCCCGCGAGCGATGCTCTGAAGGCTGAGTTCGAGGCACTTTGGAATGCGGCGCTGGATTGTATCGCGACAGCTGAAACGTCATTGTTGATGCGTGATTACCATTCGCCCAACATTGTCTGGCGGGCCTCAGCGTATGGGCAATGATCGGCTGGGCATTCTGGATTTTCAGGACGCAATGATTGGCCCCACTGCCTATGATGTAGCTTCGCTGGCAATGGATGCACGAGTAACGATCCCACGCGAACTTGAAGCGGCAACCGTCGAAGCTTATGCAACTGCGCGGGCTGTTTCTGGAAGGTTTGATCGCGAAACATTTGACCTAGCTTACGCGACAATGGCCGCGCACCGAAACTCCAAGATTCTAGGCGGTTTCGTTCAACTCGACAGGCGTGACGGCAAGCCAACCTATCTCAAGCATTTGCCCCGCATCCGTGAATATGTAAGCCGCGCTTTTCGCCATCCGGCACTTACCGAGCTAAAGGAATTTTACGATCGCAACGGGCTGCTTGCGGAGGACACGGAGCGACCATGAAGCCGGATCACGCAATGGTTCTGGCAGCAGGGTTGGGCAAGCGAATGCGCCCGATAACCGACACGCTGCCCAAGCCTCTCGTACGGATTGCGGGTAAAACCTTGCTGGATTGGGGGCTGGATAGCCTCGCTGCCGTTGGCGTGAAAGAAGCAGTGGTGAATGTTCATTATTTGCCGGATCAAATCATCGCTCATGTGAAGTGTCGTGCATTGCCGCAGATAGTTATCTCCGACGAGCGCGATGCACTGCTGGATTCAGCGGGCGGCATAGTCAAAGCTCTGCCGCTATTGGGCAGCGATCCGTTCTACATACTCAATGCAGATACGTTCTGGATTGACAGGAGCGTGCCGAATCTCGAACGGCTGGCGCTTGCATGGCGGACGGACAGAATGGATATTCTGCTCATGCTCGCGAGTCTCGACCAAGCGACCGGACATTCCGGCAGCACCGATTTTCTGCTCGGTAAGGATGGGCGTCTACAGCGCGCCAGAGGCAATCCGGCTGGATTGATCTATGCCGGAGCGGCGATTGTTTCGCCCAAATTATTCGCAAATGCTGCGGCGGTGCCTCATTCGTTAAATGCCTATTTCGACCGCGCGATAGAACAGGGGCGTCTCTTTGGCATGCAGATGGAAGGAAGCTGGATAACTGTTGGCACGCCGGACGCCATCGCGCCCGCCGAGGCTGCCGTCGCAAGGGCCGTTGGTCAGCGCGCATGACCGACCGGATTGCGCCGCGCCTGTTCACGATTGCTCCAGGCACTCCCTTTCTTCCAACCTTGGCGCACGCGCTTACAGCGGGAACGCTGGTTCCGGGATACTACCCACAAGGCGATCCACTAGCCATTGCGGATGCAACGATCTATGTGCCGACGCGCCGCGCCGCACGCGAATTGAGGGCGGCCTTTGCGGAAATTGGAGCGGGCAAGGCTGCAATATTGCCCACCATTAAAGCGCTAGGCGAATTTGACGCCGAAGAAGCGGCGTTTGATGAAAACTCGGCTTCTTTGCTCTCGCTCAAACAGCCGATCTCCGCAATCGATCGGTTGTTGCTGCTCGCGCCGTTGGTCAAACGCTGGAAAGAAAGATTGCCGCAAAGCGTGGTGGCTCTATATAATGAAAACGTAGTTGTACCGGCATCGACCGCCGATGCGATATGGCTCGCGCGAGATCTGGCCGCGCTTATGGACGAGGTTGAACTGGAAGGTGCCGATTGGACGCAGCTTCGTGGTCTCGTTACGGACAATCTTGCAGGGTGGTGGCAGGTAACGCTCGACTTTCTGGAAATCGTCACGGCTCATTGGCCCAAGATTCTTGAGGAGCGCGGCCAGTCCAATCCTGCAACTCACCGTGACGCACTGTTGCGAGCCGAGGCAAAGAGATTGGCGCAACGTCCCCCATCCGGACCGGTCATTGCAGCGGGGTCCACTGGTTCGATACCGGCGACGGCTGAGCTTCTATCGGTCATTTCTCGCTTACCGAATGGCGCAGTGGTTTTGCCGGGTCTGGACACCCGGATTGATGACACGTCATGGAAGCTGCTTGGCGAGTCGCTGCCTGATCAATCGGTGTTTGGGCATCCGCAATTTGGCTTGTCGAAACTTTTAGCGAAGCTCGGCGCGACTCGAAGCGAAGTGGTAGAACTTGGATTGCCGTCGAAAGCGCTTGCTGATCGGGCCTGGATTGTCAGCGAAGCGCTGCGTCCGGCAGAGGCAACTGACGCTTGGCTGACGAGCCGCACGCAAAGCAGTCCGAGCGCTATACAAGAAGCGCTTGCCGGTGTGACACTCGTTGAAGCAGCGAATGAGCGGGACGAAGCCGCGACGATAGCGACGGCGCTTCGCTTGGCAATAGAGGAACCGGGGAAATCCGCGGCGCTGGTGACAGGCGATCGAAATTTGGCTCGCCGCGTAGCGACAGAACTTCGCCGATTCGGAGTCGAGGCAGATGATTCTGGCGGCACGCCGCTTTCAAATACACCGCCCGCGGGATTGCTAAGGTTGGTCGTGCTCGCGGCGTTTGAGCCCGGAGACGCGGTGGCGATTTTGTCGTTGCTGAAGCATCCATTGCTTCAGCTTGGCTTGCCGCGCGTTGTCGTTCGTCGAGCCGCAGAATGCATCGAATTAATCGCGCTAAGAGGTGGTGTTGGTCGACCTGACATCGCGTCTCTGGACGATTTGTTCGAGAAGAAGCTCGAAGGCCTGACGCATGAAGGCGCGCGCCAACCGCACTGGCTGGCGAGGCTCGATCTCGAGCGGTTGGATGAAGCGCGCGCGGCTCTAAACAAACTACGCGACATATTTGCGCCACTGGCTGCGTTGCGATCCGCAGGCGAGATTTCGCTTTTCAATCTGCTGACCGCGACGGTGACAACGTTTGAAGCCCTTGGACGGGCCGAAGACGGAACACTTGCCGATCTCTATGGTCATGAGGCGGGAACCAAGCTTGCGGAGGTGCTACGCGAGGCAATCGGAAGCACTGTTCCTTTTGGGCTTGCAGCTACAGAGTGGCCTTCGGTTCTGAATGCGCTGATTGCTCCGGAGGTCGTGAAGCCTTCGGTAAACACCGATCCGCGCATTTCTATCTGGGGTGCGCTGGAAGCGCGTTTGCAGAGCGTCGACACGCTGATTTTGGGCGGCATGAACGAGGGTAGCTGGCCGCGCAAGGCAGAGGCGGACCGGCTGATGTCGCGCGTGATGAAGGCGGGCATCAGCCTTGAGCCGCCGGAGCGCCGGATCGGTCTGGCCGCACATGATTTCCAGATGGCGATGGGCGCACGCAATGTCATCCTGACGCGCGCCGCGCGCGACGGCGATGCACCAGCCGTCGCCTCGCGCTGGTTACAGCGTCTGCTGGCTTTCATAGGGGCGGAGCAGGCGCTGCCGATGAAGGCGCGCGGAAACGAATTTCTGCGCTATAGCCGTGCGCTGGACGATAGTCCCCGCATACCGTTTGCGCCACGCCCGCAGCCCACACCACCGTTGGATTTAAGGCCGACGCATTTCTCAGTGACCGAGATCGAGACGTTGCGCCGGGATCCTTACGCAATTTATGCGAAGCGCATTCTGGACCTCAAGGCGATCGATCCGCTTATTCGCGATCCCGGCGCTGCGGAGCGCGGCACGCTGTTCCATGACATCCTGCACCGCTTTTCGATTTCGGGTGTCGATCCACGTGCGCCGGAAGCTTTGCAAAGAGCTCTTGGCCGATGGCCGAACCTGCTTTGTGGAGGCGGAATTGCCGACGGACGTCTACGCAGTGTGGTGGCCGCGTTTCGAACGCCTCGCGGTCAACATTCTCGAATGGGAACGTGGCCGTGCGGACAATGTCGTTCAGCGGCACGCCGAGGCCAGGGCCGAGAAAACGCCAGTGGGGACAACCGGCGTTACACTTTCGGGATATGCGGATCGTGTTGATCTGCTGCGCGAAGGATTGGCTGACATTCTCGACTATAAGACCGGCTCCTACCCATCGGCAAAGCAGGCTCACACGTTGCTTTCGCCGCAACTCGCGCTTGAAGCGGCCTTGCTAGAACTTGGTGCTTTCCATGAATTCGGCAACCGTCAGCCTGCCGACCTTGCCTATGTGCGGCTGAGGCCAAACGGTGAGGTTGAGCATCAATCTATTCTCTCGGTTAAGGGAAGCCAGAAAAGCGGCAAGCAATTGGCGTTCGAATCGTGGGAGCGATTACGCGAATTGCTGCTGCACTATCAGGTTGAGAATAACGGCTATCTCTCCCGTGCGTTGCCATTCAGGGAAAACACGACGAGCGGCGATTACGACCATTTGGCGCGAGTTCTTGAATGGTCGGCAGGCGGCGATTCAGCAGAAGGGGGCGAGGAGTGAAACCTCAACGGCCCATTCCGCATGAGACTCTAAAAGCGCAGGCGCAGGCTTCTGATCCTGCCATCTCCGCGTGGGTTTCGGCCAATGCGGGTTCTGGAAAGACACATGTTCTCTCACAGCGAGTTATCCGGCTTTTGCTCGGTAATACCGACCCCGCACGAATCCTTTGCCTGACTTATACGCGTGCGGCTGCGGCCAACATGGCAAACCGTGTTTTCAAGGAATTGGCAGCGTGGACCGCGCTGCCGGACGATAAGCTGGCGGATGCCATAATTGCGCTTGAAGGAGTTAGACCCGGTCCGGCAAAGCTGTCACTCGCAAGGCGGCTTTTCAGCAAGGCACTTGAGACGCCGGGCGGACTGAAGATCCAGACCATCCACGCATTTTGTGAATCGATTCTGCATCAGTTTCCGCTTGAGGCAAACATCGCCGCCCATTTCGAGTTGTTAGATTCGAAAATGGAACAGATGCTGTTGGCGCAGGCGCGCCGAGACCTGATTTCCGGCGCGGCCGATGGCGGCGATCCAGAAATCGCCGAAGCCTTTGCGATGGTGTTGGAGCGGGGTGGAGAGAGCGGCCTCGACGCATTGCTCGGTGAGATCATTGCCAAGCGGGACGGTTTGCGGCTGTTCATTTCCGAAGCGCGCATAGGACCGGAGGCGGACGACAGGCCGTTTGAGCCGCTTTTTGAAGAGTTTGGATTTCCGGACGGAGAGACCGCCGAAAGCATCGCGCAAAGCGTCTGGCCACTGCCTAGGTTTCCGCCGCAAACGTTCAGCGAGTTCGCGACGATTGCGAATGAAGTGGGTGCGGGGCAGGTGCAGAAAAATATTCTGCCCGAAGCGATTTCCGGCTTCAATGAAGCAGATCCGGTGCGCAGACTTCATCTTCTGGCAAAAGGATTTCTTAAAGCGGACGGCGAGCCTTATGGCGAACGCACCTTTACCAAGGCCTTGCAAACGCGCATGCCGGATGTGGTCGAGCGTTACGCGGAGGCTGCGCTGGCACTTTCAGCGGCGCGAGACCGGCTGGCATTATTTCGCATGCTGGAAGGAACGGCGGCAGCGCTGACTGTCGCTGACAAGCTGATCGAACGGTATGAAAAGCTAAAGAGCGACAAGGGCTTTCTCGATTTCAACGATCTGATTACGCGGACCGTACGATTGCTTGCACGGCAAGATGTGGGGCCGTGGGTGCAGTATAAGCTGGACAAAGGTATCGACCACATTCTGCTGGACGAGGCGCAGGACACCAGCCCGGATCAGTGGCAGGTGGTGAAGAACATTGCTGGCGAGTTCTTTTCCGGTCATAGCGCTCGAACCGTCGCGCGAACGATTTTCGCCGTGGGCGACGAGAAGCAATCGATCTATTCGTTTCAAGGTGCCGCACCGGAAAGCTTCGCCGAGTCCGGGCGAGAATTTGAGCGCTTGGTTGCCGGAGCGCAGCACGACTTTTCCCCGGTGCGGCTTACGCTCTCGTTTCGCTCTACGAACGACGTTTTGCACGCGGTGGATCGCGTATTCGAGCGCCCTGAAGCGCGCCGCGGATTGGCAGCGGATACGATCACCCATAGCGCCTGGAGGCACAATGAACCGGGCTACGTTGAAGTTTGGGAATCCATAGGGGCACAGCAAACCGAAGAGCCGGAAGATTGGCGCGAGTCTATCGACCACGCCAAAGCGCCTGCGGTGCAGCTTGCAACCCAAGTGGCGAATACCATCGATAAATGGATCAAAGGGCGCGAGATTATCGAGGGGCAAGGTCGGCGGCTGACGCCCGGCGATGTCCTTGTTTTGGTGCGCAAACGCGACAGCTTCGTTCATGCCCTTTCGCGTAATCTCAAAGACCTGAACATAGCAGTGGCGGGTGCCGACAGGCTCAAACTCGTGAGCCACATCGCCGTTCAGGACATGCTGGCTCTTGGGCGCTTTCTGCTGCAACCGCACGATGATCTTTCGCTCGCGGGCATATTGAAAAGCCCGATCTTCGGGTTTGACGAGAAGCGGCTTTTTGACATTGCCGCAGGCCGACAGAAAAAGCAGTCGCTGATCGGCGCAATGCGGAAAATGGCCGATGAGGCTACGGACATACGCGCAACCGTTGAAATATTGGATCGCTGGGCGACAGAAGCTGCGTTCCGACCGACTTTTGAATTTTTTAGCAGTGTTCTTCAACGTGATGGCGTGCGCCGCCGCATGATTGCGAGACTCGGCCATGAGGCCGGAGATATTCTGGACGAATTTCTAAGCTTCTGTCTGGCTGAAGAACGGACCGGCTTGCCCGGCTTAAGCGCTTTTATCGCGACGCTCGAAAGCGCTGGGCCGGAAATCAAGCGCGAGATGGACCAGACACGAAACGAGGTGCGGATAATGACGGTGCACGCCTCCAAGGGTTTGGAGGCGCCGGTGGTTTTTCTGGTCGACAGCGGCAGCGCGCCATTCTCAGATCACCATCTGCCGCGACTTATGCCATTCCGACCAAACGGCGATTTGCGCAACGTGCAGGGCTATCTTTGGCGGTCCGATATCGAGGTGAAGAACAGCGTCACCAACGGCATTCGCGACAGGCTGCGTGATCTTGCCGATGATGAATACAGGCGCCTGCTGTATGTGGGCATGACGCGTGCCGAAGACAGGCTCATCGTTTGCGGATATCACGGCAAGCGGGATCAGGCACAGGGTGTATGGCACCGGCTGGTGATGGAAGCGCTTGCCGGTGATGTTTCCAGCACAAGCGTGCCGCATCCGGTGGCCGAGGGCGAAGTGATACGCTATCGCGTGACGAACGTTTCGCAGCTGCCGGTTGTGGCGGCAGAGGTGCCGGATGCTGCGCGCGAGGAGATGCAGCCATTAGCAATCGCGCCGCTCCCGCGTCCTGAAGTTTTGCCGCGTCCGTTGTCGCCGTCTGGCGCGGCGGCGTTGATCGAACCTGTGGTCGAGGCCGGAAAGGACACACGTTCGCCCGTGTTTGATCCCGAAAGCACCGCGCCTTTCGCAGCGGCACGCGGGTCAGCCATGCACCGTATGCTCCAGACCTTGCCTAATCTGGCAAGGGATGAGCGCGCGGGCGCAGCGGTGCGTTTCCTGTCGCTGTTTGCAGCGGATTGGCCGGAAGCAGAGCGCGCGAAGGCTTGGCAATCCGTCGAATCCATACTGAACGACGCGGTTTACGCGCCGCTTTTCGCGGAAGGATCGCGCGCGGAGATCGCAATCGCCGGGACGCTGCACATACAAGGCAAGGAGCGCTTCGTTTCCGGCAAAATCGACCGTCTCGCGGTGACGCCAGATGCGGTGCAGATCATTGATTTCAAGACAAATCGACCGGCCCCGGTTACGCTTGGGCAGGTTTCCGACGCTTATATTTTGCAACTCGCGCTCTACGCAGAATTGCTCAAGCCTCTCTATCCGGGCCGGGCGATGAAGGCGGCACTGCTCTTTACGGATGCTCCGCGGCTAATCGAGGTTCCTGAGACGAACCTTGCCTCCGCGCTTGCCCGACTCACTCAAGCGTGACACAAGATCGACTTGAACGGCGGGTTCGCAACCACCACATTTGGTACCAACATCCAATTTCGAGAGGATTTCAGCATGGCCACCGTCAAGGTAGACAAGAACAATTTCAAGGCCGATGTGCTCGACGCCAAAGAGCCGGTTGTGGTCGATTTCTGGGCGGAATGGTGCGGTCCTTGCAAAATGATCGGCCCGTCGCTGGAGGAAATCGCCAACGAACTCGGCGGTAAGGCGAAGATCGCCAAGCTCAATATTGACGAGAATCCGGAGCTTGCGGCGCAATTCGGCGTGCGCTCGATCCCGACTCTGATGATTTTTAAGGGCGGCGAAGTTGCCGACATCAAGGTTGGCGCGCTGCCCAAGACGGCGCTTTCGCACTGGATCAACGGCGCAGTCGTTTGATCGTTGGTTGAATGAGTACAAAAAGCCCGGCTTCGTACCGGGCTTTTTTGTTTTAAGCAGGGGGTGTGCCGTTTTCCGCCAGAACCTGCCCCGCCAGATAGAGCGATCCGCATATCAATATGCGGGGTGCTGTTTCGCGGCTATCCCAGGTGTCACGAAGCAGCATGAGCGCGTTCGCAACAGAACTGACCGGTTCTGCCGACAAGCCCGCAGCCTGTGCCCGCACAGCCAGTTCAGCATTTGGCACGCTGGATTCGCTCATAGTGACCGGCACGGTGTAGACATGGCGCGCCATGCCATGGAAGGCGCGGAAATAGCCGGTCTGGTCCTTGGTGTTGATCATGCCGGAAATGAGAAAAAGTGGACGCGGTTGCTTTTCTTCAAGTTCGGCCAGTGCTTCGGCCACGACCGTCCCTGCGCCGGGATTGTGCCCGCCATCGACCCATAGTTCCGCGCCCGCTGGCAGCAAATCCACCAACTTGCCAGAGGTCAGCCGCTGCATTCTGCCGGGCCATTCGACGCTCGTCATAGCTCGATCCGCATCCTCCGCACCGACATCGAACCCCGCCGCACGCACCGCTGCGATGGCTGCTGCCGCGTTTGCGTATTGATGGCGACCCAGAAGGCGCGGACGAGTAAGATCCATCAGGCCGGTTTCGTCCTGATAGATCATCCGTCGGTTTTCCTCATAGGCAAAGAAATCTTGCCCGTAGACCCATAGCGGGCAATTCAAACGCTCGGCGCGATCCACCAAAACGGCTTCGGCTTCGTCATGATCCTGCTGCCCGATAACCACGGGATAGCCGGGCTTGATGATGCCGGCCTTTTCGGAGGCGATAAGCTCAACGCGGTCGCCGAGATAGGCTTCGTGATCCATCGAGATCGGCATAATGAGGGATACCGCTGGTTCTCGAATAACGTTGGTCGCATCGAAGCGCCCGCCAAGCCCAACCTCGATAATGGCAGCATCCGCAGGATGCTCGGAAAACAGGATAAACGTGGCGGCCGTTAGAATTTCAAAGACCGTAATGGTCTGGCCATCATTGACCTTGGCAATGCGGCTAATGGCATCTGCAAGTACTTCGTCGTCGACGAGTTGGCCGCCGTTTGGCGCGCCGATCCGGTAGCGTTCATGCCAGTTCACCAGATGCGGCGAGGTGTGAACATGCACGCTGTAGCCAGCCTCTTCGAGCAATGCGCGCGAGAAGGCGGCGGCAGAGCCCTTGCCGTTGGTTCCGGCAATGTGGATTACTGGCGGCAACCGATCTTGCGGGTTGCCGAGCTTTTCCAGCAAGCGGGAGATGCGATCCAGCGAAAGGTCAAAACCTTTCGGGTGAAGCGCCATAAGGCGCTCGATCTCGCGGTCAGCGGCCTTTTGTATCGTCACGATTTCTTGCCTTGCAAAGCGCTGCGCAGAATATGCTCAAGCGCTTGGTCTTTTCTCAGCCTTTACCTTGGCGGGCGGGAGAATTTCCGGCTCGATTGCGGCAGGTTCTGACGCCTTCATGAGAATTTTGAGCAGTCGCGCGATTGTCGCCTTCAATTCAAGCCGGGACACGACCATGTCGACCATGCCGTGTTCCATCAGATATTCGGCGCGCTGGAAGCCTTCCGGCAATTTCTCGCGGATAGTCTGCTCGATCACGCGAGGACCGGCGAAACCGATCAGCGCGCCCGGTTCCGCGATATGGACATCGCCAAGCATTGCGTAAGAGGCCGTGACGCCGCCTGTGGTTGGGTTGGTGAGGACCACGATGTAAGGCAAGCCCGCTTCCTTGAGCCGATCCACGCCAACCGTGGTGCGCGGAAGCTGCATGAGCGAAAGAATGCCTTCCTGCATGCGCGCGCCGCCTGAAGCTGCGAACAGCACCAGCGGGCGCTTTTTCTCAAGAGCGGTTTCAAAGGCGCGGATGATGGCCTCGCCTGCGGCCATGCCGAGCGAGCCGCCCATGAATGCGAAGTCCTGCACCGTCGCGACGATAGGCAATCCTTCAATGGACCCAATGCCACTGACGATTGCGTCTTCAAGGCCGGTCTTGGACTTCGCGTCCTTCAGGCGGTCCGTGTAGCGCTTTTCATCGCGAAACTTCAGCGGATCGAGGGCCACCTTCGGGTTTTCGATCAGGTCATATTTTCCATCATCGAAGAAGAAGCGAAGCCGCTCCTTCGCGGCAATCTTCATGTGATGGCCGGACGCTGGAATGACCCATTGATTGCTCTCAAGGTCTTTGTGAAAAACCATCTCGCCGCTCTCCGGATCCTTGATCCAGAGGTTTTCCGGCATATCGCGCCGGCCAAGCATCGAGTTGATTTTCGGGCGAACGTAGTTGGTGATCCAGTTCATCGCGCGATCCCTTGGGTCGTCGTGAAAAATGTTATGCGAACGAGGCAGTCTCAAGGCGTGCAGCACGCACGCCCTGCGCCAGACCGCTGACTAGCGTGGCGACAGCTTCCGCCGGGTCTGCCGTCTGTTGGCCATTCGGCCCGAGCACGTTGGCGATTGCGTTGACGATCGCCGTGCCGACCACGACGCCATCTGCCGAAGCGCCGATTGTGCGTGCCTGCTCCGCAGTCTTGACGCCGAAGCCGACACAAACAGGCAGATCAGTATGTGCCTTGATGCGCTGCACTGCTTCTGAAACCTTGCCGGTGTTTGCAAGCGCCGAACCGGTGATGCCGGTCATCGAGACATAATAGACGAAGCCTGAGGTGTTTTCCAAAACCTTCGGCAAGCGCTTGTCGTCGGTCGTGGGCGTTGCCAAGCGGATAAAATTGATGCCGGCTTTGAGCGCGGGTACACAAAGCTCGTTGTCCATTTCCGGCGGCAGGTCAACGACGATCAAGCCGTCGATACCGGACTGTTTTGCATCAGCAAGAAAACGATCAACTCCGTAGATGTAGATGGGGTTGTAATAGCCCATCATTACGATTGGCGTTTCGTTGTCAGTTTTGCGAAATTCGCGCGCCATTTCCAATGTCTTGGCAAGGGTCTGGCCGCTTTTCAAGGCACGCAACCCTGCTGCCTGAATGGCCGGACCATCGGCCATCGGATCAGAAAACGGCATTCCAAGCTCGATAATATCAGCGCCAGCCTTGGGCAGAGCCTGCATTACCTTGAGCGAAGTATCGTAGTTCGGATCCCCGCCCATAAAATAGGTAACAAGCGCAGGGCGGCCTTCGGCCTTAACTTTCGCCATGCGACGGTCGATGCGGGTGTCGGTCATGTCAGATCTCCATCCCCATCATGCCAGCGACGGTGTGAACATCCTTGTCGCCGCGACCAGAAAGATTGACCACGATAATCTCGTCCTTGCCCATAGTGGGTGCCAGTTTTACGGCTTGAGCGATGGCGTGCGCAGATTCTAGCGCCGGGATAATGCCTTCAACCTTGGTGGTGAGGTTAAAGGCCTCAAGTGCTTCGTCATCAAGGATCGGCACATATTCAACGCGGCCTGTGTCCCGCAGCCATGAATGCTCGGGGCCAACGCCAGGATAGTCCAGGCCGGCAGAGATCGAGTGACCGTCAAGAATCTGGCCGTCTTCGCTTTGCAGCAGATAGGTACGGTTTCCGTGCAGGACGCCGGGGCGACCGGCGTTCATAGAGGCACAATGCTCGATGCCATCAAGGCCGCGCCCACCAGCTTCAACGCCGACGATGCGAACATCCTTGTCGTCAAGAAATGGATGGAACAGCCCGATTGCGTTGGAGCCTCCGCCGACCGCCGCGATGATGGCATCCGGAAGACGACCTTCCTGCTCAAGCATCTGAGCGCGAGCCTCCGAGCCGATCACGGACTGAAACTCACGTACCAGTTCCGGATAGGGGTGCGGGCCTGCGGCTGTGCCAATCAAATAATAGGTGTCTTCAACGTTTGTAACCCAGTCACGCAATGCCTCGTTCATCGCGTCTTTCAGCGTGCCGTGACCGGCAGAGACGGGCTTCACTTCTGCGCCAAGTAACTTCATGCGGAAGACATTAGGCTTCTGACGCTCGACGTCGGTCGCGCCCATATAAACCACGCAGGGAAAGCCGAACCGGGCCGAAACAGTTGCCGAAGCAACGCCGTGCTGACCAGCGCCGGTTTCTGCAATAATGCGCTTCTTGCCCATACGCTTGGCGAGGAGGATTTGGCCAAGACAATTGTTGATCTTGTGCGAGCCGGTATGGTTCAGGTCTTCGCGCTTGAAATACACTTTTGCGCCGCCGAGGTGGCGCGTCAGACCTTCCGCAAAGTAGAGCTTTGAGGGCCGACCGGCGTAATAGGTGGAAAGCGCGCTCAATTCAGCCTTGAATTCCGGGTCGTCCTTGGCCTCGTTCCAGTGGCGCTCAAGATCGAGGATCAAAGGCATGAGCGTTTCAGCCACGAAGCGACCACCGAAGATGCCGAACATGCCCTGTTCGTCAGGACCTGTACGGAATGAATTTGGCTGGACGGTCTCGTTCATTCTTGCTTTTCCTTGGCCGGCAACCGGCTTGCGGCATACCGCTTATCCTTTTCCCGCATCGAATGTAAACACTCTCAAGCGACGCTTTGCGCACTCGCGCGTCGCACAGCGGCAAAAAAGGCAGTAATAAGCGCGGGATCCTTCACGCCCGGCGCAGTTTCTACGCCAGATGAAATGTCGAGACCGGGCGGATTGGCCATGCGCAACGCCTCTGCGACATTTGCCGAATTAATACCACCTGACAGCAGGTAATCCAGTCCTACCGGAAGCTTGGAAAGCAGTGCCCAATCGAATGAAACGCCATTACCGCCGGGAAGCTGTGACCCGGCTGGCGGCTTCGCATCGAACAAAAAGCGATCTGCAATGCCTCGGAACGGGGTGATCTTGCCAAGGTCGTCGGCGGTGCTGACCGCCAGCGCTTTCATAACAGGAAGGCCAAAGCGTTGCTTAATCTCACTGACACGCTCAGGCATTTCCTTGCCATGAAGTTGTAGCATATCCGGTTTCATCGCCGAAACGATTTGCTCAAGTTCGGCGTCAGTCGCATCGACTGTTACCGCGACCGCTTTTGCTCGTCCGATTGCGGACCGCCGAAGACGTCCGGCGTCATCGGGTGCGATATTGCGCGGGCTTTTCGGGAAGAAGATGAAGCCGACATGGCTCGCGCCGCCGTCAAGCGCCACCTCGACCGCTTCTTCAGTCTTCAATCCGCAAATCTTGATGTCCATGCAGGGCAGATAGTGCGAGATGGCTGCAAAGTCGAGGCATTCAATCAAAAGCGATTGCTTGCAACGCCGCGCCATTGCGCTTCAGCCATGAACGGCAGCGCTCTGTGTCTGGGCATAGTTGCGTGCACACCTTCCAGAAGCGCGGTGAGTGGTTCATCTCTTTGAGATGGGCCACTTCATGCGCGACGAGATAATTAATGACAGCCTGCGGGGCCATCATGATGCGCCACGAAAAGGAGAGATTGCCTTCCGAGGAGCACGAACCCCAACGGCTTGATGTATCCTTGAAACGGATCGATTTCGCGCGCTTGCCGAGGGCTGTGGTGTGCTTGGCAACGAGAGCCTCAATCTCGCGTTTCGCTTCACGTTTCAGGAAGTCCGAGACACGGCGCGGCAGATGGCGGCGGTCGCCATGTACAACGATCAAGGGCCCGCGCTCGTCCCGCTCGATGCTGACCGTGCCCCGTGCTGCCGGTTCGTGAACGATCAGGTGCGGAACGCCACGTATTGGCACCTTTATGCCGGGTCGCACCTGCGGACGATCCGGTACCTTGGCCAACCGCTGTTCAAGCCAGCCTTGATGGCGAAACAGAAAGCGCTCAATCTCGTTGCCCGGCACACCTGGTGGCACGGTTATACGAAGCCCGCGCCCACCCGCATCTATCCGAAGTGTCAGGCGGCGAGCGCGATCATTCTGAACGATCTTGAGCGGCAATGTACGGCCAGCGACCTCATGCTCCCGCTCCATCGGCAGGGCAGGCGGGGTCGCTCGCTTGAGAAAGCCAAACATACGGTCAGTGATTGCCGATTCGCGGCCAAATGCGAAGAGCAGAAACGGGGCAGGCTGAATGCTCGCTCGTCAAACCTTCTCCCAGCCGTTCACTTTTCCAGCACGGAAGATTGCGTCGATCAATTTCTGATTCTTGACCGAATTTTCCAAGGTGAACACTTCGCCGCTGCCGCCTTGCGCGACTTTGGCAAAAGTCTCGATCTCGTAGCGATATTGTTGCGCTCCGGGAAGCGCCAAACTTGCGCTTCGGTGTGCCGCTGATTGTGCAGTTCGACGCGGTGATGATCGTAAAGGCCTGCATTGAAGGGTGCTGACACTTCGATGTAGCCTTTGTCACCATGAAAGACCATGAATTGACGGGCGGCTAATTGCGTCGATAGATAGAAGGAAAGTTCGAAATCGCCAAAGTCAGCGCGGATTGATGAATAGATGTCCGTCTTAAACTTTTTGTCGCGCTCTACGGTTGCCTGAACGCGCTTGGGTTCCTTGCCTGTCACAAATCGAGTGCTGACAGTGGGATAAACTCCAATGTCCGGCAACGCTCCGCCGCCAAGCTCAATCTTGTTGCGCATATTGTTGGGGTCGACGTTGAAATAGGTGAATGCACCCTGCACGTGCTTTAGCGAGCCAATAGCACCTGACTGAACAAGTTCGCGTACTTTTAGCCATTGCGGATGGTACGTGACCATGAACGCTTCACACACCAACACCTTCTTTTTGTTGCGAAGTTTTATCAGCGGCGCGATATCATTGGCGTCGAGTGCCAGAGGCTTTTCGACCAATACGTGCTTCCCCGCTTCGATGGCTTTGGCGGTCCACTCGACATGTTGGGAGGTGGGAAGCGGAATATATACGCCGTCCACCTGATCGGAAGCGAGCAACTCTTCATAGGAGCCAAATGCATGACGAGCGCCGAAATGCGCCGCCAGCTTTTTGGCTTTCGAGAGATCGCGGCTGGCGATTGCAGAGAGAACGCTACCTTCAGCTTCCACAATTGCCGGTATCAACTGCTCACGTGCAATCTTGGCGGTCGACAAAACACCCCAACGAAACATCCGCACCTCCTCAAGAATTAAGTCGGTGCGGACATTTGCTGGAATTGAGCCGCGGCGCAAGCCGGCTAGTCGCCGTATGGCACCCAAACGTTTTTGACCTCGACCGCACGACGCAGGAATGCGTCGTTGTGTGCATCGGAAGTCCAGTCGATTGCGCGGCCATTGCTGGTCCAGACACGTTTTAGATTTCCGACTGACTCGACCTCTGCATAGGTGCAAGTGTCGGCCTCCGCCACAACCCAAAGTCCATCGACGTCATCATGCTTGGCAAGCACGGCTGTAAGTTCAGACGGGTATCCGGTGACGATGTTGATCGCGCCCGCCGGAATGTCCGAATATTCGATCACCTCGTAAAGCCCTGTCGCGACCAGTGGTGAACGCGCGGATGGCACTGCGACCACAGTGTTGCCCATAGCCAGCGCGGGTGCGACCATAGAGATGAGCCCAAGCAGCGGAGCGTCGTCTCCCGGCACGACACCCAGAACCCCGACAGGTTCATTGAGCGCGAGCGTGACCGCGCGCGATGGTGGCTGATGAACGCGTCCCTCGAATTTGTCAGCCATGCCGGCGTGATAGAACAAGCGCTCGATGGAGAGGTCCACCTCAGCGCGAGCAGCCTGTGGGGCAGCGCCAGTCAATTGCGCGAGACGCGCGGCAAACTCGGCCGCACGGCCTGAAAGATTCTCAGCGAAGTAATAGAGCACCTGCGCGCGATTATAGGCGGTAGTCTCGCCCCATGCCTTGCACGCGCGCGCTGCCGCCACTGCATCGCGAATATCTTTGCGATTGCCCTGTCCAGACTCACCGGCGAGCTTCCCCTTTTTGTCCAGAACGGGGAATGAATAATTGCCATCGGGGCGAACCTGTTTGCCGCCGATAAACAGCTTGGCAGTGCGGTCGATTGAAAGAATGTCGTAATCGCCCTGACGCTGAAAGCCCGCTTTCGATGCAGGCTTTATCTCGGCACCCGGCGCAGCCTTGGGCGCGAGATATTCCAGCAAGCCTTCGCGCCCGCCTTCACGACCGAAGCCGCTTTCGCGATAGCCGCCGAAGCCGCAGGCAGCATCGAACATATTCGTGCCGTTGATCCAGACCACGCCGGCTTTCAATTGTGGCGCCACATGCAGCGCGACATTGATGTTTTCGCTCCAGATCGACGCGGCGAGACCATACCGCGTGTTGTTGGCGATCTCGATGGCTTCATCCTGATTTCGGAAAGTCATCGTCGCGAGAACAGGTCCGAAGACCTCTTCTTGCGCAAGAATGTTTGAGGGAGAAACGCCAGTCGCCAGCGTTGGCAGCACGAAATAGCCAGAAGCCGGAAGTGCGAAATCCGGTTGCCAGCAATCCGCACCCTGAGCTGCGCCTTCGGATACAAGACCCTTCACGCGTTCAAGCTGGGTCTTGTCCACCAGCGGGCCAATGTCGGTGTTCTTGTCTAGCGGCGCGCCTACGCGCAGGCGCGACATACGTTGTTTAACCTTTGCGATCAGTGCTTCGGCAACGCTTTCCTGCACAAGCAGGCGCGAGCCTGCGCAGCATACCTGACCCTGATTGAACCAGATGCCATCGACCAGACCTTCGACGGCGCTGTCAAGGTCGGCATCCTCAAACACGATGAAGGCCGATTTGCCACCAAGTTCAAGGGAAAGCTTCTTGCCCGAACCGGCAGTCTCTCGGCGAATGATCTTGCCGACTTCCGAAGACCCGGTAAATGCAATCTTGTCGATGCCCGGATGATTGACGATAGCCTCGCCTGTTTCAGGTCCACCCGGCACAATGTTGACCACGCCTTTCGGTACGCCGGCACGCTCGCAGATTTCAGCGAACAGGATCGCCGTGAGCGGGGTCAACTCCGCGGGCTTGAGAACAACAGTGCAGCCAGCAGCAAGCGCGGGCGCAATCTTCCATGCGAGCATCAGCAGCGGAAAATTCCACGGAATAATTTGGCCAACAACACCGACTGCCTTCTGGTCGGGAAATTCCTTTCCCAGCGTTTGCGCCCATCCGGCGTGATGCAGGAAATGACGGATGGCCAACGGCACGTCCACGTCGCGACTTTCGCGGATCGGTTTGCCATTGTCGATGGATTCGAGCACCGCAAACAGGCGCTGATGGCGCTGCATTCCTCGCCCGATTGCATAAAGCACCTTGGCGCGATCAAAACCCGACGAAGCGGACCATTTCGGAAGCGCTTTCTGCGCCGCAGCGACGGCGGCATCCACATCGGCCTTGCTGGCCTCGGAAACCTTGGTCAGTACCTTTCCGTTCGCGGGATCGCGCGTTTCAAAAGTCTTGCCATCGGAAGCGGCGCGCCACTCGCCCGCAATGTAGAGCGACTTTCCGAAATCGCGCGCGCCGAGCCAGAGGTCGGCTTCTTCGCGGCTTTCGGGAGCCGGACCATATTCCATGGTGTGGAAGCGTTCGAGAATATTCATGATCCGAACTCCCCCTATGCCAACGCGTGGCGATGATTGGCCGAGTAATGGCCGGTGATATGATGTTCAAGCTGACGTTCGATGTCGGTGAGCAAGCTCGACGCACCGAAGCGAAACAATTCAGGCTCCAACCAAGGACGGCCAAGCTCTTCCTTGATGAGCACGAGCCAGTCCAGCGCTACCTTGGCGGTGGAGATGCCACCCGCCGGCTTAAAGCCGATCATGTAGCCGGTTTCCTCGAAATAGGCGCGTATCGCGCGTACCATTGCAAGGCCAACTGGCAGGGTGGCGTTCACGCTCTCCTTGCCCGTCGATGTTTTAATGAAATCTGCGCCGGCCATCATCGCCACCATTGAAGCGAGCGTTACATTGCGCAACGTCGCGAGGTCGCCGGTTCCGAGAATGACTTTCAGGTGGGCATCGCCACAAGCCGCGCGCATGGCAGCAATTTCATCGTAAAGTTCCTGCCACTTGGCCTCGTAAACAAGACCCCGCTTGATCACTACGTCGATCTCATTTGCACCGTCATTTACTGACGCTTCGATTTCTTTCAGCCGTGTGTCCAGCGGTGCGAGGCCGTGCGGGAAGGCGGTCGAAACGGCGGCGACGTGAATGCCGGAGTCCTTCAAGGCTTGCGCGGCAGTCGCGACGAACGGGTGATATACGCAGACGGCAGCGGGGCGTATCGGCGCGGAACCCAAACCGAGACCGATGGTGATGTCGCGCCGAAGTGGCTGCAAGGCTTTCGCGCAAAGACGGCGAATACGCTCGTCCGTATCGTTGGAATTGAGAGATGTCAGGTCCATGACCGCTAGCGCGCGCAACAGCCATGCGGCTTGGTTGTCGCCCTTGATCGAGCGACGCTTGGCCATCGTCTGGACGCGGCGCTCAAGCGCAGAGCGGTTGACGTTGCGCATGGATTCCACGAAACCGATATCCAGCTTCATGCCGGGATTGCGAGCAATTCCATGCCCGGTATGCGCCGGGGTATTTGCGGGCGCTGGTGTAACCTCTTTTTTTGAAGGCGGCGCCTCGACTGACTTGCGAATGGGTATTTGCGGCAGATCAGTTACGTCGGCCTCGGCTGGCTGAGCTTTGCCTTTCATGGAGGGCGTCCTCGTCGTTTCCGCTGGAGGCCAAATTATTATGAGCACAACTGCGCCAGCACAAGACGAGTCACGGCGGCATAACGCAATTCTTATTTCATTGCGAAGAATGGGTTCGGGTTATGAATTCCGGCCCATTTTATACGTGTTGGCCACCATTGATGTGGATTTCTGCGCCGGTAACGTAAGAGGATTGGCCGGAGCACAGGAAATAGATGATGTCGGCAACTTCGGCCGTCGAGCCGAGGCGGCGCAGCGGAATGCCTTCAACAATCTTGTCCGTACCGGGTGACAAGATCGCCGTATCGATTTCGCCCGGCGCAATAGCGTTGACCCGGATGCCGTGCGGTCCAAAGTCAGCCGCCATTTCACGCGTTAGCGAGCCAAGTGCGGCCTTGGAAGTTGCATAGGCGGTGCCTGCGAAGGGATGCACGCGCGTACCCGCTATGGATGTGACGTTGACGATTGAACCCTTGGCAGCAGCAAGTTCCTTGAACAATCCGCGCGCTAGCATGATGGGGGCGAAGAAATTGACCTGAAACACATCGCGCCAGACATGCATGGGCGTGTCGATGGAGTTCATGCGCCCGCCGCCGCTCGACAGTTTCGGAGAAATGCCCGCATTGTTGACGAGTGCGGTGAGTTGCCCACCATTGGCTTCAAGGCGATGCCGGATTTCCGAGACGGCGACCCCAACGTCTTCTGGATCAGCCAGATCGACCTTGATGTGATCTTCCGGTCCGGCGGGCCACGGACAGTTTTCAGCAAATGCCTGCCGCGAGCACGTAATGACCCGCCAGCCTTCACGCGAGAAGCGCTTTACTGTTGCATGGCCGATGCCACGGCTCGCACCCGTGAGCACCAATGTCTTGCGCTGATCTGAACCCGTCATTGCAATCTCCAGGCCAGCCAAATCTTGCCAGCTGGACTCCGATTTAGCGCAATGGCCACACAAAACAACTGTGGCAATAAAACATGGCGCGCCGATTCCGCTTCAAAAGCGATGTGCAGCCGTATTTATTGCGCCTATGGCATTCACATTCAGACAGTTGCAGTTTTTCGTCGCGGTGGCCGAGCAAGGTACGGTTTCCGGCGCAGCGCAGGCGCTGTCGATTTCGCAATCGTCCGTCACAGAGGCAATCAAGGAACTGGAAGCCGACCTTGGCGTAGCGTTGTTCGAACGGCACCCGCGCGGGCTGAATATTACACATCAGGGGCATCAGTTCTTGCGCCATGCGACGAAAATCCTGACCGGCGTTTCTGACGCGCGCAGGGCGTTTTCCGGTGAGGCGGCAGAGCGCGGCGGGCATCTGCATCTCGGCGTAACTTCGCTGGTTGCCGGCTATGTTCTATCGGACCTGTTGGCGCGCTATCGCCGTGCGTTTCCGGGCGTGCAGGTATCCGCAGTTGAGGACAATGGCGACTATCTCGAACACCTTCTGATCGGTGGCGAGTTGGATGTCGCAGTCATGGTCACGTCCAATCTTCGCGACCGCATGGCGTTGCAAGCGGAAATTATCGAGGTGTCGCCATATCGTCTTTGGTTGCCGCTCGGTCATCATCTGGCTGGCGCCGAGATCATAAACTTGCAGGATCTCGCATCTGAGCCGCTGATCATGCTCACAATCGACGAGATTGAGGAGAACACCGACAAGCTGCTTGCCGCGCTTGGCACAAGGCCACATGTCGCGTTTCGCACCCGCTCAGTGGAAGCTGTGCGCAGTCTCGTTGCAACTGGCGCAGGCGTCGCGCTGCTGCCGGACCTTGTATATCGCCCTTGGTCGCTGGAAGGCGACCGCATCGAGTCTCGCGACATTTCCGGAACCTTGCCGGTTGTTCAGGTTGGCATGGTTTGGCGGCGTGGGTCAGGGCTTACATCCACAGCGCGCGATTTCATTTCAATCGCCCAAGGCCAGCGCACCATACGTCAGCGCTGATGTATCGGAAATTCCGATATCGGCGTTCTTGTAAATGAATTTGCGAATGGTCTGAAATCGAAGCACCTTTCAATCAGGGATTTTAACCGCCGATGGAGAGCGGCCCTGCAATGGGAGATGTCACGATGCAAGCGTTCATGAAAACATGCACCGCACTCGCGCTCGTTTTGAGCTTCACCGCCCATGCGGGTGCGCAGATCAAGGAAATCGGCAAAGCCGAAGGTCAGGTCACAATCGTTGCGTGGCCGGGCTATATCGAGCGTGGCGAGACAGACAAGAATTTCGACTGGGTTACAAAGTTCGAGCAGGCCAGCGGCTGTAAGGTCAACGTCAAGACAGCGAACACATCTGACGAAATGGTCGCGCTTATGAATGAGGGCGGTTTCGACCTCGTTACCGCATCGGGCGATGCGTCGCTGCGGCTTGTTGCCGGCAAGCGCGTTCAGCCGATCAATGTCGACCTCATCAAAAGCTGGGCAAATGTTGACGACCGTCTCAAGAATGCGCCCTGGCACACAGTCGATGGCGTGCACTATGGCGTGCCATACATGTGGGGCCCGAATGTGCTGATGTACAACACGAACGTGTTCAAGGAAGCGCCGACAAGCTGGAAGGTCGTATTCGAACCGATGGATCTGCCGGACGGCAAGCCGAACGCAGGCCGCGTGCAGGCATATGACGGCCCAATCCATATCGCTGATGCGGCGCAATATCTGATGGCTCACAAGCCTGAACTCGGCATCAAGAGCCCGTATGAACTAAATGAGGATCAGTACAAGGCAGCGCTCGATCTTCTGCGCGAACAGCGCAAGCTCGTTGGCCGCTATTGGCACGATGCGTTCATTCAGATCGACGACTTCAAGAATGAAGGCGTGGTTGCGTCCGGCTCTTGGCCGTT
This sequence comes from Mesorhizobium sp., assembly GCA_049840935.1. Taxonomy (GTDB): domain Bacteria; phylum Pseudomonadota; class Alphaproteobacteria; order Rhizobiales; family Rhizobiaceae; genus Mesorhizobium_G. The sequence continues at coordinate 28,537 of JASGJA010000001.1, forward strand.
CCAGGTCAATCTGCTCAAGGGCGAGAAACAGCCGGTCGGCTCGACTTTCCCGGAAGAAGGCGTAACCGGCTGGGCTGACACCACCATGATGAGCGTCGATTCAGCCAACCCGAACTGCGCCTATATGTGGATGGAGCACACGCTGTCCTCTAACCTCCAAAGCGATCTTTCGGTGTGGTTCGGGGCTAATCCATCTGTGCCTGCGGCGTGCACGGACGGCAGCGGCCAGCAGAACAAGGAAGGCTGCACTGCCAACGGCTTCGATAATTTCGACAAGGTTCATTTCTGGACAACGCCCACGACCAAGTGCGCGAGCCAGAATGACGCCTGCGTTCCCTATTATCGTTGGGTATCCGACTATATCGGCGTGATTGGCGGCCGCTGATACGGCGCGGCCATCTCGCCACGCGCGGGATGGCCGCCTAGATCTTGATGAAACAGGTTGCCCACGTGAGTGCGATATCGCTATCGCGCGGGCGCACGCTTGAATAAGGAACCCAGATGGTTTCCGCTGTCTCTTTCCAGAAAGTCTCCCGGCATTTTGGCTCAGTCAAAGCCGTCGATGCTGTCGATCTCGACATCGAGCCCGGAGAGTTTTTTGCGATGCTCGGCCCGAGCGGGTCCGGCAAGACCACTTGCTTGCGATTGATTGCGGGCTTTGAGCAGCCGACTTCGGGCGCGATTTCGATTTTTGGCGAGCGCGCGGAAGGGGTGCCGCCCTACCGCCGCAACGTGAATACGGTGTTTCAGGACTATGCACTGTTTCCTCACCTCAACGTGCTGGACAATGTGGCCTATGGCTTGATGGTAAAGGGCATTGGTCGCGCCGAACGCCATAAGGCGGCTGAAGACACTTTGGCATTGGTGCGCCTGCCTGGATATGGCAGCCGCATGCCGGGGCAGCTTTCTGGCGGACAGAGACAGCGCGTGGCGCTGGCGCGTGCACTGGTTAATCGGCCCAAGGTTCTGCTTCTGGACGAGCCGCTGGGGGCGCTTGACTTGAAGCTGCGGGAGAACATGCAGGAAGAGCTGAAGCTTCTGCAAAAATCGCTCGGCGTAACGTTTATTTTCGTCACCCACGATCAGGGCGAGGCGCTTTCAATGGCGGATCGCGTGGCAGTATTTAATGACGGCCACATCATGCAGATCGGTACACCGCACGAAATCTATCAACACCCTGCATCCAGATTTGTCGCGGATTTTGTAGGATCGTCAAATGTGCTCCCTCCGGATTTCGTAAAGCTGCATTCCGGCCAGACGCGTTGGGCGAGCCTGCGCCCCGAAGCAATTCGCGTAAAACGAGAACTGGATGCAAACGGCATTGCAGCGAATGTTGTTGCGCTGAATTATCTGGGAGCGTCAACCCGCGTGGGTCTCGACATCAACGGTCTGCGACTTCACGCAATGATACCGGCAGGACAGCCTCTCCCCGAACAGGGCGAGCGCGTAACAATCAGCTTTAATCGCGAGCAAATTCATTTGATGGACGGCGAGGCATGAGCGCTGCAGTCGCATCTGCGAGCGCGGTTTTGCCCCAGCGCGGCGGGGTGCTAAACGCGCTTTCCGACGCGTTCTGGCGCAATCCGCGGCTGCTCCTTTTCCTGATGCTGACGCCGCCGGTCCTGTGGCTTGGTGTTGTCTATCTCGGCTCGCTATTTGCGCTGTTGCTGCAAAGCTTCTTTTCGATTGATGAGTTTTCGGGCCTGATCAACCGCGAGTTCACGCTCAAGACCTACGGCGAATTGCTACTGCCATCCAACATGGACATCATGATCCGCACAGTCGTGATGGCAACTGCGGTGACAATTGCCTCCGCGATTGTTACTTTTCCAATAGCTTATTTCGCGGCGCGCTATGCACGCGGCAAATGGAAGGCACTGTTCTATCTCGGCGTGATGCTGCCGCTCTGGTCCAGCTATTTGGTGAAGGTCTATGCCTGGAAGCTGATCCTCGCGAAGGAGGGTATCCTCACGTGGGCGCTCGACAAGCTGCATCTTACGTGGCTGCTCGATGCATGGCTTTCTTTGCCCATCGTTGGTGGCAATTCGCTTTCTGTGTCTTTCACCGGCACGTTTATCGTGTTCGTTTATGTCTGGCTGCCGTTTATGATTTTGCCAATACAAGCCGCGCTTGAACGCGTGCCGGGAAATCTGATTGAGGCGTCGGGAGACCTTGGCGCTTCGCCCGCGCAGACATTCCGCAATGTTTTGTTTCCGCTTGCCTTGCCGGGGATTATCGCAGGCTCGATCTTCACTTTTTCGCTGACGCTCGGCGATTACATCATCCCGCAGATCATCGGTAACTCGCAATATTTTATCGGGCAGGCGGTTTATTCGTTGCAAGGCACTGCGGGAAACATCCCACTCGCCGCCGCATTTACGGTCGTTCCAATCGTGGTGATGGGGCTCTATCTCTGGATGGCCAGACGCATGGGGGCTTTCGATGCGCTCTGATCGCAACAGCTCCGCGCCGATTGCGCTCAAGATTGCTGCGGCTGCGGGATTGCTGTTCCTGCACATTCCGCTGCTGCTGATCTTTGTTTACGCCTTCACGACCGAGGAAAAGAGTTATCAGTGGCCGCCTCCCGGCTTCACCGCTAAATGGTTTGCTGTGACATGGAATCGGCCGGATGTGTGGGAAGCGCTGGCGCTCTCGTTGAAGGTCGCGGCCATTTCCACGCTGATTGCCATCATCCTCGGCACGCTTTGCGCCGCGGCCGTGAGCCGGTCGAAGTTCTTTGGTCGTGAGACGATTTCGCTCTTGGTGATCCTGCCGATTGCACTGCCCGGTATTATCACTGGTATTTCGCTCCGTTCGGCGTTCAGCCTGATGAACATTTCATTCTCGACATGGACGATCGTGCTCGGCCACGCGACGTTCTGCATCGTTGTCGTCTATAACAATGCCGTCGCGCGCTTTCGGCGCACATCCGGTTCGATGATCGAAGCGTCTTACGATCTTGGTGCCGATGGCTTCCAGACTTTCCGGCACATTGTGCTGCCGAATATCGGCACGGCACTGCTCGCGGGCGGAATGCTCGCCTTCGCACTTTCCTTCGATGAGGTGATCGTCACGACCTTCACCGCGGGCCAGCAGCAGACGCTGCCGATCTGGATGCTTGAGGAATTGGTGCGGCCACGTCAGCGCCCCGTCACGAATGTTGTGGCTATGGTGGTTGTTCTCGTGACGCTGCTACCGATCCTCGCTGCTTATTACCTGACACGGGACGGCGATCAGGTCGCTGGTTCCGGCAAATAAGAATGAAAAGGGAGTTCCGCATGTTCAATGAAATGCTGATTGGCTCGAAATTCGAAATCGGGACCGAAACCGAGGAACCCATTCTGAACCCGAAAACCGGCGAGAAGATTCTAGGCATGCCGGAAGCGTCACCCGCTCAGATCGAGGCAGCGGTGGCAGCAGCCGAGAAGGCTCGTGACGGATGGGCGCGCACAACGCCAGCGCAGCGCTCCGGCTATTTGTTGCAGATAGCGGATCGTATCGAACAAGAAGCTGAAGCGTTTGCAAAGCTCGAAGCGCTGAATTGCGGCAAGCCGATTAATGCAGCTTTAAACGACGAGATTCCGGCAATCGTCGATTGCTATCGTTTCTTCGCAGGCGCGGTTCGCACATTGCCGGGCGTAGTTGCCGGCGAATATTTACCCGGCTTCACCTCTATGGTTCGGCGCGATCCGATCGGGGTCGTGGCTTCCATCGCACCATGGAACTACCCGCTGATGATGATGGCGTGGAAGCTTGCTCCTGCAATTGCTGGTGGCAATACAATTGTGTTCAAGCCATCCGAACAGACACCTCTGACCGCGCTCAAATTAGCGAAGATTTTGGCCGATGTGCTTCCCGAAGGCGTGGTGAACGTCATTCTGGGTCGCGGGGAAAGCGTGGGCAATGCACTTATCAATCACCCCAAGATCAATATGATCTCCATTACCGGTGATGTGGCGACGGGCAAGAAGGTCATGCAAGCCGCGTCCAAGACTGTGAAGCGCACGCATCTGGAACTTGGCGGCAAAGCGCCGGTGATCGTGTTCGATGACGCCGATCTTGAGAGCGTAGTCAGCGGCTTGCGAGCATTCGGCTATTACAATGCTGGACAGGATTGCACGGCTGCGTGCCGTATCTATGCGGGCAAGAAGATTTACGAAAAGCTGGTGGCAGAGCTTTCATCCGCAGTTTCGACAATCAAGTTTGACCAGAGCGACGATACCGAAAACGAGATTGGGCCGTTGATCTCCAGACGTCAGCGGGACCGTGTGGCGAGTTTTGTGGAGCGCGCCGCTGAATTGAAGCACATCGAGATAACCACTGGCGGCAAGCCGGGTGCGGGCAATGGCTTCTTCTACCAACCAACTGTGGTGGCGGGGGCTGTGCAGGACGACGAGATCGTGCGGCGCGAAGTGTTTGGGCCGGTTGTGTCGGTTACGCGGTTCTCGGATGTCGATGAAGCGGTGAACTGGGCCAATGACAGCGACTACGGGCTGGCTTCATCTGTCTGGACGAAGGATGTGGGCCGTGCGATGGCGACAGCAGCGAGGCTCCAATACGGCTGCACATGGATCAACACGCATTTCATGCTGACCAATGAGATGCCACATGGTGGCGTGAAGCAATCGGGCTATGGCAAGGACATGTCGCTCTACGCGATAGAAGATTACACAGCGGTGCGCCACGTCATGGTCGCGCACGGATAACGCCGCGCGCTGAATCGTGCAGGCGGAGCAAATGTTCCGCCTGCTGTCTATTGCCGTGCGACACTCCGACCCTGTGCCGCCTTGACGCTTTGACCGCATGTCCAAAGCTACATAGGTTTGGTGGAAGAGGTTACAGGAGCCCTTCCAATGGACCCGGTGATACTGTCGCGCATGCAGTTTGCTGCGAACATCTCGTTCCACATTCTGTTTCCGAGTATCACCATCGCGCTCGGCTGGGTGCTGCTCTTCTTCAAGCTTCGATACAATGCCACGCATGACGCTGCGTGGATGCGCGCCTATTTTACGTGGGTAAAGGTATTCGCGCTTTCCTTCGCTATCGGCGTGGTCTCCGGCGTGACGATGAGTTTCCAGTTTGGTACGAACTGGCCTGGCTTTATGGAGCGTGTCGGAAATATTGCAGGACCGCTCCTGGCATATGAAGTGCTGACTGCATTCTTTCTGGAAGCCGTATTTCTTGGGATAATGCTGTTCGGATTTCGTCGCGTGCCGAACAAGATACACACGCTGGCGACGTTGCTGGTGGCATTTGGCACCACGATGTCGGCGTTCTGGATTTTGGCGCTGAATTCCTGGATGCAAACGCCCGCCGGATTTGAGATGCGAGACGGCGTCGCGCATGCGACCGATTGGTGGGCAGTCGTATTCAATCCGTCGTTCCCTTATCGCTTGGTCCATATGCTGCTTGCATCAGGGCTAACGGTTTGCTTCCTCATGGCGGGTGTGTCGGCGCTTAGATACCTTGCGGGCGACCGCTCCGAATCCATGATGAAAGCACTGCGAACTGGCATTTTTACGGGTGCGATTCTTATCCCGATCCAGATATTCGCTGGCGATCAGCACGGCCTCAACACGCTGGAACACCAGCCGCAGAAGATTGCTGCGATGGAGGCAAATTGGAAGACAGGACCGAACGTACCCCTTATTCTCTTCGCGTGGCCCGATGAAGCAGCAAAAGAAAATCACTTTGAGCTCGCAGTGCCGGATGGCGCCAGCCTCATCCTGAGACATTCGGCGAGTGGTGTGGTGCCGGGGCTCGACCAATTCGAGGGCAATCATCCGCCTGTGCTGCCGGTGTTCTGGGGCTTCCGCATCATGGTCGGAACCGGATTGTTGATGCTGTTCTTTTCGTGGATCGGCGCATTCTATCTATGGCGGCGCGATGCCATTCCGCATTGGCTGGCCTACCCTCTGGTTCCGATGGCGCTTTCCGGTTGGCTGGCAACGCTTGCCGGATGGTACACGACCGAGATTGGACGTCAGCCTTGGCTCGTCACAGGAGTGTTGCGCACTGAAGACGCGATTGGCGCCGTGGCCGCGAGCCATGTTGCAACCACGCTGGTGATCTACCTGCTGCTCTACGCGGCATTGCTTGCGAGCTATCTCGAAGTCCTGATTCATCTAGCGCTCAAGGCAGCCAAGGAAGGCGACACCGCGCCGCTTCCCGCAGTGCTGGAGCAGCCTCTTGCGCAGCCGGTTGCCGAATGACCCTTAAAGGAAAAGCGCCATGACGATAGACTGGCCCACACTCCTGCCCCTTATCGCGGCGGCGCTCATGGGTATCGCGATCCTGATCTATGTCATTCTGGACGGTTTCGATCTTGGCATAGGCATCCTGTTTGCGGCTGCGAGCGGTAAAGAACAGGACATGATGATTTCGGCCATCGGCCCGTTCTGGGACGCCAATGAGACATGGCTTGTGCTGGCGGTTGGATTGCTGCTGGTGGCGTTTCCAATCGCCCACGGAACGATACTGACGGCGCTTTACATACCCGTATTCGTGTTGCTGGTAGGTCTTATATTGCGAGGAGTCGCGTTCGATTTCCGCGCCAAGGTTCCTGCCGGTCACAAGCAAAGATGGAACAGACTGTTCTTCCTAGGTTCGCTGACGGCTTCGCTGGCGCAGGGCTACATGTTGGGTGTTTATGTACTCGGTTTGCGCACCGGAATGCCCGCGTTCCTATTCGGCGCGCTGGTAGCTCTGTGTCTGGCGGCTGCCTATGTTGCTATGGGTGCTGCGTGGCTGATCTATAAGGCAGAAGGCGAATTGCAGAAAAAGGCAGTTCTTTGGTTGCGTTCCGCGCTCGTTTTCACCGTAGTCGGAATGGGTGCGGTTTCTCTGGCAACGCCGCTTGCCAGTCCGCGCATATTTGACCGCTGGTTTCTGTTTCCGGAAATAATATATCTGTCGCCGTTGCCCATACTGTCCGCCGTGCTGTTCTTCGTTCTTTGGCGGAAGACGTTCAGCCTGCCGCGTCATGACGGGCGGCACGAATTGATGCCGTTTATGATTCTTGCCGCAATATTCGCGCTGGGCTTTATGGGGCTTGCCTGGTCCTTTTATCCCTATGTTGTTCCGGAGCGGATGACGATCTGGGAGGCGGCCTCTGCCACGGAGAGCCTCGCCCTTATTCTGGCAGGCACAGCAGTCGTTTTGCCGATCATCCTGGTTTATTCGTTTTACGCTTACCGCGTTTTCGGCGGGAAGGCTGGGGATCTGACTTACGATTGAAAGAAACGAAAAGGCCGCCCTAGGGGGACGGCCTTCGCAACTCATCTGACGTTTAGATTTACTTCGTCAAACGAAGGCCAACCGTCTTTTGCGAGTAGTCGCATTTGCCAGTGACTTTATAATAAAAGTCGGCGTTGTTAACCGGTGCCGGCAGCGCGTTACCACCGTCTTCCCATGCCTGACTGCTCACCTGTCCACACGGAACGGCCGAGAAGATGTCAACCTTCTGGTTCTTCTTCACCTCGACGCCGTCGAGATAAAGATGCTCGGACGTAGATGGATCATCGGATTTGTACGTTTTATTGGTGCTTGTCACATTCATCAGAAGATAAAGGTTGTTCATCTTGCTGACGTCAATGACGGCCCCTGTCGCGCCGCCATAAAAAGTAGTGACACACTTGGTCTCATACTTGGTGCTGCCCGACGTTTCCTGAATAATCTTGCCGGTATAGCCGGTCGTGAATTTGGTAGGGTTTGTTGTGGTGCAGACTTCTTCCTGCACCTTGGTTTTGACCTCTTCGCCTTTCGCGTCTTTCGTGACGGTATAAGCCGTGGTGGTGCCGTAGCCCTTCGGGCCACCCTTGCCATTATATGTGTAGTCAATCTGCATCAGCTTTTCGTCAGCGTCGGTATCTTTTGCGCTGTACTGCTTGCCATAAAGGAACATGGACTTGTTCCAATACCCGGATGCCGTATCCAGCGTGAACTTCGCCTCGGTCAACTGTGGCGGCTTGCTCGCTGCGGCTTTGACCCCGACAGTGACATAGTTGATAGTGGCCATCTTCATGAGAGATGTTGGCGCGTTATATGTGGCTGTCGCCGATGCGCTGGCAGCGCCCACATTGTCGATATCCATAGACACCAAAGTTGCCGTGCCCAGTCCGCCGCTGGCTGCATAAACGTTTTGCAACTTGGTGGTGCGTTCAGCTTGAGTCGACGTTTTGGACAGTGAAAGCACCGCCAAAGTTGCAGCATCCAAAGATGATTGCATCGATGCGCGATTGTTTGTGGCACGGCTGTAGTCAACCGCCATACCTGCTCCAAGCAGCAGGGGCACCGCACTCAATGCCATGACGACGGCAAAATTGCCGCCCTCTGAGCGGGCAAACCCGCTCAGTAATTTGCCAGAAAGTTTCATTTCGCTCCGTCTCCGCCTATGCGGGACTTTTAGCGCCTGAAACTGAAATGTCGTTTAAGCTAATTCATTCAAATCGAAACGAAATAGCAGCGACCTGTTTATTCAATCCATGTGCGCTGCTGATGCTGCGGTCGCACGGGGTATTGAAGAGCGGCGGAGCAGGAATACGAGCGGAATTGCGCACAGTGTCACAATCATCATCAGCTTGAAATCATTGACATAAGAGATCATTGCCGACTGTTGATTGACGAGCTGGTCAAGTTGGTTGAGTGCGGTTGGATCCCCTGCAATAGCCTTTGGCAGCGCTGCCGCAAGGTTCGGATTATAGGGTGTCAAACCAGCCGCCAACTCCGAATGGTTGATCTGTATGTTCCGCGTAAGGAGTACGGACACCACCGAAATGCCGATGGACGATCCAATATTACGAACAAGAGTGAAAAGGCTCGTTGCATCGCTGCGGAACCGCGCGTCGAGCGTTGAGAAGGCGAGTGTTGAAAGCGGCACGAACACCAACCCAAGCCCCAGTCCTTGAACGATGCCCGAAACGATCACTGGCGTATCATTCATCTGGGGTGTGAAGTTTGTCATCATTTGCAAGGACCAAGCGGTCAGCAAAAGACCCAGTAGCACCAGTGCTCGCGGATCGACCATGCGCACAAGCCGCCCGACGAGTAGCATCGAAATCATGGTGCCCACGCCGCGCGGAGCCATGACAATTCCTGTCAGCGTCGTCGAGTGATTGAACAGATTACCGAGCATCGGTGGCAGCAGCGCAAGGCCGGAGAGCAATATCACCCCAACGATAAAGATGAACAACAGGCCGATGACAAAATTCCAGTCCATGAACATTGCCTTGTCCATGAACGTATTTTCGCCAGTTGCAATGTGCACGATGAACACCCAGAAGCCAGTGATGGCGAGTCCGAGTTCGATCCAGATTTCCATCGAGGAAAACCAGTCAACTTCCGCACCTCGATCCAGCATAAGCTGAAGAGCGCCCACACCTAGCGAGAGCATGGCGAAGCCAAAGAAAATCGAGCCCGCGAAGGCGCAGCGGAAACTTTGGCAAATACGCAGCAGAGCCGAGAAACGCCAATATACCCACCGGCAGATTGATGAAAAACACCCAGCGCCAGTTGGCGGTTTCAGTCAGCCAGCCGCCGAGCGTTGGGCCGATGATGGGCCCGACCATAATGCCCGCGCCCCAGATCGCCATTGCCGAACCTTGACGTTCACGCGGGTTGATGTCGAGCAAAATGGTCTGTGACAATGGCACGATTGCCGCACCGAATACGCCTTGTATCAGACGGAAAAATACCATCGCCTCAAGATTCCACGCCAGGCCGCATAGCATCGAGGTAATTGTAAAGCCGACGATCGAAATTAGAAAAAGCTCGCGCCTGCCGATACGATCCGACAGCCAGCCTGTTACCGGCGTCATGATGGCCGCAGCGACGATATAGGACGTCAGAACCCAGTTGATGGTGTCTTGCGATGCGCCCAGATCGCCGGTCATCGTTGGGAGAGCGACGTTGGCGATTGTCGTGTCCAGCACCTGCATCACCGTTGCGAGCATGATCGAAACGGTGATGAGGCCGCGATGCGGCACGTTGGTGTGAGATTCAGGCGTGCTCATGATTGCACTCGCGCGGAGTTGCCGCTGCTATTTATTCACCAGCCAAAGCAGAACCGAACAGTCCGCCGAAGCCACGCGATTTGCCGGTATCGACCGTTACCGTAGCGCTCATGCCGGAACGCAACAGCAGGTTTGCTTCCGGAGACTCTACCTTTAGGCGCACAGGAATGCGTTGTGTAACCTTGACCCAGTTGCCTGTCGCATTCTGAGCCGGAAGTACGGAGAATTCCGCACCAGTCCCCGCGCCAATAGAGTCAATCACGGCCTTGAGCGGTTTGTCGGGGAACGTGTCGAGGGTGATCTCGGCTTCCTGCCCGACCCTCATGTGGGTCAGTTGCGTTTCCTTGAAGTTGGCATCAACCCATGTGTCACTTGTTTCGACCAGCGTGAACAGGGCTGTGCCGACACTGACGAACTGACCGGGTTTGATCGATGCAGCCTGATAAACCACCCCATCACCCGCCGCCTTAATGGTCGTCTGCGAAAGATCGAACTGGGCCTTGTCCCGGGCCGCTAGCGCGGCGAGTACTGTCGGATGCTTGTCGGTTTCGATATCAGCGCTGCCGCCGAGGGCGGCAAGTGCGCCGGCGACCTGTTCCTTGGCGGAAGAGAGTTCCTCGTTCGCCTTGATGAGATCGCGTCGTGCGGAATCAAGTGCCGCCGCAGTTCCGACACCCTTCTTGGTCAGTTCGGACTGGCGATCCAGTTCGGACTGAAAATAGTTGACCTCTTCCTCGGATACACGCTGGCTGGCGATAGCCTGACTGTAAGATGCACGAAGCTCTGCCACCTTTAGACGCGCAGCGCCAAGGGACGCATCAGCCTGTGCCAGCGCAATTCGGTAGGGCTCTGGGTCGATTACAAAAAGCGTGTCCCCTAGCTTCACCGTCTGGTTTTCCTGAATGTCCACCTGAACGATGCGCCCGGCGACTTCGGACGTAACGGCGATGCGTGCCTGACGAAGGTTGGCATTTTCGGTCTCTTCGTAGCGCCCGCCCGTAACCCAGACATAGGTTCCGCCTGCGAGTAGCAGGACGGGCACTAGTGCCATCAGCGCAAAGCGACGGCTACGCTTGCGGGGCGCTGGATCGAGTTTCACTGCCGGTTCGGCACCTTTCGGCGCGGGCGTCGGAGCTTCCTGCTGGGGCTGAGGAAATTGCTTTACCTCCGCCTCGGTGCGTTCATTGGCGTTTGCTGCGCTCGACATTTCAGGCTGCCTTTTCAGTGTCTTTGAGGGCGGCGGCCATCCGGTCGTCGTCGCTGAGATTGCTTATTATCGTTTTGAGTGCGTTTATCGTCGTGCGTCGTTCGTCAGGGGACAATCCGCTGAGTGCATAGTCGAAAACCTGCATCGCCACGCCACGCATCTGACCAAAGATGACTCTGCTCTTTTCAGTCAGATAGATCGTGCGAACCCGGCGGTCGGAGGTATCGCTGCGACGCTCTATCCAGCCCCCCTCTTCCATACGGTCGATGAGGCGAGATACGCTGATTGGCTCGATTTCAAGAAGCTCGGCGAGACGCGCCTGTGCAACGCCTTCTTCCTTGAAGACACGAACGAGCAATCTCCACTGCGCTGCCGAAAGCCCATAGCCGCTTGCCCGCGTCTCGAACCGCTTGCGCAACAAGCGGGACGCATCGTGCAGGAGAAATCCGACACGGTCGGTTTCGTCAGGATGTTGAGACATGTCACTCATAAGCGCCATATATTATAAGCATGCTTATGATTTCAAGTGGGATTCTTGTTCGATGCAAAATTAATTCCGCAAAGCGAGCCTACCGTTCGCCTTTCTGGTAGGGGATCATCAGCGCCTTGGGATAGGTCGCACGGCGTGCGACCAGCACCAGCGCGAGGATTGAAAGAGCGTAGGGCATCATCAGGAACACCTGATATGGCACCACCCCGCCCGAAAGCTGCTGCAACCGCACCTGATATGCGTCGAACGCTGCAAACAAGATCGCGCCAAGCAGGGCTTTTCCGGGTCGCCAGGAACCGAAAACAACGAGTGCAATGCAGATCCAGCCGCGCCCGTTGATCATACCGAAGAAGAAAGAATTGAACGCTGACATTGTAAGGAATGCACCACCGACCGCCATTAATGCGCTTCCGGCCATTACCGCACCCATGCGAATGGCCGTCACGCTGATACCCTGCGCTTCCACGGCGGACGGGTTTTCACCGGCGGCGCGAAGTGCAAGGCCCAGTGGCGTCCTGTAAAGCACCCACGCAACTACAGCGACCGAAATGAAGGCAAGATATGTCAAGGGAGTTTGGGCGAACAATGCCTCGCCGATGATGGGAATGCTCGACAGGCCAGGAATTACCCAAACTTGGAAAGGTTCGATCTTGGGCGGCGAAGTCACTTCCGGCAATGCCAGCCGATAGATAAAATATGTAAGGCTGGTTGCGAGCAGCGTCACACCAATGCCGACCACGTGCTGCGATAGGCCGAGCGGCACGGTAAGCGTCGAATGAAGCAGGCCAAGCATCATACCGACGAGCGCGGCAACGGCTACGCCAGTCCAGAGATCGCCGCCGGCATAGACTGTAAACCAGCCCGCGAAAGCTCCCGCAGTCATGATGCCCTCAATGCCGAGATTGAGGACGCCTGCCCGCTCGCAGATCAGCTCGCCCATCGTGGCAAAAATCAGCGGCGATGCGATGCGAATTGCTGCGACCCAGAACGATGCGGTGAACAGGATGTCGAACGCTTCCACCGCCTATCTCCACCGAAGCCTGAAACGAGAGAACAGGATTGCCGTCACCATCGTGAGCAAGGCCGTCGCCACCATGACATCGGCGATGTAGCTAGGCACACCCGCCGACCGGCTCATTGCGTCGGCTCCAACAAATATGCCCGCGACGAATATGGCCGATAACACCACGCCTAGCGGATTGAGCATGGCAAGCATGGCAACCACGATGCCCGAATAGCCAAAGCCGGGGGACAGATCGAGCGTGAGATTACCTTTGAGTCCCGCGACTTCCGAAAAGCCCGCCAGTGCCGCCAATCCACCAGATAGCAGAGCGGTCTTCATAAGCACGCGGTTGACCGGGATACCTACAAAGCGCGCACCTTCCGGGTTGTGGCCGACAGCGCGCATCTCGTAGCCGAGTGCGGTTTTCTTCATCACGATCCAGATCGAAATCGCGGCAATGAGCGCGATGATAAAGCCGAGATGCAGGCGCTTTCCTTTGATGATGCGCGGTAGCTGTGCGGCTTCGATTACTTTTTGCGACTGGGGCCACCCAAGACCCATCGGGTCTTTCAGCGGCCCTTCAAGAAGCATTGAAACGAAAAGCAGCATGATGAAGTTGAGCAGCAGCGTTGTTACAACTTCATCTACGCCGAAGCGTGTTTTCAGGAATGCCGGACCGGCCAGCAGCATCGCGCCGGACAGCATTGCGGCAACCATTATGATCGGTATCAGGATGATCGAAGGGAGCGGCAGCACGCCGGTTCCGAGCACCACCGTAATGACCGCGCCCGCATAAAGCTGCGCCTCAGCTCCGATGTTCCAAAGCTTTGCCCGAAATGCCACCGCTATGGCGAGGCCGGTGAAGATCAGCGGTGTTGCACGGGTGAGTGTTTCGAGCAGCGCGAACTGGGAGCCAGCAGCGCCCTTCGCAACCAGATAAAAAACGGAAAATGGGGAAGCGCCCGCCGCCAGCACCAGCAATGAAGTTAGTAGCAAAGTTACGATGATTGCCCCGGCAGGATAAGCCAGCGCGGTGATCAGGGATGGTGCGGGCTTCGGCTCAAGACGCATGATGGCTCTCGCCGTTGGCTGTTGCGAGAGGCTTTTCGAAATGTCCGGCCATCAACTCGCCCAACTCGCGCACGCTGCGCTGGCCGCGTTCCGAAGGCGAAGAGAGTGTGCCATTTGAAATAACGATAATGCGGTCGGACAGCGCCAGTATCTCGTCGAGGTCCTCCGATATAAGAAGAATCGCTGCGCCGCGCGCGCGTGCTTCCAGCAATTTCTGATGGACATAGGATACTGCGCCGACATCAAGGCCACGCGCTGGCTGATTTGCAATGATGATCTGCGGATCGGAATCGAGCGCTCGACCGAGAATCAGCTTCTGCATGTTGCCGCCGGACAGCAGCCGCATCCGTGTGTCGGGCGAAGGGCATTTTACGTCATAGTCGCGGACGATCTCCTCCGCGAAGCCGCGAGCGGCCTTCCAGTCGAGGAAGCCATTTCGGGAGAAACGCGGCGAACGATAGCGTTCAGCGATGACATTCTCCATTACACTCATGTCGGCGATGCTTCCGACCGCATGGCGATCTTCAGGGATACGCCCGATTCCTGACGCCAGTGCTGTGCGCGGTGACCAGTCCGTCTGCAAATTACCTTCGATAAGGATTTCGCCGCTGGCGGGAATCTCCGTTCCCGCAATGAGGCCGGCAATTGCCGCCTGTCCGTTGCCAGATACGCCCGCCAGCCCGGTTATCTCTCCCGCGTGAAGATCAAGGGTAACATGGTCCAGGCGACCGCGACTGCCCTTCGCACCAGTCGATACGTTTGTGAGTGAAAGCAGCGGCCTTCCACGGTTCATGGGTGCGACGGCAGGCGGCTTAACCTCGCGCCCCACCATGAGTTCGGCAAGCTCGTGACGTGTCGTTTCCGCCGTCTTTCGTTCGCCAGCAAGTTTGCCGGAACGCAGCACCAGAACGCGGTCGCTGATGGCCATCACCTCGCCCAGCTTGTGCGAAATGAAGATGATCGAAAGGCCGCGAGCAACAAGCAGCTTAAGCGTTGCGAAAAGAGCGTCTGTTTCCGAAGGCGTGAGGACGGCGGTTGGTTCATCGAGAATGAGAATGCGAGCATCGCGATAGAGCGCTTTGAGGATTTCGACGCGCTGACGCTCGCCGACTGATAGAGTGGAGACGGGCGCGTCGGGGTCAACCGCAAGCCCGAAATCCTCTGCGAGCTTACGAATCTTCGTCCGACCGCCGGATTTGTCGAGAAAGGGTTCGAACAGCCCGCGCGTGCCAAGCACGATATTTTCCAGCACCGTCATATTGTCAGCAAGGGTGAAGTGCTGGTGAACCATGCCGATACCATGAGCCAGCGCTGCTTTCGGATCACCCGGAGGAAGCGCCTCGCCAAACACTTCAATGCTGCCTTCATCAGCCACGTAGTGACCGAACAATATGTTCATGAGCGTGGTTTTGCCTGCGCCGTTTTCGCCGAGCAGGGCGATGACCTCGCCCTGCTCAAGCGAAAACGAAATGGAGTCGTTGGCGACCAGCGCTCCAAATCGCTTGGTTATTTGGTCAAGGCGCAGGGCTACGTCGGAGGACGGCATGATTGGCCTTCGTCCGCTGGCCGGAGCCAACCGGACTAACTCGACTTCGGCTCGTTGTCGTTGATTTCAACGGTGAACGACCCGTCCTTGATCGCCTTTTCCTTCTCGGCAACCTTGGCCATGACCTCGGCGGGAACTTTGCCTTCAAAAGTACCGAGCGGAGCAATCGAGCAGCCGCCGTTCTTCATGAAAGAATAAACGCCATAATCATCGGCCTTGAAGGTTCCAGCTTTTACCTCGGCAATTGCTTTGTCGAGCGTTGGCTCGAAGTGCCAAAGCGCAGATGCAACCACGGTTTCGGGGTAATCGGCCTGCGTATCGATAACGTTGCCAACTGCCAATACCTTGCGTTCCTTGGCGGCATCGGAAACGCCGAAGCGCTCGGCGTAGAGCAGGTCTGCACCGCCATCGATCTGTGCAAAGGCAGTTTCCTTCGCCTTGGGCGGATCAAACCATGAGCCGATGAAGGCAACCTGAAATTTCGCATCACCCGCACTTTCCTTAACACCCGCCATGAAGGCATTCATCAGGCGATTGACTTCGGGAATTGGGTAACCACCGACCATGCCGATATTCTTCGACTTGGTCATCGCGCCCGCGATAATGCCGGTTAGGTAGGACGCGTCCTGAATATAATTATCGAAGGTCGAGAAATTTGGCACGGCAGCGGCATCCGGCTTGAAGCTCGACCCCATCAGGAATGCGGTATCGGGGTAATCCTTGGCGACACTACGCGCAGCTTCCTCGACGCCGAATACTTCACCGAGAATGAGCTTATGACCCGCCTCGCAATACTCGCGCATAACGCGCTCATAATCGCTGTTGGACGTGTTTTCCGAGAATACATATTCGATATCGCCGCGTTCTTTCGCGGCATTTGCAGCCTTGTGCAGCCGGCTAACCCATTGCTGTTCGACAGGCACCGTATAAATCGCGGCGACTTTGATGGGATCAGCCGCAAGAAGCCTTGTTGGCATTCCTGCAATAGAAAGAGCGGCACCCGCGCCCACTGCTTTCAGCACGTCGCGACGAGAAGGCGACAAAAACTTGCTAGTTCCACTTTTCATGACAATTCCCCTGGCTTTGCGGTTGACCGTTGGCTCGGTTTTTTATCGTTTGGTCAAAGCTAGACGATCTGTCGCTCGCTCGCAATCCGCTACCGTGCGTTGCGCTCAAGTTGTTATTGCGCCGAAACCCTTCAATAGCGTGACGAAATGCTCTAAAGCGCGGTTATGGAAACAGAAGCAGTGGCGGCACACGAGCCGCAGGATATCGCCGTTGCGACGAAGAAGGTCTTCGTCAAAACATATGGCTGCCAGATGAATGTTTATGACAGCCAGCGCATGTCGGATGCTCTGGTGGCCGACGGTTATGCGGCGACGGAGAATATCGAGGATGCCGACCTCGTTCTTCTGAACACATGCCACATCCGCGAAAAGGCTGCGGAAAAGGTTTATTCGGTGTTGGGCCGTCTTCGCGACATGAAAGCTGCCAGAGCGCGCGAAGGCCGCGAGATGGTTGTAGGTGTGACAGGTTGTGTCGCGCAGGCCGAAGGCGGAGAGATTTTACGGCGCGCGCCATCCGTCGATCTTGTTGTTGGACCGCAGACCTACCATCGATTGCCGGAAGTGGTGCGTAAGGCGCGCGCAGGCGAACGCGTCGTCGAAACGGAATATGCCATCGAAGACAAGTTTGCGCACTTGCCGCAACCCAGGCGCGCCGATGTTGCGCGGCGTGGCGTGACTGCGTTTCTTACGGTGCAGGAGGGTTGCGATAAGTTCTGCACGTTCTGTGTGGTTCCCTATACGCGGGGCTCGGAAGTTTCGCGCTCCGTCGCGCAGATCATCACCGAGGCCGAGCGGCTGGCCGAGGCAGGCGTGCGCGAGGTCACGCTATTGGGGCAAAACGTCAATGCATGGCATGGCGAAGGGGCCGACGGCAGTGAATGGGGTCTTGGTCGTTTGCTCTTCAGGCTCGCTGAAATTCCGGGCATCGCCCGACTGCGCTATACGACAAGTCATCCACGTGACATGGATGACGAGCTAATTGCAGCGCATCGTGATCTTGAAATCCTGATGCCCTATCTTCATCTACCCGTGCAGAGCGGTTCCGACCGCATTTTGAAAGCGATGAATCGCCAGCACAAAGCGTCTGAATACTTGAAATTGCTTGAACGCATTCGGTCGATCAGACCGGACATTGCAATGTCCGGTGATTTCATCGTGGGCTTTCCGGGAGAAAGCGACGCTGATTTCGAGGATACGATTCGGTTGATAGAGGAAGTTCGATATGCTTCCGCCTATTCCTTCAAATATTCTCCGCGACCCGGCACGCCCGGTGCCGAAATGGATGGTCATGTGCCGGAAGATGTGAAGGATGAGCGGCTGCAAAGGCTTCAGGCTTTGGTGACCCGCCAACAGAACGAGTTCGCCGCTTCGCTCGTCGGGAAGAGGTTTCAGACACTTATTGAAAAGAGTGGCCGTCAAGAAAATCAGCTCGTTGGCCGATCTCCTTGGCTACAACCTGTTATTCTTGATGAAAGTGCCGGCGGAATCGGCGACATTGTGAACGTACGAATCACGCGGCTGGGTACAAACAGCCTCTATGGCGAAGCCGCTTAAAGGAGATACGTTTGAGCGCTGCCGAATTGAAGCAGGTTTCAGCTCCCGGTGGAGCTTCAGATCTCGCACATATCGTACTTACCTTCGACAACAACAAGCTGGCGAGCGCTCTCTACGGACAGTTCGACGAGAATCTTGCGCGGCTGGAACAGAAGCTCGGAGTTGACATTCGTTCGCGCGGTAACCAGCTGACCATTCAGGGCGATTCCGTTGCCGCCGAGCAGACGCGCCGCGCGCTGGATCATTTGTACGGCATTTTGCAGAAAGGCGGGAATATAGCGCAGTCGGATGTCGATGGTGCGGTGCGCATGGCTGTCGCTGTAGACGACCAACTCACTTTGCCAACGCTGGAGCGCAAGGGAAAAGTTTCCGCTGCCCAGATCGCAACGCGCAAGCGCACTATTTATGCTCGTTCGCAGAATCAGGACGCGTACATGCGCGCGCTGGAGCGCTCCGAACTAGTGTTCGGCATCGGTCCCGCCGGTACGGGCAAGACGTTCCTCGCCGTAGCCTATGCTGCCAGCCTGCTGGAGCGCGGCATGGTGGAACGTATCATTCTTTCTCGACCTGCCGTTGAGGCGGGCGAACGGCTCGGTTTCCTGCCGGGAGATATGAAAGAGAAGGTCGATCCCTATCTGCGACCGCTCTATGATGCGCTTTATGAAATGATGCCCGCAGACAAGGTGGAACGCGCAATAACGGCAGAAGTGATTGAAATTGCACCGCTTGCTTTCATGCGCGGGCGAACGTTGTCGAACGCTGCGGTCATTCTGGACGAGGCGCAAAACACCACGACCATGCAGATGAAAATGTTCCTGACGCGTCTTGGCGAAGGGTCACGCATGATCGTGACGGGCGATCCAACCCAGATCGACTTGCCGCCAAACACGAAGTCTGGGCTCGTTGATGCATTGCGCATTCTCGACGGCGTGCCGGGAATGGTGACTGTACGCTTTAACGATGCGGACGTAGTTCGACACCCGCTGGTGGCAGAAATCGTGAAGGCTTACGATCGCGAGGGCAAGGTTTCGCGCGGGCTACCCGTGGACGAAATTTGATTCGTTGTGAGCACACCAATATCAAACGAGTCCAAGCTTTCACTCGATATATCCGTTGAGGCAGGAGACTGGCCGCCCATTGCCGATCTTGAGGCGATCTGCGAGCGCGCAACCTCTGCTGCGTTGATGGAAACTGGGCGTTCTTTCCCGCCAATGGGCAGTGAATTGAGTGTACTGTTTACAGGCGACGAGCAGATTAAAGCTCTGAATTGGGAATGGCGCGGCAAGGACAAAGCCACCAACGTGCTATCCTTTCCCGCGTTCACATCAACTCGTTCCGGCCCTATCCCGCCATTGCTCGGCGACATTGTCTTGGCCGCCCAAACCGTGAAGCGTGAGGCGTTGGAAGAAGGCAAGACCTTCCAGAACCACCTAACGCACCTCATCATTCATGGGTTTCTGCACCTCGTGGGCTACGATCACGAGACAGATGCCGAAGCGGAAGAGATGGAAGAAGTGGAGCGCCGCGCACTTGCAAGGCTTGCCATCCCCGATCCCTACGAATAATTAGAAGGTCTTAGCGACGGAAGAAAATGAACGACAAGACAGATATTGCCGAGCCGCCAGAGGCCGGAAGCGGCAAGGCCGAAAAGACCGAAGACGGTCCGAGTAGTGGCTCAAGTCATGCCCATTTAGCGGAACGCCATTCCTTTTTTGAACGAGTGGCGGGGCTTTTCCGACAGCGCAATGGAAACTCCCTGCGCGAGGATCTTGCGGACGCGCTTTCAGAAACAGCGCCCGAGGCAGAGGCATTTTCGCCGGGCGAGCGGGCGATGCTCAATAACATTTTGAGACTGCGCGAAGTTCGCGTTGAAGACGTCATGGTGCCGCGCGCCGATGTCGAGGCCGTGGAAATTGGCACGACGGTCGGCGAGTTGATGAATATCTTCGAGGATAGCGGCCATTCCAGAATGCCGGTCTATGCAGAAACGCTCGATGACCCACGCGGAATGGTGCACATTCGTGACCTGTTGGCACATGTGACGCGCAGTGCGCGCGCAAAGAAGGGCCGTGGCCGTAAAGTCACCGCCAATGCCGCACTTGATTTATCTACGGTCGATCTCGGCAAAACTATCGGCGAGTTGAATCTCATCCGAACAGTTTTATTCGTTCCGCCGTCGATGCTGGCATCGGACCTCATGGCGCGTATGCAGACAAGCCGCACGCAGATGGCCCTGGTTATCGACGAATATGGTGGCACGGACGGTCTGGTTTCGCTGGAAGACATCGTCGAAATGGTCGTCGGTGACATTGAAGACGAGCACGACGAGGAAGAACCGCTGATCACCAAAACAGGTGATGGCGTGTTTGTCGTTGATGCAAAAGCGGAGATTGAAGACGTTGCCAAGGCCGTCGGCGGTGATTTTGCTCCGGGTGAGCATGGCGAGTATGTCGATACGATTGGCGGAATGATTTTCAACGCGTTGGGCCGTGTGCCGGCTCGCGGCGAGGTCGTGCAACCCATTCCAGGGTATGAGTTTCACGTATTGGATGCCGATCCACGCCGGGTAAAGCGCGTACGCATCGTTTCCAGCCCAAAGGGAGAACGCAGGCGGCGCCCTGTTCTGAAGCCTGAACAGCCGTAGAATTCACTTCCGCCTTAAGGTGTGTTTGGCCGCAGCCTTGCGGCCTGATACAGCTTTACTCCGGTGATTCGAGGGAAGCCGCTTTTATGAACCGACTGGCGGGCAACATTGTCCTATTGTCCGGCGGAAAGCGCACACTTGCTGCGGTGCTTTCGGGTGCATTTGCCGTTCTGGCGCAGGCGCCATTTGATTTCATTCTGGCAGGCTTTATTTCCTTTCCCATTCTCGTCTGGTTACTGGATGGAGCAGCACCTGCACCATCTGCGGGAGCGCTTGGCCGTTTGAAGCCGGCTTTTCAAGTCGGCTGGTGGTTTGGTTTCGGCTATTTTCTCGCGGGGCTCTGGTGGGTTGGCGGCGCTGTTATGGTAGAGAGCCAGACTTATGCCTGGGCTTTGCCTTTTGCCATCGTTGGCCTACCTCTGATTCTGGCAATCTATTTCGGGTTCGCGGCCGCGCTTGCACGGATTGTCTGGACCGATGGGATTGGACGCATCGCGGCTCTGGCTTTTGCCTTCGCTGTAGCGGAATGGCTGCGCGAAATGCTGCTGACGGGATTCCCGTGGAACCCGGTAGGCTTCGGTCTGATGCCCGTACCCCTGCTGATGCAGAGCGTCGGCATTGTCGGTGTCGTCGGCATGAACGCTTTAGCTGTTTTTGTGTTTGCGATGCCAGCCGTCCTTGCTGGGCGCAAGCACAGGCTCGTGGGCATGGTAGTGGCAATTGCGGTGCTTGGCGTTCATGTGGGCTATGGTTTTTACAGCATGACGCGTGAGCCGACATCTGGCGAAAAGCTTCAGGTCCGCATCGTTCAGCCAAATATCGATCTGACCGAAAAGTGGGATGAATCTGTGCGGGACCGGATTTTCAAATCCGAGCTTTCGCTTTCGCGGCAGGCTCCTGCTTCGGGTCAGCCAAAGCCACAGCTTATCGTATGGCCAGAGACATCCATTCCTTTCCTGTTTCAGGAACATCCAGACGGCTTACGGATGGTAGGGGAGATGCTCGACGACGGGCAAAAATTACTCGCGGGCGTTGCGCGCACCGAAGGTAGTGGAGATTCCACGCTTTACTATAATTCCATTGTCTCCATTAACGACAAGGGCGAGATCGCGGATGCGGTCGACAAAGTCCATCTGGTTCCATTTGGCGAATATATTCCATTCGAGGATTTCTTCGAGCGCATTGGGATCAATCAGCTGGTCGCCGGTCCTATGAATTTCGTTGCCGGAACAAATCGACATCCGTTCGCTGTTCCGGGTGGCTTCAGTGCACTTCCCTACATTTGTTATGAGATAATTTTTCCCGGGCTGATGATCCATCCGTCTCCGGCAAAAAGCTTTATTTTGAATGTGACGAATGACGCATGGTTCGGCAACACGCCGGGACCCTATCAGCATCTGCGGCAGGCGCAGATAAGGGCCGTCGAGACTGGTTTGCCGGTCGTGCGTGCTGCAAATACCGGAATTTCTGCTTTTATCGACGAGAAGGGCCACGTGCTCGACGCACTCGCCATAAATAGTCAGGGTATTCTCGACACCACTTTAAGAGTTCCCGCTAACAGTCAGATGGATTCGCGACTGCAAAACAGGGTTGGCACAGGCATAGTGCTCCTATTTGCACTAGTTGCGGCAATACTCGCGCTGCATCGCAAAATGAAAAATTGACTGCAAACTAATTTAGATGTAGCGCATATAGTGTGGAAACACGCGCTGCTTGCAGTCATGAACTTGTGCATCCAGCACGTGTATTTCCTTGTACTCTTCTGGGGACACCGATGGGTGAGAATAAGAAAAAAGCCAACCCGATCGACATTCATGTTGGCAGTCGCATCCGCCTTCGCAGAAACATGCTGGGCATGAGCCAGGAACGCTTGGGCGAGAGTTCGGGAATTACGTTCCAACAGGTGCAAAAATACGAGAAGGGAACGAACCGCGTAGGAGCAAGCCGCCTTCAGGCAATTGCCAGCATTTTGGGCGTTCCGGTATCCTTCTTCTTTGAAGATGCAGCCAATGCTGAGGCTGCCCGGACGGGCTTCTCCGAGCCGGATCAGGGATTTTCGCTACTGGAGTTCTGTTCGAGCACCGAAGGCCTTCAACTCAACCGCGCATATATAGCTATTGACGACGCCAAAGTTCG
The DNA here is from genome assembly GCA_049840935.1 of Mesorhizobium sp. Lineage (GTDB taxonomy): Bacteria > Pseudomonadota > Alphaproteobacteria > Rhizobiales > Rhizobiaceae > Mesorhizobium_G. The sequence continues at coordinate 51,265 of JASGJA010000001.1, forward strand.
CCGCCGCGTGCTGGATCTGGTGAAGGCCTTGAGCGCCACTGCTGAGGCTTGATGCTCGATTTTGGTTGAGGAAAGAACCTCGTTTGCTTGACGCTGCGAAATGGGAAAGCTAACAGAAAGCCGCCGGCTGTTAGCCGGTATTTTCTTCTAAAGGGCAACCTGTGCGCAAAGATTATCTCTTCACAAGCGAATCCGTCTCCGAAGGTCATCCTGACAAGGTCTGTGACCGGATTTCGGACGAAATCGTCGATCTCGTTTATCGCGAAGCTCGCAAGACCGGCATGGACCCGTGGAAGGTCCGTGTGGCGTGCGAAACCTTGGCTACGACTAACCGTGTGGTTATCGCGGGCGAGGTTAGGGTTCCGGACACGCTGCTGAAGAAGGATAAAAACGGCGAGATCTTGCTCGACAAGGCCGGGCATCCCGTCGTTAATCCTTCCAAGTTCAAGGCTGTAGCCCGTAAGGCCATCAGAGCAATTGGCTACGAGCAAGCGGGTTTCCACTGGAAAAATGCAAAGATTGACGTTCTGCTGCACGGACAGTCGCCTGATATTGGCCAAGGCGTGGATAACGCGGCGGACCGACAGGGAGAAGAAGGTGCTGGCGATCAGGGCATCATGTTCGGCTATGCCTGTCGTGAGACGCCTGACCTCATGCCGGCACCGATCTATTACAGCCACAAGGTGCTGGAAAAGCTGGCTGACGCGCGCCACGCCGGTAAGGGCGATGTCGGCAAGCTTGGACCCGACGCCAAGAGCCAAGTTACGGTTCGCTATGTCGATGGCAAGGCGGCAGAGGTAACACAGATCGTTCTCTCGACGCAGCATATGGATGAAAGTTGGGATTCAAAGAAGGTACGTCAGGTTGTCGAACCTTACATTCGCGATGCGCTTGGCGACCTCAAGATTGCAGATAACTGCAACTGGTACATAAACCCGACCGGTAAGTTCGTTATTGGCGGACCTGATGGTGATGCCGGCCTGACGGGCCGCAAGATCATCGTGGATACATATGGCGGCGCGGCTCCGCATGGCGGTGGCGCCTTCTCCGGAAAGGACACCACGAAAGTGGACCGCTCTGCTGCTTACGCCGCACGCTATCTTGCTAAGAACGTTGTCGCTGCGGGCATTGCAGATCGCTGCACCATACAGCTTTCCTATGCAATTGGCGTTGCTCAACCGTTGTCGATCTATGTCGATTTGCACGGCACCGGCAAGGTGGACGAGGCTAAGCTGGAGACGGCGTTACGTCAGGTGATGGATCTTTCTCCGACGGGTATCCGCCGCCATCTGGACCTGAACAAGCCGGTCTATGCAAAGACCACTGCTTACGGTCATTTCGGACGCAAGCCAGGCCGGGACGGTTCCTTCTCATGGGAGAAGACCGATCTGACCGGCGCGCTCAAGAAAGCACTCGCAGCCTGAGCCTGTACCGGTAATGGTGAGTGACGAAAACCAGCAGACAGGGGGCGCATTTTTTGGCCGCAGACGTGGCCGCCCCCTTCGCCAGCATCAGGAGCAATCCTACGAAGCTGGCCAGAAAGCCTACTGGCTGGACCTTTCCCAAGCTCCTCCATCTCCTTTGACCGATTTTTTCTCCGTGGATGTTCAAGAAGTGCGGTTGGAAATCGGCTTTGGCGGCGGTGAACACCTTCTGCACAGGGCACGCGAAAATCCGTCCGTCGGTTATATCGGTGTAGAGCCCTTCATAAACGGCATGGCCAAAGTGACCGCTGCGCTCGCGCTGGAGCCACTAGGCAATGTGCGCCTCTATGGCGAAGATGCGGTGCATGTTCTTGATTGGCTACCAACGGCGTCACTTACGGGCATAGACCTTTTCTATCCGGACCCTTGGCCGAAGAAGAAACATTGGAAGCGCAGGTTTGTCAGTCAGGCAAATCTGGGACGGTTCCAACGCGTGCTTGTTCCGGGTAGTACATTCCGTTTTGCGTCGGACATTGACCACTATGTGAACTGGACGCTGCTTGAATGCGCACAACATGGTGGCTTCGAGTGGATTGCAACTTCCGCGGATGACTGGCGCAAGCCATATATGGGTTGGCCGGGAACGCGATATGAGGCCAAAGCTTTACGTGAAGGGCGCGTGCCTTCGTATCTACGTTTTCGGCGCTCAACTTGAGGCTGCAAGCAAGCGCTGGAAATGTGCGACTTGCTGAGTTATAGTTACTCCCATCATTCAGGGAGGAATTCAGTGAAGCAGTTTATTTTGGCAACCGTTATGGCGGGTGCGCTGGCCGCTCCTGCTTTTGCAGCTGACTATAAGATCATGGCGCCAGCGGCGCCCGGGGGCGGGTGGGATCAAACCGCACGTTCCATGCAAAGCGCACTTCAAGACGAAAAAATTTCTGACAGCGTTCAAGTCTACAACGTTCCGGGTGCTGGCGGCACGATCGGCCTGGCGCAGTTCGTCAATCAGGCCAATGGCGATCCATCGCAATTGATCGTTGGCGGCTACGTCATGGTAGGCGCGATTCTTACAAACAATTCGCCGGTAACGCTGGACCAGATTACGCCGATTGCGCGGCTGACCGGTGAATATGAAGCGATTGTCGTGCCCGCGGCATCCGACATCAAGGATATGGCTGGGCTGGTTGAAAAGCTGAAGGCGGACCCCGGTTCGGTTTCATGGGGTGGCGGATCGGCTGGCGGCACGGACCACATCACCGCGGGCCTCATAGCCAAGGCGGCGGGTGTGGACCCAACCAAGGTAAATTACATCGCATTCTCGGGCGGCGGTGAAGCGCTCGCTGCTATTCTGGGTAATCAGGTTACGGTCGGGATTTCCGGATATGGCGAGTTTGCCGAACAGGTGAAGGGAGGCACGCTGCGCGTAATCGGTATTTCCAGTGACGAGCGCGTGCCGGGCATCGATGCGCCAACCTACAAGGAAGGCGGCGTCGATGTGTCGATTCAGAACTGGCGCATGGTCGCAGCCGCTCCGGGTATCACCGATGAGCAGAAGGCCGCTATCATTGCCGACATCGAGAAGATGAATAATTCCGAGACATGGAAGAAAACGCTTGCAGACAAGGGATGGGCAAACACCTATCTCGCGGGCGATGCGTTCACCGAGCAGCTGAAGAAGGATGTAGCTTCAACGACCGACATTCTTAAAGACATCGGCCTCGTAAAATGAGCACGGGAAAATCCGGAGAACAGCGCCGCCCTGACAGGGCGGTGCTCGTTATTGCTGCGGTTTTAATGTTGGCGGCTATCGGCATCGGCTATGGCACGATGCAGCAAGGCGGCGTGGCTGGTTATTCGCCGGTAGGGCCCAAGACGGTCCCTTACATCATTGCAGCAGCATTGGCAGGCTTGTCGATCCTGACCGCGATAGCTGGCTTGCGCGGGGAGTTTCCGGAGCGTGAGGAACAAAACATCCCACCGATACTCTGGATCGTCGGCGGGCTTGCTGTGCAGATGCTAACGATGAAAACCGTCGGATTTTCGCTGGCCACAGGGTTGCTTTTCGCGGCAACAGCAAAAGGCTTTGGCCGTGGGCCACTTTGGCTGACGATTCCCGTTGGTATCGTGTTTTCCTTCATCGTCTGGTTTATTTTTGCGAAGGGTTTGCAGCTTTCGCTTCCGGCAGGCCCTTTCGAGCAGCTATTCTAGGATTGGCACATGAATACCTTCGAACTGCTCGGACAGGGATTATTGACCGCGATGCAGTGGTCGAACCTGCTTTACGCGCTTATCGGCGTCACGCTTGGCACCGCGGTTGGGGTGTTGCCTGGCATCGGACCGGCGCTTACGGTCGCGTTGCTCTTGCCGGTAACGTACAAGCTCGATCCTGCAGGCTCGCTAATCATGTTTGCGGGTATCTATTATGGCGGCATGTATGGCGGCTCGACCACCTCGATCCTGCTGAATACCCCGGGCGAAAGCGCGTCAATCGTCACCGCGCTTGAGGGCAATAAAATGGCGCGCAAAGGTCGTGGCGGTCCGGCGCTCGCGACAGCCGCAATAGGCTCTTTCGTTGCGGGGCTCATCGCTACGCTTGGGCTGGCGTTTATCGCGCCGTCAGTGGTGAAGTTTGCGCTTTCTTTTGGACCCGCCGAATATTTCGGCCTCATGCTTCTTGCGTTCATGACCGTTTCAGCCGCCTTCGGCGATTTCCGCCCTGCGCGGCATCACATCACTGACAATCGGTTTGGCACTGGGCCTCATCGGCATCGACCAGCTTACCGGCCAAACACGTCTGACTATGGGTCTGCCAAATCTCTTTGACGGAATCTCCGTAACAACGCTTGCTGTTGCGCTCTTCGCAATTGGCGAGACGTTCGCAGTTGCCTCGCAGAAATTTGCAGAGGAGGAGAAGGTCGAGTTGGTAAAGGGCTCGGTCTGGATGACGAAGGAGGATTGGAAGCGCTCGTGGATGCCGTGGCTGCGGGGGACGGCGATCGGTTTTCCTATTGGGGCCATGCCTGCTGGTGGAGCGGATGTTTCGAGTTTTCTGTCCTATTCAGCGGAGAGAACTTTTTCCAAACACCCCGAAGAATTTGGCCATGGCGCTATCGAAGGCGTGGCCGGTCCGGAAGCGGCGAACAATGCGTCCGCTGCTGGAACTCTTGTGCCTCTACTTACGCTGGGCCTGCCGACAACCGCGACCGCTGCGATAATGCTCGCTGGCTTCCAGCAATTCGGCTTGCAGCCGGGACCATTGCTGTTCGTAACCAACGCAACACTTGTCTGGGGTCTGATTGCCAGCCTTCTGGTGGCAAATCTCATGCTGCTTGTGCTGAACCTGCCCTTGATCGGATTGTGGGTGAAACTGCTGACAATCCCGCGCCCTTGGCTATATGCCGGCATTCTTGTGTTCGCGACGCTGGGAACGATTGGCGCCGATGGCTCGACTTTTTCGCTCGGCGGCATTCCGGTGTCATTCGGTCTGGGTCTGCTGATGCTGTTTGGGATATTGGGGTATCTGCTACGCCGGTTCCACTATCCGATAGCACCCGTAGTGGTCGGGCTTATCCTTGGCCCGATGGCAGAAAAGAGCCTTCGACAGGCATTGCAGATCAGCCAAGGCGACCCAACCGCGCTATTCCATTCGTGGATAGCGGTGGTTCTTTGGCTTCTAGCCGCCGCCGCTGTGCTCGTACCGATGTATATGCGCTATCGCGGCAGTAAGGTGCTCGAACAAATCGCGGGAGACACAGACTAAGCTGTCTCCCACGAAACGGACGGTTCATTTATGCGCGGGTCTTCTTACCCATGATCGCGCGAAATTCGATGGGGTCGATGCCTAGCGTTTGAAGATCGCTTGAACGCGGAGTGCGATTGTTCTCAACGGCACTCGCTACCTTTGCCGCGCTGCCGATCGTGCCAAAGAAGGCCGAGAGTGTGCTACGCATGGTCATATCTAACTCCTGTTTGCCTTGCCGCATAAATTTGTGCGGCGCAACAAATGTAAGTCTTCCATGAGAATGTTGTGAGGTGTGTTGTCTCAAACCTGCCATGCAGATTCGCATGGGTGCGTTTTGAAATTCCACCGAAAATGGTGCCCCCTCTTGCAATCCAGCGGACATGGATTTATATCGGCTTCAAATTCTTGGTCGGTATGACGAAGAGTGGGTCCACCCGGTCCCGCTCTTTTTTGTTACCGGCAGCCATTTGAAGGTATGCATGACAACTGCCGAAGCTGACATTGCCGGTGACGATCGCATCATTCGCGAAAGCGGAATTGATGCTCGCATTGCCGCAGTCGTCGAGCCAGTGTTGCGCGGCATTGGTTTCAGGCTGGTTCGAGTTCGACTGTTTGGGCAGAACGGCCTGACGCTGCAGATTATGGCCGAGCGTGAAGACGGCACAATGACCGTCGAAGATTGCGAGGAAGTGAGTCGCGCGCTTTCACCGGCTCTTGATGTGGAAGATCCCATCGAAAAGGCCTATCATCTGGAAGTGTCTTCGCCGGGTATCGACAGGCCGTTGGTTCGGAAGTCTGATTTCACCGCTTGGATTGGCCATCTGGTCAAGATGGAAACCTCGGTGATGGTGGCGGAACGCAAGCGCTTCCGGGGTCGTATCGTGTCTGTTGACGACGCTGGCGTTTTGATTGAACGGGATCAGGCCAGCTATGGCGACGAGCCATCAGTGAAAGTGCCATTCGAGGCAATTTCCGAGGCGCGTCTTATATTGACCGATGATTTGATCCGCGACGCGCTTACAGCGGACAAGAAGGCGCGTCAGGAAGCAAAGAAGCGCCGCGGCGAACCACTGGAAGACGCCGCGCAAGACGAGTGAATTCGAGCGGGCACGCCCGCTAACTCAGGGAGACGAACATGGTCGTCAGTGCCAACAGGCTTGAGCTGCTGCAGATTGCAGATGCGGTTGCTCGCGAAAAGTCCATCGACAAGTCAATCGTGATTGACGCGATGGCCGATGCGATTCAGAAGGCCGCGCGCTCTCGTTATGGTCAAGAAACCAATATTCGCGCCGACATCAATCACCAGACGGGTGAGATGAAGCTTCAGCGCTTGATGGAAGTGGTTGATGCAGTCGAAGAGCCTGCTCGTCAGATTTCCGTGAAGGATGCACGCCTGCGCAATCCTGATGCGCAGCCGGGTGACTATATCGCGGAGCAGCTTCCGCCGATGGATTTTGGCCGCATCGCGGCACAGTCCGCCAAGCAAGTCATCGTGCAGAAGGTACGCGAAGCTGAGCGTGATCGTCAGTACGACGAGTACAAGGACCGCATTGGTGAGATCGTCAACGGTACGGTTAAGCGCGTGGAATATGGCAATGTGATTGTGGATCTGGGGCGCGGCGAAGCCATCATCCGCCGCGATGAACTAATCCCGCGCGAAAATTACAAATATGGCGACCGCGTGCGCGCATATGTCTATGACGTGCGTCGCGAACAGCGTGGTCCGCAGATTTTCCTGTCGCGCACCCATCCGCAGTTCATGGCTAAGCTGTTCACGATGGAAGTGCCGGAAATCTATGACGGCATCATCGAGATCAAGTCGGTGGCTCGCGATCCCGGCTCTCGCGCCAAGATTGCGGTGACGTCGCGCGATTCATCTATTGATCCTGTCGGGGCTTGCGTCGGTATGCGCGGTTCGCGCGTGCAGGCGGTTGTGGCGGAATTGCAGGGTGAAAAGATCGATATCATCCCGTGGTCGCCGTCTGTTGCGTCGTTCATCGTGAACGCATTGCAACCTGCCGAGGTTGCAAAGGTTGTTCTGGACGAAGAAGCCGAGCGCATCGAGGTTGTCGTTGCTGACGATCAGCTTTCGCTGGCGATTGGTCGTCGCGGTCAGAACGTACGCCTTGCTTCGCAGCTGACTGGTTGGGATATTGATATTTTAACCGAGCAGGAAGAGTCCGAGCGCCGCCAGAAGGAGTTCTCGGAACGCTCGAAGCTGTTCATGGACGCGCTGAATGTCGACGAAATCGTCGGGCAGGTGCTTGCATCGGAAGGCTTCTCCAGTATCGAGGAAGTGGCTTATGTGGACGCGGACGAAATTTCGTCCATCGACGGCTTTGACGAAGATACGGCCAGCGAAATCCAGATGCGCGCTCGCGAATATCTGGAGCGTCTGGAGGCGGAACAGGACGACAAGCGCAAGAAGCTGGGCGTTAAGGACGAGATTCGAGAAATCCCCGGCATTACTACAGCGATGATGGTGACGTTGGGCGAAGATGGCGTGAAGACCATTGAGGATTTTGCCGGCTATGCGGCGGATGATCTGGTTGGCTGGAAAGAACGCAAGGACGGCGAGACAAAGCAATTCCCCGGCGTCCTCGCTCCGCATCAGGTTTCGCGCGCGGAGGCCGAACAGATGGTGCTCGCGGCCCGGCTCAAGGCCGGTTGGATCACTGAAGAAGAACTTGCAGCCGAACAAGAGGCTGCTGAAGAAACCGCCGACGCATAATCATGCGTTGGCTTGGAGCGGCACTTGGACGAGATGAACGATCGCACCTGCATCGTTACCCGCCAGAACGCGGACCCGGATTTGCTGATCCGGTTCGTGGCCGCTCCCGATTCAACTGTCGTTCCTGATCTCAAGCGCAACCTTCCGGGTCGTGGTTGCTGGGTTACTTCCGACCGCGAGCACGTAGACAAAGCAGCGGCTTCAAAAAAGCTATTCACGCGTGCGCTGCGAGCGGGGGTTACTGTTCCCGAAGATTTGGGCGCGCAGGTTGATCGTCTGCTGGCCAAAACTGCGCTCGGCTCGCTCGGGCTTGCGCGTAAGGCAGGCAAGGTTGCGCTTGGCGCTGCAAAGGTAGAGAATGCGGTGCGTTCCGGCACAGCCGCGCTGGTCCTTCATGCTTTCGAGGCAGCGGACGATGGGGTGCGGAAAGTGACGCAAGCACGACGGGCTACGGTTCACCTCGGTGGCCCAGACATCCCCGCCTATAAACTTTTCGCCGAATCCGAATTGGGTTTGGCATTGGGCAGTACAAATGTGATACATGCTGCCGTCCTCGCGGGTGATGCGGGAACGGCGGCCGTTAAGCGCATCGAAGCGCTCGACCGTTATCGGGGCGGTTCCCCGGCAGCTCAGGCAATAAGTGCGGCAATTGCCCCGAATGATGACGCCGCAGAGGATATGGAATGAGTGATACGAAGTCCGGCGACGACAAGACGTTGCATGTCAATACCAAGAAGACCCTGACGCTGAAACGCCCGGGGATCGAGCAGAGCACTGTGCGGCAGAATTTCTCGCACGGGCGCACGAAGGCTGTCGTCGTCGAAACCAAGCGGAAGTTTGTCAAGCCCGGCGAGCGGCCCGAGCCTGCACAGGTGTTCACACCGAAGCCCGCGCCTCAGCCTCAGGCCCAACCGCCGCAGCCTGCACCGGTTGCCAAGCCGCAAGTGGCTGCACCCGCGCCCGTTGCGCAGACAGCGCCAGCGCCATCACCTCCGCGCCTAGCCGAGATCGTGGTGGTGTCGTTCTGAACGAGCTGTCCAACAGTGAGATGGAAGCGCGTCGCCGCGCATTGGAAGGCTCGCAGGCTCGTGAGGCGGAAGATCGCCGTCGCGCGACCGAGCAGGCCAATCGCCGCGCTGAAGAAGAAGAGCGTCGGCGCAAGGAGCGCGAAGAATCCGCTCGACGTCAGGCCGATGAGGAAGCTCGTATCAAGGCAGAAGCCGAGGCGCGTCGCCGCGCCGAGGAGGATGCTCGCCGCCGTACGCCGCAGCTTGATAACGCCGTGGCAGACGAGGACGAAGCTCCAGTTGCGCCGAAGCGTGGTGGCGGCGGAGCGCCGGCACCACGAGGCCTGCCGCCACGTCGCGGTACGCCCGCGCCTGAACCTGCACGTCCCACGCGCACCAAGGGCGAGGCGGATCGTCGTCAGGGCCGTCTGACGGTCACTGCTGCATTGACCGACGATGGCGATGCAGCGCGCGGTCGTTCATTGGCTGCGGCTCGTCGCCGCCAGGAGAAATTCAAGCGTGCGATGCAGAACGAACCGCGTGAAAAGATTTCACGCGAAGTAACGCTTCCGGAAACGATCACGATCCAGGAATTGGCGGGCCGTATGTCGGAACGCGCAGTGGATGTCGTCAAGTTCTTCATGAAACAGGGCCAGATGATGAAGCCCGGCGACGTGATAGATGCCGACACCGCAGAACTGATCGCATCTGAATTTGGACACACGGTAAAGCGCGTTGCGGAATCGGACGTTGAAGAAGGTCTGTTCAACCTGCCGGATGCAGCCGACGATTTGAAGTCGCGCCCGCCCGTCGTCACCATCATGGGTCACGTCGACCACGGCAAGACCTCTTTGCTCGACGCCATCCGCAACGCCAATGTTGTTTCGGGCGAAGCGGGCGGCATCACGCAGCATATCGGTGCTTATCAGGTCGAAAAGAACGGTCAGAAGATTACCTTCATCGATACGCCGGGCCACGCCGCCTTTACAGCAATGCGCGCGCGCGGTGCTCAGGTGACGGACATCGCCATTCTCGTCGTTGCGGCAGACGATTCCGTTATGCCGCAGACGATCGAGTCGATCAGCCACGCAAAGGCGGCGGGTGTCCCGATCATCGTGGCGATCAACAAAGTCGACAAGCCGTCGGCGGATGCGCAGAAGGTGCGTACGCAGTTGCTTCAACACGAAGTGTTCGTGGAGTCGATGGGCGGTGAAACGCTCGACGTTGAGGTCTCGGCCAAGACGGGCTTGGGCCTGGACAAGCTGCTTGAAGCTATTCTGCTGCAAGCTGAAATCCTTGACCTCAAGGCTAACCCTGACCGTACCGCTGAGGGCGTGGTTATCGAAGCCAAGCTCGATAAGGGTCGCGGCCCTGTTGCCACCGTTCTCGTGCAAACGGGTACCCTTATGCCGGGCGACATTATTGTCGTGGGTAACGAATGGGGTCGTGTACGCGCAGTGGTCAACGACCGCGGCGAACATCTTGAGGAGGCTCCACCGTCAATGCCGGTCGAGGTTCTTGGTTTGCAAGGCACGCCGCATGCAGGCGATCGTTTTGCGACGGTTGAGAACGAAGCGCGTGCGCGTGAAATCGCTGCGTATCGTCAGCGTCTTGCGCGCGACAAGGCCGTGGCCAAGCATGTCGGCCAACGCGGTTCGCTCGAACAGATGATGTCGCAGTTGCAGACCAGCGGTCTTAAGGAATTCCCGCTTGTCATCAAGGGCGACGTACAGGGTTCCATCGAGGCCATTGCGGCAGCGCTCGAAAAGCTTGGCACCGACGAGGTTCGCGCCCGCATCGTCCATTCGGGCGCAGGTGGCATCACCGAGACGGATGTCTCTCTCGCAGAGACGTCAGGCGCGGCGATCATCGGCTTCAATGTTCGCGCGAACGTTCAGGCGCGTCAGGCGGCCGAGCAGGCAGGCATTGAAATCCGTTACTACAACATCATCTACAACCTCGTAGACGATGTGAAGCAGGCCATGTCCGGGCTGCTGTCGCCAGAGCGTCGCGAGACCTTCCTTGGCAATGCGGAAATTCTCGAAGTCTTCAACATCACCAAGATTGGTAAGGTCGCGGGCTGCCGCGTTACGGAAGGCAAAGTGGAGCGAGGAGCGGGCGTGCGTCTCATCCGCGACAACGTCGTCATCCACGAAGGAACGCTCAAAACGCTCAAGCGCTTCAAGGACGAAGTGTCTGAAGTGCCGGTCGGTCAGGAATGCGGTATGGCGTTCCAGAATTATGAAGACATTCGGCAGGGCGATATTATCGAATGCTTCCGCGTAGAGATGGTAACGCGCACGCTATAGTTCGCTGAAATCGGGAGGGCGGTCCGCCGTCCTTTCAAATTATTTGAAAGCGCTTGCGGTTCTATCCCGCAAGCGGTTTGGTTTGGAAAAATGTCCAGATTTTCAACTTCCGGCCCGTCGCAGCGCCAGCTTCGTGTTGGCGAGCAAGTCCGTCACGCTCTTTCGGAAATGCTGCAGCGCGGCGAGGTGCGTGACGATCTGATTGAGACGACCGTCATTTCGGTTTCCGAAGTTCGCATGTCGCCCGATCTTAAAATAGCGACGGCCTTCGTTTCGCCGCTTGGAGCGCGTGACGATCGGGCGGTGATAGATGCGCTCAACCGCAATGCGCGCTTCATCCGCGGAAGTATGTCTCCTGCTTTGAGGCAGATGAAATACATGCCGGAGTTCCGGTTTCGGCTGGATACCAGCTACGACAATATGGCCAAGATCGACGAACTGCTGCGTTCGCCGGAAGTAAAGCGCGATCTGGACAATGAGGAAAATGATTAATGGCGCGACGCGGCAAGAAAAAGGGCAGGCCGGTTTCCGGTTGGGTAATTCTGGACAAGCCTGTTGGAATGGGTTCGACTGAGGCTGTTTCCAAGATCAAATGGCTGTTCAATGCAGACAAGGCTGGTCATGCGGGAACACTGGACCCATTGGCCTCTGGCATGCTGCCAATAGCGCTTGGTGAAGCGACCAAGACTGTTCCATACGTGCAGGACGGTGCGAAGGTCTACCGCTTCACGGTGGCGTGGGGCGAAGAGCGCACGACCGACGACCTTGAGGGCGAGGCAACCAAGACGTCCCCAGAGCGTCCTTCTGAAGAAGCGATCCGGGCCATCATCCCGAACTATACTGGCGTGATCCTGCAAACGCCGCCGCAATTCTCCGCAATCAAGATTGGTGGTGAGCGCGCCTACGATCTGGCGCGAGGCGGCGAGACGGTTGAGATACCAGCCAGAGAAGTAGAGATTGGTCGGTTTGACCTGATCGAACATTCGGGTGACCGCACCCTGTTCGAGATCGAATGTGGCAAGGGAACCTATGTTCGCTCACTTGCGCGGGACATGGGCCGTGATCTTGGTTGCTTCGGCCACATCGCTACCTTGCGCCGCACAGAGGTCGACCCGTTCACGCCGGATGATTTCGTGACGGTCGAGCAGCTTGAGTCAGCTCGGGGCGAGCCTGACGGCGAAGCGCCTAACTTCGCGGCTATGGATATTCTGGTGATCGATACTGGCGCTGCGCTTGAGTGTCTGCCGCGTGTGGATATCACAGACGATGCCGCAAACCGCATACGTCTGGGGAATCCAATCATCGTGCGAGGACGTGACGCGCCAGTGGAGGCCGATGAGGCCTGCGCAATGGCGCGAGGCCGCCTCGTTGCCATTGGCGCGATTGAAGCTGGTATGTTCAAGCCAAAGCGCGTGTTTGTTGGCTAACGAATGGCCGCGTAAACACGAAAGCCGTTTTCTTCCGAGACAGCTTCACATGAGTTGAACTGGCTCTTGAGTATGGCTTCGTACGGCAAGCCGCGATTGGCGACCATAAGCAGTTTGCCACGCGGCTTTAGCGCACCCGCGGCAGCGCGAATGATGGCTTGTCCCAGCGCAGGATCGGCAGCGCGACCGGCGTGAAAAGGTGGGTTCATCACGATCACATCATAGATGCGCTCGACTTTCTCTGTGGTCAGGTCGCGCCAGTTAAACTGGGCATCTTGTGCTGGCGCAAGTCGCCCCAGGTTCTGGCGCGCAGCTTCCAGCGAAGCATAATCCGCTTCGAAAAGATCTATACGAGTGGCCTGCGCGCGTTCAACAAAAGCGGTTGAGAGATAACCCCACCCCGCGCAAAAATCTGCGACAACCCCGCGAAGCTCCGGGGCGAGAATGTCTGCAAGCAGACGTGATCCAACATCCACTCGATCATGGGAGAACATGCCGGGCGCGGCTTTGAACCGACCCTCGATCAGCGGTGCATTGTCTTGTTGAGCAATAATCGATTCTGCGTAGACGTCCGCTTGTGCGTCCCGTTTCAGCCAGAACACGACGCCATGGTTCTTCGAGAGATGTCCCGAAATCGCGACTCTCTTATCGAGTCGCTTGCGCAGGCTTGCCACGCCCTCTGCTTTGCCCCCCGCGACCACAACGAGACCGTCCGGGAACGACCCGGCGCACCGCTTCTGCCAGCCAGCGCTCATTCTGCCCGCGATGCTTTCCGGCGAGGATGAGCGCAGATTCATAGCCTTCGCCAACAGCGTTTGGCGTAACGGCAAAACCGCGCCGCTCCAGCGTAAGATAATCAGGGCGAAAACCCTGCACGAGTTCAAGCTTGGCGTCGAAATATTGCGGCGCTTGAAAATCGCGCTCTGCTCCAAACACGAGACACTTGCTTTCGCTCGCAGGCGTATCGACCTCGCCGGTAGCAAAGGGGTGAAAAAGAGTTTGAACGCTTTCGCGGCTCATTGTGCTGGTCTCAACTAAAAGAAAGGGCGCGGCATTGCTGCCGCGCCCGATATTGTTCGAAGGAACGCGGCTTAAGCTGCGTCTTCTTCCTCTTTCTTCTCGCGAGCGATTTCCTTGCCGGTTGCCTGATCGACAACCTTCATGGACAGGCGAACCTTGCCACGCTCGTCAAAGCCCATCAGCTTGACCCAAACCTTGTCGCCTTCCTTGACAACGTCGGTGGTCTTCTGGACGCGCTCATTTGCCAACTGTGAGATGTGGACCAAGCCATCGCGCGGACCGAAGAAGTTCACGAAAGCACCGAAGTCAGCAGTCTTGACGACCGTGCCTTCATAGATTTCGCCCACTTCCGGCTCGGCAACGATGGTATGAATCCACTTCTTCGCCGCCTCGATTTCCTTGGCGTTGGAAGACGCGATCTTCACCGTACCGTCGTCTTCGATGTTGATCTTGGCACCAGTCTTTTCCACGATTTCGCGGATGACCTTGCCGCCCGAGCCGATCACGTCACGGATCTTGTCGGTCGGGATTTGCATGACCTCGATGCGCGGCGCGAATTCGCCAAGTTCCTTGCGGCCTTCAGAAATGGCTTTGGCCATTTCACCCAGGATATGCAGGCGGCCGTCCTTGGCCTGACCAAGAGCGACCTTCATGATTTCCTCGGTGATACCGTCGATCTTGATGTCCATCTGCAGCGAAGTGATGCCGCCGACAGTGCCGGCCACCTTGAAGTCCATATCGCCGAGGTGATCCTCATCGCCGAGAATGTCGGAAAGGACTGCAAAGCGCTCACCTTCCTTGATGAGACCCATCGCTATTCCAGCGACCGGCTTGGAAAGAGGAACACCGGCATCCATCAGCGCCAGCGAGGTGCCGCAAACAGTTGCCATTGAAGAGGAACCGTTGGACTCGGTGATTTCGGAAACGACGCGCAGAGTATAGGGGAACTGCTCCGCAGACGGCAGCATTGGGTGAACGGCGCGCCACGCCAACTTGCCGTGGCCGATTTCGCGGCGACCGGGCGAACCCATGCGGCCCGTTTCACCGACCGAATAGGGCGGGAAATTGTAATGCAGAAGGAAGGTTTCTTTATGCGTGCCGGTCAGCGAGTTCGATATACTGCTCATCCTCACCGGTGCCGAGCGTTGCAACGACCAATGCTTGCGTTTCGCCGCGCGTGAAAAGCGCCGAACCATGGGTGCGGGGAAGCACGCCAACTTCAGAAACAATCGGGCGAACTGTCTGGAGGTCGCGCCCATCGATACGCGAGCCGGTGTCGAGAATGTTCCAGCGAACGATTTTCGCCTGCAATTCCTTGAACACGGTGGCAACCTGATCGGCGCTGTACTTCGGCGCTTCATCACCTTCCGGTGTGAAATGCGCCTTTACCTTGGCCTTTGCCGCGTCAACCGCATCGTAACGAGCCTGCTTGACGGTGTTTTTGTAGGCGTCGCGCAACTCGCCTTCGATCAGGCCGAGCATTTCCTTTTCGAGGTCGCCGAACGACGGCGCGGTGAAATCGCGCGGATCCTTGGCGGCAACTTCCGCCAGCTTGATGATCGCATCGATCACCGGCTGGAAACCCTTGTGGCCGAACATGACAGCGCCGAGCATGACGTCTTCCGGCAGTTCCTGTGCTTCGGATTCAACCATCAGCACGGCATCGGAAGTGCCCGCCACAACGAGGTCGAGCTTGGACTCTTCCATCTCGTCAATGTGCGGGTTCAGCACGAATTCGCCATTGATATAGCCAACGCGCGCACCGCCGATCGGCCCCATGAAAGGCACGCCCGAAAGCGTCAGGGCAGCCGAAGTCGCAACGATGGACAGAATGTCCGGATCGTTTTCGAGATCATGCTGAACGACAGTCACGATGATCTGGGTGTCGTTCTTGTAGCCATCAGCGAAAAGCGGACGGATCGGACGGTCGATGAGGCGGGAAACCAGTGTTTCTTTCTCCGTCGGACGACCTTCACGCTTGAAGTAGCCGCCGGGAATCTTGCCGGCTGCAAAGGTCTTTTCCTGATAGTTGACGGTGAGCGGGAAAAAGTCGAAACCCGGCTTCGGCTCTTTTGCCGAAACGACGGTAGCGAGCACAACAGTCTCGCCATAGGTGGCGAGAACAGCGCCGTCAGCCTGGCGGGCAATTTTGCCGGTTTCCAGGATCAGGGGACGACCGCCCCACTCGATTTCCACTTTGTGGTGATTGAACATGTCTTGTCCTTCATATGCGGAAAGGCCCGCGCCAACCTCTTCGGCGCGCCCTACCTTTCCCAGCTTCGTTTGGGCGAGCCACGGGCAAGACAACGGGAGGTCCGACTTCTGGCTTCCTTGAAAGCCACCGGGCATCCTGCAATCCTGCCCCATGACCTGCCCATGAGGCGGTCCGGCGATCCCTTTCTCGCCCGACCCTTGGGCCATTCACGGCCCCAATATACGACCGGCGAGTTTCCAAGGAAACCCGCCGGAAGTTGTTAGCGACGCAGGCCGAGCTTTTCGATCAACGCCTGATAGCGCGCATCGTCTTTCCTCTTCAAATAGTCGAGGAGTGAACGACGCTGCGACACGAGGGCGAGAAGACCGCGACGGGAGTGATTATCCTTCACGTGGCCCTTGAAATGCTCGGTCAGATTCTTGATACGCTCAGAGAGAATGGCAACCTGGACTTCCGGCGAGCCGGTGTCGCCCTTGGCGGTGGCGAATTCGTTCAGCAGTTCCTGCTTGCGTTCAGCAGTGATCGACATCGTGTTTTTCCTTTCTGATTTGAGGAAACGGGTCGCCCTCAGCCGGGATGTCGTCCAGCAGGGGCCGTGAAACATGATGCTAAAATGCATCGTGCTGGCGCGCATATAGTGGATATGCGGCCAGATTGCTACCGTTTTTTGTGACAGCTACACCCCTGCATTATAGGCGGCGATTGCCGCCATGTTCACCACATCGGCGTCCTTGGCGTTGAGCGGCACGATCTGGACGGACTTGTTAAGGCCGACAAGAAGCGGGCCGATCACGGTCGAACCGCCTAATTCCTGGAGCATCTTGGTTGAAATGCTTGCGGAGTGGAAAGCCGGCATGACCAGCACATTGGCCGGGCCTGAGAGGCGGCAGAACGGATACTGCCGCTGCATCAGGTTGAAATTCAGCGCGACGTCCGCAGCCATCTCGCCGTCATACTCGAAATCTACCCGGCGGCGGTCGAGGATTTTGACGGCTTCCTGCACACGCTCGGAACGCTCGCCTTGGGGGTGCCCGAATGTCGAATAAGCCAGCATGGCCACGCGCGGCTCATAACCCATGCGGCGTGCGAATCCAGCAGCCTCTTCGGCGATGTCCGCAAGCTGTTCGGAGTTCGGCATGTCATGCACAGCAGTGTCGGCCACAATAACCGTGCGCCCGCGACACAGCGCAATCGAAACACCGATGATGCGATGTCCCGGCTTGGCGTCGATCACGCGGCACACATCTTCCAGTACGGTTGAGTAGTTGCGCGTAACACCCGTAACGACTGCGTCCGCATCGCCGAGCGCAACCATCGTAGCAGCAAAATGGTTTCGATCATTATTTATGAGCCGCTGGCAGTCCCGTAAAAGGAAGCCTTTGCGCTGCATGCGTTCATAAAGATGATCGGCATAAACCGAGTTGCGGCGCGACAGACGCGCATTAATGATCTCGATGCCGGCTTTATTAATTTCGACACCCGCCTGACGCGCGGTTTCCTTTATTTGCTCTTCGCGACCAACCAGAATGGCGGTGCCAAGGCGCTGATTTACGAAAGAAACGGCAGCGCGCATCACCTGCTGCTCCTCGCCTTCAGCGAAAACCACCCGCTTCGGTTGGCGGCGCACGCGGTCATAGATGCGTTGCAGAGTGGAGGCGATTGGGTCGCGGCGCGCTGAAAGCTCCTGTGCGTATTTATGCAGGTCGAGGATAGGGCGGCGCGCCACGCCGCTTTCCATTGCGGCTTTCGCGACAGCTACTGGAATCGCCGAAATCAGGCGGGGATCGAACGGCACCGGAATGATGTAGTTCGGGCCGAATTTGGGACGATTGCCCTGATAGGCAGCAGCCACATCGTCCGGCACGTCCTCACGTGCGAGATTTGCCAGCGCTTGCGCCGCAGCTACCTTCATGTCGTCATTGATGGTGGTAGCGCGAACATCCAGCGCGCCACGGAAAATATACGGAAAACCGAGGACGTTGTTGACCTGGTTCGGATAGTCCGAACGGCCCGTCGCCATGATAGCGTCCGTGCGGATTTCCGAGACTTCTTCCGGCGTGATTTCGGGGTCCGGATTGGCCATCGCGAAAATGATCGGGTTCTTGGCCATCGACTGAACCATTTTCGTGGTCAGCGCGCCCTTTGCTGAAAGGCCAAAGAAAACATCTGCGCCTTCAAGCGCCTCTTCCAAGGTGCGCTTCTTGGTTTTCACCGCATGAGCCGATTTCCACTGGTTCATGCCCTCGGTTCGGCCTTGATAGACGATGCCCTTGGTATCGCAGAGAATGACGTTCTCCGGCGCAAAGCCGAGCGATTTCACCAGTTCGATGCAGGCGATGCCCGCCGATCCCGCGCCGTTGCAGACCAGTTTGGTCGTCTTCATGTCGCGTCCGGTTATTTCCAGAGCATTGATAAGGCCCGCGGTGGCGATGATCGCTGTGCCGTGCTGGTCGTCATGGAAAACGGGGATGTCCATGAGTTCCCGCAGTCGCTGCTCGATGATGAAGCAATCAGGAGCCTTGATGTCTTCCAGATTGATGCCACCGAAGGAAGGGCCGAGATAGCGCACGCAGTTGATGAATGCGTCCGTATCCTCGGTGTCGACTTCGAGGTCGATTGAATCCACATCTGCAAAGCGCTTGAACAGGACAGACTTGCCCTCCATGACCGGCTTGGAGGCCAGCGCACCGAGATTGCCAAGGCCGAGAATAGCCGTGCCGTTGGAAATGACTGCCACCATATTGCCGCGCGTCGTGTAGTCGAAGGCGCGGGAGGGATCTTCTGCAATAGCTTTCACGGGAACCGCGACACCCGGTGAATAGGCCAGCGAGAGATCGCGCTGGGTCGCCATCGGTTTTGTGGGGTTGATTTCGAGCTTTCCGGGCCTGCCGGATGCGTGAAAATCGAGCGCTTCTTCAGCTGTGACGGATGGACCAGTCTGGTCTGTCTTCTTAGCGGCCATGAATATGCGTTTCCTTACCCCTGCCGTGCCTGCGGCAATGCTTTTTGTGTGGAGCATTGAGGAATAAGGCTACACTTGCCGCAAAGGAAGGGCCAAGGAACTAACGAACTCAATTTTTGGGGCGGATTGCCTTGTTTATTTCCGAACTGCTGGCGCTATCGGCGGCAATCTGCATCGCGCTGAGCGGAATGCTCATCAGTGAATTGAGGGGCAGGGTGGATGTCATTCGTCTTGCCCGCTGGCAGATGCTGGCCGCATTTGCCATGACGGCAGCGATGACGTTTATTCGGGGTGGCTGGAATACCATCGGCGCGGATGAAGCGTGGCTACTGGCTGCCTCCAGCCTGTTTGGCATCATCATAGCCAGCACGACCTATTTTGCAGCGATCTATATTGCGGGGCCTCGCACTACGGCTCTGCTGTTCACGCTGGCGTCTCCGTTTTCCCTTTTGCTCGGCTATGTATTTCTGGGCGAGACGATCACGCTGCGCCAAGCTTTCGGCGTGCTGTTGGTGATTGTCGGCATTCTAATGGCAATCGGCATGCGTCGGCGGGAAACTGTGCCTGCAGTAGAGGTTCCCGCCGCCAATACCGCTACGACGGCCTCGACAAAATTGTCGCCCGGCTGGTTGGGAATCGCGCTGGGCGTTATTACTGCACTCGGACAGGCGCTCGGAAGTCTTGCCGCGCGACCGGCAATGGAAGCAGGAGCGGATCCGGCTGCTGCCATGGCCGTGCGCTCCGGCATTGCTGCCCTTTTCTTTCTTGCACTGGCGCTCGTGCCATTGAAAGCGTTGCATCAGCCCTACAAGTTTCAATGGCCAGACATGGGGATAGCGGTAGCATCCGCCTTTTTCGGGACAGGTCTTGGCATGTCCTTGTTGATGGCGGCGCTCGTCACTGGCAATGTCGGAATCGTGACGACTCTATCTTCCATGACGCCGATTATGATCTTGCCTATGGTATGGCTTCGCTCCGGCGTGCCGCCAGTCAAGGCGGCTTGGCTCGGCGCGGCCATCGCCGTCGCTGGCACCGCAGCGATAAGCCTGTGATCCCGTCATGCTGAACAGATCCGCATCATCCGACAGCGAAACCGCACTGCTTTCAACAGCGGGCGCAACGCCGATGATGGAGCAGTATATCGAGATCAAGGCGGCCAATCAGGATTCGCTCCTGTTCTATCGTATGGGCGATTTCTATGAGCTGTTCTTCGACGACGCGGAGAAGGCCAGCCGCGCGCTCGGCATCGTGCTGACCAAGCGCGGCAAGCACCAAGGTCAAGATATCCCTATGTGCGGCGTGCCGGTCCATGCGGCTGATGACTATTTGCAGAAGCTGATTGGGCTCGGTTTTCGTGTTGCTGTTTGCGAACAAATCGAAGATCCAGCCGAAGCGAAGAAGCGCGGCTACAAGGCTGTCGTGCGTCGTGACGTGGTGCGATTGGTTACGCCGGGCACCATCACCGAAGACAAATTGCTTGACCCCGCACAGAGCAACTTCCTGATGGCGGTGGGACGAATAAAAAGCTCGCCCGAAGACGTTTTTGCGTTGGCATGGATTGATATCTCGACGGGCCTCTTTCGGGTCGCCGAAACACGCGCCGACAGGTTGCTAGCCGACATTTTGCGCGTCGATCCGCGCGAAGTGATAGTCGCAGAGCCTATATTCTATGACGAAGAATTAAAGCCTGTGTTCGATGTGCTTGGTCGTACCGCAGGCCCGGTTCCCGGTTCATTGTTTGAGTCATCCGGTGCGGCAGGGCGCATTGCTCGCTTCTATGGAGTAGCCACGCCGGATAGTTTCGGGGCGTTCTCGCGTGCTGAGCTTTCCGCCATTTCCGGCGCGATTGCCTATGTGGAAAAAACACAGAAAGCAGAGCGTCCGCCTTTGGCACGGCCTGAGCGTGAGCAATCAGCCTCGACGCTTTTCATCGATCCGGCTACCCGATCCAGCCTCGAACTTGTTCGTGCCATGAATGGCGGTCGTGATGGCTCGCTGTTCAAGTCGATCGATCGAACGATAACCGGCGGAGGTGGGCGCAAGCTGGCCGAACGGCTTATGTCTCCTCTTACGGATCCTGACGAGATTAGCGCAAGGCTGGATTCGGTTTCTTTCTTCCTTGGCGAATCCCGGCTGTGCGAAGCAGTTCGCCTCGTGCTCAAAGGCGTGGCCGATATGCCGCGCGCCTTGTCCCGGCTCGCGCTCAACCGTGGAGGGCCGCGCGATTTGGGAGCACTCCGTGCCGGTATGGAAGCTGCGCGCGGCTTGCGAGAGATTTTGGCAGGACAGCCTTCCGCAGGAAATCTCGCGGGCCATGAACGCACTGGCCGGACTGCCCGGCGGATTTTTGCGAGCATCTTTCTCGCGCGCTAGGCGATGAACTTCCGCTTCTCAAGCGCGACGGTGGATATGTTCGCGCGCGCTATGATGGCGAACTGGATGAAATGCGTGCATTGCGTGATGAATCGCGCCGTGTGATCGCAGGCATGGAACGTGACCTGATCGACGAGACGGGTATTCGTTCGCTCAAAATCAGGCACAACAATGTGCTTGGCTATTACATCGAGGTAACAGCCAATAATCAGTCGGCACTGAATGGTACAGATGAAGCAAAAGGCCGCTTCATTCATCGTCAGACAATGGCAAATGCCATGCGTTTCACCACAACTGAGCTCGCTGAGCTTGAAACGAAGATAGCCAATGCAGCAGATCGTGCGCTGGCGATTGAACATCGCGTTTTCGATGTACTGACCGCAGAGGCCGTGAGCCATGCGGATGTTATTCGCGCCGGGGCGGAGGCTATCTCGGTTCTGGATGTTTCGACGGCTCTGTCGCTGTTGGCACAAGCGGAAAATTATTGCCGCCCGCAAGTGGATTCGAGCCTGGCTTTTCATATCGATGGTGGAAGGCATCCGGTTGTGGAACAGGCGTTGCGCCGGTCTGCGGAAGCGCCGTTTGTTGCAAATGACTGTGACCTATCGCCCACCGGCAATGATCGGAACGGCGCAATCTGGCTTCTCACCGGCCCCAACATGGGTGGCAAATCCACCTTTCTGCGGCAGAATGCGCTCATTGCGATTATGGCGCAGATGGGCTCCTTTGTGCCTGCGCGTGCGGCTCATATTGGGGTTGTAGATCGGTTATTTTCGCGCGTCGGCGCGTCAGACGATCTTGCGCGTGGGCGCTCAACTTTCATGGTCGAAATGGTGGAAACCGCCGCCATTCTCAATCAGGCGGGTGATCGGTCTTTGGTCATTCTTGATGAGATTGGGCGCGGCACTGCGACGTTTGATGGTCTCTCCATCGCTTGGGCGGCAGTTGAATATCTGCATGAGCAGAACCGCTGCCGCGCGATCTTCGCCACCCACTTTCATGAGATTACTGCGCTTTCGGCCAAGCTACCCCGCCTGCATAATGTGACGATGCGGGTGAAGGAGTGGGAAGGCGACGTCGTTTTCCTTCACGAGGTGGCCATGGGTGCGGCGGACCGCAGCTATGGCGTGCAGGTCGCCAAACTTGCCGGATTGCCGGACGCGGTGGTGCAGCGCGCACGCGATGTGTTGCACCAACTCGAAGAGGGCGAAATGTCCGGCAAGGCTGATCGCATGTTGGACGACCTGCCGCTTTTTTCTGCGGTTCTTCGCAAGGAAACACCCCCACCGCATCGCAATGATGGCGTGGGCGAAGCGCTTGGCGCAATTAATCCCGATGAACTGACCCCGCGTGAAGCACTAGAGGCTCTATACCGACTAAAGCGTTTGCTGTAGGCGTCCGCGAGTATAAATCGGCAGGCCCAATGTCTCTTCCTACGCAAACACGCGACAGCAGCAAGCTCGGCATTGTTTTAATGCTGCTGGCCGTATTGATGTTTTCGCTGAACGACGTCTTGGGCAAATATCTAGTTGCGTCCTATTCCGTGGGTCAGTTGTTGTTAATTCGCAGCACTGCTGGTCTGCTGTTTCTGACGCCCTTTGTTTTAAGGGCCGGCTGGCGCAGCCTGTTTGATATTTCTCAACCGAAACTGATGGTGGCGCGTGTATGCCTGACCACTATCGAGATTTCCAGCTTCTACTACGCGGTCGGCTATATGCCGCTCGCCGACGCCATGACTTTCTGGATGGCGGCTCCGATCTATGTCGCTGCGCTTTCACCGCTCCTTCTTGGCGAACGCGTGGGTTGGCGTCGCTGGACGGCGATCCTGATCGGCTTTGCAGGAGTGATAATTGCGCTGCGGCCTTCGTCCGAAACCTTGACGCTTCCAGCTCTCGTTGCGCTGATCGGAAGCGTAAGCTTTGGCTTTATGATGATCACGGGCCGTGCTCTTCGCCAATCGTCCGACCTTGCAATGGTATTCTGGCCGATTTTCGGCGTGGCATTGATCGGACTTGTTGCGCTGCCTTGGGCGAAGGCGATGCCGACGCCGATAGATTTTGTGTTGCTCGCGCTGCTTGGCATAGTTGCACTCAGCGCGCACTTCCTGACCAACCGCTCACTCATGCTTGCAGATGCGGCAACAGTCACGCCCTATCAATATACTCTCTTGGTCTGGGCGATGATATTCGGCTGGCTCATCTTCAATGAAACCCCGCGTATTACAACAATCATCGGCGCCGTTGTCATCGTCTTGTCCGGCTTGTTCATCTTCCTGCGGGAACAACAACTGGGCATCAAGCGCAATACGGTCACTGAAGTGGTTTGATCGGATCGCGCGCCCGTACAACGTCAGTATCTGTCAGCATCGAATTTGACATTCGCCTGCAAGATACGACATGCAAACGCTCACCAAAGCAAAGCGGCTTCATGCAATCCGTCATTTCCATATCCGGCGTTTCAAAAACATATGCATCCGGCTTCAAGGCGCTCGAAGATATCAATCTTGAAATTCGGCGTGGCGAGATATTCGCGCTGCTTGGCCCTAATGGTGCCGGCAAGACAACTCTCATCTCGATCATCTGCGGCATCGTAAACCGTACGGCAGGCACCGTTCTGGTTGATGGACACGATATTGGCCGGGATTATCGAACGACCCGCAGCCTGATCGGGCTCGTCCCGCAAGAACTGACAGCGGACATGTGGGAATCCGTGTTCAATGCCTGTGCCTACAGCCGCGGCCTCTTCGGCAAATCGGCGAATCCCGGCTATATCGAGAAGGTGCTTCGTGACCTGTCTCTTTGGGACAAGCGCGATGCGAAATCGAGACAGCTTTCCGGTGGCATGAAACGCCGTCTTTTGATTGCCAAAGCGCTGGCGCATGAACCGCGTGTTCTGTTCCTCGACGAACCGACGGCGGGCGTTGATGTCGAACTAAGGCACGATCTCTGGCAAATGGTTCGCCGCCTGCGTGACGATGGCGTCACCATTATTTTGACCACGCACTATATCGAAGAAGCCGAGCAGATGGCTGACCGCATAGGCATCATCAATGGCGGCAAGATCATACTCGTGGAAGACAAGGCCGAATTGATGCGCAAGCTTGGCCGCAAGCAATTGGTGCTCGAACTGCGCGAACCATTGAGCGAATTGCCATCGCAGTTGGACAGATACAAGCTCGAACGTTCGGAAGATGGCAAGCGACTGACCTATATTTACGATACAAAAGCTGAGCGCCCTGGCATTGCTTCGTTGCTGCGCGATCTCGATGCCGCGGGTATTGGTTTTCGCGACCTAGATACGGAGCAAAGCTCGCTGGAAGAGATTTTCGTCGGGCTATTGAAGGAAAAGCCGTGAACCGATACGCGCTGTGGGCGATCTACAAAACGGAAATGTCGCGCGCACTCCGCACGCTGTTGCAAAGCATCGTGTCGCCCGTCATATCGACCTCGCTATATTTCGTGGTTTTCGGCGCAGCCATCGGCAGCCGCATCCAGGAAGTGAACGGCATCGCGTATGGCGCGTTCATCGTGCCGGGCCTGATCATGCTGTCGCTGCTCACGCAGTCGATAGCGAACGCTTCATTCGGCATCTATTTCCCAAAGTTTACCGGTACGATCTTCGAACTGCTTTCAGCGCCTGTATCGTACCTCGAAATTGTCGTTGCCTATGTCGGAGCAGCGGCAACAAAGTCTATCGTCCTTGGCTTGATTATCTTGCTCACCGCCAGCCTTTTTGTGCCTCTGCACATTGAGCATCCGTTCTGGATGCTCGCATTCCTCATACTCACTGCAGTGACGTTCAGCCTTTTCGGGTTCATTATCGGCATTTGGGCAAACGGCTTTGAGCAGTTGCAGGTAGTGCCTTTGCTGATCATCACGCCGCTTACTTTTCTTGGGGGCAGCTTTTATTCCATCGACATGCTGCCGCCTGCGTGGCGCACGATCTCGCTCTTCAACCCTGTGGTTTATCTTGTGAGTGGCTTTCGCTGGAGTTTTTTCGGCGATGCCGATGTCGGCGTGGGCATCAGCCTTGCCGCAACCCTTGGCTTCCTGCTGGTTTGTCTAGCAATTGTCAGTTGGATATTCCGCACGGGCTACAGGCTCAAGAACTGATCACTTGACGGGGGAACTCGCTTGCCCCCAATTCAGGGCGTCTTTTATCGAGCAGATAACATGAGCCTTTCTGGCGCGTTGCAACTCCTTGTCTCAACCTTGATCTTCCTGGCTGCCGCTACCGGGGCCAAGGCATGGGCGCTCGCGCCGAGCCTTCCCAAGATCATAATCACGCTGGCTCTCTATACGCTCGGCAATCTCATCATGCTCCGATTGGTGCGCGAATTCGGCATGTCGGTCGCATTCAGCCTTTCTGCAGTTATTCAGCTTATCGCGGTCAATCTGGTTGCTTTGTTCTATTTCGGCGAAACGCTAAGCAGCGCGCAGAGCCTGGGCATCCTGTTAGCTATTGCCTCAGTAGCGGTCATCAGTTTCGGACCCTATATTGGCGGACGATGAATAATCACCGGGAACTTTTGCGAGGCTTTGCTCGTCCGTTCGATTTTTTTAATCGGCTTGAGTTTCCCGTGCTGCTTGCCGGTCTGCTGATTGTCGGTGGGCTATGGGGCTTTCTGGAACTTTCGGAGTTTGTGAAGAACGCACAGCCGCATGATTTCGACACACGTCTGTTGCTGGCGCTGCGCGAGCCGGGCCAACCCGACAATCCCATCGGCTCGGAAAAATTCGAAAGCATGGTGCGGGACATAACCGCCCTCGGCGGAGTGACGGTCCTTGTTTTGTTGACCGCACTTGTCGTCATCTTCCTGTTGCTGGCGGGCAAATGGCAGATAGCTTTCTTTGTGCTTTGCGCGGTTGGCGGCGGACAGCTTGTTTCCACATTGCTCAAGCTCGGATATAGATCGACCTCGCCCGGAGCTCGTTTCTCACCTGATGCGCGAAAAATCGAGCAGCTTTCCAAGTGGGCACGCGATGATGTCCGCTGTGACCTATCTCACGCTGGGTTCATTGTTGGCGCGTATCACGCCGCATCGGCGACTTAAGATCTATTTTCTTTTCGTGGCCGTGCTTTTGACGGCATTGGTTGGCACCAGCCGCGTGTATATCGGCGTGCATTGGCCGACGGATGTGCTGGCCGGTTGGTGTATGGGTTTCGCGTGGGCGATGCTTTGCTGGCTGGTTGCTCGATGGTGGTTGAAAAACCGGCCGACGCCGCCCTAGCTTGCCAGTGCCGTAACGGTTGAAAGCGTTTTGTCGCTAAGCGCCAGCACGGCGTTTGAATAGCGCTGGTCGCCAGTCACTTCCCGCCCCAGCCATTCTGGCAAGGCCGCATCTGGCACATAGTCGGGGGTTTCGAGTTCGGCAACGATCAAGCCTTCAAGTTCACCGCCGAAAACATCGATTTCATAGGTATAGCCACCGTGCGCAACAAGATGCCTGCGCTTCTCGATCAATGATCCGATGGCAAAAGTCTGCATGGATAGCGCTTCATCCAGAGGGATAGGATATTCGTACTCATCCCGCTCGGGCAGGTTCGAGCCGAATTTGAACGTCAGCTTCGCGCTCGAACCGTCGCTTATGCGCACGCGCGTCGAGCGGTCGGCCCCGATGGATAGGTAGAACTGACGGATAACAATAATCCTCGACACGTAGCTGCGCCACGCATCGCTGCGAACCAGGAATTTGCGTTCGACTTCCTTGGCCATCGCGGAGGAATAAAGACTTTCCGCGGCGCAAGTGCAATCCGGAACATTATCAATTTGGCCTAGGTAGAGAAAAAATCATCCTAAGTCATCGTATTGACTTTAATCAATCGATTGATTAAATCAGGAATATGGAAAATGCGCACAAACAAATCGAGGCGGTGTCCGGAGCGGAGCAAACACGCAGAGCGCTTGTGCATGCGGCACTCATCCTGTTCGGAAAGCAAGGATTTGACGGCACGTCGACACGGGAAATTGCGGCAGCAGCGAATGCGAATATCGGCTCTATCGCTTATCATTTTGGAGGTAAGGAAGGACTGCGCATTGCCGTGGCAGATCATATCGTTGCCACCGTGCAGAACATTGCATTACGCGCTCCGACGGTAGCGCCTGCAGACACATTGCCGACGCGGCAGGAAGCTGAAGGCGCGATCATTGGAATGGTCGAGCGCATGTTCTCATTCTTCGTGTTGCAGGAAGAAGCTGCGGAGATCGTTCCGTTCGTGCTGCGTGAGATGTTCGCTCCTTCGCTGGCCTTCGACCGCATTTATGACGGCATGATGGAACCTCTACACCGGAGATGTTGCCAGCTTTGGGAGGCGGCTACCGGAGAACCCGCGGAAAGCGAAGAAACGCGTATCAATGTGTTTCTGATGATCGGCCAAATCCTATACTTCCGCCTTGCGCGGGAAGCTGTCCGCCGTCGTATGGAATGGACTGAAATTGGCCCGCAACAGGGTAGGAAAATAACTGATATCGCCATTGCCAACATCAGCACTCTGCTTCGCGCAAAGAAAGACCGGAACCCATGAGCCTGTTTTGCTCCATACCGATCCTCGCCTCGCTTCTCTCTTGTGGTAACGCGGTGCCTTTGGCCGTGGGTTATGTAGAGGGCGAATTTGTCCGGCTCGCGCCTATCGAAACGGCGCATGTCCAGACCGTCGCCGTGCGCCGTGGCGACCGCGTGGAACCAGGACAGATTATCGTGCGTCTTGAGGATACGGATGTCCGCATCGCTGTGGCGCAGGCTGAAGCTGCGTTGGCGCAGGCCGAAGCACAGCTCGCTGACCTGAAAATCGGCAAGCGTCCTGAAGAAATTGATGTGCTTGCGGCAGCTCTCACTTCCGCCGAAGCGGAGCATGAAGAGGCAGGCCGCGTGCTGGAGCGCACGCAAGACCTGTTCGGACGCGGCACGGCCACTCAGGCGCAGTTGGACACGGCCAAGACACAGCTTCAGGTAACGGCTGCTGCTATCGGTCAGGCAAAAGCAAATCTCGCAGTAGCGAATTTGCCGGCGCGGCCAGAAACGATCCGCGCTGCCGAGGAAGCTGTGAAGCAGGCTTCGGCAGCACTGGAGGAAGCGAATTGGAGGCAGTCTAAGCGCAGCCTGACATCGCCGAGTGCGGGGCGCGTGGATGATGTAATCCGTGATCCGGGTGACATAGCCGGTCCATCGGCACCCGTTCTTTCAATATTGCCGGACGGCGCAGTGAAGTTGAAAGTTTACGTTCCGGAGCCGGATTTCTCCAAGCTGAAGGTTGGTGGCAAACTTACAGTTCATTGTGATGGCTGTGGCGATGGACTGACTGCGACCATCAGCTATGTCTCACCCGACCCAGAATTTACGCCGCCGGTAATCTACTCGCTCGAAACACGTCAGAAGCTGGTTTATCTGGTTGAAGCGCGACCGGATGGCGATACACAGCTCAAGCCTGGCCAGATCGTAGACGTCGATCTCGCTGCGTCGGAATAAGTACGATGAACGTCATCGACGTCCGGGATCTGGTGAAACGCTTCGGCGACAAAACTGTCGTCGATCACGTCTCCATGCAGGTTGGTCAGGGTGAGATTGTCGGCTTCCTTGGGCCCAATGGGTCCGGCAAAACCACAACGATTCGCATCATGTGCGGCCTGCTGACGCCTGACGAGGGCGAGGGCGAAGTGCTTGGCTATGACCTTGGAAACGACTCGCTAAAGATCAAGCGCGAGGTCGGCTATATGACGCAGAAGTTTTCCTTCTACGAAGATCTAACAATTGCTGAAAATCTGGAGTTCGTGGCGCGTCTCTACGAACTCAAACCGGTGGCGAAGTTTGTTGACGACACGCTCGAAGATTTGGGCCTAACCACTCGCCGCAACCAGCTGGCGGGCACATTGTCCGGCGGCTGGAAGCAACGTCTGGCGCTCGCCGCTTGCATCATGCATAAGCCGAAACTTCTCCTGCTCGATGAGCCCACGGCTGGCGTCGATCCCAAGGCGCGCCGCGAGTTTTGGGACGAGATTCACCGGCTCGCACGCGGTGGGCTAACCGTACTCGTATCGACGCACTACATGGACGAAGCCGAGCGGTGCCATCGCATTTGCTACATCTCCTACGGCAAGATGCTGGCAACCGGTACGGTAGATCAGGTTATCCGCGATGCGGGTTTGACCACCTACATTGTGACAGGACCTGCTCTAAATGAAGTTGCCGAACGATTGCAGGGCGCGCCGGGTGTCGATCAGGTAGCTCCCTTTGGCACGACGCTTCATGTCGTGGGTTCGAATCGTGCTCTGCTCGAAAAGACGCTCGCTACCTACAAGAAAGAAAAGGCCATAAAGGTCCAACTCGGCGAAACCAGCCTTGAGGATGTGTTCATCCAGTTCATGGCGGAATCAAAGGATAATATGGGATGAACCATACGATCTTTTCCCTATCCCGGCTTAGCGCCCTGCTGCGAAAAGAATTCATTCAGATGCGCCGCGACCGCGTCACCTTTGCTATGATGCTCGGCGTGCCGCTGATGCTGCTGATATTGTTCGGGTACGCAATCAACAATGATCCAAAGCGCTTGCCTGCAGCGTTGGTCGCGACGAGCAATGATCACTACACGCGTGCCATGGTGTCGGCGCTGGAAATGACCGGGTATTACCGTTTCGATCACAAGGTAAGTAGCGCAGAAGAAGCCGAAGCCCTGATTACCAAAGGCAATGTGGCATTCGTCGTGACAATTCCGTCTGATTTCGCGCGCCGCGTGGAGCGTGGCGACAATCCGCAGATTTTGATCGAAGCCGATGCGACAGACCCATCCGTTGCGAGCGGCGCAATTTCGACACTCGGAACGGTTGCGAGTCAGGCATTGTTGCGTGAGCAGGGCGATCAGGCGCAAGCGGCGGCAATGGCCGCGAGCCAGCTGCAAGTGGTCGTACACCGCCGCTACAATCCGGAAGGCATTTCCCAATACAACATTGTTCCGGGCTTGTTAGGCGTCATTCTGCAAATGACTATGGTAATGATGACTGCCATGGCGCTCACCCGCGAAAGCGAACGCGGCACAATGGAAAATTTGCTGGCAATGCCCGCCAGCCCGGTCGAGATCATGCTTGGCAAGGTTCTGCCTTATGCCGCGGTTGGTGCGGTGCAGGTCGTGGTGGTGCTCGTCGCGGCCAAAACATTGTTCAACGTACCGTTTTTTGGAAGCTTGCCGTTGCTGCTTTCCGCGATTTTCGTATTCGTTCTGGCGCTGGTCTTGCTTGGCTATTCCATATCGACGGTAGCGCGCACACAGATGCAGGCGATGCAGCTAACCTTTTTCTTCTTCCTGCCATCCATACTCTTGTCGGGCTTCATGTTTCCCTATCGTGGCATGCCGGATTGGGCGCAAACACTAGGCGAAATCCTGCCCTTGACGCATTTCCTACGAATCGTTCGCGCCGTTATGCTGAAGGGCGCGGCATTCCCAGCCATAGCAACGGAAATCGCCGCACTTCTCGCATTCGTTCTAGCGTTCGCAACGCTCGCCCTTTTGCGTTTCCGGCGAACACTGGATTAGCCTCGGAACGTGTATTCCGTGATGGAAGCGGGCTTCATCTCGATTGAAAAGCCTGCGCGTTCTGGCGGCATATAGGCGGCGTTCTTTATGACGCACGGGTCAATAAAGTGCTCGTGCAAATGATCGACGAATTCGATCACGCGACCCTCTTTCGTACCTGAAACACACAGATAGTCGATCATCGAAAGATGCTGCACATATTCGCAAAGGCCAACGCCTCCAGCATGTGGCCAGACAGGCAGATTATATTTCGCTGTCATCAGCAACACAGCCAGCACTTCGTTCAGGCCCCCCATGCGGCATGAAATCGATCTGCACGACGTCGATTGCGCCCTCGGCTATGAACTGCTTGAACATGATGCGGTTCTGGCACATTTCGCCGGTCGCGACCTTCATCGGCTTCACCGCTTCGCGGATCTTTCGGTGTCCCGCTATATCGTCGGGGCTTGTGGGTTCCTCGATAAAGAAAGGATTGCAGAAGGCGAGTTTGTCCAGCCATTCGATAGCCTGCGGCACTTCCCATACCTGATTGGCATCGATCATCAGATATCGGTCGGGCCCGATTATCTCGCGTGCTATTGTGAGTCGACGAATATCGTCTTCCAGATCGCGTCCAACCTTCATCTTGACATGGTTGAAACCTGCATCGACGGCTTCCTTGCAAAGCCTCCGCAGTTTCTCTTCAGAATAACCGAGCCAGCCCGCAGATGTCGTGTAGCAACTATAGCCGTCGCGCTTGAGAATCGTTTCCCGTTCCGCGCGGCCCAACTCTGCCTTTTTGAGGATCGCCAGCGCTTCGTCAGGCGTCAACACATCTGTGAGATAGCGAAAATCTACAATCTTGAGAATTTCCTCCGCGCTCATGTCGGAGACGAGCTTCCAAACCGGCTTACCGGCATCTTTAGCGAGCAAATCCCAAATGGCATTGACCGCCGCGCCAGTTGCCAGATGCATTGCACCCTTGTCCGGGCCGATCCATCGCAACTGGCTGTCGCTCGTGAGATGCCGCCACATGCGGCCCGGATCTTCTTTTATCCAATCTAGCTCGAGGCCAACCAGAAGATGCCGCATGGCTTCAATGGCGGCCACGCAAATTTCGTTGCCGCGTCCGATAGTGAACGTCAGCCCATGACCTTCAAGTCCGGAACGGTCCGTTTCCAGCACCAGATAGGCGGCAGAATAGTCAGGGTCCGGGTTCATCGCATCCGACCCGTCAAGGCTCAGCGATGTTGGGAACCGCAGGTCGTAGGTCCGCAGGTTCGTGATCTTCATCATGACGCAAATCCTTCGCGTTCGCGCAATATTTCACCGCGCCCCGCCGAGTGAGGCGGAGCCGCAAATATCCAAACTTTCAATGGGACGTTGGGCTTTGGCCTACGCGTCCGCCTTTACGTTCTGCTTCTGCGTCCCCAATCCCTCGATGCCGAGTTCAACCACGTCACCCGCTTTGAGGAACTTCTGAGGCTTCATGCCCATGCCAACGCCGGGCGGCGTGCCTGTCGAGATGATGTCGCCAGGTTGCAGGCTCATGAAGCGCGAGAGATAGGAGACAAGATACTTAACGCCATAGACCATCGTTGCCGTGGTGCCGTCCTGCATCTTCTTGCCATTGACTGTGAGCCACAGCTTAAGATTTTGAGGGTCTTTGACCTCGTCCTTGGTTACGAGCCAAGGACCGGTCGGCCCAAACGTGTCGCTGCTTTTGCCCTTGGTCCACTGGCCTTGATGCTCAATCTGGAAAGCTCGTTCCGAGACGTCATGGAGCACGCAGTAGCCTGCGACGTAGTCCAGCGCGTCTTCTTCGGAAACATATTTGGCCTTCTTGCCGATGACGACGCCGAGTTCCACTTCCCAGTCTGTTTTCTTCGAGTCACGTGGGATCAGCAGATCGTCATTTGGCCCGACAATTGCGGAAGTCGCCTTCATGAAAATGATAGGCTCGGAAGGAACTACTGCGCCGGTTTCTGCCGCATGGTCAGAATAATTAAGGCCAATACAGATGAACTTGCCTGTGCCGCCTACGCATGGACCCAGCCGTGGATTGCCGCGAACCGCCGGGAGCGATTTTGGGTCCAGCTTCGCCAGCCTCTTCAATTGCGCAGGAGCGAGTACAGCCCCCGCCACATCGGGCACATGATCCGAAAGATCGCGGATCTTGCCATCTGCATCCAAGAGGCCGGGCTTTTCGGCACCTGCCTTGCCATATCGTACCAGTTTCATGCTTCTCCCTCGATCTCCGCTTGAGTTCAGACTGTCCAGCCGCCATCGATATTATACGCTTGGCCGGTCGTATAGGTTGCCCCAGCTAGATACACTGCTAGGTCGGCAATCTCTTCGGGCTCGCCCAACCTGCCCATGGGTTGGCGTGCGATAAACGCAGCACGTGCCTTGTCATAGTCACCCTGTGCGCGCATTCGGTCCTGCAAGGATGGGCTTTCCACCGTGCCGGGGCAGATACAATTGCAGCGAATGCCTTGCGTGATGTAGTCGGCAGCCACCGCCTTGGTTAGCCCGATCACAGCTGCCTTTGTCACACCGTAGGCGAAGCGGTTGGGCACGCCCTTCACTGAACTCGCGACGGAGGACATGTTGATGATCGCGCCATCCTTGCGGTCCAGCATGCCCGGCAGCACGGCGCGAATGGTTCGGATCATGGAACGAACATTTAAGTCCACGGCGAAGTCGAAATCCTCGTCCTTCATCTCGATAATGGAACCGGAATGGACGAAGCCCGCGCAGTTGAAAAGCACATCCACCTGTCCAATGCTGCTGATCACCGCCTGTACGTCCGCATCGTTCAAAACGTCCATGCGGCGTCCGACTATGTTATCGTTCTTCAACTCGCCGAGCAGCTTGTCGTTGATGTCGGTTGCATAAACTTTCGCGCCAGCGGCGGCAAAAGCAAGCGCTGAAGCACGGCCAATACCCTGCGCGGCAGCTGTTACGACTACAGTTTTTCCGGTCAAGTCGGACATGGTTCTAGCTCTTCTTGCGTTCAACGACATAGATGTGATCTGCGGCCAATACTGTCTCACCGCGCTGATTAATGACTTGCAGCCGTTCGATAACGCGTCCGGCGTCAGGTCGCTTTGGGTCGTCCTCTTTGGCGGAAATTGTCGTCACCGAATGAATTGTATCGTTGATGAAGACCGGCTTGATAAAACGCAGCCTGTCATACCCGTATGAGAAGGCAACCGGATTTATCACGCTGGCCGTGAGCCCAACGCCTATGGAAAACACCAGCGTACCGTGTGCGATGCGCTGGCCGAAGGGCGACGCTTTCATGAACTCCGCATCCATGTGGTGTGGAAAGAAATCACCCGTATGCCCTGCATGAACCACGAAATCGGTTTCGGTAATCGTGCGCCCGCTGGTCTTGCGCGAAGACCCGATCTCATAATCCTCGAAGTAGGTAACGACTTCCATTTATGGCTTCCTAGCAAGCAGTGTGGCAGGCGCGGCGCTCGACTGGTACGCAGCCTCTATCAGCGCCATCGTGTTCCACGCATCCTCCACCGAGCTGATGAGCTGTTTGTCCTCACCCGCTACAAAGCGCTGCATGTTGGCCATGCGCCCGATAAATGCATCCGGGAACCAACCGCCCTTGAGAGGCACACGGATCCAGTCGTCACCGCCCTTCGGGTAAATGTCGAGAATATCCGGTTCTCCACGCGGATAGTCGAGGTTGACGCCAAGCTGAACATAGGCCGCGCCCTCGGTCCCACAAACGCGGAACTCACAGGCTTGATGCTTACGTTTGAAGGCGTGATCATGATTTATTGACAGCGCACAACGTACGCGGTCGCCATAGTCCAGAATTGCGCTGGTACGCGTCTGCGCGACATTATGGTTCGGATGGCCGATCGATTTGGCATGAACACCGCGCGGATCGCCAAGCACCTGACGGATCAAATCCAGATAGTGGATGGAATGCAGCGCCAGTTCCACACGCGGCGATTTCAGAACAAACGGCCAATGCGGCCAAGGCGTGTCCAGCGCCAGCCACGCGTCAAAATCCACAACCTCGCCAAGCAAACCCTTGGCGATGGCGTCCTTCAGCGCCAGCATCATGGGCGCAAAGCGAAGCTGGAAATTCATCGCGGCGGTGAGACTTTTCGCCCGGCAAATTTCAAGGATTTCCGTCGCGCCAGCCAGATCGCTGCCCATCGGCTTTTGGATCAGCACCGCAGCATTATCGGGAAGGGCTTTCAACACTGCTGCGTGGAAGGCTGGAGGTGTAGCAAGATCGAAGATCACATTCTCGATTGATGCAGCCTCTTCTGCCGTTCGATAAGCGGTTACGCCCCATTCCGCGGCAAGCTTCTCGGCCTTGGCGAAATCAGGATCGTAGATGCCTGCAATTGGAATATCGGACTTCCGATAGGCCGGGAAATGCGCATCGCCCACGATTGATCCAGCGCCGAAAGTCACCACCGGACGCGGATTAGATGGAGCCAGCCACGCTTGCGCAAGCGTCGAGGGATCGAAGGTCATGCGAGTCTACCAAATCCACTGTGCGTAAACCGCGTAGCAAACACTCCGTCATCCTCGGGCTTGTCCCGAGGATCTGCTACGTAACCGGCAGTATTGCAGATCCTCGGGACAAGCCCGAGGATGACGAACAGAGAAAGTGCATCGGTCATAGACAATGCCGCCAAACCTTCAATCGACATGGAAGACCTCTTCCGTCGTCGCCCACCAGTCACCGTCTTTGACAGTCTTGAGCGGCACTTGCAGCGGCATGTTGATTGCCCACCATTCTTGCGTCTTGGGATCAGCGGCCATTTTCGCTGAATCAGCGGCGAAGTCCGTGCCGTGATACTCGAAATAGGCGAAGAGCAGATTTTCCGGCTCTCGCAAAAAGATGCTATAATTCTTGATGTTGCAGTCCGCGATCTTTGCCAAAACTTCCGGCCAGACCGCGGCGTGAAGGCGTTTGTACTCGGCAATTGCCTCGGGCTTGATGCCCAGAATGGCTCCCATGCGCTGCATGGCCTACCTCCCGATCTCGCTCGTGAATTCGGCGATGCTCTTCGCCTTCACTGCGTCCCAATCCCAGTCGATGCCAATGCCCGGTTCGCTCGGCGCATAGGCATGGCCATCTTCGATCTTGAGGCGCGATCCCGTCAAATCATCGAGTTGTGGAATGTATTCGACATACTTGCCGTTCTGCACAGCGCAGACCAGGCTGACGTGCAGTTCCATGAGAAAATGCGGGCACACCGGAATATCAAACGCTTCCGCCGCGTGCGCGACCTTGAGCCAAGGTGTGATGCCGCCGATGCGCCCAACATCCACCTGCACGATATTGCAGGCGCCTCTCTGCATGTATTCGCGGAAGTGGCGTATCGAATAGAGTGACTCGCCAACCGCAATCGGCGTCGTAGCCGAGTTGGACAGGCGTACATGGCCGTCAATATCATCGGCGGGAAGTGGCTCCTCGATCCACGCCAGGTCGAGGGGCCGCAACCGCTCCGCACGTCGAACCGCTTCATCAACCGTAAAACCCTGATTGCAATCGGTCATGATTTCGTATGCATCACCCACCGCCGCGCGCACCGCCGAAAGCCGCGCTACGTCCTCCGAAACATGCGGACGACCAATCTTTACTTTTGATCCAGTAAACCCTTTGGCTTTGGCTTGCAGGGCATCGTCCACCAATGCCGCCGTCTCGATGTGCAGCCAGCCGCCTTCTGTCGTGTAGAGCGGGCACCGCTCTTTCGCGCCGCCAGCGAGCTTCCAAAGAGGCAACTTCTGCTTCCTTGCACGCAAATCCCAAAGCGCGGTGTCGATAGCGGCCAGCGCAATCGCAGTAATCGCGCCTATGGTCGTTGCATGAGTGGCAAATTCCAGCTCGTGCCATATCGCTTCGATCATGTCCGCGTCGCGACCGATCAAGCGTGGCGCAAGGTGATCTGACAGCAAGCGCATTACCGACGAACCGCCAGTACCGATTGTATAGCTGTAGCCGGTTCCAGTTGCGCCATCCGAATCCGTAATCGTCACGATTGGCGTTTCCTGAGACACAAAGCTCTGAATCGCATCGGTGCGCTTGACCTTGGGAACTAGGTCAACCATCCGCAGTTCGACGCGCTCGATCTTCGCCATTGTCAGGCCCTCAGCGTCCTGCCGGTTTCGGCAGAAAACAGATGCGCTTGCGAAAGATCGAAGCTCATCTTCACCTTGTCGCCGGACTTGAGCGGTCGCGGGTTCAACATGCGTGCGACCAAATCCGCGCCGTCAAAATCCGCAAATACCAGCGTTTCATTGCCCAGCGGCTCTGTCACGGTCACCGGCAGTTCCAGTGCGTGGACATCGGTTTCTTCGCCCGAATGCAGACCATGGCCCGTGGGGTAAGCGTCGTCAGGACGCAGACCAAACACTACCTTATCACCCGCAGCTACTCGGTCGCGGAACTGACGCGGCAGCGGTAATTTTGCGCCGTTCGGGAAAGCCAGCTTCCCATCATTCACAATTGCCTCCCGCAAATTCATGGGCGGCGATCCAATGAAGCCAGCTACGAAACGCGTGGCTGGACGCTTGAACACCTCGTCGGGCGTGCCGACCTGCTCGATATAACCGTCGCGCATAATGACGATGCGATCCGAGAGCGTCATCGCTTCGACCTGATCGTGCGTCACATAAACAACGGTGGATTGCACCTTGGCGTGCAGTTTTTTGATCTCAGTGCGCATTTGCGTGCGCAGTTTGGCGTCAAGATTCGATAGTGGCTCATCGAAAAGAAACACGTCCGGGTCACGAACAATCGCACGTCCCATTGCAACGCGTTGGCGCTGCCCCCCGGAAAGCTGTGACGGGCGGCGTTCAAGCAAATGATTCAGGTCGAGGATGGAAGCGGCTTCGTCCACCCGCTTGGCAATTTCATCTTGCGGGCGTCCGGCAATCTTCAGGGAAAAGCCCATATTCTCGCGCACGGTCATATGCGGATAGAGTGCGTAAGATTGGAACACCATAGAGATATTGCGCGAGCGCGGCGGCAGATCGTTGACCACCTTGCCACCGATTTCGATGTCACCAGCCGACACTTCTTCTAATCCGGCGATCATGCGCAGCGTGGTGGACTTGCCGCAGCCAGAAGGCCCGACCAACGCGATAAACTCGCGGTCTGCTACTTCGAGGTCGATTCCATGCACGACTTCCAGAGGGCCGTAACGTTTGGTCAGCTTTTTCAGGGAAACGGTTGCCATGGGTTTACCTGCTCATTTCTGCTCGGTCATTTTGTTCATCCCTTCACCGCACCGGAGGTCAGACCGCCGACTAGATGCTTCTGCACGATGAAGGTGAGTGTCAGCGCGGGAATGATCATCACCACGGCCAGCGCACACATACCGCGCCAGTCGATGGTAAACTCAGCCGTATAGTCTAGCAGGCCGACCGGCAGTGTTTTAGAATTGATCGAGCGGGTCAGCTGCGATGCCAGCGCAAACTCATTCCACG
This sequence comes from Mesorhizobium sp., assembly GCA_049840935.1. Classification (GTDB taxonomy): domain Bacteria; phylum Pseudomonadota; class Alphaproteobacteria; order Rhizobiales; family Rhizobiaceae; genus Mesorhizobium_G. The sequence goes on from JASGJA010000001.1 coordinate 89,461, forward strand.
AAGTGAGAAAGGCGAAGATGCCGGCGGACGCGATTCCGGGGCCAGCCAGCGGAAACTCCACCTGCCAGAATGCTTGCCAGCGGGTGCAGCCGTCGATCTGTGCAGCTTCAGCCAAATCCTTCGGCACCTGCCGGAAGAAGCCGTCGATGAGCCAGATCGTGAAGGGAATGTTCAGCGCCACATAAGCGAGGATTAAGCCGAAATGCGTGTCGATGATGCCAACGCGTGCGAACACGAAGAACAGCGGCAGCGACAGTGCAATACCGGGCACGGTGCGTGTCAGCATCAGACCGAGGAACAGGCCAGATTTTCCCTTGAAACGGAACCGCGCGAAGGCATAGCCACCAGCCATGCCGATGATGATCGCGATCACCGTCGACGTCACCGAGATGATGAGCGAATTGCGGAAATAGTCGAGCACTGGAATGCCGCCTTTGCCGACACCGGAGAACATCGACACATAGGCGTCCAGCGATAATTCCTGCGGTATCCAGACCGGAGGCTTTGCCATGATTTCTACAGTTGGACGCAGCGAAGCGAGCACGATCCAGATGCCGGGAAGGCAGATGATTAGCATCGCCAGAAAAAGCGCCACTTTGTGCGCTATCGAGAGCAGGCGCTTTTTGGTGCGGGCTGAAGCGTTAGCGTCCATCGGCGTTACCACTCCGCACCGATCTGGGTCCGCGCAGCGGCGAGCTTGCGGAAGAAGTAGACAGTAAACAGGATCGACAGAAGGATCGAGAAATAGGCCATGGCGTTGGCCACGCCCATGCGCGCATCGCTGTAGCCAGTGCGTGCTACGAGCGTCCAGATCAGTTCGGTGCGCCCGGCAGGGCCGCCGTCGGTCATGATCTTCACGATGTCATAGGCGCGCGCCACATCAAGCGAGCGGATTGTCATCGCGATATAGGCAAACGGCATCAGGAACGGCCAGGTCACATAGCGGAAGGTCTGCCACGGCGTGCAGCCGTCGACCCGCGCCGCTTCGACGGGCTCACGCGGCATGGCCAGCAGTCCCGCCAGAATTAGGATCGCGAACACCGAGGTGGAAGACCAGATTTCAGCGGTTAAAATCGCGATGAACGCCAACGTCCCGTCGATCAACCACGGGATTGCGCTGTTGGTGATTCCCAGCGCCTGCAAGGCGTTGTTCACCAGGCCGATATTGTCATTGAACATGAACTTGAACTGGAAGCCGACGAGGATCGGAGAAAACATCATCGGAAACATCATGATGGTGCGCAGGATGCGCTGACCGCGCGATGCCTTTTCGACCAGCAGGGCAAGGCCCAACCCCAGCAGCATTTCGAGATTGAGCGCGATGGTCAGCAGCAACACTGTGCGTCCAAACGCGACCCAGAAATTCCAGTCCGACAGAATGTTTACGTAATTGCGCAGTCCGATGAAGACGAAGAACGACTCCGGCTTTGTCAGCCGGAAAGGCGTAAAGCTGGAATAGAATGACAGTAGCAACGGCACGATCACGACTGCGGCCAGCACAATGAAGGACGGCAACAGAAGCAGAAACGGCGATGAGAGTTTCCAGTTTTTCATCTCGGTCTTTGTGTCGGAGGGAAATACCCCCTCATCCGGCTGCCGCCACCTTCTCCCTCAAGGGGAGAAGGCGGATGTCTTCAACGCCTCGCCAATCCGGCCACGTTGATAATTTTCGCCAATGCGCTTCAAATTCGTCCTTCTCCCCTTGAGGGAGAAGGTGCCGACAGGCGGATGAGGGGTAGCAGCATAGCCGCTACCCACTCTCAGTTACAGCTTGCCTGCGTCTTGCAGGATCTGCGTCGCCTTTTCAGCGGCGGTGTCGAGCGCCTGCTTCGACGTCTTGTCGCCAAGAATCGCAGCCTGCAGTTCAGGATAAACCGCGTTGGAGATTTCGATCCATTCTGCCGTTTGCGGAACTGGGAAAGCGTTCTGTGCGGCTTCCTGGAAAGCCTTCAGCACTTCCGTCTTGTACGCATCGCCCTTGGCCTGCTCGATGTCCCATTCCCAAACTGCGGTGCGGGTCGGCAGCGGGCCAGCTGCGGCTTCTAGCTTCTGGCTGTCTTCGTTCGTCAGCCACCAGACCAACGAAGCCGCAGCTTCCTTATTGGCGCAGTTTTCCGTCACGGAGAAGCCGTGATGGCCCGACCATCCAGTGCGCTTGCCCGAAGAGCCCTTTGGCTGAACTTTGACGCCGACATTGCCTGCGACCTTCGACGACTTTGGATCGTTGAAGAATCCAGCCCAACCCGGCCAGTCGAGGTTGAGCGCGATAGTGCCAGAGGCAAAGCCCTGACCGAGATCATCCCAAAGATAGTTGGTGGTGCCCGCCGGAACGGCCTTTGCCTTGTAAAGGTTCACGAACCAATCAAGGGCGCGTACGCCAGCATCCGAGTTAAATGCGGGCTTGCCATCCTTGTCGAGATACTCACCGCCCTCGGCAATCACCATCTCATAGAAGCGGCCATTGATCGCTTCTTCCTTGCCCGCGAATTGAGTGCCATAGAAATCGGGAGCCGCGGTAAAGAACTCGGCTTGGCGCGTTACTTCTTCCCAAGTGTCTGGCGGAACGAGGTCTTCGCCATACTTTTCTTTGTAAGCCTTCTTCTTGGCTTCATCGTTATAGAGGCTCTTCTGATAATACAGCGCCGATACGTCGAACTGCGCTCGCGGCAACATCACCAGCTTACTGTCAATCGTCGAAGCTTGAATGTTCGCTGGCACGAACGCGTCAATCTCCGACTTCGGCAGTAACACGGAGAGGTCGGTGTAAATGCCCGGATACTGCGGCGCGAATGAAGAGTGGTTCGAGCCAACGCACCAGTTCACCGAGCCGGATGCGATGTCCGACTTGATTTCCTTGTCCAACTCGAAGTGGTTCTTTTTGGAAAGGACGTTGACCCTTGCGCCGGTCGCCTTTTCCCAGTCAGCGATGCGCGCGTAAAGCGCTTCATACTGCTGACCGCCGATCAACTTGGCGTCAATAGTGACACCTTCAAACTTTCCCGGCAGATCCTGCGCCTGCGCGCCGCCCGCCAATGCCAAAATGCATACGCCGGCCGCAAGGCCCGCCAACAAGTCTCTCATCTGTTCCTCCCGTTTTGCCGGTTCAGGACCGTCAAGTGATCGAAGCCGTCATTGACAGAAGCCTCATTCATATACAAAGATTATTTTTACAGGTTGGTCAAGAATAAAAGTTCTGCACGGTTGATCCTTCCCTTCTTTGCAGCTTTCTGCATATGTAAGGGAACGCATTCACTGGAGAAGAGAATAAAGTGGAGGAAAACGAAGACCGCTACCGCGCGCCCGCGCTGGACAAAGGGCTCGACATTCTTGAACTGCTGTCGAGCGTCGATGGTGGACTCACGCAGGCGGAAATTTCGAAGAAGCTGGGTCGCAGTCCGAACGAATTTTATCGGATGCTCGACCGGCTCGTGCGCCGTGGCTATGTCACACGGCTTGACGGTGATCGCTTTTCACTGACGCTGAAGCTCTTTGGCCTAGGGCAATTGCATGCGCCGGTGCGCAGGCTTGTTTCCTTCGCCACCCCGATCATGCGCGAGCTTGCCGAGGTCACGCGGCAGGCCAATCAGCTTGTCGTTTTTGATCGTGGCGCGGCGGTGGTTATCGCCCAGCAGGAAGCCCCCGGTTATTGGGGCATTTCAATTCGCGTCGGCTCCCATATCAGCCTGTTTGACACCGGGTCTGGCCACGTCTTGCTTGCGTTCCGCGACAACGAAGAGCGGCGCATGATGATTGCCGAACATTTGCGCAGCACTGACACGCCAGATCAGCCCAAAGAATTCTTCGAGCGCTTGGATCAGGTTCGCGATCGTGGCTACGAGATGATGGCGTCCATGCAGACGGCAGGCGTCTATAATCTCTCCGGTCCTGTTCTCGCGCCAGATGGTCAGGCCATTGCAGCGCTGACAATTCCTTACATAACGGTCATCAGCCAGCCGCCCGCACCTGATATCACACGTACAATCGAACTGCTTCTAGGCGCCGTTCAGCGACTGTCGGAACTGGCAGGGCACGGCATGGGGGAAGTAAGCGAATGATTATCGACACCCATTTGCATCTCATCGACCAATCGGCACTGCATTATCCGTGGCTGTCCGGAGTCCCGGCCCTCAACCGTGATTTCCTCTATGCGGAATATGCTCAACAGGCATTGCGGGCGGGCATTTCAGGCGCGTTGCACATGGAGGTCGATGTTGAACCCTCGGATATCGACGCTGAAATCGGCTATGTCGAAAAGCTGTCGAAGACCTCAGGGAATCTTTTGCGTGGTGCAATCGCTGCCTGTCGACCCGAAGATGCTGCCTTCGCAGACTTTTTGGAACGCCAGCGCCAGAATCCTTTTGTTAAAGGCTTTCGCCGTGTCTTGCATGTAGAGCCGGATGCATTGTCCGAAAGCACATTGTTCCGCGAAAACATCAGGCGCATGCAAGGTACCGGGTTGACGTTCGATCTCTGTGTGCTCCCGCGCCAGATTCCGCAGGCAATAGCGCTAGCCGACAATGCGCCCGGCGTTCAGTTCATTCTCGACCATTGCGGTGTGCCGGACATCAAAGGCAATGCGGATCACCCTTGGCACGAGCACATGGCTGAAATCGCCAGACGTCCTAATGTGGCTGCAAAGATTTCCGGCGTGGTTGCTTACGCGGATTCCGAAAGCTGGACGGTTGAAACATTGCGTCCATACGTTGAACACACAATCAAGAGCTTTGGATGGGACCGTCTGGTCTGGGGCAGTGATTGGCCTGTCTGCACGCTCGGAGGGGGGCTATCGCAGTGGGTCGCGGCGACACACGCCCTGCTGTCAGGCTGTTCTGAAGACGAACGCACCGCGCTACTTTCTGGCAACGCGAAGCGTATCTGGAAACTCTAAAAGCTTGCGCGAAACAGCCGGTTTAAATCGGAAATGACATCGCGAGCAGCGCGCTTTGCCAGTAGCCCATCGTTGATGCAATCGGATGCGGCTTGCTGGAAACCCATATACCCATTGTGACGCGGACGAACCCAAGCGCCTTCAAGCGTCGTTCTTGTGCCCCGATAGAAATCGCCTACCGCCGCGTTCACTGCGTTGTCTTCCCACGCTTTTGCATGACCCGGCTGACCACCGGATTGCGCATAGATCGATTTCTGCACATCACCGCTTGCTATAAAATAAGCGAAGTCGATTGCTGCCTGTTTTGCCACGCCAAACGCGGAAACAGCAATACCTGTCCCGCCGAGGGCTGATCCTGTCGGCCCGCTTTTGCCCGCCACAGGAATGTCGGCAAACCGCAACCTGTTCGGGCGAAAACCTTCAAGCGCATAGCTCACATATCCATAGATAAGCGGTGAGCAGGCAATCTCAGACCCTTCCGCTGCCATCTGCTCCGAAACGGCAATGGGGTCCATTTCGAAACAGGACTGGATCGACCAAAGCGGCAATTTCGCGGATCATTTCAAATACGCGAGCGCCTGCCTCCAGCGCGATCAGATCGCCTTCAATAGCGCATGGCGTCCCAAGATTTGCGGCCAAGGTGTAGAACGTCATTAAGCAGTGCGGTGGTCGCAACGGCAAAAGCACTTGGCCTTGTTTCGCAAGGTCAAGCACATCATCCCAATGCTGAGGCGCGGCTTCTATAAGATCGGGCCGAAAGGCTTGAACCTGCGCCGCGGCATCAATCGGAAATGCCCATTGGCGACCCTGCCAATTGTAGCTCGGATAAGATTGTCCAACGCTGCCGCGTGACAAAGCATCCCGCTCAGCTTCCCTGCCAACAACGTCCAGCGGTTCGAGACAGCCTTCAGCGGTAATCTGGCCGACATGCGGGTGATCGATGACGATCAGATCATATGCTCGCGCAAGCTCTTCCACCGGAAAAGATTCAAAATCCTGAAGCGAGCGCTTGTCCCAATCTACGCCGATGCCAGACATCTCGGTCCATGCGGCGCTGCACCCGATCATGGGGTCGTAGCCGCGCGGATGGCTCCACGTCATGCCCTTCAAGCGAACATTCACAGTGCGAATTCCTTGCGGATTGCCTCGCTCTGTTCGCCAACGCGCGGCGCGGCGCGGACCACGCGTGGCCGCACGCCATTTATCCGCAACGGCACGCGCGTCGTATTGATAGAGACATTGTCTTCGCGCTCGACTGTCTGGAGCATATCGAGAATGGAGAACCCATCGCTGGCGATCAATTCCTTCCAGTTCAACACTTTCGCGCACCAGATATCGGCAGGTTCAAGAACAGCGAGCCATTCGTCGATGTTCTTGGTCGCAACGCGCTTTGCGATGATTTGCTTGATGTCATCACGCTTGCCAAACCAGCTCGCAGGTTTGTCGGAATATGGCGCGAGTTCTGCCTGCAAGCCGAGCAACTCGGCCAGTTTCGGAATCGGCGTCATCGCAATTGCCAGAAATCCATCCTTGGCCGGATAAACGCCATAGGGTGCAGAAAGATAGGCATGCGCGCTGCGGAAATTGGAACGTTTGGGAAGTCGCCCGCCGTCGTTCAAATACGTGGTCAGTACTTCAAACTGGAAGTCGACCAGTGCTTCCAACAAGCTCGTTTCGACATGACTGCCTTTGCCGGTCACACCGCGTTTCACCAGCGCCGCCAATATGCCCTGACATGCCGCAGCGCCCGCGAGCATATCCGCCACCGCCAGACCGAACGGCACTGGCCCCTGTTCCTCGTCGCCATTTAGCCACATCAAGCCAGAGCGCGATTGCGCCAGCAGGTCTTGTCCCGGGCGATCTACCCAAGGGCCCTCCTCACCGTAACCGCTGATAGAGGCATAAACGATGCGCGGATTGATCTGCTTCACCGCCTCATAGTCGAGCCCGAGCCGCCCAATGACGCCGGGTCGGAAATTCTGTATCAACACATCGGCCTGGCCGATCAGCTTCCGCAGCGCAGCCAGGTCGTCACCGTTCTTCAGGTCGATGGCGAGGCTCTCCTTGCCGCGATTGATTGCGTGAAACAATGTCGAGTCGCCGCCAATTTCCGTGTCGCTGAGGTAAAGCTTGCGCGAGAGATCCCCGCCGTCTGGCCGCTCGATCTTGATCACGCGAGCGCCAAGATCAAGCAGGCGCAAAGAACAGTAGGGACCAGAGAGAAATTGGCTCATATCCAGAACGACTATTCCATTGAGCGGAAGATCATCGCGCGCCCCTTCGCCCGACGCGCCAATGGCTGCGGATAAATTCATTCGATCCTCCTGTATTCTCTTGTGAATACATTTTTCACATATGAGGCACGTCCGCAAGAGGCGATGGATATTGAGCGCGCGAAAGCACAGCCAGCATTTGCACCCTGGCCGTCACAACGGTCATTTAGTCGGACGAAGTTTTATTCTGGCGCTACTGTAAGTGTTGTGCCCGCTGTGTGTATGGCGGTTGCGATTTCACGGGGCGGTTGTCTGTCGGTGATGAGTTCGTCGAACCCATCAAAGGCGCAAACCTGCACAAGTCCGTGTTTTCCGAACTTCGAGTAGTCGGTTACGACAGCAGTCCGCGCGCCTCGGGAAAGCACCATGCGCGCAAATTCAGCCTCTTCGAGATTGTAGTCCATCAGGCCAAGCCGGGAGTCGATAGCTCCGGCGGTTACGAAGGCGTGTGTCACACTGAAGTGCGAGACGAATTCATTGGCTGAAACGCCGAATGCTGCGCCATTGTCACTGCGCAATTCCCCGCCCGCCATATAGACCTTATTGCCGTTGACAGTCGCCAGAGTGCGGGCAATGTCGGATGAATTGGTGACGACCGTCAAACGACGATGGCCAAGCAATTCGCGCGCCAAATAGCTCGTCGTGGTGCCCGTATCGAGCATGATGGAATCCCCATCGCGAATGCTTGCAGCTGCGTGGCGCGCTATGGCTCGCTTTCCCTCGGCATTGTCGCGCATGCGTCGTTCGAACGGGGCTTCGCCGGTCAGGTTTGGTAGTCCGATTGCGCCGTGCATCTTCACGACGGCACCTTCGTCTGCCAGCGGCTTAACATCGCGTCTCACCGTTTCAAGCGAAACGCCGAGCCGCTCAGCCAGATTGGAAACGGTTATCGTCCCTTCAGCCTGTAGCAGTCTCATTATTTCGCCGTGACGCTTCGAGTAAATCACCGTCGTAGGTCCATTCTCTGAGGTATTTTGCGGCATCATCACACAATTGAGAGGTATATTCAGTCAAAAAGCCATGAAATGCCACAAATTCTTGTTGACGGATTGTGCAGTCGCGGTAACACTCCAAGGATCAATAAAAATAAAAAATACCTGCCAGAGGAGAATCGCATGAATCGGGCGAGGCGTTTTCTATTGGGTTGCACAAGCGGCCTGATGCTGTCGGTTGCGGTCGGCAGCGTTCCAGCCTTTTCGCAAGAATCCACGGATCCAATAAAATTAACTTTGCATGACTGGACCGGCCAGCTCATCACCACGCACATCATGGGCGAGGTGCTGAAGAAGGGCGGCTACAACGTTGATTACGTGCAGGCAGATTACCTGGCGCAGTTTGCCGGGCTCGAAACCGGCGACCTCGATGTGGCAATGGAGATGTGGGAAACCACGGGCCGCGACGCGATGGATGCGGCGACCGCCACCGGCAAGGTCGAAAACTTTGGCCCTACAGGCATGAAGGCCAAGGAAGAGTGGTGGTATCCCGAATATATGAAAGAGAAGTGTCCCGGCCTTCCGAATTGGGAAGCTTTGAAGGACGAGAAATGCGCGGAAGCATTCTCGACGGCTGAAACGGCACCAAAGGGACGCTATCTTGGTGGGCCGGTAACTTGGGGCGGTTTCGACGATGAACGTGTGGAAGCGCTGGGACTGCCATTTGAGGTAGTCCATGCGGGTACGGATGCGGCGCTGTTTGCAGAGTTGGAATCCGCATATCAGCGCAAGGCGCCGATAATGCTCTGGATTTACGCGCCTCATTGGGCGCCTGCAAAGTACAAGGGCGAGTGGGTAGAGTTCCCGCAATATACCAAGGAATGCTACACCGATCCGGCTTGGGGATCGAATCCTGACGCGCTTTACGATTGCGGAAAGCCGTTTGGCGAAATCTGGAAAGTGGGTTGGGTTGGCGTAAAAGATAAGTGGCCGGGGGCATACAAGGCGATCAAGGCTTTCACCATCGATAATGATGAAATGGGCCAAATGATCACCAAAGTCGATCTTGAGGGCAAATCGGTGGATGACGTTGTGGCCGAGTGGATGGGCCAGAACGAAGCGCGCTGGTCCGAATGGATCAAAAAGTAGGAGCTTGGGGGAGCCCGCCGCCGATAGGGGCTGTCGCTGCGGCGGGCACAGTTTAGGCGTGCCGAAGACTACAGACCGGATGAAGAATGGCAGAGCCGGAAGAAAAACTCATATGCCGCAATGTCTGGAAAATCTTCGGGTCGGGCGCACGCGAATTTCTGACGGCTTCGGGGGGCAGTCCCGAGCTTGATGTGCTTGGGAAGTCAGGTCTCGTCGGTGCGGTTCGGGGTGTAAACCTTGGGGTCCGTACCGGCGAGATTTTTGTTATTATGGGCCTGTCAGGGTCTGGCAAGTCCACCCTTGTGCGGTGCTTATCGCGCCTGATCGAGCCAACCTCCGGCGAGATCATCTTCAATGGCGAAAATTTGCTGGCGGCAAGCGATGCGCGGATGATCGAAATCCGTCGCCACCAGATGGGCATGGTGTTTCAGAATTTCGCTTTGCTGCCGCATCTGACGGTGCTCGCAAACGTCGCATTCCCGTTGGAGGTGCAGGGCGTTGATCGCGCCGCGCGCGAAGCCCGCGCGCAAAAAATGATCGAACTGGTTGGTTTGGCGGGGCGCGAGCGCTTTTTTCCGCGCGAACTCTCTGGTGGACAGCAGCAACGGGTCGGCATCGCGCGTTCACTAGCGGTCGAGCCGGAGCTTTGGTTTCTGGACGAGCCCTTTTCCGCGCTCGACCCACTGATCCGCCGCGAGATGCAAGACGAGTTCATTCGCCTGCAATCCGTTCTTAAAAAAACGATCGTTTTCATTACGCACGATTTCGACGAGGCAATCCGACTGGCGGATCGCATTGCGATTATGAAAGACGGGGCAATCGTTCAGGCTGGTACGCCGGAAGAATTGGTCATGCAGCCCGCCGATTCCTACGTTGCGGCTTTCACGCGCAATGTGGCGAAGGCGAAAGTGCTGCGCGCGGGATCACTGATGAAGCCGGCGATTGCGGCATCCGGTCCGGCTGTATCGCTACGCGCGACCATCGCCGACGCCGCAACACAATTCGCGAAAGGCAACGACGTTCTTGCTGTGCAGGACGAGGGCGGCAAGATCGTTGGCGCGTTGCATCGTGCCGACGTCATCGACGTTCTGATGCGGGGCTGAAATGTCAGTTGCGCCTCGCCTCATGAAACCTCGCGCTTCGATTATCGGGTGGGCGCTGGCACTGATTGCATTTGTGCTGCTCTGGAAGTTCGGCGAGCCTTTCGTAAAATGGGCGTTCGACTACCCCAAAGCGTGGACCATTCCCGCCGCGAAATGGATCAGCGACGCCCTGAAATGGTTGCTTAATGAGGCGACGTTCGGCCTGTTCACCTTCACACAGTTGACGCGGTTCATTGCGGCGGTTGTGGATGTGCCATACCGCGCCGCGCTAAGCCTTCTCTCCACTGGGTTGTTATCGGGCAGGGGTTCATCGGCAATTCAGCTCCTGCCTCCGCTTTCATGGATCGCGGTCATCGCAATCGTCGGTATGATCGGGCATTACGCTGGCGGCTGGCGGCTGGCTCTGTTTTCAGCAGGATGTTTTCTGTTCCTCGCAATATTCGGGCAATGGAACAGCGCAATGGTCACGCTTGCGTCAATTCTCGTTGCAGCACCTATTGGGGTAGTGGGCGGGCTATTGCTCGGCTTGGCGGCTTATCGCTGGCGACGCTTTGAAAAAGCGCTCATGCCTGTACTGGACCTGATGCAGACGATTCCGGTTTTCGCCTATCTGGTGCCGATCCTGTTCCTGTTCGGTTTCGGACCGACAGCAGCCATCGTCGCCACCGTAATATACGCCATGCCGCCGATGACGCGCATCGCCGTTCTGGCGTTGCGCGGTGTGCCATCCGAAGTTCGGGAGCTTGGCCAGATGATCGGCTGTACGCGCCGGCAAATGACGTGGCGCGTCATGGTGCCGTCCGCGCGCGATAGTCTGATGGTCGGCGTCAATCAGGTCATCATGCTCTCGCTGAACATGGTCATCATCGCGTCTATGATCGGCGCGGGCGGACTGGGCTTCGATGTGCTTGCAGCGCTTCGCCGTTTGGATATTGGCGCAGGGTTGGTGGCCGGACTGGCGATTGTTGCTCTGGCCGTTGCGCTGGATCGGCTGAGTCAAGCGATGGCGCTTAAGATGGGCCACTTCCATACGGACGTTGGCGAAAAGCGCTTTGTCGCTCGCTATCCGTATCTCGTCGCGGCACTTGCCATCGTCGTTGCCACTGCAATTTTGGGGCTCGCCGTCCCCGCCGTTCAGACCTATCCGCAAGCTCTGACTATCGCCAGCGGCACCGCTATCGGCCGCGCGGTCGAATGGATCAATGTGAACTATTTCGACACGCTCGAAGCAATCAAGAATGCGATGCTGTTAAATGTGCTGGTGCCGTTCAAACGCTTTTTGGTCGGATTGCCATGGCTCGGCGTTATCGGCTTGCTTGGATATGCAGGTTGGCGTCTCGGCGGTTTGCGGTTGGCTCTGCTTGTCGCAGTTCTTGCCCTTCTCATCGCTGCCACGGGCCAGTGGGAAAAGGCAATGATTACCGTCTATCTGTGCGGTGTCTCGGTGGTTATTGCCGCGCTGATCGGCATCCCCATTGGTATCGTTGCCGCTGAGCGCAAACAGCTTTGGCGCGTAGTGCAGGCCATCATCGATACGCTGCAGACCCTGCCTTCCTTTGTCTATCTAATGCCCGCCGTGATGCTGTTCAGGGTGGGTGATTTCACTGCCATGCTTGCGGTCGTCGCTTACGCCATTGCGCCGGCAATCCGCTACACCGCGCTTGGATTGCAAAAGGTCGAGCCACGCCTCATCGAAGCGGGTCGTGCGATGGGCTGCACGAAGTGGCAACTGCTGACCAAAATCAAGCTGAAGCTGGCGCTGCCAGACATCATGCTTGGCATAAACCAGACCATCATGTTCGCGCTGTCCATGCTCGTCATCACCGCGCTTGTCGGCACGCGTGACCTCGGACAGGAAGTCTATATCGCGCTGACCAAGGCGGACACAGGACGCGGCCTCGTCGCGGGCCTCGCGGTCGCCTTCATCGCCATTATAGCCGACCGGCTCATCGCAGCCGGTGCGGCGCGCACAAAAATCAGGCTCGGCCTGCAATGACAAAAACACTTCTTCTCACCGGGGAGACGTCCCAATGAATTTGCCATCCCACGCGCGTGTCGTCGTTATCGGCGGCGGCATAATCGGTTGTTCAACCGCCTATCATCTGGCGCGCGACCATAAGGCCGAAGTCGTGTTGCTTGAACAGGGCAAGCTGACCTCCGGTTCCACATGGCACGCTGCCGGTCTTGTCGGGCAATTGCGCTCGTCTGCTTCGATCACGCGTGTGCTGAAATATTCCGTCGATCTTTACAAGCGGCTGGATGAGGAAACCGGACTGGCGACTGGCTGGAAAATGACCGGCTGCCTGCGCCTTGCAACGAATGAAGATCGCTGGACCGAATTCAAGCGGCTTGCGACCACCGCAAAAAGCTTCGGAATGGACATGCATCTCATTTCGGCAGACGAGGTCAAGAAAATGTGGCCTCTGATGGAAACGTCCGACCTTGTTGGTGCTTCGTGGTTGCCGACCGACGGACAGGCCAGTCCGTCCGACATCACGCAATCGCTTGCCAAAGGCGCTCGTATGCACGGTGCGAAGATTTTCGAAGACGTGCGTGTCACTGGCTTCGAAATGGATGGAAAACGCATCACCAAGGTGAAAACCGCACAGGGGGACATTTCCTGTGAGGTGGTTGTGAACTGTGCCGGTCAATGGGCGCGGCAGGTTGGAGCTATGGCGGGCATCAATGTGCCTCTGCAACCGGTCAAGCATCAGTATATCATCACTGAAAAGATCGATGGCTTGTCGACCGATGCCCCGACAATACGCGATCCTGACCGTCGCACTTACTTCAAGGAAGAGGTTGGTGGTCTGGTGATGGGTGGCTATGAGCCCAACCCGCAACCATGGGAAACCGGACTTAACAGCGGCGACGTGCCGAACGATTGGGAGTTCCGGTTATTCGATGATGATTACGACCATTTCGAGCAGCACATGACGCAGGCCATTGCCCGTGTTCCGGCGCTCGAACACGTCGGCGTCAAGCAGATGATCAACGGGCCGGAGAGCTTCACTCCGGACGGCAATTTCATTCTGGGCAGCGCGCCGGAATGCACCAACATGTTCGTCGGAGCGGGGTTCAATGCTTTCGGCATCGCGTCGGGCGGTGGTGCGGGCTGGGTGCTGGCCCAATGGGCCATCGACGGCGAAGCACCGCTCGATCTATGGGTAGTGGATATCCGCCGCTTCTCCGGCCTTTATCGCGACCGTCAATGGGTAAATGACCGCACGCTTGAAGCCTATGGCAAGCACTACACGGTTGCATTCCCACATGAGGAATATCTGTCCGGTCGTCCAGCCATTGTGTCTCCGCTTTATGAAAGGCTGAAGGCGCATCGTGCGGTATTCGGCTCGAAGCTTGGTTGGGAGCGTCCAAACTGGTTTGCTCGTAATGGAGATGCGGCGGAAGATATTTATTCGATGGGTCGTCAAAACTGGTTCGAGGCAGTGGGCGGCGAACATCGCCATGTCCGCGAAGCGGTCGGCCTTTTCGACCAATCCTCCTTCGCGAAATACGAACTGAAGGGCGCAGATGCGCAGAAGGCACTGGACTGGATATGCGCCAATGACGTTTCCAAGCCCGCTGGCCGATTGACATATACGCAGCTGCTCAACACGCGTGGCGGCATTGAGGCCGACCTGACCGTAGCGCGCCTTGCCGATGATCATTTCTACATTGTGACCGGAACTGGATTCCGCACACATGACCTCGCCTGGATCGCCGACCACATCGAACCGCAACTGGACGCGAAGCTGACGGACGTTACCGAGCAGTTTGGCACTCTTTCATTGATGGGTCCGAGGGCGCGCGATGTTCTCTCCGCCGTCACGGATGCGGATGTATCGAATGCGGCGTTCCCGTTCGGGCATGTGCGCGAGATAGAAATAGCGGGCGCAACAGTGCGTGCACTACGCGTCACCTACGTTGGGGAGCTAGGCTGGGAACTGCATATCCCAATCGAAGCTACGGGTGCGGTTTTCGATGCGCTCATTAAGGCAGGTGAGCAGTTTGGTATCCAGCTTACAGGTTATCGCGCTCTCGAATCTCTTCGGCTCGAAAAGGGCTATCGTGCGTGGAGTTCCGACATCACAGCCAATGACAATCCGTTTGAGGCGGGTTTGGGTTGGGCGGTCAAACTGCGCAAGAATGTCGATTTTCTCGGACGCCGAGCACTCGAAGGTTCGGTGAGCAAATTGCTGCCCAAACGACTCGTGGCCTTTACGGTCGATGATACCGATGCGGTGTTGCTTGGACGCGAGACAATCCTGCGCGATGGCCAGCCGGTTGGCTACCTGACAAGCGGCGGTTATGGCTACACGATCGGCAAGAGTATCGGTCTCGGCTATGTGCGCAACGGCGAGGGCGTAACTGACGATTGGCTATCCGACGGCAAATATGAGTTGGTTGTCGCAATGCGCAACGTGCCAGCTAAAATCCATCTGGAGCCGCTTTACGATCCCACAGCATCAAGGGTGAAATCGTGACTTTCAGCGCAGACCGACACGTTCATATTCTCATCATCGGTGGTGGTGCGATTGGCACGTCGCTCGCATACCATCTTGCTCGCGACGGCGCGAAGGATGTGTTGCTTGTCGAGAAATCGCAGTTGACGCATGGCTGCACGTGGCACGCAGCAGGGCTTGTCGGCCAGCTTCGCTCCAAGCGAAACCTCACACGCCTTATGCAAAACTCGGTGGCAGTGTTTGATCGGCTTGAAGAAGAAACAGGGCAGGCGATTTCCTGGAAGAAAGTGGGCTCGCTTCGCCTTGCTGGAAGCCGCGACCGCTGGAGCGAAATTCGCCGCTCAATGGGGCAAGCCAAAAGCTTTGGCGTGGAATGCCACGCGCTTTCTGCCAGCGAGGCAAAAGGGCTTTTCCCGTTCATCATCGAAGACGGCATCGAGGGCGCGGCGTTCATTCCAGGCGATGGTTACATTGACCCCTATTCCCTGACGATGGCTTACGCCAAGGGCGCGCGCCAATATGGTGCGAAGATAGAGGAAGGCGTCTGCGTTGAGGAGATTGTCGTTAGGGATCGGAGGGCGCTCGGCGTCGTTACCAATACCGGCAATATAAGCTGTGAAATTCTGGTGAACTGTGCCGGTCTTTGGGCGAAGCGCGTAGGCGAAATGGCGGGCGTGTCGCTCGCCGCAGGCATTGTCGAGCACCAATATTTCCTCACTGAGAAAAAGCTGAAGCTTGATCCAAACCTGACCACGCTGCGCGACCCGGACAACAATTTTTATCTAAAGCCGGATACGGGCAGTTTTGCCATCGGTGGTTGGGAAGATGGCAGCAAAGGCTGCTGGCGCGGCAAACCGCCACTCGACTTCGGTCGCGAATTGTTCGAACCGAATATGGACCGGTTGGAACTTTTCGCGCTACCCGCCGCCGAACGCCTCCCCGTATTCAACGAAATCGGCATCCAGACCGTCATTAACGGGCCGATTCCCGTTTCTTACGATGGCGAACCGATCATCGGGCTGGTTCCCGAACTGGACAATTACTACACAGGCTGTGGCTTCACAGCAGGCATCGCCGCATCCGGCGGGGCAGGACTGGCGCTTTCCAACATGATCCTGCATGGCGATGCAGGCATGGACCTCTGGGCGTTTGACACACGCCGCTTTGGGCCGTTGCATGCGCAGGGGCGCTATCTCGAACAACGCGCAATCGAGGCATACGGGTCTTACTATAAGATCCATTGGCCTGCCGAAGAGGCGCATGCCGGTCGCGGTTTGCGGCGCTCGCCGCTGCACGAACAGCTTCGCAGGAATGGCGCGGTGTTTGGTTCCAAATTCGGATGGGAAAGGCCGAACTGGTTCTCCTTGCCCGGAAGCGAGGCTGTGGAACTTGGTAGCTTCGAAGCTAAGCCAGGCTGGTTCGACGCGGTTGGCGGGGAAGTTAAAGCAATCCGCGAGCGCGCCGCACTCATCGACCAAACCTCATTCTCTAAATTCAAGATTTCCGGCAAGGGTGCGCTCGCGGCTATGCAGCGCGTCGCGGCAAATGACCTTGGAGGCGAGGCGGGCCGCGCGATCTATACGCAGCTTTGCAATGACAATGGCGGCATCGAAGCGGACGTTACGATTTTGCATCTCGCTGACGATTTGCTTTGGCTCATAACCGGATCGGGGTTCGGTATCCGCGACCGCAACTGGGTCGAGCGGCAATTACCAGAATCGGTTAAGGTCAGGGACATCACAAACCAATATGCCGTCATCAATATTTGCGGACCGAAGTCGCGCGAGATTTTGCAGTCGGTGAGCGACGACGACCTTTCGAATAGAGAGTTTCCGTTTCTCACTGCGCGAAAAATCGAGGTTGGCAACGCGACCGCCCTCGCGGTGCGTGTAGGCTATGTCGGGGAACTGGGGTGGGAGCTCTACATTGCGCAGGAGTTTGCGCCGCATGTCTATGATACATTGAAGGAAGCAGGCGAGCCGTTCGGCATTGCCGACGCTGGCTATCGTGCCATCGAAGCCTGTCGACTCGAAAAGGGTTATCTTTATTGGTCTGGCGACATCACGCCGGATTACAATCCGTACGAAGCTGGCCTTGGCTTTGCCGTTGCGCTCGACAAGGGCGACTTCCGTGGGCGTGAGGCGCTGCGTACAATCAAGAAGGATGGTGTGACTCGCAAGCTTTGCTCGTTCACTATTGATGGTTTTGCACCTTTGCATGGCGGCGAAGCCATTCTTTCCGGCGGTGAAGTAGTCGGCTCGACGGCTTCCACGGGTTACGGATACACGCTCGGCAAGACGATTGCGTTTGGCTATCTGCCAGCGTCACTTGCAAATGAAACATCCTTTGAGATCGAAGCGTTTGGCAAAGCCTATCCTGCAAAACGCGGGCCGCGCGTACTTTATGATCCCAAAATGGAAAGGCTCAAGGCATGAGCGACGACCTTGCGCTTGCTCGTGAAGCGATCCGTTCCATTCCAATGCTGGCTGGCGCAGGCGAACCGCAACGTCTCGGCGGGCTGACCAATCTCGTTTTCCGGGTTGGCGATTATTGCCTTCGCATTCCGGGCAAGGGCACCGAGGAATACATTGACCGTGCGAATGAGGGCGTTGCTGCCCGCGAAGCAGCAAAAGCTGGCGTTTCGCCCGCGCTCGAATATTTCGATGAAAGATCCGGCGTCATGGTCACGCGCTTCATCGATGGCGCAATCACGATGACACCGGCAAGCTTCAGGTTGGTCGAGGGGGCGCCGGCGCGCGCGGCTCATGCATTCAGAAAACTGCACACTTCCGGGGCGGTTTTCCCGTTCCGTTTTGAATTGTTCGCCATGATCGACGACTATCTGAAAATCCTTTCCACTAAGGATGTAGCCCTTCCGAGCGGCTATCATGATGTCGTGCGCGAAGCCGAGCATATCCGATCGGCGCTCAACGCACATCCTGCCAGGATCGTCGCCTGTCATTGTGATCCTCTATGCGAAAACTTCATAGACACTGGCAAGCGCATGTGGATCGTCGATTGGGAATATTCGGGCATGAACGACGCCATGTGGGATCTGGGCGACCTGTCGGTCGAAGGCAGTTTCGACCAGACACAAGACGAGGAAATGCTGCGCGCCTATTTTGAGCGCGAGCCCCGACCGGCAGAACGCGGACGCGTGGTGATCTACAAGGCAATGTGCGACTTGCTTTGGACCCTCTGGGGGTTGATCCAGTTGGCCAACAACAACCCGGCCGACGATTTCCGGGCCTATGCAGACGGGCGCTTTGCCCGCTGCAAGCGTCTTATGGAGACGGTCGATTTCGGTAGTCATCTCAATGCGGTTGAAAAAGGCTAACACCCATCGAAGCGTGTGCTAACTTTCCGCAAGACGATGCGGAGCTCTTGATATGCTGAAATTGATCGTTCTTGTCGCGATTGTTTCAATGGCGGTGCACTCTCCCTCCAGCCCAACACAACCGGAGCTCGCCTTGACCAATGTGAACGACTTCGAGTCTCCGGTCGGCAATTGGCTGCTTCAATCAATCAACGGCAACATTGTACTAGCGCACGTCAAATCCACCATGAATTTGTCCCAAGACGGTAGTTTATCGGGCTCGGGTGGATGCAATCGCATGACTGGAAAGGCAGCGCTGAATGGATCGAACATCAAGTTCGGAAATATAGCATCAACGCGAATGGCCTGTTTGCAAGGCGAAATGGATCAGGAACACAAATTCTTCACCGCAATGGACACTGTTCGCGAGTGGCGCCTGGACGAAAGAGGTGCAAAGCTGATTTTGTTGAACGAGAAAGCCGAACCGGTTCTTGCATTTTTGCGACAATAGCAAACCCCAGCACCGTATCATTTTTTTGCGTATATAGCGTCTAACGCCTCGATCAGCAGCGCAGCCTTCTCATCCGTCAAGCGATAGAAAATCTGTTTCGATTCTCGCCTCGTTTCGACTATGCCAGCCAGCCGAAGCACGCCCAATTGCTGGGATAAGGAAGGTTGATGCACGCCGAGTTTTTCCTCGAGTTCACCAACCGAATGCTCCTTCTGATACAGCGTCACCGCCAGCATCAAGCGCGCGGGGTGTCCGAATGCTTTCATTAAATGAGCAATCTCAAGCGATCGCTTCTGGAAGCGCTTTGCATTAATCGGGGATGGATCGATGGTGTTTAATTTGGTCCGCACGGTTTTCCCTCAATTCAACATACATTCTGCCGTCACTAGATAATTAAGCACACTATATTTGGTTCCAACTTCGGCGCTTTTATATTTGATGTCGTTTATGCAGTGAAATCGAATCTGAAAATTTGACCGTAAAACTGGAACAATCAGTTCGTCTGCAATGCCTGAAAAACACCGAACCGTCCTGCCATGATGAAATAAGCCAGTCACCTAATATAAGATCGAGGTCTATACAGGAACGCCAACAGCCATCAAGGATTCTCGTGGGTCGGAAATGGCTAAAGATGCCCAGGCGGCGGATTTGCTTGACAATCTGACCGGGTACTTTGCGGCGTATCCTTTCGAGGGTGACGACAACGCAACTGTTGTGAGCAACAGCATCGGGTTGGGAAGCGACCTACGCGATTGCGCGCGAGTTCGTCGCCAAGAGGTGGGCCGGTTCGCGTTAAGCCAGATATTTGTTGAACCAGCCTATCGTGCGGTCCCATGCCAGCTTGGCGGCGGCCTCATCATAGCGTGGCGTAGTGTCGTTGTGAAAACCGTGGTTCACGCCGGGATAGATATAGGCTTCATAGGTTTTGTTCGCAGCTTTCAACGCTTCTTCATAGGCCGGCCAGCCCTCATTGATACGCGTGTCCAGTTCTGCATAGTGCAGAAGCAGTGGCGCCCTGAATGCGCGGGACGTCCTCTGATTTCGGCTGTCGGCCATAGAACGGAACGGCCGCCTTCAATTCAGGATATGCAACCGCAGCCGCGTTTGCCACACCACCGCCATAGCAAAAGCCGGTAATGCCAACCTTTCCGGTCGTGCGGTCGTCCTTCAGGAGAAATTCGACGGCTGCGAAAAAGTCGTTCATCAATTTCTCAGGGTCCACAGTCTGCTGCAATTCCCGACCCTTTTCGTCGTTGCCGGGATAGCCGCCAACGGAGGTCAGGCCATCCGGTGCAAGTGCAATGAAACCTGCCTTGGCTACCCTCCTGGCAACATCCTCGATATAAGGGTTCAGTCCCCGATTCTCATGGACCACGACAACTGCGGCAACCTTGCTTTCCGCCTTGGCTGGCCGCACCAGATATCCGCGCACTTCGCCATGACCGTTGGGCGATGGGTAAGTGATATATTCCGGTACTATGTCGGGGTCGGTGAACTCAACCTGATTGGCAAGCGCGTAGTCAGGGCTCAATGAAGCGAGAATCGCGACCGCAGTCATTCCTCCAACGGTATATTTGCCTGCACGGTCCAGAAATTCCCGTTTGCTTATCTTGCCGTGCGCATAATAGTCGTAGAGCTCCAGCAATTCCTGTGGAAAGTCCTTGGCTGTCAGGCGTGTCATCTCGCACTCCTCCTCAATCAGATTTGCAAGAGTGTAGAACACGTTTTCCGCGTTTAGGTTCACTTCTCCGGGAGGCTTTGGTGCTTGAACCGCAATCTCACACCCGGCGGCAATTGTGCTGCGAGATTCAGATGATGCCGGGCGACGTTGGCAATCACCGGATATCCTCCGGTAACGGGATGGTCATTGAGGAAGAGCAAAGGCAAGCCGTTCGCCGGAACTTGAATAGCCCCGTGAACCGTTGCTTCGCTCGGCAACTCGCGTTTGTCGGTACGCTCCAGGGGAGCGCCATTCAGGCGCAGGCCGACCCGACTCGATTGCGCCGTTACCGTCCAAGGCTGCGAGAGAAAGCGCTGGATTGAATCCGCTGTGAACCAGTCGTCGCGCGGCCCTAGAGTCACATCGAGTGTGATAGTTTCGCCAGCCGACGGCATAGGGAACGGCTCCTCTTCACCTGCCGACACAAACGCATTTCCTGATACGGAAAGAACATTCGCAAAAGCGCCCGCCACAAGCGGGGGAGGGCCGATCTGGGCAAGCAGATCTCGCGACGAACTGCCAGCAAACCGCTGAACGTCAAACCCGCCACGGACCGCCAGATATGATCTGACACCTCGGAGTGGCGCATCGATAGAAACAGCGTCGCCCGCATCAAGCGCCAGAATTTCATAGCGCCCTGCGATCCTAGTTGTGCCGTTCGGCTTTTTTACTGTTAGCGATGCAGGCGCTCCTGTCAGCGCCAGAAACATTCGTCCCGCCGCCTTGAATTGAGCTTGTCCGAGCGTGATTTCCAGAGCCGCGACGCCGGGTTTATTGCCTACCAATCGATTGGCGATTCTGTAGCTCGCTTGGTCGGCTGCACCGGACATACTTATCCCTTGGCTAGACTGGCCGGGTCTACCTTCGTCTTGAAACAGGATCGGAAACATGGTGGACAGAATTTCAAGACGTGCACCAGCCGACCTTGAAGCCCGCATGGGTTGTGTTCGTCCAGTAGCTTCAATTTCTGAGCGGGCTTCCGGGACTTTTACGAAACGGACGCGAAAACCAGGTTGGAGCAGGGCAGCCGGCTCTCGCTCAGCATCGAACATCACCAGCGGCGTCGAACCGATCAATTGCCATCCGCCGGGGCTATCCTTGGGGTAGACGCCACTGAACTCGCCCGCCAATCCCACGGATCCTGCTGTCACGCGTGTTCGCGGGCTCTTCCTTCGCGGCACACTCAACTTCGGATCACCGCCCACCAGATATGCAAAGCCCGGTGCAAATCCAGTAAAGGCGACCGTATATTCAGAGCCTGTGTGACGCTCTACGACCTCCTTCTCGGATATGCCAAGCATCGAGGCGACTTCGGCGAGGTCGTCACCCTCGTATCGCACAGGTATCTCGACCAAAGGACCGATTGTGGGAGAAATGGTCGAAAGATCCAGAGCGCCAATTCGATTTACGACTTCCCGTTCAATAATCTGCTCTGGATCGAATGTGACGAGGACGGTCCGCGCAGCGGGTACGATCTCCAGAATCCCGGCAACTGTGTTACCCGACAATGCGGACGCCAGCGACAACGCGCCTTTCAGATCGTCTAATTCAACGAGTATGGATCCAGATCGGACAGGCAAAAAGCGCATGTCACCGGAGCGTTTCATGATTTAATCTAACCACGAAACGCTCTAGATAAACGAGTTAATCACAAGGCCGGCACGCTCAAACCCATCGCGCAGATGGCGTGCCACCTCAACGGCGTGAGGATTATCTCCATGCACACAAATGCTCTGTGCATCGATCCACGCTTTTCCACCGTCCGCAGCGGGCACGAATCCCTCGTCGACCATGTGGATCATCCGCTCCGTAATCTGCTCAGGGTCTTCTAAAACAGCACCCGCTTCACGTCGAGAAAGCAACTGGCCGTCCGAAGTATAGGCACGATCTGCAAAAGCCTCTGTGACAACTTTCAGCCCTGCTACCCGAGCCTGTTCGACGAGAGGTGAACCTGCAAGCGCCATGAGCACGAGACTGGAATCGATACTCTTGATAGCTTCGATCACGTCGCTTGCCTGACGCTTGTCGAATGCGATTGTATTATACAGCGCGCCGTGCGGTTTCACATATGTCACAGTCGTTCCGGATGCCGTAGCGAGCCCTTTTAGCGCGCCGATCTGGTAGATCACGTCGCCCACCAATTCCTTGCTCGAAGGGTCCATGTTGCGCCGGCCAAAGCCAGCAAGGTCGCGATATCCGATATGTGCGCCTACTGCCACCCCGCGTGCTGCTGCCGCCCGTAATGTCTTCAGAATACCAACAGGATCGCCCGCATGAAAACCACAGGCAACATTCGCGCTACTCACAATGTCGAGCATCGCATCGTCATCGCCCATTTTCCACGCGCCGAAACTTTCGCCAAGGTCGCTGTTCAGATCGATCGTCCGCATCAAGCCTCCGCGACCGCGTATCGTTTCGATATGCTGCTCCCGGCGCTAAGCCCTCTGATAGAGGTCATCAAACCGAATGATATCATCCTCGCCAAGATAGGAACCCGTCTGCACTTCGATTACGATCAGGTCAGTGTCGGAAACGTTGCTCAATCTATGTATGGTTTGCTTGGGAATGTACACATTCGAGCCGGCTGCAAATCTGCTCGTTTCCGAACCTATGGTGATATTGCCGATGCCTTGGACAACCGTCCAGTGCTCGTCCCGATGATTATGCATTTGCAGTGAAAGTGCTGCGCCGGGCTTCACGACAATTTGCTTTACCTGAAAATTAGGTCCGCCTCCCAATCGCTCGAACCAGCCCCACGGCCGGTTGGTGAGTGTAGGCTCCGAAACCGATATCGGCATCGCGTCCGTTTGCGCTAACAATTCTTTGATCTTCGATGATTGGTTTAAGTCAGCTACGAGGGTTGCATCCCTTGTTGCAATTACTGCGACATTCGTCAGCCCTATGACAGCGGCCGCATGGCCATCGGCAAATATCAGGCTGTCACTAGTATCGATTGCACGGACCTTACCTGACGACACATTCCCAGACGCGTCTCTTGCTCCAAGATCAAAAATTGACCGCCATGTGCCCAAGTCGCTCCAACCGAAGGAAGCACGGACCACGACCGACCGCGCCGTTTTCTCGAGCAGCGCATAGTCGATTGAGATGAAATTCAAATCATCTCCAGTTTGCTTTGGTAGGCTCAGTGCGCATTCCCGTTCCACCGCATTGTCAAATGCAGACTTCGCCTTGGCTGTAATCTTTGGCGCGATTGCCTGAAGCTCATCGATCATTACCGCCGGATCAAACAGCAGATTGCCACTGTTCCAGAGACAGCCTGCATCCACCAACTTCTGGGCACTGGTTCGGCTGGGCTTTTCTATGAAGCGCTTCACGCTGTATGCGTATGTTCCTGAAAGTGCCTCCCCCGGCTCGATATAGCCATAGTCCGGTTTGGGGCCGTCTGGTGCAACTCCGAACAGAACTATACGAGACGTGGCCGCCAGTTCGGCCGCCGAACGGCAATCCGCCTCGAATAATTGCTGATCTCGTGGTGTGTGATCCGAGGCCAGAACAAGGCATAAACTGCCATTATGCCGTTCTTTGACAACATGCGCGGCAACGGCAATGGCAAGCGCGGTACCGCATTGTGCAGGTTCCAGCACGAATTCCGCTTCACAGCCTATCGCGTGCATTTGTTCAATCGCAATCCAGCGCCATTCTTCGCGAGTTATGACAATAGGCGGCTCAAATATATCGCTCGACGCGGAGATTAGTGCAGCTTGAAAGGTGGAACGGCCATCCGGCAACAACGGGAGAAATTGCTTGGGCATCGCATCCTGCGAGAGCGGCCAAAGCCGCTTGCCAACGCCTCCAGCGAGGATAACCGGTGTAATGCGCGATCTCATTCGTGCAACACACAACACCTCACTAACGGGTCAAGAAAAAATATAAGAGAATATGAATATATCAACAGGTAGAGTGGAATTGGAGAAGAGTCCGTAAAGCCCTTGGTAAACCACTGGGCTGATCGTTTTCGTACACGCGGACTCGTCACTCATGGACGAACCCGGCAGATCACGTCATTCGAGGATATGTGCTTTGCCGGAAACAGTGACACGCACTATCTCACCGACGGACGGCGATTCGAGGCTGGGTTTTTTCATAATAAGCGGAGTGCTGCCTATCGCAGCGACTTCCGGCGAATCTGGATTGTTCAGTAGCTTAACGGCCACGGTGGATATGGCTCCTGCGAACTCCGCATCCGACACCTCAGCAAAAACTGCACCGGCTTTGGCGTTGGCAACGTCCTTATCAGAGACTGAGAGCAAGGAAATTTGCTCCGGTCGCAGCATAATGCGAACGAGTTCGCGCCTTTCGCGGCTATCAACAGCGAGTTCGACCCAGGGAGCATTCGGCCCACCCGTCCGCAATAGTTGCCCCCAACACGATAGCGTCACCCAGCGATTCCGCGACCATGCGATTCTTCGGTCTGAGATAAAGTTCGCGTGGTGTTCCAACCTGCGCGAAACGACCCTCACGCATGACTGCAACGTGGTCGGCGAATGACAGCGCCTCGGCCTGATCGTGCGTGACGAGAATTGTCGTGATTCCCGCATTTTCGAGCACTTCCGCGACTGCCTTGCGCATCGATGCTCGCAAACCAGTATCGAGTGCGGAAAACGGCTCATCAAGCAACATCATGCGGGGTTTTCGCGCCAGCGCGCGCGCCAACGCGACTCGCTGTTGCTGTCCGCCTGATAGTTGATGAGGACGCCGAAGCAGTATGTGCCCGTCCAACCCAACCGTATAGGCAAGGTCCGTAATCGTCTTTTCGCGGTTGGGAGCGCCTCGCTCAATGCCGAAGCCGATATTCTCCGCTATGGTCAAATGCGGGAACAGGGCGCCGTCCTGCGCCACAACGCCGATACCACGGCGATGGGCTGGCACTGTGCCGGTCTCATTGGCGATCACCTTGCCGTCCATGGCGATAGTCCCCGCATCGGGAACATCGAAACCAGCCACCAGCCGCAAAAGCGTTGTCTTTCCGCAACCGGAAGGGCCAACGATTGCCATTCTGCTCCCGGCTTTCACATCGAGGTCGATGCCATCCAGCGCCGAAACCCTGCCGTAGCGGCGCTTCACCGACCGCAATTCCAGAAAGCTCATCGTCCCGCCATCCGCTGCGATTGATCGTGCAACAACCAGATTAACGGCAGTGAGACAACGATCATGACAAGGGCATAAGGTGCCGCCGCGGCATAGTCCAGTTCCCCACTCAGCGCCCAGAACCCCATGGCAAGGGTGCGTGTCCCGTTTGGCGCCAGCATTTGCGTCGCCGTCAATTCGTTCATGATACCGAGTGAAGCCAGTGCCATGCCCGCAGCAGCACCCGGTGCAGCCAGCCGGATCGTCGTTGACCAAAGCGCACTCGCCGGACGTCTGCCAAGGCTCGCCGCTGCGTGTTCAAGCTCAATCGGCGCTTGCGCGATAGAGGCGCGCAGGCTGACCAGCGCGCGTGGGAGGAACATCAGCGCATAGGCCAGAAGGATCGTTGCCATCGTCTGGTAGAAAATATGAGCGGTGCGCACCGTGATCGTTACAACAGCCAGCGCGATAACCACACCCGGCAGGGCCCCGCCGATATAGTTAAGACCTTCAAGCGTGCGCTGCGCGGCTCCTGGCGTACGAATAGAGAGCCACGCCATTGGAACGGCTGCGAGAGTCGTTAATAGACCACCCAAAACGGCCAGAATCACGGTTTGGTAGAAGGCATATCCAATTTCATCGAATCGCCAAACGCCAATTCCGCCTGCAACGAGCCATCGACCGATCGTCAGCAGCGGGATGCCCAGCGACAGAACTGCGGTTATTACGGGAATTGCGAGGCAGATCAGCGTCAGATTGCCAAGTCGCACAGGTTCGATCTGTCTGGCAGCGCCTGAACCCACACGTGAATAACGTGCGTTGCCGCGGACGCTTGCCTCGACACCCAGAAGCACGAGACAGCAAGCCACCAGAACACCCGCCAGCATAGTCGCTGCTGGCCCGTTAAAGGTCGATTGATACTGGTCGACGATAGCAGTTGTGAATGTGTCGAATCGTATGAACACATAGAGGCCGTACTCTGCCAAAAGATGCAAGCCCACGAGCAACGTGCCGCCACAAAGGGCCAGTCGCAACTGCGGCAGCACCACGCGGAAGAAAATGGCCCACGGCGTGAGACCAAGCGACGCTGCGGCATCCTCAAGCGCGGGATCAAGCCGCCGCAACGTCGCAGCGAGCGGCAAGTAGAGGAAAGGAAAATAGGCAACCACCGAGATGATGACGCCAGCCCACAGGCCGTTCAGTCCCGGAAAAAGGCTGATCCACGCGTAACTTTGGACAAACGCGGGTACAGCAAGCGGTGCAACGCAAAGCCAGGCCCACATGCGTCGCAAAGGCAAGTCGCTGAATTCGGTCAACCACGCCAGCGCCAACGCCAGTATCGCGCACAGGGGTACTGCCAAAACGAGCAAAAGCACTGTGTTTATCAGCAGTTCCCCTACACGGGGGCGAAAGATCAGGGAGATCGAAGTATCCCACCCTGTCTGCCATGCAACCCACGCAATAAATGGCAAGGGAAGAATGGCGAGAAGCGTAATAGCGAAAGCAGCGATGGTCATCCATCGCGATGCCCACCCGTAACCACGAGGAACCACCATGAGTTCCTCGGAGAGGGCCAGATCGCGTTCCTGAGCGATAGTCTGTGTCATTCGAAAACAGCTCCCACGAGCAATTGCGCCTCGCGGGAGCACCCCGAATTAGCTTTGGAGCTTCATCAAAGCAAGCCAGCTTTTGTCATGAGATCTGTAACTTTCGTGCTGTTCAGATTTGCAGGTTCCACCTTGGGCGATTGCAAATCCTTGAGCGGAACCAGCGCAGGATTAGATTCCGCACCGTTACCGACTGCATATTCAAACGACGTTCCGGTCTTGAGAATATCTTGCCCTGCGTGACCCGTTATCCACTTGATCAGCGCTTGCGCTTCCTTCGGATGCTTACTCGACGCGAGCACGCCACCGCCCGAAATGCTGACGAAAGCGCCTGGGTCCTGGTTCTTGAAATAATGCAGGTCGACATTGGCGCTATTCTCACCAGTCTTGGAACGGTCGCCGAAGAAATAATAATGATAGATGATGCCGCCATCGATCTCGCCCGCGTTGACAGCTTTCATCACGGTGCCGTTGCCGCGATAAGGTTTGAAGTTTTCCTTCATTCCCTTCAGCCAGTCGCTCGTCATCTGCTCTCCTTTGAGTTCGAGCAGTGCGCCCACGATTGCCTGAAAGTCGGCACCGGTCGGCGACGCAGCCCAGCGTCCCTTCCAGCTCGTATCGGCCAGGTCGAGCATCGATTTCGGCAATGCATCTCCACTGAGCTTGGACTTATTGTACACGAAGACTGTGCTGCGCGCGGCAATTCCAATCCAGTGACCGTTGGTGGGGCGATATTGTTCCGGAACCTGACTTAGCGTGTCTGCATCCAGCGGTGCGAAAAGTCCGAAGCTGTCGACAAGAGCCATCGCCGGAGAGTTTTCGGTCAAGAAAACGTCTGCGGGGGAATACGCTCCCTCCGCGATGATCTGATTGCCAAATTCGGTATCGCTGCCCTGGCGCAGCGTAACTTTGATGCCGGTCTCTTTTGTAAAACCTTCAACCCATTCCTTGGTAAGACTTTCGTGCTGGGCGTTATAAACGACGATGCCTTCCCCATCTTGCGCGGCAGCAGCCATGCACATTGCAGCAAGCGCTACGACGCTGGCGCAGGCTGTAGATATAAGTCTCATGGGAGTACTCCGAGGCATTGCGAAACGATTGCGCAAACGTATAAATACATGAGCTTATAAGTCAACTTAAATACCTGATTTCAAAACGGAAAATGAATCTGTGACCCGATCAGGGAAGCAGGCACAATATCATTAGATATATCAACGGCGCCGCGATGTTCCTATCCTCTGAGTTTAGATTGGCCTCTCGCTGATTGTCTGGAAAAATGGTATTTTGCTGACATTGAGGAGGAACTCACATGAAAGCGTCGTCAATATGCTTTCCAGCGGCGGTACTGCTGGTTCTTGTAGGCATGGCTTGGGGCATGCAGATGGCTATTTCACAAGATCATTCTGCCATGCCTGCTCATGCGCATTTGAATTTGCTTGGTTGGGTTTCGTTGTTCCTGTTCGGGTTATTCTACCATGTACATCCGCAATTGGATCGAAGTGCGTCTGCGCGCACGCAAGTATATACGTGGATAGTCGGCACGATCATCCTTACGATTGGTGTGGGTATGGTTCACACGGGCCATGAGCAGGGCGACCCCATAGCCGCCGTAGGCTCGTTGATCGTGGTCGCAAGCATGCTTCATTTCGGGTGGATTGTCCTCAAGCAACGCGGCAAGGAGAGCACCGCGCCTACGATGCTCACCCCTGCGGAGTAAACAGCAGATATCAGCCTGCTTCTAGCGGGCATATGCGCTAAAACAGCCCTTGACACGCATCTCAAAACAGACAGGATTAGACAGGTCTGAAAGATGGGGTGAACATGGCAAGGAAAGCGCTATCGCCGGGTACTGCGAAGCCTCGGCAGATTGCGACCATACTTGAACAGGAAATCCGTTCCGGCAGGCTCGGCTATGGCGAGCGTCTTGAAAGCGAAAGCGCACTTGTCCAAAGGTTTTCGGTCAGCCGCGAAACGGTACGCCGAGGTTTGGAAAAACTCTCCAGCCGTGGTTTAATTACGAAACGCGTCGGTATTGGCTCGTTCGTCACCTATGATGGGAGACAGATGGACGATGCGCTGGGTTGGTCGCGCGCTCTTTCTAAGGCTGGCGCCCACATAGAAACCTCCATATTGCGGCTGGAAATTGTCCAGGATCACGACCTGTCGAATAGACTTAAGATCGAGAATCCCGCCTTCGTCGCCCTCGATCGAGTTCGCATGTCGCTTGCAGATGGTCATGGCATATCGCTCGAACGAAGCCGAATTCCGGTAACGCCAGAGGTCGCGGAACTGCCGCTCACGGGATTACGTGAAGGATCTTTGAACAAGACATTGTTCGCGGCCGGACTGGTTGCCGCCAAAGGCGAGGAATGGGCAGACTTGGAGCTTTTGAGCGACGAAGATGCACGGTTGCTCAAGGCGCTGCCGAAATCGCCTTTCCTGCGAACGCAGCGAGTTGTGCGCACGAACGATGGCCAGATCATTGAGTACGTAACCAGCCTTCTAAATCCTGCTCACTTTGCACTTCATCTGGAATTTTAGAATGGCGCGGCGCGAAAAAGCAGCTCTGATCGACCGTGCAATGGGTGCACTGGTCGGAGGAGCGCTGGGCGACGCGCTCGGAATGCCGACACAGCTTCTCACCGCTGAAGAAATCCGCAACACATATGGTCCCGTCGAGGGATTTGTGACTCCCGTGCCGGATCATCCGGTTTCGAAAGGTCTTCCTGCCGGATCGATCACCGACGACACTGAACAGACCTTGCTGCTAGCCGAAGTTCTCATCAACTCGGCATCCTCATTCGATCAGAAGCGATGGGTGGCCTCCCTCATCGAGTGGGAGCGGGGCGTAAAGGCTCGCGGTGGTTACGACCTCCTCGGACCTTCAACAAAACGCGCAATCGACCTTATCAATGCAGGGGCAGATCCGGTCGAGGCTGGCCGGGGTGGCTCCACAAACGGAGCGGCCATGCGCATTGGACCGGTCGGTATCGCATTAAAACCGGAGCCTCTGATTCTTCTGGTGGAAAGAGTGCAGGAAACAACTGCGGCGACCCACGGGTCCAGTGTCGCAATCTCGTCGGCGTCAGCAGTTGCAGCGGCTGTCAGTTGTGGTGTCGAAGGGGGCGACTGGCGCTCCGCCAGCAATCTCGGAGTGGAGGCTGCACGCCTCGCTCAAGGCACTGCACCTTCCATCGACATGGCTGGCCTTATTGAAAAGGCGAGAAACACCGTCCGTGGGCAAAGCGGGCGGCACGCAATCGAGCTGGTCGTTTCGGAGGTCGGAACAGGCGTCGAAAGCGAGCAGTCAATTCCCGCAGCATTCGCTATTCTCGAAGTCGCGAACGGCGATCCATGGAAGGCTGCGGTGCTGAGCGCTAATCTTGGAGGGGACACGGATACGATTGGTGCGATTGCAGCGGGTATGGCGGGAGCCTGCATCGGTTACTCGCATCTGCCGGAGAAGCAGATAGCGCAGCTAAAAGGTCTTGACCTCGCAAATGTGAGGCTACTCGCCGAACGTCTGGTCGATCTGCGGCTCGGGGTGTGACGCCATGAACCGTCCTCGCCTCCTGCATGCCGGAAGTATGGTGATCGACCACATCTATCGTATTCGGGCATTGCCCCTGCCTGGTACGGAGGTTACGGCTGAATCTTACCGGATTTCGCCCGGCGGCGGTTTCAACCTAGCCGTCGCTGCACGGCGGACGGGACTCCCCGTCGCATTTGTTGGGGTACACGGAACCGGACCGAACGGCGACTTGCTGCGCGCCGCACTTGCCGCCGAGCAAATTGATATACTCACCGCTCCAGTCGAAAGATTGGATAGCGGCGTCAGCACGGTGCTTGTAACACGCGATGCGGAGCGGAGCTTCGTATCATGGCCGGGCGCCGAAAGTCTGCCAGATACGTCGAATATCGATGCGGGCCCGGCTGACTGGATTTTCGCAAGCGGCTATACATTGAGCTATCCAGGAAGTGGCGAAAGCGTGGTGGCCAGGATTGAACGCCTCGCTCACAAGAATCCACTCGTTTTTGATCCTGCGCCAGTTGTACGCGATATTCCCTCCGCCATTCTCAAACGCGTACTGAACACTTGCAGCTGGTTGAGCTGCAATACAGACGAAGCGGCCTACATTACAGATGGCGCGCCGCATCCGGCAAAAACATTGCTCGATCTTCACTGTCCACGCGCCGCTGGTGTTGTTGTTCGCTCGGGACGGCATGGCTGCCTTGTTCGAATGCGGGACGGAAGCGAACAGAACGTCCCGGCATTCAACGTCGAAGCGGTGGATACCAACGGAGCCGGCGACGCTCATATCGGGACGTTCATCTCCTCACTGGCGCAAGGCGGCCATCCCTTCGAAGCTGCGCGCTTCGCAAATGCGGCGGCTGCAATCGCAGTGACTCGCCATGGTGGCCCCACTGCCCCAACAACTGACGAAATCAGGCAATTCCTTTTGAACGCAAAGATAACGAAGAAAACAAGCAAACCGGAACAATCCATGGAGGATATGAAATGACGCGAGTTACCGCATTCTTTGCCGCAACTACCGTGCTTTTTTCTGCTTTTACAATCGCTGCCCATGCCGACGACCTGCATGTGCTGAATTGGAAGGGATATGGTGCGGACGAACCCTGGGCTGTCGAAGCTTTCGAGAAGGTGACCGGCCAAAAGGTCGTCAATGACTTCTTCAATTCAGAACAGGAAATGCTCACAAAGCTGCGCACCAATCCCGGTCTGTACGACGTCGTCATGATAAATGCCGCCTTCAACGATCAGGCGAAAGCGGAAAACCTAATTCAGCCGATCGATACGTCGAAGATCGCCAACTACGCCGATATCAGCAAGGACAAGGCAGAGTCGCCAATGCTCGCAAAGGACGGCAAGGTTTATGGCGTGCCATGGGTATGGGGCCTGACGGCTATAGCAATTAACGACAAGGCCTTCGATTCTCCACCCACAAGCCTAGCCGTGATGTGGGATGAGAAGCACAAGGGCCGCGTAACCATCCGCGACGACGCCGTGGAAGCGGTGCAATTCGGTGCGCTTGCCAGTGGTCAGAACATCAACGACATAAAAGATATGGAAGCGGTCAAGGCAAAGCTCACCTCGCTGATGCCGCAGATCAAGACGTTCTGGAGCGCCGAAAACGATTGGAACCAGATGGTCGCATCGAACCAGATCGATGTCGGAACCTATTGGAGCGGTTCGGCAGATCGCGCCAAGACCCATTTCAAGCTGCCGGTCAGCCTAGTCATCCCACAAGAAGGTTCGGTTGCCTGGCTCGATGCCTGGTCCATCCCGACCGGCGCGAAGAATGTCGTTGGTGCTGAGGCGTTCATCAACTATATGATCGATCCGGCGTTCTATACCGAATGGGTCACGAAGGTTGGAGCGCCAGTGTCGGCCAACGAAAAGGCCGTGGCGGCCCTTCCCGAAGATTCCTTTAACCGAAAAGTGATGGGCGATCCGGCTGTCGCCTCGCGGCTTCAGTTCCAGCAACCGATAACCGATGCGCAGCGTGAGGAATATCTGAAAGTCTGGCAGGAGCTAAAGGTCAACGTGAAATAGGCTTCCGCACGGAGACGCTTGATGGTTGGTAAAACGCAACGCAGGGGGCAGTTCGGTGCGGCGCTGCCTCTGCTTGCGCCAGGTTATGTGTGGCTCATCATTGCAGTATTCCTGCCGCTTTCCGCGATGGCCTTCTTCTCATTAATGACGGGGCTCCCCTTCAGTGGTAAGGAATGGTTTTTCACCCTTCAGAACTACGCCACCTTCTTTAGCGAGCCACTTTACGGCCAATTGCTGTTACGTTCTTTGCGTCTCGGTGCTGAAGTAACTTTCTGGTGCATTGTTTTAGGCTTTCCCGCCGCCTTCGTGCTCGCCAAGGTGTTGAAGGGACGCACCCGTGAAGCGATATTTCTTCTGATTATTTTGCCATTCTGGAGCAATGGCCTCGTGAGGATTTTTTCTTGGGCGATGGTGCTTCGGGAAGGAGGCATCCTCGATACCGCGGTCAACGCAATCTCGCCGATCAGGATCAATATCGACCTGATGTATTCCTATCCTGCAATCATAATCGGGCTTGTGCACTCATACGTCCCTTATATGGTTCTCACCTGCTATCTAACGCTGCAAGCGATTGACAATTCCCTGATCGAAGCTGCGCGATCCCTTGGCGCGTCGCGATTGCAAACTCTTGTGCGTATCGTCCTTCCGCTGTCCCTCCCGGGGCTGGCAGCGGGGGCAGTGCTGATTTTTGTTCCGGTCGTAGGTTCTTTTATGGAACCGCGCATTCTGGGCGGTCGTACCGGCACCTTTTACGGAACCGTTATCGAGGATCAGTTCGTGGCGGTGTTCAACTGGCCACTCGGCGCAGCTCTGTCCTTCATTCTGTTGGCAGTCGTTTTGCTGATATTAGCGCTAAGCGCTCCGGTGTTGCGGAGGGCAGCGTAATGAGCCGTCTGCTTGAATGGTTGGGCCGCGCATGGCTTTTGCTGCTTCTGGCGTTCCTCTATCTACCTTTGATTATCATGGGCGTCATGTCGTTCAATGCATCCCCATTCTACCAGTTGCCTATAGAATGGACGACGACGTGGTACTCGCAACTGTTCAGCAACGCCCAATTGATCGACGCGACCTGGAACAGCATCTATATCGCCGTCATTACGACAACCGTAGCGACCGTGTTGGGAACCGCCGCAGCGCTCGCACTTTACCGCTACGATTTCAACGGCAAGAAAGTCCTTCAGACGCTGCTTTTTCCGCCCATCGCGATACCCTGGCTCATTACAGGCACCGCCATGCTGGTGTTTTTCTTTGCGGTAGGCATAGGACGAGGGCTCCATGCCATCTTGCTGGGTCATGTAGCGTTGGCATTGCCCTACGTTATCGTGGTGGTGAGCGCACGCCTCCAGACGTTCGAACCGCAACTGGAAGAGGCGGCGCGTTCGCTTGGCGCGAGCCAATGGCAGATAACCCGACGCATTACGCTTCCCTGGATTATGCCGGGGGTCATTGCAGGTGCGCTCTTCGCGTTCGCCGTATCGTTCGATCAGTTCGTCGTTTCTTATTTTCTCGCCACACCAGGTCAGGGAACATTGCCTGTCGAAATTTACGCAGCCATTCGCAAGGGCTTCACCCCTGAAATCAACGCTGTGTCCACCATCATCATAGTTGTTTCCATGGCACTGATGCTCGTTGCGGCCCGCTTTTTCAAGTTCGGGGGAGAACGCTGATGGCACTCGTCGAGGTGCAGAATGTCTCCCGAACGTTTGGATCACACAAAGCGCTGGATCGGGTTTCAATCATATTCCCCGACGGGGGATTTTACGCCCTGCTTGGCCCCTCCGGCAGCGGAAAGACCACTTTGCTGCGCATGATCGCAGGCTTTGACTATCCTGATAACGGGCGCATCGTGATCGATGGAGAAAGCGTCGAACGTGTATCGGTAGAAAAGCGCCAGATTGGCATGGTGTTCCAGAACTACGCCCTGTTTCCTAACATGAGTGTACGTGACAATGTCGCCTTCGGCCTTTCTGTGCGAGGCGAGCCAAAAAGCAAGATCCATTCCGAAGTGCAACGCGCGCTGGATCTGGTTCAACTCTCGAAGCTTGGCGAGAGGCGTCCTCACCAGCTTTCAGGTGGACAACGCCAGCGGGTTGCACTTGCGCGTGCGATCGTAACCGAGCCGCGCGTCCTTCTTCTCGACGAGCCGTTGTCCGCGTTGGACAAGGCACTACGCATCGACATGCAGCTTGAACTGAAGCGCATCCAGCGCGAAATCGGCATTACCACGATATTCGTTACGCATGATCAGGAAGAGGCTCTAACCATGAGCGATCGGATAGGCATCCTGCGTGATGGGGCACTCGTGCAAGAAGGTAAACCCGAAGACATTTACAATCAGCCCAACAGCGCCTTTTCAGCCACCTTTCTTGGTGACGCCAATATATTGGCCGGGACGCCGACGGATATCGGCCTGAAGCTTGCGAACGGCACCGTCATCGCGCTGCGCGACTCACACGATCGCGCCAGCAGCTGTGCAGTCCGGCCCGAACGCATTCGGCTGATGGCGGGAAATGCACCCTCGGATGGATCCGAAAACAGCCTGCGCGGCAAGGTTACGCGTCGCATATTTGGTGGCAACAGCACCACCTACTTTGTGCAGGCTGCAGACCATTCCATAAAGGTTTTCGTCCAGAACGACGGCGCAATCCAGCCTGATGTCGGAGAGGTCGTAAACCTAATCTGGTCTCAGGCAAGCACAGTTCCGAATTCACAAAACTTAAGCAGTCGGTGCTGATCATTTTAACGGAGACAGGGACATCGTCTCGGCAAAACGGTCTAGACATAAAATTAGATACCAGCCCGTATCAAAGGAACCAGTATCGCTCTGTTGCCACCAGCGGGTTTAGACCGGCAACCCAATTCACCGGGTATGAAAATCAAATCGGCGAGACGATTGCTGTGTCGGATTCAGGCGTACAGCCTGAACTCGTGCTTCGGCTGAATCACATTGACCCTGGAATAAAAGGGCGCAAGGTTGATCGGCATGGAGCAGGCTACAAGGCTAAAACCGTGGTTCTTACGCACCTTCATCGTTCTGGGTGTGCTTTGGGTGTTTCAGGGACTTGCACAAGGCGGTCAGCAGATAGCTCGGCCAATTGGATGGGAAGACCTGCGGCCTGCCAATCAAGGCAGCACAAACACGATTTTCCCTGGAATTGCGACATCGGAGGAACAGGGAAGGACCTTATCCCTGCATTTGGAAGATGAACAGGTCCGCATTGAGGGATATGTGCTTCCGATAGATCGCAACGAAGATAATGTTTACGAATTTTTCCTTGTGCCTTGGCTTGGAGCCTGTAGCCATGCACCGCAACCACCGCCTAATCAGATGGTGCACGTAATCCCGAAAACGCCGCTGAAGATCGGAAGAGCTTACGAGTTCGTCTCTGTAAGTGGAAGCCTTCATCCGGAAATTGAAAAGACCCAGCTCTTTATCATGGACGGGCGGACCGTGCTCACCTCAGGCTATTCTATAGGACGCGCTGAAACGCGTCTTGCAAAGTCGTCTCATTCCCCAGCGATTGCGGGCAGTCCGTTGGGTATAAGCGCGAATTGATGCTTCTTGCGCGCGCCACTCCTTTTGTGAGCCGCCGATTAATTATCGGCCTTTCCCAAGCAAACTCTTAGTGCTTTAGTCAGGGGCAGATCGCGGAGAGGACTCGATGACACTTTTCTATATGCTTCTTGCATTCATAGTTGGATTGTTGCTCGGCTGGTTTTTGTGGGGACGCCTGCGCAACGAAACGGACAATCTCCAGCGCAGTCTGGAATCCATTCGTAGTGAACGCGACAAACTCAAGAATGAAACAACGCGCCTGACCCGGGAACTGGAAGAGTGCGGTATTGCGCGAGCCGATATGGAAAGCCAACTGCAGAATAAAGCTCCTGCATCAGCACCAGTCGCTTTGATGTCAAGTCCGGCGGCTTCAACGGTCTCTCGTCCGGCGCGCGCCGAAAAATCCTCCAAATCGGCTAAAACCAGTTCTTCGAAAGCACCAGCGGAGAAGCCTGCTGTTTCCAAAGCCAAACTGGCAAGCAGTTCGAAGAAGGATAACCTGCGTCGCCTGATCGGCATCGGCCCTGTCAATGAACGCAAATTGAATAAGCATGGGATCACGTCCTTTGCGCAAATTGCTGCATGGACCACTGCCGATATCAAGAAGGTCGAAGAGTTTCTCGAATTTGATGGTCGCATCAAACGCGAGAAGTGGGTTCAACAGGCGAAACTGTTGGCTGCTGGGAAAGAAGAAGAGTTTGCCAAACGCTTTCCGACAGCGGACACATCGAGCAATACCTAGCCTTGGCGCGCTCAGACCGCTGCTCGACCTTCCTCAGTTTTCGTCCGATTTTGGTCGCGGTGCTGCCACTGCGGCCAAAATCGGATGTGCAGGGATTTTTTTGGTGCCGCAGCGAATATCGATCAGCGAACCGGAACGCGCCGCGCGAAATCCCACAATTACAGTAGTCGACAAGCTGGTCGCGTTCCTTGGCGTTAGGCCGGGTCGGTTGCTCGATGCGTGAAGGGCCCGGCGACCTGTAAATTCGCCAAAATCGATTTGCCTTGCGAAGTCAGCACATCAATCTGCCGATTTAAATCCCAGCGCCAGACGAAGGGCCTATAATTGTTCGATCACGAGTCCATGGAACAC
Source organism: Mesorhizobium sp. (assembly GCA_049840935.1). Classification (GTDB taxonomy): domain Bacteria; phylum Pseudomonadota; class Alphaproteobacteria; order Rhizobiales; family Rhizobiaceae; genus Mesorhizobium_G. The sequence continues at coordinate 126,735 of JASGJA010000001.1, forward strand.
TTAATTTAGATACGTCTGTCCGCATATCGGCCTAGCCTACCTAGGGTCATTTCTTCGAAATTGTCGCTACAACTGCGGCGCAGTCACCCGCCTTGATAAGTCCTGGAAAATGACGGGCAGCCAATATGCCGGAAATGCGCGCCACAATCTCAACGGGGGCAAGTCCGGTTCTATCCGTGGGCCAGATTCGCGCGATGACGTTGCCCGCAGAAACAGGTTCGCCAAGGTCCATTATTGTTTCGACCATGCCGTCGTTTTCAGCGAATGAGAAGCAGCCTTCAGGCATGTCCAACCATTGCGTTGAGGTTGCGTCGATGGCTCCGCCAATGATGCCGACATGTTTGAGCACATTTGAAACGCCGCGCCGTGCGATGCGTACGGTTTCGGCTCGTGACGTGCCTCCGCCGCCTAGCTCCGTGGTCACAAAAATCTTGCCCATTTCCTCGGCTGCGGTGTCGTACATGCCGACCGCATCTATCTCCGTCATCCGCATAGAATAGGGCGCGCCGAAAGCCTTCACCGCTGCAAATGTGCCTGCTTCCTTTTGCTTGTCGGGCAGAATGTGCCCCGCGCAGAATGGTACAAAATCCAACGTTTTGCCGCCAGAGTGGAAATCCAGAACGATGTCCGCACGCGGCAGTAACTCGCGCTGGAAAAAGTCGGCAATCTTCTGCGTGACCGTGCCATCCGGCGCGCCGGGGAAGGTGCGATTCATATTGCCCTTGTCGATAGGCGAGGTGCGCGTTCCGGCGCGGAAGGCAGGATAGTTCATCGCTGGAATGATGATGATCGCTCCCGAAACCTCTTTTGCGTTGGTCCTGCGCGCCAGATCGAACAGCGCGAGCGGTCCTTCATATTCATCGCCATGGTTGCCGCCCGTCAAAAGCGCGGTCGGACCAGTACCGTTGCGAATAATGCAGATGGGGATCATCACGGAGCCCCATGCGGAATCGTCGCGGCTATAGGGGAGACGCAGATGTCCGTGATGAACACCTTGCGCATCAAGCGGGATGGTTGGCGAAATAGGATTGGGCTTCATCGTGGCTTAGTCCTTGACGAACAACTTTCGCGGAACATTTGCAAGGCATTCGACACCGGTCTCGGTAATGAGAATGGACTCGGTTATTTCCAGCCCCATCGTTTCCAGCCAAAGGCCAGTCATGAAATGGAAAGTCATGCCGGGCTTGAGTTCGGAGCGGTCGCCCGGTCGTAGGCTCATGGTGCGTTCGCCCCAATCTGGCGGGTATGAAACACCAATCGGGTAACCTGTGCGGTTGTCTTTCACGATGCCGTATTTTTTCAGCACCGCGAAGAATGCGATGGCGATGTCTTCGCATGTGTTGCCGGGTTTGGCGGCTTCCAGACCTGCCTCCATGCCTTCCAGAGTGGCTTTTTCGGCGTCCAGAAATGCTTGCGTCGGCTTGCCGAGAAATACGGTGCGCGAAAGCGGAAGATGATAGCGGTGGTAGCAGCCGGCGATTTCGAAGAAGGTGCCTTCGCCGCTCTTCATGGGCTTGTCGTCCCATGTGAGATGGGGGGCTGACGCGTCGGCGCCGGAAGGCAGAAGCGGGACGATGGCCGGATAGTCTCCGCCGTGCCCCGCCGCGTTCCCGCGTCGTATATTTCGGCGACCAGATCGCATTTGCGCATCCCGACTTCGACCTTTTCGACAATTCGCTGGTGCATGGCTTCAACGATGCGGGCAGCCTTGCGCATATAGTCGATTTCGGTCGGGCTCTTGATTGCACGCTGCCAGTTCACAAGCGCGGTTGCGTCTACGAATCTGGCGTTCGGCAAATGGCGTTGCAGGGAAGCAAAAGCAGCAGCGGAAAACCAATAATTGTCCATCTCAACGCCGATGGCGAGCTTGTCCCAGCCGCGCTCGGCAATGACCTTCGACAGATAGTCCATCGGATGCCGCTCGGTGGACTGCACATAGTGATCGGCATAGCCGATGATGTTTTCGTGTTTCAGATAGGCGGTGCGTTTTGCGCCGTTGGCGTCCTGCCCTCGACCATACCATACCGGCTCGCCATCCGGCGGCACGAGCACGGACTGATGCACATAAAACGACCAGCCGTCATAGCCGGTCAGCCAATTCATGTTGGACGGATCGGAACAGACGAGAAGGTCTATGCCTTTTGCCTCCATTGCCCGACGCGTCTTGGCCAGACGTTCTGCGAATTCCGCGCGGTTGAATTTCAGGTTGGGTTCGACCATTTCATGTCCTCATCGTGAGCGAATGCGCTCTGATTTCAGCTTTCAAAAGGGGTGCCCGCTGCGGACGCGAGAGCGCGGTCGCGGGCTAGCGTTGCGATTGCCGTGTCCTGAACGCCGGTTCCGGTAAGGTCGGCGATGGTCAGATCGTCCGGGCTGATGCGTCCCGGAGTGGTTCCGGCAATAATAGCGCCGAGTTCGGTCAGGTCGGCGTTTGCATCGAATAAGCCGGCTGCGACGGCGTGGTGCAGTTCGCCCAATCTGCGTGTTTGCTTCACGCTGTCAGCGACATAAAGATCGGCGCGGGTGAGGGCGGAAGGCTCGATTTCGTTTTTGTGTTCGGAGTCCGATCCCATCGCGGTTACGTGTTGGCCGCGCGAAAGGTGTTCGGCCATGAGGATTGGTCCTGTCGCGGGCGTCGTGGTTACGATGATGTCGGTGCCGTCCACCGCGCGCGCGGGATTGGCCTCGGCAAGAACTTCGATTCCCAGTTTTGTTGCAAGTTCTGCGGCAACGCTTTGCGCCTTGGAGATGTCGCGCGCCCAGATGCGCGCCTGTTTGATCGGGCGAACAAGCGTGAGCGCTTCGAGTTGCAATCGCGCTTGAACACCAGCACCGAAAATGGTGGCAACTGAGGAGTCCGGGCGCGAAAGATACTTGGCGGCAACCGCACCGGCTGCTGCCGTTCGGATATCGGTCAGGTAGCCATTGTCGAGAAGCAGTGCCTCGACAAGCCCGGTTTTTGCGGAGAGCAAAACCATCATGCCATTCAACGATGGCAGGCCGAGTTTTGGATTGTCGAAGAAGCCGGGGCTGATCTTGATGGCGAAGCCGTCGACGCCGGGAATGTAGGCGGTTTTCACGTCGACTTCGCCATTATGTTCGGGAATGTCGAGCCGCAGGATCGGCGGCATTGCGACGGCTTCGGTCGCAAGCGCGCGAAAGGCGTTTTCCACCGCCGCGACCGCATCGAGGTCAAGCCGCACGATTTTGCGAAGATCGGACTCCGTCAGAATGTTCATGCGGGCCATCAGGCAGCCCTCCCGTTCCGTTCGGTGTCGAGCCGCTCGAATTCCGTCGGTTGGCCGTTGATGATCTGGCGATGCAGGTCAGTGTCGATATTGCTTCCAGATACAAGAGCGACAATGGGACCGTTCGCTTGCACCTTGCCCGCAAGCAGCGCCGCGACGCCCACGGCGCCAGCGCCTTCGGCAATCTCACGTTCGAACGTGTAGAGGTAGCGGACGCCTTCGGCGATCTGGTGCTCGGAAAGCAGAACTATATCGTCGAGAAGATCGCGGCACATCGCGAATGTCAGCCGGTTGTCCAGGCCGATGCCGCCGCCAAGTGAATTGGCCAGCGTGGGGAGCTCTTCGACGTTAATTGGTCTGCCTGCGTCGAGGCTCGCCTTCATGGCCGCGCCGCGCGCCATAGATATGCCGATGATGCGTGTGTCCGGGTTAATAGCCTTCACAGCGGCGGCGATGCCGCTTGCAAGACCTCCACCCGACAATTGAACCAGCACAGTCGCGGCATCCGGCACAGCTTCCATCATTTCCAAACCGATGGTGCCTTGACCAGCAATGATGCGCGGATGGTCGAACGGCGGCACCATTTGCAGTCCGTGATTGCTGGCCAAGCGCTCAGCTTCTTCCTGAGCCTCGTCCTGACTTTTGCCAACTATGCGGATTTCTGCTCCAAGGCGTTCAATCTCGGCCCGCTTGTTGGCCGGAACCAGCGAAGACATGCAGATGACGGAGCGAATGCCTTCCAGCTTCGCTGCATGGGCGAGGGCGCGTCCATGATTGCCGGTGGAAGCTGCGACGACACCGCCTTGACGTGTATGGCCTTTCAGTAGTGCCACGGCGTTGGAGGCTCCGCGCAACTTGAAACTGCCTGTTGTCTGGCGGCTTTCCATCTTGAGATGGACCGGCACGCCGATGCGCTCGCTCAGAATTGGCGAAGCAAGTGTCTCGGTCTGCGAAATGCGACCGGCGATGCGGCGGGCCGCATTCTCTATGTCTGCAAGGGTGATGGTCATGGCGAGGGCAGCGGCCTCTGCATGAGTTGCCCGCGCTCCGGCGTAAGGGCTGTTTCGCTACAAAGGCGCAGGCACATCCATGCTGTCGCGAGATTGCTGCTGACCACAGGTCGCCCGATTGCGGCTTCCATTCGCGGCACGACCGATGCGGCGCGCAGTGCGGTGCAGGAGATGAATAGCGCATCGGAATCCGGATGCATTGATTTCGCCGCGAGCGCGACAAGTGCGTCCGGCTTGATACGCGCCATTTCACGATCATCCTCGAAGCCGAGGCAGGTGAAACGGTCGATGCCGAAACCTTCACTGGTGAGATAGTTCGCGACCGGGCGGCTGGTTTCAACGGTGTAGGGAGTTAGCACGCTGATCCGCTGCGCGGCGAGCGCGCGCAATCCGGTGGTTACGGCGCGAGTCGGAGTGACGACAGGCAAGCCGGGTTTCGCTTGCTGAAGCGCGCGCTCAACCTCGGCTTCGCCAATGACCGCCGACGCGGATGTGCAGGAGTAGAGCAGTGCGTCCAGCTTTTCGTCGGGCAATATGAGCGCTGCTGCCTCGGTCAGCGCAGGCAGCATTCGGCGCAAATTTTCAGGCGTCGTCGGGTTGGCGTAGGCGACGCGTGCGGCGTAGGTCGCGATGCGGTCGCTGCATACCATGCGCTGAAAATCGGGCTCAGTGGTGTGGTCGGTTGCGAGGATGACCATGCCGATGCGCTTGGCGACAGGTCGTTCGTCAAGCGCGGGCTGTTCTGAATTGAGGATAATCTCAACGGATGGAGTTGCATCTGCAATCAACGCTCGATCCTCCCATAGCGATGTTCGAGCCAGCGCAGGATGACGACTGAAATGAGGCTGATGGTGAGGAAGAAAAGACCTACCATCGTTATAGGCTCAATGTAGCGATACGAGCTGTTTGCTACGCTCTTGGCCTGATTCATCAGTTCAAGCACGGTGATGGCCGAGAGCAGCGGCGTTTCCTTGAACATGGCGATGAAATAATTGGCGAGCGCGGGGATCATGGGCGGGATCGCTTGCGGGAGGATAATGCGCGTCCATGTCTGGCTCGGCGTCAGATTACAGGCTTTTGCGGCTTCCCACTGACCGCGCGGCACGTTGTCGATGCCAGCGCGATAGACCTCTGCCGTATAGGTTCCGTAGTGAAGCCCAAGCCCAATGACGCCCGCCAGCAATGGTGGTAGCAAAATGCCGATGTCCGGCAGCACATAGAAGATGAAGTAAAGCTGCACCAGCAGCGGCGTGCCGCGAATAAACTCTGCAATGAAGCCTGTTGTCCGCGATATGAGCCGGTTCGGGGACCGCCGCAGCAGAACGATGCCCAAGCCAACGACCACGGCCAGAACCGAACCAAGAACGGTTGCAATTATGGTGATTTTTACGCCCTAAATCAGCGTCGGGAGAATCTGCCAGACGAAATTCCAATCCCATTCCATCAGACGCGCACTCCGTCGAGGCCGCGAGCCATACGCTTCTCAAGTGCGCGCACGCCGAATGAAATCAGCAGGGCGAAGATGAAATAGAGGAGCAAAATGGTCGCAAAGGGGATCAGGGTACTGCCCGTTTGCGAGCGCACGATGTTCGCCTGAAACGTCATGTCGGCCAGCGAAATCAGCGAGACGACGGATGTGGCCTTCAGAAGCTCGATGGCGTTGTTCCCGAAGGTCGGTAGCATGACCAGAAGCGCTTGCGGCAGGATGACCTTCCTCATGCACTGCCAGCGCGAAAGATTGAGGGCGACGCAGGCTTCATATTGTTCGCGTCCGACGGACAGGATCGCGCCGCGCACGACTTCGGCGGCATAGGCACCGACATTCAAGCCGAGCGCCAACACACCGGCTTGAAGCGGCGTGAGCGTGATGCCCATGAAGGGCAAGACGAAATAGGCAAAGAAGAGCTGCACGAAGATCGACGTGCCGCGAAAAAACTCGATATAAGCCGTTGCGAGCCAGCGGAGTACCGCGAAGCGCGAAATGCGCCCAAGCCCGGCGATGAACGCCACGATCAACGCCAAGATCGAGCCCATCACTGTGAGTTGCACCGTGACGACAGCACCTTGCAGAATAAGACCGAGATAGCCTGACCAGTCGATCATGAATGGCTTGGTTCCGTTGCGCTATCAGCAAATCCGGGCACTTGGGCGAAGGGGCAGAGCCGCCCCTTCGGCCAGGCTGGATAGCTTATTTTGCCGAGCAGAGCTTTTCCATGCTGGTGGACATGGCGGCGGCTGCTGAGAAGCCATAAGGCTCGATGATCTTGGCGAACTCGCCCGATTCCTTCATCTTCGCGAGTTCGACATTGAAGGCATCGCGAAGCGCTTCATCGCCCTTCTTGAAGGCGGCGCCATCGCAATAGACAGGAGCGCCCTCGACCGGAGCGATGACTTCGAGGTTCGGATCACTTGCTTTCTTGACGAGATCGTTGATCGAAAGAACTGGCAGCGAATAGGCGTCGATGCGACCGTCCTGAACCATCTTCAGGCCGCTCTGGCCGTCCGGTACGACAATGACGCGGTCGCGCGGTACGCCCGCCTCAAGCGCCAGCTTTTCTTCCGTGCCGCCGCCCGGCGCGCCAACCGTCGCGCTGGTGTCCTTGGCAATATCGGAATAAGACTTGAAACCCTTCGGATTACCCTTCTTGACCAGCAAAGCTTCGGCGTCACACAGCACCGGCTCCGAATAGGCGACCGCTGCGCAGCGTTCCGGCTTCATGAACAGACCAGCGGTGACGACATCGTGGCGGCCAGCCTGCAGGCCGGGGATCATTGCGCCGTATTCGGAGATCGACGCCACGATTTCCGGTACCCCGAGGCGTTCAAATACCACGCGTGCGACGTCTGGCGCTGCGCCCGACACTTTGCCGTCGGCTGCGACGGCGGTATAGGGCGGTTCGTTAGCGATGGCGACACGGGCAAAGCCCTGTGCGCGAAGCTGTTCCAGCTTGGCGTCGTCCTGCGCGATCGAGGGCAGCGTGACCGCGATAATGGCTGCGGCGGCAACGGCACCCATGCCACTCCAGATTGCTAGTTTTTTCATAGTTCCCGGCTCCTTAGGCATTCGTTCGGTTTCGGCTGTGCGGTCCTCCCAGACCGCGATACATGCGCTCAGACACGATGGCCTGCCGCGATGATCTTGCGCAGGAAGGTTTGAGTTCGTTCCTGCTTCGGATGTCGGAATATGTCGTCTGGCTTGCCTTCCTCAACGATGCGGCCCTTGTCGAAGAACAGCACGCGGTCGGCGAAGTCATGGGCAAAGCCCATTTCATGGGTGACGAGAAGCATGGTCATGTCCGTCTCGGCAGCGAGCTTGCGCATGACGTTCAGCACTTCCTCTACGAGTTCGGGATCGAGCGCCGACGTAACCTCGTCGAACAGCATGATCTTCGGCGACAGAGCGAGCGCACGGGCGATAGCCACACGTTGCTTCTGGCCGCCGGACAATTGCGAAGGCATGGCATCGGACTTGGCGGACATGCCCACCATGTCCAGTAATTCCATCGCGCGCTTTTGAGCCTCGGTGCGTGACGTGCCCTTGGTGAGGATCGGGGCAAGGGTAACGTTGTCCAGCACACTCATGTGTGGAAAGAGATTGAAGAGCTGGAAGACCATGCCAATCTTCCGGCGCATTTTGGTCAGGTGCTTCTCGTCCGCGGGAGCCAGGCCGCCATTCTTGGGCATGTGATAGAGTTCTTCGCCCTCGATGCGGATATGGCCACCATCAATACGCTCAAGAGTCATGAGAATGCGGAGGATCGTGGTCTTACCGGAACCGGACGGTCCGATCAGGGCCAGCTTCTCGCCCGGCATGACGCGCATCGAGAGTTCATCGAGAACCTTGAAAGCTCCGAAACTCTTGCTGATGCCGTCGATCTCAATGATCGGTGTGGCCATTCACGTCTCGTTCCCCAAGTTTGTTGAGGTAACGATGTGAGATGGCACAAATCATGTCAATTCGGAAAATAAAATCATGACAATTTAGTGCACGTGGTCATTTTTCCGGCAAGTTTCGCTTAAATCGCCAGCAGGAGATGTTCCGCCTCACTGATGAGCAGTCGCGATATGACGCCCAATCCGCTGCGCAGTTCGTTTTCCGTTGTGGAGCCGAGAGAAACGCGGACGGCAGGGTGCCATGGTGCTTCGGAAGTACGGAAGGACATGCCCGGAGCAATCGCGACACCTTGTAGGCGGGCCTGTGCGACAAAGCCTTCTTCTGATCTGTTTTCGGGCAGTGGAATCCAGATATGCAGCGCGCGCTCATGTGTCATGTAGCCTGTGGAGCCCATGACTTCGCGAACAATGTCTTGGCGCCGGGTGAGCGCTTGGCGCTGCCAATCCACCAGTCGCATGGCGGTGCCATCCGTCACCCATTTCGTCGCGATTTCGGCCACCATAGGCGTCGCCATCCAGTTCGATACGAGATGGCGATTGGCGACGGCGGCGACGTAGCGGTCCGGGGCGACGAGGTAGCCGATGCGCAATCCGGGAACCGTATTCTTAGTGAAGCTGGTGTAATACAATGTCCGCTCAGGAGCCAAGGCGGCGATAGGCGGAAGGCCCGCATCTACCAACGGACCGAGAACGTCACCTTCGATGACGGCCAGATCGTGCTTGCGCGCGACCTCCACCAGCTCGGCGCGCCGCCGCTCGCCCATAAACGTCGCAGTGGGGTTTATCGCGGATGGCTGCACGAAAATGGCGCGAATATCGGAACCCTGACAAGCTTCATCGAGCGCTTGAGGGATAATTCCATCGCTATCCAGCGGCAGGCCATGCAAGTGAAAACCAAGATAGGTGGACAGCGGCATGAGCGTGTGATGGCCGATTGCTTCTGTCGCGACCGTTGAGCCAGGTGGCGCGACACTCATCAACGCAACGGTCATGGCAGCCGTCGCGCCATTGGTTACGCTGATGTTCTGAGCCGGTACGGAAAGGCCGCAGTGCTTGAGCCATTCGGCAGCGACTGCCCGATGGCGCGGGAAGACCACGTTCGGTCGAAATGAAAGTCCGGAACTCGCGGGCAAATTGGTGGCCAGCCAGTTCAGTGCACCCTTCAATTCGTCCAGATGCATCGTCTCGCAGATGGGCTTTAGGATGGACAGGTCGATCAATTCGCCAAGACGTTCGGGTAGATACGGTGGTTCCACCTCCCGACGCATCGTCTGGACGAAAGTGCCGCGCCCGATTTCTCCCGATACGAGATCGCGCCGGATCAGTTCCTCATAGGCGCGGCTGACCGTTTGCACGGAAAGCCCGATGTCGTAAGCGAGCTTGCGATGCGGTGGCAGGCGCGTGCCGTGTGGCAGGTGCCCGTCATGTATGGCGCGCGCAATCTGGTCGGCCAGCGAAATATAGGCCGGGCGGTGAATAAGTTTCGGATCAGGCTGCCAGATTGTCATGATTTCAGTAGAGCCTGAAATCAGTGCAATTGACAATGGGGCGGTATGGCCTTCATGTGAAGAAAACCCTTTGTACTGAGCGCATGGCTGGCACCAAACTCGACAGTATCGACCTGAAAATTCTCGACGCGGTGCAACAGGACGGGCGTATCACCAAGCTCGCCCTTGCGGAGAAGGTGGGTCTTTCTGCAACGCCCGCATGGCTGCGCCTGCGCAAGCTGGAAAAGGCAGGGATTATTCGCGGCTATCGCGCCGAGATAGATCTGCGCGCAGTGGCGCCCATCGCCAATGTTTTGGTGGAGGTCACGCTGGCCAGTCACAAGCAGGCAGACTTTGACCGGTTTGAACGAGCAATCCGCGATATTCCCGCAATCGTGGCGTGCTGGTCGGTAGGCGGTGGTATCGATTATATGCTCAAGGTCGCCACACGCGACATCGATGCTTACCAGCGACTGGTCGACCGGTTGCTGGCGTCTGAAATCGGCATCGACCGCTATTTTACCTACATTGTGACGCGTGTTGTGAAGGATCGTCCGCTCTCTGCGCAGGTAATTGCCGAATAGCCTGTTTCTCTATTCGAGCCCGACTTTTTGGACATATCCAATCGTGCATAGCGGCTATTTGGGCTCTTTCTCTTCCTCACCTCTCTACCATTCTTCCTACGAATGGGAGCAAGTGGCATGGGCGCTAAATTGGCAAGGATTGCTCATCGGAACGAACTAGACCGGCTTTCGGATCGAAGGTTGTTGCGCGAACTCGCCTATATCGATGGCAAGTGGATCGCGGATGGCAGAGCAACCACTTTTGCTGTGACCAATCCGGCGGATGGCAGTCTCATTGCGCAAGTTGCTTCGCTTGGGGCGGATGCAACATGTTCGGCCATCGATGCGGCGTCGCGCGCCTTTACAGGGTGGAGCGCAATGCTGCCGCAGGAGCGCGCTGCAATATTGCGCAAATGGTTCGAACTGATCGTTGATGCCAAGGATGATCTAGCGATCATCATGACCATCGAACAGGGCAAGCCGCTCAAAGAATCACGCGGCGAAATCGACTATGCAGCGTCTTTCATCGAGTGGTATGCGGACGAGGCCAAACGCCTGAACGCGGAGGGTATCAGCAGCCATCTGCCTGATGCGGCGATGATGGTGCAGCGTGTGCCGGTCGGTGTCGTGGGGGTCGTTACGCCGTGGAATTTTCCGGCGGCGATGCTGACGCGCAAGGCTGGCGCGGCACTCGCAGCTGGTTGCACGATCGTCGCGCACCCATCCTCCGAGACGCCGCTCTCGGCGCTTGCCCTTGCCGAACTGGGAGAGCGCGCCGGACTGCCAGCCGGAACCTTCAATGTCGTTACCGGCGACGCCGCAACGATTGTCGGTGAATTGAGTGCAAACAGCGGCGTGCGTGCAATGAGCTTTACAGGCTCGACCGAGATCGGTCGGCTGATCGCCAAGCAATGCGCGCCAACGATGAAGCGGCTTGTCATGGAGCTTGGCGGACACGCGCCGCTGATTATCTTTGATGACGCGGATATTGAGCGGGCCGTGCAGATCGCGATGGATGCGAAGTTCGCGACTTCCGGGCAGGATTGTCTCGCGGCAAACCGCATTTTCGTGCAGCGCGCCAGCTATGAACGTTTCGTTGCGGCGTTCGCAGCGCGTGTTTCAGAACTGACACTGGGCGCGGGCATGGACGACCCCGATATTGGGCCGCTGATGCATGAGCGCGCTGTCGTCAAGGTGGAAGAACAGGTTGCCGACGCGCTGGCGAAGGGCGCGCGGTGTCTCGCAGGTGGCAAGCGGAGCGAGCCGGGCACGCTGTTTTTCGAGCCAACCGTTCTGGTGGATGTTTCCGACGATGCTTTGATCATGCGCGAAGAGACATTCGGTCCGGTCGCGGCGGTGGTGCCGTTCGACACCGAAGATGAAGTGATCGCGCGCGCCAACGATACCGAATACGGGCTCGTGGCTTATGTCGTTACCGAAAGCGGACGTCGCCAGCTACGCATGGGCAAGGCGCTTGCCTACGGCATGGTAGCGATCAACCGCGTCAAGATCACTGGCGCTCCTGTACCTTTCGGCGGGGTGAAGCAGTCGGGCCTCGGACGCGAAGGTTCGCGCCACGGAATAGAGGCGTTCACCGACCTCAAATATCTTTGCATCGATGCAGCGTAAGGGAGATCCAGATGCTCGATCTGACCAATGAACGCACGGCTTGGGACCGCGATCATTTTTTCCATCCCTCCACACATATGGGGATGCATGCTCGCGGGGAAACGCCGACGCGCGTGATGGCGGGTGGCGAAGGTGTGCGCGTGCGCGACATCAATGGCAAGGAGAGCATCGACGCTTTTGCGGGGCTCTATTGCGTGAATGTCGGCTATGGCCGTCAGAAGATTGCCGATGCAATCGCGGAACAGGCCAAGGAACTCGCTTACTATCACGCTTATGTCGGGCACGGCACGGATGCCTCCATCCGCTTGGCGAAGATGATTATCGACCGCGCGCCTCAAGGCATGAGCCGGGTCTATTTCGGCCTGTCGGGGTCTGATGCCAATGAAACGAACATTAAGCTGATCTGGTACTACAACAACATTCTCGGACGGCCTGAAAAGAAGAAGATCATCTCACGCTGGCGTGGGTATCATGGGTCCGGAGTTATGACCGGCTCGCTGACCGGTCTGCATCTGTTCCACAACGCATTTGACTTGCCGCGCGCGCCAATACTGCACACAGAAGCGCCGTATTATTTTCGCCGCGAGGATCGCTCGATGAGCGAAGAACAGTTTTCGCAGTTCTGCGCGGACAAGCTCGAAGAGATGATATTGGCGGAAGGACCGGATACCGTCGCGGCTGTCATCGGCGAACCAATTTTGGGAACGGGAGGCATCGTCCCACCCCCTACGGGATATTGGGAGAAGATTCAGGCAGTCCTGAAGAAATATGATGTACTGCTCGTGGCCGATGAGGTCGTGACAGGCTTCGGCAGGCTCGGCACGATGTTTGGGTCCGATCACTACGGCATCAGGCCCGATCTCATCACCATCGCGAAGGGACTGACTTCGGCCTATGCACCGCTTTCGGGCGTCATCGTTTCCGACACGGTATGGCAGGTGTTGGTGAAGGGTTCGGATGAACTCGGAGCGATCGGTCACGGCTGGACCTATTCTGCCCATCCGATTTGTGCTGCGGCCGGAGTGGCGAACCTCGAATTGATCGATGAGCTTGGCCTCGTGGAAAATGCAGGAACCATTGGTGCGTATTTTAGGGCAGGGCTCGCGGATGCGCTCGGTGGCCACAGGCATGTAGGTGAGGTGCGCGGCGACGGAATGCTTGCTGCGATTGAGTTCGTTGAAGATAGAGACGGTCGCACATTCTTTGACCCTGCAAGGAAAATAGGACCGCAGATTGCATCGGCACTTTTGGAGAAGGGCGTAATTGGTCGCGCCATGCCGCAAGGCGACATTCTGGGTTTTGCGCCGCCGCTCTGCCTCACAAAAGAGGAAGCGGACACGGTCGTCGATGCTGCCGCAAAGGCGGTGAAGAAAGTGCTTGGATAGTGGAAGAGAGCCAGCCTCCGACCGAGTCAAATTGCTATTCTGCCTGAGAGCCGGCACGTCGCCTTTCGGACCTTCCAAATCGCGACCATTTCGCAATGAAACTTCACATTTAGCCTAAGTGGACGGGGGTACTATTCGGCGCGATTTTTACAGATCAGTCTACGCGCAGCGGTCTAAATTCAATTTAGACCGTATGCTAAAGAGCAACTATCATTTCCTCGTTTCCGCTATTCGTGCCCCCTGCGAGAGACTCGCCGCCATCAGCGACCAGTGCATGGCCCGTCATATAGGATGAACGATCCGATACCATGAACAAGATCACCTCGGCGATCTCGGCCGCGGTTGCGAACCGGCCCATCGGAACGATGTTTGCGATAGCATGTTCCAGCGCTTTGCGGCCTCCGAGCTGCTTGGTGTAGGGATCGTTGAATGGTGTGTCGACCCAACCCGGGCACAGCGAATTGATGCGGATACCGTAGCGCGCGACATCCAACGCTATCTGCCGGGTCATTGTGATCGATGCCGCCTTGCTGGTGATGTAGGCCGTCATCGCCCGGTCAAGGAACACGCCGGAATTCGACGAGGTGTTGAGGATCACACCGCCGCGTTGCCGCTTCATGATAGGCAGTACCGCCTGGCATGCCACGAATTGCGCGTGCACGTTTACGGCCCACGACCGGTCGAATCCGGCGCCATCGACTTCCTCGACACTGCCTGCCACCTGCACGCCTGCATGGTTATGAAGTATGTCGATGCGCCCGTGCCTGTCGGCAACGCTGCCGACCAGCGCAATGACCGCCGCATCGTCGGTCACGTCGAGCTGCCACGCTTCTGCCCGTCCGCCGGCGCTGGTGATCGATTCGACGGTGTGTTGTGCAGCTACAAGGTCGCGGTCGGTCACCACAACGAACGCGCCCTCGCGCGCCATGGCTTCCGATCCGGCGCGTCCGATGCCGGAGCCTGCACCCGTAACAATGGCCGTGCGTTCCTCAAGTATCATGTCCGACCTCGTCCTCAATCAGTATCGACGGCGAAACAGGTTGCGGCGCTCGTAAACGGTCACAGCCTCGTCGATCAGGGCTGCAATTGCGTGCGCGCCGTACTCATCCCGCAGCATCTGCGCGCGGGCAGACAGCAGGCTGGCGTCCGAAACGCGGCCCGGCCGCATCATCTCGTAGGTTTCCAGGATCACATCCTGCGGCACCGCTACCAGCTCGGCGCCTCGCTCCAGATTGAGCGCAAGTCGGTCACGTCCAGCGGCGCGCGCAATCCTCGCCTGAATGTTGAGCACATCTGCCGAAATCCGGATGTCCTCGGCGCCGACCTGTCCGGAGGTCACCGCATCGAGCGTCAACTGTTCAAGCCTCATGCCCGACGCCGAGATCGCCTGATCGGGCGCGTTTTCGGAAATCGGATAGGTGTCGAGTGGCGAATTCATCGCGACGGTCCTCCCTGGCCTATACGCATTTTCAGATCGAGTGGCGGCGCATCGGGAATGACCAGACCGGTCTCGATTGCATAGAGCATTGCGACGCGAACGTGATGGCGAGCTCCCAGTGCCTGACCGTCGACGGGAACGATGATCGGCTCTGGCGCATCGCCTTTCGCGTAGAGCGCTGCATTGCGACCCATCGCGCGATAATGATCGAGTGTCGTGACTGGTGCGTTTGAAAACAGTTCTATGTTCATATGCGGGAGTCGGTCGGCGCGATGGATGATGGCAGTACCTTTGGCCTGTATTCCAATCGCATAGCCCGATCCCGACAGTCGGGCCGCCGTCAAGCCAAGAAACGAGGTGTCGGCGGTATGGCGGATGCGCACCAGCCGGGGCACCCCGCCGCCCTCGCGCACGCCGTCGGTGAGAGCCAGCACGACGTCGATCAGATCGTGCCCCGCGGTCGTCTGGGTGAGTTCATTGCCGAAAGCAGGACTAAGTCCGATGACCACCTCGCGTGGATCGGTGCCTTTTTCCGCTTCGCCTGCTGCGACGAGCCACGGCTCGGCGGTCGGATCGACGAGGCGCTCGCGCTCCAGAACCTTTTCGCGGGTCTGAAGATCGCGAACGCTGCGTACCGCCCGCCACCGCGCCTCGGACATACGGTAGCCGCTGCCGGGACCCTGATAATCATTTGGATCGTTGAGCGCGCTGATAACTTTGCCATCGCGCAGGATTGCGGACGTTTGCAGATAGTCGCCGGAGATGCGCTGCCGCAGCATGAGCAGGAGATTTTCCGCCTCTCGAACGAAGCCGCGCTTCTTCAACGCGCGAAGGGCGTCCACTGCTGTCAGTCCTCGGTCGCGGATTGCATCGCTGATGCGCGTGACTTCGCCGGTCGAAAACGTCTCTGTCTCCAGCGATCCCGACGCTGCCGCAACGGACAGCATCCAGCTTTCTGGAACGGTTGCGAGATTCAGTTCCTCGAAGACAGCGGCAATGGCGTGGATGGCGCGCAGACGAAGCTCGCGCATGTCGACTTCCTCGATTGGAGTCAGCCCGCCATCGGCTTCGAGGTCGCGCTGCAGAGCAAGAAAATCCTCAATGTCCTCGCCATTGAATAGTGAGGGATTGAACGAATTGTCGTATTTGCGGATGGATCCCATACCGGAGCAGAGCAAATCGGACCCCGCCATCAGATAGGGCGTGATCTTTGCGCCCACCCTTATTTCGGACTCGCTCACACGCGTGTCGTTACCCGATGCGCATTCCAATCCCAGCCAGACAGCAATGAGGTTTTCGGCCATCAGTTCGCGCATGCCGCCCGCCATCGATGATGTCAGGGGAGCGCCGTCGATGCCGCCGTTTTGCGTTCCTTGCACACCCATGGCGCGTTGCAGACACAGACACCGCGCTTCGAGATAAAGCACCGACTGGCGCTCATGAAATCCCATCAATAGTTCGGCTGACGCGCCGGAGGTGCAACGCGCCTTGATGCCGCGCGATGCGTAAGCGGCGGTCAGGAACGCCTTGGACCAAGGCGTATCGTCGCCGTCGACGAAAGCCGCCTCGGTTCCATAGACGGATACGGTTTCGGCATAGGAAGTGAAGCCCGCCATACCGATCCGCAGCTCCTCCGCTTCCTCGATAGAGCACTGGAACAGCACGCCACCACGACCGACCGCAGCGCCGACTGCGCAAGCAATGGCGTTCGCCCACGAGTTGGAGGCCACGCGCATCGTCGTCTCTATCTCGTCGAACCCCAGCGCCACCGCCACCGCCGCGTCGGCGGCGAGCTGCAACGGATCGTCCTTGGCGTTGGTGACATGCGCCTGGTTCCCCGGCGTGCGGCGCTGGCGCATCTTGGAATAGGCGAAGGTAATTTCCAGCGATGACATCTGTGACACGACAGAGACCAGCTTGGCGGGCGTCATACCGCGCGCGAGCCGTTCCATCTCTCCTCTTGGCACATTGATGTCGACCAGCATGCGGGCCACTTCCGCCGGGTCGCGTGCCATTGCCTCGTCGATCACGTCGAGGTCAAGATGATGCGCGGCGATGAAACTGTCGAGAATGTCGAACTCTGCTTCCGGCTTCCCGTCGATCTCAACAACGCGACCGTTCTCGACGCGTGCCGAAGGTGCTGGATCCCACGGACTGTGGAATGTCGCGAAGCCGGCTTCGGGGTCTTCAGCCGCGAACTTGTCGTGGCGGAGCGGGCGCGCGTCCCACTCGTCAAAACGACGCCAGCGTGGCGGCGTGCTCATCGCTTTTCTCCCGATCCCGATATATCGCGTTGCGCCATCAGAACCACCGCAGCCAGACAAGCTGAATGAGAATGAGAATGATGACGTCCCAGAAAATGACTTCTCCGATGGTGAACCATCGGCGCTTGCGGTTTATACGCCAGAAGGCAAACCACACGACTGCCGCCAGCAGCAGCGGTATGAAGCTTGCGACCGTCACGCCAGCCTCTGTCCGCTCGTCGCATCGAAATAATGCAGGGCGTGTTTCGGAAAGGAAAGGCCGACGGTTTGGCCCGGTTCTATCGCGTCGCAGTTGCGCTGGGTCCGCAGCGTCAGGGCCGCGTTGCCGCCAATCTGGAAGATCAGCAGCGTGTCGGGCTCAATCGCTTCCTTCACATCGACGGCGAGCTTGATTGCGCCAGCCGCTTCTGGGTCCGCGAATTCGATCTGTTCGGGCCTGATGCCGAGGGTTATCGGACCATCCGGGCGGTCAACGGCGCAGCTTATGGCATTGCTGCGAAAAACCCCGTCTTCGACAATGCCGTCAATCGTGTTCATCGCCGGTCGGCCCATGAATTCGGCAACGAAACGATTTGCGGGATTTCGGTAAATAGTCCGTGGCTCATCGAACTGAGCCAGCCTGCCGTCCTTCAACACAGCGATGCGCGTGGCCAGCGTCATCGCCTCTTCCTGATCGTGGGTGACGAAGACGAATGTCTTGTCGAGCCTCCTGTGCAGCCGGTTGAGTTCGGTACGCATATGCAGGCGAAGCAGGGCGTCGAGATTGGAAAGCGGCTCGTCCATGAGGCAGATTGCCGGTTCCCAGACGAGCGCCCGCGCCACGGCGACGCGCTGTGCCTGCCCACCCGAAAGCTGCGCAGGCTTGCGATGCAAATATTCGCCAATGCGCAACAGTTCGGCTATGTCTTTCACCTGCCGATCTATCTGCGCTGGAGCGACTTTGCGGATTCGCAGCGGGTAGGCGATGTTTTCGGCGACAGTCTTGTGGCTGTAGAGCGCGTAGTTCTGGAACACCATGCCGATGCCGCGAAAGCGTGGCGGCACGTTCGTCACATCCCTGCCGTCAATATTTATGCTGCCGCTGGTCGGCTGCTCAAGCCCGGCGAGCAATCGGCATGCGGTCGTCTTGCCCGAGCCGGACGGGCCAAGCAGTACGACGAATTCGCCGAGTTCGAAATCGAGGTTGAGCCGGTCGAGCGCGACCGTCCCGTCCGCGAACTGCTTGGTTACATCTCTGAATGAAACTGCCATTTAATACTCCGCCTCAACCCTTCACCGCACCGAAGGTGAGGCCGCGAACAAGGTGCTTTTGAACCAGAAAAGTGAAAACGAGTATCGGCAGGGTCGCGACCACCGCCACAGCCGCGACTTGCCCCCAAAGAGTGCCGTGCGGCGTAATCAGCCCCGGAATGCCGACGGTGAGGGGCCGACCCTCGAACGCGACAAGAATGAAGGCGTATAAGAATTCGTTCCACGACAGGATGAAGCAGAGCACAGCGGTTGCTGCCAGCCCGGGCGCGGCGAGGGGAACGATAACGCGCACGAAGGCACCAAGCTTCGAGCGCCCGTCCATCATTGCCGCTTCATCGATTTCCTTGGGAATATCCGCAAAGAAGCCGCGCATCATCCAAACCACCAGCGATAGATTGAAGGTGGTATGCGCGATGACCACCGCGTAGATCGTGTCCGTCAATCCGAGCGTGGTGAAGAGCAGGAACAGCGGCACCGCGATTGAAATCGGCGGCGCCATGCGGGTCGTCAGGAAGAAGAAGAACAAGTCTTCCTTACCCGCGAAGTCGGTGCGCGCGAAAACATAGGCGGCCGGCGCACCGATCAGGATGGAAAGCGAGGTCGAGCCGAGAGCGATCATCAGCGAGTTGAAAACCAGCGGCAAATATTCCTTGTCGATGAACACCGCGGGATAATTGGCGAAGGTCGGCGTAAACAGCCATGTGGGCTGCGAGGATAGGATATCCAGACGTCCCTTGAACGACGTCAGGACCATCCAGACGTAGGGTGTCAACGCGATCACCAGAACGCAGGCAAGGACGCCAATGGCAAGGATTTTTCCGGGTCGCTTCATTGGCCGCCACCCTGTGCCGCGGACTTCCAGTAAACCGCCTTGTAGAAGACGGAGCAGAGGATCAGCACCACCAGATAGACCATGAAGGAGACGGCTGCGCCGTAACCGAGGTTCCACGTCTTGAAGTTCACACGGTAGGCGTAGATCGACAGCAGTTCCGACACCGTGCCGGGACCGCCTCCCGTCATGATGTAAACCTTGTCGAATTCTTTGAAAGCGTCGATGCCGCGCAGCAAAAGGACCAGCGCGATGATTGGCCTCAGCAGCGGCAGCATGATGTCGACGAACTGCCGCCAAGGGCCTGCGCCGTCCATCGTCGCCGCCTCAAATGGCGAGCGCGGCAGGCTCATCAACCCCGCCAGAATGATAAGCGTGACGAATGGCGTCCACTGCCAGACGTCAATGGCGACAATGGTCGGCATGACCAGTCCGGGAGACGAGAAGACGGCGCTCGACTTGGACAGCAGGCCGATAGCACGCATGTAATGTGTCGCCATGCCGAAATCGCCCTGGAGCAGCAGGCGCCAGATCAGGCCGACGGCCACGGGGGCGAGCATCATCGGAACGAGAAGTAGAGTGGTCAGCAGGCGCTGCCGTTCGATGTAGCGCCATATCAGCCAGGCAAGACCAAAGCCGATCAGAAACTCAATTGTAACAGCGGCGAACACAAAACGGATGGTTCGCCAGAACGACCCCCAGAAGATCGCATCCTCGCGCACCAACCGGCGAAAGTTTTCAAGACCAATAAACGCGCCCTTCTGATCCGGATTGGCGAAGCTGAGGTCCGTCATCGCTGTGTAGGTCATGTAGTAGAATGGCCCGACGAGGAACACGAGGACGAGCAGCGCCGCCGGCAGGATCAGCGGCAGGGATGCGCCCCGGTCGAGCAGGAACTGTCCGCGCGAAGGTTGAGTGGCTGTGTTCATGATATACCCTGGCCATCTCCCGTGGGACCGATCCCACGGGAATTGTCACACAATCGCAGCCCTTACTGCACCGGATATTTCATCGGCGCGCACGCGCCCAGAATCTCCGAGATTTCCTTTGCCGACTGATCGAGCGCTTCCTTCGCCGACTTCTCGTCAGCGAGATAGGACGACAGTTCCCGCACGAGAATGTCGGTCATTTCGCTCGACTGAGGAATGGTAGGCTTCGGCTTAGCCACTTCGTTCGACGCCATTGAGGCTTTTGCGTAGGGCAGCTTTTGGACTTCCGCCGACGCATAGACATCGGGGCGCGCGCTCGCACCGCCGTTGAGATGCTGGTTGAGCTGCTGGTCGTAGGACATCATCCACTGGATGAAGAGGTAGGCGGCCTCCTTGTTTTTAGATGCGGTCGGGATCAGGTAGGACCAGCCCTCGACCTGAGCCACCTTGCCGCCGTCACCTTGCGGTACCAGATCGAAGCCCATCTTGCCGACGACCGTCGATACGTTTTCATCAACGGCGACCGCATAGGTCGCATCGTTCCACATGATCAGCTCGGCAACCTTGCCTTGCTGCATCAGCGCCATCACGTCGTCCCAGAAGTAGTTCAGCGTGTCTGGCGGCGAGAACTTCATCAGGCCCTTGTAGTATTCGGTCGCGGCAATCGCTTGCGGGCTATTGACGATGACGGGGCCGCATTCCGAGCCCGACTTTGTTTCGAGCATGTCGCCGCCGAAGGAATAGAGGAAGTTCAGCCACTCGTACCACAGTGCTTCGTGACGCTTGCCCTGGATCGCAGTTCCATAAAGCCCGTCGTCGGGGCGGGTAAACCACTCGGCGATATCGCGATACTGCTTCCAGTCCTGCGCATGCGCGAGTTCATAGCCGTACTTTGCCTTGAACCCTTCCTTTTCCTTCGGATCGTCCATGAGGTCGGCGCGATACCATTCGTACATGGTCAGTGCCGTGAACGGAAAGCCGTATGGCTTGCCGCCGTACCATGAGATTTCCTTCCAGAGACCCTGATAGAGCTGGTCTTCCGGCTTGAAATCAGGGTCTCGCAGCGCTGCCGATGTCATGAACTGGTCGATCGGTTCGACATGGCCGTTGGTAACGAATTTACCCATCTGGCGGTTCTGCTGGAGAATGAAATCGTAGCGGCCGCGCTTCGAGTTCAGGTCGAGCATCACTTTGCTGGCGGCTTCCGAAGCCTCGTACATCTCGATTTCGACAGTGATGCCTGTGCGTTTCTCGAATTCGGGAGCGAGCTTCTTCATCGCTTCGAGCGGCGGCAGAGCCTCACCGATCGTGCGAATGGTCACTCCCTTGTAGGGTGCGGCTGCTTCCTCAAGCGTCCAAGCATTTGCCTGGGCGAACGACGTGAATGTTGCAAAAGTCGAAAGTACCGATGTTACGACAAGTGAGCGTATCCGTAGCTGAATAGTGGGCATGGCAGTTCCCCTGTGATTTCATTGTTGTTTTGATTTGGAGCGTGGCGCCCATCGTCCCTTTGAAGGTGAGAACGGTTGCGCCTGAGCAGGCTTCGCGAAGCAAACTGGGAAATCGGCAAGGACCGCACGAGCCTAGCCGGCCAAGCCGGCTGGATGTTGGGGTGGCGAGAATGGGTCAATCCATGTCCTCCATTTCGAGGGCATTCCCAGATGGCCTATGTGAAACATCCGACAACGCGGCACGGTCTCTTTACTGTCAGAAACATATGCAATCGAGGCACTACTCGATCGTGACAGGAACAGATAGCGGCATATTCCACAAACTGAGGTTAGCCTATAAGAATACGCTCTCTGTGGGATATTTCCCATTCAGAATAATCCGAAAGGCATATTCCTTTTGGGATAGGAGGGCTTGTTGAAAGAGGAAAGCGTCGAAGCTGCCGCGGGCAAACGTCTTTTATCTCAGCCGGAGTGGTTCCATGCACTAGGGGAACTCCTCGCGCATGTCGGCAGCCACGAGTTTCCAGAAATGTTTTCGACGACACTGCGGCGTCTGGTTCCGTTCGACTATACCGTCAGCTTTGCCTATAGCGGTTCTGCAAGGCCGGTTTGCCTTCACCACACATTTGCACCGAAGCAGTTCGACATTCATGTGAAGGAATATGAGATCGGGCCGTATCTGCTCGATCCGCTTTTCAAGGCCACAGCAAACGGTACGCGTTCGGGGCTCTACAGGCTCGCAGACGTGGCTCCCGACCAGTTCTACAAGAGCGAATACTATAAATCATACTACGTACAGACCGGGCCGGTCGACGAAATTGCCTTCTTCGTATCCGGAGGCAACAACTGGGCCATCGTGATTTCGTTGATGCGGGCAAGCAGCCGTCAAATCTTCTCCACGCATGACGTGCGCACGCTGCGAATCGTGGAGCCGCTGATCAGGCGCATTGCGGAAGCGCATTGGCGTACCGACGAACGGCTGAAAACATCCAACCACGAGGATGAGGACAAGGAGGTACTGCGACGTACAGTGCAGGAAGCATTGCGGGTGCGCGGAATGCCGCACCTGACGCCTCGCGAGCTTGAGGTGGTCGGCCTTGTTCTCGAAGGGCACTCGTCGGAATCTATAGCCAATCTATTGTTTATCTCGTCAGGAACGGTGCGCATCCACCGCAAGAACATTTATGCTAAAATGCGTATCTCCTCGCAGCGCGAGCTGTTCTCGATTTTCGTCCGCCCGATGGTGCCGGGGATTTAGGGTCTGAGGTGTAAGTCAGCTTATCGCTAATCGTGATCGGAAGCTGAAACTCCGGAAATGTGAAAAGTGCCGGGGGCCGCTAGGCGTACTAAAATCCCCAGCGAAGGAACCCGCGGGAATGTCGCGACCGCTGCCGGGAGGTGACCCCGTTGATGCTTCCGGACGACTTTGCGGCGTGTCGGCGTGGGACTGCCGACATAATGATAGGTTAGCGCCGCCATGTCGCCGGCGATGATTCTGCTCAGCACGTTCGGGTGCGTTGCTGAAGATCGAGCGCTTTCGGCAGAATGTCGACCCATGCCATGCCGGGTCAGTCTGCGAAACTATCGCTTGCCGACACCGACGGCAAAGTTACATGACACATCGGGGTTCATGTCGGCGAATGCTCCGGTCGGATTGTGTTTCCACTCGAAACAATAAAGGCGAAGGCTGGCGACTACCCGCAAAGCATCTCGAGCCGATCGTCACGCAGAAACTGATTGGGATCTTCCAGGATCGTCCAATGCTGACAGACTGGGTGCGGATGTTTGCTCCGGGCGCCAGTCTGGCGGTTGCGCTGGATCAGGCGGCAACGATCATTGACCGCATCAAAGAAGGCAAGATCCAACCATGTCGAGAGCTTGCGCACAGGCTGGTCAGTAGTGTCACGCTGAAACCCGCTTTGCTCACCATCGCGATCGACCGTTCGGCTGTGGTGCAGGCGCTCACGTCCGATGGTTCGATCTTCGAGCAGGATCACGAGAATGGGATCATCGCTTTCGATTGCCCCCTGACCTTCAGGCGCCGGGGTGTCGAGATGCGCATGGTGGTAACCAACGCCGCCGACCAGAATCGCGAACCAGATGCCAATCTCGTTAGGCTGGTTCTGAAAGCTCAGCGCTACCTTGCCATTCCGACTTACGGCCAAGGCAAGACCATCATCGAGGTTGCAAAGTCGGAGAACGCGGCCCCTGCGGATGTCAGCCGCATTCTGCCATTGGCTTTCCTGTCGCCATCAATCACCGACAGCATCCTTACCGGTACACAGCCAGCGAGCCTGATAGCGCAGCACCTCTCCCGGTTCATTGATCTGCCCGCATCATGGCGGCAACAGTCGGAGCTTCTGGCTCGCTTCCGACAACATCAGCCAATCATCGGGGCGATGGACAGCACAAAACACCTGGAACCTGAAAAGTGTCCGTAGAGACGGATCGGCCAAAACCGCGTCTCAGTCGACAAGATCAGAGATATTCGGCCAAGTGTTGTCTGGCGGCCGCCCGTAACCCACAGAAAACACGCCGCTTTCCTGAGACAGTAGGAAAAGGACGGAAATGCGAGGACTGCTTGGTGGTGTTTGCAGTGCGAAGCGAACCGGTCTCTGGTGAGGGCTTTCCCTGATAACGGGAAAATGCAGGGGAAAATCGCGTTTCTGGCAAAGAAAGTCCAAAGATGTTCAAAATTTCTCTGTATTATCGAGGTGTTGGCGGTGTTTTCCCTAGTTGGCATTGCAGGGAGATAATTTTGAAGAGCAGGGACTTTTCTTCCGCGAACAGGGACTGCTGGAAAGCTTCCAGGGAATGTACATAAACAACCCTACCGAACGCGAGTAATAGTGAATTGCCGTCGCGTCAATTGATGCGACGCGGGCCAGGCTTTGGGCGACATTCAATCTCCCGTTCTCGTTGGTTCATGGCTTGCGCGAGCTCTCACCGGAAGTTCTTCAACGCGGTGCCAGCGAAGAAGTAAGCCTCGTCGATGACGTGGGCATTCAAAGCCCGCAGGAGAGCGTCGAATGCGGAGGAACCGATCTCAATCTGATTGTGCAAACTTGATGCTTCATCAAAGCGCAGGTCCGACAAGCTGTTGCACGACGTCAGCGGCGGCATTGTGGGCCTCCCGCTGCTGCCCTTGAATCATCGATAACCATTCGATCTGCATTTTAGGTCCGTTAGCGCGCGTCATTATGAATTAGATATGTCAAATATTAGTGCTGCTTGTCTACGTGCTAAATGTTCTGATGACGGACATTCGCTTACTCAAACACCACGACCTGCCGGATGGCGTCGCCAGCGGCAAGGCGCTCGAAACCTTCGTTGATCTCATCCAGTGTCAGTTTGTGAGTCATCAAACGCTCAATCGGCAACCGGCCATCCAACATCATCGCCGCAAAACGCGGGATGTCACGCACTGGAACGCACGAGCCGACATATGAGCCTTTCAGAGTCTGCTCGCCAGCTGTCAGAGAGACAGCAGGAATGGTGAACTGGGCTGAAGGATTCGGGAGACCTCCGGTCACCGTCGTTCCGCCGCGCTTGGTGATGTCGTAGGCAAATTTTAACGCCGGAGCCGCACCAGCCAGTTCGACAGCGAGATCGACGCCACCGCCGCTGATTTCTTTCACCTTCGCAACCGCGTCCTTGTCAGATGGATCAATCGCGTGGGTCGCGCCGAGTTCAAGGGCGAAGTCGCGCTTGTCCTTTGCTAAGTCAACCGCGATGATTGTGCGCGCACCTCCCGCGACTGCGGCCAGCAATCCCGCGAGACCAACACCACCAAGGCCTACGATAGCGCAGGTCTCGCCGAGCTTGAGCGCGCCGGAATTCAGCACCGCGCCAGCGCCGGTCAGCACCGCACAGCCAAGCAAGGCAGCCTTGTCGAGCGGGATTTCCTTGTCGATCTTCACGCAGGACTCCACGGCAACGACAGCGTGCGTGGAAAAGGCTGACACTCCCAGATGATGGTTGATCGGTTGGCCACGGTACATTATCCGCCTCGCCCCGCCGAGCAGTGTGCCCTTTCCGTTTGCAGCAGCACCCGGCTCGCAGAGCGCCGGCCGCCCGCCCGAACATGGCACGCAATGGCCGCAGGATGGCACGAAAACCATGACGACGTGATCGCCCGGCTGGAAGCGGCTCACACCCGGTCCGACTTGTTCGACTATGCCTGATGCCTCGTGACCGAGTGCCAGCGGCGTGTCGCGTGGACGGTCCCCATTGATGACCGACAGATCAGAGTGGCAAAGCCCCGCCGCAGCGAGCTTGACAAGCAACTCACCCGGGCCGGGATCGGCAAGCTCTACCTCGACAATTTCGAGCGGCTGCGACTTCGTGTAGGGACGCGCCGCACCCATTTCGCGCAATAGTGAAACCTTGGCTTTCATTGGCGTGTCCTCAATCGATGTTCAGGCAGAGATATTTCATTTCCAGATAGTCATCGATGCCGTAGCGCGAACCTTCGCGCCCAAGACCGGATGACTTGATACCGCCGAACGGCGCTTCAGCCGTCGAGATCAGTCCGGTGTTGATGCCGACCATGCCGCTTTCCAGCGCCTCGGCGACACGGAAGACGCGCGACAGGTCACGCGAATAGAAATAGGATGCGAGGCCAAACTCGCTGCCATTAGCCAGCTCTAGCGCCTCTTCTTCGGTGTCGAAGGAAACGACAGGCGCAACCGGCCCAAACGTCTCCTCCTCGAGGATACGCATGCCCGGCTTTACTCCGGTCAAGACGGTCGGCTCATAGAAGGTACCGCCAAGCTTCGAGCGCGCGCCGCCTGTGAGCACCTTGGCGCCCTTGGCGACAGCGTCGGCGACATGCGCCTCGACTTTGGCAAGCCCGGCAGCGTCGACTATCGGACCGATTATTGTTCCGGGTGCTGAACCATCACCGACCGTCAGCTTGGCAGAAGCCTCCGCAAGCTTTTTTGAGAAGGCGTCGACAATGCCCTTCTGGGCATAGATTCGGTTGGCGCAGACACACGTCTGACCAGCATTGCGGTATTTGGCAATCAGAGCACCTTCGACCGCCTTGTCGAGATCGGCATCATCAAAGACGATGAAGGGAGCATTGCCTCCGAGTTCCATCGACATCTTCTTAATGTCATTCGAAGATTGCCTCATCAGGATGCGGCCAACCTCGGTCGAGCCGGTGAAGGTGAGCTTGCGCACCTTCGGGTTCGTGCACAGTTCAAGCCCCATCGCGGATGCGGTCGTGCCCGGCACGACATTCAGCACGCCTTTCGGAACGCCCGCCCGCTCGGCCAGAACAGCAATCGCCAGCGCCGACAGCGGGGTCTTTTCTGCAGGGCGGCCAACGAAGGTGCAACCGGCAGCAAGCGCCGGAGCCATCTTGCGAGCGATCATCGCGTTGGGGAAATTCCACGGAGTGATTGACCCCACAACGCCGACAGGCTGCTTGATGACGATGATGCGCTTGTCGCGCAGATGGCCGGGGATGACGTCTCCATAGACCCGGCGCGCCTCTTCAGCGAACCATTGAATATAGCTCGCACCATAGGCGATCTCGCCGCGCGCTTCAGCCAGCGGCTTGCCCATTTCGGCGGTGAGGATGCGAGCCAGATCTTCCTGGCTTTCCATCATCAGCGCCTGCCATTTCAGCAAGATTGCGCATCGCTCTTTCGCGGTGAGCGCGGCCCACCCCTTCTGTGCCAAATAGGCGGCATCGATGGCATCGCGCACGTCGGTGGCGTCCAGGTCGGCTACCTCTGCGACCGTCTCACCTGTCGCGGGGTTGATGACTGGGAAGCGCTTGTTGCCCGGTCGCCATGAACCGTCCACATAACCGTCCCGAACCATCAGGCTTTCGTCAGATAGCTTTAATTGTGCGTCACGATGGGTATGGCTATCCTTTAACGCTGTGGGGGGTACATCGGAGACACGGTTCACTTTTCCTGCCCTTTCATCGGCCAAACGAAAACACGGTCAGTACAGTCAAACCGAAAATGATTGCGGCGGCGGCAACCAGCCGCTGCAATCGTTGGCGCTCGGCTTCGCCTTGAGGCTTGCGCAGGCGCGGCGTCGTCTGCCGTTGCTCCACGTGGTCGGGAAAGCCAACGGCCAACCCCATCCGATACGACAGAAACCAGACGAGGCCGAGGCCGAGCGCCCAGAACAGGCCGGACCATGCCCAAAGCGAAGGCACTCCAAGCAGGAAGGCGTCTTCTGCTCCGGGCGCACCGAAGGCGTAATTTCCGAACAGAAGACCCGGACCAGCCGCCAGAAAGAACCAGGCAAGGACAGCGGCCCATGCTGTTGACCGTAAGCCGCTACGTTCCATCGAAGGCGTCGATGATAGGAAACGGCGAACATCGGTCGCCTCTTCCGTTGCGGGCCTGAGGCGCGTCGCGACTGCCACAAGAAGGGTTGCGGCAAGGTTTGCCGCCAATCCCAAGATCGCCGAATGCAAGGTCCACGGCCAGCGCCCCCACGGAAGTTCCAGCCCGAGAAACGAGAGCACCGAATGGCCGAGCGGCTCAGTGAGAAGCACGGCAACAAAGCCAGCACTTACGCCAACAACGGCTGCTTCGCGTGTGACCCTGCCGATCCAGACAATTCCAACAAGCGGCACAGCAAGTTGCAGTGATAGCGGCAACGCAACGCCCCCGAGCGCTGACAGGGTCACCGGGGCGAGAATTGCCAAAAGCACCGTGATCGTCATGAGAACCGCCGCACAAATACGCGCCAGGTTCACGGTGTTGTGCCGGTCGATGTCACTGTGGAGTAGCGGTCTGTAAAGGTGCCTCACAAGGGTTTCTGACGTGACAAGCAAGCCAAGCCCGGCCAGCAACTGCACACCGGCCAGCAGCCCGACAAACAGCCATCCGGCAAACCAAGGCGACGAAGAAACCATGTTCGTCAAAATAGCCGGGACCGTCAGTGCCGGGTTGAGCAGCGCACCGGCTCCAAGTGTGCCGACCCCGAACGCGATGATGCCGCCAAAGACCCCGGCGAGTACCCAGGTTTGGCCGGCGGCGATGCCTGAAGGGCTGCGGGTCGAAAGAACGATCTTCAGAACGAGGGGGCTGGTCTGGATACCCATCAAGGCGAGGAAAAGACCGAAGTTCGCCATCGCCGATGGGACAAAGCCAACCTCGTCGCGACCTATGCCGGCGGTGAAGCGGATTACTCCCGCAACCAAAAATTTGGACTGTTGCGCCGGATCGGCCGCAAGTGTTTTAAGCGCGGCGTTCAGCGGGCCAAAACCGCCGAAGGCGATGAGCACGATGCCGGTGAGAACAATCGTGGCGGCTACCAGAAGCACAGACTGGATCGCACCGATGTAACCGATGGCGCGCATCCCTCCAATCGCGACATAGGCGAACACCAACGCGCCCAGCAGCGTCGCACCGACAGGGGTAGAGACTGCACCACTTGTCAGCGTAGCCGTCAGCTCCGACATGGCACGCAGTTGCAGGCCACAGAAGCCAATCGCCATCACCACTGCCACTACGGCGCTTGCTGCGACCAGAAAGTTGCTCGCGTAATAGCGCCGCAAAAGTTCGGCTTCGGACGACACACCCAATCTTTGGCCGACGAGCCAAACACGCTTGAACAGCACGACCCCCGGTAATGCCAGAGCGGTTCCGCCAATCAGCAGCACGGCCATTGAAAAGCCGCCGCTCGCAATCTGCGATGTAGCAGCTAGAAGAAACCAGCCCGACAGACCCGCGCCGGCGATGAGCAGCGCCGAAATCCAGGGTGTGAGGCTATGACCTGCAGAAAAATACTGGTCATGATTGCTGTTCTCACCAAACGCCATGCGTGCGAAATAGAGGCATCCGAGCGCGTAGGCGAGGAACGGGAGAGGCAACCAGAACGGGATAGCAGCAGTCATCTGCGTTCCCCGTTGTTCTGTGCTGGCGGAATGTGGAATTGCGAGAAGGCACCCCGTGTGCCGTAGCGGGCAGCGAGATAGATCAGAAATCCAGCGCCAATGGCAGCAAAGGCAGCGATGCCTGTGAAGTAGTCAGCTCTCGAAAGAATGCCGGCGAACCATGAGGCGATGAACGCAAAGGCGAACAAGCCGAACGCGCCGATGCCGAGAGCAGCTTCGCCGCGGGTAAAGCTTTGGCCAAAGACAGCGTTGAGAATGATGTGTGCAACAAAAGCCGCGAGCAGCCCGGCAAGGCCAATCAACGATATGGCGAGCGAGTCGCGCGAAAAGCCCTCAACGAGCCCAGCCGCGCCGAGGAAGCCTAGGCTTGCCCAGATGCAGAAGACGATGATCGTGCGTTCGACGTTTGAGTGTGTCGGCATGACGGTTCTCAGGTTCGAGCGGCAGTTCAGTCCTGCACCGGCGAGGCGCTGGGAGGAACACCGCTTAACCGTGCATTATTTCGAGCCTTTGGATTTCGGCTGCTTCGGAGTGGCTGGCGGTGAGCTTGCCGGGTCTGTGTAGACGATCTTTGAAAGGTCCTGCAGCGGTTGCATCTTGTGTACGCTTTCCCCCGCAAGCCCGATCTCGCCAAGCAATTGGTCGACGAACGGCGCTTGCGAGCGATAGCGCAGAGCCGACGATACGACCTGTTCGGCGAGGTTGCCGTCGCGCGGCTGATCCGCCCCACGTCGGCCCCACCATCACCGGAGCCGCCATTGCCGGAGAATCCGGGCAGGCCCTCGACATGCACGATCTTGATGCCGTCGATTTGCTCCATCGGGCTTGACGCTTTCGCGGATGATCGACGGCAGGTTCTCGACCAGCTCGTTGGTGCAGTGCGCTCTTGCGGCTGGCATCCGAGCGCAGGTTCTCGGCGGCGTTGAGACTCTCCTTGCCCTCGGCCTCAATCTTGAAGCGCTCTTGAAGAGCCGCGACAGCAATCCGGTCGGCCTTGGCCTTGTCTTCCGCAGCCACCTTTTCGGCAGCGGCAGAGATGCTTCATCCGGGTAGCCTCGGCTTCGGCCGCCTTCTCCGCCTCAATCAGTTGTATCTGCTTTTGGCGGTTTGCGATTTCGGTGTCGCGCAGGGTCTGCACGCGTTCGATTGCCTGGACAACACCCGCACGCGCCGTTTCAGCCGCAGCTCTGTGCCTCGGACCGTTCCTTCGACTTCTTCGACAGGGCGATTTCGCGCGCCTGATCTTCGAGCGCCAAAGCTTCTTTCCGCTTTATCTCAAGCCGTTCGATCTGCTGCTCGATCTCGATACGGGTACGCTCGACCGTCTCGCGCTCTTTCAGCTTGATCTCCTCGATCTCGCGTTCGCGTGCGGCATTCTCGGATGGCGATTTCCGATTTACGCTGGGCGCGCTCGATAGCGACTTCCGCTTCATGCGCGAGCTTGGCGTATTCGGTGTCGCGCGTGATTTCGAGCGCCCGCTTCTCGGCCTCAAGGTTCTTGGTGCGCATAGCGATCATCGTGTCCTTCTCGATGTCGTTGCGCTTTTTCTTGCGAGACTCGATTTGCTCGGTCAGCCGGGTGAGGCCTTCCGCGTCGAATGTGTTGGAAGGGTTGAGCAGCTGGATATCGGTTTGGTCGAGCGAGGTGAGTGAAACGGATTCCAGTTCAAGACCGTCGACCGCCAGAGACTTCGGCAACCTCCTTCTTGACCTCGCGGACGAAGGCGCTGCGGTTCTCGTGGATCTCCTCCAGACGTCATCTTTGCGGCTGCGCCGCCCATGGCATCGACGAAGCGGCCCTGAATGAGATCCTTCAGCTGTTCGGCCTTGCATGGTGCGGTTGCCGAGCGAGCGTGCAGCTGTCGCGACCGCCTGCGATGTGCGGTTCGACGCGAACGTAGAATTCGACGGTCAGCTCAACGCGCATACCGGTCCTTGCGTGATGAGCGACCGTTCTCGTGCTCGCGTCACCTCCAGCCTGAGTGTGTTCATGTTGACGTCGGTGATATCGTGCAGGATCGGCAGCACGAAAGCGCCGCCCCCCATCACCACTTTCTCGCCGCCGAACCCCGTCCTCACGAACGAGATATCCTTGGTCGAGCGCCTGTAGAGCCAGTGAAGCAGATAGGCGCACACGGCGATGACAATCGCGGCAAGGATGATGACCGCAATGATATCTGCACCATTCATCGCACTAGTTCCTTTTCCAAGAGTCGGTTGGCGGCTGCGGCTACGCCTGCTTGTCTGCTATGCATGGTCGCTCTCCGAGCCTGCCTGGAGAGCTGTCGTCAGCAGCGCCGCGCCAAAGATTGCAATGTTCAGAAGATCGGCAACGTTATAGGCGATGCTCAGTCCGCCATCGTCAACATAGCCGCCGAACGAGGTGAGAAAGTTGCCGAGCGGGTAGATTGCCCAGCCAACCGTGGCGATCAGGCGCAGCCAGAAGAAGCCACGCCTCAGCGGCTCATTCGGCGATTTCCGCACCGCCTCGTCCATGCCGCCGAAATAGAGTTCACCGAGGATATAGAGCCAAAATACCAAGCCAATCAGGAAGGCAAGAGTCGCGATTCATGTATCCGGCCTCGCCGAGATAGCGCACGAAAACCATCAACACACTGACAATCGCCAGTCGCCAGAACAGGCCGATGCTTTGCGCTCCGGCACGACCTGCGAGAAACCATAGAGCCAATACCAGAAGCGGCAGCGAAACGGCCCAGCCGACATAATGGTAGACCACTGGCACTTTCCCGGTTGCCGCCAATGCCAGCCGACCCTCGAATGTCGCGGCAGCAGCGGCAATCAATGCGAGTGCGCATAGCGACACCGCGACACGGAAGGTCTTGTCGACCCAGCTCGAGCCCAGCAGCAGGAGGATGGCCGCGGTCGAAAGGCCGAGGAAGGCTGCGAGATAGCTCGCCGCGGTCAGATCGCCCGTCTCGAAAACCGTCATTTCAATTCACTCCCGAAAAGTACGAACATCGCATGCCCTTAAATCTGTGTTCGGATGTGCGGCGAGCGCGCATAGAGCGCCACCATCGGCAAAATGAGTATGCCGAAGATGAACTGCTGCCACTCGAAATCGAGCCCGATGCCGACTAAGAAGGACGACAACGCCTGCAACACAAGAACGCCGATGACGGTAAAGCCATAGCCACCTTGTCCGCCGAGAAGCGAGGTGCCCCCGACGACCACCGCCGCCAGCGTGAGAAACAGGTACTGGTCGCCAACACCGATAAAGCCGCCGCCACTCCAGCCGAGCAGGAGGCTTCCGGTCAGCGCCGCGAAGAAGCCCGACAGGGCGTAGCTCAACACCCAGTAGCGCATCTCCGATATCTGCACGCGATTGGCCGACGTTCGATTGACGCCGAGAGCATAGAGATAGCGCCCGTATAGCGTGGTGCGCATGCCGACGATCAGCAAGATCGTGATCAGGCCCCACAGCGCAATAACCGGCGGAAATGGCAGGCCGAATGTCGAACCTGCCATCGACGACAGATTGCCCAGCCAAGGGGGAACCGTGCCGAACACGTTGCCGCTATAGACCGAACCGATTGATGTCACGATCTGTACGCCACCGGAAATTGCGAAGCCGGTACCGAGGGTCACGATCAACGCCTGTCCCTGCAGTCGGTATGACAACAGGCCGTTGATAACCCCAAGCAGGAAGCCGATGGCCAACACAATGATGAACGCAAGCCATGGCGGAACACCGAGTCCAATCAGGTAGAGCAGTCCGACATTCGCAGCGCCAATGATGAATGGGATTGAAAGGTCGAGGCCACCAAGCAACGCAACCAGAGTTTGCCCAATCGCCGCGATGCCCAGAAATGACGCGAACAGCAGCATCGACTTTATGTTGCCCGCGGATGAGAAGCCTTCAATGTTCATCGAACCGACCGAGAACAGGCCGAGAAGCACCATGATGCCAATGAAGGCAGAGCGGTTCCTTTCGAAATAGCGCCCGAGCGTTCGTGTGATGACGAGTATTGCCAGCAGGATGAACAGCGAAACGATATTCCAGACGTTGAGGAACCCCTCTATCGTCACCGAAAGCAGCAGGAAAACACCGAGGATCAGCGCGAGGCCGATCAGTGCCGGTCGAAACTGGTTCCAGACCTTGCGCGCCTGCTCACCGCTCTGTTCGGATGCCGCAAGCTGGCCTAGCACGAACATCCATCCCCAGAAGAACACAGCAGCAATGGCGATCGCAGTGAGGATAATGAAGGGAACGGCCAACGCCTGAATGAAGCCGTAAGCAATTCCCAGCGCAGCCAACACCAGCGCGATGGCCAGGCCGATGATCTTGGCGGCTAGTCCTACACCTGCGGGCTGAGGCGCATTGACAGCAATGCTCATTGGCCGCTCCCTTCAACAGGGATTGGCGCTGGAACAGAATTCGTCCGGCCCATTGCATATGCGCCGAGCAAGACCAATGCTGCGATGACGACTGTGATGACCGGGGCGGCGTTGCGCCGGTCGGTGATCGCGAACGATGTCCGCAGGAAAAGTGCGATTGCCAGAAGCAGTATGACGCCAAGCACGTAAGGCGTCGCCTGCCGTGCAAGTTCAGTCTCTTCCGGCGTCGCCGCAGCTACTTCCAGTGGCGCAATGTAGATGGCTTCGGGCGCGATTGGCTTGAGCGGGGCAGGTGCTACGGCCTCGACCGCAGCCGGATCAACGCGCTGGCGGGGCTGCTGAGCAAGGTAGCTCGAGTGCAATACTATGCCGAGCGTGACCACACCGAGCCCGACAAAATAGAGCAGAGGTGAGAAATTGCGAATGTGGCGCTGAATGAAAGGAATGGCGAGTGTCAACAGCAGTGACGCAACAAGAAATCGTGCCATAGGCGAGGTTGGTGACGAAGCTCTGCACTGCACCGAAGTTGAAGGTCGAGAGGCAGAAGGTGATCAGGTAGAGGTTCGCCGCGCCGAGGAAGGACCCGAATACGCCGCCGCGTCCGCCTGCCAGCGAGGCGCCGCCCAGCACGAGGGCGGTTACGGCGATCAGTGTGTAGGTCGTTCCCTGTGATGGGTCGCCAGATGAGATCAGCGCGGTGAAGCAAAGTGCCGCAAGCCCGGCAAAGGCGCCGGAAGCCAGATGCGCGCCAATGCGGACAGCCGTGATTGGAACGCCGCTGGTGTAGGCGGCGCGCTCGTCCGAGCCCATCAGGCGTAGATGGCTGAAGAACGAGGTCTGGGCGAAGAGCAGCCACGCTGCAGTTGCTGCCAGAAGAATGAACAGCACCGGCGAGAAGATGCTGGTGCCCAAGCCCCAATCCGACATGAATGCGGGGGCTACGCCGCCCGGCCGAGGCAGGATGACCAGGTTCATGCCGGTCAGAGCCAGATACCCGGACAAAGATACGATGATCGGCTGCACACGCACAAATATGACAATCAGCGCAAACAGGAATTGATAAAGCGCGCCGACACCGATCGCGTAGACAAACACGGCAATCGGGTTTTCTATATAACCGCTATTGTTCAGCTGTATCAGCGTTACATTGATGAAGCCAATCAATGGCCCTACGGAAAGATCGACCGTTCCGCGCCCGGCTATCACCGTCGCCATCAGGGCATAAGTCGCAAGAATAAGCGGCGACGCGACAATGATGGCACTGCCGATACCGGCGCTCGACATCAGGCTGGGTGAACGCAGCACGGCAATGGCGAGCAGCAGGAAAAACAGGCTGATTGGCATCAGAAGGAACGGGTTAGAACGACCGCCTTGCGACGGAGCGTCGGCTGTTCCCGTAGCGGGAATCGTCGCGGCGAGGCTCATCCGGTCCTCCGCTCGCGGGGTCTGCCTGCGTCGTCAAATTCAACTATGCGGATTTGCCTGCGTATCGGCGCGGTGGCAACCACTTCGGACGGCGGCTCGCGCAGAGGTAGAATACTGGTATCGTTGGTGGCGACAGCAGCCTGCGGCGGGTTTGCGGCTTCGGCATTGGCTCCCGGTGCAAGTCCGAACACGTTCGAGTCCAACCCGGAGCCCGTCGTCTGTCCGAACATCGCCTCCAGAACAGTGCGGCTTTCCAGCCCGCATCCCTCAAACGAGTCGAAAGGAGCACCATCGCGAAACACAATGACGCGGGTGGCAAAGCCCAGAAACTCTTCGATTTCTGAAGACAGATAGACGACCGTGCGCCCCTCGGCGGCGAAGTTGCGCAGGTGTCTGTAGAGTTCGCTCTTGGCGCCGACGTCAATGCCACGTGCCGGATCGTTGAGAACGATGACGCCGGGCCGCATGGCAAAGCCTCGGCCGATCAAGACCTTCTGCTGGTTGCCGCCCGACAGCGACGTGATCAAGTCCTCACGGACGCCGAACTTGATCATCAGGTTCTCCGCCTCACGCTTGAAAGTCGCACCAAGTGTGGGGAAGTCGATGATGCCGAGAATGCCGCCGCGCTTCTTTTCGCGGTAGAGCGGCATGACCATATTTTCGAAGATCGATAGCGAGGCAAAGATACCCTCGCGCTTGCGGTCGCCAGATACGTAGATCACCCGCTGCTCGACCGCGTCGGCCAAACTCCGGATGGTGTGCGTTTCGCCATGGCGATCGATAACCGTCACCTGACCCTGTGCGGCAGGCAGTATGCCCGACAGCACGCGAACGAAAGCGTCTTGCCCCTGTCCATCCAACCCGCAGATGCCGATGATCTCGCCGTGGCGCAGCGTCATGTCAAATGTCCTGGCTTCAGGCCATACCGCCAGCCCGCTGGCTTTCATGACAGGCGTATCGTCAACCGGTTGCGGTGGTTCATGGGCATGGGCTTCGCCAGCCTCTTCGCCAGTCATCAGTCGGAGCAGGTTCTTTTCAGTGATTTCGTGCTTTTCAAGCACTCCGACATCGCGTCCGTCACGCAGGACGGTGGCCCGGTCCGAAATGCGAATGAGTTCGGCAATACGGTGCGTAACGATAAGCACGGTTACGCCGGAATCCCTAAGCGAACGCATTTTGGCGAATAGCCGTTCCGTGCTGTCGAAGTCGAGCGCAGCAGAACTCTCGTCAAGAATGAGAACGCGCGGATTTCCAGCCAGCGCGCGCGCGATGACGATCCATTGCTTCAGGCCAAGCGGTAAGGTGCCGACGAGTGCATGCGGGTCGACCGCCTCGCCGGAAAGCTGTTGCATGACATCGGCTGCGGCGCGCTCTTTACGCTCTTGCGATATGCTACGCGAAAACAGCGGGTCGATGCCCATGTAGATATTGTCGACGACGCTCGCTTCGTCGGCGACGAGAATTTCCTGATAGACCGTGGAGATTCCCAACGCCCGGCTTTCCGCTGGCGTTGAAGGGGGTTCACCTAGGATAGAAACCGCGCCGCTGTCGATTGGCAAAATGCCGGAGACGACTTTCGCCAAGGTACTCTTGCCGCAACCATTGCCACCGACCACGGCATGGATCTCACCGGCGCGCGCGGTGAAGTTGACGCCGTCAAGCGCCCGCGTCGGGCCGAAATACTTCTTCACATTGCGCACAATGATCGTGTCACGACCAACTGTACTCTGTGCTTTCCCGGCTTGTTGGGTCGGCTCGGACTGCATGACTAAATTCAGATGCTTCCAGTTGAAAGGAAAAAGAGGATGGCCGCGCGTCAGGCGACTGCGGCCATCCTCAATTGATCAAGGCTTGTATGCCAGCGGGTCAGCCGGGTTCACGAAGAACTGGTCGAGGTATTCTTTCGAACCCCACTTGTCTTTGCCGACATTGTACCAATTCTGCGCATTCTCATCGCAGTCTTCCGGCAGAATCTTCATCACGTCCTCATGCGTGATGAAAACCGGATCAACCAAAATCGACTGCACTTTCGGGCCTTGGCCCTGCAGTGTGCGCATCATGATATCCCAGATCAGCCCAACGTCGTCTGCTGGCGGCCAGGTCTGCACCGCGACATTGACCAGACCGGGGTTCTTGCGCCAGGTGCACAGCGCACCTAGCTCGCCGCCGACGGCCACCTTCACGTCGGTGCGTCCTGATTGCTGAAGCGCGCGCAAGACACCCATTTCAGCCGCAGACTGAACCACGATTGCGTCAAGCTTGCCCGGATGGGTCGCCAGCCACTTCTGCACTTCGCCCTGCGCGACCTGATCGGTCCACATGCCAGCGATTGAGCCTACGACCTTGATATCCGGCGCTGTCGCGAGGCCGGCCTTTACGCCGCGGTCCTGACTATCCGAACCGGAGGTTCCGGGGATGCCTTCGACGACGAGGACATTACCTTTGCCGCCAAGTTCGTCGGCCATGCGCTTGCCGATCTCGTAGCCGGCAACCTGATAGTTGACCGATGAGTTGATGGCTGTCGGCGCAGTCAAATAGCCAGTCATTGAGAAGACTGGAACACCCTTATCATAGGCGTACTGAATGGTCTGGTTCAGCGCGGTCGGGTTGGAGCAGCAGAGGAAAATCGCATCTACACCCTGATCGACAAGCTGGCGCATCTGCTGGATCTGTGTCGAGTCATTCAGGTTCGACTGCGTCACGATCACTTCGCTGATCAGGCCAGCCTCCTTCCACTTGGGAATGATTTCGTTCTGCAGCGGGTCCATGGCATTCGCGCGCCACGTATTGCCCGCGTAGGACGAAGCATAACCAATCTTCCACGGCGGCGGGTTCTTCGCCTTGAAAGTGCGCAACGGGCTTGGTGCGACCGGCTGCGCCGGGTCGAGCATGTCTTTGTTGTAAAGACGCTGAACCAGATCAGCCGGTAGCTCATCCAGGCCTTCCGCCAGTGTGGCGCCCGCACCGGCAATGGCAATTGCCGCCGAAAGCGCAATTGTCTTCAATAAGCGCATTTAATCCTCCTCCGTGTTGCCGGTACGGCTCTTTTCGCCACCGGTATGCCCTCAGTCATAGAAGTCGTGTGGAGCCTTCAGAAAAGTCTTCCAGTTTTCAGGGTCGTGGCCAGTGACAACCATCGCCCCGGTATCGGCGGCGATGCGGCGCAACTTGGCTACGGAATTGGCGGCATCCGCAGACGAAACAACGAGTCCGGGCAACGCCTTGTCGTTCCAATGGTCGAGCGTATAGGCCGCGTCGATCGTCAGCAGCACCGGGCCGGTGTTCGGAAGCGTCACCAGAAACGACTGGTGGCCGACCGCATGGCCGGGCGTGTAGATGATCCGCACGACGCCATCGCCGAACAGATCGAAATTGTCGGTGTACTCGCCGCCGAGAAATTTCCAGTTCAGACCGGGGCGGTCGAAATCGGCGCGGATATAGGCGCCAGACGAAAACCAATGCGGTTTGAATGCATATTCGTATTCATTGCGCTGGACGATGTACTGGGCGTTTGGGAACCGTCCGATGGCGCCCGTGTGATCAAGATGCAGATGCGACTGAAGCACGTAACGGATGCTGTATGGATCAACACCTGCACGTTTCAATTGATCGACGCAGTTCTCGGAGACATCCATTACGGGGTCGTAAGCATCTACCACCGCGCCCCAATGGCCGCGCTTGTCGATCGCAACTTCCATCGCATTGCCGCCATCAATGACGACATTGCCAAGCGGATGTTTGATCAGGAACCACGGTACCGGGATCTCGAAATCCTGATCGCCTTGGTTCATCTTGATGTATTTGAGCTTAGTGCGCAGTGTGCCGGTCTCGAAGAAGTGCAGCTCGATGCCGGAGCTTGGGCGGTTGCGGCGCGATGATCCTGCCGGTTCACGATCAGGATTGCGTCGCGCCGCAAGAGCCGATGCTCCCGTGAAGCTGTCGGTTTCGACCTCGACGCGGCGGCCTTTATCGTCGAATTCTACGATCTTCACAGACAGGTCCCCGTTTCTTCTGACATGCTATCAGCACTCATCAGCTGCGTTCCTCGATGATGCGCAGCGCTTCCTTCAGATACACTGCGAATACCGGGTAGTTTTCAGACATTGGGAAATGACCGATGTCTTCCATCTCGATGTAGACGCCGCCGGGTATCTGTCGCGCGGTGGCTTCGGTCGCTTCGGGTGGCGTCAGGTAGTCGTAGGTGCCTGTCATCATAACGACCGGGCAGCGGCGCGTGTCGATCTCACCCAGACGCCCGCGCAGGTCATGGTCGATCGAGTAAAAATAGAGGTCGCCTTTGAATGCTTCGGACCCTTGGCTGTAGTAGTGCCAGGTCAACCAGCGGTCTTTATCCGGGCTCTGCGGAGCCATCAGATCCCACACGCCGCTGGCGCAAACCTGTGCCGCGTTCGCATGCGGGTGTCGCCACCAATCAAGGAAGAAACCTGGCGCGTGTTCTGCCGCTTCCACCGGGATCACACCGCCGAAGCGATCCGGGTAGCGCAGCGCAAGCTGCAGCGCGACATTGCCCCCGAATGAGGATCCCATGAAGATCGGCTGCTTGAGTTCCAGAGCATCACAGAATGCGACAATGAAGTTCATGTAGTGCTGGGCCGTGAGCCGGTATTCTTCCTTCCACCACTCCGTGTTCAGCGGAGGGTCGGATTTGCCATGACGTGCCAGATCGTAGGCGATCACATCATAATTCTGTGTGATCTCGGGGTCTTCCAAAAGGCCGCGCCACTGGTGGTTATGCGCGCCTGCGGTGTGCTGGCAAACCAATGGCGTGCCCTGACCATTGCGCAGGTAGAACACCTTGTATTCCAAGCCGTCAACGTCGATGGTGACGTAGCGGCCGATAACGGGGGAATGCTTGGCCATGCCTGTTCCAGGTTCAATGCGAATTTATATTTGAGCCAGTGATCATCAGCGCGTCAGACCGGAACACCGACTTTGCGCAGCAGCTCGAACTGGACTGTAAAGTTGCGCAGGTTTTGCATGAGAACGAGCGTGTTGCCCTCGATCTTCAGATCGCGCCGAAAGCTTGCCGCCCAGATTCCGTGAAACATCGGAGCCGGCACTGGCTGCGCGAATTCGCGCCAAGTTTGCGGGCTGGCACGAAGCGCAAAGTCATAGGCGTCCATCGGGGCGGGGTCGATGTTGATGCGATCAACCTTGCCGTCGTGCATATCCACGATCGCCTTGGCCGTTCCCATATCGAGCATGTAGCTGCAGGTAAAATAACGCGCCATCGCGCCGATTGTCGGATCCCGATCCGACGCATCCGCAAACCGTTGCGCCCACTCCTTGATGGCGGTGGCCATTCAGTCTCCTCCCGACTGATAACAGACGTAAACCGCTCCTCAGCGGCTGTTCCGTAAGCACGAAACAAATTTCTTATACCGTCCGATATTCCATTAGCTGAACTATTTTCTCTTGAAGAAACACTATGCATTGGAATATACCTCTGTCAACAAGGTGTCTGCCCACCTGTCAAGAAAATGCCGGGAGGAAAAATGGCGGCAAGTGAAACGCTGGCTGGTGCCAGGTCCAAACTTGTGCCCGCTCTGGAGCGAGGCGTTCGAATTCTGGACTTGGTGGGACGTTCGAAGAGCTATCCGGCGCTTTCGGAGATCGCCCGCGACCTTGGCATCGCCAAGAGTAGCGCTCACACTCTTTGCAGCACCTTGGTTCAGCTCGAATTACTGATCCGCAGGCCCGATCAGACCTATCGACTTGGGCCGCATGTCATGCGCTGGTCAAATGTGTTCCTGCAAGAATCGGACATTGGTGCTGAGTTCGCAGCTCTTTGGGATCAGGAGACCCAGATGCCCGGCGCGACGATCACTTTGACGGTCCTGGACGGCAGCGAGGTCGTGTACATTGCTGCCCGCAATTCGGATGTGAGTCACTCACTCATCGAGTTTCGTGCAGGCATGCGCCTTCCGGCTGCGTTTACCGCAACGGGAAAGGCTTTTCTCAGCGCAATGACTGATTTCGAAGTTCGCAAGATGTATGAGAACGGACTTCCTGCACCACGCACGCCGCACACTGTGCGAACACTGGAAGATCTGCTTGCAGAGCTGGAGGATGTGCGGGCTAAGGGCTATTCCTGCGACAACCAGCAGGTTGCAGAGGGTATCATTTGCTTCGGCGCTCCGGTTCTCGATTCACGCAATAAAACGATGGCCGGCGTCGCCGTCAGCCTGCTGGTAGAAGGACTTGGCGACCAGGAGCGGGACAAAATCGTCGCCGAGATACAACGCATCGCACAAAAGCTATCTCACCGCATGGGTGCTGAAATTGAACGCGCAAACAGTGGTGGCCGCGAGCCCGAGATCGGCTGATTTACGCTCTGCATTCGTTCGGCGTTCACCCGGTCGCACTGAAGCAGCGACAGCCCCTTCATATGCCTTCGATCCAACCGGTTCTTTCGCAGGTGCAAATAGGCTAGGCGCAAATCCGTTACAAGTCCAAGCGCGGCTTGGTGCTTGAGACAGGTCGTGGCGTCGAGCAGACGTGTTACTTCCTCGCGGCTCAGCACCACTGGTAGTTTGCGCGGGTGAGCAAGCCGCACGAGACGGCGGGCGAGGTCCGGGCGATCAACCGTGGTATTGAAGAAGAACCTTAGCGCCGACACGACACTGTTCATGGTCGGCACCGGGACGCCCTCGCTTTGCTGCCATATCTGGAAGCGGCGCAGATCATCCACGGTCGCGGTATCAGGAGACCTCCCGAGAAAGTTGGCAAGCCGTCCGATGTCGCGCAGATAGTTGCGTTGGGTTTCGTGCCCGAAATGGCGCAGGTTCATGTCATCGATCAGGCGTTGACGAAGCGGGCTGATCGCTGGCGAGTTTAGCTGGTTGTGCATGGTCAGGCTCCTTGTTGAAGAAGCCCGTCATGCTCTGCCCGCGCCGAGCGACGCTCAATGCAGAGCGCGATGGTTGCTCTGTGCCTTATACCTCAGTCGCAAGCGCCTTCCCGCGTAGCGAGTTTCGTTCCACGGCCCCGATCTCGGCCTTCGAACAAAAGTGGCAGCGCAAAACATAGATTCTATGTAAATGAAAATGCACAAATCTCAGAAGAAGCTCGCACCCACATATTTCCCTAAGCAATTCCAAAATAACTTGACCGAAGGTGTGAGTGAAAGAA
The DNA here is from genome assembly GCA_049840935.1 of Mesorhizobium sp. Lineage (GTDB taxonomy): Bacteria > Pseudomonadota > Alphaproteobacteria > Rhizobiales > Rhizobiaceae > Mesorhizobium_G. The sequence continues at coordinate 168,916 of JASGJA010000001.1, forward strand.
AAAAGGGATGATACCGGTCGATAGGTGGCTCCATGTCGCAGAGTAAAAGCGAAAAAATTGAGCGCAAAGCGATTTCGCCTGCGAGAGCGTCTCTCATGCTGCAGGCCGCAGAGATGTATTTTCTTGGCGACGATTCGAGGGCTGCAATCGGGGAACTGTTGGGCATCAGTCGCTTTCGCGTCGCCCGACTGCTTAAAGAGGCGCGGGAATCCGGCTTGGTGAATATCACATTGATGCGCCCGGATGGATTGGATCCCGACCGTGCTAACAAGCTGAAGTCACTTTGGGGCTTGGATCGGGCGATAGTAGTTCCGTGGCTGCCGGAAGACGATCTGGTACAAGTGTTGGCCGAGGCCGCAGCGTCCTATCTGATCGAGCATGTCGAACAATCAGATATTCTCGGCCTTCCATCAGGCAGGACGGTGAGTCGTGTCTCGAGATTGATCAAGACTTTACCTGAGTGCACAATTGTCCAGATTGCCGGAGTTGCTGCCGCAGCTTCGCTTTGGGAAAGCCCGACTGAGACAACTCGACGTTTCACCCAGCTTACGACCGGTCGCTCCTATCCGATATTTGCGCCTATTGTGCTGAGTTCACTCCAGGCTGCCGCGAGCTTGCGCCGCGAGCCGGGAATTGAGGAAGCTTATGCCCTGTTTCCCAAACTGACGAAGGCTATGGTGGCCATCGCGCCTTGGCGCTCGGGCCAGTCGATGATCCACGATTCGGTTTCGGAAAAGGATCAGAAGTTTGTATCGAGCTTCAATCCGGCTGCGGAGGTTCTCGCCAATATTCTTGATGCGGACGGAAATGAAATTGCTCTCGAATTTTCCGAGAGGGCGTTGACGATACCGTTGAAGCTTCTGAAAAAAGTCCCTGACGTCATAGCCGTTGCGGGCGGTGAGTCCAAGCATGACGCTGTTCTGGCTGCGATACGTGCCAACTTCATCAACACACTCGTTACTGACAGCCGAACCGCCCAGTTCATTATCGACGCTGCCAAGCCCTGATCTTCGGCTGAAGGGGGTTGCCGGTCTTTTAGGGTGTCTTGCGACGCTCGTACTCCCAAAACTCCTTACAAATTGACAATATGAGCAATACCGCTCATATTGCAAGTGTTTCAAAGTTCAACTGCTTGGCGACAATCCTTGACAATGAAAATCCTCCATCTCACCGATGTGCATATATCCCGCACATCAAATCATACACTTCCAGACACCAAGAGCCGACTGGAGCGATGCATCGACAGCATCAACAGATATCAGTCCGATGCAGAGATTTGCGTCATTACTGGTGATCTCGCCGATGACGGCTCGCCAGAATCCTATGCCGATCTGAAGGACATACTTGCCAAGCTCGTTGTTCCTTTCCAACTCACGATAGGCAATCACGACAATCGCGCGAACTTTCAAAGTGCATTTCCGTTGGTGCCGCAGGATGAGAATGGCTTTACGCAATACGCATTCGATCTCGGTCGTATACGCGTGATCGTTCTTGATACCGTTCTCGAGGGAAAGATATACGGATGGATGTGCGAGAAACGGTTGCGATGGCTTGAAAGCGAGTTAGTCAAAGCTGGCGAAAAAGATACTTATATCTTCATGCATCATCCGGCATTTCCAATTGGTATCCGGCATCATGAAAAGATTGGCCTCGTCCAGTCGGAAGAGTTCAAGGAAATTTGCACACGACATGGTTGTGTCAGGCGGATATTCGCGGGGCATGTACATGCCGAGGCGAATATAAGGGCAGGGGACCTCTATATGTCGCTGAGCCGCGGTGTCAGCCAGCATCTGCTCTTCGAGCAACGGAGCCCGAACGCGACCTACATTTCGCAAGACCCCTCTTACAACATCATTCTTGTGGATCAGAGCGGCGAGGCCGTTCACTATTATGATCTGATGCACGAGGCGCAGATTGTCGGTATGTCGGCTCTTCCGCCGGAGCTGGAATGGAACGGGAGTCAGGGATAGGGCTTCAAGTCGGATTACTTACGTAGCCGCTTTTAACGAGCGTGTAGGGGCGGAGATTCTGCTCATTGATCCCGGCACTGCCGGATCTTCGGACATGATTGGCGGTGCTGAATAACAGCGCCGCGCTTCCATTTACGGAATTTCACAATCTACTGAAATAGTTATTAATTTTAGACGTTCGGCGTTTCCCCGAGCGGTGAAGCCGCACGCACTTGAACAAACTCAAAGCTGCATCATCCGCCACTTGACAAGGAAAGCTACATCGGACACGCTCATATTGTGCGTATGCGCTCATTTTGTAAGTTTGGCTGATCAGGACTTTCCTTTACACGGGGTGGGAGTTGGCGCACCGACCCAATTGGAGCGTGCATGACCTCAATACGTCTGGAAAATGTGAGCAAGTCTTGGGGGGCGACCGACGCACTGAAAGACATCTCATTCGATGTTCCTTCCGGCAGCTTCACAGTATTACTGGGGCCATCCGGTTGTGGAAAGTCAACATTATTAAGAATTGTTGCCGGTCTGGAAAGTGTTTCGTCCGGGAAAATATATATAGGTGATGGAGATGTTACGCAGAGAGCTCCCGCTGAGCGTAACATCTCCATGGTGTTCCAGTCATACGCGCTGTTTCCGCATCTGGACGTAGAAGAAAATATCCTCTTTGGCCTTAAGGTACGTAAGGTTGATCCCAAAACCCAAAAAGAGGGTCTTGAGCACGTTTCGGAATTGCTTGGCCTGACGCCTTTTCTGCGGCGCAAGCCGTCTCAACTGTCTGGCGGGCAGCAGCAGCGCGTGGCCATGGCGAGGGCGATCATCTCCGACGCCCCGATCTGCCTCATGGATGAGCCGATGTCGAACCTCGATGCGCAATTGAGGAACGAGATGCGGATGGAGATTCAAGGCTTGCAGAAGAAACTCGCCATCACAATGCTCTATGTGACTCACGACCAGATCGAGGCCATGACTATGGCCGATCAGATCGTCTTGCTGAATGCCGGACGCATCGAGCAGATCGCTCACCCGACAACGATGTATGGGTCGCCTCAATCGCAGTTTTCAGCGCGCTTCATCGGCACTCCTCCGATGAACGTATTCCCGGTGACCGATGCGCTCAGGAAGATCGTAAAGAAGGACTTTCCCATCCGCGCGCTCGACGGGACCGATCTCCTGATCGGTATCCGGCCGGAAGAGATGTTCCTCTCCGCGGAAGGCTTGGAAGTGAAGCTCGTCAACCGGGAATATCTGGGTGCCGACATCATCCTTCATTGCATGCACGACGGTGCTCCGATCCTGGTTCGGCTGTCGCGCGGGGATGCCGCCCCTGAGATCGGCTCGGATGTAAGAATCTCCTGGAGAGCAGAAAACGTACATCTCTTCAGCAGAGAAACCGGAAAGAAAATCATTAACAGAGGGTAGGAGGTTGAAATGTCGATGCCGCTAAAATTTGGTGCGATTTCACTGTTCACGCTGGCGGTTGTGTCAGCGTCACCGGCAGCCGCCGTGGACTTGAAGTTCTATTATCCGGTTGCGGTCACGGGGCCGTTGACAAAGATCATTGGCGAAATGTGCGATGAATTTCACAAGCAGTATCCTGACATCAGGGTTGAGCCGATATTTTCCGGCAACTACGCAGACACGCTGACAAAATCGCTGACAGCAGCGAGAGGCGGGCAGCCGCCTCAGATTGCAGTTCTTGCAGCGTCAGACACATTCACCCTCCTTGATGAGGACGCGATCGTTCCGATTAACGAAATCATCGGCGAAGAGGACAAGGCCTGGCTGGATGGGTTCATGGAACCATTCATGCGCAATCTGACAATTGATGAGAAGATTTGGGGTATCCCGTTCCAGCGTTCGGTTCAGGTGCTGCTCTACAACAAAGACAAGTTCAAGGAAGCTGGATTGGACCCTGAGAAGGCTCCGGCGAATTGGGATGAACTGGTGGAAGCGGCCAAGAAACTCACGGTGTCAGGCACCGGAACCGCTCAGCAATGGGGAGTTTTGATACCGTCCGGTTATACGGCAAGATGGTACTTCAACGGCTTGTCCATTCCCGCTGGCGCAGAATTGACAAACAGTTCTGGGACCGAGGTAAACCTTGCCTCTCCGGAATCAGTCGCAGCCATGCAGTTTCTGGCCGACCTTTCCCAGAAACATAAGGTGATGCCAACGGGCGTTATAAATACCGGCACTGCTCCCGACGAATTCATCGGTGGCAGAGCGGCAATGCTCTACGCGTCCACCGGCAACATAGCGAACGTCAGAAATCAGGCGAAGTTCAATCTCGGTGTGGGTTTGATCCCCGCCAGCAAGCGACCGGGAGGTCCGACCGGGGGCGGCAACATGGTTGTCTTCAAAGGCGGAACTCCCGAGCAGCAGGCAGCGAGTGTCAAGTTCATGAAGTGGATGACAAGCCCCGAGCAGGCAGCCCGCTGGAGCATTCAAACCGGATATGTCGCTTCGCGAGCGGACGCGTGGGAAGCTCCGGAAATGAAGGCGTACATCGAGAAATATCCAGATACTCTGGTCGCGCTCAAGCAGTTGGAGAATGCTGAACCCGAGTTCTCGACGCATGACGGATCTCGTGTCACGAAGGCGCTCGAGGATGCCATCGCGCAGGTAGTGACTGGGCAGTCGGATCCTCAGACCGCACTTGATGCGGCGCAGAAGACTGCCGAAGGGCTGCTTCGTTCCTATAAGTAAGTCCCAAGCGGGAGCGAGAAATTGAGATTGAGCAAATCATCAGCCGCAGGTTTGGCGTATCTCGCTCCCGCGTTGCTTCTTATGACGCTGTTTACATTCTATCCAGCGATTACGACCGTATACCATAGTGTGTTCTCCACCGCGAAAGCAAACAGGCCATCAAGATTTATAGGTGCAGAAAACTACCTGTATATGTTTGATGATCCGCTGTTCTGGAAGGCGATGGTCAATAATATATGGTTTGCCGCCGGGACAATTCCGACATCCATTATTATTGCGCTGACAATGGCGCTGTGGGTGAACAAGAACATCGCGGGCCGTTCTTTTCTGAGGGTATCATATTTTACACCAACGATACTTCCGATGGTGGCCGTCGCTAACATCTGGATATTTCTTTACGCGCCGCAGGTAGGGCCTTTCTCCAAGCTCGCTTCAGCGCTCGGCTTTACGCATGTGAGCTTTCTTGGCGATCAAATGACGGCACTTCCAGCCATCATTATCGTGGGTATCTGGAAAGAAGCTGGATTCTTTATGATATTCTATCTGGCTGCGCTCCAAAACATTCCACCAAATCTGTCGGATGCTGCGGCAATCGAAGGCGCGTCGCGGTGGCACTTCTTCAGAAGGGTCGTGTTCCCGCTCATTTTGCCGACAACGATGTTCATTCTGATAAATGCGATAGTGAACGCCTTCAGAATGGTCGATCAGGTTATCGTCATGACGCAGGGTGGGCCAGATAACGCGACTTCCCTGCTGCTCTACTACATCTATCAGACGTCATTCTTCTATTGGGATACGAGCTACGCGGCAGCGCTGTCCGTCGTACTTTTGCTTATTCTGGCAGTCTTGGCGTTCACCCAGTTTCGGTTCATGGAAAAGCGAGTACATTACAGATGACAAATACTCGCGGAATAACCGTTCTGGAAATAGCTGGCGCGTGGGCTCTCGCAATCTTTTGGATTTTGCCCCTGCTTTATGCTTTTTGGGCTGCATTTCATTTGCCGAGCGATGCGTCGAGCTTCAATCTGACCAGCCCGCTTGTGCTTGATAATTTTAAGTATGTGTGGAGCATTGCCCCATTTCCAAGATACTTCCTGAACACATTTATGCTGGTGACTATCATATTGGTCGCCCAGATATTTCTTGCGACGCTGGCTGGATTTGCATTCGCGCGATACGATTTCCCCTTTAAGAACAGTTTATTCGCGCTCATTCTGCTTCAGCTGATGGTTGCGCCAGAAGCCTTGATTGTCGAGAATTACAGAACGATCAACTTTCTCGGACTGCATGATTCAGTGTTGGGAATGGCGGTGCCCTACTTCGCGTCAGCATTTGGGATTTTTCTGATGCGGCAGACATTCAAGTCTATCCCGAAGGAACTGGACGATGCTGCGGTTATAGAGGGCGCGACATCCTTGCAGGTGTTATTGCACGTATACGTGCCCTTGGCTCGTCCGACACTGCTTGCCTACGGTCTAGTTTCGGTTAGCTATCACTGGAACAATTTTCTCTGGCCGCTCATCGTCAGCAATTCGGTCAACTCTCGCCCTCTTACGGTGGGGTTGCAGGTGTTCTCATCTGTCGATCAGGGAATAAACTGGTCATTCATTTCTGCGGCGACACTGCTTAGCGTCGCTCCGCTTTTGATCGGGTTCCTTCTATTCCAGAGGCAGTTTGTTCAATCCTTTATTCGAGCAGGTATTCGCTAGGGTTCATGCGCGATTGAGAGTTTATTTCTGAAAATGAAACATACGAGTGCAGTTGGTATGTAAGTATCGCAAATTTAGTGGATATATATCCATTCTTTCTGCTGAATTACAGTGAATGAGAGTAGGACCTCTCATAATATACGCAGTTGTATTTCATATGTATGACAATGGTAGAAATTATATTTGATATTAAACTTAAACTGGGCAAAATTATACTTGTTCATATGCTCACCATGAGCTATATCACTCATAGTGAGCGTATCTTGTTTGCTTAAGGCTTGTCCGCTGTCCGACCTCTCTTAAAGGGGGTTGTGCGTCAGGCGATCGGAGGAGCCGGCAACGTTTTTACAACGCAAGTGACCAGTGGTCTGCTAGGCCAGAGGAATTTGAAAAGTGAGCATAATCTCCGGAATTGGATTTAATACGGTCTCAAAAGATGGGCATGCCGAGTTGATCTCAAATGACTTGCGATATTACTCAGACTTGGGGGCAGATTTTGCCGAGCTTTGTCTGGGAACGGTCGATATTGTTGCTGGCGGGCGTGTGATCGATGGGCGCCTGAACGCGCTCGCCAATATCACAAAACAATTTCCGCTGAAGTATTCGGTACACGGTCTGGTGTCATCGAATTTCATGGATGCAGCGACAGTTGGGCGACAGATCGATGTGGCAAAAGCCCTGGTTCAGGTGTGCGATAAACTCGGTGCGCGAATATTGGTTCATCACAGTGGGTTCGTCAGTCCCCGCTTGCCGTTTGATCGCGCCGAAGCCGACAAGCGCGAATATGACGCGTTGGTTGAGCTTACCGAGTTTGCAGCCAGATATGATGTTCGGGTGGCTTTGGAGAACATCTTCACGGTTGAGGGCGGTCAATACCGTAAGACACCATCTCAAGTAGCAGATACCGTGCGATCCCTCGATAGTCCCAATCTCGTTGCACTGACGGATTTCAGCCACGCGTACATCGAGTGCACCTATCGCGGCCTGGACTATATGAGCGAGTTACGCACAATGGCTCCCGTTACCGGTCATCTGCATGTGCATGACTCCTTCGGGCAGTTGGCAGGTGATACACCTTTTTTTTTCCCGCAAGAGGCTTCCGCGCTCGGTCTGGGTGATCTGCATCTGCCACTTGGTTGGGGTGACATACCCTGGGACAAAATATTTTCGGAGCTCACTTTCCTTCCCGGCACGATCTTGATGATGGAGATCAGCAACCGTTTCAGGCTTGAGCAGGCTGCCTGTCTCGACAGGGCGCGGCAGTTTGTCGAGTTGGTCAACAAGCGCGCGAGTTGATCGGGGTGCAGCAGGACGTGAACCAGCGCGGGTCGCCGACAAGGGTCGAGGGAATACCTCTCAATCCTATCGTTCTCCCCAATACTGCGCTTGTTGTTTTCGATTGCGACGGAGTGCTGATCGATAGCGAGCTGCTCGCCAGTCGACTGATGTCTGAAACATTGCGAGAGTTCGGAGTGCAGATGAGCACCGAGGAGGTGCATCTGTCTTTTACGGGCAATGCGGAGAGCACTTCACGCGTCTTTTGTCAGGAAGCACTGGGTATTATCGAAATAGACGAGCTTTTCAAGACGTGGCAAAGGCGTCTCTACAAAAGCTTCGACGGGATCGAAGAAATCGATGGTATCTCGAATATCGTTACGAGTTTGACGTGCCCGATATGCGTTGCGTCTAACAGTTCCCTGCACAGACTTACCCGGAGTCTGGGACGAACGAGGCTATGGCTGGCATTCAAAGGACACATTTTCAGCGCTGACCACGTTCTCAGACCGAAACCCGCACCGGATCTGTTTCTTCACTGCGCACGGGAGTTTGATGTCTCTCCGCAGCGATGCATTGTGGTTGATGACAGCCTCCACGGGATAGCAGCCGCAGAAGAGGCGGGCATGTTTCCAATAGGCTTTGTCGATCCTAACGATCCAAGAAAGGGTAGGGCAGAAACGCTTCTAGCTGCGGGGGCTCGCTGCATAGCAACGGGAGCTAACGATCTCGGACGGTGCTTGAAGATGGGTGATAAATTCCTGTCAGCAAGTTTGTGCTAGGTGTGGAGACATAGCTTTAGTCATGCGCCCTTCTCAGCGTGTTACCATTGAGGATCGCTTGTTGCGGCAAAACGACTAGAGTCGTCAGTTTCCGCTCGCCCGTCTCGGGTTTTTCATTACGAAGTGAACCATGTCTTGGTCGAATTAGTCAGACGTACCCACCCGGACCTCAGCACTCGATTCAATAATCGCGATTGACGAAACCGCCACCGAAACTAGATAGCTCCAATGAACCGCTGATCTCATGGTCTGCATAATGAATTGCGCACTGCGACTTTGACCGCGTTTTTGGGATTGTTCGCTTTTTGCACGGCGTGAAAGTATAGCGGACCGGCTGCCTTCGGCCCCCTCTCGGTCATTGAAAAATCAGCCTTTGCATTGTCGGGTTGGCTACAAAATAGCTCCCTGCACATTCCGCTCGACTTCCTCTCGAAAGGAAGCACTGGTGCTTCGCAAGGAGCGTGACAATGGCGAATGGGCCGATTGCAAAGGACGGAAATACAACACGCCATGTTCTAGAGGTACTAGACGAAATGGAGCCGGACTTTCGCCATCTCGAAGGTCTGATCACTGGCTTTCAAATTTTCGGCGAGGCGGGCGATCCCATTGAGCCGATCGCCGCGAGCTCAAATCCATCTTGGCCGTGATCGAGGAAGCGGCCACGTTCCTTTCCGAGGCAATGTCGATTGCCGGTAAGGCAGCCGTGCAAATCACCAGCCGCGGCAAACTTGCCTACCTGCTTTCGAACCCTACCTATGTTGGTCGCGTCCGGCACAAGGACAAGAACTACGACGGCGAGCATGAAGCCATTGTCGATCAAAACTGTTCGATGATGTGCAGCGCCTGTTGAAGACGCAGGCACCAGCACGCAGAAGTTCATCCAACGTTGCAAACGGCCATCTGCTTACCGGGCTGGTCTACGATGAAGCGGGTCAAAAGCTCTGCTCGGTTCACACCAACAAGAAGGGAAATGCTGACAGACTGGGTGCGGATGTTTGCTCCGGGCGCCAGTCTGGCGGTTGCGCTGGATCAGGCGGCAACGATCATTGACCGCATCAAAGAAGGCAAGATCCAACCATGTCGAGAGCTTGCGCACAGGCTGGTCAGTAGTGTCACGCTGAAACCCGCTTTGCTCACCATCGCGATCGACCGTTCGGCTGTGGTGCAGGCGCTCACGTCCGATGGTTCGATCTTCGAGCAGGATCACGAGAATGGGATCATCGCTTTCGATTGCCCCCTGACCTTCAGGCGCCGGGGTGTCGAGATGCGCATGGTGGTAACCAACGCCGCCGACCAGAATCGCGAACCAGATGCCAATCTCGTTAGGCTGGTTCTGAAAGCTCAGCGCTACCTTGCCATTCCGACTTACGGCCAAGGCAAGACCATCATCGAGGTTGCAAAGTCGGAGAACGCGGCCCCTGCGGATGTCAGCCGCATTCTGCCATTGGCTTTCCTGTCGCCATCAATCACCGACAGCATCCTTACCGGTACACAGCCAGCGAGCCTGATAGCGCAGCACCTCTCCCGGTTCATTGATCTGCCCGCATCATGGCGGCAACAGTCGGAGCTTCTGGCTCGCTTCCGACAACATCAGCCAATCATCGGGGCGATGGACAGCACAAAACACCTGGAACCTGAAAAGTGTCCGTAGAGACGGATCGGCCAAAACCGCGTCTCAGTCGACAAGATCAGAGATATTCGGCCAAGTGTTGTCTGGCGGCCGCCCGTAACCCACAGAAAACACGCCGCTTTCCTGAGACAGTAGGAAAAGGACGGAAATGCGAGGACTGCTTGGTGGTGTTTGCAGTGCGAAGCGAACCGGTCTCTGGTGAGGGCTTTCCCTGCTAACGGGAAAATGCAGGGAAAAATCGCGCTTTTTGGCA
>JASGJA010000002.1:0-55745 GCA_049840935.1 Mesorhizobium sp.
GTGCCGATTCCCTTGCCATCGTCAGCGACCTCCACGGTTACGCTGCCGTCACCATCCTTCACTCTTACGAATATATTTCCGGGTTGTTCGGGTTCGAACGCGTGCTTTATGGCATTCGTCACCAATTCATTGACGAGAAGCGCTATGGGGGATGCTTTTTCAGCAGGAATTTCAATATCATCTAGGTCAAAGTTGACGGTAACATTCTCATGCGCGGAAGACGCCATGAGATTTGTTACGAGCTCTCGAACCAGATCGGCCACGTTCAATTGCGGTAGGTCATTGGTCTGGTAAAGCAGCTTGTGAACCGAACCAAGCGCTTCGATACGTCCGAGGACAGACCGTAATGTTTCTCGCGCAGCCTCATCCTTTACATTCCGGCTTTGCATTAAAATCAGCGATGCAACGATCTGGAGATTATTCTTCACGCGATGATCCACCTCGTGAATCAGCGTGTTTTTCGATTCCAGTGCGCGTTCCAGTTCTCTTGTGCGCTCGCGAACAGCAATCTCAAAATTGGTCTTTTGCTTCGCAATTTCCTGCTCGGCTTGTTTTCGGTCGGTGACGTCGAGTTGCGAGGCAAAGAAATAGAGCAGTTTGCCGGATTCATCGATCACCGGACTCATGAACAGCGCGTTCCAGAAAGAGCTGCCATCTTTTCGATAATTCAGCACGTCGATGGATATGTCTTCTCTTGTGCGAATGGCTTCGCGGATTTTCGCCACATCTTCGGTGCTTGTCTTCGCGCCCTGCAAAAACCGGCAATTTTTGCCCATGATCTCGTCGTGTTTGTAGCCGGTCAATCTCAGGAACGCCTCGTTTACAAAAACGATCGGGTTGTCCGGCAGGTTGGGATCGGTAATCAGCATCGGCATTCTTGTGGCGCGCATTGCTGCGGCAAACGGATCGCCCTTGCCCTTGGGCGCATGCAAATCGTCCGTTTGATGCCAGTCATTTTTGTTAGTCGCGTCGTTCATGCAGGCGCCCGTTGATTTAATTTGTAGCATTCAACGGCGAAGCAACGCCTTTGGTTCACTGCAAATCATTATTTTCCCTTCGACTTCTGGTCGGGCCACCGCCATAACGATTTCGCTCGGCTGGCGTGAAGGAGGATGAGATGGCTTTGAAGGATTTGGCGGCGGTGGCTCGCAATGAGAATGGAATCTCTGCTGCGCTCGGTATTTTGAAACAGCGATTTGGCGACCGGTTCCAGACAGGTCAGGCAATCCGCGAGCAGCACGGGCACACGACGACCTACATTCCCAATCAGGCTCCTGATGCTGTTGTTTTTCCTGAGAGCACAGACGAGGTTCAGGAAGTCGTACGCGTCTGTGCCGAGCACCGCGCACCGGTCATTGCATACGGCACCGGCACGTCGCTCGAAGGTCATGTGAATGCGCCGGGCGGCGGTATCTGCGTCGATACATCCCGTATGAACCGTATTCTCGCGGTCAATAGCGAAGATCTGGATTGCACCGTCGAGCCGGGAGTTACGCGGGAGGATTTGAACCGGCACCTGCGAGATAGTGGGCTGTTCTTTCCGATTGATCCGGGCGCAAACGCCAGCCTTGGCGGCATGGCGGCAACGCGCGCTTCGGGCACCAATGCGGTGCGCTATGGCACGATGCGCGAAAACGTCATTTCGCTGACTGCCGTCATGGCCAATGGCCGCGCCATCACAACAGCAAGCCGTGCGCGGAAGAGTTCCGCAGGATATGATCTCACGCGGTTGCTTGTCGGGTCTGAAGGAACACTTGGCATCATCACCTCGCTGACGCTCAAGCTTGCGGGCATCCCGCAGGCAATCTCCGGCGGCGTCTGCCCGTTTCCGAGCGTCGAGGCGGCGTGCAATGCCGTCATCATGACCATTCAGATGGGGATCCCTGTCGCCCGTATCGAACTTGTCAATCAGCTTCAGATGCGCGCCATGATTGCCTATTCCAAGCTCAATTATCCGGAAAGTCCGTGCCTGTTTCTGGAATTTCACGGGTCCGAGGCGAGTGTTGCCGAACAGGCCGAAACCTTTGGAGAAATCGCGTCCGAGTTCGGGGGCGGTCCATTTATCTGGACAACTGTTGCGGAGGAACGCACCGAATTGTGGAAGGCGCGTCATAACGCCTATTGGTCGTCGCAAACCCTGCGTCCTGGCGCGAAGGCCCTATCCACCGATGTATGCGTGCCGATATCCCGCTTAGCCGAATGCATAGCTGCGACGGAAGACGACATTGCCCGTTCGGGTCTAATCGCTCCCATTGTCGGCCATGTTGGCGACGGCAATTTTCATGTTCTCGTTCTGATGAATCCCGATGACCCAAAGGAAATCGAGGTGGCGGAAAGCTTTGTTGCGCGGCTGAACGCCCGCGCCGTTGCAATGGACGGAACCTGCACTGGCGAGCATGGAATAGGGCAGGGGAAGATGGGCTTTCTGCGGCATGAGCTTGGCGATGCCGTCGATTTCATGGTTGCCATAAAGCAAGCGCTGGACCCGCACGATATAATGAACCCCGGCAAGGTGTTCTTTCGCTATTGATTTATTGCTTTATCGGCTCAATGAAGCGTTTAAGATAAGCGCAACTCGCTGTAACTGTTCAGCGAACCAAACCCCGGCCAGTTGTTGAGAGTCGATGCTCGCTCGCCTTTTTGTTTTTGTCGGCAGCCTGATCGTGTTGGCGCTTATGGTCGCGCTGGTGGGGCCGTATTTTATTGACTGGACGTCCTATCGTTCCGATTTCGAGCGAGAGGCCAGTGCCGTTCTCGGTCGCGAAGTTAAGGTCAACGGCGCTGCCAAAGCCCGCATCCTGCCCTTTCCGTCCGTCACTTTCTCCGATGTAACTGTGCGCGACGCGTCAGGCGAGCTTGCCATGACTGTCGATCAATTCTCGATGGATGCGGAGCTTGCGCCGTTTCTCAGCGGCGATGTGTTGATTTTCGACATGCGGCTCGTCCGCCCGAAGGCCAGTATCAATATCGACAATGACGGCAAGGTTGATTGGGTGCTTCGCCCGAATACGCCGTTCAATCCCCGCAACATCACGCTGGAGCATGTAGCCATCACGGATGGCGAAGTCAGCATTCGCGCCGCCAACGGCATCCAGCGCGAGATTACCGAGGTCAACGCCACCGTTTCCGCGCGCAGCCTCGCCGGGCCTTGGCGCGCCGACGGCAGTCTGCGTTTCAACGGGCGCAAGGCTGCCCTTTCCGGTTCGTCCGGCGTGGCTGATGCCGAAGGCTTGCGGCTTAAGGTCAAGGTTGAACCGGCTGATCTGCCGGTCATTGCCGATCTTGAAGGCTTGGCCAGCAGCAATAGCGGCGTGCTGAGTTATAAGGGTCAGTTCCACGCCAATGAGCGTCTCCCCGCCGCCAAGGGCAATCGGCAAGGCAACGACATGCAGGCGCAGGTTGGAAACCGGGCCAGCGGTCGTTTCGAACTTGGCGACAAGCGTCTGTCGATTGAGGAGTTCCGCTTCGAGGCGGGTCCGGTCGATGATCCTTATGTCGCGAACGGCACGGCGACCGTTGAGTTGGGTGTCGAGCCGCACTTCTCCATCACGGCAACCGGACAGCAAATACGGCTTGGCGATGATGCCGACCAGCAAGGTGCAAGCGATGCAACAATGGCGCAACGCTTTGATGCCATTGAATCCCTGTTGGGCAGTGTTCCGCTGCCCACAATGCCCGGTGCGGTGGACATCAAACTTCCCGCCATCGTCGCGGGCGGCACTACCGTTCGTGACGTTGCCTTCACGGCCACCACCGCCGAGCGCGGCTGGCAAATCGACAAGCTGACAGCATCCCTGCCGGGCCGCACGACACTGGAAGCAAATGGTGTTTTTTCCGCGCGTCCGTCGTTAGGGTTCAATGGCAAATTGCTTGTCGCAGTCGGCCAGCCTTCTGGATTTGCAAGCTGGCTCGCAAACGACATTGATGCGCCTGTGCGCCGCTTGTCCAACGCCGGGGTCGAAGCGAAAGTCGAGCTTACCCCCGATAGGCAAGTGCTGAACGATCTCGAACTCATTCTGGGTGGTGCACGCTTCGAGGGGACCGTCGCCCGCACGCAAGGGCAGGGCGCAAAGCCTCATCTTGCCGTCACGCTGGATGGCGGCGCGACCAGTTCCGATGCTGCTGCAGCGCTTGCGTCTTTCTTCTTCGACGCTGATTGGAAAAACCGCTTCTCGGATCATGATGTCGATCTCAAATTTAAGGCTGGACCAGTAGGTGATGCTCGGCAGGCGGCGGATAATATCGACCTTGCCCTGCGCCTGTCTGGCCAGACGGCGGACATTGACCGCCTGTCCATATCGGGCCTCGCGGGCGCTTCCATCGCCGCAGCGGGACAGGTGGAACAACTCGGTGCGCAACCGAAGGCGAAACTCGACGCTACGCTCATCGGTGATGACCTCGCGCCACTCATGCAACTGGCCGCCCAATCCTCCTCCAGCAAATTTGCGGAATGGATGGCGCGCAGCGCGCAGGACTATACCGGCCTGCTTAAGGACGCGCGGATCGACGTTGTTGCCAATGCAAGCGCGCATGATGATGACGAAGCGGATTTGCACCTCACGGCAAAAGGAACTGCAGGCGGTACCGCAATCGATGCGACATTCTCGGCGTCCGGCGCGTTGGATAAGCCCGATGCCGCTGTGCTTGATCTGAAAGCCAATCTCGCCGCCGAAGATGGGGCCGCGCTCCTGGCGTTAGGCGGCTCGCCGGTTCTGCCGCTCGGACTGATCGGACCCGCAAAGGCGGAAATCACTTCCAACGGCATCGCCACGACCGGTTTGCAAACCTCGATCAAGCTCAGTTCTGACACTGGCTCGGCTTCCTTTGCCGGAATGGTTGCGGCACCCACCGATGGCTTGCGCCTGCGCGGCGCGGCCATACTGGATGCCACCGATATCGAGCCGTGGCTCATGACGGCAGGTCTTCTCCTTCCCCGGCATGGGTACGGGAATGGGAGCAAAGCTCAAGGCAGATGTGGATTACGCAAAAGCTCTGCTGGTGCTTGGTAATCTTGGCGGCACACTCGCCGACCGCGCCGTTTCCGGCGATCTGAATGTCGAGGTGCGCGAGGGCCTGCCGAACATCACCGGCACTCTGGTTACGGACGAAATTGATTTGGGGCAGGCTGCCGAAATGGTGCTTGGGCCAAGTGCTTTCGATCACGCGGGCGAGGGGTGGCCAGCTGCGCCCTTCCAGCCGGATATGAATGCCCCGCTGAGAGCTGATCTTGATGTCAGCGCCGCATCTCTCGTTTTCGGCGGGGATGTCGCCGCGCAGGATGCTGTCGTGTCGCTCAAGCTGGATGATGAGGGCTTGAAGGTTCCTGAATTCAGCGCGCGTTTTAATGACGGCACGCTGACCGGGTTGTTTGACCTCAAGAATAGCGCCGCCACCGGCCTCTTTACCGGGCAGTTTCGCCTTGCTGGCGCGAAGCTCGAAAATGTTTTGCCGAAGCTTGGCGTCGACTCCTCCGCTTTGTCCGGCGCGGCCGATATTTCAGCCAGCCTGACCGCCAGCGGTAAATCCATCAGCGCCATGATGTCGTCGTTGGCAGGCTCCGGCAGCGCGTCACTCAAGGGTGTCGCGGTCAAGGGGCTAGACCCCGCCGCTTTCCCGGAATTGATAAAGGCCGTCGATGCGATTGGCCGCGACGTCGATGCGCCGCGCACCGCTCGCTTTGCTCCAGAAATCGTGCGCAAGTCGACATTCGACGCGGGCGATACCGACGTTGCTTTCACCGTTGCTGGCGGGATCGTCCGTATTCCACCCATCAGGTTCGAGCGTGCGGACAGCGTCCTTTCCAGCGAGATCAAACTGGACCTCAATCGTTTCGACATCGAAGCGAAGGGCGCACTCGCCTATAAGCCCGGTGATGAAGCGCTCGTCGGTTCTGAACCGACCGTCGATTTTACGCTCGCTGGATCGCTTGCGGAGCCAGCGGTCACACTCGATACGCAGCCGCTCGGCCAGTTCCTCACGCAGCGCGCGCTTGAAATAGAGCAGGCGAGGGTGGAGGCCATGCAGGCCGCACTTCTCGAAAAGCAGCGTCTTCGACGCGAAGCAAATTATTACGCCTCGCTTGATCTGGAGCGTAAACGCGCGGCAGAGGAGCAGCGCCGTCTTGAAGAAGAGGCTCGTCGAAAGGCTGAAGAAGAAGCCCGTGTGAAAGCGGAAGAAGAAGCACGGCGTCTGGCCGAAGAAGCTGCTGCACGCAAAGCGCAGGAAGAAGCCGCTCGCAAGGCAGAGGAGGAGGCTCGCGTCCGCGCCGCCGATGAGGCTCGCAAGGCTGAAGAAGCGCGCAAAGCCGAAGAAACGCGCAAGGCTGAAGAGGAGGCTCGGAAGGAGGCGGAAGAGCGTGCCCGCGCTGCGCAACCGGCAGAAAAGCCTTCGCCAAGCCAGCCCTCGCCTGCGACACCAACTCCAACTCCCGCAGACCCGTCACCGCCTACGCCCGCACTTGAACAGGCAGCACCCGCTGAGGCAGAAGTTCCTCCAAATGCACCTACTCCACAGGCAAGGCCACAGCAACCACCCGCTCAAGAGCGTTCCGCACCAGCACCTCAACCCGCTCCGCGCCGTGCTGCTCCTGCGCAACCGCAACAATTCCCGCCTGCGCCAAAGCCGTCCAGCATCACGGACTTTTTGCGTTCGCTCGGCGCTGGTGGCTAATTTGCAGGCTTTACCGGACGCCACATTGCCTTTGCGCTCCCCGGCAAAGATGTCAGCAGGCGGGTAAGGGCAGGTTAAACCTTGGGAATTCAAAGCCGATACCGCACTTGCCTCTTTTGAAGCGAGCACAAAAGCGAAATGACGACTGTGCGACCTCAAGCAGTTCGGTTGCGCACGTACTCCAGCACATACAGCCTAATCGCAGATGACAGGTTCGTATCACGCGAGCGCGTTTCATCAATTTCGGCAATGAGCACAGCGAAGGCTTGCCCGCGCGCGGCAGCAATTTCCTGCAACGCCTCAAAGAAAGGCTGCTCAACAGAAAAAGACGTGCGGTGGCCGCGAATGGAAACGGAGCGCTTTACGACAGCGCTCATTTGTCGTCCGGCGCGTCACGGCGATGGCCGTCCAAATGCCGTATTGCCGCTTCTCGTTCTGCGTCAGAAACGCGCTTCTCCGTTTTGCTGCGTCCGTGCAGCAGCCGGTTTGCCTCGGCAACGCTCTGCGCATCGGCTCGCTGCTTTCGCTTGCGGACCATGCGCAGATTGACGATTTCGGCCATGCCTATTTCTTGCGGAACGCGTCGAGCGAAACCACCTGCGCGCCTTTTCCGTTTTCGGAATCGTCCGACGCAGGTTCTGCTGGCTGTTCAGCCGCAACCTTCTTGGCTTTTTCGCTTTTTGCCTTGGTCTTCTTTTCAGGAACCAGCGGGACCGGCTCTTCAACGACCGTATCTGTCTTTACATCGAACTCCAGTTCGAAATTGACTGACGGATCATAGAAGCCGCGCACTGCAGAGAAAGGGATCTCCAGCTTTTCCGGCACGTCGGCAAAGGAAAGCCCCACTTCGAAGCCTGTCTCGGTGACCTTCAAATCCCAATACTGGAATTGCAGCACAATAGTCATCTGTTCCGGGTAACGCTCGCGCAAGCGGCTTGAAACCCGCACGCCGGGCGCGCCCGTCAGAAATGTGATGAAGAAGTGGTGGTTGCCCGGCAGCCCGGTGCGCGCGACCTCTGCCAGCACCTTGCGCATAACACCGCGCAAGGCCTCTTGGGCTAGAATGTCATATCGGATTTGGTCTTCCGCCATGGGGCTCAAGTTTCTTTCGATTCCGTTGCATACGTCTAGTCAAGCTTGGACGCTAGGTAAACTGCTATCGCGCGCTGGAACGCGAAATTGACAGATGACAGCGTTGTGGCGGGCCAAACACAAGTAATTTCGCGAAATCAATGTTGTGGAGAAAGGTGGAGGTTTCTGTTGCCAGGTACCTCCGAACCCCGCCTGAAGGTGCTAACCCACAGGGCTTTATTCGAGACTATCGCGCCGCATTAAGCAGCGAGACGTGCCTCAGCATAGTTGTCGTTTGCAACTATAAGTTTAGCCCGATAACGGTGGTACTATGCCGGGCAAAAGTCCGATCTTTACACCCTCGTCGATCCTGTTTCGCCCCCATCACAAGCCGCAGCACCCAGCGGTATTGCGGTTTGTGGTGGAGGCGCCGGGTACCGCCCCCGGGTCCGAATGGCTTATTTCATCGGCCGTTTATCGCCATAGTCAGACAAGCTGACGGTGCACATATAGGCATGCACAAACAAAAAGAAAAGCGCCTTCAACTTGACTTGAAACCGCCAAAAATCGCAGCTTGGTTGCGTGGAACGCAGGTGCCATCAGAAAACGCACGCTGCGGTTGAGACGGAGGGAATAATGGCTGACTATCTCGCAGACGTGAAAAAGTATGACGCGACCGCTTCGCAAGAGGTCGTGGACAAGATCGTAAAACATTTGGGTATTGCCTTGCGCAACGCGGATGCAGCACTGGTGTCGTGCACCGACCCGGAAGAGCTGGATCGCATCAAAAAGGGCTTCATCGCCAAGAAACTGGGCGAATCCGATGCCTCCAAGGCTGATTTCATTCTGGAAAAGGTATGTCAGGCCATGTCTGCAGATCGCACCAAGGCACGCGTGACCTTCTATTATCTGGTCGCCAAGCACTACGGGAAGCTCGCCAGCCTCTGAGTTCTTTCCACAGTCCATCCGAATCGGCGCGGGGCAGATAGCGCTGCTCTGCGCCGTTCGTTATCCTAGGCCACGAACCCGAATCAGTGGCAGCCATGCGCCAATATCTTGACCTTCTGCAGCACGTGCTGGATCACGGAACCGACCGGAGCGACCGCACCGGCACCGGGACGCGTGGTGTTTTCGGCTACCAGATGCGTTTTGATCTCTCGCAAGGCTTTCCGGTTCTGACCACTAAGAAGCTGCATCTCAAGTCAATCATTCATGAGCTTCTGTGGTTTTTGGC
Organism: Mesorhizobium sp.; assembly: GCA_049840935.1. Classification (GTDB taxonomy): domain Bacteria; phylum Pseudomonadota; class Alphaproteobacteria; order Rhizobiales; family Rhizobiaceae; genus Mesorhizobium_G. The sequence continues at coordinate 8,975 of JASGJA010000002.1, forward strand.
GGGCGAGACGAACACCAAATATCTAACGGATAACGGTGTCACCATCTGGGACGAGTGGGCCGACGAAAACGGCGACCTTGGCCCGGTTTATGGCAAGCAGTGGCGCTCTTGGCCGGGTGGTCATGATGGCAAACCCATCGACCAGATCAGGAACCTTCTTAGCGAATTGGAGCGCAATCCCTATTCGCGACGATTGATCGTTTCGGCTTGGAATCCTGCCGAAGTGGAGGCGATGGCGCTGCCGCCATGTCACTGTCTGTTCCAGTTTTATGTGTCCGATGGGCGGCTTTCCTGTCAGCTCTATCAGCGCTCCGCCGATATTTTTCTCGGCGTGCCTTTCAATATCGCCTCTTACGCACTGCTGACCATGATGGTTGCGCAGGTTCGCGGCCTTGGTTTAGGCGATTTTGTTCATACGCTGGGCGACGCGCATCTCTATTCGAACCATTTCGAGCAGGCGCGCGAGCAATTGAGCCGGACGCCAAAGCCGCTTCCGACCATGTGGATCAATCCCGCAGTGAAGGATTTGTTCGCATTCAAATACGAGGATTTCCGGCTGGAAAACTACGTCGCCGACGCCTCGATTAAAGCGCCGATCGCGGTCTGATCTGGTTCATGCGCATCGCTTTTTACGTTGCCATCGCTGACAATGGGGTCATTGGCCACCAGGGCGGATTGCCGTGGCGGCTGTCATCCGATCTCAAGCGTTTCAAAGCCGAGACAATGGGAAAGCCTCTCATTATGGGGCGCAAGACGTGGGAAAGCCTGCCGCGTCGTCCGTTGCCGGGACGTCTGAATATCGTCGTTACCCGTGATCCGGCTTACAGTGCCGAAGGCGCAAGGCTGACGACTTCTGTCGATGAAGCGCTACAAATTGCCAGCGATTCTGGAGCGGACGAGATTGCGGTGATCGGCGGTGGCGATATTTTCCGCGCACTTTTCGACCGCGCCGATAGGCTGAATGTCACGCATGTTTTGGGTGAGGTGCCGGGCGATACGCATTTTCCGGCAATTTCGCATGAAGATTGGGAAGTCGTCGAAAGCGCGGACCATCCCGCAGGCGAGCGCGACACTCATGCGACACGTTATGTGATCTATCAACGTCGATGGTGAAGGGTGGAAGTCCCAACTTCGCCGGTTAGCGATAAATCCCTATTCAATTGGTCACAAAATGCGGCGCAAAGGCTCGGCCGCGTTGAAAGGCGCGTGTCCACTCCCTATAGAGGATAAAAATCTTCGACGCCGGCCTTCAACCCGGCGCAGCGGGAAAGGAATTTCATGCCCTGGAATAATCAGAGTGGCGGCAATGGCGGCGGCCCTTGGGGAGGCGGCGGCAACAATGGCGGGCCATGGGGCCAAGGCCCCAAGGGTCCAAGCGGACCGCAAGGTTCGCCGCCCGATCTGGAAGATATTATTCGCCGGGGGCAAGACCGCCTGAAAAATGCACTGCCTGGTGGCGGCACTTCGGGCACCGCAATCGCCGCATTTGTCGTGCTGGCGCTGCTCGCTGGCTGGTTGTTCAAATCGATCTATACCGTCCAGCCGGACGAGCTGGGCGTTGAACTTGTATTCGGCAAGCCGAAAGCCGAGTTGTCTCAGCCCGGTCTGCATTTCCATTTCTGGCCTATTGAGACTATCGAGAAGGTCAACACCGCTGAAAAGCTGGTTACAATCGGCTCGCGCTCACGCGATGCCGCGACTTCCGGGCTGATGCTTTCCGGTGACCAGAATATCGTCGATGTGCAGTTCTCGATTGCCTATCAGGTCAGTGATCCGCAAGCCTATCTGTTTGACGTGACGGACCCCGACTCAATGGTGCGCCAGCTTGGCGAAAGCGCCATGCGCGAAGTCGTAGGCCGTCGCCCCGCGCAGGATATTTTCCGCGACGACCGTCAGGGCATTGCCGACAATGTTCGCAGCATCATGCAGAGTTCGCTGGATGAATACCGTACGGGCGTGACCGTCAACGCGATTTCCATCGAAGATGCATCACCGCCGCCAGAGGTTGCCGATGCGTTTAACGAGGTTCAGCGCGCCGAGCAGGACGAAGACCGTTTTGTTGAGGAAGCGAACCAGTATTCCAATCAAAAGCTTGGTCAGGCGCGCGGGCAGGGTGCGCAGATTACAGAAGACGCCGCCGCTTATAAAAACCGCGTAGTGCAGGAAGCGGAAGGTGAGGCTCAGCGCTTTATCTCGGTCTATGACGAGTATGCCAAGGCGCCGGACGTGACCCGCAAGCGTCTCTTCCTTGAAACGATGGAGCGTGTTCTGAAAGATTTCGAACAAGGTGATTGTCGACGAAAAGGGAGGGCAGGGCATCGTCCCTTATCTGCCGCTGCCTGAGTTGCAGAAGCGTGCCGTTGAGGGAGCGAACTAATGTTGAGCCGTCTCCAGATTATTGGCGCAGCTATCGCCGTTATCGCTGTCCTCGTCTATTCGTCCGTATTCGTGGTGAACGAGCGCGAGCAGGCAATCGTGCTGCGCTTCGGCGAAATCGTCGATGTTAAGAGCGCAGCCCGGCATTTATTTCAAACTTCCTTTCGGCATGTTCGATGCGGATAACGTCCAGATCATCGAAGATCGCTTGATGCGCTTCGACATGGATAACATCCGCGTGCAGGTGTCGGGCGGCAAGTTCTATGATGTCGATGCGTTCGTTGCTTATCGCATTGCCGATCCTCGCCGTTTCCGCGCTGCGGTTTCCGGTCAGGTCAGTCTGGCTGAACAGCGCATCCGCACGCGTCTCGACGCTGCATTGCGCCGGGTCTACGGCCAGCGCGGCTTCGAGGCGGCGCTGTCGGAAGAACGCGGCGTCATGATGGGCGAAGTTCAGCAACAGATCGCGCCGGACGCGATGTCGCTTGGCCTTGAAATCAAGGATGTTCGCATTCGCCGCACCGACCTGACGGCGGAAGTTTCGCAGCAGACTTATGAGCGCATGAAGGCCGAGCGTCTTGCGGAAGCTGAAAGGCTTAGGGCAAACGGTCGTGAGGCTGCCCAGCGTATCAAGGCGCGTGCCGATCGTGAGGTAGTGGAAATTGTTGCCGCTGCACAGCGCGATGCGGAAATCGTTCGCGGTCAGGGCGAAGCCGAGCGTAACAAGACCTTTGCCGAGGCGTTTGGTCGTGACCCGGAATTCTTTGAGTTCTATCGCTCGATGAACGCCTACACGCAGGCGCTCGACGGGCAGGGCACCACCATGTTGCTGTCACCGGATTCGGAGTTCTTCCGCTATTTCAAGGATTCTGGCGGAAGCGCGACGACTGGTGCGCACTCGCCTGCAATTCCTGCTGCGCCTGCGCCGGCCCAATAGTCCGTGGAATACTTATTCACGGCTGTCGGGCTGGTACTCGTGTTTGAAGGGCTGGTTTATGGCGGGTTTCCAAACGCTGCGAAGCGTTTGGCCCGCGATATGATCGAGATGCCGGAACCTGTGCTCAGGATTGCGGGTATTGCTGCAATGGCGGCTGGCGTGCTGATCGTATGGTTGGCGCACGGCTGATTATCACGAAATTGCGGGTTGGAACGCAAAGCCCCAAACCCGCCCCATTTTTATCCAAGAACCGGCGGGCTAAAACTCTGCCAACATCACGATTGCCGGGAGGCGCTTTCTCGATGACCAGACTCCGCAGCTATGTATTAGCCGTGAGCGCCGCGCTCATGTTGGGAGCGGCAACCTTGCCCGCAACAAGCATTCCAGCCTTCGCGAAGGGGCCAGAATCAGTGGCCGATCTGGCCGAAGGGCTGATGCCCTCGGTGGTAAATATTTCCAGTTCGCAGCGCTCGAAGGGCGGTGGCCCGGAAGCAGTCCCGATGCCGAAACTGCCCGATGGTTCGCCCTTTCAGGACTATTTCGATGAGTTCTTCAAAGATCGAGAGGATGGCGAGCAGGATAGCGGTCCGCAGACCGCGCAGTCGCTTGGCTCCGGCTTTGTCGTGGATGCAGCCAAGGGGCTGATCGTCACGAACAATCACGTCATTGCCGATGCGGATGACATTGAGGTCAATTTCTCGGATGGCTCCAAGCTCAAGGCGGAGTTGGTTGGCACCGACACCAAGACAGATATTGCACTTCTCAAGGTCGATCCCGGCGCAAAGACGTTGAAGGCAGTCAAGTTCGGCGATTCCAACAAAATGCGCGTCGGCGATTGGGTCATGGCCATCGGCAATCCGTTCGGCCTTGGCGGCACCGTCACGGTCGGCATCGTGTCCGCGCGCAACCGCGACATCAATTCTGGCCCCTATGACGATTTTCTCCAGACCGACGCCGCAATCAATCGCGGCAACTCCGGTGGTCCGCTGTTCAACATGGATGGCGAAGTGATCGGTATCAACACGGCGATCATTTCGCCGAGCGGTGGTTCCATCGGCATTGGCTTCTCCATTCCCTCGCAGATTGCGCAGGGCGTCGTTGCTCAGCTGGGCGAATTTGGCGAGACGCGGCGCGGTTGGCTCGGTGTACGCATCCAGCCTGTCACGGACGAAATCGCTGAAAGCCTGGGCATGAAGGGTGCAAAGGGCGCGCTCGTGGCCGGTACGATCAATGGCGGCCCGATCAAGGATGGCACGATTTAAGCCGGTGACGTCATCATCAAGTTCGATGGTCGCGACATCGACGAAATGCGCGATCTTCCCCGCATCGTGGCCGAAAGCCCGGTCGGCAAAGAGGTTGATATAGTAATCGTCCGTAAGGGTGTCGAGCAAACCGTAAAGGTCACGCTTGGTCGTCTTGAAGACGGTGAAAAGCTGGATGAAGGCTCAACCGCGGACGATACGCAGAAACCTGCGGACAAGCCTGCCGAAGCCACCACCGTGTTGGGAATGACGGTTGGGGAGTTGGACGACGCCGCTCGTGAGAAATTCGGTATCGGCAAGGATGTGGTGGGCGTGGTTGTCACCGAAGTTAAGCCCGATTCCGTCGCTGCCGAGCGCGGCGTTGTCGTGGGTGAGGTCATCACCGAAATCGCGCAGGAAGTCGGTCAAGACTCCTAAGGAAGTTACTGAGCGCATTTCGAAGCTCAAGCAGCAGGGACGCAAGAACGCGCTACTGATGCTCGCATCGAAAAATGGCGAATTGCGCTTCGTGACAATGCGGATGGATTGAGTCCGAAAACACGCGCAAGCGCTTGATAGGATAGCAAAATCTGCATCCTCGGGCTTGTCTCGAGGATCTGCCGCGTCAGACCACGAATTGCGCCTGCCGGTAACCCTGAATGTAGAGCAGGGCGGTCAGGTCGCTGTGATCGATACGCACCCTTGCCTGTTCTGCGACGGTTGGCTTGGCGTGCAGCGCAACGCCGGTGCCTGCCAGCCGTATCATGTCGAGGTCGTTTGCGCCGTCGCCCACGGCTATCGCGTCGACTGGCGTAAGTCCCAACCGTGCGGAAATCTCGTTCAGCGCCACAGCCTTTGCTTCGCGCCCTAAAATCGGGTCGCGTACCGTACCCGCCAGCTTGCCGTCCTCAGCTATCAGATGATTTGCGCGGTTTTCGTCAAAGCCGAGTTTCGCGGCAATCGGCCCGGTGAACACATCGAAGCCACCCGATACGAGCGCCGTCCAGCAGCCATTGGCGCGCATGGTCTGCACCAGTTCGCGCCCGCCTGCTGCAAGCGTGATGCGCTTGGCGATAATCCGGTCGATCACTCCCGCGTCCAGTCCTTTCAGCAGCGCCACGCGTTCGCGCAGCGCTGGCTCGAATGCGATTTCGCCATTCATTGATCGTGCGGTAATTGCCGCGACATGCTCCTTCACGCCTACTTCGTCGGCCAGTTCGTCGATACACTCCTGATCGATCATGGTTGAATCCATGTCTGCAATCAGCAGCTTCTTGCGTCGGGTCGTTGCTTCGTGCACGACAATGTCGATCGGCTGGCCGCTAAGCACCTCTGCAACACGACCGTTGCATTCTGCGGCGGTCAGTGCTGGATCGGGAACCAGATCGCAGGCTATGTCCGCACCCAACCAATCTGGCGAATTCGCGCCGATTGCAGATGCGGCTTTCGCGGCGAGGTCGGACGATAGGGCGCGTGCGGCCGGATTAGAAATGAGGGTTACGATTAGCGGCATGGGTGAGCCCAAGGCAAATAGGCACGCGGGCCTGTTGAAGAATGCGATCCTGATAGCCGGGCCGACCGCCAGCGGCAAGTCGGCGCTTGCGTTGCGCTTTGCGCAAGAGCGCAATGGCGTGATTATCAACGCGGATTCGATGCAGGTTTATGATGGCCTGCGCCTGCTGACTGCGCGCCCGGACGATGCGGACCTGAGCGCCGCCGATCATCGGCTTTACGGTCACGTGCCGCCCGAACACGCCTATTCGACCGCCGAATGGCTGCGCGATGTTGAGGGTGTTGCGCTGGAAGGTCGTACGCCGATCTTTGTGGGCGGGACGGGGCTTTATTTCACCTCGCTCACCGAAGGGCTTTCATCGATGCCAGCCGTCCCCGCCGAGATTCGTATGCATTGGCGCGGACGCGCGGAGGCCGAGGGCGCGGCCTCTCTCCACGCCGTCCTGTCCGAGCGCGACCCCGAAACCGCCGCGCGGCTTCGCAATACCGATGGTCAGCGCATTGTTCGCGCGCTGGAAGTTCTGGAGGCGTCGGGCCGGTCGATTTTGCATTGGCAGCAACAACGCGAAACGCCGTTGGTCGACCTCGCGTCCAGTCAGGCGATTGTCATCGAGCCTGACCGCGCGGCGCTCGCCGAACGCATCGCGCGCCGGTTTGATCTCATGATGGAGCAGGGCGCATTGGCCGAAGCCGAAAGCCTGCTATCCCGCAAGCTCAATGCGTCGCTGCCGATTAAGAAAGCAATCGGCCTGCGCGAGTTGGGCGCGCATCTCAACGGCGAAATTTCCCTGGAGGAAGCCGTGTTGCGTGCGAAAGCCACCACCCGCCAATATGCCAAGCGTCAGATGACGTGGTTCCGCCATCAGTTTGGACTGGAGTGGCGGCGAATACCGATGGCGTAAATCTACCGTGACCCGAAGCCGAAGTTCGATCTGACTGGCGCCGTTGCCTGCGGTTCCGGCTCCCTCGTTGCCGGGCGAGGTGCATATGGCGCGCCGGGCGTAACTGGCGGCACTGGCGTTTCAAGGAACGAGCCCTGCGCGGCGGCAAATGCCTTCGGATCTGGAACGTTACGCAGGCGATTGACCACGGCCACGAGATCAACCTCTCGCTTGGCTTTTTCGCCGCCGGTATCCTGATGTCCGGGCAACTCATCACGCCGCAGCTTTACGAATTTCAGGCGCATCGTGGTCGAGACACCTTCCCCGAATGCAATCGCTTCGCGTTGGCCCATGGACGACAAAAACGCCAAAGTTGAAGCAGAGGAATTTGCGATTGCGGACCGAATAATTGCCTGGTCCTTTTCGTTCGCGAGACGCATCGCGAAAACCGTCGAGCACTGCGAAAGGATGGTCGGGTCGAGTTCTCCGGGACGCTGCGTTACCACACCCAGATAGCAGCCATACTTGCGGCCTTCCTTGGCGATACGCGAAAGTGCGTGGCGGGTCGGCGCAAAACCAAGCTTCGCGTCGGCAGGCATATATCGGTGCGCCTCTTCGCAGAGCACCAGCAGTTCCATCTTGCCTTCGCTCCACAGCGTGAGATCGAATGCAAGGCGCGCCAGCACCGAGCAAACAGCGTTGACAATTTCAGACGGCATGCCCGCCATTTCAAAGCAGGTGATCTGCTTTCCATTGTGCGGCAGGCGGAAGATTGTGCCGATTGTCTCATGGATCGTGTCTTCGATCATTCGCGAGCCGAACATGAACTTGTAGCGTGGGTCCACGATTGCTGATTTAATGCGCGCCTTGAGTGACCGGAAAACCGGGCGGTCCGATTTGGCGTCCAGCGCGCCCATGCGCTCATCCAATATTTTCAGCAGGTCCACCATGCGATATGGCACGGGCGTATCGGCGGTCAACGCGTCGCCGCCACCGCCACCGCGTCGCATCAACCCTGCGCCGGGGCTGCGATAGTGCTGCTTTGCCAGCGGAATGATATCGCGCAGGATTTCGACCTCATCCATGTCGATCTCGCGGCCGCGGAACAGCACTTCCGCAAACTCGTCCAGCCGGAACATCCAGAACGGCAGGTCCAACGTTTCGGCGTCGATCCGAAAGGCGACATCGCCGAGCGATGGACCAAATTCATTGTGCGGGTCGAATACGAGCACACGCAGTTCCGGGCGCGCCTCGATTGCGCGGCGCAGCAGGATCGAAACCGCGGTAGACTTACCCACGCCAGTCGTTCCCACCACCGCGAAGTGGCGGGTCAGCGTGTCCTGAATTGCAATATTCGCCTCAATCGTCTCATCTTGCGAGAGATTGCCGATATTGACGGATTGCCGCCCTGCCAGATCATAAATCGCTTTCAGGTCGCGCGCGCGGATGCGGTGAGCGATGGCTCCGATGTGGGGGTATCGCGTGATGCCTCGATCGAAAATTGGCGGCGCTCCGGGGGTCACGTCACGAACCTCGCCGACCAGTTCGATGCTGATCTCGATGGGATTGTTGGCTTCCTCGTGCCATTCCGGTGTCGTCTTGGCGATTTCGTAGACGAGCCCGACCGTACGGATCGACCCGAGATTGATTGAGATCATGCGTCCAACGACCCACTGGTCTGTCGTGGCGTTGCCATCGTCGGGAGAAACCTCTGCCGCCAGCATCGCGCGCGCGCCATCGCACCGAATAACGTGTCCAAGCAGGCGAACATCACTTTGTGTCGCGTCGCGCCGCTCTTGAGAAGTCGCTTCGCCAGCGGCCTTGGTCTGCTCATACATGTTTTGCAATCCCCTTTTTCAAGAAGACGCTAGGGGCATGAGGTTAAATCTGAATGCAAAATGATGGTGTATCGATAATGAAATCGGCGCTGAAAATTCTATGCATTTCCAGTTGTAATTCGCCATTGACAGCGACCGCCATTCGCAACTAGTGTCCGCGCCCATGAAGATGGCACTCATTCTTGTAGTAGGAAGGCGCGTGGGCATGGCGGTGTGACCGCCGGGCAAGTTCCTCCCATGCGCTTCAAACAGGCTCCCACCGGGGCCTTTTTTATTGCCTAAATTCCAACTAAACGACCCAAAGCGACAAGACAGGACCAGACCGATGAGCAAACAGAGCGAACGGCGAGAAATGACCGGCGCGGAAATGGTGGTGCAGGCACTGAAGGACAACGGTGTCCAGCATTTGTTTGGCTATCCCGGCGGTGCGGTTCTTCCGATTTATGACGAGTTGTTCCAGCAGGATGACATTCAGCACATCTTAGTGCGTCACGAGCAGGGCGCAGGGCACGCCGCAGAAGGTTATGCCCGCTCCACCGGCAAGCCGGGCGTCATGCTTGTTACATCTGGTCCGGGCGCAACAAATGCTGTCACGCCGCTGCAAGACGCGCTGATGGACTCTATTCCGCTGGTCTGCATCACGGGTCAGGTGCCAACTCCGCTCATCGGCTCGGATGCGTTTCAGGAGTGCGATACGGTGGGCATCACGCGCCCTTGCACCAAGCACAATTGGCTGGTGAAGGATGTGAACGACCTTTCGCGAATTCTGCATCAGGCTTTTGTTGTTGCGACAACTGGCCGTCCCGGCCCGGTCGTTGTCGACGTGCCGAAGGATGTGCAATTTGCCAAGGGCATTTACACCCCGCCGGAAATGGCGCCCCGCACCAGCTATCAGCCCAAGACGCAGGGCGACCTTGAGCAGATTAAGGCGGCTGTCGAATTGATGTCGAAAGCCAAGCGCCCGGTCATTTACTCCGGTGGTGGCGTCATCAATTCCGGTCCAGAGGCCAGCCATTTGCTGCGCGAGTTGGTCGACCTCACCGGCTTCCCGATCACTTCCACCCTCATGGGGCTGGGCGCTTATCCGGCGTCGGGTAAAAACTGGCTCGGAATGCTTGGCATGCACGGCTCCTATGAAGCCAACATGGTGATGCATGATTGCGACGTCATGGTTTGCATTGGAGCGCGCTTTGACGACCGTATCACTGGCCGCCTGAATGCGTTTTCGCCGAACTCGAAGAAGATCCACATAGACATCGACCCGTCCTCGCTGAACAAGAATGTTCGCGTTGATATTCCGATCCTTGGCGATGTTGGTCTGGTGTTGGAAGACATGGTTCGCCTGTGGCGCGCAACCGCCCGTAAGGACAAGAAGGAACTTTACCCCTGGTGGGAGCAGATCGCCCGCTGGCGTGCGCGCAACTCGTTTGCCTACACGAAAAACAAAGACGTCATCATGCCGCAATACGCGATTGAGCGGCTGTTTGAACTGACGAAGGACAAAGACACTTACATCACGACCGAGGTTGGACAGCACCAGATGTGGGCCGCGCAGCTTTTCGGTTTCGACAAACCCAATCGCTGGATGACTTCGGGCGGACTTGGCACGATGGGCTACGGTCTGCCTGCCGCGCTGGGCGTGCAGATTGCGCACCCGGAGTCGCTGGTTATCGATATTGCGGGTGATGCGTCCGTCCAGATGACCATTCAGGAAATGAGTGCCGCGGTGCAGTATGATGCGCCGATCAAGATATTCATCCTGAACAATCAATATATGGGCATGGTACGCCAGTGGCAGCAGCTTCTGCATGGCAACCGTCTGTCGCATTCCTATACGGAAGCGATGCCGGATTTCGTGAAGTTGGCCGAAGCCTATGGCGGGCACGGCATTCGCTGCGACAAGCCGGATGAGCTTGATGATGCGATCAAGGAAATGATCTCCGTCAACAAGCCGGTGATCTTCGATTGCCGTGTTGCTGCGCTCGCCAACTGCTTCCCGATGATACCGTCAGGCAAGGCGCATAATGAAATGTTGTTGCCCGACGAGGCGACAGACGAGGCCGTGGCGAACGCTATCGACGCCAAGGGCAGAGAACTCGTTTAGCCGAACCTGAAGATCGAAAGACGGAAAGAGATACATGTCTGCTCAAATGCAACCAACCGGTTCGGCCTACTTCATCGCGAAGGAAACGGCGCGGCCTGAAACGCATACTCTGTCTGTGCTCGTGGACAACGAGCCGGGCGTGCTAGCCCGCGTCATCGGCCTGTTCTCGGGTCGCGGCTACAATATTGAAAGCCTTACGGTTTCCGAGACGGAACACGAAAAGCATCTGTCGCGCATCACGGTCGTGACGCGTGGCACCCCGCATGTTCTTGAGCAGATCAAGAGCCAGCTTGAGCGCATCGTGCCGGTTCACCGCGTCGTGGACCTGTCCGTGCGCGCCGAGGAGCTTGGCCAGGACAAGCCGCTTGCGCGCGAGCTTGCCTTGGTCAAGGTCGCTGGCACGGGCGACGCGCGCGTCGAAGCGCTTCGTTTGGCGGAGGCCTTCCGCGCCAAGGTGATCGACGCCAACACCGGCCATTTCATCTTCGAAATCACCGGCGCGGTGGCAAAGATCGAGCAGTTCATCGGCATCATGGCTCCGCTCGGCTTGGTGGAAGTCTGCCGCACCGGCGTCGCCGCTATGAATCGCGGCGCTCAGGGCATGTAACTTCGTAGTCCGGGATTGATTTTGACTACCACCCCTTACCCTCATCCGCCTGCCGGCACCTTCTCCCTCAAGGGGAGAAGGCAGAGATGTCAACGCCTCGCTTATCCTGCAACGTTGAAGACTGACGCCAACGCCGCAGTTTTCTGCCTTCTCCCCTTGAGGGAGAAGGTGCCGGCAGGCGGATGAGGGGTCACAATACGAGTTCATTTTGAATGCTGGGGTAAAAGCCTACTCATTCGATGAATCTCAATTGTCACTGAGACAACAATGAGTTGGACAGCGGCCTTCTGCTTTGGCAACTGTCCGCGCCGATCGATTTCGGAATCCTGACATGACATATGAAACACTTGTCGCCTTGCTGGTTTATGCGTTCGTGACCTCGATTACGCCGGGGCCGAACAACTTCATGCTGCTGGCTTCCGGTGTGAATTTCGGATTCGTCCGCACGATCCCGCACATGTGCGGTATTGGCTTTGGCTTCTTCACGCTGCTGATGGGGGTAGGATTCGGGCTCGGCGCGGTCCTGAGTGCCTTTCCACAATTGCATTTTGCGTTGAAAATTCTTGGCGGTGCGTATCTGCTTTACCTCGCGTGGAAAATCGCGATGTCGCGCAAGATGAGTAGCGGTGCCGATGAAAAATCGCGCCCCATGAGCTTTGTTGAAGCGTCGCTTTTTCAATGGGTGAATCCGAAGGCATGGGTCATGGCGATAACCGCGATGGCGCTTTATCAGGATGCGCAAAATCCCTACTGGTCAGTGCTTATGATCGGCGTGGTTTTCGCGCTCACCAATTTCCCCTCTGTTTCCACATGGGCTGCATTTGGCGTCGGGTTGCGCGGTTTCCTGTCTGATCCCATCCGGCTCAAATGGTTCAACATCGCGATGGGTGTTCTGCTCGCCGCAACGCTCTGGCCAATGCTGAAATAGCGATTCTTCAGTTGCAGAATCTGCGGCTGGACGGCGACGCTGCAAACGATATTCTCTAATGAGTATATCTGAGGGATTCGAGAGCGATGGCTTGGCAAGGTTTGCGCCCGTTGATTGCGGTGGGCGTCTTTTTTGTGCTGGCGCAGATTTGGCCGGCATATAGCCAAGAATCCGCCGCGCCTCCTCCCGAAAAAGTCGATCAACTGATCGAACTTTTGTCCGATCCGACCGTCAAGGATTGGCTTGCGAAGCAAACTTCTCAGGAAAGTCAGCCTGCACCTGCGGCGGCGCCCGATTCTGCGGAGGGCATGTCGAAATCAATGGTTTCGACGGGGCTTGAGCGGATCAGGGAGCACGCTCAACGCCTGATGCATGCGGTGCCTGATCTGCCTAGGCAATTCGAGCGGGCGCGTGTCATCACCATGCTCGAATTTTCCGACCGCGGCTTGTTGGGCGTGTTCCTGATAATTGGCGTTTTCATCGCTGCTGGCCTTGCTCTGTCAGCATTTGTCTATTGGCTGACCGCGCGCCTGCGTCGTTGGATTGGCGCGCTGCCGAGAACCACGCCGATTGGCCGTGCCAAGAAAGTCGGTGGCCGCTATCTTTATGCAACCATCCTCATCGGCGCTTTCATTTTCGGCAGCGCTGGCGTGTTCCTGATGTTCGAGTGGCCGCCTTTACTGCGAGAGATTGTGCTTGCCTATCTGACTGGCGCAATCGGTGTCTGGGTCGTGCGCAGCTATGTTGCCAGCGCGGTAGTGCCTTCGTTTTTGGATGTTGAGAATGCCGAAGCTGTTCGCGCATTGCCGATCTCAAATGCGGCCGCAGACCATTGGACACGCTGGCTGGTGATAATCGCCGTCTGGGTCGCGGTGGTTGCGGCGACGTTCTCACTTGCTCCTATATTGGGTTTCACCAGAGAAGGCATATTGGCGATGATGGTGCCAACCAGCACCGTTTTGCTGGTTCTGGCGCTGCTCGCTGTCTGGCTGCGTCCGCGAGATGCCATCCTCATCCCTCATCAGAAAAAGCTTGGGCACACGGCGGTAACGTGGTTGCTGACCCTGTTTCTCATTGTCCTGTGGCTGTTGCGTCTGGCTGGCCTGTGGTTTGCCATGTGGCTGACGATTGCCGCGTTCGGCGTGCCTCTGCTGATTTTCCTCGCACATCGAAGCGTGCACTATGTGCTGCGATCGGATCCCGCTGACGAGCCGGGGGCTGCTATGCCTGCAATCACCGTCGCCATTGTCGACCGGGGCATACGCGTCGCGCTGATTGCGCTGAGCGCTTATTTGCTAGCGCGCGCCTTTGGGCTCGGCATTTCCAGCATGCAGAGTCAGGAGCACCCGGTCCTGAACATGATATTGCGCGGGCTGCTCAATGCCGCTGTTATTGTGCTGGCTGCGGATTTTGGGTGGAGCATCATCAAGGCTGTTATAGAGCGGCGGCTCGGCGTTGCGCGGGTCTCCAGCGGCGAACAAGCCACCCATGAAATCGATTCTCGTCAGATGCGATTGCTGACGCTGCTGCCAATCATCCAAAACATTGTTTTTGCGGTCATCGTCGTGATGGCGGTGCTGATGATCCTGTCCTCGATCGGCATCCAGATTGGGCCGCTTATCGCAGGTGCGGGTGTCGTTGGCGTTGCTGTTGGTTTCGGCGCGCAAACACTCGTGAAAGATGTCATCTCCGGTATATTCTATTTGCTCGATGATGCATTTCGCGTGGGTGAATATATCAGCAGCGGCAAGTATATGGGCACCGTCGAAAGCTTCAGCCTGCGCTCGGTTAAGCTCAGGCATCATCGCGGCGCACTCTACACAATTCCATTTGGCGAATTGGGCGCGGTGCAGAACCAGAGCCGAGACTGGACCACCGATAAGTTTAACATCACTGTTGGCTACGACACTGACATCGATGCTGCGCGCAAGCTCATCAAAAAAGTGGGTCTGCAAATCGCAGAAGACCCGGAATTTGCACCCTATGTTATCGAGCCGATCAAAATGCAGGGCGTTCAGGATTTCGGCGAATATGGCGTTGTCCTGCGGCTGAAATCGACGCGTAAGCCGGGGCAGGCATTTGGCATGAAGCGCAAATTCTACATCGCGATCAAGCAGGCCTTTAAGGAAGCCGGAATCACCATCCCCATCGCCTCCGTGCACGTCCATCACGACGAAGTTCCAGAGGAAAAGGTGGCGGCTCAGGCAGTGCGCATACGCCGCCGCAAGGCTGCGGAAAGCGGTGGGGAGGGCGGTTAGAGCTCTTGTGTTCTTTATATGTTCTGGTATCGGGTGATCGAAGTACTTGTATCGCAAACCCGAATCCTGCCACTCCAAACGTATGGAATTTTCACCTCAACAGGATGATGCGCTCAAAGCTGTTGCGCGCTGGCTGAAAAGCGGGCGACCGCAGACGTTCCGGCTTTTTGGCTATGCCGGAACGGGCAAGACCACGCTCGCGCGCTATTTTGCTGAGCATGTCGATGGGCAGGTACAGTTTGCTGCCTTCACCGGCAAGGCCGCTCAGGTCTTGCGCTCGAAGGGCGCCACCAATGCGCGGACAATTCATTCGCTGATCTACCGCCCGCGTGGCGAAGAGCAGGTCGAGGATGAGTCGACCGGCAAAACCACCATGTCGCCGACCTTTTCGCTCAATCGGCAAAGTCCGGTCGCCAAGGCCAAGCTCATCATCATTGACGAGTGCTCGATGGTGGATGAGCAGCTTGGACGCGACCTGATGTCGTTCGGCACGCCAATTCTTGTGCTCGGTGATCCCGGTCAGTTGCCGCCGATTTCCGGGGGTGGCTTCTTTACGGAACATGAGCCGGATTATCTGTTGACGGAGATACATCGTCAGGCGCGAGACAATCCCATCATCAAGCTGGCTCTGGACGTGCGGGAAGGTCGCGAGTTTGAATATGGCGATTACGGCACCGCGCGCGTCATAGATCGAGACGACATAAATCAGGAAATTGTGCTGGCTGCCGATCAGGTTTTGGTGGGCCGCAATCAGACCCGTCGTCGATACAATAAGAGACTCCGCCAATTAAAGGGGTTCGAGGCTGCGCATCCGCAGGCTGGAGACAAGCTGGTTTGCCTGCGCAATGATCCCGCAAAGGGCTTGCTGAACGGCTCGCTGTGGAAAGTCATGACATCGTCGCGCGAGACGGTGAAGCCCGGCATAAATCTGCTTGTGTCGCCTGAAGAAGACGATCCTGATCGCGGCGTTGCGAAGATCAAGCTCTTGAAGGCCGCGTTCGAAGATCAGGAAGAGGAAATTCCGTGGCAGACCAAGAAGCGCTACGATGATTTCGACTTCGGCTACGCTTTGACCGTTCACAAAGCGCAGGGCTCGCAATGGAACAATGTGGTGCTTTTCGATGAGAGCTACGCGTTCAAGGAAACCCGTCAGCGATGGCTATACACCGCCATTACACGGGCCGCTGAACAACTAACCGTTGTACGATAGTCTGGACCAAAATATGGGCACAGCATTGCGGGCAGAATTGTCGTAGCGTCGCACAAATTCCACGGAAACGAATATGCCAGCCAAGCTTTCGGTCAACCTCAATGCTGTTGCACTTTTGCGAAACAGGCGCGATTTGCCGTGGCCGAGTGTAACTCATCTTGGCCGGATTGCTCTCGCTGCGGGGGCGCATGGGCTTACTGTTCACCCCAGACCGGACGAACGCCACACGCGCAATTCCGATCTACCCGATATTCGCGCGCTCATTGACGATGAGTTTCCGCAGGCGGAGTTCAATATCGAAGGTTACCCTACTGAAGAGTTTCTCCAACTTGTGGAAAAGAATCAGCCGGAACAGGTAACATTGGTGCCGGATGATCCCGCGCAGCCGACCTCCGATCACGGGTGGGATTTCCGCAAGCAAAGCGAATACCTCATCCCAATCGTCAGGCGACTCAAGAAATCGGGCTTCCGTGTTTCTCTCTTTTCGGACCCGGATTCGGAGGGAATGCGAGCGGCGGCAGATACTGGCGCGGATCGGATCGAACTATATACGGGGCCATATGGCGGTTGCCATGATGATTCCGAAAAGGCGCGCAAGCAACTGGATTTGTTACAAAAAGCTGCCGAGGCAGCGCGCACTGTTGGGCTCGATGTCAATGCCGGGCATGACCTGACTGTAGCCAATCTTCCGCAATTGATGAAGCGTGTACCGTTCCTCGCGGAAGTTTCCATTGGGCACGGCCTGACGGCGGATGCGCTGGAATTTGGAATGCCTGAAACGGTGCGTCAATTCCTGAGAGCTTGCGGCCAGTCGTAAATGTGAAATCCAATCGCTATATTTCCGTTTGGGAGGGGTAGCGCGCATCAGCACTTGATTTTGCACTGCAACGTGACTAGTTCAGCGCGCTCACAATTTTGGAGTGGTCAAAGAAATGGCCAATGCCGAAATCGGCCCCGAATCCGGCCAACAGCCGGGCTATGCCGATCAAACGGGACACCCCCAGCAAAGTATGGGCGTGCTTACCCTTGGTGCTCTTGGTGTCGTCTATGGCGATATCGGTACCAGTCCGATTTATGCTTTTCGTGAAGCGCTTATCGCTTCGGCGAGCGGGCAGGTCGCATCGCGCGAGGATATTCTGGGCGTTCTGTCGCTCATTATCTGGGCGCTGACGATCATCGTCACAATCAAATACATCATGTTCGTTCTGCGGGCAGATAATAAGGGAGAGGGCGGTACGCTGTCGCTGATGGCGCTGGCGCGCAGCAGCTTCCGAAGCCGGCCAGCCTCGATCTTGGTTATCGGCATGCTCGGCGCATCGCTGTTTTATGGTGATGCTGTCATCACGCCAGCGATTTCGGTGCTGTCAGCGGTCGAAGGACTGAAAACGGTCACGCCGTCTTTCGATCCCTATGTCGTGCCCATAACCATTGTCATTCTGGTGGGGCTCTTTGCCGTTCAGCGCTTTGGAACCGGCAATGTGGGCATTGTGTTTGGACCAATTACGCTGGTGTGGTTTCTGGCCATTGGGGCGTCCGGGCTGGACCATATTTTTGACGATCCTACGATCCTGTATGCGGTCAATCCGTATTACATCATTGGCTTTCTCACCCATCAGCCGGATGTGGCCTTCGTTACGATAGGCGCGATATTCCTCGCCGTCACAGGCGCAGAAGCGCTATATGCCGACCTTGGTCATTTCGGGCGTAAGCCGATTGTTCTGGCTTGGCTGGCGATTGTTTTCCCGTGCCTGTTGCTGAATTATGTGGGGCAGGGTGCCTATGTGCTGGCGCATCAAGGCGATATCGGCCACCCGTTCTTTGAAATGAACCGCGGCTGGGCGCTGATACCCATGGTCGGGCTCGCCACCTGCGCCACGGTTATCGCCAGTCAGGCGGTCATTTCCGGCGCGTTCTCGCTCACGCGGCAGGCCGTGCAGCTCAACCTTCTCCCGCGGTTCAACATTCTGCATACGTCTGAAACGCAGTCGGGCCAGATTTATATGCCGCGCGTCAATTTCCTGCTGGCGATCGTCGTGCTAATGCTGGTTATCGGCTTCGAGGAATCCAGTGATCTGGCGGCAGCGTATGGCATCTCCGTCACCGGCAACATGTTGATGACGACGCTGCTCTTGTTCGTGGTGATGACACGCATCTGGAAAATGCCGTTGTGGATCGCGGGCGGGCTCACCGCTGTGTTCGTCTTCATCGACATTGGTTTCTTCTCGTCCAATATCGTGAAGGTTCTGGATGGTGGTTGGGCGTCATTGGCGGTTGCGTTCACGGTCCTGCTGGTGATGTGGACGTGGGTGCGCGGTAGTCGCTACCTGTTCGATAAGACTCGCAAGAACGAAATCCCGTTGGAAGTTCTGGTTGATAATCTTTCGAGGAAGCCGCCGCAAATCGTTTCCGGTACTGCGGTTTTCCTGACGTCGGATCCGCAAAGCGCCCCGACAGCACTTATGCACAGCCTCAAGCACTATAAGGTGCTGCACGAGCAAAACGTGATTCTGTCGGTCGTGACCGCTCCGACGCCGACTGTTATCAAGGGCGAGCGCGTCAAGATCGAACAGATCAATGACCTGTTCATGCGCGTATCCATGACTTTCGGCTATATGGAACAACCAAACATTCCCAAAGCTCTGGCGATCTGTCGCAAGCAGGGCTGGAAGTTCGACATCATGACGACATCGTTCTTCCTGTCGCGCCGCGCATTGAAGGCGTCGGCGAATTCGGGAATGCCGATGTGGCAGGATAAGCTGTTCATTTCGCTGGCACGCACCGCCGCAGATGCGACGGAATATTTCCAGATACCTACCGGACGCGTTGTTGAGGTTGGCACGCAGGTGACGATCTAGGAGGAAAGCCGATGCCGGGCGAACTGGTTCTGGTAACAGGTGGTTCCGGCTTTCTTGGCTCTCACTGCATCGTCAAGCTGTTGCAAAAGGGCTATCGCGTTCGTACGACTGTTCGCCGTCCCGAACGTGAGGCCGAACTACGTACCTTGCTTGCAAATGCGGACGTTGATACGCGCCAGCTTGAATTTGTGATTGCAGATTTGTCGGCAGATGCTGGCTGGCGCGAAGCCGCGCAAGGCTGTGCGTATGTCTTGCATGTTGCCTCGCCGTTTCCAGAAAAGCAGCCCGCAAATCCCGATGATCTGATTGTTCCGGCGCGTGATGGCACGCTGAGGGTCTTGCGAGCAGCGCGGGATGCCGGGGTGAAGCGAGTCGTGTTGACATCGTCCTTTGCTGCAATCGGCTACGGACATGCGCCAACCCATGGACTCTATACCGAAGCGGACTGGACTGACGAAACGGCTGACATTACGCCCTACGTTAAATCCAAGACGATTGCCGAGCGTGCGGCATGGGAGTTTCGTACGTGGGGAGGGCGCCGGTCTGGAACTCGCCGTGATAAATCCTGTTGGCATTTTCGGCCCGCTGTTGGGGCCTGACTACCCCGCTTCAATCGCTTCGGTAAAATCAATGCTGGAAGGTGGGGTGCCTTTCCTGCCTCGGCTGATGTTCGGCGTGGTAGATGTGCGCGATGTGGCCGATCTTCACATCGCCGCCATGACTGCACCAGCAAGCGGCGGGCGAACGTTTCGTTGCTGTCGCTGGTGATTTTATGACGATCAAGGAGATCGCGCAGGCGCTCAAAGACGGGCTTGGCCCTGCCGCTTCCCGCGTTTCCACGCGCGTGCTGCCTGATTGGGTGGTGCGCATCGCTGGTCTGTTCAGCGCAACCGCACGGCAAGCTGGCGGTCCCGAACTCGGACGCGTCAAAAACGCCAGCAATGAAAAAGCGCGCGGCGTGCTGGGCTGGAATCCTCGCCCAAGGGAAGAAGCAATTGTCGCGAGCGGTCGTGCGCTGATAGATCGCGGGCTTCTCAAGCGGTAGAAACCCGCCGCGCCAGATACACGGCGGGTCGTTTGTCTTATCCAGCGAGAGCCTGTGCATTTTCCTTGATAAAGGCAGCAATGCTCTTTGGCTTGCGCCCGGTCAGCTTTTCGATATCGCCGGTCACGATGGCGAGGTCGCCTTCGCGTGATGCCGTATCGAATGACACCAGCGTCGGAATAAATCCTTCGGGAACGCCCGCTGCCTTCATGCCGCCTGCAAGCTGTTCGTCGGTTAGTTTGACCACTGTCAGTGCCTTGCCGGTTGCCTCAGTGACCAGCTTGGCAATCTCTGTGTTCGAAACAGCTTCCGCGCCGGTCAGTGTGTAGATGGCACTTTGTTTCTGAGGTGCGGCCAGCGCTGCGGCAATAGCTTCGGCAATGTCCTCTCGCAACGCAAAGCCAATGCGTCCGTCGCCCGCAGAAGTGTACCACTGGCCGCTTTTGAGCGCATTCGGCAAGCTCATGAAGAGGTTTTCCTGATACCAGTTGTTGCGGAAAATCAGGTAAGGCAGTCCCGTTGCCTTAATCGCCTCCTCGGTGCCCAAATGGTCTGGCGCGAAGGAAACATGCGATGTCTCAACAAGTGGCAGCGATGTGTAGGCGAGCCGCTTCGCACCTGCCGCAACTGCTGCCTTCACCGCGGCGCGGTGCTGCTTCAGGCGCGTGCCAGCAGCGTCGAGCGCGTCGGTCGAAACGATCAGAATCGTATCGGCACCGGCGAGCGCTCGCCGACAGATTGGCCTCGTCGTTGAAATCCACCTTGCGTGTCTCGATGCCCTTGGCCGCGAGATCTGCCAACTTCGAGGTGTCGCGCGTGCCTGCAATGATGTTGGCGGGGGCAACACCGCGCGCCAGTAGGTGCTTGACGATAAGCCCGCCAAGATGCCCGGAGGCACCCGTTACCAGAATTTTCTC
Organism: Mesorhizobium sp.; assembly: GCA_049840935.1. Classification (GTDB taxonomy): domain Bacteria; phylum Pseudomonadota; class Alphaproteobacteria; order Rhizobiales; family Rhizobiaceae; genus Mesorhizobium_G. Next base: position 29,684 of record JASGJA010000002.1, read on the forward strand.
AGCCATTTTCGTTTCCTGTCTTTGAATATTGGTCTCGATTTGAGAGCAAGTATAGAATATGCTCTTTGTTGCGCTCGTAAAGAAGGCAGTTTTGCGGGAGCTAGGCACAGAAAGGGAACCACCATGGATGCGCGCCCGGTCAGCATGCGTATCGAAGTTGGAAAGCTATCGCGCCTCGAAGGATGGAGAGCGAGGGCTGGCGAATTGTCCCGTGCGTACGGTCATCGATACGCTGGGCGGGCGCTGGGCTTCGTTGCTGCTCTCCGCGCTGGCGGAAAAACCTTATCGTTTCGGCGAGTTGCGCCGTCTGGTCCCGGACATCTCGCAGCGTATGCTGACGCAAACCCTCGTTGACTTGCAACGCGACGGCTATGTGCATCGTGAGGTGTTTCCCACCAAGCCGCCATCCGTGGAATACAGCCTGACCGACCTTGGCCGCTCCATGTATGAGGCGCTGGCGCATTTGCTTGGTTGGGCTGAACGCAACCATCAGGCGGTGCGCGATGCGCGGGCCGTTTATGACCGCGCCGCTGAAGGCATCGAATAGTCTGCAAGAATCCAGTTGCAATCAAGCGCGCCGAGGCTTAACAAGCCGAACCGTAACGTACGGTACGGTTCGCATGAGCCAATTGGCGCACAAGATTGAGGACTTTGAGGCTGACCCGCTGACCGAGCGGCAGCAAGCCGTGTTGGACGCGGTTCTGGCGCTCATGGTGGAGCAGGGCGGTAGCCTGACTATGACCGATATTGCGCGTCGTGCGTCATGCTCCAAGGAAACGCTCTACAAATGGTTTGGGGATCGTGACGGCGTGCTGACCGCTACGGTGCGCTGGCAAGCCTCAAAAGTTCGCGCGGGCAATTATGACGCGCAAAAGCTTGATGCGGCGGCGTTGCGCGAAAGCCTCGAAAATTTCGCGCGCAACTGGCTGACGGTTATTTCGTCCAGCACTTCCATTGCGCTCAACCGCGTCGCCATCAGCGAGGCGGCGTCTCACAAGAGCGATCTTGGCCGCATCGTACTTGCCAATGGGCGGCTGGCAATTGGCGAGCGCCTGAAACCTCTGCTTGAAGCGGCGCGCGCAGCCGGACTGCTCGCAATTCGCCGATGCTGAAACCGCCTTTCGCACTTTCTTCGGATTGGTTGGCCGCGACGTTCAAATTCGGCTGTTGCTGGGCGATGCGGTGAAGTATCCATCGCCGGAAATCGCGACCGACGCGGCGCGTGCCACCGACCAGTTTCTCACTCTCTTCAAACCACACACACAAGCCTAGGAAGGAAAAAACATGCGCGTTTATTATGATCGCGATGCCGATCTCAATCTCATCAAGGGCAAGAAGGTTGCCATCATCGGTTACGGTTCGCAGGGTCGCGCCCATGCGCTCAACCTCAAGGATTCCGGCGCGAAGGAAATTGCCATCGGTCTCAAGCCGGGTTCGGCAACTGCCAAGAAGGTTGAGGCCGACGGCCTGAAGGTCATGACCGTTGCCGAGGCGGCCAAGTGGGCAGACCTGATGATGATGGCGACGCCGGACGAATTGCAGGCAGACATTTACAAGAACGAGATTGCGCCAAACATCCGTGACGGTGCGGCGATTGCCTTCGCGCACGGCCTCAACGTTCATTTCGGCCTCATCGAGCCGAAGTCGACAGTAGACGTTCTGATGGTTGCACCGAAAGGCCCAGGCCACACCGTGCGCGGCGAGTATCAGAAGGGCGGCGGCGTGCCTTGCCTCGTTGCCGTGCATCAGGATGCTTCCGGCAATGCGCTGGACCTCGGCCTTTCATACGCTTGCGGCGTGGGCGGCGGTCGTTCCGGCATCATTGAGACAAACTTCAAGGAAGAGTGTGAGACCGATCTGTTCGGCGAGCAGGTCGTGCTGTGCGGCGGTCTGGTAGAACTCATCCGCGCTGGTTTCGAAACGCTAGTGGAAGCCGGTTATGCGCCTGAGATGGCCTATTTCGAATGCCTCCACGAAGTGAAGCTGATCGTCGACCTGATCTATGAAGGCGGCATCGCCAACATGAACTACTCGATCTCCAACACGGCGGAGTGGGGTGAGTATGTTTCGGGTCCGCGCATCATCACCGCCGAAACCAAGGCCGAGATGAAGCGCGTCTTGAACGATATCCAGACTGGCAAGTTCACGTCCGAGTGGATGCAGGAATACCGCTCCGGCCTTGCTCGCTTCAAAGGCATTCGCCGCATGAACGATAGCCACCAAATCGAACAGGTTGGCGAAAAGCTGCGCGGCATGATGCCTTGGATTTCCAAGAACAAGCTCGTAGACAAGGCCAAGAACTAAGCCTTCTGGCGAGCAGGATGGCACGCTGTGCCATCCTGTTGCACTGCACAACCACCTGTCCCACCTCCAAAAGCCGTAAATCGAAAGATTAGCCAATTTCTCGCAAAAGTTGTTCCGTTTCGGCACGGTTTCAACTGGCACGGAACTGGCATAGTATTTTATGTGGCGGCATAGGAACTGAGACGAGGATCATGAACGTAATAGCGGAGAAATCCATCGGACTTGATGGAGTTGTGTTTCGGGAGCGCAGGGATGGGCGTCGGCAGAAAGTGCTGAAGCATGGGGTTATTAGCTTCGACCGAAATCGCAAAGTCTTCGAATGCGTCGTGAGAAACGAGAGCGACACTGGGGCAACGCTCTTTCTCAATCAGGCCGATGCGCTGCCGGAAGTGTTCAACATTACGATCCTTCCAAGCAGCCGCAAGTGCCACGCGCGTATTCGGTGGAGATCCGGGGAACGGGTGGGCGTCTCCTTCGAATGAGTAAACAAACCGGCGCTTCGGCGCCGGTTTTGCTTTTTGGGGAAGGGCTTGCTCGCTATGCTATTGATGCAACGCCGCCATCTCCACCGCCGACGCCAACCTCCATCTATACCATCCAACACCGTCATTCTCGGGCTTGTCCCGAGAATCTGCGAGCTCCCAGAACCAAACCCAGCTGTGCTCAACTATACGGCGACTGGCACTGTTTGCGTGGGCCGGACAGAGGCTTGTAGCTATTGTCCGCCGCGCGATAGGACCGATAGCGTTCTGCGCACCACTCCTTGTGCTTTTGTGACGTGCCGATAACGCGGAAAGTCGGATCGGATGGCCTGATGTGCAGCACTTTTGGCTGGCTAGGCTTGATGCGCGGCACGCGATAGTCCATCTCTGGCTGCTGTAGCTTAATGGGCGGACGCGGTGGTGACTGGCGAAACCATTCCGTGCCCGGCGGCTGCGTTCCTCGCAAATAAGGTTGGCGGATCGGCCCTGTCGTATAGCAAGTCGGCCCGACGCAATTGAGCTGAACCTGCGTGGCAGAATTAGCCCCTGCGGGCACGATCACGGGAACCGCATTTGCAACGGGCGACATCGCCAGCAACATGCCCGTACCGACCAGCAATTTTGCGAATTTCATGCTTCGCCTCCGTATTCATACTCAATTTGGGGTTGCGAACCCCTCACGTCAAACTTTGCGCACTTGAGTTTCGCGGCGCTTGTAGGCAAAGCTCCGCACCATGTCGCTGCGCCTTGCCACATTCAACGTCGAAAACCTCATGCGACGGTTCGACTATTCCGGTTATCGAAATCAGCTCAATCAGGACAGGGTTCTGTCGCTGTATGAGATCAAGGATGAGCAGGAATATCGCATTCTGGAACAGGCGCGTGAAATGGCCGGTGCCGACGATACGCGCCAGCAAACCGCGCTGGCGATCGCGGCAACCCGCGCGGACATCATCTGTTTGCAGGAAGTCGATAACATCGAATCGCTGAACGCGTTCGAATATGGCTATCTGTTCAAAATGGTGGGGCAGGGCTACCGGCAGAAATACACCACTGCCGGGAATGACAGTCGCGGCATCGATGTCGGCATCATGATGCGTGAGCAAACAGCCGATGGTCAGGCAATCGAGTTCGTGCGCATGACCAGCCACGCGCATCACACATTCGAGGAATTTGGCCTCTACAAGCCTGAATTGGGCGAGTTGGGTGAAAAGCCGTATGAGCGCATTTTCCGGCGTGATTGCCTTGAGATCGACGTTAAAATCGGTGGCGTTCCGCTAACAATCTATATTGTTCACCAGAAATCGATGGGCAGCCCGCGCAACGGAATATCGGGCCGTGATGTAACCATGCCGGTTCGAATTGCCGAGGCGAGCGCCATGCGCCGCATCATCGAGGATCGTTTCGGCAAGGATCACGCGGCGAACAAGCGCTGGGTGATCTGTGGCGATTTTAATGATTATTACGAACGGATCGTAATCACGGGAGACGAGTTTGCCGGTTACAATTTTGAGCCGGTCGTTGAGAGCCAATCGTCGCTGCATGTTTTACTGAACGATGGCTTTGCCGAAAACCTCGTCGCGCGCCGTCCGGAGAATGATCGCTGGACGCTCTATCACAGCCGGGGACCGCAGGAGCGGCACCTTTGCGAGCTGGACTACATTTTGGCCTCGCCGCTGCTCGCGCGGCAAAACTCCAAGGCTGTTCCCGATATCATCCGCAATGGCCAGCCCTATCGCACGCCGTTCCCGCCGGGGCAGGAGGTCAATCGTTATCCGCGCATCGGTTGGGACAGGCCCAAAGCGTCGGATCACTGTCCAGTGGCGGTCACGTTGGATATACTTTCATGAGCTTTCGCCTGCCGCGTGGGGTCGTTTTGCCGGTCGATGAAATCGACGTGCGCCTGCTGGAAACGCCGCATCCCTACGAGGCATTGCATGGCGATGCGATTGCCGCGAACTGGCAGCAGGAACACACGGCCAATCCCTATCTGTTCAACGGCACGATGGTGCTGTTGTCGTCGTTCGATTTGTCGGGGGCGCGCCTCGTGGGTGAGTGCCATCCCGTGCAGTATGCAACGATGCTCCATTGGCGAAAGAACAAGGGGCCGAATGGCGTCGAGCACACGTTCGCATTTCCGGCGCTGGTTTCGCGCGACAATGCTCTGGTCGCAATCAAAATGGGAAAGCACACCGCAAACCCCGGTCGAATCTATTTTCCTGCCGGTTCGTTCGAACCGAGCGATTTCATCGACGGGCAGGTGGATCTGCACGGCAATATGAGCCGCGAGGTGATGGAAGAAACGGGTCTCAATATCGGCGCTGCGCGGAGCGATCCACACTGCCATATCTATTCCGAAAACTATTCGACCGTGATCTTCCGCCGTTATTGGCTGGATGAAGACTGCGGATGTTTTGCGCACGCCGGATCGAGGAGTTTGTAGCGTCTGAGGAGGAGCCGGAAATCGAGGGGCCGGTGGTTATCCGCAAGGGTGACATGCCTTCTGGAATGTCACCGCACATGGCTGCAATCGTCCGCTGGCATTTCGGGTAAATATTGGCTTGGATGATTGAGCCTTCAATTCCGCTCCCTACTATAGGTCATCATCCACGCCCATCCCGGGCCTGTCCCAGGATCCCACCTGTCAGATGCGAGCTCTATGACCCTCGGGACAAGCCCGAGGGTGACGAGGCAAAGGCATATCCGTCTGCCGCATTCGCTTGGGCGCTGCCCAAATTCTGATACGGCAGAGGGGCGGCCCAAAGGCGTCAGGATGTGAATACCCCATCCTCAAAGGGGGAGTGGCAATTGAACGCTTAAGCCTCTATCTCCCTCCCCATTGAGGGGAGGGGTAAGGGGTGGGGATCGTAGAATGCCAAGTTGCTATGAAGCGATCTGGCTACTCGTGCCTTAGCGCGTCGATTGGGTCCAGCCGCGCGCCGCGCAGAGCCGGGAAAAAACCGAAGACCATTCCGATAAGCGCCGAGAAGCCGACCGCCAGCAGAACAATCGCCGGACTTGGAACGAAAGGCACGCTCATCGCCCATGACGCGCCATAGGCGAGGCCCAGTCCCAAGGCGATGCCCAGCAACCCGCCGAACAGCGAAAGAACTGTCGCCTCCACCAGAAACTGCACGAGAATATGCCGTTCATGCGCGCCAATGGCCAGCCGAATACCAATCTCCCGCGTGCGCTCCGTAACCGACACGAGCATGATGTTCATGATGCCGATGCCGCCCACAAGCAGGCTCACTCCAGCCACCGCACCCAACATGCCGGTCATCACCGTCGTGGCTGACGCCATCGTCTCCGCCACCTGCGTCATGTCGCGAATGTTGAAGTCATTGTCCTTGTCGGCTGATACGCGCCGCACATCCCGCAAAATGCCTTCGACATTGTCCTGCAGGTCGCTTGTCGAAACATTCTCTTCCGCCGCGATATAAATGGAATCGACGTCGCGATTTCCTGCGATGCGCCGCTGGAAAGCGGTGATCGGCATAATGACCACATTGTCCTGATCCTGCCCGAACCCGGTCGTGCCTTTCGGCTCCAGCAGGCCAATCACCTTGCAACTCATTTTGTTCACGCGAATGGTCGCGTCGTCGGGGTCGCCCGCGCCGAAGAATTGCTGACGTACCGTCTCGCCAATCAGGCACACACCGGCTCCGCCGCGCGCTTCCTGATCCGTAAAGGGCCGACCGCTGGCGATCTGCCAATCGCGCGCGACAAGAAAATCAGCATCCGCGCCGGTCACGCCAACCGTCAGGCTCTCATTGCCATAAACAACTCGCACTTGCTTTTGCGCAGCACCCGCCACGGCGCGTGCGCCTTCAAGATGCGTGCGCAACGCCTCTACTTCCTTGTCGCCAAGCTCGCGTATCACCTGATCAGGCCGCGAACCGGGCACAGGCGGGCGTCCCGCATTTACGATCAAAAGGTTCGAGCCCAGCTTAGCAATGTCGCTTTTTACCTTCTCCGTCGTGCCGGAGCCGATGGTGATCATCGCAATCACCGCCGCCACACCGATAACGATGCCGAGAAGCGTTAAAATCGAGCGCATGACATTGCGCCGGATAGACAGCATGGCCAGCCGTATGGTTTCCCACAACATCAGGCGGCCTCCGCCGGCAGGCCATCGGAAACGATGTGTCCATCCAAAAAACGAATGGTGCGGTCGGCATATTCCGCAATGTCGGATTCGTGCGTCACCATCGCAATTGTCAGCCCGCGCTCGTGATTGAAGCTGGTGAGAAGCTCCATCACTTCATGGCTGCGTTGTGTATCCAGATTGCCGGTCGGTTCGTCTGCAACCAGCAGCGTCGGATTGGTCACGATTGCGCGTGCGATTGCTACGCGCTGCTGCTGACCGCCAGAAAGCTCGGCAGGCGTGTGGTCAGCGCGGTTTGCAAGGCCAACCTGATCGAGCGCTTTCAGCGCCAGCTTCCGCCGCTCTGCCGCGCCAATGCCGCGATAAACCAGCGGTAGTTCGACGTTCTCCGCCGCCGTCGTGCGCGGAAGCAGATTGTAGCCTTGAAAGATAAAACCGATATGCCGATTGCGCAGTATCGCGCGGCGGCCCCGGTCGAGATCACCGGCATCGATACCCAGAAAATCGTAGTGTCCACGCGTTGGTGTATCGAGACAGCCAATAATGTTCATCGCCGTCGATTTGCCAGAACCTGACGGTCCCATGATCGCGACGAACTCGCCGCGAGCGATGGAGAGGCTCACGCCCGCCAAAGCGTTCACGCGCGCTTCGCCCTCACCATAGGTCTTCCAGACCTTTTCGAATTTGATGAGCGGCTGGCTCATTGCGCTGGCCGATTGCCGGATTGCGTGCCGGTGATGACCTGATCGCCTGCCGAAAGCCCGGAGAGAATTTCAGTGCGCTCAGCATCGCTCGAACCGGTTTTCACATATGTGATCTGCGGCTGACCGTCCTTCAGAATATAGAGCGGGCGAGAGCCATCCGTGCGCTGCGGGCGCGTATCCCGGTCGCGGCGCGGCATCCTTGGCGGTTGGAACATGCGCTCAAGGCTCCAGCCACGGCTTTCCTGAATAACCGGTGGTCGATAGCGGAAGGCCGCACTGGGAACCGTCAGAATATCCTTGGCCTCACGCGTGACGATTTCCACGGTTGCGGTCATGCCGGGACGCAGCAGAAGCTCCGTGTTGTCGACGTCCAGCCGTGCATTGTAGGTAACGACGCCGTCGGTTGTTGCCGACGCAAAGGCGATGTCGCGAATGTTGGCGTCGAAGGTGCGGCCCGGAAATGCATCAACCGTAAAGCGCGCTTTCTGGCCCGCTTTTACGCCGCCAATATCAGCTTCATCGACCGCAGCTTGCAGTTCCATCTTGCGCAAATCCGCTGCGATAACGAATAGAACAGGCGCTTGCAGCGATGACGCGACCGTCTGGCCGGGGTCGACCGAACGCGTCAGCACAATGCCGTCGATGGGCGCATAGATCGTGCTCTTTTCGAGATCGGCCTGTTGCAGCTTCAATTCCGCAACTGCGATTGCCGCATTGGCATCGGCTGCGGCGAGTGCCGCCTGCGCCCGGTCACGTGCGGCAGTCGCTGCCTCTAGCGATTGTTCTGTGGCCATGCCTCTGCCGGCAAGTCGCGCGGCACGTTCCTGCGAGGTTGAAGTCTCGTTCAGCGTTGTGCGGGCATCCGCAACCTTGGCGTCGGCCGATTTAACGGAAGCTTCGGCGCGCTCGATTTCAGCCAGCAACCGCGTCGTGTCCAGCGAAGCCAGCACGTCGCCTTTCTTCACATATTGGTTCTCGTCCACAGCTACCGAACGAACGACGCCGGAAAGCTCGCTCGAAATATCCACCTGTGTCAGTGGCTGCAACGTGCCTGTAGCTGTCACTTCAACGGTCAGGTCGCTGGTTTCGGCGGGAACGGTATTGAACGTAACGACGGACGCCTGCGACGTATGGCGCGAGTAATAGAAGCCGCCGCCAGCCAGCAGGGCAAGTGCGAGGAAAGCATAGAGCCAGCCAAGTCCGCGACGTGCACGCCCCTTGCGGTCCAGTCCAAGCTCGGCTTCGATTGAGCCGGCATCTGCCGAGTCTGGCAGTTTCACGCGTTGATCCATATCATTTTCCCGCCGCAGTCCTAGGGGTACAAATCGGCGCGAAGTCGCTGAATTACAACTTAAATCTTTGCAATGTACATGAACTGAAGGTGAATGATTTGATGACCCAGCTCCGCTATCAGGTGTTCGACGTTTTCACGGATAAGGCGCTGGCGGGTAACCCGCTTGCTGTCGTGTTGGAGGCGTCTGGCCTCGATACGCAGCAGATGCAGCGCATCGCGCGCGAGTTCAACCTGTCTGAGACTGTGTTTGTGCTGCCGCCGGAAAACGGAGCGCACCGCGCGCGCATACGCATCTTTACGCCCGATTATGAGATGCCTTTCGCGGGTCATCCAACGGTGGGCAGCGCGATAGCTCTGGCCTCAATCGACGGCATAGACACCGGCATTTTTGTGCTTGAGGAAAATATCGGGCCGGTGCGCTGCGCTGTATCGACTCAAGGTGCGCTGCACTTCGCCGAGTTCGACCTTCCGGTTCTACCAAAGCCGATTTCGCTTGAAGTCGAGCCCGCAATCGTTGCCGCCGCGCTGGGGCTCGATCCGCAAGACATAGGTTTCGAGAATCACCACATATCCGCCTGGTCGGCTGGCGTGCCTTATGTGGCCGTGCCGGTGCGTGATCTGGCTGCGGCAGCGCGTGCGCGGCTCGACAACGACGCATGGTTTCAGTTTTCCCCGGAAAAAGCGCTGGACAAGGTAGCATCAGCCTATGTCTACACGCGCGAGACGATAGGGCACGACATGTCGTTTCATTCGCGCATGTTTGTGCCGGGCAATCCGTCTTATGAAGACCCGGCCACGGGCTCTGCGGCGGCGTCGTTTGCCGGTGTTGTCGTGCATTTCGACCAGCCTATCGATGGTTCTTCGCAGGTTTGGATAGAGCAGGGCATCGAGATGGGCCGACCCTCGCGCATCCGGCTTGAAATCGAGATGAAGCAGGGCGCGTTGCATCAGGCGCGGATTGGCGGCAATGCGGTAAAGGTGATCGAAGGCGTGCTTCATCTGTAGAAAGATTTTTTCGACGAATTATTTCCGTCATGCGGGCTGGACAGGGGGGATCAGCGCGGCTATATGGCCGCCATCCCCGACGTCAGTCGGCCTGTGGGTGTGTAGCTCAGTTGGTAGAGCAGCTGAACTCTTAATCAGCGGGTCTCAGGTTCGATCCCTGACACACCCACCAAAATCAAGCACTTACCGTAGTGTCCGACGCCTCCAGTTTACATCTGGGTGATCATTTTACATTTCGGCGCGGTTGCCGCCCGTTACGTCGCTTCGAGAACCATGTTGAGTGGCGTTTGCGCCGCTCTGCGAACCTTGTTGAAGCCGGCGGAGCGGATGACTTCGGTCAAGCGCTTCTCGCCCGCTTGCGCGCCCAGAGCGAGCCCGGTTTCCTGAGCCAGCGAGGTCGGTACGCAAATCATCGTCGAGGCTGAATAATAGAGGCGCCCGACCGGATTGATGTTTTCCTCAAGGCTATCCCCCGCCATCGGTTCCACGACCATCCACGTCCCGCCCTTTTTCAGCGCTCCGCGGATATGTGCTGCGGCGGCCTCTGGGTCGCCCATGTCGTGGAGGCAGTCGAAGCAGGCAATCAGATCGTAATCGCGACCCCCAAAATCCTGTGCGCGGCCAACCTCGAATTTTACGTTTTTCACACCGTGCGCTCGTGCATGTGCGGTCGCGGAGGCGATTGATGCCGGGTGGAAGTCGTATCCGGTGAACTCGGATTTGGGATATGCCTGCGCCATCAGGATTGTCGAAAGCCCATGGCCGCAACCCACGTCGGCCACCTTTGCGCCTTTGTCCAGCTTGGCGACAACGCCGTCGAGCGCAGGGAGCCAATCCTGCACGAGCGCATTGACATAGCCGGGGCGGAACATTCGCGCTACCGCACAGAACAGGCAGCCAGCCTGATCGCCCCAGGCAACGCCCTTTCCCGTTTTGAACGCCAACTGCACCTTCGGCTGGTTCTCAACCATCGCTGCCGCTGTGTCGAAAGCACCAATCAGATTTACCGGGCTGTCGGGCTCGGTAAAAATCAGCGCCTGTTCTGGCGATAGCGAAAACTTGCCCTTGTCGTGGCGGATATAGCCGGATGCCGCCTGCGCGGAGAGCCATTCGCGCACGTAGCGAGGGGCGCAATCTGCTTCTGCAGCAATTTCCTCCGGTGTCGCCGGGCCTATCCGTCTGATCGCATCGTAGAGGCCAAGCGAATCGCCAATCCGCACGAGCGGCACGCTAACCGCACCTCCGAGGTCGCCGAGAATGCGGCCCACCAATTCATTCAGTTTGGTTTCATCAACCTGTGTCATGACGGTTTCTCCTCAACATCGAAGTCGAGAATGCCGCCGATTTCAGGTGGTCACATGAGGCGAGTGTCCCACGCGGTGCAATTTATTCGCCCCTCTGCGGGACAGATGTCCCGTGCTTACGGTGAGAGCGATTTGATGATCGCCTGCGAACGGTTGTGCACGCCGAGCTTGCTGAAGATCACGGACAACTGGTTTCGCACGGTCTTGACACTCTTGCCGAGGCGTTGCGCGATTGATGGGTTGTCTAGCCCTTCCACGACAAGGGCGAGAATAGCCGCTTCGCTGGGCGTAAGTCCGGCATCGCGAACAGCACGCGTGGATGTGTCTCGCTCCTGACCGAGAAAGCTTGCAAGCTCCGCGTGAAGAACCGCCCAAGCGGGTTTGTCGTGCAGCAGCACATGGTTTTTGCTCTCCAGCGGTACAAATCGCGCGCCGGGAATTGCCGCAGCCAGCTTGCAGCCCTCGTTGAAGGGCACGCGCATGTCGCCACGGCTATGCGCGATTAGGGTAGGGACGTTGAGCTTCTCGGCTTCGTCCAGCACGTCGATGCGCTGCATTTGCCAAAGCAACTGCGCGGCAACGTCTGGTGACGCGGTTTCGCGCTCCAGATCGCCCCACCAACGATGCTGCTCAGGCGTTCCGTCAGGAATGAAGAGATTTGTGAAGAACTGGCAGAATGCAGGATTGTCGCGACCCCAGCCGATGCGAATGAAATTGACCAGCGTTTCCGCTTCCAGCCGCTCGGCATCCGTTCTCGCGCGCGCAACCGCGCCTTGGCAGTAGGCGTTCACCAATACCAGATGCGAGACACGCTCAGGGTGCCTGTGAGCATAGGAAACGGCCAGCGCGCCACCTTGCGACAGGCCAAGAAGCACGAAGCGCGGCTCTTCAATAGATGCGGCAACAGCATCCATATCGTCATGCCAGGCCGCAACAGACAAATCCTCGACGTGGCGATCAGATAGGCCACAACCGCGCGGGTCATAGCGTACAAAGCGATTGCGGGCGGAAAGCGCAGTCAGCCACGGACGATAAACCGGGCTTTCGAGATCATAGTTTACGTGGCTCAGCCAATGCGCCGCACGCAAGATCACCGGGCCTTCGCCGCTTGAGGCGACCGCAATACGGGTGCCGTCAGAAGACGTCGAAAACCGGATGTCTTCCCGCAGCTTCATCCTCACATAATACCGCAGCTTGAGTGCGGCGGACAGCCATTACAGCCGCAGCTAGAGTTCCAGCGGTCTAAAGCGCCTCGTCGCGAACCAGCCCCATATGATCGCGGCCAACAGCACCAGCGCCTGAACGATGGCGAATGGTGGTTCATTGCCGTTTGGCGCGAAAGCGTGAAGCGCTGGCACCTTCAGGAAAAGCTGAACCACCAGCACGAACACATTCAGATAGAGCGATAGAACAGCAGTGACGACGTAGATGCTTCGCCAGATCCCGTTCATCCCTTGGCCGTAACGGGCGTACAGGCAGATGAGCATCACAATAGTCCCGATGACGCCGACCCCCAGCGCTGGCGTGAAACCGCCGAAGGGAAAGAGAAACCCCGTTAGGTTCGTCAAGAGCGTGGTTATAAGAAAAAGGAGGGTCATGCCCTCCATCCGCTGTGATTTTACCAGTCCGTAGACGACGACCAAACCGGCAGCGATGCCGATAAGGCTTATCAGCACGTGAATGTCTTGTAACAATGTTACCCCAAAGAACACGATTCCCTCCATCGGTTCGTTGACGGCGAGATGGTACACTTCTGTCAGATCAAAATCTATTCCGTAGGTGTTGCTTCCTTTCAGGCTGGCGTCTTTCATGCAACGACTTCAAATCGCCGAAGGAGTCGGGAGCAAGACTATGAACGCAAAGGCCGCCAGCTACGTTATTGAACCGGCTTCGATTCCGGCCATACCCATTGCCGGGATTGATCACTCTTTTCCGGTCCATCGCATCTATTGCGTGGGGCGTAATTACGCGGCGCATGCCGTCGAGATGGGATATGATCCCGATAAGGAGCCGCCCTTCTTCTTCCAAAAGAATGCCGACAATCTCGATACGAGCGGGAGCTTTCCTTATCCATCCGCGACGAATGACGTTCATCACGAGATCGAGTTGATTGTCGCGCTGAAAAGCGGTGGGGTGGATATTCCTGTCGAGAATGCCCTCGATTGCGTTTATGGCTATGGCGTCGGCCTCGACATGACGCGGCGCGACCTGCAAAGCAAGGCCAAGGAGATGGGCAGGCCGTGGGAGGTCGGCAAAGCCTTCGAACATTCGGCGCCTTGTTCGCCAGTATTTCCTGCAAACAGTATCGGGCACCCTGCCAATGGCGCTATCTGGCTGGATGTGAACGGTAAGCGCAGGCAGACCGGCGATTTGAACCAGATGATATGGAAGGTACCGGAGATAATCAGCTATCTGTCCGGGCTATTTCGTCTAGCGCCGGGCGATATTATCATGACGGGCACACCCTCCGGGGTCGGTGCCGTTACAAAGGGTGACATGTTGAAAGGCCATATCGATGGCGTTGGCGAAATCGAAGTTCGTGTGGAGTGACATTTGCACGTTGAGGTTGCGAGACGGCCATAAAGCATCGTATCTGCTGCCCATATTGGGCGGTTAACGATACGGAGCATGACGTGACACAGGCAGAAGCGGAAAAGCGGCTGGAATTTGCCATAGATCTGGCGCGGCGCGCAGGCGAACTCGGGCTGAAATTTTTCCGCGAGCTGGACAAACTCACCATTGAGAGCAAGGGCCATCAGGATCTTGTCTCGAATGGCGACCGCGAGGTCGAATTGTTCGTCCGCGCTGAGATTGCCAAAGCCTATCCCAACGACGGTATCGTGGGTGAAGAACACGCGCCGGTACAAGGTTCGTCCGGTCATGTCTGGATTATCGATCCGATTGACGGCACGGCAAATTTCGTGCGCGGCATTCCGCAATGGTGCGTGATTATCGCGTGTATGAAGGATGGCACGACGCACACTGGCGTCGTGCATGAGCCGGTCAACAATGAAACGTTCTACGCACGCAGCAGTGGCGGCGCGTTCCTCAATGGCCGTCCGATCAAGGTCGCGGCTGTAAATTCGGTAGGCGAAGGCTCTATCGGCACCGGATTCAACAACCGCACCGAGGCGGAAAATGTGCTTCCTGTGTTAAGTGCAATCGTGCGCGCAGGTGGAATGTTTTTCCGCAACGCATCAGGTGGGTTGATGCTGGCCTATGTCGCTGCGGGTCGGCTGATCGGATACACGGAAGAACATATGAATGCTTGGGATTGCGTTGCGGCCATGCTCATCGTGGAGGAGGCTGGCGGTCGCTACGTTCCATATAGCAGGGGTGATGTTATCCCCAACGGCACAGTTGTGATCGCAGGCGCACCCGGCGTTTTCGAGTGGATACGCAAGGTTTCCTTCGACGCGTTTGGGCTGAAATAGATCCGGCGTCACGCCCCGATCAACACAGGTCCGCTACGTGCAAAGGCGACGCCAACTTTCGCATCGGCATCGTGAATGTGATCCACGTCTTGCGAAATGATGAAAATCTCGCCCTTATCTGTCGAGACAACATATTCCGCATGGCTGCCAACATATGTGGATTTGGCGATCTTGCCCGGCAGCGTATTTTGCGCGCCTGCCTTTGCAAGTTCGATGCGTCGGGGGCGAGCTGCTAACTTTGCTGGACCGGGCGTTTGCCCGCGCGCGGGCAGCTTGAGCGTGACAGGGCCGAGCTTAACCGTCGCAACCCCTCGCGCCACTGACTCGATCTCGCAATCGAAGATATTCGCCTCGCCGATAAAGTCCGCAACGAACGCGTTGGCGGGGGCTTCGTAGAGGTCGCGCGGTGTACCGTCCTGCGCGATGACGGCATTGTTCATCACCACGATCCGGTCGGATACCGCGAGTGCTTCCTCCTGATCGTGCGTAACATAGACCACCGTTAAGCCGAGATTCTGCTGAATTTCGCGAATTTCCTCGCGCACATGGCGGCGCAGTTTCGCGTCGAGGTTCGACAACGGTTCGTCAAACAGCAGCACCTGCGGTTCCAGCACCAACGCACGCGCAACTGCCACACGCTGCTGCTGACCACCCGACAATTCAGAAGGCAGCCGGTGCCCAAACTTCGCAAGCCCCACAAGCTCCAGCCCGGCCTGTGCTTTCTGCGAAATATCCTTTTTCGGAACGCCGGAAAACTTCAGTCCGTATTCGACATTTTCCATGACTGTCATGTGCGGAAACAACGCGTAGGACTGAAATACCATCGAGACGTCGCGGTCGGTCGCGGGCAGGCGGGTCACATCCTTGCCGCCGATCAGAATGCGGCCCTCCGTCGCCATTTCCAGCCCGGCGATCATACGCAGCGTCGTTGTCTTACCACAGCCGGAAGGGCCGAGCAGCGTCACCAGCTTGCCCGCTTCAATGTCCAGCGAGACATCATTGACCGTAGTAAAAGCGCCATAGCGCTTCGTCACGTGATCGAACTTCACAGAGGCTGCATTGCTGCGGATTTTGCTCATGGTTCGGTTCCGCTTTTCATCTCACCCGGCTCCCGGTGTTTGCACAACGGGCGCGGCGACATTGGTGCGTGATTGCGACAGGTCGGATTCGACGCCGCGCCTGCCGATGCGCCGTGATCCTACGACAAGTTGCATCAGCCCGATGACGATCAGCATCACCACGATCAGCACAGTCGAGTAAGCAATCGCGATGCCATACTCATTGTTCTCAACCCGACCAACAATGTAACTCGTCGACATGTCGTAGCGTGCGCTGACGAGGAAGATGATGGCGCTGATGGCGGTCATTGCTCGCACAAAGGAATAGACCAGCGCAGCAAGGATTGCGGGGCGCAGCAGCGGCAATATCACCTTGCGGAACGTCTGCCACGAGTTTGCACCCAACGTCAGTGAGGATTCATCGAGGCTCTTGTCGATTTGGGACATGGAGGCAATGCCCGCGCGAACGCCGACCGGCATGTTGCGGAAGATAAACGACAGAACGAGGATGATACCCGTACCGGTCAGTTCGATTGGCGGAACGTTGAAGGCAATCACGTATGCCACGCCGATAACCGTGCCCGGAATGGCGAAGGAAAGCATTGTTCCGAACTCGAAAGCTTCCTTGCCTTTGAAGTGCTGGCGCACGAGCAGATAGGCGGTGACGAGTCCAATTGCGGCTGTCAGAGGCGCGGAGATCAGCGCGATTTCTATCGTCGTCCAGAACGAACTCCACGCCGCGCCGGAGAAGTGAATGCCGTGATCGGTTCGCCCGATAGAGAACGACTTCACATAGTGCTGGAGCGTTAGAGAATGGTCGATCCCCCAGCGCGTTACGAAACTTCCGTAGAAGATTGTCGCATAGACGAAGATCGTGAAGGCCGCCCAGAATCCGGCGACAGCAAACAGAGATTTTTCCAGCGCGGAAGGCAGTCGCGGATGCACGCCCGCGTCTCCCTTGCCAGACATTGTGGTGTAGGATTTGCGGCCAAGCCAGAAGCGCTGCGCGTAAAACGCGCCGAGCGTGAAAAACAGCAAGACGATAGCCAAAACGGCTGCCTGTGCGGGGTCGTTTTGCGCGCCAACAATTGCGAAGAAAATCTCCGTCGAAAGCACATCGAAATTGCCTCCGAGCACCAGCGGATTGCCGAAATCGGCCATGGATTCGATGAAGCCGAGCAGGAATGCGTTTGCAAGTCCGGGACGCATCAGCGGCAGGGTGACGTTCCAGAATGTCTGCCAGCGATTTGCACGCAAGGTCTGTGAGGCTTCTTCCATCGAGGGCGATACGCCTTCGACGACACCAATCAGCACCAGAAACGCAATCGGCGTGAAGGCCAGCAATTGCGCCATCAGCAGCCCCGGCAGGCCATAAACCCAACGCGTTGGTTGAATACCAAAAATGCCCGAAACGAACTGCGTCACAGCGCCCGACAGTCCGAACAGCAGAATGATAGCGAGGCCGATAACGAAGGGCGGCGTGATGATCGGCAGGACGGTGAGCGCGCGCAGCAGCTTTCCATAGCGGAAGCCTGTGCGTGTCGCGACAAGCGCAAACACCAACCCCAGCAATGTTGTCAGCACACCGACGAAGATCGCCAAAAACAGTGAATTGAGCGCAACGCCGCATCGTGTTCCGGTGAAGCAGCCGAGACTCCATAGGCGTTCGCTGAAGATCTTGGAAATGAAACTGCCGAACGAATATCCGCCTTCCGGCGTGACCAATGCATTGGCGAGCATTTGCAGCACGGGCATGAAGATGAATACGCCAACGGTCGCGACCACGAAGCCAATGGCTGAAACAACGAAAACGTCACCGCCAACCGCTCCGCGTGCAGCAAAGCCTACGCAAAACATGAACAGAAAAGACGTGACCGTCAGCAACGCGCCGTAGCCCATGCCGAATTGCCGGTCGTCCAGTTCGCCGAATATTTGATTAAGCCACCCGAAATTCCATCCGCGCAGGCCGATGCCGAAGCCCTGCATGAAGAACCACGCCATGCCGATTGCGCCGACCGCCATCAGCAATTTGCCGAATAACGGGTCGTTTTTCTGCCGTCCGTAAAGCGTTAGCGGAAGCGCGAGCAGCAGCGCAAAAGGTGCAAGCCAAAGCTTCTGGCCTTGCAGATTTAGGAACAGGGCAGGGGCGACGTCATCATCCAGCGGATAGCCGTCAGCAAGCCACCCGAGCAGGAAAAAATTGTCGTCCAGCCCATACCAGGGAAGAACGGCGTAGCCGAGCCACCCGACCGCCAGCCACAGCAGGACGGTCGGATGAAAACCGGCGGTAGAGGCTTCCGCGCGCATCAGTGCCGCTTACTGCGGCAGCGATGCGACGTCGTTATCCCACTTCGAGAGAAGCCGTTTGCGCTCCTCCGTCGAGCCGTACTTCTTGAAGTCGTAATCGATCAGCTTGATCTTGGAGATATCCGGCACCTTGTCGGAAATCTTCGCGTTCTTGTTCGAAGGAATCTGGAAGGAATTAACTTCCGCCGCCTTTTCCTGAACCTTGGCCTGAAGCACCCAATTGTAGAATTTCTTGGCTTCTTCAGGGTTGCGCGCACCCTTTATCAGCGACATGGAGCCGATCTCGTAGCCGGTGCCTTCGCATGGAGCGACTGGCTCGATTGGGAAGCCCGCAACGGCCTGCGCTACCGCATCATGCAGGAACACGATGCCAACGGTGGTTTCGCCAAGACCGGCGGCCTTGATCGGCGCCGAGCCGGACTTTGTGTACTGGTTGATGTTCTTGTGCAGCGCTTTGAGATAATCGAACGCTTGGTCCTCGCCCATCAGCTGAACCAGCGTTGCAAGCATGGTGTAGGCCGTGCCGGATGAGTTCGGGTTTGCAACCTGAATGTGGCCCTTGAATTCGGGCTTGATGAGGTCGGCCCAGCATTTTGGCTCCGGCAAATTGTTTTTGGCGAGCAAATCCTTGTTGTAGCCAAAGCCGAGCGCGCCGGAATAAACACCGATGGTGCGATTGCCGGAGGCTTCCGCCTGCTTGATCGCCCAGTCGTAGAGTTCAGGGCGCATCGGAGAGTCGGCATAAACTTCGGTGAGGTCTTCCGCTGCCGCCTGCAAATGCGGGTCGCCCGTGCCGCCCCACCATACATCGCCTTTCGGGTTCGAGGATTCCGCCTTCACCTGCGCAAACGTCTCGCCGGAGCTTTTGCGCGTCATATCGACCGTTATGCCCGTTTCCTCTTCAAACCCGCGTGCAAGTTGTTGGCACCAAGCTTCGTCGGCGCTGCAATAGAGCGTAACGCTGTCAGCACGCGCGGCCTGCGCCGCAGACAAGGCGCCGAATGCAACACCAGCAGCAAAAAGCAAATTCCTCGAAATCATCTGTACTCCTCCCAAACCTTTGCCGTCTCATGAAACCAGCCTGATTTCATTGCGGAATAGCGGGAAGAGTGAGTGCTTTTGAAATGGATTGCAACTGGCTTTAGAAGTTTTTTGCCAGCTGCAATTTTCGCGCGCTATTTGTCGGAAACGCCAGCCTCCGCAAAGCTTGCCATGCCATTGTGGCAAGCCACCGCCGCGCGAAGGATATTGATCGCAACGGCTGCGCCGGAACCTTCGCCAAGCCGCATACCAAGATTGAGCAGAGGGTGAAGATTCAGCGTTTCGAGCAGTCCGCGATGACCTGCCTCGGCAGACACATGTCCCGCCACCGCGTGAGCGAGAGCGTCGGGGTTTAGCTTGAACAGTGGTGCTACGGCCGCGCCGGTCACAAATCCATCAAGCAGCAGCGGAACGCCATGCTTGCGCGCTGCCAGCGCAGCACCCAGCATCGCGGCAAGTTCACGCCCGCCAAGCGCGGCAGCCACGCGCAGAGGATCGTCGAGAACCTCACGGTGACGCGCTAGACCCGCCTCTATCGCAGCCGCCTTGCGTTTCAATCCGGCGTCGTCAACGCCGGTGCCGCGCCCCACCCACTTATCCGCACCGCCACCGAACAGGGCGGTTGCGAGCGCGGCGGCGGTTGTGGTGTTGCCTATGCCCATTTCGCCGAGGCTCACCAGATCGAGGTCGCTGGAAACGCACTTCATAGCCCGTCGCAACCGCGCTCAAAAATTCGGCCTCGGACATCGCCGCTTCCTGCGTGAAATCGCCGGTCGGCTTTTCCACCTGTAGCGGAATGACTTCGAGTTCCGCACCCGCAACCTTTGCAAGCTGGTTGATGGCTGCGCCACCCGCCGCGAAATTTGCGACCATCTGGGCCGTCACTTCGGCAGGGAATGCAGAGACGCCCTGCGCTGTTACGCCATGCGATCCGGCGAACACAACGATCTTGATGTTGTCCAGTTGCGGCTTCGCTTTGCCCTGCCAGCGCGCCAGCCAGATGGCCATTTCTTCCAGTCGACCAAGGCTGCCCTGCGGCTTGGTGAGTGTGTCTTGTCGCGCAGCAGCTGCCCCGCCGGCCTCGTCGTTTCCCGCAGGAAGATCGAGAATTGCCTGTCGCAACTCTTCAAAAGATTTGAATGACATAACTGGGTATGCTCCGAGAGTGGATTAAGAGAGAATTGCGCCAGCGGCGACCAGCACCGCGATTTCTATGATTTGTTGAGCTGCACCAAGCGTATCACCGGTGATACCCCCGACCTGCCGGATGAAAAATCCGCGCAGCCAATAGGCGATGCAGGCCACAAGCATTCCCATCAGAATACCCTGACCGATGCCAAGCAGCAGTAGCGGAAGCGCACCGAGCGCCAATGCGGCGAGTGCAACAGCATCGCTGACATTGCCAACAGAAGCGCTAAGCCCATCCTCCCGCGCCTGTGGCGTGCGCTGGATCAGCACCGCAAGCACTCCGCGCGAAGCTGCATGTGCTGCGAGCAGGGCGCATATGGCACTCGCACCGCCGGGCAGGGATGCCAGCGATGTCCAGCGCAGCAGCACGGACATTGCGAGCGCCGCCGCGCCATAGGTGCCGATGCGGCTATCGCGCAATATTTCGAGTTTTCGCGCTATGGTTCGCCCCCTCCAAACGCGTCTGCCGTGTCCGCAAGTCCATCCTCATGCAGGCAACCTGTAACGAGCATCGTCACCGTCAATGCGATTGCCGCTGCCACGCCCTCATTGATGCCGAGCACATGCGCCAGCGTGTAGGCAACGCCTCCAGCCAGCGCCACCACCATGCCGACGACAGGCGCGGCCCAAAGCGCATCGGCCAGCTTGCGCCCCGGAATTTCGAAATGCGGCAGCGGCAAGCGCGTGAAAAACACCAGCGCAATTGCGAGGTCCGACATGATCGAGCGCGCTGTCAGCCCCTTCATGGTGCTTTATCCAGTGCGATGGCATGAAAGAATGTGCCGGTTACGTTTCCGCGTCGTCCACCGGATGGACCTAGCGCATTTCCCTGACCGTCGAAGAGTTCCGCGAAAGGCATCGTCGCTGCCCGGTGAAAGCAGCCGCGCATAGTGAAATTCGTGGCCGCGAATCCATGCGCCCGACGCGCCAAGGGGTCCATCGTCAAGCACGCGCGCCAGCCTATAGCCAAGGTTCATCTTGCGCTGGAAAAAGCTAGTGGCGTGGCCGAGCAAACCAAGCATCGGGTGCGTCATGCCCTGTGAATCCTCGATGCTTTCCCCAAGAACCATGAACCCGCCGCACTCCCCATGAACCGGCTTTGTCTCGCGCAAAGCGCCGTATGCCCTCATCAAAATTGCGCGCTTCGGAAAGCTTGCCTGCGTGCAGTTCGGGATAGCCACCCGGCAACCAGCACGCATCGCAATCAGGCGAGGGGGCTTCATCGGCCAGTGGCGAGAACGGCACTGATTTCCGCGCCAGCGCGGTGCCAGTCGCGTGCCAGATGCGGATAGAGGAAGCTGAATGCGCTGTCCGAGGCCAACGCAATGCGCTGACCCGGCGGTGGAATCGCTACGATGCCTTGCGGCGACGATTTCTGCTTCAAGCGGAACCGCCGCTGCGAGTATCGCGTCGAGGTTGAGCGACCGCTCCATGACATCGGCAAGGCGGTCGATATGCGTGTCGATATCTCCATGCTCATGTGCTTGAACCAGCCCCAGATGACGCTCCGGCAGCGTGAGTTCCGAGTTTCGCAGCACCGCGCCCAGCACGGACAGGCCAATGCCCTCTACTGCTTCGCCTGCCAGTTTGCGGTGCCGTTCGCTGCCGAGCTTGTTCAGCACAACCCCCGCCATTTTCACGTCAGGATCGTAGGCCGCAAAGCCCTTCGCGACCGCCGCCGCTGTTTGCGACTGCCCGGAAACATCCAGCACCAGCAACACCGGAATGCCGTAGCGCCGCGCGAGATCAGCAGCGGAACCGGAGCGGCCCACTTCACCGCCAATACCGTCGAACAGGCCCATCGCGCTTTCGATCACCAGAACATCCGTTTCCGCCGCATTTTCCGACAGCAGCGTCGCGATGAGATCTGGCCGCATCGCCCACGTATCCAGATTGACGCCGGGCAGACCGGTCGCGGCAGCATGAAAGCCGGGGTCGATATAATCCGGCCCGGATTTTGCGCCACGCACTTTTAGTCCTCGGCGGGCAAGCGCGCGCAGCAGTCCGATTGTGACGCTGGTCTTGCCGGAGCCGGAGCGTGGCGCTCCGATAATGATTGCCCGTGCGCTCATGGCGTCAACCTCTCGCGCAACGCAACAATATCGCCGATCACGATCAGCGCGGGCGAAACGATGTTTTCCCGATGCGCCGCTTCTATCAGCGTGCCGAGCGTCGCGGTCACTGTGCGCTCCTGCGGCAGCGTAGCGTTTTCGATCAGCGCGGCGGGCGTATCGACTAGAGAGCCCGCCATCTACGAGGTCCGCAATCGTCTGTGCCATGTGGGTCAGGCCCATATAGATGATGATCGGCTGGCCTGTTCGCGCAAGCGCGCCCCAGTCAGGTCGGTCGTCGCTGGTCGCCGCAAATCCGGTAGCGAGAATGATTGCGCCGTTCACGCCGCGCATCGTTGCCGGAATGCCTGCCGAAGTCAGCCCGCCGAACGCAGATGTGATGCCCGGCAGCACGCGATACGGAATCCCATGCTCCACCAGCGCCATCGCTTCTTCGCCGCCGCGCCCAAATACAAACGGATGCCCGCCTTTCAGCCGCACGACCTTGCGCCCTTCCTTCGCGAGCCGAACGAGTCATGGCGTTAATTTCGGCTTGCGGAATAGAGAGCCGTCCTCCGCGCTTGCCCACGAAAAAACGCTCTGCGTTCCCCGCCAGTTCGATAATTTCCGACGAAACAAGCGCGTCGTGCACGAGCGCGTCGGCCTGATCCAGGGCCGAAAGCACGTCGATTGTCAGCAGTCCGGGGTCGCCCGGTCCTGCGCCCGCGAGCCATACATGGCCAGGCTCCAGACGAGGCGTTCGGTTGATAAGCTGCGCAATGGCGGTATCGATGCTCATTTCAGACGCTTTCAGCGATGACGCCGCGATGCGACGAACGTATAGAAGGCCGCATGAGCGAGAATGAAAGACCGTTGCGACGGGGATGGACGACAGGCGCGTGTGCCACCGCCGCCAGTAAAGCCGCTTGCGCCGCACTGCTGACGGGCGAATTTCCCGACCCGGTCGAGATTACTTTGCCCGGCGGGCAGAAGGTCGCGTTCGCGCTCGCGCAGTATGAAATTGGCGAAGGGCTTTGCTCGCGCGGCCATCGTCAAGGATGCGGGCGACGACCCGGATGTTACGCATGGCGCGTTGATTGTTTCGACTGTTCGGCACGGGCCGGAAGGCTCCGGCATCAGCTTTTTGCGAGGCGAAGGCGTTGGATTGGTTACGCGTCCTGGCTTGCCGATCGCGCCCGGCGAACCGGCCATCAATCCCGTGCCGCGCCGGATGATCGCGCAAGCCGTGGCCGAGGTGGCGGGCAAGGACGCGGACATATCCATCGAGATTTCGGTGCCGGAAGGTGAGGCGATGGCCGTACGCACGCTCAACGGACGGCTCGGTATTTTGCACGGCATTTCCATTCTTGGAACAACGGGTATCGTCATTCCCTATTCCTGCTCGTCGTGGATTCATTCCATCCATCGCGGCATCGACGTCGCCCGCGCAATGGGATTTTCCCACGTCGCAGGGTCCACCGGCAATGCTTCCGAACTGGCCGTCCAAAAGCGCTACGACATGCACGAAGTGCAGTTGATCGACATGGGCGATTTTGTTGGCGGCATGTTGAAATATATCGCCAAGCATCCCGTCCCGCGCGTGACCATCGCGGGCGGCGTCGCCAAGATGACCAAGCTGGCGCAGGGAATGCTCGACCTTCATTCCAAACGCGGCCCTGCCGATATGGAGGGCCTCGCCGCCGTTGCGGGCAAAGCTGGCGCTTCCGCCAGTTTGGTCGTGCAAATGCGTAGCGGCCAATACTGTCGCGCATGCTTTCGAACTCGCTCCCGGCAGAGGGCATTCCGCTTGGTGACGCCATTGCGGAAGCCGCGTAGAAAACCGCAATGCCGGTACTCGATGATGCGCCCGTCACAGGTCGAAGTGCTGGTATTCGACCGTGACGGCAATTTGCGTGGGCAGTTTCCGAGAGGCTGAAATCATTCGCCCCTCCCGCGAAAACGTCTTTGATAATAGGCGTCGTAGAGCGACAATTCCTTAAAATCGTCCGCGCCGAGTGAACGCCCGACAAAGATGATCGCGGTGCGTTCTATCGGGTCGCGCGCCAATTCAGTTGTTAAGCGTTCGAAGCGTTGCGCGGATGATGCGTTCGTCCGGCCATGAGGCGCGAAACACGACTGCCACCGGGCAATCAACGCCGTAGAGCGGCGCAAGCCGCGCAGCTATCTGTTCGGCCTCATGTATTGCCAGATGGATCGCAAGCGTTGCACCGGTCGCGCCGAAAGCCTCAAGCGTCTCGCCTTCTGGCATTTTTGATGCACGCCCTGAAACGCGGGTCAGTACGAGGCTTTGCGCGACTTCCGGTATGGTGAGTTCGCGCTTCAGCGCCGCAGCCGCAGCGGCGAAGGAAGGCACACCGGGCGTCAGCGTGTAGGGAATGCCAAGCCGCTCAAGCCGCCTTATCTGTTCGGCTACAGCACTCCATACAGACAAATCGCCGGAGTGCAGCCGGGCAACGTCTTGTCCCGCCTCAAACGCGCGTTTGTATTCGGTTTCAATCTCGTCAAGCGAGAGCGGAGCCGTGTCGATCAACCGCGCATCGGCAGGGCAATAATTCAGCAGTTCGGGCGAAACGATTGAGCCCGCGTAAAGGCAAACGGGGCAGGCGGGGAGTAGATCGCGTCCGCGAACCGTAATGAGATCGGCCGCGCCCGGTCCGGCTCCGATGAAGTGAACCGTCATGCGTCGTTTTCCGATTTGGCGAGCGCGCAAGTCACGCCATCTTGCACGAAACGTGGTCCGAGCAAGCGTGCGCTATCCCCGGCGACTGCAAGTGCTGCTGCTTCCGAAAGCGATGCCGCACCCGTCACATCGATTGATTTCTGGGAGTGCGTCAGGCATCGGGCGGACACGCTTCGCAAGGCGTCGTTCACCAATCGATTTGCAGCGGAACGTTCAATTCTTGCGCCGAAAGCAGAAATTCCGGGTTCGGATTTTTTCGATTTCGCCTGTCGCAATGTGATCAATTGCGGCGGTAGTCAGTCCATGTTGGGCAAGCGCATGACCGATTGCGCGTATAATGGCCTGCGCGGTGCATGTCCTTTGCGGCATCCGATTCCCGCAACTGATCATGGCTTTCTCCAGCGCCATTGCGTCACCGGCATTGCCGAACGCCAACCCTGACATCGAGCCCACCGGCTGCGCGCGACTTATTGCAATGCGGATCAGTTCGCCGCCAAGTCGCGCGTGATGATCTAGCAACAGCGCTTCCATTTCCAGCGTCACCGCATTGGCCGCCAGTCTGCCGCCGGATTTCAGCCCCTTGATGCAGGCGGGAATGACGCCCGGATCAGACCCGCCGCCGCCGACGAAAATCGCGTCCGGCGTTTCGAGGTTCGCGAGGGCTTCCGGCGCTATGCCTTCGATCAATTTCAGTCCGGGCACGCCGCACGTATTGGCATTCGCGGTGATACGCGCGGCACGCGCCTTGTCCGCCTCTATTGCGATTGCGCGCATCGAGGTGTCGGCCAGCATCCATTCAATTGCAATCGAGCCGGACCCCGCACCCACATCCCAAAGCAATTCGCCGCGCCGGGGTGCTAGGCCGGAGAGCGTGACGGCGCGGATTTCGCTCTTGGTCAATTGGCCGTCTGTATCGAACAGCGCATCAGGCAGGCCGCTGGCCAGCGAAATGATCCGCGCTTCCGAGTTCGATTCAACTTCTATAGCTAATACATTGAGTGGGCTTATGTTTTCGACATCGAAAGCCGTCGCGGTGGTCCAGCGTATCCGCTCGGCGGAGCCGCCCAAAGCCTCAAGTATG
>JASGJA010000003.1:0-13148 GCA_049840935.1 Mesorhizobium sp.
GATGGCGGTTCCCGGTATTGCGTCCACCATGCTGCTCAACATCATTCTGGCATGGAATGAGGCGTTCTGGACGATCCGCCTGACAACTACGGAAGCAGCGCCACTGACGGCGTTCATCGCGTCGTTCTCAAGCCCGCAGGGCCTTTTCTGGGCGAAGCTTTCGGCGGCATCCACGCTGGCGATTGCTCCAATTCTCATCATGGGCTGGTTCAGCCAGAAACAACTTGTCCGCGGCCTGACCTTCGGCGCCGTGAAGTAGGGAGCGAGAGATGTTTTACCAACCTCATCCCGTCATGCTCGGGCTTGTCCCGAGCATCTGCCAGCGCTGGCGGGCTATCCAGATAACTGGTTCGACGTGCGTAGATCCTTGGGACAAGCCCAAGGATGACGCCGGGAAACCTTCAGAAACTAAGATACAGCCTGGGAGGAACGCATGGGTAAGATAAACCTTCGCGGCGTCAACAAGTCGTTCGGCTCCACAACGATCATTCCGAACATCGATCTCGATATTGAGGATGGCGAGTTCGTCGTTTTCGTCGGCCCTTCGGGTTGCGGTAAGTCTACGCTGCTGCGCCTGATTGCCGGATTGGAAGACGTGACCGCCGGTAAAATCGCTATCGATGGGCGCGACGTGACACAGGAGGCTCCTGCCAAGCGCAAGCTGGCGATGGTGTTCCAATCCTATGCGCTCTATCCGCATATGACCGTGGCGAAGAATATTGCGTTTCCGCTGAAGATGGCAGGTGAAACGCCCGAAACGATAGACAAGAAGGTAAAGGACGCGGCGCGCGTGCTGAACCTGACCAACTATCTGGAGCGCCGCCCCGGTCAGTTGTCGGGTGGTCAGCGGCAGCGCGTTGCAATCGGTCGCGCAATCGTTCGTCAGCCTTCGGCGTTCTTGTTCGACGAACCGCTGTCGAACCTTGATGCCGCGTTGCGCGGCACGATGCGGCTGGAGATTTCCGAGCTGCATCATCAGCTCAAGACGACGATGATTTATGTGACCCACGATCAGGTGGAAGCCATGACCATGGCAGACAAGATAGTGGTGCTGAATGCGGGCAATATCGAGCAGGTGGGTTCGCCGATGGAACTGTATCGCAGTCCGCGCAACCTGTTCGTTGCAGGGTTCATAGGCTCGCCGAAGATGAACTTTGTCGAAGGCGATGCGGCTGCGGCGCACGGAGCAAAGACAATCGGCATTCGACCGGAGCATGTGAAGATTTCTGCCAAGGAAGGTGATTGGAGCGGAACTGTCGGCGTTGCCGAACATCTGGGCTCCGATACGTTCCTGCATGTGCACACCGACAAGTATGGCACGATCAATGTGCGCGCCGATGGCGAGGTTGATGTGCACCACGGCGACAAGGTTTTCCTGACACCAATGCCGACAAAGCTGCACAAATTCGACGCCGAAGGGTTGGCGGTGCGGTAGGACTTATGAGTTGGCGATGCCCGGGCATTTTACCCCCACCCCTTACCCCTCCCCTCAAGGGGGAGGGGGAATTGAGAACTCGGCGCTCCTGTCCCCCTCCCCCTTGAGGGGAGGGGTAAGGGGTGGGGGTCGGTAAAAAGTAAACTGAAAGGTTTCGCACGATGACCGTAAAGCTTTCTGCCGCGAACCTCGACAGGCTTCCGAAAAATGTGGGCAAGCCGGGCTACGACAGGAGTGCGCTTTCGGGCGGTATTCTACACTTCGGACTTGGCAACTTTCACCGTGCGCATCAGGCTGTTTATCTGGATGACCTGTTCAATGCCGGACTGGATCACGATTGGGCGCTGGTGGGGGCAGGCGTATTCGATTTTGAGAAGCCGGGTCGGGAAAGACTGAAGGATCAGGACTGGCTGACAACGGTCATCGAGCAGGATGCGGGCCATAAGCAGGCGCGCGTGACTGGCGCTATGATCGACTTTATCGAGCCCGGCGATACGGACGCGCTGATTGCGAAGCTTGCCGATCCGGCCATTCGCATCGTATCGACCACGATCACTG
This sequence comes from Mesorhizobium sp., assembly GCA_049840935.1. Classification (GTDB taxonomy): domain Bacteria; phylum Pseudomonadota; class Alphaproteobacteria; order Rhizobiales; family Rhizobiaceae; genus Mesorhizobium_G. The sequence goes on from JASGJA010000003.1 coordinate 1,994, forward strand.
AGGGCGGCTATTTTATCGATCCGGCAACGCAGAAGTTTAACCCGCAACATCCCGACATCGTGGCTGACGGCAAAAATCCTGACAGGCCGAAGACGGTGTTCGGCTTGATGCTGGCGGGACTGAAACGCCGTCGCGCGGACGGCACGCAGCCATTCACCGTGATGTGCTGCGACAACATTCCTCATAATGGCAAAGTGACCGCCGACGCGGTGGTAGGACTGGCGCGGCTTTCGGACCCGGAATTTGCGGACTGGATCGTGCGCAATGTCGCCTTTCCGAACGCAATGGTGGATCGTATTACGCCAGCGACGACAGATCGCGAGCGCAAGGCGCTGAAGGATGATTTCGGCGTGGAGGACAATTGGCCGGTGTTTTGCGAGCCGTTTCGGCAATGGGTACTGGAAGACAAGTTTCCGGCTGGCCGACCGGCACTTGAAAAAGTCGGTGTTCAGTTTGTTGACGATGTTTCGCCATTCGAGTTGATGAAAATCCGTATCCTGAATGGCGGTCACGCCGTGATCGCCTATCCGGCAGGGCTGATGGACATTCACTTCGTGCATGAGGCGATGGAAAGCGATCTGGTTCGCCGGTTCCTTTCGAAGATCGAAAATGATGAAATCATTCCAACAGTGCCGCCGGTGCCGGATACGAATATCGATGACTATTTCGCCCTGATCGAACGGCGTTTTTCCAACCCTACAATTGGAGACACAGTGCGCAGGCTGTGTCTCGACGGGTCGAACCGCCAGCCGAAATTCATTATTCCGACCATTGCGGACCGGCTGAAGGCGGGAAAATCAATTGATGGATTGGCGCTGGAATCCGCGCTCTGGTGCCGCTATTGCTATGGCACGACGGACAGCGGCGCGATAACCGAGCCGAACGATCCGAACTGGGAACGCATGACCGCAACAGCAAAGAACGCAAAGAATGATCCGGCGGTGTGGCTGGGTATGGAAGATATTTACGGCGCGGTTGGTCGTTCCAATGTCTTTGCGCGTGGTTTTGCGGAGGCGCTCGGTTCGCTCTGGAAGAATGGCACGCAAGCGACGCTTGCGAACTATCTGTCACGATCCTGATATTCGCCGTGACGCCCGCTCTCATTATCTTCGATTGTGACGGCGTGCTGGTGGACAGCGAAATGATCTCGACATCGGTGTTGTACGACCTGTTCGTGCAATATGACATTCCGATAGATCAGCCGACAATCTATGAGCGCTTTCTGGGGCGCAGCATGGCCTCCATGCGCACCGTGCTTGATGAAGAGTATGGCGTGCCGATGACCGACGAACATCTGGAGTTCGTCAGGCGCAACATGCGTGAGCGTTTTGCGCGCGAATTGAAGCCGGTGCCGGGTGTGGCGGAGGCGCTGGCGCGGCTGCAAATGCCGGTGTGTGTCGCGTCATCCAGTTCGCCGGAGCGGATAAGGTTGAGCCTCGGCGTGACCGGCCTGCTGGACTTTCTTGAGCCGAATATATTCAGCGCGACCATGGTGAAAAACGGAAAGCCTGCGCCGGACCTGTTTCTTCATGCGGCGCGGGAAATGCGTGTTGAGCCGGAACGTTGCGTGGTGATCGAAGACAGCCCCGCTGGCGTGATGGCCGCGCAGGCGGCGAAGATGAGCGTGTTCGGCTTTATCGGCGGCGGACATGCGGAGCCAGCAGGTTTGGCAACGGCACTTGCCGCACTCGGTCCAGACCTGATATTCAACGATATGTGCGATTTGCCCCAACTTCTCGCCGCCAAGGCAACCAAGAAGGCAATATAATGCCGCGATATGTCTGTTCGGTCGATGTCGGGACAGGCAGCGCGCGAGCAGGCGTGTTTCAGGCCGACGGCCAGCTTCTCGGTCGCGGCGTGGAACCCATCCTGCTCAATCGCCCAAGCGCTGACTATGCCGAGCACGATTCCGAAAATATCTGGCAGTCCGTTTGCAAGGCTGTGCAGGCCGCTGTCGGTGCCGCTGGTGTAAAGCCGGAGGATATTGCCGGGCTGAGCTTCGATGCGACATGCTCACTGGTCGTGCGGGGGCGGGAGGGCGAGCCGGTTTCGGTTTCGCCGGGTGGTGATGATCGCTGGGATACGATTGTATGGCTCGATCACCGCGCGTTAGCGGAAGCTGACCAATGCTCGGCGACTGGTCATGAGGTGCTGGACTTTATTGGCGGCACCATGTCACCGGAAATGGAAACGCCAAAGCTGATGTGGCTGAAGCGGCATCTGCCGAAGAGTTGGGAAAGGGCGGGTCACTTCTTCGATCTGGCCGACTTTCTGACGTGGCGGGCGAGCGGTTCTACGGAGCGTTCGCAATGCACTGTGACGGCGAAATGGACCTATCTCGCACATGAGCGCGCGCCGTGGCGGCGCGATTTTTTCGAAGCGGTTGGCATTGGCGATATGCTGGAGCGCGGTACTGTGCCGCCTAGCGCGGTGTCGCCGGGCACCGATCTTGGACCGCTGACGGCGGAAGCAGCGCAAGCGCTTGGCCTGACGCAAAAGTGCCGAGTGGGCGCGGGGTTGATCGACGCCTTTGCTGGCGCGCTGGGCGTGTTGGGACCATATGCCGGAAAGCCGGAGGAGCTTGCGCGGCAGATGGCATTGATTGCCGGTACATCGAGCTGCGTCATGACGATGGCGAGCGAACCGAAGCAATTGCGCGGCTTCTGGGGACCATATTACGGGACGATCCTGCCGGGACTTTGGCTGACCGAAGGCGGGCAATCGGCGACCGGCGCGCTGCTGGACCATGTGATCCGCCTGCACGGCGCAGGCGGCGAACCGAGCGCGGCCATGCATCAGCGTATCGCGGACAGGATCAATGCGTTGCGCGCGGAGGAAGATGACCTTTCGCCAAGGCTACATGTTTTGCCGGACTTTCACGGCAATCGCTCGCCATATGCGGATTCGCATGCGCTTGGTGTGGTGAGTGGGCTGACGCTTGACGCCTCGTTCGACAGCCTGTGCAGGCTGTATTGGCGTACCGCAGTGGGTGTTGCGCTGGGTGTGCGGCACATTCTCGATACGCTCAACGCGCATGGTCATGACATCGATACGCTGCATGTGACCGGGGGCCATACGCGCAACGCGCTGCTGATGGAACTTTATGCGGATGCGACGGGCTGTACCGTGGTCGAGCCGGAGACGGACGAGGCGGTGTTGCTGGGCACGGCGATGATCGCGGCGGCAGCCTGCGGGCTGTATCCAAGCCTCGCGGAAGCCGCCACAGCGATGGCGCGACCAGCGCGTAAACGCAGCGCCAATGGCGGGCACTCTGCGCGTTATGATCGGGATTATCGCGTGTTTCTTGAAATGCATAAGCAGCGCAAGGCGCTGGACGAAATCGCGCAATAGGCGCGGAGACAAATGCCGCCGCGCCTGTTGATCTGTTAGACGAGCACCAGATTTCCGTTGGTGATCATGTCGTCAAGCAGCGTGTTGCTGTAGGCGACATTTTGAAGGGTGATGGAGATGGTCGTCGAGTCGCCGCCTGCTCCGTCGTGATCAATCGTCAGCACGGCGTCTGAAATGCCGGAGCTTGCGGCAGTGATATAATTCGAGAGATTCGATGTTTGCGAATTATATCCGATCAGCACGTCTTTCAGGCGAATGATGTCGCCACCTGAGCCATTGTCGAAATCGATGATCGTGTCGCTGCCGGCGTCGTCAAATCCGTACTGGAATGTGTCGCTGCCAGCACCGCCGGTCAGGATATCCTCACCTGTACCGCCGTCGATCCAATCCGCAGCAGAGCCACCTATAAGGTTGTCGTCTCCGCCGAGACCGTGCATGGTTTCGCTCGTGCTGGAAGACGAACGGTTTTCTGCATCTGCGGTGGACGATCCAGCGTAGACACCCGATTGCAGCGTACCAGTCACGGTCCAGTTATAGTGATCGACCAGGTACTGGACCGCAGTGGCGTCCGTATAGGTGGCGACGCCGAGAGTTACGTTGGACTGGATCGCCGTTTCTCCTGCGGCGGTGTCCAATTTCGCCCAACCACGAAGCGTGGCATCCATGTTCGCGGCAGAAATACTGCTACTTTGGAACATGGAGGCTGCATTGGTCAGACTGGAAATATCCCAGTTTGCGAGGTTCTGATCAAAGCCGGAGCCAGCAAACATATTGTTCATGTCAGTGACTTTGCTGACATCCCAATCACCGATGTCTTGATTGAACGATTCGGCGCCCGAAAACATTTTGGACATGTCGGTAACGTTACTAACGTCCCACGCACTGATATCCTGGTTGAATTCATATGCTTGCCAGAACATTTTGCTCATGTCAGTGACTTTGCTCACATCCCAATCACCGATGTCTTGATTGAACGAACTGGCATAGGTGAACATCTCGTTTATGCTCAAGATGTTGCTGACGTCCCAACCACTGATGTCTTCGTTGAAGTATGGGTTATCGTAAAATGTACCAAGAGCCGTAATCGCATGGGATGTGTCCATGTTCGGGGCGTGTGAGTTCGCGGGCGTTTCAAATGAAAACAAGCCGTCTAAACTCGTAGTATTCTCGCCGACGGTATTATTGGCTCCCAATACCGATTGGACGGTGCTAGCTGCCAGAGTGATAGCGACATTTTTTGAAGCGCCGGCGTCGGGGGTAACTTCGACAGTCCAGACTTTCGGATCATTTGTCGCTTGAAGTGAGCTGGCGACGATCGTGCCGTTGGCGATCGTAATATCGGATTCGGTGAAAGTGAGGGGGTTGATTTCCTTATTAAATGTGAAGGTGATGACGTTTGTGCTGCCGTTGCCGTCGATTCCGACGGTGAGTGGAGAGGCGTCTACCGAAATCACAAAGTCAGAAGACGCTTGCGACTTATTTTCGGCGGCATCGATCGCAATGGCCTTAACTGCATGAGAACCGTCGGAAATGGGCGTGGAGGTGTGATCAAAGGACCATACGCCATTGTTGTTTGCGGTTGTCGAGCCGATCAATTCGTTATCGATAGAGATCTTGATTATCGCGTCGGGTTCCGCCGTGCCGTTGAAGACGAGCGTGTTGTCTACGGTGATTTCGTCACCAGCCGAGTTCCCGGTATCTTCCGAAATGGAGACAATGGAAGGAGCATTCGGAGGGGTCAGATCGGCCCCACCGTCGTTGCCGCCAACGCCACCGTTGCCACCAACGCCACCATTGCCGCCGATACCTCCGCTGCCACCATCACCACCGTTGCCGCCGATACCTCCGCTGCCACCATCGCCACCGTTGCCGCTGACACCCCCACTGCCACCATCGCCACCGTTGCCGCTGACACCCCCACTGCCACCATCGCCACCGTTGCCGCTGACACCCCCACTGCCGCCATCGCCACCGTTGCCGCTGACACCCCCGCTGCCGCCATCGCCGCCGTTGCCGCCGACACCTCCGCTGCCACCGTCGGCGTTGTCACCGAGGGCAACGCCCGCGGCTCCTGCCGCTCCCAAGATGCTTAATAGCGCGGTCGTGGAAACGGTCGCACCAAGGGTATGAACTGCGACCAATGATTTTATGATACCGTCTCCCGTAACGGACAACGCGCCGCTGACGTCAACGATGGTCGCCTTATCGCCCTTCTCAAAGATTAGATTGTTAAAATCCCAACCGTGCGCCGCATAGTTGACGATGGTGTAGGCCTTTCCGTTCTTCATCTGAACAATGAGTGTATTGCCTTGGCGAGCGTAGTTCAGGACGTCTCCTTCATTGCCCTGAATGATGAAATTGGCTGGGTTGGCTGTGGCGATTGAAGATCGATGAATATGGACGTCGTCATGTCCAGCGGGAAATTTTTGCGAAGCCATAAAGTCACTCCAGATCGGACAAATATAAGGGAGTTAGTGTATTCTAAATTATATGATATAAAATACCTAATTTAGTTCTAGCGCGGCAAGCATTGCTTTCTGCCCCAAAATGGCCCTGTCAGCAGGGCCGCGCGCATATCCAAAGAGATGAATTGACCAAAGGGCTTGGTAAGCGCTCACTGGCGCTGTTGTTAACCATACGACCAGCGTGCTGAGTTGGCGACTTTTTTGGTTTTGCGTCGTAATGAAGCTGAATATCCACAATTTGAATGAATTATCGCACGCAAATTGCGCCTTAACTTCAATAAGTTCGGTATTCGGTCATTCTTACGCCATGATTTGTTTGGCAAACCGGAATTTCTTTTCCAATAACAGCACGGATACTGGCCATTACTACAGTGGATATAAATATTCATGCGGGAAAGTCCGCGTGGGCGCAGCGATTGCTGGGGTTTTTCGGCAGAATATTGCCGAGCAACTTCTCGCGTTCGACCGCCTCGAAGCTGGCGGGCACTATGCGCCTCGGTGATTTCAGTTTGAGCAAGAATAGCGGTTTGTCTGGTGCGCTGGCCGCTTTCAAGCGTGCATTTCTCAGTATTGGAGTGGTCAGCGGCGTCATCAATATTTTGACGCTGACAGGTTCGTTTTATCTGTTGCAGGTCTATGACCGTGTAGTTCCGGGCCGCAGCATTCCGACGCTGATTGGCCTGTCTATCATTGCGCTGGTTTTGTTCAGTTTTCAGGGTGTGCTGGAATTGATCCGCTCGCGCCTTCTGGTACGCATTGCGTCGGCTATAGATTACGCATGCAGCGGGCCCATCTATACAGCGATGGTCCAGCTGCCGTTGCGCATTAAAGTGCCTGGCGATGGTAATCAGCCAATGCGCGATCTGGATCAGGTGCGTTCGTTCCTGTCGAGTCCCGGACCGTCGGCGCTGTTCGATCTGCCGTGGATGCCGATCTATGTCTTTATCTGTTTCCTGTTCCATTTTTGGATCGGCGTAACGGCTATCGCAGGGGCAATTGTCCTGTTCGGCCTCACCATATTGGCGGAGATGCGCACCAAGGAGCCTATGCGGGTTGCAAGTGGACTAGCATCGAACCGCGCGGCGCTGGCGGAATCGGCGCGGCGCAATGCGGAAGTGCTTCAGGCCATGGGTTTCGGCTCGCGCATTCGCGACCGATGGTCGAATCTCAATCTCGACTATTTGCAGGCAATGGCGAATGCGACGGACACCGCTGGAACGCTAGGAACCATCGCACGCATTTTGCGCACCGTATTGCAATCGCTCATTCTGGCCATTGGCGCATTTCTGGTTATCCGGGGCGAAGCAACTGGCGGTATTATGATTGCCAGTTCGATTTTGATGAGCCGTGCGCTGGCACCGATCGATCACCTCATCAGCCATTGGCGCGGCTTCGTCGGTGCTCGCCAAAGCTGGTATCGACTGGAAAAGCTGGTCGATCTCCTGCCCAAGGATGAAGATCGCACCGAGCTTCCCGCCCCGCGTAACCAGTTTTCAGTGGAGGCACTGGGTCTTGCTGCGCCTGGCGGCAGCTACTTTATCGTGCAGGATGTGAATTTCGTTCTTCGCGCGGGCGATGGTCTCGGCGTGATCGGGCCGAGTGCTTCAGGCAAATCTTCATTGCTGCGCGGCCTGGCTGGGGTTTGGGCGCCGGTGCGCGGTTCGGTTCGCATGGATGGTGCGACGCTGGATCAATGGCCACTTGATGAGCTTGGCCGCCATATCGGATATCTTCCGCAAGACGTGCAATTGTTCGAGGGAACCATCGCGGAAAACATTGCGCGTTTCGATCCTGAGGCAACTTCGGAAAAGGTGATTGCCGCTGCGTCTACAGCGGGGGTTCACGAACTGATCGTGCGGTTGAAAGACGGATATGAAACGCGTGTCGGCGAGCAGGGCGTGGAGCTTTCCGCTGGACAGCGCCAGCGTATCGCTCTGGCGCGGGCACTTTACAATGATCCATTCCTGGTATTGCTCGATGAACCCAATTCCAATCTCGATGCAGAAGGCGAAGCCTCGCTAGGTGAAGCGCTGCGGCGCATTCGCAGACGTGGGGGCATTGTGATCGTAGTTGCACATCGTCCGAGCGCGCTTGCAAATCTCGATCTGGTGTTGGTGATGAATGGCGGCAGAATGCATGCATTTGGCCGCAAGAGTGATATCCTTTCCAAGCTGACGCGCCCTGCCCTGCCGCAGCGCACGTTAAAAGTGGTGTCTGCCCCGGAAGCTAAATGAAACTCGAAACCACATCTCCTTTTAGTGCGAGCATCAACCGCTATCTTTTTGCGGGATTGGCGACATGCGCATTTCTGGTTGGCGTGGTCGGTGCGCTGGCGGCGACCATCAGCATCTCTGGCGCTGTGATTGCCCACGGACTGCTCGCGGTCAGTTCCAATGTGAAAAAGATTCAGCATCCGACCGGCGGTGTTGTTAGTGAGATAGACGTCAAAGAAGGTTCTAAGGTGCGAGCGGGCGACCTGCTGCTCAAGCTCGATCCGACAGTGACGAAAGCCAATCTGGCGATCGTGGCCAATAGTCTTGATGAGTATTGGGCGCAGCTTGCACGACTTGAAGCCGAGCGCGACGGCATGAAAAGCATTCGCATGCCCGCCGCTTTTACAGGACGTGAGAACGAGCCGGAAGTGCAACGGCTGATGAAGGACCAGCAAACTGTGTTCGACCTGCGCGCCAATGCGCGCAGCGGCCTGAAATCGCAGTTGCGCGAGCGCATTACGCAGCTTGGGCAGGAGGTCGCCGGACAAGAGGAACAACTCACCGCCAAGCGGCGCGAGATGGAACTCATCAAAAAGGAACTCGACGCTGTTCAAAGTCTCTGGGATCAAAAGCTGGTTTCGGTGCAGAGGCTGGCGGCGCTTCAGCGTGAAGCTGCGCAGTTGGATGGCGAATATGGTGCCCGCACTGCCGCTATCGCCCAGTCCAAGGGCAAGGTAGCCGAGATCGAATTGCAGATCATCCAGATCGACGAAGATTTACGCAGCGAAGTTGCAAAGGAGATAAGCGATCTTCAGGCGAAGATCAGCGAGGCTTCCGAGCGCAAGACAGCCGCCGAGGACCAGTTGAGGCGCGTCGAGATTCGCAGCCCGCAAGACGGCGTCGTGCATGAACTCGCCATCCATACGATAGGCGGCGTTATTTCGCCGGGCGAAACGGTCTTGCAGATCGTTCCGACCGAGGATGACCTTGCCGTCGAAGCGCGCGTTCTCCCGCAGGATATCGATCAGGTGCATCAGGGGCAGGAAGCGGTTATCCGGCTGTCGGCCTTCAGCCAGCAGACGACACCGGTTATCAGCGGGAAACTGGAGCAACTGGCTGTTGATCTTACGGTGGACAAGCAGACAGGCAGTGCGTTCTATCAGGCCCGCGTATCGATCCCTCATGATGAACTCGAAAAGCTCGACCATTTGCAATTGACGGCGGGCATGCCTGCGGAGGTTTATTTCGAGACCGGCGATCGCACGATGCTGTCCTATATAGTGAAGCCGCTACGGGATCAGCTCGACCGTGCGTTTCGCGAAGATTGAGGTTTATCCACCCCCGACGGGGAAGCCTAGAATTGGCGCAACATTGACCTTAACGGGAGTTGCGCCTTGGAAGAAACATCAAACCTCGCCCTTCCTTACATTCTGCCGTCGCAGGCGCAGAAGCATGTGACGCACAATGAAGCACTGCGTCGTCTCGATGCGCTGGTGCAACTGGCTGTCGTTTCACGCGCGACGGGAACGCCGCCAGCTTCCCCGACCGAGGGTGACAGATACATCGTCGGGCTCGTCAGCGACCGGAGCATGGACCGGAAAGGAAGGCGCTGATTGCAGCATGGCAGGATGGCGCATGGGCGTTTTTCGAGCCGATGCCAGGCTGGTTCGTGCTGTCATTCTGGACGAGGCTGCCGTTTGTTTCTGGGACGGGACGCACTGGCTAAAGCTTCAGGCCGCATTGAGCGGTACGCTCGATGGCATCAGTATCCAGAATGCGCCGATGGCGGGCATCGGGACCGCAGCCGACGCGACCAACGCTTCGCCGCCAAGCTCAACAATGCGCTCTGGACCGCGAAATCGACAGGCGAAGGCGGATCGGGCGATCTTCGCTACGTGATGAACAAGCAGAGCGTCGGCGAATACGCTTTCGCTGCTGATGCAAACGGCCTATTCCGGCCGCGCAGAACTCGGGCTGGTGGGCAATGACGATTTTACGCTCAAGGTGAGCGCCGACGGCGCGACATGGCGCGATGCGCTGACGGTCAACAGGTCGACCGGGCGTGGTGCGGCTTCCCTGCAACGAATTTCCTGTTCGGATTATTCGCTCAACCTCTATGCCGATAGCGGGCGCTTTGCCGGATCGGGGGTAAATACCGTTGGCGTGAGCACCTTTACGTTTCCCAGCATATCTATCGCGTTACAATAGTACGACGGCAGTCGGGCTGGCGAAATTCATCACCAACAACACGGATTATGGTGGCAGCGCGGGGACGCTCAACGCGTCGGTTAAAGCGCTTGTCGATATGATACGGGACGCGCTGTATCGGCGCTATGGCGCAGAATATTGGATAGCAGAACTCACGCATGGAAGCGGGACGCTGTCACCCGTTACGCATCTCTCGCAGACCTATTATCTCAGCATGCTCTCAAGCCAGTTCCTGCGTGCGCCAAATATGACGTTTCATGCGTATTTCCGAGCCATAGATGACGACATTCTTATCAAATATACGGCTGGTCAGATTTTGATGCTGAACGGGACGGCCTATCAAAACCACGTAGTCATACAGCCATCCGCAGGATGGGTATCGTTGACGATTTATGACAGCGTTCCATTAAGGCAGAGCTTTGGCTACACACCCACGACGCTGAGCCTCTTCGCCAAAACAACCGGCAATCGCTACCAGCTGGCCTGCCCGGCATTGATGGGTGGAATCACAACGATCGACGATAATGTCGGGATTATTGCAGCAACCAACAGTTGGCCATCGTAATTGGTTGCAGCCGCGTTGAAATGCCCAGTTGATTGGCCTTGGAAGCGCCGTTTGTACCTGCTATCTGGCCGCCAGAGATTTCCTGCTGCTAGAGCAGCGCTCGAACAAGGATTGAATGTTGTCGGAATCAAACCAAATCAAGCAAGAGCTGGTGAAGCGTCTCGGCCAGCGGAATGCGACCATCGGTATTGTCGGACTCGGCTATGTCGGCCTGCCGCTCGTGCTGCGGTTTTGCGAAGTGGGCTACAAGGTGGTCGGCTTCGACATCGATGAAAGCAAGATCGACCTGCTAGCGCAGGGCAAGAGCTATATCAGGTGCTGTTCGGATTCTATCGTGTTTCCCTATTAACCTT
>JASGJA010000004.1:0-247566 GCA_049840935.1 Mesorhizobium sp.
CAGCAGACACGCCATAACACATTGATTGTATTGCTTTATTTATACCTTCTGAAATGCTAGATTCTGTGCGTCCACAAGAGGCGCACAGGCAATGCAAACAACCAAGGCTGATCTGATCAAGGCTCGAATATCCGGTGCGGACAAGGGTATTATCCTTGAAGCTGCCCGTCGTCGTGGCCAATCCATTTCCGAGTTCATCCGCGCAACTGCGCTCAAGGCAGCGGGGATGCAGTGATGGTGGGGCTTCTGGACATTCTGCTCGGTGGTGGCAATCAGCCGATTGGCGATCAGGAACGCGCTAGATTGTTACGGCTCGGTGGCGAGGATACGCCTGCCGGTGGGGGGCTATTGGACGCGGTAGGCCAGACACAGCCCCAGCACTGATAAAACAGATGGAAATACAGACTAGATGAGCGAAGAGCCGGAGAAGCCGCATCTGTTCAAAGAAGGCCGGTCAGGCAACCCGAATGGCCGTCCACGAGGATCGCGAAATAAAGCTATCGCTGCCCTTGAAGCGATTGGTGAGGGCGAGGTTCATGAGATAGTTCAGGCTCTGATCGAGAAGGCGAAGGGCGGCGATGCGGTCGCTGCGAAACCTATCCTCGACCGTGTCTGGCCGGTCCGGAAAGGCGCGAGGGTAGAATTCGACCTGCCGTCTGTCTCTGAAGCAAAAGAGCTTCCCGTTGCCATTGCAGGCGTTACGGAACAGGTGGCTTCAGGAGCCATCTCGCCGGATGAAGGTGCATTGATCGTCAGCCTGCTGGAGGCGCAAGAAAGGCAATCGAAACGGTAGACCTTGCAGATCGGATTTCGGCCCTCGAAGAGCGTCTATCGAAAGGAGCGCGGTAATGGCTCTGCAATCCCGTATTGATCGCATGGAAAAGGCAATCCAGCCGGTCGCAGACTTATCCGCATCGATGCGAAGGACGAGGCCGATTACGACGAACAATACTGGCGAAAGGTCTGGTGTGGCGGTCGCAAGCCTCCCTTTGTGTTGGATTTGGAAATTCACATGAACGGCGAAGTGATGCGTAAGCGTGTGAACATGCTTCCCTTTGAAGAAATGCTGGAACTGCTTGATTGAGGAGGCCTGCAAGTGGCTCTGGAAGCACGACTGAAGCGTATCGAGGACTTGGAGGGTAGGATGCACCCTCAACAACAATATCGGTTCTGCCGGATCGCTGCCGACGACGAGGAAGAAGCAGAAATCAAACAGGACATCATTGCTCAGGGATATGACCCTGAAACCGATCTGTTCCTGATCAGACTGGTTCCTCTCCAAGCGGAGGCGGCATGATGGATGCCAGCCAAATCGTTGAACAGGTATTCGCCACTGGCCAGCCGGTCGATCTGTCGTTCAGCGGCGGCAAGGATTCTCTGGCGGTATTGAAGCTGTGCGAACCGTATGAGGGTCGGTTCAAGCTGCTGTGGTCCAATACGGGATATACATTTCCCCATGTCGAGCAGCACATTCGAAAAGAGGGAGAGCGCTTCGGCCTAATTGAATTGAAGCCTGATATGCATGCTAACTGGAAGGCCAATGGCTGGCCCAGCTAACTCCTGACTGTCAGCAGCGCGATTTCGAATGAGGGAGATATCCGCCTTCAACCTTGGGCAATGTGCTGTGCTGCCATGAAGTCCCGTCCAATCGTCGAATGGCTGGCGCAGCAGGAAGAACCGATCGTTCTTCTTCACGGCCAACGCATTGAAGATGGCTGGCGATTCAGGAGCCCTTATCCGAACTCGCCAAACACCACAGTGGTCGCACCCATTGGAGACTGGACAACCGAGCAGGTATTCCAATTCCTGAAGCGAGAGGGTGTGGAACTTCCGGCGCACTATGCCGAAGTGCCGGATTCACTAGACTGCTGGATTTGCCCCGCCCACTGGAGCATGGAAACGGCCCCTGCGTTCAGCCGTTACCTGAAACGGGAGTATCCAGAATTTGCCGAAACTGTACTGCCCACGGTTCGCAAGATTTACGATCACCTTGAACGGACTGCTCAGAGCATGCGAGAGGCGCTATAAGGCTCCTGCTGGTCAAAACTCTTGCGCGTGGTGCTGGAACCATTCCTTTAGCTCCAAAAATCACCAACTCGTTTCGCATGCGAAATGAAAGGTATGGCCATCATGGCCATACCGACCGCCTGTAACCAAACAGGAGCCAAAGACATTAAGACTTGCGGTCAGCCGCGGTTCTAATAGCTGCATGGAGCGACCATCGCCGCGACGCTGCAATTCTCCGCGCTCATGCGCCTCATCGTATTCATCTGCGAGGCAGTGCTTTTCCTAGGCTTTAATTTCGCCGTCACAATTCCTTGATCCAGACCCAATGCCGCCGGTTTCGGAATGAAGTAATTGGCTATTCGACGTGGAAAGGCCAAGCGATGATTAAGACTGCCATTGTTGCGATGACACTTTTGGGGTGTGACTGCGACGCCAAGGTCTGTGAGTATATTGGCGACACTACCCCGCAGTGGGATACCGTTGAAAACTGTCAGTCCGCCATTGAGCATGAGGTCACTTCGCGCAGAAACTTGCAGTATCCGCTGGTGACAGCTGAATGCCGAAGCAACGGGTCGGATATGGCCCGGATCGAGCAGCCCGCACAATCGCAATCAGCATATGTTGCCCCTTCCAGGACCTTCGCCAGTCGGATCGCGGATCGAACCTTGATCGCCTTTCACCAGACCGCAAATGGGTACGAATTACTCCGGTCGGGCCTGCAATATGCGGGAAGTGGCATAGCGAACGGAGCTACGGCGGTTTTTGTCGCTACATCAGGATGGATGGCCGATTGAAGGATGCTCGGCGTTGCTCCTGCCTCTCGTCGGTCAATCCGAAATGATGGGCTGCTGACCACTAATATATTGGAAGCACGGTCGTGTCGGATAGATGAGCACCAGCCTCAACTATGTTGTGCCATTCAATGATGTTCCTTCCTCAGCCTCACCCCAGCGCCCGTCATCCGGGAGAGCACTATCATGGATAGTCCCGCTTTCAATAGGTGGCGGGCAAAGCGTCCACGCCCACCACTCACTCTGGCAAGCCCAATGTGACCTGCACAAGGACATTGCGGGTCGTTACAAGGGAGAGACAAACCGCGCTCTGGCGATGCTGGAACGGGTTTCTCCCGATCTAGCCAAGCAGGTAACTGCAACGCTTCGCAAGGCGCAGGCCGCTGACCTCCGAGCCATGCGCCGGATAATCCGAGAGGAAGCAGAGCATCAGGAGACCTCGGGCGTCGCGTCGGTTGTGAGAGAGTATCACGACGCCAGTGAGGCAGAACATGAAGCACTGAACGCGTTATGAGCTACCTGTTCCAAACACTGCACTTCAATTGCCTCTTGCAAGCGTGAGGTCAACATATCTGTTAATCTGATCCAATATCTCGTCATGATTTTGAGAAGGAGAGCAATTCATCCAGAATGGATCACCTATCCTACCCCCAATCTCGTTGGCCACCGTGGTGAGGGCGGTAACACTGCTAGCAACCTCGTCCAGTCCTCCCGAAGAGATTGAGATACTCAACGCCATCGGCGCGGTTTCCAACGGCGCAGAGAACGCAACAGCAATCGATATCATATCGGCTAGAAGTTCCTCGACGATAGAACTTCCAGCCACGCTGCCGTACCAGTTCCAGATCGCTTAGAAGCGCTGTGACGTCCGTCTTCGACTTTGGCGTCCAGGCGTCGAGCTTCGTAGACTTGACCAGTTTGTGCAGGTCTGCATCCAGCAGTCGGGCCAGCAGTGCCTTACCGCCGGCGCTGGCGTTGGCAGGCAGCGGCCTCCCCACATCCAAGTGGAATCCCTGATCGAGCGGCCCCGGAAAACGGCTGATTAGCATGCAACTCATTCCGCTTAACGCCGACACCCAACAACTGCGGCCTGTCGTGGCTACGATCTTACGGGCTCCATCATTGACCAGATCGGCCAGTCGATTGTGAGCATGGTAGAGCAACCCGAGCCGGTAGGCCAAAGGGCCGGGGCGATAGGCGCGGTCGGGGCCACGCTGGATGATGCCCGAGGTGGCGAGCGAAGCCAACAGGCGCGACGCGGCGCTGGGCGACAACCCGAAGCGGTTTACCGCAGCGCTGACTGTAACATTTGGCGTCTCGGCACTGAACATCGTCAATATTTGCGCCGCACTCCTTACCGTCTTCACATGCTTTCTCCTCGTTCAACTGATCGAGCCTAGTGTCGCAATCCGGTTCTCAAGGTAAATGCCGACGACGCCATCACCCCGTCGTGCCGCTTGAGCATCCGTAACTGGACAGCCGAGGCCCGCTGCCTGTGAACCCGTTGGCTACACCCTGTACCAGGAGAGGTCGAGCTTCACGTCCCTAATTGCGTTTCACGCTGCACTATTTTTGCAATATTTGCAATAATTATTTATATTGGCAAAATTTAAATCCTCTATACCTTATGGCCCTCACCGCCAAGTCGGGGCAGGAACCAGGAGATAATCAATGCCAGAAATCGTAAGTGAGTTGCGGTCGATCCCGCTTCGGGCTTCCAACCAGACAGTTGCGCAGAAGCTAGTCGCAGCTTTGCAACGACACGGCGTGGACGTGCTGATCGGCCAGAGTATCCCTTCGCCCATCTACCTCTGCGGTGGGGATATCGGCATGCGCCAGATTCTCGTCCGGGCAGAGAAGACCGGCGCCATGATCGCTGACGGTTACGCACGGGTGTCTGGGAAGGTACCAGTCGTAACCTCCCTCGCCGGACCCGGAACGCCGCTCATGATGGCCGGCATGGGAGAAGCGTTTCATGCGTCGATCCCGATGGTCGCACTCTTCCAAGTGCCGCCGCGCCCGTTCCGCGACAAGAATTTCGCCCAGGATTTCGACGATCTGGCAGCCCTACGGACGGTGGCGAAATCCGTCCAATACGTCGACCGGGCCGACCGCATCGACGACTACATTGACCAAGCGTTCGTGATGGCTGCGTCCGGCAGGCCGGGACCGGTCGCATTGCTGCTTCCGCCGGATCTACTCGATGCCGCGGCCGAGGAAGCCGACGAGCGCAGCGCCGTCTACGGCACCTATCCGCTCGACCGCGTCTGCGCCGACCCCAGGCCATTCGGGAAGCCGCAGCGATCCTCGCCGGGGCCAGGCGGCCGCTCATCGTCGCCGGCGGCGGAGTTCACAGCTCGGGCGCGGTCGACGAACTGGGCTGGTTCCAGGAAACCGCGGGCATCCCGGTCGCCACCACGCTGATGGGTAAGGGCGTGGTCGCCGAGAATCGTCCGCTCAGCCTCGGCATCGCCGGCTACACGATGGGCCGCTATGCCCTCGGCTACTACACCAAGCAGATGATAGACGAAGCCGACGTGATCCTGCTCGTCGGCACGCGAACCAACCAGAATGGGACCAATGGCTGGAAGCTGTTCCCACGCACAGCGCGTTTCATCCATCTCGACATCGACAGCAAGGAGATCGGTCGCAACTACAAATCCTTCCGCCTCGTCGGAGACGCGAAGCTTTCCCTTGCCGCCTTGCGCCAAGCGTATGAAGAGCTGGATTCATCCCCGGTGACAAGCGGCCGCGCCACGCGCGAATCATTCGTCGCCGATGCGCAACGCAGCCGAAGGGAGGACATCGCCAAGCTGATCACAGCGGCGCAGGCTCCGATCCGGCCTGAGCGCGTCATGGGAGAACTCAGCAAGTTCATAACGCCGGAAACGCTGGTTTGCGCCGACGCGAGCTACTCGACCGTCTGGGTCGGCACCTATATCGAATCTCTCAAGCCGGGCATGCGCTTCATCACGCCGCGCGGCCTTGCCGGCATTGGCTGGGGCTTCCCGATCGCGCTCGGCGTGGCGCTGGCCAATCCCGACCGACAGGTGGTGAACGTCTCCGGAGACGGAGGTTTCGGCTATGCCTGGTCGGAAATGGAAACGGCCGTTCGCCATGGGCTGAAGGTGGTGCAGATCGTACTCAACAATTCGGTGCTCGGCTATCAGAAGGAAGCGGAGGATGCGAGCTATGGTCGCCATACGCCCGGCCTGCACTTCGCGGACGTGGATCACTCCCTGGTAGCCAAGGCTTGCGGCTGGCATTCGGCTCGTGTCGAGAAAGCGGCTGATCTTCCCGCCGCGCTCGCCGCCGCCTTCGCCAGCGACAAGCCGGCCTTGATCGAAGTCATCAGCGATCCCAAGGCCTGGCCACCAATCCGGAGAGTTTCGAGGGCAAGAGTCTCCCCGACCTACGCCGACTGAAGGACGGCGCGGAGCAGCAGCAGCCCGCCCAGGCATGGCGACTATGGCGCACATGCCTGGGCGGGCGGCAATCGCCGCGACCGGGTGCGGCCAGTCGGGCTGTCGTGCGAATATCGGGGCGGCAAACATGGGATAAAGCTCCCGGATACAGAGCTTGTCCTCGATTCACGAGCTTAAAGAATACTTGCAATATATGCAACTAAATTTTCTATTGGCAAAAACTAATTCTGAGATATGGTAATCTTTATCATGTCGGGTTGGCATGGACTCACGCGGTTCGCCGTCCTCCGCCATGCCAGTTCGCAAATGGATGTTCGCATGATTATCGTAATAAAACCGGGGCGTAAGTCTTATGTCGCTGAATGGCAGGAAGCGTTTGCCGAGCTTGCGCCACATATCGACGTACGGGAACTGGACGATCCGGACCGTCGATCCCGCCGAGGTGCGCTATGCTCTGATCTGGGACCCCCCGCACGGGCGGCTCGCGCAGTTCACTAACTTGGAACTACTGATCAGCATGGGCGCCGGGGTTGACTTCATTGTCAACGATCCCGCCTGGCCGAGGCATCTGCCACTGGTGCGCATGGTTCCGCCCGAGGGGCCGCAGCGCATGTCGGAATACGTCGCATGGGCGGTGCTTTCCATGCAAAAGGACCTGCCGCGCATCATGCGTGCGCGAAAATACCCGAGTATGGGATACTTTCTACCCGCAAAACCCGGCGCGGCTGTGCACCGTGGGCATCATGGGGCTTGGTGTCATGGGTCAGAGCTCGGCGGAAATGCTGCGCAACATGGGCCTGCCGGTGATCGGCTGGTCGCGCAGCCCGAAAAACCTGCCCGGCATCGAGAGCTTCCACGGGCAGGAGGGGCTGGGCGCCTTCCTGGCGCGCACTCAGATTCTGGTAAGCCAACTGCCGGCCACCCCGGAGACGAAGAACATTTTTTCCGCGCCGCTGCTGTCGCAGTTGCCCAAGGGCGCAGCGCTCATCAATGCCGGACGCGGCAGCCAGCATAACATCCCCGACATTATCGCCGCACTCGATGAGGGGCATCTGGCTGGCGCGGTGCTGGACGTTTTCGACACCGAACCCTTGCCGGCGGACAGCCCGATCTGGTCACATCCGAAGATCGTCGTCACCTGCCATATCGCATCCAGCCCCACGAAACTCGAATGCACGCGCTATGCTCTCGACCTCATCGCTGCCTTCGAGCGCGGTGACGAACTTCCCAATCTTTACGATCCTACAAGAGGGTACTGACATGGCATTGCTATTCCCACCGCCGGTAGAGCCGAATCCCGATCACGAGCCTACCGAGCAGGAACTGCGCGAGGACCTCGCCGCCGCCTACCGGCTATTCGCCCTCAACGGCATGACTGATCTTGTCTACACCCATCTATCGGTACGGATACCGGGCAAAGGCCACAGATTCCTTGTCAATCCTTATGGGCTCTTGTTCGAAGAGATAACCGCCTCTTCGCTGGTGGTGGTGGACGCGGACGGTGAACCGCTTCAGGAAACGAACTGGCCCGTCAATCCGGCCGGCTTCGTCATTCACTCCGCCGTACATCGGGCGCGCGACGCATCGCGCTGCGTGATGCATACGCATACGCTGGCCGGCATGGCGGTAGCAGCGCAGGAGGGCGGCATCCTCCCCCTCAACCAGATCTCGATGGAGTTTCGCGGCCGCGTCGCGATCCACGAATATGAGGGCATCGCGGCCGACGACAATCTTTCGGAACGCGAGCGGATCGTGCGCGATCTCGGCGATAAGCCCTGCCTCATCCTGCGCAATCACGGACTGCTGACGGTCGGCTGGACGGTGGCGGAAGCCTTCTACTGGATGTGGTATCTTGAGCAGTCCTGCCGCATCCAGCTTGCCGCCCAGGTCTCCGGCGCCAAGCTAACCATGCCGCCCGACGAGGTGGTGGCGCGCACTGTGGCGCAGTACAGCAGCGGCAAGACCAAGGGCTGGCTGGTCTGGCAGGCGCTGCGCCGCAAGCTGGATCGCGAGCAGCCCGACTACCGTTCGTAGCCGGACTTTGCGGGTACGCGCGCGTACCCGCAAAACGGGAGGCGATGCGGCTATCCCGCGCGCCATGAATATCTAGCGCATGGGCATGGAGAGGTAGAAACGCATGGCACAGAGACAGGCCGGAACCGGACACAATTCCACTGCTGCCTCCGCAGCGCTCTATGAGCGCGCGCTCAGGGTGATGCCGGGAGGATCTACCCGCGCCACGGTCTACTGGCCACCCCACCCGCCTTATGCCGTCGAAGGCAAAGGCTGCCGGATCATCGATGCCGACGGCAATGCCTATCTCGACTTCTCCAACAATTTCTTCAGTGTCATCCACGGCCATGCGCACCCCGAGATTGTGGCTGCGGTGCAGAAGGAAGCGGCGAAAGGCATGGCATTCGGCTTGCCCACCGAACGCGACCTGGAACTAGCCGAAGCGCTGACGGCTCGTCTGCCCGCCGCTGAGCAGATCCGCTTCTGCAACAGTGGAACCGAAGCGGTGATGCACGCCATCAAGGCAGCGCGCGCCTATACCGGCCGCCACCGCATCGCGAAGATGGAAGGCGGTTATCACGGCAGCTACGACCCGATCGAGGTTGGCTTCGACTGCAAGCCCCTCAATTGGGGCGAAGCGTCACGACCTAACAGCACGGCCTATCTGCCCGGCACGCCGCCCTCGTTGCTGGAAGACGTGCTGGTGCTGCCGTTCAACGATCTTGCTGCCTGCGAGGTGCTGATCGCCGAGCATGCGAAGACCTTGGCGGCGGTGATGCTCGATGTTCTGCCAGCGCGCATCGGCATGATCCCCGCAACGGCGGAATTCGCCACCGGTCTGCAGGCATGCTGTCGCCGCCACGGTGTGCTCTTGATCATGGACGAGATCGTGACCTTCCGCCTGCACCACGGCGGCGCGCATGAGCGCTTCGGTCTCCGCCCGGACGTGCTTACGCTTGGCAAGGTGATCGGGGGCGGACAGCCCGTGGGCGCCATTGCGGGCTCACGCGACGTGATGCAGGTTTTCGACGGACACAAGGGTCGCGCCAAGGTGCCGCAAGGCGGCACCTTCTCGGCCAATCCGCTCACCATGGCGGCCGGCCTCGCCGCCGTCAGGCTGCTCAACGAACCCGCGCTGGCGGACCTCGAGACACTGGGGCAGCGCTTGTGTGCCGGCGCGGCGAACATATGCGCCAGAGCGCCGGCGCCCTGGCAGATTACCGGCCTCGGTTCGCTGTTCCGCATCCATCCGCATACACGTTCTATTCGCAATTTCCGCGACAGCTATGCCCAACCGGACGAAGCCGAACGGCTTGGAAAGCTCTTCGGCTTCTTCCTCGCCCACGGCGTGCTGATCACGCCCAATTGCGCCGGCGCGCTGTGCACGCCGATGACGGAGGCGGATGTGGACGAATTCCTCGGCATTCTCGAAGCGGGGCTGAGATCCATCGGCGCTGCATGAACCGAGGTGGGTTCGACCGCCGATGGCTGAATTAGGGAGGGGGCCTTTGTCCGACAGCATTACCGGCAAACCTCAAGACACGGACCTCCCCGCATGGATGATGACGGGAAGCGCGGTCAAGTCCCTTCCCGAAATGGCGACGGCGTCGCCAAGCGACAACGGCGTGCTGAAAATGATCGTCAGTCGGCCTAGTCCGGGAGAGCGCGTCCTGCACCGTGAGGCTCTTGTCTCGCTCGAAGGCGGGCTTGAGGGGGATCGCTGGGCGACTACGTCCTGGATGCGACTCGACAATGGCCTTTCCGATCCGGCGGTCCATCTTTCGCTGATAAATTTCCGTGTGCTGGAGGCCATTTCAAGCGGAATCACGGAACGGATGGCGCTCGCCGGCGACAATCTTGTCATCGACTTCAACATGACCCCCGATAACATCGACCTGAGTAGCCGTCTGAGGATCGGTGAGGCCGTGATTGAGCTTACGGACGTTGCCCATGTCGGCTGCGACAAATTCCTGTCCCGGTTTGGGCTGGACGTTTGCCGGTACGTCAACCTGGCGCAGGGAAGACGGCTCAGGTTGCGCGGCAGCTACGCCCGCATCGTCAAGGCCGGACGAATTTGCGTCAGCGACACAATCATCAAGGCGTAGCCCTGTCGCCGCAGTGCGAGATTTCGCTCGTTGCCGCGACCCTGCGCACCAACCAGCACCTAGGAGTGAAGCATGGCGCTAGTCAATGTGATCGACAGGCAGGGAGGGCAGCATCGAGATCGAGGCTGCCGAGGAAGCGCCGCTGATGCACTCGCTGCGCGATGCCGGTTTGCCGGTGACAGGCACCTGCGGTGGCCATGCCGCCTGCGGCAGTTGCCATGTCTATGTCGAGCGGCAATGGCTCGGGAAACTGCCGCCCAAGGACGATCCCGAAGCGGAAATGCTGGACCTGCTCGAGGCTATCGACTCGGATCGCTCGCGTCTGGCTTGCCAGATACGGATGCGGCCGATCTCCATGGGCTTGTCGTTGAACTGGCCCCGGAAGAAAGCTGAAATCAACGCAGGACGAGGCATGGCGCCGCGCTACGCCTGTCCCACCGGGATCGCCGGCCTCGCCTTTATCGATGCAGGTCTGAACAGGGAAGCCGCATACCCTATCGGTTCCGTGAGTAGCGGGCCTGAAATGCCAAACGACGGGCCTGCCAGGCAGAGCCGCATCGCGCCAAAATCACCCAACCGCTATATTTGCATTATTTGCAATAATATTTGCTATTGGCAAAATAAAGATTCTCTGCAACCTTCTCCCTGGTCGGCAAAGGCCGACCCAACCTAGGAGAACAGCGATGCCGACAGCTAGAGACGGGATGCGGCCAACGCCGCGCGAAACGACATTCGAGTCTTCCTACAATCGGGCCCACGACGAAGGCAGCCACATTTCCGGCCGTCTTCATTCCGCATTGGGCTTCCTTCAAAAGGCTTTCATCGCGGCGGCTCTCCTTACCGCAGGCGTTGCCGGCGCGCAGGCCGGCGAAACCCTCAATCAGGTTCGCGCCCGCGGCTCGCTGATCTGCGGCGTGAACACCGGCTTTCCCGGCTTCGCGGTTCCCGATGCGCAGGGCGAGTGGCGCGGCTTCGATACAGATCTGTGCCGCGGACTCGCAACCATTTTGTTCAACGATCCGACCAAGGTCAGATTTGTGCCGCTCACGACCGTGACGCGTTTCACGGCCCTCCAGTCCGGCGAGATCGACGTATTGATCCGTCAAACCACCTTGACACTGACACGAGATACCAATCTCGGCTTGCGTGTCACGCATCCCTATTTCTACGATGGCCATGGTTTCATGGTCCGGCGCGACGCCAACATCACCGACCCGAAGCAGATGGACGGTATGACCATCTGCCTCGTCCCCAGTTCAACCGGCGAGACGTCTACGGCGGATTGGTTCCGCGCCAACGGTTTGCAATTCACGCCGCTGCTCATCGAGAAGTCGCAGGATTTTTCTGCCGCGTTCCAGGCAGGACGCTGCGACGCGCTTGGAAACGATGCCACCGCCCTGGCCTCCCAGCGCACGCGGTTTGCCCAACCGGAGAACTACGTGATACTCGACCAGCGATTCTCCAAGGAGCCGTATGGCCCCGTCGTGCGCCGCAACGATCAGGAATGGTTCGAGATTGTCCGCTGGATGGTGATGGCGGTAATCCAGGCCGAGGAACTGGGCATCACCCAAGCCAATGCTGAGGAGATGCGCAAGACAAGCCAGAATGCGGAAGTCCAGCGGCTCCTCGGCGTGGATCCGATACTCGGGGAGGCTTTGAAGCTCGATCCGGATTGGGCGTATAATATGATCCGCGCCATCGGAAACTATGGAGAGCTGTTCGAGCGCAATCTTGGGCCGAAAACGCCGGTTGGATTGAGCCGGGGCGTCAACAGCCTATGGACGGACGGTGGCTTGATGTATTCTTGGCCGATGCGCTAACGCCGCGCATCGCTATGAGGGGAAATGTCCCGCGAGCGGGCTCTCGCGGGGCGTTCCTGGCGCCAGCGCTCTTGCTGGCATGCCTATGTCTTCAAGACGGTTGAGGCGAAGGGAAGCATGACGAAAATGCCGGATGCAACGACACGCCAGCGCTCGCCGCGTCCGCGACCCGGACATCGCATCCGCTTTTCGTGGTCCGATCAACGCGTCCGTTCGGTTATTTGGCAGGTGGTGATCGTGGGCGCGGTCATGGCTGCCATCTGGTGGCTTGTGCGCAACACGGCCTACAATCTCGAGACGCGGGGCATCGTCACCGGCTTCGGCTTCTTGGACCGGCAATCGGGGTTGCCGATCACGGAGCATCTGATCACCTACAGCCCGACCGATACGTTCCGGCGCGCGCTCATCGTCGGGTTGCTGAACACGCTCAAGGTGACGATCGTCGGTATCATCCTCGCGACAATCCTCGGCACACTGATCGGCGTAGCGCGCCTATCGAAGAACTGGCTTCTGTCCAAGGCTACCGGGTTCTACGTCGAAGCCATTCGCGACGTACCGCTGTTGCTGCAATTGTTTATGTGGTACGCGCTCCTGCGGACTTTGCCGGGTCCGCGCCAAGCGCTGAACCCGATAGACAGCATCTTCCTGTCCAACCGCGGCCTGACAATGCCGCGGATCGAATGGATCGGCGATCAGAGCGGCGCCTTAATTGCTCTCACGGTCGGAATACTGGCGACCCTGATATACCGGAGATCGATGCGTTCCCGACAACGCAAAGACGGCCGACGCCGACGTGTCTGGCCGATGGGATTGCTGCTTGTAGCCGGCTTGCCGGTTGCCGTGGCAGCGTTGACGGGCACATCGTTAACACTCGACGTACCGCGGCTCCAAGGTTACAATTTTCGCGGCGGCATGGTTGTCAGCCCCGAATATTTCGCACTTCTCCTCGGGCTTGTCATCTATGCATCAAGCTACATCGCCGAGATCGTTCGCGCCGGTATTCTAGCAGTGAGTTCTGGCCAGCGGGAGGCTGCCCTCGCGCTAGCGCTGCGGCCCCGCCACATCCTCACGCGCATCGTCTTGCCCCAGGCGCTGCGCGTGATCGTACCGCCGATGACGAACCAGTATCTGAACCTGCTCAGAAGCAGCGCGCTCGCGGTCGCGATCGGCTATCAGGACATCGTATCAATCGCCAACTCGACCCTCAATCTGACGGGACAAGCGATCGAGGGCGTTGCCATAATCATGATTGCCTACCTGTCGATCAGCCTGTCCATCAGCGTTCTGATGAACTGGTTCAATTCCAGAATTGCCTTGATAGAGCGCTGAGCAATGCCCCCCCAAACCACCGCCATCAAATCTACGGCCTGGGACTCCTCGACGCGGTCATCGCCCGTCGACGTCGGCACGCCGATCGACTGGATGCGTGCCAATCTGGCCTCAGGCTGGGTTTCGACGGCCATTACTCTTGCCTTAGTATATCTGATCGTTCGCGGGGTGATTGGTTTTGTTGACTGGGCTTTCATGAACGCCGTCTGGACGCTGCCGAACGGCGATCCGCAGGCCTGCCGTGACATACAGGGCACAGGAGCCTGCTGGGCAGTCATTACCGAAAAGTACCGTTTCATTCTCTTCGGCACCTACCCCTTCGGGGAACAATGGCGCGCCGCACTGGTCTGCCTGATCTTCATTGGCCTTTACATCGTCTCCGCCATGCGCCGTTTCTGGCGGAAGGAACTTGCGTTGGTCTGGGCTGTCGCGCTAGCGGCGATGGGCATCCTGATGTGGGGAGGCGTCCTCGGCTTGTCCTCAGTTCCTCAGGAACGGTGGGGTGGACTGCCGGTCACGCTGATCCTGTCCACGCTAGGTCTGGCCTCCGCTTTTCCAATTGCTATCTTCGTCGCGCTTGGACGACGATCGGGCATGCCGGCAATCAAGGCGATGTGCGTAATGTACGTCGAGCTTGTCCGTGGGGTGCCGCTGATCTCCGTATTGTTCATGGCGAGCGTGATATTTCCGCTTTTCCTGCCAGAAGGCATGAACATCGACAAGCTGCTGCGCGCACAGGTAGCGATTACCCTCTACGCCGCGGCCTATCTTTCCGAGGTGGTGCGGGGCGGTCTCCAGGCTCTGCCGGGCGGTCAACACGAAGCAGCCGATGCGCTCGGCCTCTCCTACTGGAAGAAGACCGTGCACATTATCCTGCCTCAAGCCCTGCAAATGCAGATTCCATCCCTAGTCAACACGTTTATCAGCTTCTTCAAGGATACCTCACTGGTTCTGATAATCGGCATCTTCGACCTGCTGGGCACAGGCAAGGCGGCGATAGTTGATCCTGCATGGCAAAATTTCGACGTCGAAGTCTACATAGCCGTAGGCATGGTATATTTCTGCTTCTGCTTTGCCATGTCCAGGTACAGCAGGAGACTGGAGGTTGACCTCAATCGACGCCCAGCTAGTTCAACTCCCCGTGGGAAGCCCTGACAATGAATCTCGCACCCAAGTCTCATGCCCCGGCTTCCTTGATCGACGACGGCCCGATAATTACGCTTGACCGCATCAACAAATGGTACGGTTCTGCTCATGTTCTGCGTGACGTCTCACTAGACGTTTCTCCCGGCGAGCGCTTGGTGGTATGCGGTCCTTCGGGCTCGGGCAAATCCACCATGATCCGCTGCATCAACCGTCTCGAGCGCCATGAGGAAGGGCGGATCGTGGTCGATGGCAGGGAGTTGTCGGATGACATCCGTACTCTAGACGCGGTTCGGCGCGAGGTTGGCATGGTGTTCCAGTCCTTCAACCTCTTCCCACATCTCTCTGTGGTCGAGAACTGCACGTTGGCGCCGATCTTGGTGCATCACATGCCGAAGAAGGATGCCGAGGAACTGGCGATGGAGTATCTTCTTCGCGTAAGAATTCCTGACCAGGCATGGAAATACCCGGGGCAGCTTTCGGGGGGACAACAGCAACGCGTGGCCATCGCCCGTGCCCTATGCATGAAGCCGAAGATCATGCTGTTCGACGAACCAACCTCTGCGCTCGACCCCGAGATGATCAAGGAGGTTCTGGACACGATGGTAGAACTGGCCGACACCGGCATGACCATGATCTGTGTGACTTACGAGATGGGCTTCGCACGCCAAGTAGCCGATCGTGTGGTGTTCATGGACCAAGGAGAGATTGTCGAAAGCGGCGCACCAGATTCTGTTTTCAATAGACCAGAGACAAACAGGCTCAAGCTTTTCCTTGATAAAATTCTTAGAGATAACTAAATTATTATAATTATATTTCTGTTAGCTGAATAAGGCGCGTCGATTTGGAACGGTGTGATGATCGCTCGTGCTGCGGTCAGGACCGATTTCGATCTGGCGCAAGACAACATTCCCCTGCCCGTCCCGGCTGATCGTACTGACTCGATCGAGGTTGCCTCGGTCAGCGCCGACGTTACGAACTCCATTCAGGCATCCGTGGCGAAGCCAGCGACAATCGAACGGGGCGGATGGGAAATCCAGATCGCCGCATCCGACTCCGATGCAGCCGCCCAAAGCCTGCTTGCCAAGGCAAAGGCAGATGCTCTCGGTAGATATGGTAAGATTTCCCCCTATACACAGAGGACCACGAGCCGCTCTGACACGCTCTATCGCGCAAGGTTTACAGGCTTCGATAGCAGGTCAGCGGCCATGTCAGCCTGCAAAGCACTCAAAAGCCACTCCTATGCGTGCCTCTTGCTTCCGAACAAGGGATAACGATCAATCGAGCGATCCATCCTCTTCAGGCAAGCTATGCTTGGACTTCCCCTTCGAAAGTGGAGGGCTTCTGTTAGAAAGAACTGACAGGAGAGACAGAATTGAAGCAACGAGAATTTACAGAAGTGTTGATTTTCACTCAGAAGTGAGCCGGGATTTTCACCGAGAAGTGAGCCACTCTTGATTATTGTTTTGGTCTCATGCTGGGGTCAAGTCATGGCTACGTTCCTTCTTTTTTCGTTCCGCTGCGGCTGAACTGGCTTTAAAGCGGAAGCTGTCGTTTCCCGTCTCCAGGATATGGCATTGGTGGGTAAGACGATCGAGAAGGGCAGTCGTCATCTTGGCATCGCCGAAGACGCTTGCCCATTCGCTAAAACTCAGATTGGTTGTGATGGCGACGCTGGTGCGTTCGTATAGTTTGCTGAGCAGATGGAAGAGCAACGCGCCGCCAGAGGCACTGAACGGCAGGTATCCAAGCTCGTCGAGGATAACCAGATCGAGCCGTGTCAGGCTTTCTGCAATCTGTCCGGCCTTGCCTTTCGCCTTCTCCAACTCGAGCGCATTGACGAGTTCGATCGTGGAGAGGAAGCGGACCTTGCGTCGATGATGCTCAATGGCCTGAACCCCAAGGGCGGTTACGGCATGGGTCTTACCGGTTCCCGGTCCGCCAATCAGCACGACGTTCTGGGCCTCGTTGATGAACTCTGCGGATTCCGATGATCGCGCGCAGCATTCCGATTTGATCGCGCGCATGTGAAGCGGCCGATCGTTGAAGTTAAATGTGACCATGATCCTGGCTTAGCCAAGCGCATGTCGATGCCAAGGCTGTGGGCGGCAGACAGTTACGTGCGACGGAGCGAAGCGGACCGGTGCCGCGCTTCCCAACGCGCCGTAGGTGCCGGTCCGTTTCGCGGACAGTATCTTCGGCAGTGGCTTGACCAGAGTGATCTTCATTGCGTCAGTTCCCGGCGACGTGCTCGGTATGCGTTTGCGCCGGTTGGCGCAGACGGCGCATGGATTCGCCACTCATTTCCAGCCTGTGGGCGTTATGAATGAGGCGATCCAGTATGGCGTCGGCATATGTGGGATCATTTATTTTCTCGTGCCATCTGGCCACGGGGAACTGACTGGTGACAAGCGTCGAGCGGCGGCCGTATCGTTCCTCAAGGATTTCCAGCAGATAATGAGGCGCATGACCGTCTATGGGCTGAAGCCCATAGTCATCAAGGATGAGAAGCTCGACGTTGCCGAGACTTTTCAGGCGCGAAGCGAGGTTCCCGGTGCCGCGAGCCTGCTCCAGGTTCTGAAGCAATATCGGCATTCGAACATAAAGGACCGAATGATTGTCGCGGCAGGCCTTGTGCCCCAAGGCGCAGGCCAACCAACTTTTCCCGATACCGGTCGGCCCGACGATCGCGCAGTTCTCATGCTTTCTGATCCAGCCGTCTGTAAGCAGCAAGTCGAGCACGCGTCGGTCATACTCGCGAGGCGCACGACGAATGATATCTTCAGGCACCGCGGGATGAGGCAGTTTTGCATTCCGCAGCCGCAGCGCAAGACGCTTGTCGTTGCGCCACGATGCTTCCTGATCCAGCAATAGCGCCAGCCATTCAGTATGGCTGAGGCCGGCGCTCTCTTCATTGTCGGTGAACCTTGTAAAAGCTTCCGCCATTCCGGTGAGACCAAGTTGATGCAGCAGGTCGAGGGTTGGATGTTTGAGCATTGCTCTTCCTTTCAATGATAATATGCCGCGCCGCGGACATTGGCGTGCTGTATCGGCTCCTGATCTGACTGCTCGGATCTGGGAATGCGGTCGAGTTCCTTTTCGAGGATGGATTTGATGCCGGGATAGTTGAGCACCTGGAATTCCAGGGCACGTTGCGCGGCCGCTTCAAGGCGCTCGGACCCAAAACGTCTTTCTAGACCGATAATGCCCACGCATGCCCGGTAGCCTTGTTCGGGATGAGCGCGGCTCTTGATGATCTGGTCAACGAGGATGCGCAGCATGGGGCCAATCCGGTTCGCTTCGCTGCGGATCTTGGTTGGCGTCCATTCCTTGTAGCGCTGATGGTTCGGCGGCATATGCGCGGTGATCGTTGTATGGCGACCGTTACCACTGCCGCGCATATGCACGGCAATCCGCTCGCCACGGAGGAATATTTCCACCGTCCGAACGGTGTATCGAACCTCCACTTCGCTGCGGGCAAAACGGTACGGGACGGAATAAAAGTGTTTGTGGAGTTCGATATGATAATCGATGCCGACGCGGCAACGGCGCCATTGCGCATGAACCCACGGCTCGGCAGGCAGCGGCTTCAGATTGGGTGCATCAAGTTCCTCGAACAATGCGCGCCGCGTCTTGCTGTACTGGCGGATCACACGCACGTCATTGAGCTGGGTGATAAGATCGAGAATTGTCCCGTTGATATCAGCCAGGCTGTAAAACGTCCGGTTCCGCAACCGGCCCAGAAGCCAGCGCTCTACCACGCCGACGCAATTTTCCACTTTCGCCTTGTCGCGGGGCTTTCGTGGACGCGCTGGTAAAACCGCTGTCCCGTAATGACGGGCCATATCCGTATAGGAGCGGTTGACCATTGGATCGAAATGGCAGGCCTTGATCACCGCGCATTTCGTATTATCGCTGACCAGAAGCTGGGTCACTCCGCCAAAGTGAATATAGGCTGCATTGTGCGCCTCGATCCAGTCGGGCAACTGCTCGCTCCAAGTCGCCAGCGCAAACGACAGGCTGGAGGCCCCGATTACCGCTACGAAGATGTGCGCATCCCGCACTTCGCCGGTCTTGCGATCAACCACGGGCACGGTGTCTCCGGCGTAGTCGACGAACAGTTTCTCACCGCCCGTATAACTCTGCCGCATCACAACGGGCAGCCGACCCTGCCAGTTTCTGTACAATTGACAGAAACGGCTATATCGATACCCATCGGGGTACCCGGCGATGTATTCTTCCCACAATACCTGTAGCGTCACGTGCTTGCGCTTCAATTCGCGCGCAATTACCGACCAGTCCGGCTCGGATTGTTTCCGGGGACGCCCTTTCATGCCGGAGGATCCGTAAAGACGACGCTCCAGTTCGCTATCGCTGATCGTCTCCGGCACAGGCCACGTCAGGCCCTCATGATGCAACCGTTTTACCGTATCGCGGACAGACGTCTCGCCGATACCCAAGCGTTTGGCTATGATCCGGGTCGAAAGACCGACATCAAGCCGCAGTTTCAAAATCTCGCGCACCTGGCGCATCAATAGTCTCCTCGTTGGCAATTCAGTTCTCCATCGCGGTTGTTCCGCATGGAGAATTAAACCCAACGATCGACCCTCACGACGTTCAATTAATGCGCGCCATAATATCGGAATGGTGCGCGGATAATTCTCGGAATGATGCGCGTGATCACTTCGGAATAGTGCGCGCGATCAAATCGTAACGGCGCGCGCGATGCTCCCGGAATCCGCATTCGAGACGATCCATCGCTACCTGGCCCTCAGCACCAGCCAGTCGCTCAACCAGGGAAATTTGCGCCGGTGTCAGCTTATGCAGATAGATCGGCTTGGCCACGGAGAGAGCAACCACTTTGAAAAATGGGAAGAGAGTATCGACGCAAGCGCGATCTGCAATCGGGTTTGTCGGAGAGGCGTCGGGCACAATTTTCCCCCTCTCTGTTTCCTTAAATTACCCCTCGTTTCCGAACGCCGTGACGACCCGGTGACGACCCAGACAGCGCAACAAATCAAAATAAAATAGAAGGCAGCGCTAAGTTATTGATTTCAATGGTCGGAGCGACAGGATTCGAACCTGCGACCCCTTGACCCCCAGTCAAGTGCGCTACCGGGCTGCGCTACGCTCCGAGCCGGGCAAACGCTTATCGTTTCGTATTGCCCGCCGCAAGCGCAAATAAGGCTTTGTACGATTTAGTTGCAGCAAATTTGCGTGCAGCTACCGAACCTGATCCAGCAGACGTTTGCATTCCAGCAAATCGAACAGTGCTTCCTGCAATAGCGCGCGATTATCACGCGAAAGCTTGCCAGAATCAGCGGTCACAGGACCATCTTCTGACTTCCCAAGCCCAAAAAAGCGCTTCGACGGCTTCACTTTCGATTCGCCGACCAGCAACTCATCGTCCAGAGAACGCAACGCCGGAGATGCATTCGCCGCCGCTTCTGCAGCAGCCTCTGCCTGTTTGCGTTGCGTAATGGCGTCTACAGCCGCGAGATCGCCATTACCGAGCGCCACGACAAACTGGTTGCCGTTTTCCTTCAGCAGCTTCTGGACGCCTTTGATCGTATAGCCCTGATCATAGAGCATATAGCGAATGCCCTTAATGAGCTCGACGTCCTGCGGACGATAGTAACGTCGACCGCCGCCGCGTTTCATCGGCTTTATCTGGTTAAACCGGGTCTCCCAAAAGCGCAGCACATGCTGCGGTAGGTCGAGATCCTCGGCCACCTCACTGATCGTCCTGAACGCGTCTGGGCTCTTCTCGATCACGGCGCACCTCCGTGGGGCGAATTGATACTCTATTTCAGCGGCTTACGCGCTGATATTCAACCCAAACGCATAAAAGAGCTAGTGGATAGTATGAGAGATTTTACTTAGCCGCCTTGGCCTTGCGCTGATTATGCGAGCGCAAGATACGGTTTTTGAGCACATTAGATGCCTTGAAGGTCATCACCCGCCGCGGAAGAATTGGCACTTCTTCGCCGGTTTTCGGATTGCGGCCAATGCGCTCGTTCTTATCGCGAACCTGAAACGTTGCAAATGAAGAAAGCTTCACAGACTCGCCACGAACGATTGCATCGCAAATCTCATCTAGCACAGACTCGACGAGATCAGCGGACTCTGTCCGGGAAAGCCCCACCTTTCGATAAACGGCTTCAGCGAGGTCAGCGCGTGTGACAGTCTTACCGCTCATGGAGCCGTCGCCCTATTGTTCTGAAATTACAGGTCAAAATGGAACCGCGCGACGTTAGAAAAATGCCGCCGCAAGGTCAAGGACTGCAAACACTCTTATTTTACCAGCGAAGCAAAACAGCGCCCCAAGTGAAACCGCCACCCATCGCTTCGAGTAAAACAAGATCGCCCTTCTTGATGCGCCCATCGCTTACAGCAGCCGAAAGTGCCAACGGAACCGAAGCCGCCGAGGTATTTCCGTGCAAATCGACCGTTATGACGACCTTTTCTTCTGCAATTCCAAGCTTTTTCGCCGAAGCGTCAATAATCCGCTTGTTTGCCTGATGCGGCACGAACCAGTCCAGATCATCAGCCGTAATTCCGGCTTCCGAGAACGTCGCTTCAATCACATCGGTGATCATGCCCACCGCGTGTTTGAAAACTTCGCGCCCCTCCATCCGCAAATGGCCGACCGTTCCTGTGGTCGAGGGGCCGCCATCAACGAACAGCTTGTCCTTATGCTGCCCGTCCGAACGCAGGCTCGCAGCGAGAATGCCGCGATCCGACACCGAACCTTCGCCCTCTGCCGCTTCCAGCAGCACCGCGCCCGCGCCGTCACCGAACAGCACGCAGGTCGAACGGTCATTCCAGTCGAGAATGCGCGAAAAAGTTTCCGAACCGATCACCAACACGCGTTTCGCCAGCCCGCCGCGGATATAAAGATCAGCAGTCGTAATGGCATAAACGAAACCGCTGCAAACAGCCTGCATGTCAAAGGCAAAGCCGTTGCTCATGCCGAGCCTGTGTTGAATCTCCACCGATGTCGCGGGAAATGTGTTGTTCGGCGTAGACGTAGCCAGAATGATAAGGTCGAGATCGCTCGCCTCAAGTCCGGCATTGGCAAGCGCTGCACGCGCAGCCGCCTCCCCTAACGACGCTGTTGTCTCGTCATCTGCCGCCACATGTCGCTGCCGAATGCCCGTGCGCTGCACGATCCATTCGTCGGATGTCTCTACGACCCCATCGAAATCGGTATTCTTCATGATCCGGCGCGGCAGCGCCGAACCGGTTGCGCGCACAATCGACCTGATCAAGCGTCTGTTCCTATATCGGTATCTTCCGCTTCGTCCTCAGGCCCCAGGCCTGCCGATTGCGGATATTTTGCATGGAAAAGGTCGAGATCGGCTTCGATCCTGTCGAGCAGCCTGTTTCGAACCATATCGTAAGCGACCTCAATGGCGGCCGCAAAACCTTCGGCATCTGTACCACCGTGGCTTTTCACCACAATGCCATTGAGGCCCAGAAAAACGCCGCCATTCGAACGGCGCGGGTCCATCTTCTCCCGCAGAAAATCAAACGCGCCCTTAGCGAGCACATAACCGATGCGCGACATCAGCGTGCGGCTCATGGCGCTGCGCAGATAGGATGCCATTTGCTTGGCCGTACCTTCCGCAGTTTTGAGTGCGATATTTCCGGCAAAACCCTCGGTTACGACGACATCAGCGGTGCCTTTGCCAATGTCGTCGCCTTCGACAAAGCCGATGTAGTCGAGCGATGAGAGGTTCGAAGCCTTGAGCATACGCCCGGCATCCTTCACTTCTTCCTGTCCCTTCACCTCTTCGACGCCCACATTCAGCAAGCCGACGGTCGGGCGCTCGATCTCAAACAGCGCGCGGGCCATCGCCGCGCCCAGAATCGCAAAATCGGTAAGTTGCTGCGCATCAGCACCGATTGTTGCACCAACGTCCAGCACCACGCTTTCGCTACGCAGGGTCGGCCAAATACAGGCAATTGCCGGACGTTCAATATTCGCCATCGTGCGCAGGCAAAATTTCGACATGGCCATAAGCGCACCGGTATTTCCCGCCGAGACACAGGCATCCGCCTCGCCGGTCTTCACCGCCTCAATGGCCTTCCACATGGAGGACTTCCAGCGACCGTGCCGTAGGGCGGCGCTGGGCTTGTCGTCCATTTTGACCATTACGTCGCAATGAAACACCTGGCTTACGGCAGAGATGCGGGGATGCTTGTCCAGCACCGGCCTTATGGCCTCTTCGCGTCCGTAGATGAGAAAGCGAACATCGCCGCGCCGTTCTGCCACCTGCGCAAGCGCTGGCAGAATGGTTTGCGGACCATGGTCCCCGCCCATTGCATCGATGGAAATTCGGATCAACCGGTTAACCTTTGTTCATTGACAGGCAGTTTCCTGCCTGCGTGGCGCGAAAATAGCGCTTTTGCGCTTCTGCACAACCGCCGAATCTCCACTTACTTCTTTGACAATGCTTCGCGCAACTTCTCTGCAAAAGAGCCGCCCTCTTCCGCCTCGTGCGCATCTTCCTCTTCCGAGGCATCAATCGAAGCACCCTGCTTGCGTGGATACGGGTCGATCCCTAGCCCGAAAAATTCTTCAGCTAAAGCGCCAACATCAATAATATCACCTGAAAATGTTTCGGGGCTGTCTGGGCCTTCCGCATCCAGCACGATCTCCCCACCAATTCCGAAGCCTTCGCGGCCAAGCTTGGAGTCTTCCGGCAGAAAAACGGAATCGATTTCCTCATCGATCTTGTTTTCGACCGGTTCCAGCGTGACGACGCAGCTTTGAACGATTCGCGCCTGCACACGGCCCGTTATCTTCACGCCATTGCGCTTCCATGGTGCAACGAGAAGATTCGCGACAAACGAATCAACCTTTTCAAGTTCGTGTATTTCGGCCAGTTCCGTGCGCTGTTCTGCAGTCGCATCGATGCGCACCGGCATACCTTTTTGCGGAAGCCGCGCGACATTTACCGGAAAAGAAACCGGGCTGCGCTCTACATGTGGCTCGTGGTGACGCACATTACTCTCCCATCGAATCGGCGACTGGAAAACGAAGGCGACCCGCCAGAACCTCGGCCTCGCCTTCCATGCGAAGCAGTGCGTCCGCCTGCAAGGCATAGCGCGCCAGCGCGCCTCCAAACGCCCAGTCCGGCTGCCCCGGCACAACATTGCGCGCCAAGGCCACGGCCAATGTCGGAGCATCATTTCCATCCAGCGCAGCACCATAAGAACCTGCACGGCCATAAAACATTTTCGCAAGCTTTTTCATACGCTTGGGCACACCCACATCACCGATTCCCAGCTCACGCAATGAGTGATCTACTTCGGTGAAAAACGTGTCCGTCAGCTCCTGTGCAATATCCTTTTCTGCCTGCGCACCGTTCATCAGCCGACGCATTGCGAGAATCATGTGCAGCGAAATCATTTCGAATCTGCCAAGCGGCGTGTCCGGCACATTCCAGGCCGAATAAAAATGCGGTTGCCGCGCCGCCGCCACGATTGCTGCGTAAAGGGCGCCGGTGACTTCCCGGTTGCTTTCGCGCTCGCGATTGAAAAAACGCTGGAAAATCACAATTGGTGGGGCCTTTCGATTGCGGTCCGCGCCGGTTGCATAGGACAAAAAGCTGGTTTACCGCTTCTGCGGCACCGTGCAAGGGCATTGGCATCAGAGGGAGTTGTTGTTGAGCGCATCGGTTTTCAAGAGCCCGGCGGGACGCGGCTTCGCGTTGACGGCGAGCCTGCTGGCAGCAGGTCTGGTTTCAGGCTGCAATACTGCAAAGACATTCGGCGATCTAAAGCCATCCGAAACGTTGAGCCAGGGCTATGTCGTGGATCAACAGGCCATTGATATGGTTCCAATCGGCTCCAGCCGCGAGCAGGTCTTGCTGGCGCTCGGCAGCCCCTCCACAACAGCGACCTTCGACAACGAAGCGTTCTATTACATTTCGCAGACGCGCCGTCGCGCCGCTGCGTTCTCCAAACCCAAACTCGTCGACCAGCGCGTGTTGGCCGTTTATTTCGGCCCGGATGACCGCGTAACGCAAATTGCGAATTATGGTCTGAAGGACGGCAAGCTGTTCGACTTCGTGTCGCGCACCACGCCAACCGGCGGCAAGGACCGCACCTTCCTCGGCCAGATTCTCGCTGGACCGGGCGACGATACCGACCTGACCAAGACGCTGCTTGGCGGCTGATCCGGTTAGCGCGACTTCAAACAAAAACCCGCAGGATCGCTCCTGCGGGTTTTTTTGTTTCCGTTCGCGAATTATGCGCCGTGCGCAAGCACGGCTAGCAACAGCAGCGCGACGATGTTGGTAATTTTGATCGCCGGGTTCACAGCCGGACCAGCCGTATCCTTGTAAGGGTCACCGACCGTATCACCCGTCACCGAAGCCTTATGCGCTTCCGAGCCTTTAAGGTGCTTCACACCGTCCTTATCGGTGAAACCATCCTCGAAGGACTTCTTGGCATTGTCCCATGCACCACCACCGGAGGTCATGGAAATCGCCACGAACAGGCCGTTCACGATCACGCCGAGCAGCGAAGCGCCAAGCGCCGCGAAAGCCGAAGCCTTCGATCCGGAGATCAGCAGCACGCCGAAATACACGACGAGCGGAGCCAACACCGGCAGCAGCGACGGAATCACCATCTCCTTGATCGCAGCGCGGGTGAGAAGATCCACCGCACGCGCATAATTCGGCTTGGAGGTGCCCTTCATAATGCCCGGATCTTCGCGGAACTGCTTGCGCACTTCTTCAACGATAGAGCCCGCCGCGCGGCCAACCGCCGTCATGGCTATGCCACCGAACAGATAGGGGATCAAACCGCCGAAGATGAGGCCCGCGACAACATACGGATTCGACAGATCGAACGACACCGTTCCAACATCTGAGAAGTACGGATACTGGGCGGAGTTTTCCGCGAAGAACCGCAGATCGTAACTATAGGCTGCAAACAGCACCAACGCGCCGAGGCCCGCCGAGCCAATCGCATAGCCCTTGGTGACTGCCTTGGTCGTATTGCCAACCGCGTCGAGCGCGTCGGTCGACTGGCGCACTTCCTTCGGCAGGCCAGACATTTCGGCGATGCCGCCGGCATTGTCCGTGACCGGACCGAAAGCATCCAGCGCAACGATCATACCAGCGAGGCCGAGCATGGTCGTAACGGCAATGCCCGTGCCAAACAGACCCGCAAGCTGATAGGTGCCGATGATGCCACCCACGATAACGAGGGCGGGCAGTGCAGTCGATTCCAGCGAAACCGCGAGGCCCTGAATGACATTTGTGCCGTGGCCGGTCACAGAAGCCTGCGCAATGGAGTTCACCGGGCGCTTATTGGTTCCCGTGTAATATTCGGTGATGACCACGATCAGCGCCGTGACCAGCAGTCCGAGCAGACCGCAGGTGAACAGGCTCGTGCCGGTTATCGGCATTCCGCCGACGCTACCGATCTCGCCCCAGCCAATCGTCATCTGTGTTGCCACAGCAAGACCGACGATGGACAGCAGGCCCGTAACGATCAGGCCCTTATAGAGCGCACCCATGATGGACCCGTTCGCGCCGAGCTTCACGAAAAATGTGCCGACGATGGAGGTCAGAATGCACGCACCGCAAATCGCCAGCGGATAGATCATCACCGAGCCGAGCGTTGCAGTTCCCGCAAAGAAGATCGCGGCCAACACCATGGTCGCCACAACCGTCACCGCATAGGTCTCGAACAGGTCGGCAGCCATGCCGGCGCAGTCGCCAACATTGTCGCCGACATTGTCTGCGATGGTCGCCGGATTGCGTGGATCGTCCTCCGGAATACCCGCTTCAACCTTGCCGACGAGATCGCCGCCAACATCGGCACCCTTGGTGAATATCCCGCCGCCGAGACGCGCAAAGATCGAGATCAACGACGCGCCGAAGCCGAGCGCAACCAACGCATCGATCACAATACGATCAGCAGGCTGATGCCCCATCGGTCCAATCAGAATCCAGTAGTAGACGGACACACCGAGCAGCGCGAGACCCGCAACCAGCATGCCGGTAATAGCGCCCGACTTGAATGCGATATCGAGGCCTGCCGATAAGCTGTTTGATGCCGCTTGAGCGGTGCGCACATTGGCTCGCACCGAAACATGCATACCGATAAATCCGGCGACACCCGAAAGCACCGCGCCGATCAGAAAACCAATCGCGGCAGTGGACGACAGAAGCCACCAGGCAAGCAGGAAGACGACGACACCAACGATTGCAATCGTTGTATATTGACGCGTCAGGTAGGCTTGCGCGCCCTCTCGGATAGCGGCTGAAATTTCCTGCATGCGCGCATTGCCTTGGTCGGCCGCCAGGACCGATTGGGTTGCCCAGATCGCATAGACGATGGACAGCACGCCGCAGAGAATGACTACATAAAGCATTGTCATTTGCGGAACATTCCTCAGGATATGGCCCCTAAAGATCCTCTCCCCGGGCCGTGCGAAGTTTTGAAAGGCGAAATACCTCTCGCCCATTCGTTGCGGCTTTTACCGAATGGGTCAAGTCACCGTCAAATGATCGATTCAATTCTGCCCAGCTTTTGCCGGATTTCATTCAGGCCAGCTTGCGCTTTCGCGAATATGTAACCACGGCCAGCGCGGCGATGCACACGAAGCAGACCGGGAAAACGATCCAGTTCAGCATGTCCCAGCCCCACGCATTATACGTGGCTCCGGCCATCAACGAAGCAAACGCTACGCTGGAGAAGAGCACCAGATCGTGGAACCCCTGAACCTTGCCTTTCTCGGAAGGACGGTAGGTTTCGGAGACGATTGCCGTTGCGCCGATAAAGCCGAAGTTCCAGCCAACACCCAACAGGATCAGCGCGGTCCAGAATTGCCAGAGTTCAATGCCCGACAGCGCAACCACGGCGCACATGATGAGCAGGCCCAAACCGATCGCGACAATGGTTTCGGCTCCAAAGCGCTGGATCAGCCTGCCGGTAAAGAAGCTTGGCCCGAACATCGCCATCACATGCCATGAAATGCCGAGCGTTGCCTCATCGGTAGTAAAGCCGCAGCCAACCATCGCCAGCGGCGCGCCGGTCATAACGAAACTCATCAACGCGTAAGAGCCAACGCCGCAAATCATTGCCGCAAGAAAGCGCGGTTCAGACACGATTTCGCCAAGCGGTCGCGCAGGCAGTTGCGTCGCGCCAGAGGATTGCGCGCTCTTTGATGGCTGCCGGAGGAACATCAGAATAACAGCCCCGACCGCTGCGAGCACAATGATCGAAGCGAACGAACCGGCAAACATGATCGGCTGAAGAAGCTCACGCGTGAAGATCACGATTTGCGGACCAAGCAGCGCAGTCACTACCCCTCCGGCCAACACGAATGAAATCGCGCGCGCCTTGAACTCATGGGGCGCGTTGTCTGCTGCGGCGAACCGAAATTGCTGCACGAAAGAATTGCCGACACCAAGTATCGCCAGAGCCACAGCGAAAAGCCAGAAATTCGAATTAAACAGTGCAAAGGTGGCAACGACACCGCCCAGCGCTGTAATCACGGTTCCCGTCAAAAATCCGCTGCGCTGCCCAATCGCACGGATAAGCGCAGCTGCGGGAAGCGCACCCACAGCCATGCCGAAAATAAAGGCCGTAACCGGCGCGGTGGCGAGCGATTTGTCCTCGCCAAGCAAGCCATAGCCCACCAGTCCGCCCACTGACAGCGCAACCGGATTTGCCGATCCGATAATGGCTTGCGCTGCTGAAAGCACAAATGCATTCCGCTTTGCATCGGCTTCTGAAAGGCTCATTGAGCGTTCTTACCCCGGCCCTCGCCGCGAACCCGCCGCGCTACACGATCCAGCACGGCGTTGACGAGTTTTGGCTCGTCCTCATCGTAAAAGGCCTTGGCGATATCAACGTACTCAGAGACGATCACCGCAACCGGCACATCGTCGCGCTTCATCAATTCATACACACCCGCACGCAAAATCGCGCGCAGCGTCGAGTCCAGTCGCGAAAGCGGCCAGTCCTCAGTCAGTGATTGCCCGATCAGCGGATCGACCGCCTTCTGGTTTTCAACCACGCCCGCCAGAATCGCGCGAAACCATTGCGCATCGGCTTCACGGTAAAGCGCGCCGTCCACCTCTTTGCCGAGACGGAAGGATTCGTATTCCGCTGTCGTCTCAAGAACGCCGCTTCCGGTAA
This sequence comes from Mesorhizobium sp., assembly GCA_049840935.1. Lineage (GTDB taxonomy): Bacteria > Pseudomonadota > Alphaproteobacteria > Rhizobiales > Rhizobiaceae > Mesorhizobium_G. Next base: position 28,803 of record JASGJA010000004.1, read on the forward strand.
CGTCCATCTGGTAGAGAGCCTGCACGGCTGCGAGTCTCGCCGCGCCACGCTTGTTCGCGTGGCGAACGGTTGCGCCGCCTTTCTCGCCAGATTCACTCACGCCCCACCTCCGAGGCGCTCTTTCAACGCGATCATGGTAAGTGCTGCGCGCGCTGCGAAACCGCCCTTGTCGCCTTCGCTCTTGCGGGCGCGCACCCAGGCTTGCTCGTCGTTTTCGGTGGTTAGAATGCCATTGCCGATGGCGAGCGATTGTTGCACCGAAAGGTCCATCAATGCGCGGCTCGATTCATTCGCAACAATGTCGAAATGATATGTGTCGCCGCGAATAACAGTGCCAAGCGCGACATAGCCGTCATATACCGTGCCACCATCAACCGCACCGTCCAGCGCGAAAGCAATGACGCCCGGAATCTCCAGCGATCCGGGCACAGTCACGACGTCATACGTCGCCCCCGCTTCATCCAACGCGATTTTTGCGCCATCCAGCAGCGCATCTGCCAAGTCGTCATGGTAACGCGCCTCGACGATCAGCAAATGTACTGACCGAGAGGGACGAATGAATGCCTTGCCGTGATCTGATATGCCTGCCATTTGGTGCTCCGGGAACGCGGCTCACTTAGGCCGAAGCTGCCACGAGAGCAAGCGCCTCGTAACGCCACATTTCACAATCCTTGTGTTCCAGCCTCGACCAACCGTGCGGCATATCGCGCCATCGTGTCGATCTCGATATTCACGCGGTCTCCGGCCTGTCGCTCACCCCAAGTCGTCACACCCAGCGAATGCTGGATAAGCAGCACGTCGAAACGCTGACGATCCACCTTATTCACGGTGAGCGACGTTCCGTCCAGCGCAACAGAACCTTTGGGGGCAATGAATTTCGCAAGTTCGCGCGGAGCTTCGAGCGTGAAACGTACCGCATCGCCTTCGGCCTCGCGACTGACGATTTCCGCCATGCCATCGACATGACCGGAGACGATGTGACCGCCCAATTCGTCGCCGATTTTCAGCGCGCGTTCGAGGTTTATGCGGGTTCCTTCGCGCCACGAAGAAGCGGTTGTTAGGCGAAGCGCTTCCTCCCACGCTTCAACCTCAAACCATCGCGAATTGGAATCAGCTCCAGGCAGCGCGACAACGGTCAGGCAAACACCGGCGCAGGCAATGGAAGCTCCGATGTCAATTGTTGAAGGGTCATATGATGTTTCGATGCGAAGCCGAATGCCCTCGGCAAGCGGCTTGATCGACGCCACGCGCCCGACATCGGTGACAATACCTGTAAACATCAGAGCTTCCTGACCCATTCGCTGCAAAGATCAGAACCAAAATGCTCTTTGCGTTTTGATTCAAAGCCTTGCGGGATACTGCTTTCATCCAGTGGCGACGGAATTCCTTCGGATCCGATGGCATTGCGCCCACGAAACAGAATTATTCTGTCTACCAGATCATCCATCAAAAATGCCTTTGCGGTATCCGCGCCGCCCTCCACAAAAACGCGCGACATGCCCTGCCCGGCCAGATCTTCTAGCAGTTCCGGCAAGGCAATGCGCCCCTCATGCATTTCGCTGGCAAGAAACCGAACACCATGCGCGGCAAGCGTTTCGCGCTTTAATGGGTCGGCATTTTGACTGGGCGTCAAATATGTAGGAACCGCATTTGCAGTTTGCACCAGCTTTGCCGAGACGGGCAGGCGCAGCGCTGGATCAAGCACAATCCTTGCGGGCGAGCGGTTTTCAAGGCCCGACAGGCGAACTGTGAGCTCCGGATCGTCAGCAATCGCAGTGCCAACGCCAACCAGCACGGCATCGCATTCGGCACGCATCAGGTGAACTTGCGCACGCGCGACTGGGCCAGTTATGGCCACCTGCCCCGCACCCTTCTTGCCAATCATTCCATCAGAAGAAAGTGCAAGTTTTAGAATAACTTCCGGCCTCTTTTTGACCGAGCGAACCAAATAACCGGCCATCAGATCGGCAGCTTCGTCCGCCAGAATACGCTCGGTGACTTCAATGCCCGCAGCGCGCAAAATTGCGTATCCCTTGCCGGAAACACGTTCGTCGGGATCGCTGGCAGCACCAACGACACGCGCAATGCCCGCAGCGACCAAAGCATTCGCGCAAGGCGGTGTGCGGCCATGATGTGCACACGGCTCCAGCGTTACATAAGCGGTAGCGCCGCGCGTCAATTCGCCTGCTTCTTCAATGGCTTGCGGCTCTGCGTGGGGCCTTCCGCCAAGCGCCGTAACGCCCCTTCCAACGATCATCCCGTCGCGAATAATCAGCGTTCCGACAGAAGGATTCGTGCCGGTCAGACCGAGGTGACGACGGGAAAACCTGATTGCAGCCGCCATAAATCGGCGGTCGGTTTCAGGATCAGCGACTGAACTCACTCCGGTTCCTCATCACCGCGCAATTCGCCCAGCACATCGTGGAAATCCTTGGCTTCGCGGAAGTTTCGGTACACCGAGGCGAAGCGTACATAGGCAACTTCATCCAGTGATTTCAGCGCTTCCATAACAAGGCGACCAATTTCCTCGGAGGCTATTTCCGTTTCGCCGGAGCTTTCCAATTGTCGCACGATACCCGTAACAGCACGGTCCACTCGATCCGGCTCCACATTGCGCTTTCGAACCGCAATATGCATTGATCTCAATAGCTTATCACGATCAAACGGAACCTTGCGACCCGACTTTTTGACAACGGTCAGGTCGCGCAATTGCACGCGTTCGAAGGTTGTGAATCGGCCGCCGCAATCCGGGCAGACGCGACGGCGCCGGATCGCAGAACCGTCCTCCGCGGGACGGGAATCCTTGACCTGTGTGTCTTCCGATTGGCAGTAGGGACAGCGCATTCAAAACCTTTCGGGGAATCTCTGAACTATGACTTAGTGGATATTCACCGAAACGAAAAGCGGGCCAAGGATCGCTCCCGGCCCGCCAAAACTGCAATTTTTGCGCCGAATAACCAGCGTTTCTCGCCGCAAAACACCCGTTTTAACGAAGAATACGACCGTAAAAACCGGATTTTGCGCGCAAAAGTCAGCCCAAATAGCCGTATAATGGGAAGCGCCCGGTCAATTTTTCGACCTTCGACTTCACCGCAGCTTCGACCGATGCATTGCCCTCATCGGAGTTCGCAGCCTTCAAACCGTCGAGCACTTCAGCGATCAGTTTGCCGATCTCACGGAACTCGGCATGACCGAACCCACGAGTGGTTCCGGCGGGTGTTCCGAGACGAACTCCAGAGGTGACGAACGGCTTTTCTGGGTCGAACGGAATACCATTTTTGTTGCAGGTGATGTTTGCGCGACCAAGAGCAGCTTCGGCGCGTTTGCCGGTCGCATTCTTGGGGCGCAAATCGACCAGCATCAGGTGGTTGTCGGTGCCGTTGGAAACGATGTCGAGGCCAGTTTCCTGCAAGGAGGAAGCAAGCGCCTTTGCGTTGGCAACGACGTTTTGCGCATAGACTTTGAAATCGGGCTTCAACGCTTCGCCAAAAGCGACAGCCTTGGCAGCAATGACATGCATCAAGCGGTCCGCCCTGCAAGCCGGGGAAAACTGCCGAATTGATCTTCTTTGCAATGTCCTCGTCATTGGTCAGCACCATGCCACCACGCGGACCGCGAAGAGACTTGTGAGTCGTGGTGGTGACGACATGCGCATGAGGCAGCGGCGACGGATGCTGGCCACCAGCAACGAGGCCAGCAATATGAGCCATGTCGACCATTAGATAAGCGCCGATGGAATCAGCGATTTCGCGGAATCGCTTCCAGTCCCAGATGCGGGAATAGGCCGTGCCGCCAGCCAGGATGAGCTTCGGCTTGTGCTCATGCGCAAGACGCTCGATTTCATCCATGTCCAGCAGGTGATCTTCCTTGCGAACGCCGTAAGAAACGACCTTGAACCACTTGCCGGACATATTGACCGGAGAACCGTGCGTAAGGTGGCCGCCCGAATTGAGGTCGAGGCCCATGAAAGTGTCACCCGGCTGGAGCAGCGCGAGGAACACAGCCTGATTCATCTGGCTACCGGAGTTAGGCTGGACGTTGGCGAACTTGCAGTCGAACAGCTTTTTCGCACGTTCGATAGCCAATTCCTCGACAATGTCCACGAACTGGCAGCCGCCATAGTAGCGCTTGCCGGGATAGCCCTCGGCATATTTGTTGGTCATGATCGACCCTTGCGCCTCAAGCACCGCACGGGAAACGATGTTCTCCGAAGCGATCAGCTCGATCTCATGACGCTGGCGACCAAGCTCCTTGCGAATTGCGCCGAAAATTTCCGGGTCAATTTCCTCAAGCGGAGCAGTGAAAAATGTATCGGCATTCGATGCCGCTTGCGCCTGTGTCATATCGGCTCCCCTTCATAGTGGTCGGGCAATGGGAATTGGTGCGCAATATCACGACAGGACAGATAAAGTCACCGCCGCAATCCGAATTTTGCTGGCTCTTTTGCGACTGTCTATTGCAGCGGATTTTTCCGCCCACTGTGAAGCGCCTGCTGCATGGTCACTTCCGCTAGAATTTCGCGCATCGTGCTGTCGTTAATCTTGTCTTGCTGGGCGAGTTGCAGCAGTGCATTGCGCTCCGCCAAAAATGCCGCCTGCCGCATTTCAATCATAACGGGAGAAACGGACCGCGCAGCAGGTGTTTCTCCTTGCATGGAGATAATCCTCTGTCGGTAGGTCGCGATAAGTTGCGCCGCCACAGACCTTCGTGTTTCCGCCTCTTCCACACTGTCGGTCTGCTTTTCGGCAAGCTCTTCGATTTTTGATATCGCCGCCTCCGCCGCAGCGACGCGCGCCAGGCGCTCCTCATTTGCCAGTATATCGGCGCTTTCCAGAGGCATGCGGCGAATGAGCGGAGGCAGCGCAAGGCTTGCAATTATCATCGAGCAAATGATGACGCCTGCCGCAATGTAGATGACGAGGTCCCGAGCCGGGAATGGTGAACCGTCCGGCATTGCGAGTGGCAGCGAAAGAATGCCGGCGAGTGTGATCGCTCCGCGAACGCCAGCAAACGCCATCAGAAGCTTACCCGCATAGCTCAGGTGCGGGCGATTAATACCTCTGCGCCGCCCGATCCATGCGCGAATATTGGAACTGCGATCAATCCAGATGAAACGAATAAGCAACAGGATCAATGTGAGGACGAGGACAGCTAGAACGGGTTCAGGTCTGGAGCCATAGAGCGAAAGCTCAGGCGGTGTGCGCCGTATAATATCCGGTAGCTGGAGACCGAGGAGAATGAAGATCGCGCCGTTGAAAATGAACGAAAGCAATTCAGTCAGCGCTGCATTCTGCATGCGTGCGGGGACGCTGAGCGGCATGTTCACCGGTAGATGCCGCAGGGAAAGCAGGCTGGAAGCACCGAACGAAAGCCCCGCCGCCGCCGACGCCAGAATGCCGGAGGCCCCAAAATATTCCGCCAGCAAATAGGCGGCAAACGGCACCAGCATAACCAGAACAACTTGAACCTGTGGCCGCACCTCCCCGACCCGCGCTACGAAGCCAAGCAGCCATGCAGTGCCAGAGAATACAAGGAACCCGCAAACAACACCGCCCAAAACCACAACAACGAAATTGCCAGCAGTGTCGGCAATGGAAAATTGCCCCGTAAGCGCGGCCACCACCGCATAGCGAAAAATCACCAGACCAGTGGCGTCATTGAGCAGCGACTTGCCCTCCAAGGCGTGAAATACACGACCGGGCACGCGCTCCTTATCCACGATCGAACTGACGGCGACGGCGTCTGTGGGAGAAAGAACCGCAGCCAACGCGAAGGCAACCGGCAATGGAACGGCCGGGATGAGCCAATTCAACGCATAGCCGAATACCATAGTGGTGATGAGCGAAAGGCCGAACGCAAGGCCAAGAATGGGAAACATCAGCTCCCGCAATTCTCGCTTCGGAGCAAGATGCCCGTCAAGAAACAGCAAGGGCGGAACGAAGATCAGCATGAACAACTCCGGGTTCATACTTACATTCATGCCGCCCAGTGCGAGGATCACGCCGAGTATGATTTGCAGAATTGGAAGGGGAATTCTCGCAAACCGGATCAGCAGACCCGATACTGCGACGGTCAGAAGCAGAACAAGAATAAGCGTGACGGTTGCCATGCAGACGCCTGCCAAAGCTGTTGCGGGCGCAACATCCGCGAACGGCAGAGCAATTGCAATGGTGAGATTTAGAAGAAACCCCTCATCTGCGGATCGTGCCAGCACCACACGGCACTTCGTCATTTGAAAACCGTTTAGGGCTTTTCATCCGCGTTGCGGACTCCTCAAGGGAGAAAACCCCTCATCCGCCTGCCGGCAGGCGGATGAGGGGTCATAAAGCCAAAAGATCAGTGCAAACCGATCGAATAGTGTGACTTAGAGCGCCGAGGTAATCTGCAACTCGTCAACACCGTCGCGGCCATAGATGTCGTCGCGGAACTGGACAACACCCGGACCGGTCGACCATGCCGAAACATAAAGGAAGTGCACCGGTACAGGATCGGCAACCGCAATCGGATGGTTCTCGCCAGCCTTGATAGCGTCTTCGATCTGCTGACGGCTCCAGCCCGGCGTGTTCTTCAAAATCCACGTGACCAGATCGCGCACGTTCTGGACGCGGACACAGCCCGATGAGTTCGAAACGCATGAGCTTGTTGAACAGGCTCTGCGACGGCGTGTCGTGCATATAGACCCCATCCGGCGACGGGAAATTGATCTTGATCGACGCCATGGCGTTGATCTTGCCTGGATCCTGACGCATGCGGTAGCGCGCTGCTTCTTCCGTGTTCCAATCAATCGATGTGGGCGGAATTTCCTGCCCGTCCGGCCCGATGATGTGGATGTTATTGTCGGTCAGATAGTTCGGATTCTTACGCATCAGCGGAATGATGTCCTTGCGGATGATCGATTCCGGCGCGTTCCAATAAGGATTGATAATGATCTCGTTGATCTTCGAGTTCACGATCGGCGTTTGACGGTCAATCTTACCGACAATTGCGGTGTGGCGCAGAACGACGCGGCCATTATCAACTGCCTCGACCTGAGCAGCAGGAATATTGACCAGTACATAACGCTGTCCGAGATCAGTGGTTTGCTGAAGGCGAACGAGATTGGTTTCAAGCTGGCCGAGACGGACCTGAGCCGAAATGTTCATCGCGGCGAAAGTGTACTTGCCGGTAACGCCATCAGCCGGAAGGCCATGACGCTTCTGGAAGCGCTTGAGCGCGGCATCGACATACGTATCGAATGCGGAAGAAACACCGGCCTCGCGAGCAAGGTCACCCGACGCGATAAGCCGCTGACGAAGTGCCTGCACGTCAGGATCGTCAACGCCCAGTTCCAGCTTCTTGGTTGCCGGAACCTGCGGCCAGCCACCCTGCGAGGCGAGATTGCGATAATCGTTGATGGCCTGCTGGGTGTAGGCGATGGTCTGCGGCGAGAAAATTGGCTGCGTGGTCGAAACCTTTGCCTGCTGGCCGCTGGCCGAAACCTGGGCGTCGAACGTGTCATCCCAATTGCCACGACGCGGCGACGACAGCACATCACTCAGGAAATCCTGCTCTTGTGCCTGCGCCATCGCGGCCTTTGCAACAGCCGAGAGCGCCAATGCGCCAGTCCCAGCAAGGAAAAACCGTCTGCTCTTGTTCAAATCCACAGCGTCCACCTGTAACGGAATGTTGGTCGCCCGTTCTTAAAACGTCAACCTTAACATTGTTTCACCGCACGCCACCCATTAGACGACGGATATATTTGTCGTCGGGCCAATCGGCGCAATTTCCCTCAATGAAATCTGGGTAGCCACGCGATTATGGCCTTAGTTTGGCCCGTTCAACCTACAAAGACGTGAGGGCCTGCGTGAACACTAAACTGTGCGTCGCTGCGTGGCACGGGTGCCACAAATGAGCCTTGGGGCGCCTCGAAAGGCACCCCTTAGGCGACAATATAAGGATATAAGCCCAGCGCTTACATGCGATAGGCGATGGTGTCGTTCCAGAAGCGATCCAGGCGCTGCAAAGCCCGGTTCATCTGCTTGAACTCATCCTGATTGATGCCGCCGACCTGCTCGATAGAGCCGATGTGGCGCTCGTAAAGCTTGCCGACAACCTCTGCAACGTCCTGCCCCTTCGGAGTGAGGCTGATGCGAACGGAACGGCGGTCGATGCGCGAGCGCTGATGATTGATGAAGTCTAGTTCGACAAGTTTCTTGAGATTGTAAGAAACGTTCGAGCCCAGATAGTAACCGCGAGAGCGCAACTCGCCTGCCGTAAGTTCTGCATTGCCAATATTAAAGAGCAGCAGCGCCTGGATGGCATTGATGTCTGAGCGACCAGCACGGTCAAACTCATCTTTGATAACGTCAAGCAAACGCCGATGAAGACGTTCAACAAGCTGAAGTGATTCCATGTATAGCGTGCGAATAGCCTCGCGGCGATCGCCAGACGCGGGGGCGGGTGTCGCCGCCGGACGCGAGTTGATCATGGTTATTACCTTTCGTTTGTCGCCCGGTGGCTTTTTGTTTTTTGTGCCACCTTGACCCGAACGGTAACGGCCACCTTTAAAATTCGACTTAAACGCCAGCCTTAATAGAAGGTTAAAGTTCAGTGGTTTCTGAACATGGTTAAAAATCTATACTCAATGCATAGTTTTTTAACTAATTGCCCACGACCTACTCATCGCGTGCTGCTTTGCGCTCGCGATAAACGAGGTACCAGAGCGCTGCATAGATGGTTATTGCAGCCGTATGCGCGATCACAATCGGCAGCCGGTAGCCAAATATATGCGGGTAGACGAGGTACATCGTCGTTTCGGCAACAGCGCAGATAAACCACATCACCGCGCCCCACGACGCGGTCATCCAGAGGCCAATGGCGGCAAACGGAAAGAAGGCCGCGAGGCATACGCTCGCGACCTGCCAATGGATCGGCATGAGATCGAAGCGCCAGAGCGAACCGGGGTGATAGCCGATCAGCCTGATCCAGTAGAGAACGCCGAAAAGCAGGCAGTAGCCTGCGATAACACGCTGAAACCACATGAACGCCAGCTCTGCGCTGGACGGTTCAATGCTGGCGCGGCGTGTCGAGAACGCGTTCAAAAAGTCAAATCCCCATCAGGCAGCGGCGCGAAATAGGCTTCAACATCTGCATCCGAAACCTCCCGAATGGAACCCGGCTTCCAATGCGGCTTGGAGCCCTTGTCCACGATTGCCGCGCGAATGCCCTCATAGAAATCATGCCCAGCCAGCATACGGCTGACAATGCGAAATTCCATCCGCATGCAGTCTTCCATCGAACGCGACAGACCATGCGCGATTTCTTGGAAAGTTACGCGCAGGCTCGTCGGCGATTTTGTGCGCAAGGTTGCAAGCAGGCTATCCGCCTGCGCATCGCCAGCGTCTTTTTCAAGCGCGGCGATGATGCCGTGCAGGCTGGGTTCGCCGAACCAAGCATCGATTTTTTCCCACACATCGCGCGGCGTTTCGCGCGGCGGCATAGTGAAGAAGTTGCGCAGCACGCCTTCGGCTTCACCATTGCGCGCCAGCATTTCCAGCAGCGCGCCGAGGTTTTCGGATTTGGTCGGATGGGTTGCAAGGCCAGACCAAAGCGCATCGCCCCATTTCACGCGCGTGCCGGTGAGGCCGAGATACACCCCGAAATTGTCGGCAAGATCAGGCAGCAAATGGCTGCCGCCAACATCGGGGAAAAAGCCGATGCCAACTTCCGGCATGGCGAACTGCGCGTTCTCGGTGAGGACACGGTGCGAACCGTGGAACGACACGCCGACGCCGCCGCCCATGACGATTTCGTCGATCAGCGCGATGTATGGCTTGCGGAAACGCTCGATCTGGAGGTTCAGGCGATATTCGTCTGCAAAGAACTCGATGGGCGGGTTGTCGCGACCATTATATATAGCCATGAGGTCGCCGCCTGCGGAAAACGCCCTGCCCTCGCCCTTAATGACGACCAGCGCAACATTTGCATCACGCTCCCAGTGATGCAGAGCAGCAGACATAGCTTTGACCATGCGGTGATTCAGGGCATTGAGCGCCTGCGGCCTTGTCATGGTTATGACGCCAGCCGCGCCCATATGCTCGAAGCGAACTTCGTCGCCACCGCCGAAATCCAGAACCTTGGCTTCAATGGCCATTATGCGTCCCCCGAAACTGATGCTTGCGAGTTACGCGGAGGCGCATTGCACGTCAATGCTACAAGAGCGGCGGAGCGCCGCATTGGGCCACAAGGGCGGCGGAGCGCCGCATTGGAGTGGACGCGCGCAACGTGCTACAAGCCCCAACATTCAGCGAATGCCAGAGGCAGCCATGAACAAGCACAGCCCCCTCAAGGCCGCAATCGGTGGCCGCAGCGTCGACGAGATCACGGGATCGCGTCGTCTGCGCCGTATGCGCAAGGCGGATTGGTCGCGGCGGCTGGTGCAGGAAAATCACCTGACGGTGGACGACCTGATCTGGCCGATTTTTCTTGTGGACGGCGTGAATGTGCGCGAGCCGATTGATGCTATGCCGGGCGTCGAATGCGTGAGCGTAGACCTCGCGGTGAAAGAAGCGGAGCGCGCGGCAAAGCTTGGCATTCCCGCGCTTGCTACATTTCCGCGTATCGATGGCGCGCGGAAGGATTTAACGGGGTCGCATATTCTGGACCCGGACAATCTGATCAACCGTGCGACGCGCGCAATCAAGGAAGCGGTGCCGCACATCGGCATTATCACCGACGCGGCACTCGATCCGTTTACCGATCACGGCCATGACGGCATTTTGCGCAACGGCGTGATCGTCAATGACGAGACGGTTGAACAAGTGGCGGCGGCAGCAGTGATGCAGGCGGCAGCAGGCGCGGATATTATTGCCCCGTCTGACATGATGGATGGGCGGATCGGCGCGATCCGTGACGCGCTGGACGCCAGCGGGTTTCAGGACGTCGCGATCATGTCCTACGCCACGAAATTCGCGTCAGCGTTTTATGGACCGTACCGTGAAGCAATCGGTACCAAGGGCCTGCTGAAGGGCGACAAGAAGACGTACTACCTCGACCCCGCCAATGCGGCGGAAGCGCTGCGCGAGGCCGAGCAGGATCTGGCCGAAGGCGCGGACATGCTGATGGTGAAGCCCGGCCTGCCCTATCTCGACATTATTCGCTCGCTGAAGAACGAGTTCAACGTGCCGATGTTCGCCTACCAGGTGTCCGGAGAATATTCGATGATCAAGGCCGCAGCGGCGAATGGCTGGATCGACGGCGAGCGAGCCATGATGGAAAGCCTGCTGGCATTCAAGCGCGCGGGCTGCGACGGGATACTCACCTATTTCGCGCCGGAAGTGGCCGAACTGCTTACCGCTTGAACGCGCGGGCAGAATGCCCATCTATTCGGCATGAACCGACTGGAGAGTTTGCCGATGAACAGTGACGTGCTCGCCCCAACCGCACCATTCGCGCTGGACAATCCGCGTGCGTTGGATGGTGTGTTGACCCGGCGGATGATGGCTTTCGTGATCGACTATCTGATAGTCGGCGCGCTCACCGTCGCACTAGCGGTCGCGTTTTTCGTTCTCGGCGTCGTTACGCTTGGTGCGGGTTGGCTGCTGTTTTTCGTTTTCGGCCCCGCGACCGTGTTGATCGTGCTGACCTATATCTGGCGCACGATGGGCGGTCCCAATCAGGCAACTGTCGGGATGCAAATGATGGGCCTCCGAATCTATCGGATGGACGGCGCACCCATCGACGGCATGACGGCGGTGGTGCACTCCGTGCTGTTCTGGGCAGGCAATGTGGTGTTGACCCCGCTCATTCTATTGGCGACGCTGTTCACCGACTACAAACGCACCGTGCATGATCTGTTGCTTGGCACAGTAGTGCTGCGCGACCGGGTTTAACTGGCGCGCGCCATCCGGTTCCACGCGTCGAGGCCAGCGATTTTGTAGGCCTCGGCAAGCGTTGGATAGTTGAACGTGTTATTCACGAAGAAATCCACCGTGCCACCAAGATTGATGACGGCCTGACCGATGTGGATGAGCTCGGTCGCGCCCTCGCCGACGATATGCGCGCCGAGCAGGCGGCGCGTGTCCTGATCGAAGATCAATTTCAGAAAACCGCTGTCGACGCCCATGATGTGGCCGCGCGACGTTTCGCGAAAACGCGCAACGCCAACCTCATAGGGTACACCGCTGCTGCGAACCTCTTCTTCCGATTGGCCAACGGTCGAGATTTCCGGCACGGCATAGATGCCATAAGGAAAGGTTTCCGGCGCGGGCGGCAGGGTCACGCCAAACGCGTGGCAAGCAGCAACGCGACCCTGCTCCATCGCCGTTGATGCAAGGCTCGGAAAGCCGATCACATCGCCCGCCGCGTAGATGTTCGGAACGGTGGTTTGGAATGTCAGCGGATCGACTTTGATGCGGCCGCGATTGTCGGCTTCAATACCCACGACATCCAGACCGAGAGATTCCACATTGCCGCTGCGACCGGCGGCATAAAGCACGACTTCGGACCGCACCACGCGACCATCGGACAGCGTGACCTCGGCTTGCCCGTTTTTTACTTCGATGGCTTTCGCGGCAGTGCCAAGCCGGATCTGCATGCCACGATCCCGCATCTGGTGGACAAAGTCGTCGACAATTTCGCGGTCGATAAAATCAAGAATGGTCGGGCGCGGCTCAATGAGTGTCACCGGCACATCGAGCGCGGAGAAGATGGTGGCATATTCCACACCGATGACGCCCCCGCCCACGACGGTGAGCGTGCGCGGAAGACGCTCGATTTCCAGCATCTCGTCACTGTCGAATACATGCTTGCGGTCAAACGGAACTTCCTTGGGTCGATGTGGCCGGGTGCCGACGGAAATCAACGCATTTTCGAAAGCGAGCGAACTGGTATCGCCCTTATCGTTGACGAGTGTCAGTTTGTGCGGCTCTGCGAAGTGGGCTGTGGAACGCATGCTCCGCACGCCGTTGCGCATGAACTGGTGCTGCAAGACTTCAACCTCGTGGTCGAGCGTTTTGTGCAAACGCTGCACGAGATCGGAAATCGAAATATCCTGCTTAACCCGATAGCCGCGCCCATAAAAGCCGCGCTCACGCCACCCGGAAAGGTTGAGAACCGTTTCGCGCAGGGTTTTGGATGGAATGGTGCCGGTGTGGACAGAGACGCCTCCCAGTCGCCTGCCCCTGTCAACCACCACAACCGATTTGCCAAGCTTCGCCGCCTGAATGGCAGCACGCCGACCGGACGGACCACTGCCAACAACCACCAGATCAATCGGATCCATGCAGCCCCTCAATGTTTACTTCGCAACTGCGAAGGTAATTCTAGATTGCGTGAACATAAAACGGATTTCAACCGTTTGAACAAATGGTGCGGCGCATTATATTTTCTGGCAGGCAAGGTTTTGCGAGCAGACAGGATCAAGTTCAGATCATGAACCTACCCCTCGCCCTCACCCACAAGTCGAAAATCGAAACGCTTCACCATTCATGAGCGTAGCGCTATAGTTTCAAAACGATATGACACAGCATCCGACTCAGTCGCCGCAGTTTTTTCTGACCGCACCTTCGCCCTGCCCCTATGTGGAAGGGCAATTCGAGCGGAAAGTTTTCACGCACCTTGTTGGCGACAAGGCTCCTGAAATGAATGACCTGCTGACGCAAGGCGGGTTCCGGCGTTCGCAGAACATTGCCTATCGTCCCGCTTGCGAGAATTGCCGCGCCTGCGTTTCAGTGCGCATTCTGACCAGCGAATTCGAGCCGACGAAAAATATGAAGCGCATTTTACGCCGCAATGCTGACTTGATCGGCGCGATGCATGATGCGGAGCCATCAACCGAGCAATATTCACTCTTCCGGCAGTATCTCGACGCGCGCCACAGACGCGGCGGCATGTCTGACATGACCGTGCTGGATTACGCGATGATGGTCGAAGACACGCATGTGGAAACCAAAGTGATCGAATACAGGCGGCGCGGGCCGGACAGCTTCATCACCGGGCGCGGCGAAGGCGAGTTGCTGGGCGTGGCGCTGACTGACCGAATGGCTGACGGTCTCTCGATGGTCTATTCGTTCTACAACCCGGAAATGGAAGACCGCTCGCTCGGCACTTTCATGATCCTCGACCACATCAGCCGGGCACGCGCGGCAGGTTTGCCGCATGTCTATCTCGGCTATTGGGTGAATGGGTCGCGCAAGATGGGATACAAGGTGCGGTTTTTGCCGCAGGAACATCTGGGCGCACGTGGATGGGAACGCTATTCCGAACCCGAAACGGACGCTGGCTGAAACTGTTTCGCGTCGCAGGCACTGTCTAATTTGACGTTTTGTGCGTAAAGCACCGACAAATACCTCCGTTCGGTGCGCAAATTGCCCTCACACCATGACAATCATCTCAAAGGCTTGATCCTTTGCGCCATCGGTGGTCTGGCAATCACCGTCGATATTCCACTGGTCAAACTGGCCTCCGGCGACCCTTGGCCCGTGCTGATGGTTCGCTGCTCGATGACGCTGCTGGTGGGACTGGTGGGCTGGCTGATCTGGCGAGCAGTCGACCGTAACGCTCCCCCGCTTATTCCCGGCAAGAAAGGGGTGATCGTGGCCGCGCTCTATGGCGTCAGCTCAGTGTTCTTCATCATCGGCGTTTACAATACCTCGACCGCAAACCTCGTATTCATACTGGCGCTGAACACGACATTTTCCGCGCTGCTCTCATGGATATTTCTTGGCGAAAAGCCACGCGCAGGAACCCTGCTCGCAATGGCTGCCATGATATTCGGCGTGCTGATTATCGTTTGGGATTCGTTCGGATCGGGCAATTTGATCGGCGACGCAGCGGGCTTCGCGGCCTCCTTTCTGATCGCAACCGCCATCACCATCACGCGCGCAAGCGGCAAAGACATGGGCATGGCCTCGCTCGTGGGCGTCGGGCTGCCGTTAATCGTGGCGGCGGCAATGGTGTCAGAGAGCGGATTTCGCATAGATGCGCCGTGGTGGATTGTGCTCAACGGCGCAGTTGTGATGCCGATTGCTTTTTACTGCCTCGGAACCGGGCCGAAATATTTGTCCGGACCAGAAGTAGCTATGTTCTATCTGCTGGAAACCGTGCTGGCACCGATCTGGGTCTGGATGATTTTCGCAGAGCAGCCGAGCCGCAACAGCCTGATCGGCGGGGCGATATTGATTATCGCACTGGTGGCTCATTCCATCTGGCAATTGATGGAAAGCCGCAAACGACGCGCAAGTGTGGTGATGCGCTATCCAGCCTAGAATGCAGGTGGGGTTGGCTTAAGTTCTCAAGCCTGAGCGGCAACGCGGCGAGGTTCAGAGGTTTCAGGTGACGGAAGAGCCTCCGTTGCCGGCGCGGCCACAGGAGACAATACCGGCGGTTCAACCGGCTCAATAAACTCCAATTCGCGCAGCCATTCGCGCCAGATTGCCACCAGCAGCGCCATAAGCACCGGACCGATGAAGAGGCCGAGCAGGCCCATGGTTTTCACGCCACCGATAAGGCCAAAAAAAGTTGGGAGGAAAGGCAGCTTGATCGGTCCACCAACCAGTTTCGGGCGCAGCGTCTTGTCGACGATGAAGAGTTCAACAGCACCCCACGCAAAGAGCGCGAGACCGGCAAACATCGAACCGCTCGAAACCAGATAGAGCGAGACAAGCGTGAATGATAGCGGCGCACCGCCGGGGATCATCGCCATAAGCCCGGTGAGCACGCCGAGCGTGACCGGCGATGGCACGCCAGCGAGCCAATAGGCGATGCCGAGAACAACACCCTCGCCGATGGCGATAAGCGTCATACCTGTGACGGTAGAACTGATCGTGGCGGGGACGACACGCGAAAGGCGCTCCCAACGCGTTGGCAAAATGCGCTCACCAAGGCGATCCATCTTGGCGACAAAATCTTCGCCATCACGGTAGATGAAAAACAGGGTGATAAGCAAAAACAGCATGGTGAGGAAGCTGTTGAACGCGCTGCCGCCTGCAGCCAACACGCCGCGATAAATGCTGCCGACATTCGCACCGCTGACGATATAAATCAGCTCGCCGATTGCGCCGGGAGGGCCGACATGCTCGCGCCACTGCTGATCCAGCCAGTCGCCCACGCCGGGCAGATGCGCGATCCACGCCGGGGTGGGCGCGCCGTGGCGATTGGTTTCAATCGCCCACGCGAGCCACTCGCTGACCTCGTTGGCCGCGTAGCTGGCGGCATAGGAAATCGGAATGACCAGCCCCACGACGATCAAGATGATTGCGATGGTGGCAGCGAGCGTACGGCTACCATCCACCGCATGAAGCAAACGGCGATAAATTGGCCAGCTCGCAAAGCCAATGACGGACGCTGCGAGCACAGGCACCAGAAAGCCGTGGAAGAAGTAGATGCCAGCGACGAAGATGAGAACCAGCAGCCATCGCGCCAGACTAAGCGGCGAAACAAGCGCTGCGCGCAACGGCGCAGCTTGCCCGAAAAAGCGCGGCTCTCTTTCAGTTCTTGTCGTACCCGGTCGGCTCACGCCCGCCTGCCCCACCATACTATTTTATTACGTTAGCCTAAAATAACAACGCAGTAAAAGTCAAAGCATAAATATAACGGACTAGGCAAACTTGCCGCTTCTCGGAAAGCCCTTCGGAACCAGCCGCCCAGCGGCAGCACGGTTGCCCAACCATTCGCCAAGTTCCTCGCGGGTTTTGACGAAATTGCGCTCGGCGGAATCCTGCCATGACAAGCCGGATGCCATCGTGAACACCTTGATGTCCAGCGTTCCACCATCCTTGTAGCGCTGAAGACGCACGCCCTTGCCGCGCACCATTTCCGGTATCTCGGTCAGCGCAAACACCAGCAATTTCCGGTTTTCACCAACAATGGCAACGTAGTCACCCTCCACCGTCACGCAGCGCACGGCTTCATCTGGCGACTTGACGTTCATCACCTGCTTGCCCTTGCGTGTATTCGCAACGACCTCGGATTCCGGCACGACGAATCCGTAACCCTCATGCGAAGCAAGAAGCAGCTTGCGCTTGGGATCGTGCACGAATGCGGTCACGATATCTTGATCGTTTTCCATATCCACAATGATGCGGATTGGCTCGCCGTGGCCGCGCCCGCCGGGCAAGCGGTCCGCGCCTATGGTGTAGAACTTGCCGCCCGTGGTGAAGACGAGAATCTTGTCCGTAGTCTGCGCCGGAAAAGCGAGCTTGAGGCCGTCGCCTTCCTTGAATGTCAAAGTGCTGTAATCGGACATGTGACCGCGCATGGCGCGCAGCCAACCCTTTTCCGACACGACAACCGTGACCGGCTCCTTCTCGACCATCGCGTGGTGGATTTCGGTATCGTCATGCTCCGGCGCATCGGCAAATTGCGTACGGCGACGGCCAATATCGGTGTGCGAGCTGAATTTGTCGCGGATCTTCTCGATTTCCCAGCGGACCGTTTTCCATTGCTTGGCTTCGGATGCAAGCAACGCCTCGATCTGCGCCTTCTCTTCCGTAAGTGCGTCGAACTCCTTGCGGATTTCGATCTCCTCCAGCTTGCGCAACTGGCGCAGGCGCAGGTTGAGGATGGCTTCGGCCTGCACATCGGTGAGCGACCATTTGGCCATCATCACCTGCTTGGGCTCGTCCTCCTCACGGATGATGCGGATGACCTCATCGATATTGATGTAAGCGATTAGGAAACCGGCGAGGATTTCCAGCCGGCGCTCAATATCGGCCAGCCGATGCTTCGAGCGGCGAATGAGCACTTCGCGACGATGGTCGAGCCACTCACGCAGCACATCGCGCAGCGAGAGCACATTCGGCACCTTGCCGCGCGAAAGCACGTTCATGTTGAGCGGGAAGCGGCTCTCAAGATCGGTGAGCTTGAACAGCGACTCCATGAGGATCGCAGCCTCGACCGAACGGCTTTTCGGCACGAGCACGAGGCGAATGTCCTCGGCGCTTTCGTCGCGCACATCGTCCAGCAGCGGCAATTTGCGGGCGAGCAGGAGCTCGGCGATTTTCTCGACCAGACGCGACTTCTGCACACCGTAAGGAATTTCAGTGACGATGACCTGATAGGTGCCGCGCCCCTGATCCTCGACGCTCCACTTGGCCCGCACACGAAAACCGCCGCGACCGGTTTTATAAGCTTCGAGAATAGAGGCATAGCCATCGATGATGATGCCACCGGTCGGGAAATCCGGCCCGCGCACCATGTTCTCGTCGGGGTCGGTAGGATGCGGCTCGCGTGTCAGCAAATCCTCGACGGTGGCGTCAGGGTTATCGATGAGATGCAGCGCGGCCTTGCAAAGCTCAGCAGCATTGTGCGGCGGAATCGAAGTCGCCATGCCGACCGCGATGCCCGACGAGCCATTGGCTAGCAGGTTCGGGAACGCGCCGGGAAGCACGACCGGCTCCTCGTCTTCCTCATTGTATGTCGGGCGGAAATCGACCGCGTCTTCGGTGATGCCGGAGAGAATTTCGCTCGCGACCTCGGTCATTCGCGCTTCGGTGTAGCGCATGGCGGCGGCGTTATCGCCATCGATATTGCCGAAATTGCCCTGCCCGTCCACAAGCGGGTAGCGCATGGAGAAATCCTGCGCCAAGCGAACCAGCGCGTCATAGATGGACTGGTCGCCGTGCGGATGGAACTTGCCCATGACCTCGCCGACGATGCGCGCGCACTTGGCAAAGCCCTGATCCGGGTTCAGGCGCAGCAAACGCATGGCATGCATGATGCGGCGGTGGACCGGTTTCAGGCCATCGCGGACATCAGGCAAGGCGCGGTGCATGATCGTAGACAAGGCATAGGCCAGATAGCGCTCTTCGAGCGCTGCCTTCAGATCAACCGCTTCAATATGTTCCCCGCCATCGGAAGGCGGCGGGACAAGGCTTTTTCCCATAAAGCTGCGTTAACCGAGCGAATGATTCGCGGCAAGCCCACGCGATTTTCCCATTTGCCGCCGTTGTACATCGCGGAATGACAATTTATTGCTCGTGAGCGCCTTCATTCGGTCCATAATGACCTCGAAAAGCGACCGCATTGCAAAGACAAAAGGGATTGCATCCATGTACCATCACTCGCGCCGGGCCTTGGCTTCCGCCGCCTTTGTGTTCGTAACGGCGTTTTCGACCGCAAGCACCTATGCGCAGGACGCAACCGCCGTAGCGCAGAGGCTCAAGGATGTGCTGGCCTATCAGGGTGTCGAACTCGGATGGACAACGGTAACAGGCGCCGGGAGTCATATCGAGCTTGATGGAGTGACCTATGGCGCGCCGGGACGGCCTGAAAAGCTGCCAGTCGGCAAAGTTACGCTGGAAGGCGTGACTGAGAACAATGGCGGCTATAATATTGCGACAATTACGTTTGCACCGATTTCGCTAAAGGATCGCGGCATGTCATTCGATATGACGCCCGCGACGCTGTCGGGCGTCAAGGTGCCCGCTCCGGGCGGCACGGATTACCTTTCCACTATGCTGTTTTATGAAAGCGGCAAGATCGACCGGGCGGAAGTCAAGCAGGGCGACAAGCAGATTGGACTGGTTGAAAACATCCATTTCAACATGACGCCGCCGAATGGTGGGCCGATGAATTTCACCGGCGCAGCCGATAAATTCACTGTGGACTTAACCACCCTGCCCGATCCGAAAACCAAGGCGATCGCGCAGGCGCTGGGTTACGAGCAGGTCACAGGAACCGTGCAGGGTGAAGGCGTATGGAACCCGCAAGACGGACGGCTGCAAATTTCGAAATATGACGTCGCGGTGGACAATGCCGGCAAGCTTGGCATGACCTTCGATCTGGGCGGCTACACGCCGGAATTCCTGACGACCATGCAGCAACTATCCAAGAAAATGGGTGAAAACCCTGGGGCAGGCAATAATCAGCAAGAGGCCGCGCAGATTATCAATCTCATGCAAGCGCTGGTTCTGAATGGAGCCTCCATTCGGTTTGATGATGCTTCGATAACCAACAAGGTGTTGAATTTCGTGGCACAGCAGCAGGGCGCCGATCCGGCGCAACTGCGCGAACAAACCAAGACGATTGTGCCTTTCCTGCTCGCTTCATCGCCCATCAAAGATGAAATGCTGAAGAAGAGCATTGCCGAGGGTGTGGCGAAATATCTGGACGACCCAAAAAGCCTGACGATCCGCGCCAACCCCTCGACACCGCAACCCTTTGCTATTCTGGGTGCGCTGGGACAAGCCGACCCCGCCTCTCTTCCCACCGCACTAGGGATGACAGTGACAGCAAACGACTAAGAACAAAAAAAGCCCCGCTGGATTGCGGGGCTTCTTTTTGCGCTGATGGCCACACTTATTGCGGCAGCTTGTCGTCGACGCCCTTCACATAGAAGTTCATGCCGAGCAAAGTCTTGTCATCGGCAACCGCGCCCGCGGCGAGGAATTCCGAGCCATCCTGCTTGGCAATCGGACCAGTAAAGGGGTTCCAGCCGCCCTTGATCTTGGCTTCGGTTTCCTGCGCCATCTTCACGACGTCTTCCGGCAGGTTGGCATAAGGAGCCATGACGACGGCGCCTTCTTTCAAACCTTCCCAACGATCTTCCGGCTTCCAGGTGCCGTCCAGCGCTGCCTTCACGCGGCTGACGTAATACGGACCCCAATCATCAACAATCGCGGTGTATTGAGCCTTCGGGGCAAACTTGGTCATGTCAGACGCCTGACCGAACCCATGCAGACCGCGCTCCTGAGCAACCTGAAGCGGGCCGGTGGAGTCGGTGTGCTGGACGATGATGTCCGCGCCCTGATCGAACAGAGCCTTTGCGGCATCAGCTTCCTTCGCCGGATCGAACCAGGTGTTGACCCAAACGATCTTGACCTTGAAGTCCGGATTGACCGACTGCGCGCCGAGCATGAAGGAGTTGATACCCATCACGACTTCAGGGATCGGGAAGGAAACGATGTAGCCCGCAAGACCGGCTTTCGACTGCTTCGCGGCGATCTGGCCGAGGATATAACGGCCCTCATAGAAGCGCGCATTATAGATGCCCATGTTGGGAGCCATCTTGAAGCCGGTCGCGTGCTCGAACTTTACGTCCGGGAACTTCGCGGCGACTTTCAGTTCGGGGTCCATGAAGCCGAATGACGTGCCGAAAATCATCTTGCAGCCTTCACGAGCCAAACGCTCGAATGCGCGCTCAGCATCTGGACCTTCCTGCACGTTTTCGAGAAAGGCCGTCTCGACCTTGTCGCCAAGCTCCTTCTCGACCTGCAAGCGGCCCTGATCGTGCTGGTAGGAGTAGCCGAAATCGCCAACCGGGCCGACATAGACCCAGCAAGCCTTGAGTTTGTCCTGTGCGTTTGCAGCGGTGGAAAGCGCCAGCGCTCCCACTGTCAGCATCAATGCACCGATGAGTTTTTTCATAGTCTGCCTCTCGTTGGTTGTTATCTGTCGGGTACGAATGCCTGACCCAGCGATGCCGGTGTGTTCATCATCGTCAACCGCTTGTTGCGCGATATGAGCACGAGAACGACAATCGTGGCCAGATAGGGAAGCGCGGAAAGGAACTGCGACGGCACCGGAATGCCGAATGCCTGTGCATGAAGCTGGCCAATCCAGACCGCGCCGAAAATGTAAGCACCAGCCAGCACGCGCAGCGGCCGCCACGACGCAAACACGACCAGCGCCAGCGCTATCCAGCCGCGACCGGCGGTCATGTTCTCCACCCATTGCGGGGTGTAGACCAGCGAGAGATGCCCGCCAGCAAGGCCAGCGCAAGCACCGCCGAACATAACCGCCAGATAGCGGTAACGGATGACAGGAATGCCGAGCGCATGAGCCGAGGAATGACTGTCGCCGATGGAGCGCAGCATCAACCCTTTTCGCGTGCGGAACAGGAACCATGAAACGGCAAAGACCAGCGCGATGGAAACATAGAAAAGCGGATCTTGCCCGAATAGCAGCTTGCCGACGATGGGAAGGTCGCTGAGGCCGGGAATGTAGAGGTTCGGCAAACGCACACCGGGCAGGCCGACGAAATTTGTGCCGATCATACCCGAAAGCCCCAACCCGAGGATGGTAAGCGACAGGCCGGTCGCGACCTGATTGGTGGCAAGAGTCAGCGCCATGAAAGCAAAGAGCAACGAAAACAGCGCGCCAGCAATTATAGCGGCAAGCACCCCGATCCACGGCGAACCAGTGAGATAGGCCGCGCCGAAGCCGCAGACCGCGCCCATAATCATCATGCCCTCAACGCCCAGATTCAGGACGCCAGAGCGCTCCACCACGAGTTCCCCGATAGCAGCGATGAGCAGCGGCGTGGCGGCTGTAGCGATGGTGAGCAGGATATTGACGGTGATGTCCATCAGGCGGCCTCGGTCGATTTTGCGCCAAGACCGGCGATGCGAATGCGGTAATGGATCAGTGTGTCGGAAGCGAGCACAAAGAATAGCAACATGCCCTGAAAGACACGCGCGACCTTATCAGAAACGCCGAGCGCAGTTTGAGCGGCCTCGCCGCCGAGATAAGTGAGCGCAAGCACCAGACCAGCAGCGACGATGCCAAGCGGATTGAGGCGCCCGAGAAAGGCGACAATGATTGCGGTGAAGCCATAGCCCGGCGAAATCGACGGCTGCAACTGACCAATGGCACCGGAAACTTCGGAAATTCCAGCCAAACCGGCAAGCGCTCCCGAAAGCAAAAATGCGAAGAAAACCATGCGGCTATATTGAAAGCCTGCAAAGCGCCCCGCCCTTGGGCTGGAGCCAAGCACGCGGATTTCAAAACCTTTCAACATCTTCGACAGCATCAGCCAGACAAGCACAGCCGCGACAACCGCAAAGATAAAGCCCCAATTGGCGCGACCCGACATAGGCGCAAGCTCAGGCAGAACAGCAGACGGATTGAACTGCACCGATTGCGGGAAATTATAGGCCGCGGGGTCTTTCCACCAGCCGCGCACCAACCAGTCGAGGAATAGCTGCGCGACATAAACCAACATGAGACTCGTCAGAATCTCGTTGGTGTTGAAACGTGTTTTCAGAAACGCCGGGATCGAGGCATAAGCAGCGCCGCCCGCCGCGCCCATGACCAGCATTGCAGGCAACACCCACCAGCCAACCGTTTCAGGAAACATGACCGGCAGGATGGAACCGGCGACCGCCCCCATGACGAACTGGCCTTCGGCGCCGATGTTCCAGACATTGGCGCGGTAGCACACGGCAAGACCGACCGCGATGAGAATTAGCGGGGCGGCCTTGATGGCAAGCTCGTGCAACTGCCAGACCTGCGTGACCGGATCAATGAAGTAAGTGTAGAGCGCGGCCAGAGGATTCTTGCCGAGCGCAGCAAACAAAATGGCACCGGCGATTATGGTGAGCGCAAAGGCGATGAAGGGCGAGAGCGCCGAAAAGAGCTTTGAACGTTCAGGGCGCTTGACAAGTTCGATGCGCATCATGCGGCCTCCGGATGATGCGGCTCGGTATAGCCGGGCTCTGCGCCGCCCATGAGCAGGCCGATGCGTTCGTAAGTGGCTTCCGCACGAGGCAGCGGCTTTGACAATTCGCCATTATGCATGACGGCGATTGAGTCCGAAATCTCGAACAATTCGTCCAGATCCTGACTGATGACCAGCACCGCAGAACCGGCGCGCGCCAAAGCGATGAGCGCTTGCCGGATGCGCGCAGCAGCTCCCGCGTCAACGCCCCATGTGGGCTGGTTGACGACCATGACGGCAGGCTGACGGTCCAACTCGCGGCCAATGATGAACTTTTGCAGATTTCCGCCAGACAGCGAAGCAGCCTCCGGGTCCGGCGCGCTTTTGCGCACATCCATCGCCTCGATGATGCGTTGTGTGGCGTGTTGGATCATGCCGCTTTTGACGAAGCCGCCCGGCGCGACAAACGCCTTTTTATCGGTCGCGTGGCGAGAGAGCAGCAGGTTTTCCGAAAGGCGCATACGCGGCGCAGCGCCGTGGCCGAGCCGCTCTTCCGGAACGAACGCCGCGCCGAGGCTGCGGCGTGCCGATATGCCCATGCGCCCGACCGATTTGCCACGAATACGCACGGCGTCGGCGCTATCTTGAAGCGCCTCGCCCGATACGGCTTCAAAGAACTCACCCTGACCATTGCCCGCCACACCGGCGATGCCAAGGACTTCACCCGCCTTGAGGGAGAGCCAGATGTTCTTCAAAGGCATGGAAAACGGACCGGCGGGTTTGCGGCTCAAGCCACAAATGCCAAGCAATTCCTGTGCGACGGACAAATCGATCGGGGTCCGTTCTGCTGTCGCGACGTCAGCGCCGACCATCATGCGCGCCAGCGAAGCGGCCGTTTCCTTGCGCGGATCGCACGCGCCGACAACCTTGCCGTGCCGCATTACGGTGGCGCGGTCACAAAGCCGCTTCACCTCCTCAAGGCGATGGGAAATGTAGAGGATTGACTTGCCCTCGGCGCGCAGTCGCTCAAGCGTTTCAAATAGTTTGTCGGCTTCCTGCGGCGTGAGAACGGACGTCGGCTCGTCCAGAATAATCAAGTCCGGCTCTTGAAGCAGGCAACGCGTGATCTCGATGCGCTGGCGCTCGCCGACAGATAAGTCACCCACTAACGAATCGGGATCGAGCGGGAGGCCATAGGTTTTCGACAGGTCGCGCGCCTTGGCGGCGATTTTGTCCAGCGACGTGCCGTCATCCAGCGACAGCGCGATG
The DNA here is from genome assembly GCA_049840935.1 of Mesorhizobium sp. Classification (GTDB taxonomy): domain Bacteria; phylum Pseudomonadota; class Alphaproteobacteria; order Rhizobiales; family Rhizobiaceae; genus Mesorhizobium_G. The sequence goes on from JASGJA010000004.1 coordinate 53,428, forward strand.
TTCTCTGCCGCTGTCAGCGCTTCAAAAAGCGAAAAATGCTGGAAAACCATGCCGATACCAAGCGATCTTGCAACGCTTGGGCTGGTTATTTTGACCGGCTGGCCCTTCCAGAAAATCTCGCCGGATGTGGGCTCAAGCGAGCCGAACAGCATCTTTACGAGAGTTGACTTGCCCGCACCATTTTCACCCAGCAGCGCGTGAATTTCGCCTTCACGGATACCCAGATCGACATGATTGCAGGCGGTGAGTGTACCGAAAACCTTAGTCAGGCCGCGCACCTCAATGAGGTTCGCTGCCCCCTCGGCAGACTTCACCACAGACTCCACGACGCCCCCATCAGGCTATGTTTTTTGTTCCCTGATGGCAGACTACGCAATTGTTGCATCGCGGCAATCGAAATTTATACCAGACAGTAAAAATGTCGCGGGAAAAGGGAAACCCACCCAGTCGTCATCCTCGGTACAAGCCCGATGATGACGGAGTGTCGGCATGACAGTACTCTGGCGGATGAGAGCTAGACCCTCTATGGCAACAGCACCGTTGTGCCGGTGGTTTTCCGATTTTCGAGATCGGACTGTGCCTGTCCGGCATCTTTCAGCGCGTAGGTCTGATTGATCTCGATCTTCACCGCGCCGCTTTTCACAACATCGAACAGAGCTGCGGCAGATTTTTCCAGATCCTCGCGCTTGGCGACATAAGTGAACAGCGTCGGGCGCGTCATGAACAGCGAACCCTTTTGCGACAGAAGCGCGGTGCTGAACGGAGGGATCGGGCCGGAGGACTGGCCGAAGGTCACGAACATGCCCATCGGGCGCAAGCAATCCAGCGAGCCCATATAGGTGTCCTTTCCGACAAAATCGTAGACGACATCGCACATCTTGCCGCCAGTGATCTCACGCACCGCCGCGACGAAATCCGTATCACGGTAGTTGATGACATGATCGAAGCCGTGCGCCTTGGCCAGTGCAATCTTTTCCGGTGAACTGGCGGTGCCGATAACCGTTGCGCCCAGATGCTTCGCCCATTGGCCAAGGATAAGGCCAACGCCACCAGCCGCCGCGTGGTAAAGCACAGTGTCGCCCGGCTTCACCTTGAAGGTACGCAGCAGCAGATATTCGGCGGTCATTCCCTTGAGCATCATCGCCGCCGCGTCCTTGTCAGAAATGCCATCGGGAACATGCACGAGCCGATCAGCCGCGATGATGCGCTGCTCAGCATAGCTGCCAGTGCCGGACACATAGGCCACACGGTCGCCGGGCTTGAGGCCGGTGACATTAGGACCGACAGCCTCGACCACGCCAGCGCCCTCGCCGCCCGGCGTGAACGGCAGGCCACCCGGCGCAGGATAAAGCCCGGTGCGATAATAAATATCGAGGAAGTTCAGCCCCACGGCGCTCTGGCGGATAAGTGCCTCTCCCTCGCCCGGCTTGCCGACTTCGACGTCTTCGTATTTCAGGACTTCGGGACCACCCGTTTCGTGGACACGGATTGCTTTGGTCATGGGAAACTCCAATGATTCTTACAGCGTGGTAGCCGTTTTCTTCGCGCCAAGCTTGGGGAAGAATTGCAGCACTGCGCCAATACAGAACAGATAGAGACTGGCGACGGTAATGCCAGTCTTGGTGAAAATATCGACATGTTCGCCCAGCACGCCGATCTGGTTATAGAACTGCGCCATAGCGGACTGTGCAAGCGCAAGCATTCCGAACACGCACCATGCAATGGTGACGCCGAGATTTATAGGGCGCAGGCGTTCAACGCGCACCGGATGCAAGAAATTGATCGGCACAAAGGTGAGAATGCCGCAAATAAGCACCGTGGCGAAGGCGACCCACGGCCCCGGTTCGATGACATAGAGCGTGAACACAACCATGTTCCAGACAACCGGAAAGCCTTTGAAGAAGTTCTCCTTCGTCTTCATGCCGGTGTCAGCGTAGTAGATCGCGCTGGAAACGACGATGATCGCCGCTGACAGGAACGAAAGCCCCTCGCCCATGAAACCGCGCTGATAGAGCGCGAATGCGGGGATTATCACGTAGGTCACGTAGTCGATAATGTTGTCGAGGAGTTCGCCCGACCATGTGGGCAGCACTTCCTTGACTTCCAGTTTGCGGGCGATCGGGCCATCGATGCCGTCCACCAGCAGCGCAAGACCAAGCCACCAGAACATCGCGGTCCAACGTTCCTCGCTCGCCGCGACAAGTGAGAGGAAGGCCAGAAACGAGCCGGAAGCAGTGAGGCAATGCACCAGAAAGGCGCGCGCCTGCGGCCACGTGACTTGCTTCTTTGGCTTGGGAATGCGGGCGACGAGCTTCTTTGCCGCCAACTTTGCTCTCGGCTGCCTGTTCTTCACGGGCAGCGCCAATCCAGCCCAGCGGCCAATACTCCGTCCCGAATAGCCATCATCGTCCCCTCATGGCAGGCACAAATACTATGCCGCATTAATGCGGTACGGAAACAGGGTGATTGACGTTTCTTGCATTGATCCACGGCAAACGACGATGAAACTCAATTCATGAGCCGAAAAGACGCAATGGCAGGCGCTTCACAGCATGTGGGACTTCGTGGCAAACACAATGCATGACCATGGCGAATAGCGAAAGCTCAATCATTGTTGCAGGCACCGGACCGGCGGGGCTGATTGCAGCGCTGGCATTGGCTCGCAAGGGATTTGCGATTTCTCTGGTGGGGCCGCGCATCAATGAAGCGGACCGGCGCACGACAGCGCTGATGGTGCCTTCACTGCAATTTCTCGAAGGTCTGGGCGTGCTGGACACGTTGAAAGCGGAAGCTGCGCCGCTCGTGAAAATGCGGATCGTGGACGCCACGGACAGGCTGATCCGCGCGCCGGTCGTGACGTTCAGCGCAGGCGAAATCGGCGAACCTTATTTCGGCCTGAACATTGGCAACAAGACGCTGAACGCGGCGCTCGACCGGGCGGTGCGGGCCGAAAGCGCTATCCACCGGCACGAAACGCTGGTTGAGCAATGGACACTGGCGGCCAATAGCGTGATGGCACGGCTGGCGAACGGCGGCCAGTTGACCGCAAAACTGGTTGTGGCGGCCGATGGCCGATCTTCTCCCGCACGCGAAGCGGCTGGCATTTCGATTTCAACGACGCGACTGCCGCAATCGGCGCTGGTTTTGAACTTCGCGCATGGCCGTCCGCACGGTTCGATTTCGACGGAGTTCCACACGCAGACAGGCCCCTTTACGCAGGTGCCGCTCAAGGGTGACAGGTCGAGTCTCGTTTGGGTGGTGCAACCGCAGCAGGCAGATGAGCTGATGGCGCTGGATGACGCGGCCCTTTCCGCACGCATTGAAGAACGCATGCAATCCATGCTTGGCCGAGTAAGCGTCGAGCCGGGACGGCAGGTTTATCCGCTTTCCAACGCCACGCCGCGACGGTTTGGGCACAACCGCGTGGCACTGGTTGGCGAAGCGGCTCATATTTTCCCGCCGATCGGTGCGCAGGGGCTGAACCTCGGCATAAGAGACGTTCGCGATCTGATTGATATTGTTGCGAATAATGCCGACGATCTGGGCGCAGAGGCGAAGCTGAGCGCATATGACCGCAAGCGCAGGCCGGACATCGTGGCGCGCACAACGGCGGTAACGCTGCTCAACAAATCGCTGCTGTCCGGCATGCTTCCATCGCAACTCGCACGCAGCGTCGGGCTTGGCGTGCTAGGCGGAATAGCGCCACTGCGCGCAATATTCATGCGGGAAGGGCTGCGCCCCGGCAGCGGCTTTTCCGGGTTGTTTTCCGACCTAAGGGAACAAATCCGGCGGTAAGATGCCGCTGCGGATCAAATAAAGCAGCCCCGTTACAGTTCCCACCGATAACACCGTGGTGAGCAGAATGCTGGCGGATGCGCGCTGTACCCAGACGCCATATTGCTGCGCGATAACAAACACGTTTGTTGCGGTGGGCAGGCCAGCAAGTAGAACGGCGGCGAACACCCATGTCGGGTCGAAATTTCCGAGCAGGCTCATCATGACGTAGCAGAGCGCTGGATGCACGACGAGCTTCAGCGCTGCTATCGGTCCGAGTTCCGTCGGAACGCGTTTCAGTGGACGCAGCGCCAGCGTGACGCCCATTGCGAATAAGGCGCAGGGAGCCGCGGCACGGGCAAGCATGTCGAGCAGACGCGCAACCGGCACCGGCGGATCGATATGGAAATACGCACCGACGACACCCGCCGCCGTGGCGATGATGAACGGATGCAGCGCGATTTTTTTCACGACACCGAAGGCGACCGTGCCGAAACTGCCCTTCTCGTCGCCAGCTAGCGCCATCATTGTGGGCGCAATGGCGAAATGCATGATGTTTTCAAAACAGAATATTAGAGCGACAGGCACCGCCGCCTTTTCGCCAAAGGCCAGCAGCGCGAGCCCCGGACCCATGTAGCCGATATTTCCGTAAGCAGCGGCCAGCCCCTTGATGGTTGATTCAGCGATTTCGCCCCGCGACAGCAGCAACGAGCCGATGAACATAATGGCGAATATGATGAAGGTCGAAAAAACAGACGCGAATATATATCGCCACTCGGTAAGTCGCTCGATAGGCGTTTGCGAAAGAAGCTGGAAGAACAACGCCGGCAAAGCCACATAGATGATGAACAAATTCATCCATCCAAGCGCCTCAAGCGGTTGACGGGTTACGCGCGCAAAGAAAAAGCCTAGGAAAATCAATCCGAAAAAGGGAAAGACCAAACCAACGAGATCGGACATTGCTATTTCGGCCTCGATTGGCTGTTACTTGCAAGCTTGGCAGGACTGCGCCAAATATAAAGCGAGGTATGCCATGACTGACGCCAAGACTGCAAAATTTCGAAATCGGCCAAGTGGTTCGCCACCGCATTTTTCCATTTCGGGGCGTAATTTTTGACGTCGATCCGCAATTTGCGAACACGGAAGAATGGTACGAGTCCATTCCCGCTGAAGTGCGTCCGCGCAAGGATCAGCCATTTTATCACCTGCTCGCCGAAAACGCCGAGACTGAATATATCGCCTATGTTTCCGAGCAGAACCTGCTTGATGATTCCAACGGTGATCCCGTGCGGCATCCCCAGATCAATGAGATGTTCGACGTCACGGCTGATGGAGGGTATGCGCCAAAGCAGGCGCGGAAGCATTAAGGCGCGCTTGCGGCTCTAATTGGTAAGCCCGACGCTGCCCCTCATCCGGCTGCCGCCACCTTCTCCCCGTAAACGGGGCGAAGGAACTTAACTTTCAACGCAGAAGCCAAAAACAAAAAAGCGGGGCAAGCCCCGCTTTCGATACGCAAAGGAATGCGGCGATCAGTTCGCCTGCTTTGCCTTATCCTGTTCTTCCTTGAGCTTCTTTGCAAGGTTATCATTGTTCTTAACAACGAAGTCCTGAAGCTTCTTCTGGCGGTCTGCAATATCGGACTGCTTGAGCGGCTCGCCATCATAAGCGCCGGTGAAGCCCTGCAGCGAAACCTTCACTGGGTTGGGCTTATTCTGGAAATTGACCGAGGTAAGCGTCAGAGCAGTGCCCTTCTTGAGGGATGCGACGAGCTGGTCGCTAAGAGCAGTTTCAGCGACGCAACGATCCGGGAAGCAGATCATGTAATCGATCTTCTGGGTCTTGCCGCCATCGATCTGGAGGCCAACGCCGGGAGGAATGAGACGAGCGGTAGGCACCGTGACCTGAAACACCTTGCGGTTCACCTTGCCCTTAAGCTCGATGAGGCTGATGCCGGTAACGAGCTGGCCGGTGTCAGCGGTCGTGATGTTCTGCACGTTGCAGACATCCACGTCCTGCTGCTTGGAGCACGCCTTGAACCAGCCCTGCGGGATCTCCGGCTGTTGCTGCTGCGCGGAAGCCGGGGCAACCAGCCAAACCGTTGCAAGGGCTGCGGCCAATGCCGGCAGGCGGTTAACGGTGATCGAAGCGCGCTTCATATTCGCATTTCCTTCAAACAGATCGCAGATCAAAATAAAAGTCTGGCGCTACCTGTTGGCCAAATGAGGCAACAGCATGACTTGGCGCGCCTGTTACACTGCATGCGCAATCAAATCCAGCCCATCAAATAATATGAACCCACTTTTCCGCGAGTTAGACAGGTTTATGCGCGCATCGTGCTAGATTACGCGCAAATCGCAGCGGAAGGAACAATGCAGGCCACACTCGCAGCTCTGATGACAGCGCTGGCGCTTTTTTTTGCGCCGATGGTGCAGGCATTCGCCGCGCCGTCGCATGCGATTGCGATGCATGGCCAGCCCGCCTTGCCCGCGGATTTCACCCACCTGCCCTATGCGAATCCCGATGCGCCCAAAGGCGGCAAGATAAGCTATGCGTGGCCCGGCACGTTCGACAGCGTGAACCCCTTCATTGTTCAGGGCAGCGCGGCACGCGGCACGATTGACACGGTTTTCGGCGACTTGGTGTTTGATCGGCTGATGGTGCAGTCGGCGGACGAGCCTTTCACGATGTATCCGCTGCTGGCCAAAACCATAGAGACGGATGATGCGCGCAGCTTCGTCGAGTTCACGCTGGACGAGCGGGCGAAGTTTTCCGACGGCCAGCCGGTGACGCAGGACGATCTGATTTTCAGCTTCGAGCTTCTGCGCGACAAAGGCTATCCACGCTATGCGGTGAGCGCCAATAAGGTAGAGAAGGTCGAGAAAATTGGCACGCAAGGCGTGCGCTTTACGTTCAAGGAACCCGACCGCGAACTGCCCCTTATTCTCGCTCGGCTGCATGTATTGCCGAAGCATCTGATCGATCCAGAGACGTTCGATAAATCGACGCTCAAGCCGATGGTTGGCAGCGGACCCTATACGATGGCGGAAATCCGCCCCGGCGACAGCATCATCTTCCGACGCAACCCGGATTACTGGGCGAAAGACCTGCCCTCCAAGCGAGGCTTCGACAATTATGATGAGATCAAGCTGACCTATTATCGCGACGAAAACGCGATGTTCGAGGCGTTTCGTAAAGGGCTGGTTGACGTATTCCTTGAGGAAAACAGCGGTCGCTGGAAAAACGAATACGACTTTCCGGCGGCCACGCGCGGCGACGTGCTGAAGGAGACGTTTGAGACGCGCCTGCCCTCAGGCATGTATGGCATCGTGCTGAACACGCGCCGCCCGATCTTTGCCGACCGAGCGTTGCGGGCCGGACTTACGGAGTTGTTCGATTTTGAATGGGTTAACCGGAATCTGCTGTCGGCGGCATACAGGCGCACGACAAGCTTCTTCGACAATTCCGAACTTTCCAGCCACGGAATACCGGCGAGCGAGGCAGAACGCGCGCTGCTTGCGCCATTTCCAGACGCGGTGACACCAGACATCATGGAACATGGCTGGACGCCGCCCGCATCCGACGGCAGCGGTCGCGACCGCAAATTCCTGCGAGTCGGATTCGATACGCTGGCAGCAGCGGGATACAAGCTTGAAGGCGGGCAGCTGGTCGCGCCGGACGGGCAGCCCGTAAGCTTCGAGATCATGCTCAAAGGCAAGGAAGGTGAGCAGCTTGCCGTATCGTGGCAGCAGACGCTGGCGAAACTCGGCATCGAACTTGTGATCCGCTCCGTGGATGCTTCGCAGTTCCAGCAGCGCCAGATCAACTATGACTATGATGCGTTTTTGTTCAACTATACCGGGTCACTCTCGCCCGGCGTCGAGCAGGTTGGGCGCTGGGGTTCGGAGACGCGTGACAAGCCGGGCACGTTCAATTTTGCCGGGGTGGCCAACCCGGCGGTGGATGCAATGATCCGCGCCATGCTTCAAGCAAAGACGCGCGAGGACTTCGTGACCGCCGTGCGCGCTTATGATCGCGTGCTGCTGTCGGGTGCCTATGTGATACCTCTCTATTTCCGACCTGAAAGATGGGTCGCACATTGGAAACGTATCGACCATCCCGACGTTACGCCCATACAGGGGCCACAACTCCCAACCTGGTGGTATGCCGAATAGGAGACGCGCTTGAGCAATTCCGTGTCGATCGATGTTGTATCGGATGTGGTGTGTCCATGGTGTTTCGTGGGCAAGCGCAGGCTGGAGGCCGCAATCGCCTCAGTGCCCGATATTGAAGTGAAGCTGCGCTGGAGACCGTACCAACTCGACCCGACCATTCCGGCGCAGGGCACGGACCGACGCGAATATATGCTCGGCAAATTTGGCTCCGAAGATCGGATCAAGCAGATTCACGCCAATATCGTACAGCTCGGCGCTGTCGAAGGCATTTCCTTCGATTTCGATGCAATCAAGGTAGCGCCGAACACGTTGGATGCGCACCGCGTGATCCGCTGGGCGGCAGGCGCTGGTGAGGATGTTCAGAACCGGCTCGTCGGGATTTTATTCAGCGCTTATTTCGAGCAGGGCCAGAATATTGGTGATCCGACGATCTTGCTGGAAGCCGCGCAGTTAAGCGGGATGGATGTTTCCGTGGTGGAAACGCTGCTGCCGTCCGATGCGGATCGAGAAGCAGTGCAGACGGAAATCGCGACGGCCTCTCGCATGGGCATAACCGGCGTGCCATGCTTCCTGCTGGAAGGCAAATATGCCGTGATGGGCGCGCAGGATTCTGCCGTGCTGGCCGATGCAATTCGGCAAGTCGCGCAGGAGAAGGCGAATGAGGGTACTGATTAATTCAACCAACTTGTAATGTAATATCATTACACTTATAAGACCTTCGTACCTTACGGAGGCAAGAATGAAGCGACTTCCCGTGACTGTTCTTTCCGGCTTTCTAGGAGCAGGAAAGACCACACTTTTGAACCACGTTCTTAACAATCGCGAAGGACGTCGTGTCGCTGTTATCGTGAATGATATGAGCGAGGTAAACATCGACGCCGCACTTGTGCGCGATGGCGGCGGCAATCTTTCCCGCACGCAGGAACAGCTTGTCGAAATGACGAATGGCTGCATCTGCTGTACCTTGCGCGAAGACCTGCTGCGCGAGGTGCGCGCGCTGGCGCAGCAGGGCCGATTCGACTATCTGCTGATTGAAAGCACGGGCATCGCCGAACCACTGCCCGTCGCTACCACGTTCGAGTTTCGTGACGACAACGGCGAAAGCCTGTCCGATGTCGCACGCCTGGACACAATGGTCACCGTGGTGGACGCGGCAAATCTGCTGAACAATTATTCGTCGCGCCACTTTTTGCGCGACAGGGGCGAGGTTGCGGGCGAAGGCGACGAACGCGCAATTGTCGATCTTCTGGTTGAACAGATCGAATTTGCGGACGTAATCGTACTGAACAAGGTTTCGCTGGCGTCGAATGAAGAGCGAGACACCGCGCGCAAGATCATTCGTTCGCTCAACCCCGATGCAGAAATAATTGAGACGGATTTCGGCAAAGTACCGCTCGACAATATCTTGAACACCGGACGATTCGATTTCGAGAAGGCAGAACGCAACCCGCTTTGGTTCAAGGAACTGAACGGCTTCAAGGAGCATGTGCCGGAAACGGAGGAATACGGAATCCGCTCATTCGTGTATCGGGAAAGACGGCCTTTCGACCCTCTGAAACTGCATCAATTCGTCAATATGCCGTGGCCCGGCGTGGTGAGGGCGAAAGGATTCTTCTGGCTGGCAACGCGCCCGCATTATGTTGGAGAATTGAGTCAGGCGGGGCCGCTCGTGCGAACTGAAAAACGAGGACTTTGGTGGTCGTCCGTGCCCAGAAATCGTTGGCCGGACCATCCCGAATGGCATATTGCCATGGCTCCCTACCTCGATCCGATGTGGGGAGATCGACGGCAGGAAATCGTGTTCATCGGTTGTGATCCGATGAATGAAGACGCCATTCGCGCGCAGCTCGATTCTTGCCTCGTGCCGGAAGAAGAGTACCTGCCGGGACACTGGCGCGACTTGGTCGACCCGTTTCCGAGTTGGGAGACGCAGGCGGCTTAAGCCGCCTTTTCCACCAGCTTGGCGAGTTGGGTCATGACAACTGCCGAACCGACAAGACGCTTTTCGGCAGTGGGCCATTCGCGGATGAACACCACGCTTTGGTCTGGCCTGATCTTTGCCATCGAGCCTTGCTGGCCGATATACTGGACCAGACCAACCGGATTCGCGAACTCGCGCTTGCGGAAATGGATGACAACGCCCTTCGGTCCAGCATCCAGCTTTTCGACATTGGCAGTGCGGCACAGCGCCTTGATGAACACGATTTTCAACAGGTGCTCCACCTCGTCTGGCAGCGTGCCAAAGCGGTCGATAAGTTCCGCACCGAACGCGTCGATTTCTTCCGCCGAAGTGAGGTCGCCAAGACGGCGATAAAGCGCGAGGCGCAGTTGCAGATCTGGCACATAGCTTTCCGGGATCATGACCGCCGTGCCGATAGTGATCTGCGGCGACCAGCCGCTGTCCAGTTCCTCGCCGGAACCCTTGATCTCCGCGACAGCCTCTTCGAGCATTTGCTGATAGAGTTCGAAGCCGACTTCCTTGATGTGCCCGGATTGTTCTTCGCCAAGCAGATTGCCCGCACCGCGAATATCGAGATCGTGGCTGGCAAGCTGGAAGCCTGCGCCAAGCGTGTCCAGCGATTGCAGAACCTTGAGGCGACGGTCGGCGGTATCTGTAAGCTTGCGGTTGGCAGGCAGTGTGAACAGCGCGTAGGCGCGCAGCTTCGAGCGCCCTACCCGACCCCGCAACTGGTATAGCTGTGCAAGGCCGAACATGTCAGCACGATGCACGATGAGCGTGTTTGCGGTTGGAATATCGAGGCCGGATTCCACGATGGTGGTGGAGAGCAGCACGTCATACTGACCGTCGTAGAAGGCATTCATAATGTCTTCGAGTTCGCCAGCCGCCATCTGGCCGTGCGCAACAGCGACCTTGAGTTCAGGCACCTCCGCAGTGAGGAAATCATGGATTTCCGGCAAGTCCGAGATGCGCGGGACGACATAGAAACTCTGGCCGCCACGATAGCGCTCACGCAGCAGCGTTTCGCGGATGACCAGCGGATCGAATGGCGAAATGAAGGTGCGTACGGCCATGCGATCAACCGGTGGGGTGGCGATGAGGGAAAGCTCGCGTACGCCTGTCAGCGCGAGCTGGAGCGTGCGCGGGATCGGCGTGGCGGAAAGCGTGAGCACATGCACGTCGCTCTTGAGTTCTTTGAGCCGTTCCTTGTGTTTGACGCCGAAGTGCTGTTCCTCATCGATGATGAGCAGGCCGAGACGGTTGAAGCTGATCGACGCGCCGAGCAAAGCGTGCGTGCCGACGACGATATCCACTGTACCGTCAGCAATGCCTTTCTTGGTTTCGGCCAGTTCCTTCGTGCCGACCATTCGCGACGCCTGACGCACGCGCAGCGGCAGGCCCGCGAAACGCTGCGTGAAGGTTTTGAAATGCTGGCGCGATAGCAATGTGGTTGGCACGACGACCGCGACCTGCAAGCCTTCCATCGCGGCGAGGAAGGCCGCGCGCAGAGCTACCTCAGTTTTGCCGAAGCCAACATCACCGCAGATCAGCCGATCCATCGGCTTGCCGAGTGACAGATCGTCGATGACGGCATCAATGGCGTTTTGCTGGTCGTCGGTTTCTTCGTAGGGGAAGCGCGCGGCGAACTCGCCGTACGTACCCTCGGGCGGAAGAATGGCCGGGGCGGCGCGCATCTGACGCTCGGCGGCGAGCTTGATGAGTTGCCCCGCCATATCGAGCAGGCGGCGCTTGAGACGCGCCTTGCGCGCCTGCCATGCACCACCGCCAAGCTTATCCAGCACCGCGGTTGCGCTGTCCGAACCATAGCGCGAGAGAAGCTCGATGTTTTCGACGGGCAGGAAGAGGCGGTCGTCGCCCGAATAGTGGATTTCGATGCAATCATGCGGCGCACCCGCCGCCTCGATGGTGCGCAGGCCGATAAAGCGACCAATGCCGTGATCGGCGTGAACGACGATATCGCCCGCCGAAAGAGAGGTCGCTTCCGCGATGAAATCAGCGGCGCGGCGGCGCTTCTTGGAGCGGCGCACAAGGCGGTCACCAAGAATGTCCTGCTCGGCAACGACGACCAGACCTGACGTTTCAAAGCCTTTTTCGAGCGGGAGCACGGCAAGACCCACCTGCCCTTCATCCAGCTTTTCAAGCTGATCGATGGAGGAGACGCGCGTGATATTGCCGAGGCCGTGTTCTTCGAGAATTTGGCTGAGGCGGTCGAGCGAACCTTCGGTCCAGCCCGCCACGAGAACGCGGCGCTTTTTAGCGCGCTCTTCGGCGATGTGCTTTGCAACGACATCGAAGACGTTTGCCTTGGGATCGGCGCGCTCTTCCGCAAAGCTGCGACCGGCCTTCGCGCCTGCGTGATGAATGCTGCGACCGCTAGCGAAAGGCGCATCGAAGGGCGTGAACTCGATCGATTCACGGTCGGCCAAAGAGGACGCGACTTCCTCCGGCGAGAGAAACAACAAAGCGGGCGGGACCGGCTTGTAAGGCGTGGCGTCTTTCAGCGCCTGCTCGCCCTGCTTTCGACGCGCGTCATAGTGGTCAAGAATGAGTTCATGGCGTTCGGTCAGCGCTTCGCGCGCCAGATGGTCGAGAATGATCGGCGCATCGGGCAGAAAATCGAAAAGCGTTTCCAGCCGTTCGTAGAAGAACGGCAGCCAATGCTCCATTCCTGCAAAGCGACGGCCTTCACTGACGGCGGTGTAAAGCGCGTCGCCCGGCGTCGGTGCACCAAATGCTTCAATATAGGCGCGGCGGAACCGGCTGATGGACGGCGGCATAAGTTGCACTTCGCTCATGGACTGCATAGCGAAGACCGGCACATTGCCGGTGGTGCGCTGTGTGGCGACATCGAAAGAACGAATGGATTCCAGCGTGTCCCCGAAAAAATCCAGCCGGATGGGTTCATCCGACGATGGTGCATAAAGATCGAGAATGCCGCCGCGAACCGCGTATTCACCCACGTCGCGGACGGTTGGGACACGGTCGAAGCCCGCCATTTCCAGCCGCGCGACGAGTTCCTTCATTTCAAGCTGATTGCCAGCCTTGGCGCGCAAAGTCTGCGAACTCGATTGCCTCTGCGGGCGGCATACGCTGGAGCAACGCGTTGACGGTGGTTAGCACGACGGCACGATGCGGCTTTTTCTTGAGCGCTGCCATCGCGGCCATTGCATCAAGTCTGCGCGCGGCAGCATCCGAACCGGGCGACACGCGGTCATACGGCAAACAGTCCCATGCGGGCAGTTCAAGCACGGGCAGGCCGGGCGCAGCAAAGGCAAGCGCTTCAGCAATTTCCGGCAGGCGCTGACCATCGCGCGCCACAAACACAATCGGTGAGTCTGGTGCAGCCTCGGCGGCGGCGCGCGCAATCGCAAAGGCCTCGTAGCCATCGGCTACGCCGTCGACGATGTATTGACCGGGCTTGCCTTGTGGCAGCGTGATGGAAGGAATGAGTTTCATGCTTGAACTGTGGGCCGAAACGCCCTGATTCTATCTAGTATGGCCAGATCGACATCCGCCGGAGGTGGGAGTTGTCCCATCAGCCACGGCAGAAGGTCCGTGTCGTTGATGGTGAGCACATATTCGTATTGATCAAGTTCGTGATCGTTCAAGGCGCCGATTTCAGCATCCGCAAACGGCCCCAGAATCAGGTCCAGTTCGCGCATTCCGCGGTGCCACGAACGGAAAAGCAGGCGCTTGCGGCGCTCGTCCAACCCTTCGCTCGTTCGCACGGTTCCCGTCATTTGCTGGATTCCTGATTGCAGAGTCCGCGCATATAGCGTGGACAGAGCGCGGTGTCAGCCTTGCAACGCGCCGCACAAGGCAGGACAATTGAGCACAATGCGCCCTTCATTGCTCGACCCACTGTTTGCCCCCGTCTCTTCGATACCCGGAATCGGGCCGAAGGTTGCCGCCCTTATAACGAAGGTTGTGCCGACAGATACGGGCGGACGCGAGGCGCGCGTCGGCGACCTGCTGTTCACGCTCCCGCACTCGATCATCGACCGGCGCAACCGGCCCGGCATCGCCTATGCCGAAGAAGGGACAATCGTGACGCTGGACGTGCGCGTCGACAGGCACCAGCCACCGCCACGCGGAAATCGCAGCGTGCCGTATCGCGTGTTTGCACATGACGACACTGGCGAGGTGACGCTGACCTTCTTTCGCGGCCACGCCGAATATCTCTCCAAGATGCTGCCGGAAGGCGAACGCGTAATCGTCAGCGGGCGGATAGAGTGGTTTAACGGACGCGCCTCGATGGTGCATCCCGACCATATTGCGCGCGCCGACGCGGCAGATGGCTTGCCGCTGGTGGAGCCGGTGTACCCGCTGACCGCGGGGCTTTCCACCAAAGTACTGCGGCGCGCGATTCAAACGGCGCTAGAAAAGCTGCCTGACCTGCCCGAATGGCAGGACGTAAGCGTGATGCGCCGCCAGACTTTCCCGGATTTTGGGGCCGCTCTTCGGCGCATCCACAACCCCGCCGATCCGATTGATACCTCACCGGAAAGCGTGGCGTGGCGGAGGCTCGCCTATGACGAATTTCTGGCCGGACAGATCGCGCTGGCGCTGGTGCGCGCACGTGTGCGCCGCGCGGCGGGGCGGCCAATTATTGGCGACGGGCAGATTGTCGAACAGCTGCGCAACGCCCTGCCCTATTCTCTGACGCGAAGTCAGGAAACAGCACTGACGGAGATCAATGCCGATCTGGCAAAGCCTGAACGCATGTTGCGGCTGCTGCAAGGCGACGTTGGCGCAGGCAAGACGGTCGTTGCTCTGCTGGCAATGGCGCGGGCGGTGGAAAGCGGTGCGCAGGCCGCACTGATGGCGCCGACGGAGATTCTGGCGCGGCAACATCTCGCGACCATCACGCCGCTAGCCGAGCGCGTGGGGTTGAAAGTTGCGGTGTTGACGGGACGCGAAAAGGGTCGCGAACGGGCGGCAACGCTCGCGGGTCTGGAAGACGGTACGATCAATATTGTGGTTGGCACGCATGCGCTGTTTCAGGACGCGGTCGTGTTTCGCGATCTGGCACTGGCGGTGGTGGATGAGCAGCATCGTTTCGGCGTGCATCAGCGGCTGGCGATTTCTGCGAAAGGTACAACGCCGGACATGCTGGTGATGACAGCGACGCCTATACCGCGCACGCTGGTGTTGACCGCATTCGGCGACATGGATGTTTCGCGGCTGACAGAAAAGCCCGCCGGACGCCAGCCAATCCGCACGGTTACGATGTCGATGGAACGGCTTGACGAACTGGTGCACCGCATGGCGGAGGCAGTGGCGGCGGGGCAAAAGGTTTACTGGATTTGTCCGCTGGTCGAGGAATCCGAAGAGATCAAGCTTATGTCGGCAGAGGATCGGTTCGCATCGCTGAAACCCGTGTTCGGCGAGAAGATCGGGCTGGTGCATGGCCGCATGAAAGGTGCGGAAAAGGACGAGGCGATGCGCGCCTTCAAGGATGGTGAGACGCGCGTGCTGGTGGCGACGACCGTGATTGAGGTTGGCGTCGATGTGCCGGATGCAACGATCATGGTGATCGAACATGCGGAGCGGTTTGGGCTGGCGCAGCTTCACCAATTGCGCGGTCGCGTGGGGCGTGGGTCAAAGCAATCGTCCTGCGTGCTGTTGTACAAGGATCCGCTGGGCGAGACGGCGAAGAAACGCCTCACAGTGATGCGCGACACGGAGGATGGATTCATTATTGCCGAGGAAGATTTGAAACTGCGCGGCGAAGGTGAGTTGCTTGGGACGCGGCAATCCGGCACGCCGGGCTTTCAGGTTGCGCGCATCGAGGACCACGCCGATCTGCTGGAAATCGCGCGGGATGACGCGAGGGTGTTGCTGGCGAGCGACCCAAACCTGACGTCTGCGCGCGGCGCAGCGGTGCGGCTGTTGCTGTATGTGTTCGGACGGGACGAAGCAGTGCGGTTGCTACAGGCGGGCTGACAGGCGACGCTTGAGAATACTATGACCTTGCCAAGTAGCGCTCTATGCGCTTGCCTGCTGCGAGAAAGTCCGCGGGATCAATTGCCTGCCCGTTGCGGCGAACTTCATAGTGCATATGCGGGCCGGTTGACCTGCCAGTGCTACCCACTTCGCCGAGCACATCACCCGGCTTCACCTTGTCACCCACACTTACGTGAATCGCGCTCATGTGGGCGAAGCGTGTGGTGAACCCGTTAGCATGTTTCACCTCGACCATCTGTCCATAGCCGCCATTCCACCCCGCTTCGATAACGGTGCCATATCCGGTTGCAAGAATTGGCGTGCCGGTTGGCGCGCGAAAATCCATGCCGGAATGCATGGCCGGTGTTCCCAACAAAGGGTCCGTACGCACACCGAAACGGCTTGAAACGGAACGTCCGGGCGCGGGATTGGAAAAGGGCAGCGCAATTGCTTCCTGCTTAAGCGTGCTTACGTGGTCCAGAACTTCATCAAGTTCTTTGACTTTGGCATCGAACATGCCCGCTTGATCGAGTGGAACCAACGGTCCACCAACATCATCCTTGCCGTAATCATCTTCGACAGTCACCCCAGCGGTGCGTAAAGCATCGCCAAGCGCCGAAGCCTGCTGATAAGCGCTCGTTGACATGTTATCGAGCTTGCGAAGTTGATCTGCTTCAACGGCTTGGAGAGATTTGTTGATTGCAACGAAATTTCGATCAGCGCGATCCGCAGCGGAATCAGGCGTCTCTCCATCGGTAGCGGGAAGCAAGGGCATGACCGACGCAAGTTTCAACGGGACGCCGTCCGTATCAATCATGGCTTGAGGCTTGTCCCCACCCGGTGATTCTATGCTTGGCGTCTCTATGCCGGGCGTTTCTGATTGGGCAGCTGTTGGTTCTGCCTGCCCGTGACGCGAGTTGAGCGCGTTTTGGCGCGACAGCAATTCAGAAACCTTCGACTCAACCAACTGCTGGTCGAGCATCTGACGGCTGGTAATACGGTCGACCTGCGCGCGTAACGCGGCGATGCGGTCCTCATACGCCTGTTGCATGCGGGCCTGATGCGCCGATGATGCGCTAAGGATGTCATCGCGAAAAACCAGATAGGTTGTGGCCGCGAGATAGCCAACCGCAAGGGCGGTAATCGTGCCTGTCAGCGTCGTAGCGAGCCAAGGCTTGATAGTGAAGTGGCGGACCTTGTCGCCACGGGCGATAATTACTGTGTGAGGTTCTTTTCGTTTGCCGAAAACAGATGTCGAGGAGCTTTTGTTTTTCACTTGAGTGCTCTCATGCCGCACCATTGAGATACGGCATGATTACACTCTATTAAGGTTAACAAAGAGCTTCCGAGCCTAGTGCCAGAAAAGCCAGAGCAAAATGATGACAGGAATTGGCACGCCCAAAAGCCAGAGCAATAAACTGCGACCCATGATTTCCTCCTGAGAAACGGTGTTCAAAGCTCAAACGGCCATCCTGCCACTTGGTTCCGCTAGGGCATGGCTTCAAAGCTGCGCCGCGATGCACTAAGTCTCTTCCCGTGAATCTGAACGAAGGTGCCCCATGACCAAATATGATTACGATCTTTTCGTCATTGGCGGTGGTTCAGGCGGCGTACGCGCCGCGCGGGTTTCTGCTGGGTTGGGCAAGCGAGTCGGCATAGCCGAAGAGTTTCGCTTCGGAGGCACATGCGTCATTCGCGGCTGCGTGCCCAAGAAACTGCTGGTCTACGCCTCCCAATATTCCGAGCATTTTGAAGATGCCAAGGGCTATGGCTGGTCTGTAAAGCCCGCGCATTTCGATTGGCCGACGCTGATCGCAAACAAAGACAAGGAAATTTCCCGATTGGAGGGAATTTATCGCAAGGGCGTCGAAGGCGCAGGCGGCGAGGCTATCACGTCGCGCGCGACGCTGCTGGACCGTCACACAATTCGGCTTGAAGGCGAGGACCGCGTCGTCACAGCGGATCAGATATTGATTGCGACGGGTGGCAGACCATCCGCTCATGCGGCGCTGCCCGGTCATGAACACTGCATCAGTTCGAATGAGGTGTTCGACCTGAAGGAATTGCCCAAGGCAATTGTTATCGAGGGCGGTGGCTACATTGCGGTTGAATTTGCCAATATCTTTCACGGGCTAGGCGTTGAAACCACGCTGGTCTATCGCGGCATGCAGATATTGAGCCGATTTGATAATGATCTCCGCCAGCTTTTGCATGAAGCGATGGTGGCCAAAGGCATCAAGATCATTTTGCAGTCGGTCCAGAAGGAAGTCGTCAAGCGCAAGGATGGTCGGTTGGAAAGCCATCTCTCAACCGGCGAAGTGCTCGTAGCGGATCAGATTTTGCTGGCTATTGGCCGTAGCCCGAACACGGAGGGGCTGGGCCTTGAAAAGGCGGGCGTCGATGTGGGGCAGATGGGCGAAATCGCGGTCGACAGTTATTCACGAACGAACGTGCCGAATATTTGGGCTATCGGCGATGTAACCAACCGTGTGCAACTGACGCCCGTTGCAATCCACGAAGCCATGTGCCTTGTCGAGACACTTTGGAAGGACAACCCGACCGAACCGGACCATGAAGTCATTCCAACTGCGGTCTTTTCTCAGCCGGAGATCGGTACGGTTGGGCTGTCGGAAGAGCGCGCTGTGCAGCGTTTTGAGAACGTCGATGTTTATCGTGCGCATTTCCGTCCGATGCGGAACATTCTCGCGGGACGGGATGAAAAAATGCTGACGAAACTGGTGGTCGATGCACAGACCGGACTGGTTCTCGGCGCGCATATTCTTGGGCCGGATGCTGGCGAGATGGCTCAATTGCTCGGCATTTCGCTCAAGGCAGGGCTGAGCAAGGAGGATTTTGACCGGACAATGGCGGTGCACCCAACCGCCGCAGAGGAACTCGTCACCATGTACAAGCCGACTTACAGTTATCGCGACGGCAAGAGGCTCAACGCTTGAACGAAAACGCGCCTCGCATCGTCCTGTTTTCAGGTGGCACTGCCTGCCGTTCGACAAACATCGCACTCAGCCGCCGCGGCGCTGCGCTTACGCGCATTGTTCCAGCGTGGGATAGTGGTGGTAGTTCCAAGGTGATCCGCGAAACGTTCCGCATGTTGCCTGTTGGCGACATTCGCCAAGCGCTGATGACGATGGCGCACGGCGAAGGCAAAGCGGGCGATGTTGTTAAAATCTTCAACGCACGGCTTTCCAGCGCGCTAGGGCAGCACGAGGCAGCAGAGGAGTTTCGCTTTTTCGCCAGCGGTGATCACCCGCTGCTTCAGCGCATGGATGCCGCGCAGGCGGAGACGATCCTGCACTATCTGAACCTGTTCGGAAGCGCCATTCCGGCAGGTTTCGACTTTGGCAATGGCAGCGTGGGCAATTTCATTCTGACCGGCGCCTATCTTGCTCACGACAACGATATCAACGCCGCTATTCTCGAATTTCGCCGCTTGCTCGGCATTAACGGGCACGTCTGGCCGAGCTCGATCCAACCCGATGTGGAACTCAGCGCGAAGCTTGGCAGCGGTCATGAGGTCTACGGTCAGCATGTCGTCACTTCGCTGGATGCAGAAGAGGCAGCGCTTGGCATTAGCGACATTGCACTCACGGCCAAGATCAGCGGCGGTGTCGTGCGCGCCAATCCGCTGATCCTTGGCGCAATCGCTCGCGCGGATGCCATCGTGTTTGGCCCCGGCAGCTTTTACAGCAGCATTCTTCCGCATTTGCTGGTGCAGGGTGTGCCACAGGCGCTTGCCGCCAACACCACCGCGCGCCGCATTTTTATTGGAAATATTCTGGAATGCGCCGAAACGCGGGACGCAAATCTAGCGGGCCTGGTTGATGTTTTTGAGGAACATATGCGGCGCGCAACCGGAGAAAACGCCACCTTCCTTACGCATATTCTAGCCAACCGCGAACTGTTTCCGTTCGCAAAAACGGTTGGTCGTTTCCGCTATTTGCGCGAAGGGCGCATCGACTCACGCGGAGCGCGCATCATCCTGTCGGAGTTTGAGGACGCATGGAATCGCGGCCAGCACGATGGTGAGGAAGTTGCTTCCACCGTTCTCAAGTTGATTTAAAATGCCGCTTTGCTTCTTGGAGGCGCAGCATAAGCGTTCGTAAGAAAGCACTTCCTACCTTATGACCATTTGCCGCGTTAAGATTTTATCTGGCAAGTGACGAGGGCTTCCGTTATAGCAGCGCCTTCCCCATATGAGCGGAGAAGCGGGAAAAGGCCCGCTGAATGGCAGGTGCGACAATGAAGAAATGGTCACCGGATTCCTGGAGAGCAATGCCCATCCAGCAGGTGCCGGCATACCCGGATGCGGACATTTTGGCCGATACAGAGGCCCGTCTTGCCACCTTTCCGCCGCTCGTTTTTGCAGGTGAGGCGCGCAAGCTGAAAAAGCAGCTTGCGACTGTCGCTGCCGGAGACGCATTCTTGTTGCAGGGGGGCGATTGCGCCGAGAGCTTCGCCGAGCATGGCGCGGACAACATCCGCGACTTCTTCCGCGTATTCTTGCAGATGTCGGTTGTGCTTACCTTTGCCGGCGCTCAGCCCGTCGTGAAGGTTGGCCGCGTTGCGGGGCAATTTGCCAAGCCGCGTTCGTCAGACACGGAGACGGTCGATGGCGTGTCGCTGCCGAGCTATCGCGGCGACATCATCAACGGCACGGCGTTTGACGCCAAGTCGCGTGTCCCAGACCCGGCGCGTCAGGAAATGGCCTACCGCCAGTCGGCCGCGACGCTGAACTTGCTGCGTGCCTTCGCGCAGGGCGGTTATGCTAACTTGGAAAATGTGCATCGCTGGATGCTTGGTTTCGTCGAGGACAGCCCACAGGGCGACCGCTACGAAGCGTTGGCGAACCGCATCACGGAAACGCTCGAATTCATGAAGGCGATCGGCATTACGTCCGAAGTCTACCTTCGCGCTGCGGGAAACCGACTTTTACACCAGCCACGAGGCGCTGCTTCTTGGCTACGAACAGGCTTTGACGCGGGTCGATTCCACCACCGGCGATTGGTACGCCACCTCCGGTCACATGATCTGGATCGGCGACCGCACGCGTCAGGCCGACCATGCACATGTGGAATATTGCCGTGGTATCAAGAACCCGCTCGGTCTCAAGTGCGGGCCGTCGCTGGACGCAGAGGGCCTTATCCGCCTGATCGACCTGCTCAATCCTGACAATGAGCCGGGCCGCCTAACCCTTATCAGCCGTTTCGGCGCCGACAAGGTAGGCGACCACCTGCCCAAGCTGGTGCGCGCAGTGCAGGAGGAAGGCCGTTCGGTCGTCTGGTCGTGCGATCCAATGCATGGAAACACCATCACGGCGGCTGGCTATAAGACGCGTCCGTTTGACCGCATCTTGAAGGAAGTGCAGGCGTTCTTCGATGTTCACCGCGCGGAAGGCACGCATCCGGGTGGCATCCATATCGAGATGACGGGTAAGAACGTAACCGAATGTACGGGTGGCGCTCGCGCCATTACGGCGGAGGAATTGCACGATCGTTATCACACGCATTGCGATCCGCGCCTCAATGCCGATCAGGCCATCGAGCTTGCGTTTTTGGTCTCGGACCTTCTCAAGAAGGGTCATCGCAAGCAGGCACATACGGAAGCGGCGGAATAGCCGCTTCCCTTTGCATCCAAAATCTCGATACTAGTGCGCTGCACAACCGGGGGCGGCGATGGAACCTACATTGTCAGGCATGACGCGTCTGAGGAACTATTTCCTTACAGGGCTGATTGTCTGCGCCCCGATAGCTATAACTATTTATATCGTCTGGTCGTTCATCGGTTGGGTGGACAGTTGGGTCAAACCTTATTTGCCGGATACCTATAATCCAGATCACTACCTACCGTTCGCTTTGCCGGGTTTTGGCTTGATCGTTGCACTGACGGTCATAACGTTGATCGGCTTTTTGACAGCAAATTTCATTGGTCGCGCGATAGTCGGCTATGGCGAGCGAGTTCTGGCGCGCATGCCGCTCGTGCGCGGGATTTACAAGACTCTCAAACAGCTTTTTGAAACGGCCCTGTCGAACAAGAACGAGATGTTCCGCACGGTGGGACTGGTGGAATATCCACGCAAAGGCGTTTGGTCACTCGTATTCGTCGCAGGCGAGAAGGATACGGAAATAAACGCCACGCTGGATAAGCCCGGCGATCCATTGATAGGGGTGTTCATGCCCTGCACTCCGAACCCGACGACCGGCTTTCTTATGTACGTCTACAAATCCGAGATCGTCTATCTCGACATGACCATCGAAGACGGGGCGAAGCTCATCGTTTCGGCAGGCCTTGTGGCGCCATCATACAAGCGCAAGCTCAAAAAGTTGGACGGCTCACCGCTTGAAGCTGCGCTTTCCAATCCCACTATCAAAGATATGCCAAAACGGGCGTAGTTCCCCCACCCCTGCCTTGCCCGAGAGCGAAGAAGTATAGGGTGGGGTCACACCATCTTTCGATCAGTCAGCCCGCCGAAGATCTGGCGGGATGGCTTCGTCCTTGAGCATCGACAGCGCGTCGGCCAGCGTCATCGATTCCTGATCGCGGGAGCCGAGGCGGCGGATGTTGACCGTGCCCTCCTCAGCTTCGCGACGACCGCAGACCAGAATGACCGGCACCTTTTGCAACGAGTGTTCACGGACCTTGTAATTGATCTTCTCATTGCGGAGATCCGCTTCCGCCGCCAGTCCTGCCGCTTTCAGCTTCTTCACAACAGATGCGGCATAATCATCGGCATCAGACGTGATGGTTGCTACAACGACCTGAACCGGCGCGAACCACAGCGGGAAATGCCCCGCAAAGTTCTCGATAAGAATGCCGAGGAACCGCTCCATCGAACCGCAGATCGCGCGATGGATCATGACCGGCTGCTTCTTTTCAGAATCCGGGCCGATATAGAACGCGCCGAACCGCTCCGGCAGGTTGAAATCCACCTGCGTGGTGCCGCACTGCCATTCGCGACCGATAGCGTCCCTCAAGGTGTATTCGAACTTCGGTCCATAGAAAGCGCCCTCGCCCGGCAGGATGCCGGTCTTGATGCGCCCACCGGACTGTTCCTCGATCGTCTTGAGCACGTCCATCATGACGGCTTCCGCGCGGTCCCAAAGCTCGTCGGAGCCAACGCGCTTTTCCGGGCGGGTCGAAAGTTTGACCACGACTTCCTTGAAGCCGAAATCCTCATAGACCGACAGGATCAGATCGTTGATCTTGAGGCACTCAGCGGCCATCTGTTCGTCGGTGCAGAAGATGTGCGCATCGTCCTGCGTGAAGCCGCGCACGCGCATGAGCCCATGCAGCGCACCCGACGGTTCGTAGCGATGGACAATGCCAAATTCCGCAAGGCGGATGGGCAGTTCGCGATAAGACTTCAAGCCATGCTTGAAAATCTGGACGTGGCCGGGGCAGTTCATCGGCTTGAGCGCAAAGATGCGCTTGTCTTCCGCTTCTTCGCCCGCGGACTGCACCGCGAACATGTTTTCGCGATACCAACCCCAATGGCCCGACGTTTCCCACAGCGAGTGGTCGAGCACCTGCGGTGCATTCACTTCCTGATAGTCGTCGGCAAGCCTGCGGCGCATGTAAGCGACGAGGTTCTGGAACATCTTCCAGCCCTTCGCATGCCAGAACACGACACCCGGACCCTCTTCCTGAAAATGAAACAGGTCCATTTCGCGGCCAAGGCGGCGGTGGTCACGCTTTTCGGCCTCTTCGAGCATGTGCAGATACGCGTCGAGTTCAGCCTGTTCGGCCCACGCCGTGCCATAAATGCGCGTCAGCATCGGATTGTTGGCATCACCGCGCCAGTAGGCGCCAGCGACCTTCATCAGCTTGAACGCATTACCGATCTGGCCGGTGGACGCCATGTGCGGACCACGGCAGAGATCGAACCAATCGCCCTGCGAATAGATCTTTAGATCCTGATCTTCGGGGATCGCGTCGACAAGCTGAACCTTGTAGCTCTCGCCCTTGTCGCTGAAAACCTGCTTGGCCTTGTCGCGGGACCAAACCTCTTTGGTGAACGGCTTGTTGCGAGCGATAATCTCCCGCATCTTCTTTTCGATGACGGGGAAATCCTCCGGCGTGAATGGTTCGTTGCGCGCAAAGTCGTAATAAAAACCGTTCTCGATGACAGGACCGATGGTGACTTGGGTGCCGGGCCAAAGCTCCTGCACCGCTTCAGCCAGCACATGGGCGGCATCGTGGCGAATGAGTTCCAGCGCACGCGGATCGCTGCGCGTGATGATCTCGACCGCGCCGGATGCGGCAAGCGGATCAGACAGATCGCGCACAGTTCCGTCTATCGCATAAGCGACCGACTTCTTGGCGAGCGATTTGGAGATTGATTTTGCAAGTTCGGCGCCCGTCATCGCGGCGTTGTATTCGCGCACGGAGCCATCGGGAAATTTCAGGGAAACATTAGACAAGTCCATTCTCCTATCCAGTCCCGCATACGAACGCGGGTGGTTATGCGCAAAAGTGCGCGGCGCTGCTTTAACTGCAAGAGGCGGAGACGTAAAGTCGGCGCTTAAGCTTTGCGTCCGATGTGCCAGTATCGCCACGGTGTGAACCAGCGATAGCGAGCGCTTAGAGCCTCGGGAACTCGGTCGATGCCATGTGTTCCCCAAGGACCGCAGCGCATGACACGAAATGCACCCATCCACCCCCCCGCCCAAAGCCCATGCCGGGCGATTGCCTCGTAAGCGTATTCCGAACAGGTCGGCAGGTGCCGGCAGGAATTGCCGATGAGGCTCGACAGCGTCAACTGATACAGACGCACGATACCAGTGCCGAACAGACGACCGGGCGTCTTGCGCCAAGCGCCTCCGAAATTGCGGCTCTTGCGTTTAAGGGAAGTTGGGTGCGTGTGATCGTGCAATGGCTAGGCGGCCTGCCCTGCCCGTTTGCGCTCGATCTGGTCGATTGCGTCCACAACAGCGTCAAAGGTGAGCATGGTGGATGCGTGACGAGCCTTATAGTCGCGCACAGGTTCCAGATATTTCAGGTCGGCAAAGCGGCCTTCGGGCGGCGGACCATTCTCTTTGAGCATTTTCAACATCGTTTGACGGACGGCGCGCAGTTCATCAGCGGTTGCGCCGATGACATGCGAAGCCATAACGGACGAGGATGCCTGACCGAGCGCACAGGCTTTGACGATGTGCGCGAATTCCGTGACTACGCCGTCCTGCAAGTTGAGGTCGATGGTGACGGTTGAGCCGCACAGCTTGGAATGTGCGGTCGCGGTGGCATCTGGATGATCGAGACGACCAATTCGGCCGATATTTCCGGCAAAACCAAGAATTTTCGCGTTATAGACGTCGTCAATCATGATTTTTTCCGTTTGTCGCGACTGGACGAAACGATTGTCGCGCTTCGACACCTATCTTTCGTCGCGTTCACTCCTATATAATGCTTCGGCTTCCTGCTGGACAAGGCTGTCAAAAGTCTGAATGGCAGGGAACCGAAACTGTGCTGATTTCGGGCGCTATATCCAGAAATAGACCCGCAGACAGGCTACCGTTCAACTCGTTCCTTCTGCGAAAGGAACTACGGGAGACCTTTTATGGACGCCGCAATTAAGAAGATGCTTCCCTCCACCTATCTGGACAAGCCGGTGACGGACCGTCCAACGCAGGAGGAAGCCGAAGCCGCAGTGCTGACACTTTTGCGTTGGGCCGGCGATGATCCGACGCGCGAAGGCCTGATCGACACGCCGCGCCGCGTGGTGAAAGCCTATCGCGAAATGTTCGAAGGGTACGACAAATGCCCTGCCGACGAACTGGGCCGCACCTTCGAGGAAGTTGCGGGCTATGACGATATGGTCGTCATGCGCGACATCAGTTTTCATTCGCATTGCGAGCACCACATGGTGCCGATTATCGGCAAGGCACATGTCGGCTATTTGCCGGACGGCAAGGTCGTCGGGCTTTCCAAGCTCATCCGTGTGGTGGAGATTTTTGCGCACCGCCTGCAAACGCAGGAGGCAATGACCGCGCAGATCGCCAATATGATTTAGGATGTGCTAAACCCACGCGGCGTCGCTGTCGTGATCGAGGCAAACCACATGTGCATCGAGATGCGGGGCATTCGCAAGCAGGGCTCCGTAACCACCACGGCGACATTTACCGGCGCGTTCCGAGACAACCCGGAAGAGCAGGTTCGGTTCATGTCGATGATCAAGAACGGCACAATCACAGGCTGATCGCATGGCATCGTTGACATTCGACACCCCGCCGACCGACAAGGCCGCGCTGGAAGAAGGCAGTAGCTTTACGCCGAAATTCGACGCCAACGGGCTGCTGACGGCGGTTGTTACCGATGCGGAAAGCGGCGAGCTTTTGATGGTCGCGCATATGAATGCCGAGTCTCTTGCGCTGACGCTTGAGACAGGCATTGCGCATTATTGGTCACGGTCGCGCAAATCGCTTTGGAAGAAGGGCGAAACCTCTGGCAATTTGCAAAGCGTGATCGAATTGCGCACCGACTGCGACCAGGACGCGCTGTGGCTAAAGGTGCGCGTGGCGGGCGACGGTGCAACCTGTCACACCGGAAGACGTTCATGCTTCTATAGAAGCGTACGCCTTTCGGACGGCAAGATTGTTCTCAAGGTCGAGCGGTAACGCTCTAATCTCCGATGGTCAGACTATTTCATTCGACTGGCTAACCACGTTTATGTTTTTAATACTTAGACACCCTATATTGGGCTTGGGACAGGGAGATTGAATGATGCTCGAATGGGCATCGTTCCGGCGGGCCGACGTTAAGGAGGCCGACGGCGTCGTTTCTGCGGGCGGTGTTGCCGGAGCTACGAAGAAGAAGGCAGGTGTTGCGCTTGCGCTGGGCGGCGGTGCTGCTCGCGGGTGGGCGCACATTGGCGTTTTGCGCGCACTGGACGAGGCCGGCATCGAAGTTTCGATGATTGCCGGAACGTCCATCGGTGCGCTGGTCGGTGGCTGTTACCTTGCTGGTAAGCTGAACGAACTCGAAGAATTTGCACGCAGTCTGACGCGACGGCGCATATTCGGGCTGCTGGACATCAAATTCGCGGCCAACGGCCTGTTTGGCGGTATGAAGCTGGACAGCCGTATGCAAGAGCATTTGAACGGCATCCGCATCGAGGATTTGCCGAAGCCGTTTGTGGCCGTAGCGACCGAAGTGCGGACGGGTCATGAAATCTGGTTGAGCGAAGGGCTTCTAATACGCGCGGTTCGGGCCTCCTACGCGCTGCCGGGTGTATTTGAGCCGGTGAATTGCGAAGGGCGGATTCTGGTGGACGGAGCATTGGTGAACCCGGTTCCAGTCTCGGTATGCCGCGCATATGAACAGCCGCTCGTGATCGCAGTGAACCTGCACTACGATAATTTTGGCCGCTCGGCGGTGCTAAAGCACAGCGCAGGCGAACTGGTGATCGAGAAGAACACCAATCCACGCTATGCGCAGGACACGCCGCCCACACAGGCAAGACTCGGCGTAACGGGTGTGATGGTAGAAGCGTTCAACATTATTCAGGACCGTATCTCGCGCGCACGGCTTGCAGGTGATCCCCCGGATATGTCGCTACAGCCAAAGCTTGGCCATATCGGGCTCTCGGAATTCCACCGTGCCGACGAAGCAATCAAGCTCGGTTACGAAAGTACGCTGGCGCGAATTGAAGAAGTGAAGCGGCTTCAGGCTGTGATGGTTTGAGCAGCTTTCGGGCTTGTCTGGATAGGCAAGCCAATTATATAAGAAATCGTGCGGATAACGATGTGGCGGCATCGGCAATAATGTCGATGAGGGATTTCGTTGCTAGACCGCCAACCAGCCGCCGCAAATAAAGCGACACAGATTGACGTCCTATTCGCCGCCCATCAGGCCGCATTTGCCAAAGGCGACTACGCACAAGCGCTGGCCGTTGCACAACAGGCTCGTGCGATCTTCAATTCTCCCGCGATTGCGCGCTCGGAAGCGCTCTGCCTGAACCGTCTCGGTCGAGGGCAAGAGGCTTATGATATTGCCCGATCTGTCATCGCTCCGCCTGATGATGAAGATTATTTCGATCTGATGGCGGATATTTGCGGCGCGCTGGGCAGGGCAGCAGAAGGACGCGATTACGGCAACGCCGCCCTTGCAGTAAGGGACAGGAAATTCCGAAACGGGCCAAGCTTCCCGATTCCCGACGCGCCGCCCCGCTCGGACGGCAAAAAGGTCATTGCCTTTTCGCTGTTTGGTAACAGCCCTCGCTATTGCGAAATCGCCATAATGAATTGTCAGGCCGCGGGCGAATTACTGCCGGACTGGCAATGCCGATTTTATTGTGACGAAACTGTTCCAGAAGGCGTTCTTCAAAGAATCCGTCAGAATGGCGGAGAAATTCTGATCGTAGACGACGCAACACGCCGGAGCATACCCGCCGTAATGTGGCGATTCCTTGCAGCCGATGACCCGGAGATCTCGCGTTTCCTTATGCGCGACGCGGATTCGGTTGTGGGAGCACGGGAGGCGGCGGCAGTAAGTGAGTGGGTCGAATCCGGCAGATTGTTCCATGTAATGCGGGACTATTACACACACACCGAGCTAATTCTCGCGGGCCTGTGGGGCGGATGCGGTGGTGTTATTCCCAGTATGCGCGCAGAAATGGAAAAGTACATCTCACCCGAAATATTTGGGAGCAGATATATAGATCAGCATTTTCTACGAAAGCATATTTGGCCAACTGCGCGGAAGAGCGTTCTTTCACATGACAGCCAGTTCAATTTCTTTAACAACGTGCCGTTTCCGTATGTGCCTGGTGCGTCGCTTGATACCAAGCATCATGTCGGTGCAAATCTCAGCACATATTCGATAGGCGGACCTATCGAGGCTCCCGATGGGTCGCTGACTTTAACCATTCGCACGCGCGAAGGAGACACCGTATGTGAATACACGGTTCCCATTCGCAACAAGAGATGGGGCACACCCTTCCCCGATCATTATGCAAATAAGATCGAAAGCGGGGAGTGGATTGCCAAGCTGAGCTAGGATCTTTGCGACGATCTAGAACCGTTGAACGTCTGCTGCGGCGTCAATCATGCGTAGCTGGATCGTGCGGTTGCCGTTCCAATGGTTGGCGGAAAGCGTTCCTGCAACGTGAACGCTCTTGCCCTGATTGGCAAAAAGGAACGCACCGAGATCTGACTGGGCAGCACGAAACGCCATGCCTTGGACGCGCTTGCCGGTGAGTGAGGCGAGTTCGGCGCGCACATGGCCATTGCCAACTTCGCGAGCCGAAATTAGCCGGTGGCGCGGCAGAACAAAAATTGGCGCGGCGTGACCGCTGCCATATGGTCCGGCCTGCTCAAGAGTATCGAACAATTGCTGCGTAACACCATCGGCGGAAAGCGCGCCGTCGATTTGCAGGCTTTCCTCATGGCGAATGCGGGCAACACGCTCGCCAGCCTGCGATTCGAAAAAGGCCCGCAGATCGCCAAGGCGCGCACGCTCGACCGTGATGCCAGCGGCCATTGCGTGCCCACCACCTTTAACCAATAGGCCCTCCGCAACGGCAGCGCGCACCAGCCCGCCGAGATCGAAACCGGAAATGGAGCGACCAGAGCCAACACCGGTGCCATTTGGATTGAAATGGACGGCGAAAGCCGGACGGCGCGTATGCTCCTTCAAGCGCGCTGCAATGAGGCCGACAATGCCGGGATGCCATGAATCACTTGCAGTCACGACGATGGCCGGACCTTCGCCGCCAGCCATTTCCGCATCGGCTTCGGCGCGCGCAGCGTCAACCATCGCTTGTTCCATCGCCTGCCGCTCCTGATTGAGACGGTCGAGCGTTTCTGCAATTTCGCGAGCCTCAACGGGATCATCGGTGGCGAGCAGGCGGCTTCCAAGCGCGGCATCTCCAATGCGCCCACCCGCATTGATGCGCGGGCCGAGCAGGAAGCCGAGATGAAACGCGTTGACCGGCTCCGAGATTCGCGAGGCACGGATGAGCGCAGCAAGACCGGCATTCTGCATCTGGCGGATTGCGATGAGACCCTTGACCACAAAAGCGCGATTCACGCCGACAAGCGGCACAACATCACACACGGTCGCAAGCGCGACGAGATCAAGAAACGGAAGAAGGTCAGGCGGCGTGGGCGTAGCATTGCGCCTTCGCAGCACGCGGGAAACCTCAACGAGCGCGAGAAAAACCACGCCCGCAGCGCATAAATGGCCCTGCCCCGAAACATCGTCGTCGCGGTTCGGGTTCACAACGGGGGTGCCTTCAGGGAGCGCACCACCAACCTGATGGTGATCGAGAACCAGCACATCGGCACCGGCTTCGCGGGCAGCAGCAATAGAGGTCGCGCTGTTGGTTCCGCAATCAACCGTGACGATGAGCGAGGCACGGCTGGCGAGTTCGCGCATGGCGTCAGGGTTCGGGCCGTAACCCTCGAATATACGGTCGGGAATGTAGATTTCGGACTGAACGCCGAAATGGCCAAGAAACCGCTTCAGCAAAGCAGACGAACATGCGCCATCGACGTCGTAGTCGCCAAAGATAGCAACACGCTCACCGCGCTGAATCGCATCGGCGATGCGTTCGGCTGCGGCAACCATATCGGTCAGCGTTTCGGGGTCCGGCAGGAGATCGCGGATCGTGGGATTGAGAAAGGCCAGTGCCTCGCCTTTCCGCACGCCCCTGCCCGCCAGTACACGCGCCACGATTTCCGGCACGCCATCGGCCTGCGCCATGGCAAGCGCTGCCATTTCCTGCGCTTCCGTCAGGCGGTGCTCCCAGACCAAGCCAGTTGCAGAGCGCCTGACATCAAGGAAATAGCGGCGTTCAGACGTCAAAACTTCTCCAGATCCTGATGGCGCGCCTTGATCTCGCGCACCGTGCGCGACGACGAGCGCAGAACTATGGTGTGAGTTGTAATGGCGTTGCGACCGAATTTCACGCCGGAAAGCATGTTGCCATCCGTAACGCCTGTCGCCGCGAACACCACATCGCCACGAGCCATATCGCCAACTTGATAGATGCGATTTGGGTCGGCAATGCCCATCTTGGCTGCACGAGCAACCTTTTCAGGCGTATCGAGGATCAGCCGGCCCTGCATCTGGCCACCGGTGCAGCGCAGCGCAGCCGCAGCCAGCACGCCTTCAGGTGCGCCGCCAGACCCAATGTAAATATCGATGCCCGTTTCTTCCGGGTTTGTCGTGTGAATAACGCCCGCGACGTCGCCATCACCGATAAGGCGAATTGCAACGCCTGTTTCGCGCACGGCTTCGATGAGCTTCGCGTGACGCGGACGATCAAGGATGCAGGCCGTGATTTCCGAAACCGGCACGCGCTTGGCGTCGGCCAGATTGTGGATGTTCTGACGCGGGGAGGCGTCAATATCGATCACACCATCGGGATAGCCCGGCCCGATCGCGATCTTGTCCATATAGACGTCCGGTGCGTAGAGCAGGCTTCCCTTTTCCGCCACCGCAATTACTGCCAGCGCGTTCGGCAGGTTCTTCGCACAGATGGTCGTGCCTTCCAGCGGATCGAGAGCGATGTCAACTTCCGGACCTTTGCCGGTGCCGACTTCCTCGCCAATGTAAAGCATCGGAGCTTCGTCGCGCTCGCCTTCACCGATAACGACAGTGCCCTTGATCGGCAGGCGATTGAGTTCAGCTCGCATGGCATCGACGGCGACCTGATCGGCTGCCTTTTCATCGCCGCGTCCGCGCAACCGCGCGGCAGCCACAGCCGCGCGCTCCGTTACGCGCACGATTTCCATCGTCAACACGCGGTCCAGACCCGCGATCACGCTTTTTGGCATTTACGTATCCCCGGTGTAATTTCAGTTGCCGCCCTTGTGTCAAAGCCAAGCAACAAGAGCAAGACAGCCAAGCGTATTGAATCGATTGAGGAAACTACTCCGCTCGTTCAATGCGGATAACCTGCGCCTTATCCACCAAGAGGCCGTCGTTCGTGACGGCGTCTACCGCTTTGCGGACCAAGGATTCGGTTGTCTCATGCGTTACGAGAATGACCGTCTTCTGCTTCGCGTTCGGCTCGCCATGCGCCTGCTGGACGATGGATTCCAGAGAAATTTCGTTTTCCGCCATGCGCTTGGCCAAGGTCGCGAAAACGCCGAGACGATCATGCACAGTGAGGCGAATGAAATAGCCGCCAGCGTGCGAGCGAATTTCAGCCTTTTTATAAGGTGTGAGCTTTTTCGCGGGGCGTCCGAAAACCGGACCATGCTGGAAGCCGGGTTGGCTCTTCGCAATGTCGGCAATGTCGCCCACGACAGCCGATGCGGTTGCGTTGCCTCCTGCCCCCGGTCCTGACAGGAGCAATTCGCCAAGAATGTCGGTTTCGATTGCAACCGCATTCGTGACGCCATGCACCTGCGCGATGACAGAGGCAGTCGGCACCATGGTGGGATGGACGCGCTGCTCGATGCCACTGTCAGTCTGCTGCGCGACGCCCAAGCAGTTTGATGCGATAGCCAAGATCGGCAGCCGCGCGGATGTCCGCCTGCGTGATGTTGGAAATGCCTTCCATATAAACTTCGTCGGCAGCGATGCGCGAACCGAATGCGAGGCTGGTGAGAATTGCCAGCTTGTGCGCGGTGTCGTTGCCCTCAATGTCGAATGTCGGATCAGCTTCCGCGTAGCCAAGACGCTGCGCATCTTTCAGGCATTCCTCAAAGGAAATACCCTCGGCTTCCATGCGCGTGAGGATGTAATTGCAAGTGCCGTTGAGGATGCCGAACACGCGGCTGACCGTGTTACCCGCCATCGACTCGCGCATGGTCTTGATGACCGGAATGCCGCCAGCGACTGCGGCCTCATAGTTCAGCAGCACGCCCTTTTCCTCCGCGATTTCAGCGAGCGCAACGCCGTGCTTCGCGAGCAGCGCCTTATTCGCCGTAACGACATGCTTGCCGCTTTGCAGCGCCGCGGTGACAGCCTCGCGCGCAGCACCTTCATCGCCACCCATGAGTTCGACAAAAACGTCAATATCGGATGATTTGGCGAGTTCGATCGGATCTTCGAACCATTTGGCCGCGCCGAGATCAACACCACGGTCGCGAGAACGGTCGCGCGCAGAGACGGCAGTCACCACAATCGGTTGGCCGCATTGGCGAGTGAGTTCCGCCGTCTTGGTTGCGAGTACGCGCACGACAGATGCGCCCACTGTGCCGAGACCGGCTATACCCACATGCAATGCGTTGGCAACACGAGCCACGGCGTGTCCTCTTCGTATTTCTGAAACTTGGATGCGTTAGCGCCGCGCGGAGAGCGGAACAACGTTGTTTGGTTGCTTGGCAGACGCTTGAAGGAACTTCTTGATCGAGCGCGCCGCCTGGCGGATGCGATGTTCATTTTCAACAAAAGCGAGGCGCACATAATCATCGCCATGCTCGCCGAAACCAACGCCGGGTGCGACCGCAACATCTGCATGTTCGATCAAGAGCTTGGAGAACTCGAGCGAACCGAGATGGCGGAAAGGCTCCGGGATCGGCGCCCACGCAAACATTGATGCAGGCGGGGCGGGAATATCCCAGCCCGCGCGACCGAAGGACTCGACCATGGTATCGCGGCGCTTGTGATAGACCTCGCGAATTTCCGCAATGTCGCTGCCGTCGCCATTCAGCGCCGAAGTTGCAGCAACCTGAATCGGCGTGAACGCGCCATAGTCCAGATAGGATTTGACGCGCGTGAGCGCTGCGATAAGCCGCTCGTTGCCCACAGCAAAACCCATGCGCCAGCCCGGCATGGAGAAGGTCTTTGACATGGAGGTGAACTCCACGGTGACGTCCATCGCGCCCGGAACCTGTAGCACCGACGGCGGCGGATTGCCGTCGAAATAGATTTCAGAATAGGCAAGGTCCGACAGGATGATGATGTCATTCTTGCGCGCGAAGGCCACGACATCCTTGTAGAAATCCAGCGAGGCGACCATCGCAGTCGGGTTCGACGGATAGTTCAGGATGAGCGCGAGCGGCTTCGGGATCGAGTGGCGCACGCCACGCTCCAGCGCCGGAATGAACTGATCGTCCGGTTCAACCTGCAACGAACGAATGACGCCGCCGGACATGATGAAACCGAAGGCGTGAATTGGATAGGTAGGGTTCGGGCACAGCACCACATCGCCCGGAGCGGTGATGGCCTGCGCCATATTCGCGAAGCCTTCCTTGGAGCCAAGCGTCGCGACCACCTGCGTATCGGGATCGAGTTTCACGCCGAACCGGCGGGCATAATAGTTCGCCTGAGCGCGTCGCAGACCCGGAATGCCGCGCGAAGCTGAATAACGGTGGGTGCGCGGATCGCGCACGACTTCGACAAGCTTTTCGACGATTGCGGCAGGCGTCGGCAAATCAGGGTTGCCCATGCCAAGATCGATAATATCGGCGCCACGGGAACGCGCGCTGGCCTTGAGCCTGTTCACCTGCTCGAAAACGTAGGGCGGGAGCCGCCTGACCTTATGAAATTCTTCCATTTCCATGTTGCGTACCTACGTCGCTTGCCCACCTCGCCCGGTGGCCTTCCGCTGCCTATATACCCCATCAACAGGTCGGTCGAGGGGCGCAGATTTCTTTTAGAGCTTCATCGCTGTGCGTGGCACCGAGCTGACGCAATTGCGCTTCGCTCGCGGTCGTTCCAGCTCCCTTGCCCGCTGCCGTTTGTCCAGCGGATGCGCCCTTGAGGGAGGCAACCGCTGCATCACGCTCTTCCTGCGTAAGCTGAGCAGTCGCGGTGGCCGGCTTGACGTTGAGATTCGGATAGGTGCCGGTGTTCGTCGCACCGCTCGAAGGATCGTCAGGTGTGGTGCAGGCTGCGGCCAAAAACATGGCCGCAATGACGGCAGCGCGTGCGCCGGTCGACATGATGCACTTCCAAGGGCCGGTCATTTTTCGCGCAGGCTCCTGATTGATGTTGGACCCTTAGAGTCTTCCCATGATAACATGTCAAGAAAGCGCAGGGAGGAATAGCGCAAAACATGAACAAATCCGCCGATCCGGTGTCCAGTCAGGCTGCCGTTGCGACTGACGTTGAACAATATCTAGTCCGAGATCCGGAGACGTTCGCACTCAATATGGCGCGAACGCTGGAGAATCTTGGGAAGGCCGCCGCCGCTTGGGCTGCGCCGCGCGAAAACGGCGATGTGCACGACAGCGTCGCCGAACCCGTTGCGGATATGGTCAAGACATTTTCCAAGCTGACGGAATATTGGCTGGCAGACCCCTCCCGCGCGCTTGAAGCCCAGACTCGGCTTTTCGCAGGCTTAATCACCGTTTGGCAGACGGCGGCGCACCGCGTGAGTGGTGTGGAAGGCGTTGAGGATGTGGTTAAGCCGGAACGCGGCGACAAGCGATTCCTCGATGAAGATTGGGGAAAGAACGCGTTCTTCGATTTTCTCAAGCAAGCCTATCTGGTGATGGCGCGCTGGGCGAACGACCTTGTGGAACACGCGGACGGGCTGGACGAACACACGCGGCACAAGGCGAGTTTCTACGTCAAGCAAATTGCCTACGCGCTTTCGCCGTCCAACTTCGTGCTGACCAACCCGGAATTGTTCCGTGAGACGGTGGCGGCAAACGGCTCGAATCTCGTTCGCGGCATGAAGATGCTGGCCGAAGATATTGCCGCAGGTAAGGGCGATCTCAAGCTGCGGCAGGCGGACAATAGTAAATTTGAAATCGGCAAGAACATTGCGCTGACGCCGGGCAAGGTGATTGCCAGAAGCGATCTCGTTGAAGTGATTCAGTATGAACCGACCACTGATAAGGTGCTCAAGCGGCCGCTGCTGATCTGCCCGCCGTGGATCAACAAGTTCTATATTCTCGACCTCAACCCGGAGAAATCATTCATCCGTTGGGCGGTCGAACAAGGGCATACGGTTTTCGTGATCTCATGGGTGAACCCCGACGAACGGCATGGCCGCAAGAATTGGGAATCCTATATCCGCGAGGGTCTACAGTTCGCGCTGGATACCATTGAGCAAGAGACGGGCGAGAAAGAAGTCAACGCCATCGGCTATTGCGTTGGCGGCACGCTGCTGGCCGCTGGACTAGCGCTCACGGCGCAGGAAGGCGACAATCGTATCCAGTCCGTGACTTTCTTCACCACGCAGGTGGACTTTACCTATGCGGGCGACCTGAAAGTGTTCGTGGACGACGAACAGGTGCAGGCGCTGGAAAGAGCGATGACGGGCCGAGGCTATCTTGAGGGCACCAAGATGGCGATGGCGTTCAACATGCTGCGCTCCGGCGACCTGATCTGGCCATATGTGATAAACAACTATATGCGCGGCAAAGATCCGATGCCGTTCGACCTGCTCTACTGGAATTCAGATTCCACGCGAATGGCGGCAGCCAACCATTTGTTTTATTTGAGAAATTGTTATCTCGAAAACAACATGTCTGCGGGGCGTATGACTATCGCGGGGCGCAATATTCAGCTCAGCGACATCAAAATTCCGGTCTACAATCTTGCGACGAAGGAAGATCACATCGCGCCTGCGCGGTCCGTTTTTCTTGGATGCCGCTACTTCGGCGGCGACGTGGATTACGTCATGTCCGGGTCCGGGCACATTGCTGGCGTGGTCAATCCGCCGTCACTCAAGAAGTATCAATATTGGACCGGCGGAAAGCCCGAAGGCACATTCGAAAACTGGGTGGCAAACGCGATAGAAACACCGGGATCGTGGTGGCCACATTGGCACAAATGGATCGAAAGCAAGGACGCGCAGCTCGTGCCTGCGCGCAAGACGGCGTCAAAGCTCAAAAGCCTTGCGGAAGCGCCCGGTACATATGTTCGAGTAAGGATTTAGTCTGAAAATCTGCTGTTTTCGGTGTGAGATTGCTCGCTAAGGTTGACTGACACGTCAAACAAGGCGAAATGTGCGCCTGCAAATCAAGTTCTGGCCGCATTCGTTGCCTAATCGCCGAAGCGTTGCTGGGCACATCGGGCCACTTTGAGCCGGTGTATATACGTGGTTACGCGAGACATGTGCGAGGGTGCGCAGTCTCTTGGGAGGGGACCCTTGGTCCTCCGATCTGGAAGAAGGGGATACGGTTGGAAGGAGCAACGCGCCAACGCGCCAGACCTTTGTGCCGCTTGATGGCCGCGCTGATGGCGTCGGCTTTCATTTCGTCCTGCGCATCCACATTGGATTCCGGGTTGGAATCGAATAGCGCCGCATTCAACGCTACAGCGCCGACGGAAGGCGCAGCCGAGGAAGTCTCTGCGGACGGAACAGCCGCAAGTAACTCGCTGGCAATGGCCGAGACTAAAGAGGTCGGCGATCCGCAACTGCCTCAGCAAGTGGCTTCGGTGCCAATGTCGACGCCAAAGGCTGATGGGCTGACGAGTACGGACGGCGCTTGTTGAACCCAAAACCGACGCTCCTGCTGCTGAGGCTGCCAAGTTTGAATCTGAAAAGCCGGAAGCTGTAGCTACAGACAGCGCCGATGCGAAGCCTGCCGAGGCAGCGGCAGGAGAGCCAGTCAAGCCGAAGGGTTTTCTGGCATCGTTTTTCGGATCGAAACCGGCGAAAGCTGCTGAAATCAAGCCGGCGGCTAAAGCCACCGCTGAACTGGCAGCGCAGTCCCCTGCCCCAACGCAATTTCTTGAAAATCCCGGTCCGAAGCAGGTTCTGGAAAATTCGCCGCACCTGCAGACAACAAGGGAAATCGCTCGCTTCAATTAGCTGCGCTAGATCTTTCAAGTCAAAAGCCCTTGCGCGCATCAGCGGTCTCATTCTCTGACGATGGTGAAGGTACAGGTCTGCCCGGCGTTCGCCAAAGCGCTATTGTTTGAAATCAAGCGCCGGTCGGGAATAGATGACGACAGTGACGTTGACGTCCATGAAGACGTCGATGGCGGTTTTGAAGTGGCAAGTGCCGCCGGTATGGCGCGCCTCGCACCCAACGGGCTTTTGAAGCAGCGCGAAAGCGTCGATGTTGCATGCCTGAAGCCATCGCTCGTACGCGTGCTGAAAACCATCGAGCGGCGATTCGGTAAGCGTATGATAATTACGTCGGGTTATCGCAGCCCAAGCTATAACCGGAGTGTTCGCGGCGCTCGCAATTCGCAGCATATGTATTGCGCGGCGGCGGATGTAATCGTCCCCGGCGTAAGCAAGTTCGAGCTGGCGAACTATGCCCGCTCAATGCAGGGACAGCGGCGGTGTAGGCACCTATTGCCATACGAATGCGGTGCATATTGACGTTGGTCCGGAGCGTGACTGGAACTGGCGTTGCCGGGGTCGCCGCTGACAAAAGCGGACCGCAAATTTTTTTGTAGATTGGTGGGTCATGAAGGGTTGCCGAGACCGAATGACCTGACTATAAGGCGCTTCACCTGAGCGCGCCCATCGTCTAGCGGTTAGGACACCGCCCTTTCACGGCGGTAACAGGGGTTCGATTCCCCTTGGGCGTACCAGTTTTTTTCAAGCTGCTAGCAGCTAAATGCGCCCAACAACCTCCTTCATCAGTTGGTGAATCAAAGCGAATCCAAAACCGCTTCGAGCAGTACTAAAGCTGCCTCCGCTTTGACCCTATTTGGTGAATACGTGCTTCTCGCTGAGGCGTTTAACGCATTCAGGATCATGAGCCGGAAGGACGACTGTAGGCTGAGCCTCCGCAAACTCACAGATTCTACGCAATGTTTCCTTGGCGAGCGCGGGGTCGTTTGTCACCCCGTCGGTTTTCAGTTCGCGCAGATTTGCTTCCGAATATGTCGCATCCCCAGCGAGAAAATAGCAAATTTCCTCATCCCGAACTATAACTGAGCAATGTCCGGTAACGTGTCCCGGCGTCGGAACAATCAATATCCGTCCGTCGGTCGTGATCGACTTTGAACAAGCAAATGGTCCTACCGGCGGTCCGTCCAAATCGAAAAGCTCTGGCTTAAACCACACCGGCCAACGCTGGGGCAAACACCCCATCATCATACCTCGAAGACCCGTCGATACTGCAAAATTTTCTCTAGGCCCGAGGATTCGATTGTGCGGAAAATGATCCAGACCACCAGTGTGGTCATGGTGAAAATGCGTAAGGATGACGGCTGAAAGATCCCGAGCGGGATCGATCCCCATATCTCGCAGCCTTGGGCCGACCTCTTCTTCCGGGGCGACGCGTATGGAGACCTGCTTATAAAATGGATTCCAGCCGGGCAGATAACCCGGCACGGAATTGCGCCACGTGTCGCCGGTATCGACCAGGAAATTACCTTCCGGATGCTCGATAAGGAAACAAAGGATAGGAAGCGGTTCAACCCATTCCTTGTCTGCGAATATATCGATCTTGCGCCCAAATGCGCCGCGGTTGGGGCTGCCGGTGCGCTGCGCGGTTTTCATACGAGCCTTGCCCGTTTCAATAGCGGTAATCCTGATCATGTCTCACCTATAAAAGAACGATCGTTCGTTTTTACTACAGACAAATACTCTTGTAAAGAACGGTCGTTCGTTTTATATAATCGCCATGCCAAAGATTTCAGATGAACGGAAAGCCGAGCGCAAAGCTCAGATATTGCAAGCAGCGTGGGCTTGCTTTCAGGCTCAGGGCCTCCATGCAACGACGATGGACGATATAATCAGAGCCAGTGATCTCTCAGCGGGCGCGGTTTACTCGTACTTTCCCAGCAAGGAAGAAATCATATTCGCGGCCGTGACCACCTCACTGACGGGGCTGACAGAGCGGCTCCGACCGTTGCTTGCGATGGCTCCGAAAAATGGCCCGGAATGGCTGGTGCATGCAGTAGCAGGATCGATCGACGTCTTTGGCAAAGGTGTTCGATACGATCTCAAGCGTATTGCCCTGCTGGGTTGGAGCGAAGCGCAGACGAACCCAAAGTTGCGCGAACTGATGCAGGGCTTCTATCGTTCGTTCCGCAACGATTTGGCGAGATGCGTTCCAGACTGGAAAAAGACCGGATATATTGACGTTTCCGCGACTGATGAACAGGTGGCGAAATCGATTCTATGCATGGTGCTCGGTTTCGTCGCCCAAGCGGCAATCCTCGCAGATATTCAGCCAGATGAGATCAGTTTGCGCTTTTCCAATCCGGGTGGCGGGCTTTGACCGAGCAATTCCGCCAAACGGGCGCTAATGCACCGGCATATTATGTTTTCCTTGTCGGCGTTCAGACACTATCGGCGACTGCACTTTTCTGGGCAACGTTTCCTGTTTTCCAATCCTTGCTAAGCGCCGCAGGGACGCCCCAAACACTGAGCGCACGAACCATCATCATCTCACTGGTTGGCGTTTTCGCGATTCAGTTCGCCTATTGGTTCAGGTATCGGAATGTGAGGGTATGGATACCCTTTCGCAATGTGCTCATCGGTCATCTGATACTGTTTGCTAGCAGAGCCAGCTTTTTCTTCGGAGCCGCTCTGTTTTCCGCAGTATTCTTTCGACACCTCCCCCAAATAGACGCATTGCCCTACGGCTGGACCGGTATGGCGACGGGCCTAGGCTTCATTTCCATATTATTCTCCCTGTTCTGCTACGCTTTGGAACTGGAGCGACTAGGTCGGGCAATCGAAATCGGCTGATCACGCCGCACCATCGACACCTATGGAACATGCAGCTCTGCAAGGCGTTGCATATGCAAAAAGGAGAAATCG
Source organism: Mesorhizobium sp. (assembly GCA_049840935.1). Classification (GTDB taxonomy): domain Bacteria; phylum Pseudomonadota; class Alphaproteobacteria; order Rhizobiales; family Rhizobiaceae; genus Mesorhizobium_G. The sequence continues at coordinate 93,896 of JASGJA010000004.1, forward strand.
ATGGCAGATAATCGGATGGGTTCAGAGTCTGAGCGCGATATCGAGATGGAAGAATTGCGAGAAGAACTCGCGCGTCTCAAGGAAGCGATTGCGGGACGGATGGAAGAGGCACGTGACGTTTTGGCAGACCGGGCGGCAGTCGTGAGGGAAAACCCGGCAACCTTTTCCGCCGCTTTGGTTTTGGGCGGCGTAATCGGCTTGATGATCGGAATGACCGTAGGTCAGCAGGACCGCCATCGCTGGTGGTAGCGAGCGAGTGTCCCTCGCTCGCCATCGCATTTCCTATTGGAAGACGAGTTCAGACGCCAGGTCGGGGTCCACTTTTGCCTTTGCCGCATCTTCGCATGCAGCAGATACATCATCCGAAATAGCCGTTAGCTCACCGCCGACCAAGACGCCGAAAATGACCAGTATGTGCTTATCGTGGTAAGCTTTTTGATCGTCGTTCATCTTCGCGGCATCGACTGGGGCAAGAGCCTCGAAAGCTTTTGAAAACTTAGCATCATCAATTGTGAACCCCTCGCACACATCCGCGATGGCCGCCTGATGCGCCAGCAATTGTAGCTTTGTTGTTTGATCGGGCGTCAGCGCGCCTTCAAGCAACTGAATGGCGTGCTCGCGAACAAAGGCGGTTTTCGGGGATGCCGCAGCCGATGGAAATATGGAAATTCCCAGAATCGAGATTGCGGCGAGAGCAACCGGAAGCAATCGAACTTTCATTTTGATTCCTCGCCTCTCAGAAAACGCGGTTGGTCCAGGATGGATTGAACTGCCCGTTATTGTTGTAGCAAGCCCATTGGCTTGGATAACAGACCACGCCCGTCGTGGGGCTGAATGGCGCTCGCGGCGGGCCATAGGCGGGTGGTGGAGGCGGCGGCGGAGCATACTGGTATTGGTGCCGATGCTCATTCGAAATGGCAGCAGCAGCGACCCCGCCCAATAGCGCGCCACCGATAAGCGCGGCAGTGTCGCCCGAATTCCAATTATGAGCATAAGCCGACGCAGAAATCGTAACCGCCAGCGCCAGCGCAAGCGAACCACAGGCAACCCTTAGCATGGAAAAAAGCCCTCAAAGGAAATGACTGGAAACGATTTACTCTATTCCCGCTCCAGATTGCGCGCAAGACGGCAGACGCCGGACTTGAGTAGGAAGAAGGCGCCCTCCTTTCCGATTTTCACCGCTTTTCCATTCTACAATGACAGTCTGAAATCTGCGGAGAAGCCCAATGCGCCGGAATATCATTACTCGTACGATAGTGCTTGCCGCGCTGATGGCCGGGTTAGCGGGCTGTGTCGGCGATCCGGGCTACGGACCGGGCGGATATGATGATGACTATTATGGCGGTTATCGCGATTACGGTCCCGGACCCTACTATGGCGGAGGCTACTATCGTGACGGCTATTACCGCGAAGGATATTATGACGGGCCATATTACGGCCCCCGGCGGGGACCCCGGCCGGGCTGGCAGGATAACTGGAATGACGGAAGATATCCCGACAGACGGCCACCGGACAGACGCCCTCCATCACGCGAACCTGTGAAAGCCAATCCGCCGCGCATGCAACCCGGACATGCTGCTTCGAGTGAAGCGCATCGCGTGCCGCTACCAAAAACGGGCGAGGTGCCGCCACTCTATCCAACCCAGAACTACCGGCGTTGATCGCGTCTGAATTTTCGCAATTTCAACAAGGCTGGCAATAGATCGCTAACCTGAAATGCGAGAGCAGGCAGCACCCCATCGACAAGTTTCGGCACCTCGCCGATGATAGATCATCGACGTGTCGCGATGTGGAGAGGAGCATGCGTACTGCCAATAGCGGGCTTGAGCTTTTCGTTGACGAAGCAATTTGGAAAGGAAGCCTGAAAGGCTATGTTCCAACAAAATTCATAACCATGCGGGAGAGTGTCGGCACCGTAAAGGCGATGTCGGAACTGGTACGTTGCGGCGAGGTGGCGAGCGGCTTCAGAAACTCCGCGATCTCGGCATGCTGGAACTTTCGATGGAAGCCGCGATGCTCAACTTTCCGCAAGAGTTTGCGGAAGACGATCGGGCCTGCGCCCTGACACGACTGGCGGGCAATTACCGGTAGAGTTTCTCAGCCAAAAAATTCTGAATTGTTTGGAACCAAATCAAGGCAAGCACGTTTGGCAGACGCCCAAAACTTTGTATCCCACTCCAAGGCCCGTTGCTCCAGATGGCAGCGGGCCTTTTTCCTGGAACAAGATTTCGGCATCAACAGCAGAGTCGGAACAGATTTCTACGAAACCACGAAAGATGGTGCCGTGGTCCCTCGCCCAAAAAACGACAGACAACTAGTTTCGCTGCATCAAAAAGAAGCTGGGGTGTTTTATGAGAAAGTTTTTATTTGTTGGCGCAGCGCTCGTGGCTCTCGCGACCTCCTCCGTAGCGCAGGCTCAGGCCGTCGATAAGATTTTGAACGCGTCCTACGATATTTCGCGCGAATTGTTCGTGCAGATCAATAAGGCGTTTGTCGCAAAGAACCCCGGCATAACTGTGGATCAATCTCACGGTGGTTCGTCCAAGCAGGCGCGCGCGATCCTTGAAGGTCTGGAAGCCGATGTCGTGACCTTCAATCAGGTTACGGATGTTGACGCGCTGGTGAAGGGCGGATTCGTTTCCGATGACTGGCAGTCGGAATTCGCAAACAAATCGTCGCCCTACTACTCGCTGCCAGCATTTCTGGTGCGTGAGGGAAACCCAAAAGGCATCAAGGACTGGAACGATCTGGTTCGCGACGATGTGAAGGTGATTTTCCCGAACCCGAAGACTTCCGGTAATGCCCGCTATACCTATCTGGCGGCGACCGCCTATGCCAAGGAAGCGTTCAATAATGACGACGCCAAGGTGAAGGAATTTATCTCCAAACTATTCGACAACGTTCCGGTGTTCGACACGGGTGGACGCGCGGCGACGACGACGTTTGTCGAGCGCAATATTGGCGACGTGCTCATCACTTTCGAAGCGGAAACGCGCGGCATCGCCAAGGAGTTTGGCGAGGACAAGTTCGATATCGTTGTGCCTTCCGTCAGCCTGCTGGCGGAGTTTCCGGTGGCAATCGTGGACAAGGTGGTGGACAAGCGCGGCAGCCGCGAAGTAGCCAAGAACTATCTCGACTTTCTCTATTCGCCGGAAGGCCAGAAAATCCTCGCTGAGAACGGCAACCGCGTTAACGACAAAGCGGTGGCTGCCGAGTTTAAGGATCAGTTCCCGGAAGTGCGTCTCGTAACGGTTGAAGACGTGTTCGGCGGGTGGAAGAAAATTCAGGACGAGCACTTCAAATCCGGCGCGCTTCTGGACCAGATCTACGGCGAACGCTAAAAGCACTCCTATTCCATTGGGATCGGCGGGCAATTGCCCGCCGATCTTGTTTCATTATTTGCAGAGGCCTTGATCGTATGAGTCGCCGGGTATTGCCGGGCCTGCCGCTATCTCTGGGATTGACGCTTTTTTATGTGGCGTTGATCGTGGCGCTGCCGCTTGGCGCACTGATTTTCAAAGCCGCCAGCCTCGGCTTTGAGGACTATTGGCGCATTGTCTCATCAGGCCGCGCCGTCGCGAGCTATCGCGTGACGGTGCTTTGCGCTGCCGCCGCAACGCTTTTCAATCTTATGTTCGGCCTCGCCCTGGCTTGGGTTCTGGCTCGGTATTCGTTTCCGGGCAAGCGGCTCGTAGACGCGATTGTGGACTTGCCTTTCGCTCTGCCAACGGCAGTGGCGGGTATCGCACTGACGACGATTTTCGCGCCGGGCGGCTGGTTCGGTATCTGGCTGGAAAAGATCGGCGTTCAAGTCGCTTATACGCCGCTCGGCATCATGGTCGCGATGGCGTTCACGAGTCTGCCTTTCATCGTGCGCACAGTGCAGCCGGTGCTGGAAGATCTTGATCCCGCGCTGGAGGAAGCAGCGCAGACGCTGGGCGGCTCGGACCTTGCGATTTTCCGCAAGGTGATATTGCCGTTGCTGACGCCAGCGCTGTTGGCGGGCGTTTCGCTGGCCTTTGCGCGCAGCCTCGGCGAGTTCGGAGCGATTATATTCATCGCGGGAAATCAACCTTTCGAGACTGAGATTACCGCCCTGCTCGCCTTCATCCGGCTTGAGGAATACGACTATCAGGCAGCGGCCGCCATCGCCTCGGTGCTGCTGATAACTGCGTTCGTGATGTTGGCAGTGACCAATTTGCTGCAAGCTCGCGCCCTGCGCTACATGGCGAGGTCGTAAGATGAGCGCCTTGCATAGAACAGGAAAACCGCCGCGCGTTGGCGATACGCCGCTGATCCGCCGTTGTCTGATAACCGGGGTGCTGCTGGTCGGCGCGGTGCTGGTTCTCGCACCGCTGATTGTGATTTTCGTGCAGGCGTTCTCGCTGGGGGTCGATGCGTTCGCGCAGACGATCATGCATCCCGACACGCTGCACGCGATCTATCTAACAGTCGCGACCGCGCTGATCGCCGTGCCGTTGAATACGGCTTTTGGCGTTGCTGCGGCATGGGCAATCACAAAGTTCGATTTTCCGGGCAAGAGATTGCTGACAATCATCATCGAAATCCCCTTCTCCATTTCGCCAATCGTCGCGGGCGTGGCCTATCTTTTCGTCTATGGATTGCAGGGAATTTTTGGACCGGCACTGGAGGCAGCGGACGTCAAGATTTTGTTCGCGCTGCCCGGTATCGTGCTGGCATCGATGTTCGTGACCGCGCCCTTTGTTGCGCGCGAACTGATCCCGCTGATGCAGGCGCAAGGCCGCGACCTCGAAGAAGCGGCAACGTCGCTTGGCGCATCTGGATGGCGGACGTTCTTCTCAGTGACGTTGCCGAACATCCGCTGGGCGCTTCTTTATGGCGTCGTGCTCTGCAACGCGCGCGTAATGGGTGAGTTCGGTGCGGTGTCGGTCGTTTCGGGCAACATACGCGGCCAAACGAATACGCTGCCACTGCATATCGAACTGCTTTACCACGACTATCAGACAGCAGGCGCGTTTGCTGCGGCTTCGGTGCTTACCGTGCTGGCTGTCGTCACCATCATCGCAAAGGTCTGGCTGGAACGCCGAGGCGCGGGACGCGCCAACCGCCCTGCCCTTGCAGGCCCGACAGCGGAACCGAAAGGAACCGGAATATGAAGATTGTCCTCGATAATGTCGTCAAGACGTTTGACACGTTCCGCGCTGTTCACGGCGTTTCGCTGGAAATCGAAAGCGGCGAACTGATCGCTTTGCTTGGGCCGTCAGGTTCCGGCAAGACGACGATCCTGCGCATGGTGGCCGGGCTGGAATATGCCGATGGCGGTCGCATCCTGTTTGGAGACAAGGACGCTACGGACATACCCGTGCGCGACCGCGGTGTTGGGTTTGTGTTTCAACATTATGCGCTGTTTCCGCACATGACCGTTTCCGAGAATGTCGCATTCGGCATGAAGGTGTCGAAGCAAAAGCGCGATGACGCGCAGATCAACGCGAGAGCACAGGAGTTGCTGGCGCTTGTGCAACTCGATGGGCTGGGTGATCGCTTTCCATCGCAGATTTCGGGCGGACAGCGCCAGCGTGTCGCCTTGGCGCGAGCGCTCGCGGTCGACCCGCAAGTGCTGTTGCTGGACGAGCCGTTTGGCGCGCTAGACGCAAATGTGCGCCGCGACTTGCGCCGCTGGCTGCGCGAAATCCACGAGCAGATTGGAATCACCACGCTGTTTGTGACGCACGATCAGGAAGAAGCGCTCGACCTCGCGGATCGCGTGGTCATTCTCGATCAGGGTAAGATTGCGCAGGAAGGCACGCCGGAGGAGGTTTGCCGCCGTCCGGGTTCGCCATTCGTAACGCGCTTTCTGGGAGACGCACACAAGCTTGTCGGGATTGTTGCTTCGGGGCGAGCGAAGGTCGCTGGCGGGTCCGTGACCGTGGCGGGACTGCCCGATGGCGAGGCGGAAATCTATGTGCGGCCAGCCGACCTGACATGGGGCGAAGGCGACATTCCAGCGGAGGTGACGCGGGTTATCGATCGTCCCGATGGTCGCCGCGTTTTGGCGCGGCTGGATGACGGCGCGACGGTGGAACTCGACGTTGCACCAGAGGCGCGGATTTCACGCGGCGAACGTGGATATATCGGCGTGCGGCGCGCACACGCTTTTCCCTTGCACGGCACTTGAAAGCAGCAGGATAAGACTTCAAGAGTAGGCGAATTATGATCGCCCCAGCCGGAGCTAGAAATGATAAAGCACTGCGTTCTATTTCGTTTTCGTAGAGATGTTCAGGACGCAGCAATCGCTGACATCATGACGCGTTTTGAGCAATTGGTGGAAACGATACCCGGCGTGCTGAAAGTATCCGCCGGTGTGAATGTCAGCCCCGAGGGGTTGGATCATGGCTTCCGGCACGGCTTCGTGATGGACATCGAGAACGAGCAATTGCGCGACGCTTATCTGATTCACCCGGAGCACACAGCGATTTCAGAAGATCTGCTGCCGTTGCTCGAAGGCGGCATCGCAGGCGTCACGGTTTTTGATGTGAACGCGTGATAAATTGAGCGGCCTTCTCGGCAATCATTACGACTGGTGCGTGGGTGTTGCCGGAAACGATTGTGGGCATGATCGAAGCGTCAGCGATGCGCAGACGGCCAACGCCGTGAACGCGAAGCTTATCGTCCACGACGGCCATCTTGTCCGAACCCATGCGGGCGGTGCCGACAGGGTGGAAAATCGTGGTGGCAATGTCGCCAGCCGCCCGCGCCAAATCCTCCGCGCTCTGGATTTGCGTGCCGGGCTTCAATTCGCGTGGCGAAAAGGTCGCCATGCGCTTTGTCGCCATCAGGCGGCGAGCCGCCAAAATAGAATCTGCCGCGACTTGCCGGTCAGCTGGCGTGGACAGATAGTTCGGCGCGATATGCGGATGCGCGTTGGGGTCGCGCGAAACGATCCGCACCGATGCCGCGCGATTCAGGACGCAGATTGCAAACCGAAACGGTGATTGCCGGATAACTGTGCAGCGGTTCGCCGAAACGATCCAGCGACAGCGGCTGAACGTGAAACTCGATGTTCGGCGTTGCATATTGGCTGCCGGATTTCATGAAGATGCCAAGCTGGCTCGGCGCCATCGACATCGGCCCGCTGCGTTTCAGCAGATATTCCAGCGCGATACCCGCCTTGCCGGCGAGGCGCGCCTGCCGCTCGTTGAGCGTGGTCGCGCCCGTGATGCCGAAAACCGTTCTGATCTGGAGATGGTCCTGAAGGTTCTCCCCCACACCCGGCAGTTCGTGCTCGACAGCTACGCCCTGCGAGGCAAGCAAATCGCCGGGACCAATGCCCGAAAGCTGGAGGATCTGCGGCGTGCCAATTGCGCCCGCGCTGAGCACAAGTTCACCATCGACATGAGCGATGGCGGGCTTGCCGTTGACGGTCAGTTCGACGGACGTAACAGCACCGCGTTCCAGCTTTAAGCGCTCGACTGTCGCATGAGTGACAACGCGAAGATTTTGGCGACCCATTGCTGGACGAAGGAAAGCGCGCACGGCGTTGAACCGGATACCGTTTTTCTGGTTCACCTCGAAATAGCCGGAGCCGAGGTTATCGCCGCTGTTGAAATCGTCCGTTTTGGGCACGCCGATTTCTTCGGCTGCCTCGCGCACCGCATCGAGAATGGGCCAGGACAGGCGCTGCTTTTCGACACGAAGCTCGCCCTTCTGGCCGTGCCACGGTTCGCCGCGCGACTGGTGATTTTCAGATTTGACGAAGAGCGGCAGCACATCATCCCAACCCCAGCCGACATTGCCGAGCTGTCGCCAGTGATCGTAATCCGCCGCCTGCCCGCGCATGTAGATCATGCCGTTGATGGAGGAGCAGCCGCCAAGCACCTTACCCCGCGGATAGGCCAGCGAGCGCCCGTTCAGACCGGGTTCCTGCGCTGTGGCGTAGCCCCAATCGGTGCGCGGATTGCCCATGCAATAGAGATAGCCGACCGGAATATAGACCCAGTGATAGCGGTCCGAACCGCCCGCCTCCAGCAACAGAACGCGGCTGCGGCCATCTGCGGAAAGGCGATTGGCGAGCACGCATCCCGCCGATCCAGCCCCAACGACGATATAGTCAAAGCGGCCAAGATTCAGTCTGTCAGGCACGATCAATTTCCTGCGGATTTGCGCCGGTCGATATAGGCGTAGATCTCACCCACAATGCCGCGCCGGAAGATCAGCACGCAGATCATGAAGATGAGACCGGTCGCGATAGTCACCGGAAATTCGGAAGTAGCAAGAGCGTTCTGAAGCGTCACGACAATGCCCGCGCCGACAATCGGCCCGATCAGCGTGCCGATGCCGCCAAGCAGAGTCATAAGGATGACTTCGCCCGACATCTGCCAGGTGACGTCGGTCAGGGTGGCGAACTGGAACACCAGCGCCTTGAGCCCGCCAGCGAGGCCAGCGAGCGCGGCTGACATGACGAATGCGCCCAGCTTGTAGTTCTGCACGGAATAGCCGAGCGAGATTGCACGGTTCTCGTTTTCACGGATGGAGCGCAAGATCATGCCATAGGGTGAATTGACGATGCGCCAGATCGCAGCGACGCCGAGGACAAACACAACCAGCACGAAGTAATACATGTTGTGTTCATTGTGCAGGTCGATCAGACCGCCAAGCAGGGAGCCACGCGGCACGCCCTGAATGCCATCCTCACCGCCGGTGAACGGCGCTTGCACGCAGAAGAAAAAGAACATCTGCGACAGCGCAAGCGTAATCATGGCAAAGTAAATGCCCTGCCGCCGGATGGCGAGAAAGCCAATGACAAGGCCGAGGATCGCCGCTCCAAGCACGCCAATCAGAATGCCGATTTCGGGCGGCATACCCCACACCTTGACGGCATGAGCAGTGAAATAGGCTGCGCCTCCGAAAAACGCGGCATGGCCGAAGGAAAGCAGGCCGGTATAACCAAGCAGGAGATTGAACGCACAAGCGAACAGCGCAAAGCACATCATCTTCATCAGGAAGATGGGGTAAATAAAAAACGGCGCGGCCAGCAGCGCCAGAAGAGCAAGGCCGATCAAGATCGTCTCGACGCGAAGTGCGGCGGGCTTGTCGGCGGAGGTTTGGCTGACTGCTCTGGACATGTCAGGCATCCCTTCCAAACAGACCAGCGGGGCGCATCAGAAGCACGATAGCCATGATGACGAAAACGACGATGTTCGACGCCTCGGGATAGAAGACCTTGGTCAGACCTTCCGCCACGCCAAGCATATAGCCCGTAACGATCGCGCCGAGGATCGAACCCATGCCGCCGATAACAACAACGGCAAAGACGACAATGATGAGGTTGGACCCCATCAGCGGGCTAACCTGATAGACGGGCGCGGCCAGCACGCCAGCAAGCCCGGCGAGCGCTGCCCCCAGACCGTAAGTAAGCGTGAGCAGCAAAGGAACGTTGACGCCGAAAGCCTGCACGAGCTTCGGGTTCTCGGTCGCCGCGCGAAGATAGGAGCCGAACTGTGTTTTCTCGATCAGCAGCCATGCCGCAATGCAGACAACCAACGAAGCGATAACCACCCAGCCCCGGTAGATCGGCAGGAACATGAAACCCAGATTCACCGCGCCGGTGAGCGCAGGCGGGACTGGATATGGATTGCCGGAAACGCCGTAGTAGTAGCGGAATACGCCTTCAATGACGAGCGCGAGGCCGAAGGTGAAAAGCAGGCCGTAAAGCGGATCGACATCGTAGAGACGGGACAGTGCGAGGCGTTCCACGATGATGCCGAACAGCCCGACAAGCACGGGCGCGACGATTAGAGCCGGCCAATATCCGATGCCGCCCAATGTGAGAATGAGATAGGCAATGAACGCGCCAAGCATATATTGCGCGCCATGCGCGAAATTGATGACGCGCAGCAAGCCGAAGATAATGGCAAGGCCGAGCGAGAGCATGGCGTAGAACGAGCCGTTGATAAGGCCGACCAGCAATTGGCCCGCAAACGCCTGAATGGGAATGCCGAAAATCATCGATCAGACTCCCAGCACTTCATGAAGTTCGTCCATGCGGCTCTCAAGTTCCTTGACCGGGAAATGCGAGACAACCTTACCGTGATCCATGAGATAGAAACGGTCTGCGATCTTGCTGGCGAAGCGGAAATTCTGTTCGACCAAAAGCACGGTCATGCCACGCCGTTTGAGTTCGGCAAGCAACTCACCGATGCGTTGAACGATGACCGGCGCAAGTCCCTCGGTCGGCTCATCCAGCAACAGCATCTTGTCGCCGGTGCGCAACATGCGGGCAATCGCCAGCATCTGCTGCTCGCCGCCGGAAAGCTTCGTGCCGGGGCTGTTGCGGCGCTCTTTCAGGTTCGGAAAGAGGCTGAATATTTCCTCGACAGTCATGCCGCCCTTCGCGACGACAGGCGGCAGGATCAGGTTTTCGTCCACGGTCAAGCTCGCGAAAATGCCGCGCTCCTCCGGGACATATCCAATGCCTGTCCGCGCCGTTTTATGCAGAGGCAGGGAGATCAGATCTTTTCCGTCAAAGCGGATGGAGCCCGTGCGCTTGCGGATAAGCCCCATGATGGCGCGCAGCGTGGTGGTTTTGCCGACGCCGTTGCGACCGACGAGCGTAACCGTCTCGCCCGTATTCACGTCAAGATCAACACCATGCAGCGCGTGGCTCTCGCCATACCACGCATTGAGGCCGCGAACGGACAGCAGCGGCTCAGACATGATCGGTCCCCATATAGGCTTCGCGGACGCGCTCGTCTTTGCTTATGGATGCATAGTCGCCTGACGCGATGACCTGCCCGCGCTGCAGGACGCTGATGCCGTCACAAATATCCGCGACGACGCTGAGATTATGTTCAACCATGAGAACGGCGCGATCAGCCGAAATGGTTTTGACCAGCCGAGCAATCGCGCCGACGTCCTCATGGCCCATGCCAGCCATAGGCTCATCCAGCAGCAGCACCTTGGGTTCGAGCGCGAGAGTGGTGGCAATTTCCAGCACGCGTTTGCGGCCATAGGAAAGGTCTGCCGCCAGCCGGTTTCGCGCATCGGACAAGCCGACCGCGTGAATGAGTTCTTCTGCGCGCGGCGTGAGAGCATCAAGGGCCGACATGGAGCGCCAGAATTGTGTTGCCAAACCGTTGGGCCGCTGAAGCGCAACGCGAACGTTGTCCAGCACAGTCAGGTGCGGAAAGGTCGCCGAAATCTGGAACGAACGCACGACACCCATCTGCGCCACCTTGGCAGGCGGCGTGTTGGTGATGTCCTGCCCATCCAGCGTGATCGTGCCAGCGGTAGGCTGAAAAAACTTGGTGAGCAGGTTGAAGACAGTCGTCTTGCCCGCACCATTCGGGCCAATGAGCGCGTGAATATTGCCGTGGCGAACGTCGAGGTCGACGTCCTTGACAGCGGTAAATCCCATGAAATCTTTGCGCAGACCACGCGCGGAAAGAACAATCTCTCCAGCCTGCTTGCTATGCCCGGTCTGGCTCACGCCTGCCCTCGCCTATGAAGTCAATCGAAAACGAATATGTGCGATGCCGCGAGCGGCACCGCACAGATTTGGCGCTTACTTCACCAGCGGACAGCCGGATTCGGCGGGCTTGATGTAGGCTTCATCACCCGGAATTGTCGCCAGCACCTTGTAGTAATCCCAAGGCTGCGTGCTCTCCGATGGCTTCTTCACTTCCATCAAATACATATCATGGATCATGCGGCCATTGGGGCCGACCTTGCCGCCGCGCGCGAAAACATCCTCGACTGGCATTTCGTGCAGGTTTTTAGCAACCGCGTCTGCGTCGTCAGTGCCAGCCTTGTCGATGGCCTTCAGGTACTGCGTCACTGCCGAATAAGTGCCCGCCTGAATCATGTTGGGCATACGACCGGTACGGTCGAAGAACTTCTTCGACCAGGCACGGGATTCGTCATCGCGATCCCAATAGAAGCCTTCCGTGAGCGTCAGCCCCTGAGCAGCTTCAAGACCGAGGCCGTGAACTTCGGCAAGAGTGAACAGCAGCGCCGCCATGCGCTGACCACCAGCGACGATGCCAAATTCCGCTGCCTGCTTGATAGCGTTTGCGGTATCCAGACCGGCATTTGCCAGACCGACGACCTTTGCGCCTGACGACTGGGCTTGCAGCAGGAATGACGAGTAGTCAGTGGTGGCGAGCGGGTGGCGCACGGAACCGAGCACCTTACCGCCCTTGGACGTCACATATTTCGAGGTCTGCTCTTCGAGTGAATAGCCGAAGGCGTAATCGGCGGTCAGGAAGAACCAAGTATCGCCGCCCTGCTGCACAAGCGCACCGCCGGTGCCGACAGCAAGAGCGTGAGTGTCATAGGCCCAATGGAAGCCGTAAGGCGAACAAGCCTTTCCGGTGAGATCGGTCGTAGCCGCGCCGGTAACGATATCGATCTTTTTCTTTTCCTGTGAAATACCCTGCACAGCCAGCGCGACGGACGACGTTGTCAACTCCATGATGGCATCGACCTGTTCGGTGTCGTACCACTGGCGCGCAATGTTAGAGGCAATGTCGGCCTTGTTTTGGTGGTCTGCCGAGACGATTTCAATCGGCATATCTTTTACTTTGCCGCCGAAATCTTCTGCGGCCATTTTGGCGGCTTCAACGGACCATTTGCCGCCGAAGTCGGCATAGACGCCGGATTGATCGTTCAGAATGCCGATTTTGACCTTGCCGTCGGAAATTTCTTGGGCAACTGCCGGAAACGATACGGTTGCCATCAAGAGCGCCGCCAGCGCGCGCGATAACGTCATGAACTCTCCTCCCGAGATATATTTGGACCGCCCTTCCCGCTTTAGCGGTGATGATTGGACGATGTCCTGCTCCACACAGGCGAAAAAGCTACCATTGCATTGCCGTACGGAAAACAGCTAAATTCAGCACAGATTGTGAACAATAATGTACAGACATGGCACGTTTCGATTGGGATGATTTGCAATATTTTCTGGCGGTGGCGCGCTCTGGCACGCTGTCGGCAGCCTCGCGCGAGCTTCGTACAAATCACGTGACGGTTTCGCGTCGCATAGACCGGCTGGAACAGGCGCTGGGTCGCAAACTCTTCGAGCGCAATCCGCGCGGCTATGTGCTCACAAATGTCGGCGACGGGCTTCTGGAATCCGCCAAGCTGATGGCACAGCAGGCGGAAAGCTTCCGCTCGGAATTGCGCAATGACTTTATCAAGGTTGGTGGCGTTGTGCGCTTCAGTTCGCTGGAAGGTTTTGGAAGCTATTTTCTGGCGGACCGCCTGCCGGAATTCTGCCGCGCGAACCCCTCGATCCACATTGAAATGATAACGATCCAGCAAATCGTATCGCTGTCGCGGCGCGAGGCGGATTTGTCGATCACGCTGGCCCCGCCACAGGCAGACCACTATCACAACGAACTGATAACGCCGTACCAGCTCTTTCTCTACGGATCACGCAGCTACCTCAATGCGAACCCACCGATCAAGGACAGCGCGGACCTGAATGAGCACGCGTTTCTTGGCTATATTTCCGACATGATTTTCACGCCGGGGCTCGACTATCTCAATGAACTCGCGCCGGGCGCGCGGCCCTATTATCAATGCTCCAGCCTTCATGCGCAGGTGCGCGCAGCGATTGCCGGTATGGGGCTCGTGGTACTGCCCGCGTTCATCGCCAGCGACATTCCCGAACTCGTACCGGTTTTGCCGGAACAATTGCGCGCCGATCGTGAGTATTGGAGCGTGACGCACAGGGAATTGGCAACGACGCCGCGCGTGCGGATGCTCATTGAATTTCTCAAATCGCAGACGCGAGCGGCGGCCAGCCGGTTCAATCCAGTTACGTGATTTGGGTGGATTTGAGACGGCGCGGCCTTGAACAACTGGAAAGCACGCCCGCGGCGGTTAAAAAAATAAACGTCGAAACTTTCGTTGTCGGCCAATCACCCATCTTCATCACCGATGTTTCAGTGGTCGGCGCGAGCGGCAAAGGCGTATTTGCCCTCGGCCCGTGATCGAGAGTTAGAAGCGGTAAGTCATGCCGAGGACCGGCCCGCTCAACTGCGTGTCAAAGACATATCCGTCATGGTCATAGTCCACGTCGAGCACCTTGTAGCCCGCTGAAACGGACAGGTGGTCCGTAACAATGTAATTGACCGTGCCGAGCACCGACCAGGTGGATTCCGATCCCGCACCGAAACCGCCCACATCCGCCTGCGCTTGAATGGAAAGCTTGTCGGTTATGCCGACAAACGCACGCGCACCAACCAGCGGATCGGCCCAGCCAAAGCTTTCGCCGTAGGTTACAGTCCGGCCAAGCGCCGTGACAGTGACGTCATTGGAAATATGCCAGAAGCGCACGCCGCCAAGTGCATCGAGCGTAAAGGATGACGTGTCGATAAGCCTGTATCCCGCGAGCGCCGACGCGGTGAATTCCTTGGTATCGACATCGACATTCACACGCGTTCCGGGAGGTATCGGAAATGGAAGCGGCGGCGTTCCAAATTCGTGACTGTCCGTCGTATCGACATACATTATGTCGCCGGAAAAGACGAAGCGATCATAACGGCCCCAGATATTGATGAAACCGCCAAAGTTCAGATCATCAAGCACATCCGAGAATGACTTATCTACGCTGATCGTGGGTGCACGCTGAAAAGGTGAAATGTCGCCATTAAGCCCCGCAGCCCAAAGGTAAGGCGTAATCTGCAAGGCCCAGTTCGGCTTGGCGGGGTCCACCGGCGCGCCCTGCTCCGCAGGATCAGCAGCTTGGGCAGTATGCCCAACGAAAATCAGTAAAGCGGCAAGAGCGCATTTTTTCATGAGCTTGTCTCCACCCATTAAAGTATATTCTTATGTACTCGACCGTCTTTGACGATGAGCTTCAAAGTTTTGTCCGGATCGGCAATCAATGAAATGTCTTCAAGCGGATTGCCTTCGAAAAGCAGAATATCAGCATAAGCACCGGCCTAAATCCGTCCCAGTTTGGCGGGATAAGGATTGCGCTGACCAGAGAGCGCCAAGAGGTCAGCGTTGCCGCTGGTCAACATGCGCAAGACCTCGGCATTGTCGTACCAACGCGCGAATTTCGCCAACTGGCGTCCTTGAGTGACCGTTCCTTTGGGGCTGAACAAAATGTCCGTCCCCAAGGCGACCTTCGCCTTGTATTTTTTGCCCAACTCGATGGCGCGCACCGTGCCCTCCGATACCTTAAGCTGGTTCGCCTGAGCCTCAGGATCGGCTTTAGGGTTGGCATCCTCATCCGCAAGAAATGGCTGGATGCTCCACCAAGCGTCTGCATCAACGATCCGCTTAGCCGTCTCTTCATCTGCAAGCTGGCCGTGTTCGATGGATTTAATTCCACAGGCAAGTGCGCGCTGAATGGCTGGCGAAGTATAGGTGTGTACGCAAACATACGTGCCCCAATCGCTCGCCGCATCCACCGCCGCCTTCATCTCGCGCTCGGTGTATTGCAGCGCGTCGATTGGATCGTATAGCGACGACACGCCGCCGCCGCCCATAATCTTGATCTGGCTCGCGCCCAGCAAGAGTTGCTCGCGCACGCGGCGCAAAACTTCGTCCTCACCATCGGCTATTTCCGCAACGCCTGCCTCCTCCATGATACTGAGATCGGTTTGTGGCGAGCGCGGAATCTCCGTCCTCATGCGGAAGTCGCCATGACCTGAAGTTTGCGAAATCATAGCGCCGGACGGATAAATTCGTGGCCCCGGAAAGCGTCCCTCATCAATCGTGCGCTTGAGCGCGAAGGAAGGCCCGCCTACATCGCGCACCGACGTAAACCCGCGCAATACTGTGCGTTCCGCTTCCTGCGCCGCAACCAGATGCACATACGGAATGTCCGCAGTCATAGCCACGATTTGCGAGATACCCGCGAGGATGGAATGCCAGTGTACGTCGATCATACCCGGCGTCAGAACGCGGTTGCCGCAATCTATGATTTCAACATCTGCGATCGTCTCAGCCGCAGCCGAGAGCGCCTTGATGAAAGCCCCCTCCACGAGCACGTTCTTGCCTTCAATCAGCGCTCCATTCACTCCATCGAAAATGCGGACATTCTTGAGCAACGTTGGTTTGCCTGAATTCTGCGCAAAGGCCGGATGAACCAGGCCCAAGGCGGGCACCGCAAGACTTGCTCCCAAGCCTTTGAGAAAAGAGCGTCGCGAAAAACCCTCAGTGATACGGCCAAGGAGTTGCTGGACCTGCGGACTATGGCAAGGACAGGTCACCCCATGAGCAAAATGCTGATATTTTCTGCCAAATTGAATGCGCGACATAGGTTCCCCTCAACCACAGCAGGCGTTCGTTACATTCGATACCATCAACGGTTGATCAACTATTCCAAAGTTTCAGTTTTACGCAAGCGTGCTCCTAAACCTACGCCCGCCGAAATAACGTTTTGGAGATAAGGGTTTGGCCTGTGTCATTCTGGTGTCATGACATGATGGGCAAAAGCCGCTCATGGACGCGCAATACTTTACAGATTCGTCTGAAACCCCGCAGGCCACCCGGTACAGGAGCCTCTTTATCTCCGATGTGCATTTGGGCACCAAAGGAGCGCAAGCAGAGGCTTTACTTGAATTTCTAAGCGGACACGATGCGGACACGATCTATCTCGTCGGAGATATCATCGATGGCTGGCGATTGCGTTCGTCCTGGTATTGGCCGCAGGCGCATAACGACGTTGTTCAGAAACTGCTGCGCAAAGTCCGCAAAGGTGCGCGCATTGTCTACATTCCCGGCAATCACGACGAGTTCCTGCGCGAATTCTGCGGATTGCAGTTTGGAGGGGTTGAGATACGCGACACAGCCATTCATCAAGCGGCTGATGGCAAGCGGTATCTCGTCGTACATGGGGATTTGTTCGACCTCGTGGTGCGGCACGCTAAGTGGCTCGCACTGCTCGGGGACTGGGCATACCGAACCGCGATGGTTTTTTCAGGATACATCAATTTCTTGCGGCGCAAGCTCGGGTTCACCTATTGGTCGCTCTCCGCGTGGGCCAAAGCGCGCGTCAAGAATGCCGTGAACTTTATCGGTCAGTTCGAGGATACGCTGGCAGCAGAAGGAAAGCGTCACGATGTCGACGGCGTAATTTGCGGACACATCCATTCCGCTGCTATGCGCGACATTGGCGGTCTTCGTTACATCAATACGGGTGATTGGGTCGAAAGCTGTACGGCCCTTGTGGAACACCGTGATGGCCGCATGGAACTGGTAAACTGGCAAAGCCGAAGCCTAGTGCTAAACGGTGGCGGGCAGATGACTTTGCCCCCGCGCTGGCGGCGAGCCGCATGAGTATATTGATTGTCACTGACGCCTGGCGACCGCAAGTTAACGGTGTTGTCCTGACGCTGGAGCGGCTCGCGGAAACACTGGCAGAATTCGGAATTCAGACCGCATTTCTTACGCCCAACGATTTCAGAACGGTTCCAATGCCGAGCTATCCTGAAATCCGGCTGTCCTTGGCGACCAGCAGTAAGGTCGCCCGCTGCATCGACGAACTGCGGCCCGAGCGAATCCATATCGCAACCGAGGGACCGCTTGGCGTTCTCGCGAGAAAGGTCTGTCTGGCACGCGGATTGGCGTTCACCACGAGCTATCACACCCGTTTCCCGGAGTTCATTCGGGCGCGCGTGCCATTCCCGGAAAGCTGGAGCTATCGCTGGCTAAGGAACTTTCACAATGCAGGAAACGGCATACTGGTTGCCACACCTTCAATGGGTGCGGAGCTCGCAGCACGCGGTTTTAAAAACATTCGGCTCTGGTCCCGAGGCGTCGATACAAGCCTGTTCCATCCCTCGCGGCGTGAGGAAGTGGGTTTGCCGCGACCGATCTTCCTGAGCGTAGGGCGCGTTGCAGTTGAAAAAAATCTTCCAGCTTTTTTGGGCCTCAACCTTCCAGGCAGCAAAGTCGTGGTTGGCGACGGACCCGACTTACAACGACTAAAAGTAAAATATCCTGATGTGCATTTTCTAGGCACGCGACGAGGCACAGAGCTTGCACACATCTATGCGTCGGCGGACGTTTTCGTCTTTCCGAGTAAAACGGACACGTTCGGAAACGTGATATTGGAGGCATTGGCGAGCGGTTGTCCGGTTGCGGCATATCCAGTTACGGGACCGCTGGACATAATCGGCGAAGGTCACGGCGGCGTTCTGTCGGATGATTTGCGCGAAGCCGCATTGGCTGCAATGAATATCTCTCGCGCATGTGCCCGCAAACGCGTAATGGCCTACGACTGGAACGAATGCGCCAGGCAATTTTTGCAATTCAGCATATCGGTTCGCTCAGAGTCCGAGCCAACGCCCAGCGCACTTCAGAACGCTCTGTCGGACTGAATTCGATTTTATGCCATCGAATGGTTCATGCGCTCCAGCAACGCATGGCGAGAAGTTACGCCCAGGGAAAAGAGCGCCAGGATCCGCCGCGCGCACTCATCCCGATCACCAGTTTCTATCACCCGGTGCTGTGCGCAATATTCATCAAGCACGCTGGTGAGCGTCGTCAAATCGGTAAAGTTAGCAATAATGTTGAGCATCGCCTTACATCCATCTGAAGGCGAAAGCGTGATGGGCTCTTTCAAGCGCTTGATTGCCAAAACACTGCAAGCGACCTGCGCACCCTAGACCTCAATTGTGGCATCTCAAATAACATTTGAGGGAGGCACTCGGCCCAACTCTGGAATCACGGTTTTCTGACCAGAGATTAAACTTCAAACGCTAAAGTCCGACAGCTTCGCCAGCCTTTTTATAGCTCAGCCAATCCTCGTGTTTGAATCGGAATGTCTGAAGAAAATTCTCGCTGCGATAGCTCGGATCACGAGTGCGAATGCGACCCGCATATTCGCGGGCTTCTTCCATTCGTCCCGCAAGAGCAAGACAATGGGCGGCCAGTGCAAGAATATGAACATGAGCGTTGGGCCGCGACGCAGCACGTTTTGCCCACTCAGCACCTTCTTGAATTGAACCGAGCCTCACCAGCGCCATCGCTCGCGTTCCCATCATGCCGAACAGCAGCGGATCATACGGGCTGAGCAAGCGTGATTGTTCCGCCGAATGGATTGCATGACCGGGATCGCCAGCAAGCGAATGTACGAAAGAAAGCGCATAGTGACCGAGCGCGAAATTAGGGCTGAGTTCCACCGAGCGCTGGAGCGCGTGCAATGCACCGGAATAATCATCGACCAGCCATAACGCGCGCCCCATCGACCAATATGCAGTTGGATTTTGCTCATCTACGAGCAAACTCTGTGCGGCACTGGACATGGCTTGACGCGTCTGATCGTCCTTATCTCCCCAACGCTGGAAGGCGGTCTGCCAATGCGTGAAAGAAAGTCCGGCATGGGCGCGGGAAAATGTTGGATCAAGCGCAACGGAACGACGAAAAAATTCAGCGGCCCGCTGATTTTCGTCTGACGTAAATTGATACATATGCCAGAGACCGCGATGATAGTTTTCCCACGCATCAAGCGAGTCTGGATGCTTCAATAGCGCACGATCACGCTCGGCACTTTCGATGTGAGATGCGATTGAGGCGACAATACCATCGCTGATTTCATCGATGACGGCGAAACGCTCTGCGGAATGCGCCTCGAACGTCTCTGTCCATACGAGGTGGGAGGTGGCAGCCGCAACTACTTCCACGACAAGGCGGACATTAGAGCCGTCTCGTTCCAACAAACCGGTCGTCACGTAATCGACACCCAGATGGGCACCGATCTCAGTGAGGCTCAGCTTTTCGTCAGCAATCGCAAAAACGGAGCCGCGCGCAATGATGAACAGGCTGCGCAGACGCGCAAGCTTGGTGATCGCGTCGTGCGCCAAAGCGTCTCCCAATTCACTTCGCGCAACCTTACCTTCCCGCAGTTCGTGAAACGGCATAACGGCAAGAGAGGCTCGACCGTGATGGACCATCCTGGGCTGCTCGAGCATCTCCGCGGGCGCAGCGGGCAAACTCGCCCGCCCTGCAACCTGCATGCGCTGCCAAGCCTGCCTGACAGGCTGAAAATCTACATCCGAAGCGCGGAAACGCTCTTCCACCTGCCCGTAATATTGGGCGCTTTCAGCTGCGAGCCTGCGTTCGGAAAGTTCAGCAAGAAACCGGATATTGGCTTCAGGATCGAGCGGAGCTTCCTCGGACCATTGGCGCGCGAGGGCTAGCGCACGGACGTCCCCAAACGGTGTACGCGTGCAAAGCTCGGCAAGAGCGCACAAATATATCGAGCGCAATTCGGCCCTGCAGCCAAGCAGCCAATGATCAAACTCGGCGCTGTGGTCGATATCCTGCCCTTGGAGAAACTCGCCTGAACATGAAAGAACGAGATCATTCAGCTGTGCCAGCTGTAGAGACGTAACCCCCTGTTTTTGGCTCTCCAGCATTTGCAGAGCGTCCACGGAGCAATCGGAAATATCCAGCGAAACGCAATCCTCAGCGGTGATGATCCGGCGCTTTCCATCGAATTCCAGAACATTTCGGAGCTTGCTGAGGGTCCAGCGCAATTCGGCACGCGGATCATTTGGGATTGGCCAGAATAATTCGCACAGGCGCTCCCGTGTTACCGGGCGGCCCGTAATGGCAAGGTATCCCAACAGGGTACGCAATTTTCGCGACTGCGGCAGGGCAACCGCTGCACCGTCGCGCAGGACCGCAAACGACCCGACAAGTTTAATGACAAGCCGCTCGCGCGAAGCGTTTGATCCGCCATCGCTCGTTCCCACGGTCGTTTCCACGCAGCCTTCCACGCTTCCCATCATGTTCCTCGGTTATACCGGCTTTGCACAACCCAAGCAGGCGATTGTCCGGCAATGACGATGAGCCGGCGAACAACATTTATGAGGGACGAGATGCCAAAGAATGCATCATACAGAACAACGAAAGGTCGTGGAAGGCTGTTTGACAACGTGCTGGACACGATTGGCGACACACCGACCATACGGATCAACAATATCGGGCTGCCGCATGTAACGCTCTATGTGAAATGCGAAGCTTTCAATCCGGCGTCATCCGTCAAGGACAGGCTGGCAATTGGGATAATCGAGCATGCCGAGCGAACCGGCGCACTGACGCCCGGACAGACAGTTGTTGAAGCTACGAGCGGCAATACCGGCATCGGGCTTGCTATGGTCTGCGCGCAGAAAGGCTATCCTCTGGTGGTGACGATGGCGGACAGCTTCTCGGTCGAGAGACGCCGCCTGATGCGTATGCTCGGCGCCAAGGTCGTACTGACGCCACGCGCAGAGAAGGGCTTTGGCATGTACCGCAAGGCAGCGGAACTGGCCGAAAAGAATGGCTGGTTTCTTGCCCGTCAGTTCGAAACGGAAGCCAATGCCGCAATCCATGAGGCGACCACTGCGCGCGAGATCATGAATGATTTCGATGGTTCAAGGCTGGATTATTTCGTAACCGGATATGGAACCGGTGGAACGCTGGTCGGTGTCTCGCGCGTTCTGCGACGTGAGAGGCCGGACACAAAAATCGTGGTTTGCGAACCGGGCAACGCGCAGTTGATCGGCAGCGGCCAAAAGCAGCAGCGCGGTCCCCTTGGCGAACCTACAGCAAGCCATCCGGCATTCGAGCCGCATCCGATCCAGGGCTGGACGCCGGATTTCATTCCCGGCAGTGATGCAAGAAGCCGTCGACCGAAAATATTACGACGATGTGATTCCGGTTCCCGGACCGACCGCAATTCAGTGGGCAAGGCTGCTGGCTGGCAAGGAGGGAATTTTTACTGGCGTATCGGGCGGCGCAACTTTCGCCGCTGCGCGAGCAGTTGCCGAAAAAGCTCCGCCGGGTTCGGTTATCCTTTGCGTGTTACCGGACACGGGCGAACGCTACCTTTCGACGCCGATGTTCGAGGATATTCCTACCGACATGACCGAAGAAGAGCTGGAACTTTCTCGTTCGACACCCGCCTGCCAGCTGGCAGCATAATGAAAGGCGATAATCGTGGATTTCGGTGACGAGCAATCCGCGCAGCGCGATATGCTGCGCGGATCAGAAACACTTGATCCAGACGACTGGCAAGCAGCAGCCGCACTGGCGCACAGTATCATGGACGATGCCGTCCAGTATCTCAGCAGCGTTCGTGAACGTCCTCTTTGGCAACCCATGTCCGATCCGATTCGGGCACAGTTTGCCGAACCTCTGCCAATGAATTCAACACCACTGGCGGATGTTTATGAAAAAGTGCGTGAGACAGTGATGCAATATCCGATGGGCAACATCCATCCGCAATTCTGGTCGTGGTATATGGGTGCAGGCAACTTCACCGGGGCACTGGCCGATTTTATTGCCGCCGTTCAAGGATCTAACCTCGGTGGCGGTAGTCATGCAGCCGCATTGCTCGATCAACAACTTGTTGGCTGGATGCGTGAGATTGTCGGCTTTCCAGAAACAGGAGGTGGAACGCTGGCAAGCGGTGGCTCCGTGGCGAACCTCCTTTGTTTAACCGTTGCTCGCAATTCCAAGGCGAGCGTCGATATTCGTGAAAAGGGCATTGCCGCGCTTGAAAAGCCTTTACGCTTTTACGCATCGGATCAGGTTCATTATTGCCACCGCAAGGCAATGGAAACGCTGGGTATCGGCAACGATGGATTGCGCAAGATCTCAAGCAATTCATATTATCGGATCGACGTTGACGCTCTGCGCCAAGCTATAGATGCCGACCGCAAGAACGGGATGATGCCAGCTTGCATCATTGCCAATGCAGGCACGGTCAACACGGGTGCAATCGACGATCTCAATACGCTGGCGGATCTGGCGACCGAGCAGGATATGTGGCTCCACATCGATGGATGTATCGGCGCCCTCTTGGCAATTGCACCCCAAAATTCGTGGCGTGTAAACGGATTGAACAGAGCCGATTCAATTGCGCTCGACCCTCACAAATGGCTCCACGCCCCGTTTGAAGTGGGGTGCGCACTTATTAAAGATCGGAAGGCACATCGGCAGACGTTTGCGGTATCGCCGGAATATCTGCAAGGCACAACGCGTGGTATCGCCTCCGGCGAATGGCTTTACGAATACGGCCTGCAGACATCCCGCGGCTTTGCGGCGCTCAAGGTTTGGATGGCCCTGATGGAACATGGCGCCGGAAAATTTGGACGGCTGATCGACCAGAACATCGGACAGGCACGGCTATTGGCGTCGCTGATAAAGCAGCATCCCCGGATGCAATTGATGTGCGAGCCTGAGACGAATATCTGCTGCTTCCGCTACCGACCAGAATCCATGCCCGAAAGTGCCCTGCACGACCTGAACATCGAGATAATGCTCAGGCTTCAGGAAACAGGCGTCGCAGCTTTGTCGGACACGACCATCCACGAGCAGCATTGCCTGCGGGCCGCAATCTGCAACCATCGAACGCGCAATGACGATCTGCACTTGCTCATTTCAGCAATTGACGCGATGGGAGCCGCGCTATCCGCGCAATGTCAGTAGGGCGTCCCGTCTTTGTGAGTATATTGCCACCCTCCTCCGGGGACAAAATTCGCGATAATGTCATCATTCGGGTAGATGCCCTGATCGCCCGGTGTGCGGTCGCCAATTTCGAGATACACAACATCAGCACCGGTAGCGTTGACGAGCTGGTGCGCAACGCCAGCGGCAGGAAAACCGGCGCACATGCCCGGTGTTAATACAACCTCGCCGCGGTCGGTAACGGGCGTTGGCTGGCCCTCAATTATGTAAATGAACTCGTCTTGCCTGGTATGCCGGTGGAGGATTGAAGATATGCCTCCCGGCGCGATGCGCGTGAGGTTTACGCCGAAATTCTTCAAACCAAAAAGGTCGCCCAACTGGCGCTTTTCGCGTTTCGCCATCTGGCTCGCATAGGGCTCAGGATATGACGTCGGCCGAGTTCGCGGCGCAACGGATGCCGCAGCAATTGCAAGAGGCGGCTCGGTGATTTCACTCATGCAACATGCTCCCTTCGCTCAGCTGCGCATCTTGAAACAAACGCCGATTCCGCGCGACGCGCCATCTTCAAAAAGCAGCTCAACGCCACGCAGTCGAAAAGCCTTGACCAGCAACTCCTCCGAGCCACGGTGAAGCGCATGACGATGGCATTCGAAATCCTTGATAGTGCTGCGGGAAACGCCCGCCGCCACCGCAAGCTGGTCCTGCGTCCAATTCAAAAGACCTCGCGCAGCACGACATTGTTCGGGCAGCAGAGACATTATACTGAACTCGTTGCTGTTTCGCCGATTATTCCGTTGCAGAGTCAACCATAATGGTTGACATTAAGCAACACTCCTCACCCTGGCCCCGAGGCATCATTACGTATGATCGGCAGCGCAATCCTGATACCGCTCGTCACGATACCCTTCGTGGCAAGCCTTATCGCGCTTGCACTTCCCGCCAATGCTCGCAATGCGGAAGCATGGCTTTCGGGCATTACCGCGCTTGGGTTGTTTATTCTCACGGCCATGCAATATCCAGCTGTGGCCGATGGCGGCGCTATACGTCACAACATCGAATGGGTGCCGCAGCTCGGCCTCAACATGACGTTTCGCATGGACGGCTTTGCGTGGCTGTTCACGATGCTGATTACCGGCATCGGATTCCTCGTTGTCATTTACGCTCGCTACTACATGTCGCCGGAAGATCCAGTGCCGCGCTTCTATGCTTTTTTGCTTGCGTTTATGGGATCGATGCTCGGCGTCGTTAACTCCGGCAATCTGATACAGCTTGTCGTGTTCTGGGAACTTACGAGCGTCTTTTCATTCCTGCTGATCGGTTACTGGTATCACAACGCGGCAGCGCGCGACGGCGCACGCATGGCACTGACAATCACTGCGCTTGGCGGGCTGTGTCTGCTGGCCGGCGTATTGCTGATCGGGCATGTGGTCGGCAGCTACGATCTCGACACGGTGCTGGCTTCCGGCTCGATGATCCGGGGACACAAGCTCTATGTGCCGATCCTTATTCTGGTGCTGATCGGCGCATTTACGAAGAGCGCGCAATTTCCATTTCATGTCTGGCTGCCGAACGCGATGTCGGCCCCTACGCCTGTATCTGCCTATTTGCATTCCGCAACGATGGTGAAAGCGGGTGTGTTCCTGATGACCAGGCTGTGGCCAGTGCTGGCAGGTACACCAGAATGGTTCACGATTGTCGGACTTGCGGGTATGGCAACCCTGCTGCTCGGCGCGTTTTTCGCGATCTTCCAGCAGGACATTAAAGGGCTGCTTGCATACTCGACCATCAGCCATCTGGGACTGATTACGCTACTGCTCAGCCTCGGTAGCCCGCTCGGTGCGGTGGCTGCGATCTTCCACATGGCGAATCACGCTACATTCAAGGCATCGCTGTTCATGGCGGCGGGGATCATCGACCACGAAGCCGGAACACGCGACATGCGCAAGCTTGGCGGGCTGTTCTCGCTGATGCCGGTAACGGCCACGCTGGCGATGGTGGCAAGCGCGGCGATGGCGGGTGTGCCGCTGCTCAACGGATTCCTGTCCAAAGAGATGTTCTTTGCCGAAGCAATCGAGCATCACGCAGATTCGATTCTGGATACCGCAGCGCCCTATGTCGCCGTACTGGCAAGCGCGTTCGCAGTTACGTATTCGATCCGATTCATTCACGGCGTTTTCTTCGGGCCAATACCCGCAGACATGCCGAAGCATCCACATGAGCCGCCATTCTTTATGAGAATGCCCGCGATGCTGCTGGTGTTGATCTGCCTCGTCGTCGGCATCCTGCCGGGCCAGACGATAGGCGGCTATCTCAACAGCGCGGCAATGTCTGTGCTTGGCCCTGAAATGCCCGAATACAGCCTTGCCGTCTGGCATGGGTTCAACGTGCCGCTGGTGATGAGTATCCTGGCGCTGCTCGCTGGCATTATGCTTTACAGCATTCTCAAGACCTATCTCGCAACGAGTGAAGAAGGGCCGCCCTATTTTCGCGAGCTTAAAGGGCAGCGCATTTTTGAACGCGTAATGGTGTCGGTATCTTGGAGGTGGGCGCGCTTGCTGGAAAGCTGGCTTGGCACACGGCGGCTGCAACCACAATTGCGATTGCTGGCGTTGATTGCCTTGCTTGCGGCGGCGCTCGCTGTAGCGCGCCGCGGTATGCCCCACGAACCATTTAAACTAGCGAACGTCGATCTGCTTTTCACCGGCCTCTGGGTGATTGGCGCGGTCTGCGCGGTAGGCGCAGCGTACCAAGCCAAATATCACAGGCTCTACGCGCTGATTCTTATGGGAGGCGCGGGGCTGGTGACGTGTATTACTTTTATCTGGCTTTCTGCCCCTGATCTCGCGCTCACGCAGCTTGTCGTGGAAGTGGTAACGACAGTGCTGATTGCACTTGGCTTGCGGTGGCTGCCAAAGCGGATCGAGCAAACCTATGACGGCGTGTCGCTGGAAACGCGGTTGCGGCGCGGGCGTGATATGCTCCTCGCTATCGGTTGCGGCGTGGGTACCGCCTTCCTCGCCTATGTCGTGATGGTACGCCAACCGCCGCAAACCATCGCGGACTATTTCGTCAAGAACGCATATGAGCTTGGCGGCGGGCGCAATATTGTGAACGTTATTCTGGTTGACTTCCGTGGCTTCGATACGTTCGGCGAAATCACGGTTCTTGGCATTGTTGCGCTTACGGTGTTTGCGCTGCTGCGCCGCTTCCGCCCTGCCCCGGACAATATCGATTCTCCTGAACAGCAATTGCTGCAATCAAAGCAGACGGCGCGAAGCGAAGAGAGCGAGGAAGCCGAAACGACAAGCGTTGCCGACGACTATCTCTATGTGCCTTCGGTGATTATGCAGTGGCTGTTCCCGGTCATTATCGTGTTTGCGTTCTACCTGTTCCTGCGCGGCCACGACGCGCCCGGGGGCGGATTCGTGGCAGGCATCGCGATGGCTGCGGCCTTCATCCTCCAATATATGGCGGCGGGTACGCGCTGGGTCGAAGAACGGCTACGCGTTCTGCCGGTGCGATGGATGGGCATGGGCCTTCTGGTTGCGGCGGCAACAGGCATTGGCGCTTGGGTATTCGGCTATCCGTTCCTTACCTCGCATGCACAATACATCGACGATTCCGTTGATCGGGAAGGTTCCGGCAGCGACAGCACTGATATCTTCGACTTCGGCATTTTCTCGCTGGTGATGGGTGCAACCGTGCTGATGCTCATCGCGATTGCGCACCAATCGATCCGTAAGCTGCGCGCTGCGAAGCTTCCGACTGCGCAGGAGAACGCGTGATGGAACTCGTTCTCGCAATTGGGATTGGAGCGCTGGTAGGTTCGGGCGTGTGGCTCCTGCAACGCCCGCGTACGTTCCAGCTCATCGTCGGGCTTTCGCTGATCGGCTATGGCGTGAATCTGTTCATCTTTTCGATGGGACGGTTGCGCGTGAACGCCGCGCCCGTATTGGCCGACGGTGGTCCGGCGGATCCATCGGCCTATGCTGATCCTGTTCCTCAGGCGTTGGTGCTTACGGCTATCGTGATCGGATTCGCCACAACCGCGCTGTTTCTAGTCGTGCTGCTAGCGGCGCGCGGCCTGACTGGCTCGGATCATGTCGACGGCAGGGAGCCATAAATGGACCTGTCGAACCACCTCATTATCGCGCCGATACTGCTGCCGTTGCTGACGGGCGCACTGTTGCTTCTCTTTGATGAACGCAGGCACACTCTAAAGGCCCTTCTTAGCGTTGGCTCGACATTGCTGCTGGTGGCGCTGGGCATGATGCTGCTGCGCGTTGCCGACGGCGGCACGGCGAGCGTCTACCTTCTCGGAAATTGGGCAGCGCCGTTTGGCATCGTGCTGGTGCTGGATCGCCTGTCGGCGATCATGCTGCTTGTGACGAGCTTGCTGGCGATTGCGTCGCTATTCTTCTCGCTCGCGCGCTGGGACAAAATGGGCTCGCACTTTCACAGCCTGTTCCAGTTCCTGCTGATGGGGTTGAACGGCGCTTTCCTGACGGGCGACCTGTTCAATCTGTTCGTGTTTTTCGAAGTTGTTCTTTCCGCTTCATATGGCTTGCTGCTGCACGGTTCCGGCCCGCATCGCGTGCGTGCCGGTCTGCACTACATCGCGATGAATCTCGCGGCATCGTTCCTTTTTCTCGTCGGCGTCAGCCTGATTTATGGCGTTACAGGCACGCTGAACATGGCCGATCTTGTCGGGCGCATCGGCGAAGTACCGCCGGAAAACCGTTTCCTGCTGGAAGCGGGCGCGGCGATTCTCGGTATTGCGTTTCTTGGTCAAGGCTGGAATGTGGCCGCTCTGCTTCTGGCTTCCGAGCGCCTATTCCGCAGCCGCAGCGCCAGTCGCCGCGATATTCGCTGTGCTGAGCAAGATGGGCATCTATGTGCTGCTGCGACTTTCGCCGCTTTTGTTCGGCGCGGCGGCGGGAAGCTCGGCTGGCTTCGACGACAAATGGCTGTTTGCCGGGGGCTTGGTAACGCTGGCCTTCGGCACGATTGGCGTGCTGGCATCGCAAGCAATGGTGCGGCTGGCTGCATTCAGCGTTCTGGTTTCGAGCGGCACGCTGTTGGCGGCGGTCGCGATGTCCGGCGACCGCTCTACCGCAGCCGGCGCTCTATTACATGATTAGCTCAACGCTGACGATCGGCGCGCTGTTCCTTCTGATAGAACTGCTGGAGCGTGCGCAAGACCCCGCCGCAGCGGTTCTGTCAGTGACGATGGAAGCCTATGGCGACGGCGACGAAGACGAGCCGGAAGAGGAAGTGGGCGTGACAATTCCCGCTACGCTCGCAATCCTTGGCGTTTCATTCGGCGTTTGCGGCATACTGCTTTCCGGCTTGCCGCCTCTGTCCGGATTTGTGGGCAAGTTTGCGCTGCTTTCGGCGGCAATCGATGCGGGTAATAAGATTTCGACCGCAAACTGGTTCTTCTTCGGGCTGCTTATCACATCCGGTCTCTTTGCGATGATCGCGATGGTGCGCGCTGGGATTCGTATATTCTGGGCACCTGTCGAAATCATCGTGCCGCGCGTTCGCGTAATCGAATTCGTGCCGGTGGCATTCCTGCTGATGCTTTGCATATGGATGACAGCGCAGGCCGGACCGACAATGCGCTACCTTGATGCTGCGGCTGGCGCACTGCACGATCCGTCAGGCTATGTTCATGACGTGCTGAGCGCGGCCCCCATACCCTCACCAAAGGAGGCAGGACATTGAGCCGCGTGCTTCCCTATCCCGCACTCGCAGCTTCACTGCTGCTGATGTGGTTCCTGCTCAACGGCTTTTCGCTCGGCCACCTCGTTCTGGGCACTGCGATTGCGCTCTTCGCAACATGGGCGATGGCTTCGCTGCAACCCGCCAAGCCGCGCGTGCGAAACTGGGGTGCGGTGCCGCGTCTTTTCGGCATGGTGTCAGTCGATATTCTCCGCTCCAACATTGCAGTGGCGCGGTTGATCCTGTCGCCCAATAGCGCGCAATCGCAGTCAGGTTTTATCCCGATCCCACTGACGCTGCGTGACAAAACCGGGCTCGCCGCTCTCGCCTGCATACTTACCGCCACGCCGGGCACCGCGTGGGTGGAATACCAGTCGCGCCGCAATATTCTGCTGCTCCATGTGCTTGATCTGGGTGAGGAGCAGGATTGGATCGACCTCATCAAGGAGCGTTACGAACCCTTGCTGCTGGAGATATTCGAATGAGTGCGACCCTGCTTTATTGGTCTCTGACGATTTCTCACTGGCTGCTGCTGGCCGCCATGGCCTGCTGCCTTATGCGGCTGGTGCGCGGCCCGCGCGCGCAGGATCGCGTGCTCGCTTTCGACGCTCTGTACGTAAGCGCCATGCTGTTTCTGCTCAGCCTCGGCATTGCTACGCGTAGTCCGTTCTATTTCGATGCAGCGCTGGTGATCGCCTTGCTTGGATTCGTTTCCACTGCTGCCCTGTCAAAATTTCTCATGCGCGGAGAGGTCATCGAATGAGCGATGCAACAATACTGCCGCTTTGGGTATCGATCCTTATCTCCGCGTTTCTGTTGATCGGATCAGGATTGACGCTGCTCGGAACGATCGGACTTCTGCGGTTTGGAAACTTCTACAGACGCATACATGCGCCAACGCTGGGAACAACTTTCGGCGCAGGCGGCATACTCATCGCGTCCATCATTTTTTCGCTTTTCAGCCAGACACGACCGATCCTGCATGAATTGCTGATTACGGTTTTCGTGACCGTCACGACACCGGTCACGCTGATGCTGCTGGGCCGCGCAGCGCTGTTCCGCGACAGAACCGAGAAAACCGAAGACGTCCCGCCGTTCAAACTGTAACGATACAACACGCGCCGTGAAAATATGCTCGATGGGTTGACTCAAGCGGCACTACATCTTGTGCCTGAAATTTCAGTATGTATTGAGTTGAGCAATCTCTGCCGGTCGTTAGTCGGAACTCGTCCTATGACGATAGTATGACGCGACAGCTGATAGCTTTGTCACTATTTTGCCGCGCTCTGCGTCACTCCAACGGAAGTCAGACTTATGAAGCCACTCTTGGCAATCACCAATACGATTGACCGGATCAGCTATCTGGTAGGTCTTATTGCGATCTATTTCGTCATGGCCGCGGCCCTGCTCAGCGCGGCTAACGCCGTTGTCCGATATTGCATCGGTGGCTTGATCTGGCTCGACAACAATGTCGGTGCGGGTGGCATTTTCAGCGCAATACTTGCTGCGTATGGGCGCAATTCCAACGCCTTTCTTGAAGGGCAATGGTATCTGTTTGCCGCAATGGTGATGCTGGGCGGCGCATGGACGCTCAAGGTCAATGAACACGTTCGGGTTGACCTCTTTTATGGATGGGTCAGCGAACGAACGCGCACATGGATCGATCTGCTTGGCGGCATTTTCTTTTTGTTGCCGATCTGCATTCTCATGATCTGGTTCACATGGCCCTGGTTCTATGATTCCTGGATAACTAACGAGGGATCATCAAACGCGGGCGGACTGCCTCGCTGGCCCGTGAAGCTCATGTTGCCGGTCGGTTTCGCTCTCGTGGGCCTTCAGGGCATTGCGGAAATAATCAAATGCATTCTGGCGCTCACGACAAACTACGTTCGCGAATACGCCTATGAGAAGCCGCTCCAATGACAGAATTCGTTATTCACTACATGGCGCCGCTTATGTTCGGCGGCCTCATCTTCTTCATGATAATCGGCTATCCGGCAGCGTTTTCGCTTTCTGCGGTGGGGCTGGCCTTTGCATTTCTGGCAATCGAGCTTGGCGTCATTCCCCCGGTATTTATGGGAAATCTCACCTACCAGCTGTTCTCGGTGCTTTCGAACGAATTACTGCTGGCGATTCCGTTCTTCACCCTGATGGGCGTCATTCTTGAACGAAGTGGCTTGGCCGAAGATCTGCTAGAGGGCTTCGGGCAGCTGTTTGGCGGCATCCGTGGCGGCATGTCCTACGCGGTTATTCTGGTTGGTGCGATCCTTGGCGCGATTACCGGCACTGTCGCAGCGTCGGTTATCGCGATGGGTCTGATCTCGCTGCCGATCATGACGAAGTACGGTTACAATGTGCGCCACGCGACCGGCATCATCGCCGCGTCGGGAACGATTACGCAGCTTATTCCGCCCTCACTGGTTTTGATCGTCCTCGCCGATCAGCTAGGCAAGTCGCCGGGCGATATGTATCTCGGTGCAACCGGCGCTTCGATTGTACAGGTGCTGCTGTTTGCTGGCTGGGTGTTCATTCTTAGCATCATTCGCCCGCAGGATGTCCCCGCCCTGCCGCCGGAAGCTCGCACGCTTCGCGGCTGGCCGTTGCTGGTGCGCTGTGCGCGAGGCATGATCCCGTCACTGGCGCTGATTTTCATCGTGCTCGGCACCATATTCATGGGGCTGGCAACGCCGACAGAAGCGGGCGCAATGGGCGTCGTCGGTGCGTTGTTGCTGGCGTGGTTCAACGGGCGTCTGACATGGAATATGACGTGGCAGGCTATGGATGTGACCATGCGCCTGACCGCGATGGTGGTGTTCATCCTGCTCGGCGCACGCGTGTTCAGCCTTGTTTTCCAGGGCGTAGGCGGCAGCCATTGGATTCAGGAAATGTTGACGTCGCTGCCGGGTGGTGTCGTCGGCTTCCTCATCTTCGTGAATATCTTCATATTCATCATGGCGTTCTTCCTCGATTTCTTCGAGATCGCGTTCATCATCATTCCCCTGCTCGCACCTGCCGCGACCGCTCTTGGCATCGACCTGATCTGGTTCGGCGTCATGATCTGCGCGAACATGCAAACGAGCTTCATGCACCCGCCATTTGGCTTCGCACTGTTTTATCTCCGAGGTATCGCGCCGAAATCGATCAAGACACGCGACATCTATATGGGCGCGATACCGTGGCTGGTCTTACAGCTAATGCTTGTGGCGATTCTTATCGCGTTCCCCGGATTGGTAACGGCATTCGTTGACACCAACGTCATTCAAGACCTTGATAACATCAAGATCGAAATTCCCGGCCAGACGGGCAATGGTTTGAATGCACCGCCGGCATTTGACGCGACCACACCGCCGAAATTCTAGCGTCGGCGCTTCATAAAGGCCTGAGCAACGCGTGGTGCTCAGGCGGCGGTGCGATGAGCATCCGCTCCGTCGCCTGCATCGTTTAACAACGTATGCGGCGCGGTGCAGGCATAATATGAAAACGCGATGTTATCGTCCGACAACCCTGCGGAGCGGCAGTTTGGACAATAAAAATAAGGCTTGAGATGTTCCGGGCGCGCGCCATGCCGACTGCCCAGATAACGCGCAAGCAAGACCAGCTTCAGCGGGACATTGTGATTGCAGCCGGTACTGATGCAACGCGCTCGAATATCGACCCCCAACGCAATATGTTCGCCCAGCGTCTCTGCTAGAGAGGGGTCGGAAATCGGCGGAAGGGGAAAGATCGATTGCGGCATGATAGAGCGACAAGCTGACTCAACTGCCGCATTCACGCCAGCCCATAGAACAGTATGCACGACTGCCAACCTCACCCGAAAACGCAGCGCCCGCCGGCAAAGGCCGACGGGCACACTCATGACGGCTCCGGGCGGGCGGCATAGGGAAAGCCGCAATGAGTGCGCAATCCTAGCTTGCAAACAAAGCGCAATACAATTCAGCACTTAGAGGAAGGTCGGCTAATACCGCTAATGCCTTTATGCGAGGTCTATGAAAGGGCTGGCAGGCACGCGAATGCCGCCACTTGCTAACGTTCTGGTTGCACCATAATCTCGCCAACCGCCGGTCATTTAAGACTGGATGGGAGGATCGAATGAAACTTTTCAGTGCATCTTTCCGCAAAGCAGTGTTCGCAGGATTTGCCGTTTTGGCAGCGATCGCGGCCAGCAATGTGTCCCCACTCACTTCAGGCTTTATCGTCGAAGCTCAGGCAAAAAAGATCATAATCAAACAGACGAATATCTACGTCGCGACACTGCCGACAGGATGCATAAAAACAGTCTATGGCAATGTTGTCGTCTGGCGCTGCGGCACAATCTACTACCAGCCCTACAAGGGCCGTTACGTTCGCGTCTACATCAACTGAACCACGTAAACTTCACGCTTTGCACCTTTGGCACTATGTGGCAGGCTGTGCTTGCGGCCTGAATCTGAAAGTTTGATTCATGCTCGCGCCAGTCGTGCAACGCCATCCGGGAGCAGGATATGAGCGGAAATCGTGACGAGCGCATAAGAGAACGAGCACACGCAATTTGGGATCGTGAAGGCAAGCCGGAAGGCGCAGCGCAACGCCACTGGCAGCAGGCCGAAGGCGAAATCGACAAGGAAGATAAAGCACCGAAAAAGCCTGTCGCGCCCAAAAAGGCAGCGACAAAGAAGCCTGCTGCGGCCAAAAAGCCAGCAGCAACTTCTGCGAGTGCATCGCGGAAAACGGCTGGTGCCGGACCCGCACTTGCCAAGCGCTCAAAGGACGCAAAAAAGCCGACAAAGGCCTGAACGCGCCTAAAAAATCGGTCAGACCAATGGCATCCTGCTTATTTGATCGAAATTCGCGTGTTCGCACGCGAACACCTTGTCGTTGCGGTTGAAATTTATGAGCCAAGGTGCCAAATCCGGGACAAGCTAATTTGCCCGGACGGGGCGCTATTCTGAGACATTGCCATGGTCACTTATCTCGACGCCGAAACCGCGCCCATGCGCAACACCGGCCAAATACGTCTGTACAACGCGGATGCGTTCGAGGGCATGCGGCGCGCGTGCCAACTGACCGCGCGTTGCCTCGATGAACTGGCTGATCTCGTTCAGCCCGGCGTAACGACCAATACGATTGATCGGATGGTTTTCGAATTCGGCATGGATAACGGCGCTCTGCCTGCGACACTGAATTATCGCGGCTACACAAAAGCCTCCTGCACCTCGATCAACCACGTTGTTTGCCACGGTATTCCAGATGACAAGCCTCTGCGCGAAGGCGATGTGGTCAACATCGACGTGACTTATGTTCTGGATGGCTGGCACGGCGATTCCAGCCGTATGTATCCGGTTGGCCAGATCAAGCGTGCTGCAGAGCGACTGCTTGAAGTGACGCATGAATGCCTGATGCGCGGCATAGCCGCCGTTAAGCCCGGAGCGCGCACCGGCGCAATCGGGGCGGCTATCCAGACTTTTGCGGAGCGTGAGCGCTGCTCCGTGGTGCGCGACTTCTGCGGCCACGGCGTCGGCAGGCTGTTTCACGATGCGCCGAACATTCTGCATTACGGGTCTTCGCATGAGGGGATCGAAATGCGGGAAGGTATGATTTTCACAATTGAGCCGATGATCAATCTCGGTCGGCCGCACGTGAAAGTGCTATCCGACGGCTGGACCGCCGTTACCCGCGATCGCTCGCTTTCGGCTCAGTATGAGCACACGGTTGGCGTGACCAAGGATGGTTGCGAGATTTTCACGCTTTCGCCCAAGGGCTTGGACCGCCCCGGCCTGCCATCCTGAACAGGAATCCCAAGGATAACTGAATCTGCCCGCTTCATTCGCGCATGAGCACGCTCTAATACATATTCGTGCGGCGCAGGATCGAGCATGCAAGACGAGCAGGATGAACGCGGTTTCTTCGGCGAGCGGCCGATAAAGCCACTGGCTAAACCGGACCCAAAAGCAGAAAAGCCGCACTATCTGGGTCATCGCGAGCGGCTTCGGCAACGTCTGCGCGACTGCGGCCCCGAAGCGCTGCAAGATTATGAAATGCTTGAACTCTTGCTTTTCCGTTCAATTGCCCGCGCCGATACCAAGGCGCGCGCAAAAGCGCTCATTCAACGATTCGGCTCCCTGAGCGAGGTGCTAGGTGCACCGGAGCGTTTACTTCGCGAGGTCGATGGGATTGGAGAAGCGGTCGCATTTGATCTCAAGGTAATTGCGGCGGCTGCCAAACGCATGGCAAAAGGCGAAGTTGCACAGCGCGAGGTGCTCTCGTCCTGGCAATTACTGCTGGATTATGTGCGGACCGCAATGGCGTTCGAGCCCAAGGAGCAGTTTCGTATCCTGTTTCTCGACAAGCGAAACGCTTTGATCGCGGACGAAGTGCAGCAAACAGGAACAGTCGATCATACGCCTGCCTATCCGCGCGAAGTGGCCAAGCGCGCGCTGGAACTGTCCGCGACGGCCATTATCCTGGTGCACAATCACCCTTCAGGCGACCCGGCCCCTTCCAACGCCGATATCGAAATGACAAAAACGATCATGGGAGTATGCAAGCCATTGGGGATAGCAGTCCATGACCATATCATTGTTGGGAAAGCGGGCTTCGCAAGCCTGAAAGGACTGGCGCTGATATAGGACGTATGTTGCAACCATATGCGTTCGCCCTCGTTCACGAGCAGCACCTGTGAATGAAATGCAGAACGCGGCGAAGCGCTTGACGGGTGCCGACATCACACGTTAGGGCCAATGCTGGAATTCGTCAGGGGATAGTTGCGAGATGGAAATTTTTACTGCCGCAGGCTTTTCAGCTCTGCTCCAGGTTATCGCAATCGATCTGGTGCTTGCCGGGGACAATGCCATTGTTATCGGCTTGGCAGCAGCGGGACTTCCAAAAGATCAGCGCAAGAAGGCTATCCTTGTAGGTATCGGCGCAGCAACCGTGCTGCGCATCATCTTCGCGCTCATCACGCAGCAGCTTCTGCAAATCGGGCCGATCCTGCTTATCGCCGGCGGTTTGCTGCTGCTCTACGTGTGCTGGAAAATGTGGCGCGAACTGCGCGTCTCGCATGAAGACGAGGCCGATGCGACCGAAGCCCTGTCCGATACGGATTACAACGCCGACGGCACTGTTGCCGGCAAAGGCACTCGCAAGACCTTTGCGCAGGCCGCGATGCAGATCGTTATCGCAGACGTTTCAATGTCTCTCGACAATGTCCTCGCGGTTGCTGGCGCGGCGATGGACCACCCCACCGTTCTCATCATTGGCCTTGCGCTCTCCATCGCTCTCATGGGCTTCGCGGCTTCCTTCATTGCGCGCTTACTGCATCGCTATCGCTGGATCGCCTACATTGGCTTGCTGGTCATTCTGTATGTCGCAATCGAGATGACTTTGAAGGGCGCATACAACCAGTGGCCCGATCAGCTTGGTTTCCTCAGCGTGTTGTTTGGTGCGCCCGGAAGCCTCGCCCATTAAACGGACAGGTTTCATTGCGTCGCCAAGTGTGATACTGCGCCGCGCAATATGAAATTTATCAGGGCCGGACCGAAAGGTTCGGCCTTTGGCCATTGAAGTGAAATCCATGTCAGTAGCGCCCCGCGTCAGCTTTGTGAGCCTTGGCTGTCCTAAAGCTCTCGTCGATTCCGAACGCATCATCACCCGCCTTCGCGCGGAGGGATACGAAATTGCCCGCAAGCATGACGGCGCTGATCTGGTCGTTGTGAACACTTGTGGTTTCCTCGATTCCGCGCGCGACGAGTCGCTGGAAGCCATCGGCACGGCGATGAAAGAAAACGGCAAGGTGATTGTGACCGGCTGCATGGGTGCAACGCCGGACTTAATCCGAGACAAGCATCCCAACGTTTTCGCAATCACAGGACCGCAGGCTTATGAAAGCGTGATGGCGGCTGTGCACGAGGCCGCCCCTCCCGCACATGATCCCTATGTGGACCTGCTGCCGCCGCAAGGTGTGAAGCTCACGCCACGCCACTACGCCTATCTCAAGATTTCCGAAGGCTGCAACAATCGCTGCACGTTCTGCATCATCCCTGCCCTGCGCGGCGACCTAGTTTCACGCCCCGCTGCCGATGTGCTGCGGGAGGCCGAGAAATTGGCGAAGGCTGGCGTCAAGGAAATCATGGTCATCAGCCAAGATACGAGCGCCTATGGCGTGGACATAAAATATGCCGCGAGCCAGTGGGGCGACCGCGAGGTGCGCGCGAAATTCCTCGACCTCTCGCGTGAGCTTGGCGACATGGGAATGTGGGTGCGCCTGCACTACGTTTATCCATACCCGCACGTGGCGGACGTAATTCCGCTGATGGCCGAAGGCAAGGTGCTGCCCTATCTGGATATTCCGTTCCAGCACGCCTCGCCGGCCGTGCTTAAGAATATGCGCCGCCCCGCACATGGCGAGAAGACGCTCGACCGCATCCGCTCATGGCGCGATGCCTGCCCGGATCTCTCGATCCGCTCGACGTTCATTGTGGGTTTCCCCGGCGAAACGGAAGAAGATTTCGAGATGCTTCTCGACTGGCTGGACGAAGCGAAAATCGACCGCGCCGGTTGCTTCAAATATGAACCTGTCGGCGGCGCGCGCTCCGAGGAAATGAGCCTGCCAGCGGTGCCACAGGAAGTGAAAGAAGCGCGTTGGCATCGCTTCATGCAGCGCCAGCAAAAGATTTCTGCCCAGCAACAGAAGAAAAAGGTCGGCAAGCGCCTGCCGGTGATCATCGACGAAGCGAACGGGCTTTCGGCTAAGGGCCGCACCAAATACGACGCGCCGGAGATCGACGGTTCGGTTCATATCGAATCGCGCCGCCCATTGCGCACGGGCGACATTGTGACGGTGAAGATCGAACGGGCGGACGCTTACGACCTTTACGGGATTGCAGCCTGAGCAACAGGCGCGTTTGTCGCTTCCGTGATTTCTTTCTCGATCAACATGATGCGCTGATAGGCGGGGCGTGAAAGCGTGCGGCTTAAATAATCCTGAAATACTGGATCATTCGGCACCGCTTTCAGAATATTGATAGTGAAGAACAGGCCGCTCGCCATCTGCGTGTCCGCGGCGGTGAAATTATCGCCCGCGATGAACCGATTTTTGGCGAGCCGCTTGCGGACATTGGTAAGCATGTCGTCATATGAACCGAACGAGAAACTGCCGGGTCGATATGAAATGCCCTGCGCATGGGCCGCGACCGCAGGATCAAAAACGGAATCGCAATAGACCAGCCAAGTGAGAAACGCCGCACGGTCGTGCGCTCCCACCGGAGGCGCAAGCTTGGCGTCGGGGAAAGCTTCGGTCAAATAAAGGCAGATCGCAGCACGTTCCGTTACGACCGTGCCATTGTGGTCAATCGCAGGCACTTTCTTGTTCGGCTGAATTTCCCGGTAGCTCTCGGGCACGCCGCCCTTTGCCCTGATGTCGATGTGAATGCGCTCGTAAGGCGCACCAATCTCTTCAAGCAGCCAATGAACACCGACAGATCGCGACCAAGGTGCAAAGTAAAACTTCAGCATCGGCTTTCTCCTTCCGCTTGGAAAATGATAACGCCTGCCGATAACAGAAACCTCTAGCCAGCCTTGTGACAAGAGCCTTCTCAAAACGAAAAGCGGCCCTTGCGGGCCGCTCCAAATGCTCTGCGATAAAGCAGGCGCGCTTAGCGAGAATAAAACTCGACCACCAGATTCGGTTCCATCTGGACTGCGAAAGGCACGTCCGAGAGACCCGGTACACGACGATAGGTCGCGACCATCTTGTTGTGATCAACTTCGATGTAATCCGGAACGTCACGCTCTGCGAGCTGAATAGCTTCCAGAACCAGCACGAGCTGCTTGGACTTTTCGCGCACTTCGATCACGTCGCCCGGCTTGCAGCGATACGAACCAATGTTGGTGCGCTTGCCGTTCACGTTGATGTGGCCATGATTGATGAACTGGCGTGCCGCGAAGATGGTTGGCACGAACTTCGCGCGATAGACGACAGCGTCAAGGCGCGATTCCAGCAGACCAATCAGGTTTTCGGAAGTATCGCCACGACGACGGTTGGCTTCCTCATAAATCTTGCGGAACTGCTTTTCCGAAACGTCGCCATAGTGGCCCTTCAGCTTCTGCTTTGCGCGAAGCTGCAGACCGAAATCGGACAGCTTACCCTTGCGGCGCTGACCGTGCTGGCCGGGACCATATTCACGACGGTTTACTGGGGACTTAGGACGGCCCCAGATGTTTTCGCCAAGACGGCGATCAATTTTATACTTTGCCGATTCGCGTTTGCTCATCGCATTCCCTTTCAAAACGTTGCGCCCGGAACTTCACGTTCCGGGTGAAGGAAACGCGCCCTCCTCTGGCTTCCGTTTTCGAAACCTGACAGGATTTCCCACAACGCTGCGGGCAATCCACGGGACACGTCAATGATCTCAGGGCATATTTCCGGCAATCGTGTCAGGCCCTGAACCGACAAAAGCCAGCGCCGGGTATTTCGACCCGGCGCGGCGTGGACATAGGAGAAAGCACGGCAAAAGTCAAACCAGCTAGCTGGCTTTCTTTTTGGGCAATCCCTTGCGCTCGGTTTCCGCAAATTCCTCAAGCTGCTCTTCGTTCATGGAATCGTACATTTCCTTGGACGCGCCTTTGAGTTCGCTCTTTTTCGTTTCACCGCGCTTTGCCGAGAGTGCAGCGCCTGCGGCTTTTTGCTGTGCTTGTGATTTTGCGGGCATGGAAGCCTCCTGTCGTTGATGAAATCTCAACGCAGGCGGGCAATCGCTGTTCCGTCAGCTTACAGAAAGTCCAAAACCCTGCATCAGGCGACGCGTGGCGAAATCCACGCTTCCAGAACTGAACACCGCAATATCGTGCATATCCTTCGGCGGCGCAGCGTGCTCGCCGGGGTTTACCTCGCCCAGAAGCGAAAGCGTGCGCCGAGCTATCGCCTCGCTGGAATCAATCCAGTCCACCGGCCACGGCGCCATTTTGCGCATACGATTTATGAGAAACGGGTAGTGCGTGCAGGCAAGCACTACGATGTCAGTCCGCTGTCCGTCCTTTTCGACAAAGCACGGCTCTATCTCGGCGCGAACGGCTTCCTCATCGACGAAACCTTCACGCATATAAATTTCCGCCAGACGCGCGAGTTGCGTGCTGCCAACCAGCCGTACATGACATTGCCCCGCCCATTTGCCAATCAAATCACGCGTGTATTGACGCTTTACGGTGCCGGGCGTCGCGAGCACCGACACGAGGCCGGAGCGGGTGCGCTCCGCTGCGGGCTTGATGGCAGGAACGGTGCCTACAAATGGCGTTTCAGGATAGGCCTCGCGCAGATCGGTGAGCGAAAGCGTCGAAGCCGTGTT
Organism: Mesorhizobium sp.; assembly: GCA_049840935.1. GTDB lineage: Bacteria > Pseudomonadota > Alphaproteobacteria > Rhizobiales > Rhizobiaceae > Mesorhizobium_G. The sequence goes on from JASGJA010000004.1 coordinate 134,335, forward strand.
GCACGGAATGACCGCAATCTGCGGCCGATAGCGCTTTATAAGGTCGCCGAAAAGCGAAACGACACGCTCATTCAGCGCGGGTTCTTCCCAATCACCATAGGGAAATGCGGCGTCGTCAGCGAAATAAACAAATCGCCTGTCAGGCATGAGCACGCGCGCCTCGCGCAGGACCGTGAGCCCGCCCACGCCTGAGTCGAACATCAAAACTGGGCGGTTAGCCATGTTTGACGCCTCGTCTTAGCCATTGCTTCCTTGCCGCGCTCCGAAAGAGGTGCCGCCCCTTCCTCGCCGTGAGCAGCGCGGTCGACTAGTTCCTTGCGTTCGGGATAGCCGCTGCCGCGTGGTTGCTTGGGCGAGAAATAATCGAGTGACGACAGCACGCCGCGCAGCACCTTCAACTCTGCTTCCGCGAAGCCGGGACGGGTCAGCACAGAGCGCAGATTGTCGACCATCTTAGGTTTCTTGGCTGCCGGCCGAAAATAGCCGCGCGCCTGCAATGCGGATTCGAGATGCTCAAAAAAACTATGCAGTTGCACCTTGGACGCGGGTTCCATATCCGGCCCGCGAAACGCCGTATCAGTCTCGGATGCGAGGCCAGACTTCATCCACTCATAAGACATCAGCAGTACCGCCTGCGCGATGTTCAGCGACGCAAAAGCCGGATTGACCGGAAAGGTGACAATCTCGTCAGCCAGCCCGACTTCTTCATTGAACAGACCGAATTTTTCACGCCCGAAGAGAATGCCGATCTTCTCGCCATCGTTATAACGGGTTCGCAGGGTGCGTGCTGCCTCAACCGGCCCGCGCACCTGCTTGAAGCCATCGCGCTCACGCGCCGTCGTCGCGAAAACGAAATTGAGATCGGCAACGGCTTCGGCAAGCATTTCATACACAGCCACGCCATCAATGACGTGATCTGCCTTACTGGCCGCCGCGCGCGCACGCTCGTTCGGCCAGCCATCGCGTGGCTTGACGAGACGCAGTTCCGACAGCCCAAAATTCGCCATGGCACGCGCCACCATGCCGATATTCTCACCAAGCTGCGGCTCGACAAGAATAACAGCCGGCCCGCCGGTAATCATGGGTCTATCGCTATCAGTTCCTGCCATTTGCTTGCGGTGCCTGTTCATTGCGGCGATTGCTGGGTCGGATGCCATATTCGCGCGGCAAATTGAAGGGGCTCGACACTTTGTCGTAGACTGCGGCTCGCCATTTGCGCGCGCCGGACCGCTTTGCTATAGGCCACTCACACATCCAATTCGCGCGTTTTCACACGAGGCTCTATTTATGTCGAAGATCAAGGTGGCAAATCCCGTTGTCGAGCTAGACGGGGATGAGATGACTCGCATCATCTGGCAACTCATCAAGGACAAGTTGATCCACCCCTATCTCGACGTAAATCTGGACTATTATGACCTCGGCATGGAGCATCGCGACGCGACCAACGATCAGGTCACCATCGATGCGGCGAACGCGATCAAAAAGTATGGCGTCGGCGTCAAGTGCGCGACCATTACACCGGACGAGGCGCGCGTTGAAGAATTCGGCCTCAAGAAAATGTGGAAGTCGCCGAACGGCACGATCCGCAACATTCTGGGCGGCGTGATTTTCCGCGAACCTATCATCATGAAGAACGTGCCACGCTTGGTGCCTGGCTGGACCAAGCCGATCATCGTTGGGCGTCACGCATTCGGCGACCAGTATAAGGCGACGGACTTCCGCTATCCCGGCAAGGGCAAGCTGACGATCAAGTTCGTCGGTGATGACGGCACGGTGATCGAACATGACGTATATGACGCGCCTAGTTCCGGCGTGGCGATGGCGATGTATAACGTCGATGAGTCGATCCGCGAATTCGCTCGCGCCTCGCTGAACTACGGCCTGCTGCGCGGATATCCGGTCTATCTGTCCACCAAGAACACGATCCTCAAGGCCTATGACGGTCGCTTCAAGGACATCTTCCAGGAAGTATATGAGAAGGAATTCGAGGCCGAATTCAAGGCGCGCAAGATCTGGTATGAGCATCGCCTGATCGACGACATGGTTGCTTCGAGCCTGAAATGGTCGGGCGGTTATGTATGGGCCTGCAAGAACTATGACGGCGACGTGCAGTCCGACACGGTGGCGCAGGGCTTCGGCTCGCTCGGCCTGATGACATCGGTTCTCATGACGCCGGACGGCAAGACTGTCGAGGCCGAAGCCGCGCACGGCACGGTCACGCGTCACTATCGCCAGCATCAGAAGGGCGAGGAAACGTCGACCAACTCCATCGCATCCATCTTCGCATGGACGCGCGGGCTGGCTCATCGCGCCAAGCTGGACGACAATGCCCAGTTGAAGAAGTTCGCAGAAACGCTGGAAAAGGTCTGCGTACAGACGGTTGAATCCGGCTTCATGACCAAGGATTTGTCGCTGCTGATCGGTCCCGATCAGCCTTGGCTCTCCACCACGGGCTTCCTCGACAAGATCGACGAGAATTTGCAAAAGGCGATGGCGTAACAGTCAGTCTCCGCAGAAAAGAAAAGGCGCGCTCAACGGTGCGCCTTTTTGTTTTGGGTGGTATTTCGAGAGCAGACCCTCGTCCGCCTACGCCGCGAGAGCTGCCTTCACCGCTGCAATTGCATCGGCTGCCTTGGATGCATCGGGTCCACCCGCCTGCGCCATATCCGGTCGACCACCGCCGCCCTGCCCGCCGAGGGCGGCAGAGGCAACACGCACCAGATCAACTGCGCTGAAACGCGTGGTCAAATCGTCTGTGACGCCCACGACAACGCTCGCCTTCCCATCGGCATCACCGACCAGAACGACCACACCGGAGCCGAGCGATTTCTTGCCTTCATCGGCCAGCGACTTGAGATCTTTTGGCGCAACGCCGGACACTGATTTGCCAAGGAAACCCACGCCAGCAACCTGCTCTGTCTCGCCGCCGCCATCGGCTTTGGCCGATCCGCCCATAGCGAGTTTCTTGCGCGCGTCGGTCAATTCCCGTTCCAGCTTCTTGCGCTCATCCAGCAAAGACTCGACGCGAGCCAACACATCAGCGGGCGCAACCTTCAACGCAGAAGCGACAGCCTTCAGGCGCTGATCCTGCTCGTCCAGATGCTTGCGCGCGGCAATACCGGTAAGCGCTTCGACGCGTCGCACACCAGCAGCAACCGCGCCCTCACTCACAATGCGCACCAAGCCGATATCTCCGGTCGCAGAAACATGCGTGCCACCGCAAAGCTCTACAGAATAAGGCCGGTTCGCCTTTTCGCCATGCAAGCCAGTGCCCATTGAAACGACACGCACCTCGTCGCCATACTTTTCGCCGAAGAGCGCCATCGCGCCCTCTGCAATCGCGTCATCGACGCTCATCAAGCGCGTTGTGACAGGGGCGTTCTGCACAATGATTTCGTTTGCAAGCTCCTCGACGCGCTCAAGCTCCTCGTGGCTGATGGGCTTGGGATGTGAGAAGTCGAAGCGCAGACGATCCGGCGCAACCAGCGAACCCTTTTGCGCAACATGGGTGCCGAGAACTTCACGCAGACCTTCGTGCAACAAATGGGTCGCAGAATGATTTGCTCGCAAACGCGTGCGTCGCTCATGCGCAACATTAAGCTCAACGGCTGCACCGACCTTGATGCTGCCCTTGGAAACTGTGCCGATATGCACAAACAACCCATCAGCTTTCTTTTGGGTGTCGGTAACTGTGAAGGTAAAGCCATCGCCGGAGATCGTGCCGGTATCACCCATCTGGCCGCCAGACTCGCCGTAAAATGGCGTCTGGTTTACGATGATTGAAGCCTTGTCACCATCACCAGCCTGCGCGACCTCTTTGCCATCCTGAACGATGGCCAGCACAACGCCCTCTGCCTTTTCGGTATCGTAGCCGAGAAATTCCGTTGCGCCGAGCTTTTCACGCAGCGCAAACCAGATCGTTTCCGTCGCAGCCTCGCCGGAGCCAGCCCAATTCGCGCGCGCCTCCGCCTTCTGGCGCTCCATTGCATCCTGAAAGCCGTCGAGGTTGACGGAGATATTGCGCTGGCGCAGCGCGTCCTGCGTCAGATCGAGCGGAAATCCGTAAGTGTCATACAGCTTGAACGCGGTTTCGCCATCCAGCATGTCGCCCGATTTCAGCGAGGCGGTTGCGTCTTCCAGCAAATTGAGTCCGCGAGCGAGCGTTTTACGGAAGCGCAATTCCTCAAGCTTTAGGGTTTCAGTAATGAGGGCCTCGCCGCGGCCGAGTTCTGGGTATGCCTGCCCCATTTCGCGCACCAGTGCCGGGACCAGTCTCCACATCACCGGTTCGGACGCGCCAAGAAGCTGCGCGTGACGCATCGCGCGGCGCATGATCCGGCGCAGCACGTAGCCCCTGCCCTCATTGGATGGCAGCACACCATCCGCAATGAGGAAGCACGATGAACGCAGATGGTCCGCAATCACACGGAACGATGCAACGGTTTCCGCATCGGGGCCACGACCGAGCGCAGATGAAGTTGCCTCGATCAAATGCCTGAAAAGGTCGGTCTCGAATACGCTTTCGACGCCTTGCAGGATCGAAGCCATGCGCTCAAGGCCCATGCCAGTATCGATGGATGGGCGCGGCAAGCTGATCCGCTCTTCCTTCGTGACCTGCTCATATTGCATGAACACGAGGTTCCAGAACTCAAGGAAGCGGTCGCCATCTTCTTCCGGGCTTCCGGGAGGCCCACCCCAGATATGCTCGCCACGGTCGATGAAAATCTCCGAACACGGGCCGCATGGACCGGTATCGCCCATCGCCCAGAAATTGTCGGAAGTGGGAATTCGGATAATGCGATCATCCGAGAAGCCCGCGATCTTCTTCCAGTATTCGGCTGCTTCGTCGTCCGTATGGTAGACAGTGACGAGCAGCTTATCCTTCGGTAGACCGAAATCCTTGGTTATGAGGTTCCAGGCGAATTCGATGGCGTTTTCCTTGAAATAATCGCCGAACGAAAAATTGCCCAGCATTTCAAAGAAGGTCAGGTGGCGCGCGGTATAGCCGACATTGTCCAGGTCATTGTGCTTGCCGCCAGCGCGCACGCTTTTCTGCGCGGTCGCAGCGCGCGTATACGGCCGCTTCTCAAGACCCGTAAACACGTTCTTGAACTGTACCATGCCAGCATTGGTGAACATCAGGGTCGGATCGTTTCGCGGCACCAGTGGACTGGACGCCACAACCTCGTGACCGTTCTTACGGAAATAATCGAGGAACGTTGACCTGATCTCGTTGACGCCGCTCATGCACTGACCTTCATGAAAAACCGCCGGCGAACCGGCGGGAAAACTCGACGGTGCTTCTTAGCTGCCGGAAATTTAACTGTCTAGGAAATCGCTTGGTCTTGTTCGGCTTCTGCTCGAGATAGTGAGCGCTTTTCAGCTTCATCAGATGCGGCACGCTCGTTGCGCGTAAACTCCGGCACAATGTGATGCAGGATCATCAATGCCCGCTCACGATCTTCGCGCGCAACAGCGCCTTCAATCTCGGCCACGGATTTATTCAGCAAAACATGGTCGATCATGCGCGGCGAAGCGACGAAATAGCCGTCGTGCGCGGTGTCCTCACGCACTTCCGACTTGTCGAACAATTCCTCATAGAGCTTTTCACCCGGTCGCAGGCCGGAGAAAACAATGTCCACGTCAGTATAAGGCTTGAAGCCCGCAAGCTAAATCATCCGCTCTGCAAGATGCAGAATGCGAACCGGCTTGCCCATATCCAGTACCATGATCTTGCCGCGCTCATTCGCACGATGCATGGCATGGGAAGACGCATTCAGCACGAGCCGGACGGCTTCCGGAATGGTCATGAAAAAGCGAATGATATCCGGATGGGTAACCGTAACCGGCCCACCAGCCGCAATCTGTTCCTTAAAGCGCGGCACGACCGAGCCGTTGGAACCAAGAACATTGCCGAACCGCACGGTCTTGAAGCTGGTCGCGTCCGAGGAAACATCCAGCGCCTGACAATAGGACTCCGCCGAACGCTTGGTCGCGCCCATAACGTTAGTCGGGTTCACCGCCTTGTCGGTAGAGATCATGACAAAGGACAGAGCGCTGTTTAAAAGCGCCGCGTCGGCCACGTTACGCGTACCGAGAAGATTGGTCTTTATCGCTTCAAGAGGGTTCGATTCAACCAACGGAACGTGTTTCAGCGCCGCCGCGTGGAACACAAGCTGAGGTTTGAACTCCTCAAATATCTGGTTGACGCGAGCACGGTCGCGCACATCGAGAATACGCGCCACGAGCGCAAGCTGGGGATGACGATCCCGCAATTCCGTATCCAGATTATACAGCAGGAACTCGGAATTATCGGTGACAATCAGCTTTTGCGGGCCGAGCATCGCGATCTGCCGGCAAAGTTCCGAACCAATCGATCCGCCCGCTCCCGTAACCAACACGACGCGGCGATTGATCATGGACGACACGCCCTGCAAATCGGTTTTGATTTCCGGCCGCCCAAGCAAGTCGCCGAGTTCAATCTCCTTCGGTTCCAGCAATTGATCGGTCGTTAGAAGCGTGGCCGAGGTTCGATCCGGCAATCGCAACACTTTCAACCCGGCAGCGGTGCCCGCCTCCACGATTTCCCCAAGCCTTTTACGCGAAAGGTTTGGATCGGTAATGATAAGCTCAGAAGCTGGCTTGCGGCGGGATTTAAGCAGCGCCTGTACAGCTTCCAGATCATTCAAGCGCCCACGAACTTTAACGCCTTGAACGATTCGGCCCTTGGCGAAGAGGCTATCGTCAACGATGGCGGCTACTTCAAAACTGCCGTTCCCCTGCCGCCGAACAGAGCGGATAAAACTGTCTGCCTCGTCGTTCATCCCGTAAAGGATAACGCGACGCGAAGTCTGTCTGGCGCGCTTGTTCGCCCGCGATCCAAGCCCGCGTTCAAGCATCAACCGATAGGCAAAGCGTGAACCAACCATGCCCCCGATCATAAATAGGGTCGTGAGCACAGGAACCGAGCGCGGCGTATTCTGACCGCGAGAAACGAGAAAAGCGCCGACGGTGTATATGGCCACGGCGACGACGACTGCCTTGATGATCTCCAGCACGTCGGGAGCCGACACATAGCGCCATGACGTTCGGTTGACGCGGAAAACGTAGATACAAACAACGCTAAGCGCGACAAAGGCAGCGATCTTCTGGGGAAGATGCTAAATCCACGACAAATAATTCGTATTGTAGGCAACAGCAAACGCCGCCACGAAAGCGACGAGAGCGACGAGAAGATCGTGCGCAAAGCTGATGTAAGGAAGCCAGCCCTTTTGCCGTACGAATTGGTAGAGGTTCCGCATTACCTTGCCTATTGATCTGGCGGCCCCTTTATACGCCGATAATTCCTACAACAACATGCGCAGGTATCACAGGCTGCGACCAATCGTCAGAGCGCAATCATAGATCGATACGATAGCGCGCGAAACCTTCCTCTCCCTCGCCATCTGCCGAAATTTTTACTCCCTTGACCAAATCGAGAAACGCCTTGGCCCTTGGTCCGGTTTCAAAAACAACACTGGTTCCCGACAAAGGCATGAATGACCAGTTGGAATCAGCAGAAGGATTTATTGTACCCTGATCCACGATATAGCGCACGATAACATCACGGTTTGTGTCGGGCGCCTCATAAATGATCTTCGATGCGTTGATTCCCGGAAAATTGCCGCCGCCGCCTGCGCGGTAATTATTCGTGGCGACTACGAATTTTTGTGCTGGATCAATCGGTTTTCCGTCAAAATTCAAGTCAGCGATACGATTTGACCCGGCATTGATCAGATTGCCCTTGGGGTCATATTTCGGCGGTTGCGACAGGTCGATCTTGTAGGTGACACCATCGATAACGTCGAAATTATAGGCCGGGAAATCCTTGTTGATGAGCGATTGATCACTCTTTCCCGGCTCGATCTTGTTGAAAATGCCAGCCGACATTTCGAGCCATTCTTTCACCTCCGCCCCGGTGATTTCCACTGCACGCACAGTGTTGGGATACAGGTAAAGGTCAGCGACGTTCTTGATAGCAATATCGCCTGCAGGAACATCAGTGTAGTAATCCGGTCCACCTCGCCCGCCCGACTTGAACGGTGCGGCAGCGGAGAGAACCGGCAAATCTTTCCATTGTGAATCTTTAAGCAGATCCTTGATGTACCATGTCTGCGCCTGACTCACGATCTGCACCGACGGATCATCCGCAACCAGCGCGAAATAAGAATAGAGCGGTGCCGAGGTCTTGCCGACCGGCCTGCGAACATAGGCGAGCGTTGCCTCGTGGTCTTCCTTCAGCGCACTGATAATACGTTCATCGTCTCCAACGAGCGCTTTATTCTTACTCTCAACACGCTCATAGATGGGCCGCGCCTCCGAAGTTGCCGAAACGACCTTCCATTTGCTCCCGTCCTTTTCGAGAAGCAGGTCGATCAAGCCCATATGCGAGCCCCAGAAGCCACCCATCACGGCGGGCTTGCCGCTTAAGGTACCCTTTTCTGCATCCACACCTTCCAGGCCGACGAAATCCTTCGGGCCGGGGAAGACCAGATGCTGGTGCCCAGTGAAAACAGCGTCGATGCCGTCAACGCCCGCAAGGAAGAACGAAGCGTTCTCCATCATGTCGGTTTGCTTGATGTCGATGCCGGAGTGCGACAGCGCAATGACGATGTCCGCGCCCTCTTCCTTGATCTGCGGCACCCACGCCTTCGCAGCCTGCACAATATCGCGCGTTACGACATTGCCGGTCAGGTTCTTGGCATCCCAGTTCATGATTTGGGGCGGTACGAAACCGATAATGCCGATTTTGATAGGTTGTTCAGCGCCTGCCCCATCTTTGATCTTCTTTTCAAGGATTACGTACGGCTTGAGGTAGAGCTTGTCCTGTCGTGGATCGGACGCCAACTGCGTTCCCCGCACCAGATTTGCACAAACGAACGGGAAGTTCGCTCCGGCCAGCACTTTATCCATAAAGGAAAGGCCATAATTGAACTCGTGATTGCCCAGCGTGGAACACTCGTAGCCGAGCAAATTCATGCCCTTCATAACCGGGTGAATGTCACCTTCCTTCATGCCCTTCTCATAGGCGATGTAATCGCCCATCGGGTTGCCTTGCAGAAGATCACCATTGTCCACCAGCATTGAGTTGGTGGCTTCTGCGCGTACTTTTCCGATCAGCGTAGCGGTGCGGGAAAGGCCCATCGTGTCATTGGGCTTGTCCGCATAATAGTCATACGGCAGCACGCTTACGTGAATGTCTGTTGTTTCCATTATGCGCAAATGCGCCTGATTGGCGTTCGCACGCGCTGAAAACGGATGGAGCATCACAAAAGCGCTGGCAGCAGAGCCAGCGAGAAAAGTGCGGCGGGAAACGGAAAAATCAGGACGGGACATGGGACAATCTCCGGTCTGGTCAGATGCCAAACCTTCGACCCTAAATGTGTCCAAGTCCAGTCAGTTCGGTTCGGGTTTCATGCCAACCGTGGTGCGGTCTATCACCTCTCGCAAGGCGAAGGACGAATTGATCTTCGTCACATGCGGCATAGCGGAAAGCCATTCCTTATGGATACGCTCATAGTCCTGCAAATCCTTCACCGCGATGCGCAGGATATAGTCGTACTCTCCAGACATGAGATGGCAGGACAGCACATTCGGGCAGCGGCGAATAGCAGCCTCAAACTCGGCCAGCGATTTTTCAAACTGGCCGGAAAGCGAAATATGCACAATTGCAGTGGTGCGATAGCCGAGCGCGGCATTGGACAGCCGCGCATGATAGCCTCGGATCATCCCACTTTTTTCAAGTATATCGAGACGGCGAGAGCAAGCCGATTGAGAGAGCCCAACCTTCTCCGCCAAAGACGCATTGGATAGCCGCCCATCTGCCTGCAGCGCTTCAAGAATGGCGATATCAAGCTTATCCAATGCCATCTATCGAACTTTCTGCGAGAAAAGTCGTTTATACGCAAGGAATAACGAATATTAGCTATTCAAGCAACCATCTTCGCAAAGACCTGCGAAGCCGTTTGTGTTCTACTTCCCATATAGGGAGCGCGGCACAAAGCCGACAAAGGGAGAACGAGATGCGCGTAGGATGCCCGAAAGAAATCAAAAACCATGAATATCGCGTCGGCCTGACGCCCGGCGCGGTGCGCGAATATGTTGCGCATGGCCACGAGGTGATCGTTCAGACCGGCGCTGGCGCAGGCATAGGCGCTGACGACAATGCGTACCGCGCTGCGGGCGCGGCGATAGCGAAGACGGCGGAAGAAGTTTTCACCCGCTCGGACATGATCGTGAAGGTCAAGGAGCCGCAGCCGAATGAGTGGGTCCAGCTTCGCGACGGACAAATTCTCTATACCTATCTCCATCTGGCTCCCGATCCGGCCCAGACAAAGGGCCTGCTGGATTCCGGCGTTACCGCAGTGGCTTACGAAACCGTGACCGATGATCGCGGCGGCCTGCCGCTGCTCGCGCCGATGTCCGAGGTGGCCGGACGCTTGTCGATTCAGGCTGGCGCGACCGCGCTTCAGAAAGCAAATGGCGGGCGCGGAGTTCTACTCGGCGGCGTGCCCGGCGTTCTCCCCGGCAAAGTTGCGGTGATCGGCGGCGGCGTTGTCGGCCTTCATGCTGCAAAAATGGCTGCCGGCCTTGGTGCAGATGTTACCATTCTCGACCGCTCCATTCCGCGCTTGCGCCAGTTGGACGATATATTCAACGGTCGCGTTCACACGCGCTATTCCACAGTGGAAGCGCTGGAAGAAGAATGCTTCTCGGCTGATATCGTAGTTGGCGCGGTTCTCATTCCGGGCGCTGCCGCTCCCAAGCTTGTAACGCGCGAAATGCTTTCCGGCATGAAGAAGGGCGCGGTGCTGGTGGACGTCGCTATCGATCAGGGCGGCTGCTTCGAAACGTCTCACGCAACCACCCATGCCGAGCCGACATATGAAGTCGATGGCATCATTCACTACTGCGTGGCCAACATGCCGGGCGCTGTACCCGTAACATCGGCACACGCCCTGAACAACGCGACCCTGCATTACGGCTTGCAGCTTGCTGACAAAGGCATCAAGGCGATCCTTGACGACCAGCATCTACGCAATGGCCTCAATGTCCATAAGGGACGCATTACGAATCGTGCCGTGGCAGAAGCGCTCGGTTACGAAATGGCTGAACCAAAGGCGGTTCTGGCAGCCGCCTGATAAATACCGCCGCTAGAATGATTGGCCCGCCTGCATGTCAGGCGGGCTTTTTCGTGCGCGCGAGAAAATAGCGGCAAGGTTCACAAAAATAACGGCGATTCACTCGGGAGAGTTTGGAGCGGGTGAAGGGAATCGAACCCTCGTATTCAGCTTGGAAGGCTGCTGCTCTACCATTGAGCTACACCCGCGTGGCTTCCGGCGCGACAGTGGTGGAGGAGGTTGGATTTGAACCAACGTAGGCTAAGCCAACGGATTTACAGTCCGTCCCCTTTAACCACTCGGGCACTCCTCCATACTGTCTACGGAGCCATGCGACGAGGCATATCCGCATCCGCGAACCGAAGCAAATGTTTGCTCAGTCACGATGCGAAGCGCCTTATGGCGACTGCGTATTGGTGTGTCAACCACGGTCGCAATTATTCACGACCTATTTTGAGCAAATAGCGATATTCGCTCTGAGGCACAGGATCGAGGTAGCCATTTTGCGGGAAACTGTTAAGGCGTTGCGAAGGTCAGGGAAGCGATTGGCATGAGTGACGACAAAAAGGCTGGAACACCGAAGGACAGCCACTATGCGCGTTTGCGTCGCGAGCACCGCGCCAAAACCACCGGCAGTCAACCGCAACGCGTTCGCCCTACAATCACCGGCGCACCGGTGCCGAAAGGTGTGGTGCAGATTTACGGCCTGCATTCCGTGCGCGAGGCCATAGCCAACCCCAAGCGCCGAATCGATCACATGATGGTCACGCGCAATGCGCTTGAACGTCTCGGCATCGCGGATGTCGGTGCCCTGCCCTTCGCGGTCAAAATGGTGGAGCCGCGAGAAATCGACCGCATCACCGGCAGCGATGCTGTGCATCAGGGTGTGTTGATTGAAGCCAAGCCGCTACAGCCAAAGCGGCTTGACGAACTTGGTGATTCACCCCTCCTACTCGTGCTGGATCAGGTAACGGACCCTCATAATGTCGGCGCGATCATGCGCTCAGCGGTAGCGTTCGGTGCGGGCGCGCTGATTACGACTGCACGGCATAGCCCACAGGAAAGCGGCGTGCTTGCCAAGGCGGCTTCCGGCGCGCTGGAACATATCGACCACATTGAGGTTCGCAATCTGGCCGAAGCGCTGGAAACGCTGCACGATGCAGGGTTTCAGACCATCGGGCTGGATTCGGATGGACCGGCAGAGCTGGAAAAGAGCTTCGCTGGTGGAAGAATCGCGCTTGTATTGGGCGCGGAAGGCAAGGGCTTGCGCCAGAAAACACGCGAGACGGTCGCTGCGCTGGCGCGCCTCGAAATGCCGGGCGTAATCCGTTCGCTAAATGTGTCGAATGCTGCAGCGGTAGCTCTTTACGCAGCGCAACGGCATTTGGTGACAGTTTAAGCCACTGCGTGATCCGCCATCAGTTCCAACGCTTTCACCAGCCCGGAATGATCGTCCTTGCCCCCGCCATTCGCAGCGCAGGCATTGAATAGCTGCTGCGTGGTTGATGTGTTTGGAAGCGCAACGCCAAGCGCACGCGCGCCGTCTAGCGCAAGGTTAAGATCCTTGCGGTGCAGATCGATACGGAAGCCGGGATCGAATGTGCGCTTGATCATGCGCTCGCCATGCACTTCAAGAATCCGCGACGTCGCCAGCCCGCCCATGAGCGCCTGCCGCACCTTGGCAGGATCAGCGCCAGCCTTCGACGCAAATACCAGCGCTTCCGCAACTGCCTCGATGGTGAGCGCAACGACGATCTGGTTGGCGACTTTGGCAGTCTGACCAGATCCAACGGGTCCAACCAAGGTGATGTTCTTTCCCATCTTTTCGAGGACAGGGCGAGCGCGCTCGAAAACCTCCGGCTTGCCTCCGCACATGATGGACAGGCTCGCAGCTTTCGCCCCAACTTCACCACCGGAAACAGGTGCATCGAGGTAATTCGCGCCAAACGCTTCGATTTTCTCGCCGAAAACCTTCGTTTCAATTGGCGAAATCGAACTCATGTCGATGATGAGTTTGCCTTTAGAGAGGCCCGCAGCAAGGCTATCTTCGCCGTCGAACAGAACATTGGCGACGTCAGGCGTGTCGGGCACCATGGTAATGATGATGTCAGCCGCCTCAGCAACCGCCTTGTTGCCCGCAACCGCCTTCAGCCCTTTGGCTACAAGATCGGCACGCGGTGCGCCACGATGGTTTGAGGTGACAACGCTATAGCCAGCATCCAGCAAATGACCGGCCATCGGGCCGCCCATGATACCAAGGCCGATAAAACCAATGGTCTCCATAATTCCCCCTACGCCGCCGCCTTACGCGACAAATTCTTGAACCAATCCAACCCCTCTACAGTGCCAGAGCGCGGCTTGTATTCCGCACCGACCCAACCGGAATAGCCGATGCGGTCGAGATGGTCGTAGAGGAAGGGATAGTTGATCTCGCCTGTTCCCGGCTCGTGACGGCCGGGATTGTCAGCAAGCTGGATATGCGCGATGCGCGCCAGATTCTTTTCGATGGAGCGCGCCAGATCGCCCTCCATGATCTGCATGTGATAAATGTCATATTGCAGATAGAGGTTGTCCGAGCCGACCTTATCCATCACAGCCAGCGCCTGACGGCTGGTGGTGAGGAAGAAGCCCGGAATGTCCAGCGTGTTGATCGGCTCGATCAGCAGGCGGATGCCCGCATCCTTCAGGCGCGGCGCAGCATAGCGCAGATTCTCGACAAAGACGTTTTCGAGCACAGCGGCGTCAACGCCCTGCGGCGCGATGCCCGCAAGGCAGTTCACCTGCGGGCAATCTAGCGCCTTGGCGTAGGCGATTGCCTTATCAACACCCTTGCGGAACTCATCAATACGATCCGGCAGAACGGCAATGCCGCGCTCGCCCTTCGCCCAGTCACCCGGTGGCAGGTTGAACAGCACCTGCGTCAGCCCATTGCGCTTGAGCCGTTCGGCAACGACCTCAGGCGTGTGGTCATACGGCCCGACATATTCCACACCCTCGAAGCCGGCCTTCGCGGCAGCATCGAAGCGGTCCAGAAAATCATGCTCACCGAAAAGCATGGAAAGATTGGCTGAAAATCTCGGCATTATCCCCTCCGTCAGTCGAGCATCATGATCGCGGTAGGCGCGTCTTCATTACGCTCAGCCAGTTCCTCGAACTCGATGATGTTGTCGATCTCGGTTCCCATCGAAATATTGGTGACGCGTTCGAGAATGAATTCCAGAACGACCGGCACCTGATGTTCTTTGGCAAGCCGTCTGGCTTCCTTGAACGCCGCATCGAACTCTTCCGGCTTGCGCACACGCAGCGCCTTGCAGCCCATCGCCTCCGCGACGGCAACATGATCAACGCCGTAACCGGCTTCAGCACCCTCGCCCGCGTTGATGTTTTCGAATGCGAGATCGACCTGAAAATCCATATTGAAGCCGCGTTGCGACTGGCGAATGAGGCCGAGATAAGCATTGTTCACCAGAACATGAATGTAAGGCAGCTTGTGCTGCGCGCCGACCGCAAGCTCCTCGATCATGAACTGGAAATCATAATCGCCTGATAGCGCAACAATGTCCGCATCCGGGCGTGCTGCGCGAACCCCAAGCGCGGCTGGCAGCGTCCAACCGAGCGGACCCGCCTGCCCGCAATTGATCCAGTTTCGCGCCTTGTAGACATGCAGAAACTGCGCGCCCGCAATCTGGCTGAGGCCGATGGTTGTGACATAGGTGGTGTCACGCCCAAACGCCTTGTTCATTTCCTCATAGACGCGCTGTGGCTTGAGTGGAACATTCTCGAAATGTGTCTTGCGCTTGAGGGCCTTTTTGCGCTGCTGGCAGGCGCTCACCCAGTCGCGCCAATCGCGCAAACGGCCTGACGCTTTCCATTCTGTGGCGATGTCCAGTAGCATTTTCAGAGCCGCACCCGCATCGGAAACAATGCCGAGGTCCGGCGCAAAGACGCGACCGATCTGCGTCGGCTCAATGTCGATGTGAACGAACTTGCGGCCTTCCGTATATTTTTCAACCGAACCTGTGTGCCGGTTTGCCCAGCGATTGCCGATACCGAGCACGAAATCGGATGCCAGCATGTTAGCGTTGCCGTAACGCTGCGACGTTTGCAGTCCGCACATGCCCGCCATCAGAGGATGATCATCTGGGATCGTCCCCCATCCCATCAGCGTTGGAATGACCGGAACGCCAACGATCTCCGCAAATTCCGTAAGCAGGTCTTGCGCATCAGCGTTGATGATGCCGCCGCCAGCGACGATAAGAGGCCGCTCTGACGCATTCAGCAGCGTAAGTACCTTTTCGGCCTGCACGCGTGACATAGCAGGTTTGGCAAGCGACAACGGCTCGTAGGCTTCGATGTCAAACTCGATCTCGGCCATCTGAACGTCAATTGGCATGTCGATCAGCACCGGCCCCGGCCTGCCCGAACGCATGAGATAAAACGCCTTTTGAAAAGCCATCGGCACGAGATAGGGCTCCATAACGGTGACGGCCCATTTCGTAACCGGGGCAGCTATTGCGGCGATGTCCACCGCCTGAAAATCCTCCTTGTTGAGACGTGCGCGAGGTGCCTGCCCTGTAACGCAGAGAATCGGGATAGAGTCCGCCGACGCCGAGTAAAGGCCGGTAATCATGTCCGTTCCCGCCGGGCCGGACGTGCCTATACACAAGCCGATATTGCCGGCCTTGGCGCGCGTATAACCCTCAGCCATATGCGAAGCGCCTTCGACGTGGCGGGCTAGTATATGGCGAATAGAGCCCCGCGCCTTTAGAGCGGAATAGAAAGGGTTAATCGCCGCGCCCGGTACGCCGAACGCGCAATTCACGCCTTCTTTTTCCAGAACCAGAACGGCTGCATCGACTGCCCGCATACGTGCCATGACTTCCTCCTCCGGCGCAATTTGGGGATCGTTGGAAGCCTGTCTCAATGCGATCATCGCGACAATCAGGGCAAATGCTGTTTCATTTTCAAGAAATTCTTGGCAATCAAGGTGCCCCTGACGTGCACTTGGGGGTTGCGACAACCGCGCTTTCTTGCTCTTTCGTTGCGCGAAAGTTGTGGAGGAAAAATTATGTCCGGCGAGATCAAGCAAAAGCGCAGCGATCTGGAAGAAGCTGCTCTTTTCTTTCACAAATATCCCATTCCGGGCAAGCTGGAGATACAGGCGACCAAGCCGCTTGGAAACCAACGCGACCTTGCGCTTGCCTATTCCCCCGGCGTTGCCGCCCCCTGCCTTGAGATTTCACGACAATCCGGCGCTTGCTGCCGAATACACAGCGCGGGCCAACCTTGTCGGCGTCGTATCCAACGGCTCGGCGGTACTCGGTCTCGGCAATATCGGGCCGCTGGCCTCTAAGCCTGTGATGGAAGGAAAGGCTGTCCTTTTCAAAAAATTCGCGGGCATCGACGTATTCGACATCGAAATCGATGCACCTGAAATCGATACGATGGTGAGCACGGTCGCTGCGCTTGAGCCAACCTTTGGCGGTATCAACCTTGAGGACATCAAGGCTCCGGAATGCTTCGAGGTGGAAGAACAACTCAAGGCGCGTATGAAAATACCCGTGTTCCATGACGACCAGCATGGCACGGCCATCATCGTTGCTGCCGCAGTGACCAATGCGCTCGAATTGGCTGGCAAGGATCTGGCGAAAGTCAAAATCGTGAGTTCTGGCGCGGGTGCCGCGGCACTCGCCTGCCTCAATCTCCTCGTGTCGCTGGGCGCGAGCATTGAAAACATCTGGGTCACAGACCGCTTCGGCGTCGCCTACAAAGGGCGGACCGAAGAGATGGACCGCTGGAAAGACCCCTATGTCAAGGACACGGACAAGCGCACACTCGCAGATGTCATCGAAGGCGCGGATGTTTTTCTTGGGCTTTCGGCGGCTGGCGTTCTGAAACCAGAATTGCTCGCCGGAATGGCTAAGCATCCGCTGATTTTGGCGCTCGCAAACCCAACGCCGGAGATCATGCCGGAAGAGGCGCGTGCTGCGAGACCCGACGCAATGATCTGCACCGGGCGCTCAGATTTCCCCAATCAGGTCAACAATGTGCTGTGCTTCCCCTACATTTTCCGTGGCGCGCTGGATTGCGGCGCCAGCGCGATAAATGAGGAGATGAAGCTGGCAGCGGTGCGCGCAATTGCAGGGCTAGCACGCGAAGAACCTTCCGATGTGGCGGCGCGTGCCTATTCCGGCGAAACGCCGACATTCGGGCCGACCTATCTCATCCCCTCGCCATTTGATCCGCGATTGATCCTGCGTATCGCACCAGCTGTCGCAAAAGCGGCGGCAGACTCTGGAGTGGCGACGCGCCCGATTGCTGACGTGGAAGCCTATGTGGACCGGCTAACGCGCTTCGTTTTCCGCTCCGGCCTCATCATGAAGCCCATCTTCTCAAAGGCAAAAGCGGCAGCATCAAAACGCGTGATTTATGCCAATGGCGAGGACGAGCGCGTGTTGCGTGCCGCGCAGGTGGTGATCGAAGAAGGCATTGCGCAGCCGATTCTCATCGGGCGTCCGCACGTGATCGAGGTGCGCAGCAAGCGCTATGGTCTGCGAATTAAGGCCGGGACCGATTTCGAGCTAATCAATCCCGAAGATGATCCCCGCTACCGGCACTATGTAGACGAACTCGTCGAGGTTGCAGGCCATCGCGGCATTACGCCTGAAGGTGCGCGCACAATGGTCCGAACCGACAACACGGTGATTGCAGCGCTCGCGCTTCGCCGTGGCGACGCGGATGCGATGATTGGAGGGCTCGAAGGCCGGTTCGAGCGACATTTGCGCAATGTACGGCTGATTATCGGAACTCGTCCGGGTGTACGCGACAAAGACCTTTCTGCGCTTTCCATGCTTATCTCCCAACGTGGCGTAATCTTTTTTACGGACAGCTACGTGACGGTCGATCCGTCAGCACAGGAAATCGCGGAAATGACGGTGCTTGCCGCCGAGGAAATCCGGCGCTTCGGTATCCACCCCAAGGCAGCCCTGCTCTCGCATTCCGACTTCGGCTCCCGCGATTCGCCAAGCGCTTTGAAAATGCGTGAGGCGGCAGAGATATTGAAGCGGCTCGCGCCCGATCTGGATTGTGACGGCGAAATGCACGGCAATTCGGCTCTGTCCGAGACGTTGCGCCAACGCGTCTACCCGCATTCCAAGCTAAAGGGCGAGGCAAATCTGCTCGTTTTCCCGAATCTGGATTCGGCAAACATAACGCTATCCACGACAAAGCAGATGATGGACGCGCTGCATGTGGGGCCGATCTTGCTCGGCACCTCAAAACCCGCGCACATTCTCACGCCATCAGTGACGTCACGCGGCATCGTGAACATGACGGCGCTTGCGGTTGCGGAAGTTGCTCAACAGGCGCAGGCGGTGCTGCCCCAAATTTAACTAAGCGCGCAGGCTCACGGCTTGCGCGCGAGCATCGCGTCGCGGCCAACGAGCGGAAGCAACTCGGCCAGTTCCGGACCGGAATCCCGCCCCGTTATCGCAAGGCGAAGCGGCGTGAAAAGCTGCTTGCCCTTGCGCCCGGTCGCTTCACGCACCGCTGCAGTCCATGTTTTCCATGTCGTGCGATCCCAAGGCTCTTCCGGGAGCAAATTGAACGCCGCGCGCACAAAATCGAGATCGTCTTCGCTGAACGCAACGGGCTCGTGTGGCCCTTCGCGAACAATACGCCACCAGCCAGCCGCGTCCTGCAACCGATCAAGGTTTCCACGCACGACATTCCAGAATTCTTCCGCCCGCTCGCCGGAAACACCATGCGCCCCCAGCCTATCCTGTGCGTCCTTAAATTCCATTTGGTGAAGAATGGTGCGATTGAGTGTCACCAGTTCGTCCGGATCGAATTTTGCAGCCGATTTCGAGACGGTTTTCGGGTCGAAATGCTCAGCAAGCTCCACCATGTTGCGGCAAGCGATCACATTTTCAGAGGTTCCGTGGAGCACGGCCAAAGACGCGATAGACATTGGCTCGACGCCATCCTCTCGCAATCCGCCAAGTGAAAGCGCACCGCTGCGCTTGGAAAGCCCCTCACCCGACGCGGTTGTGAGCAGGTTGTGGTGCCCAAATGTCGGCGGCTCCGCACCAAGCGCCTTGAATATTTCGATCTGAACGCCGGTATTGGTCACATGGTCATCGCCGCGAATAACATGCGTGATGCCGAGGTCTACATCATCCACAACTGATGGCAGCGTATAGAGATAAGTACCGTCCTCGCGCACCAACACCGGGTCGGAAAGCGAGGCGAGATCGACTGTCTGCTTACCGCGGATAATGTCGTTCCACGAGACTTTCGTTGAGCGAGGCTCAAGTGGATCGGATGCGTAATTCGGCAGCAGGAAGCGCCAGTGCGGCTTGCGACCCTCGGCCTCGTAATCGGCCTTTTCCTGCTCGGTCAGCGAAAGCGCCTCACGGCCATAAACCGGCGGCATCTTGCGGGTGCGCCGAATCTTGCGGCGAAGCTCCAGCTCCTCCTCCGTTTCATAGCACGGATAGAGCAGCCCCTTTGCCTTGAGCGTCTCGACCGCCTGATCGTAAACGTCGAAACGCTGCGACTGATATTTCACGTGATCCGGGAAGATGCCGAGCCAATGAAGGTCGTAGAGCGTCGCGTCGGCATATTCCTGCCGTGAGCGTTCCACGTCGGTATCATCGAAGCGCAACACGAATTGCCCGCCGTTCTGCATGGCATAAAGCCAGTTGAACAAAGCGGTGCGCGCATTGCCAATGTGTATGTAGCCGGTGGGCGACGGTGCAAATCGAACAGTAACAGTCATGGCGTTCGACTAATTCAACATAAACGCCAATGCAAGCAGAGTGCAGAAATCCGATTAACGTGTGTTTCTCGCCCGCGCTGTTCTTGCAACATACCAAAAGACCAAAGAAGCGAAGACGCAATACAAGCCCATCGCGACCAGCTGGCCGGGATAAGGAACCCCGATGTCGATCAAATAGCCCGTGAGTCCTGGCCCTGCCGCCGAAGCAAAAACCGCTGCAGAAACACCTAGCGCGCGAATGGAGCCGAGATGCTTTAAGCCATAAAGTTCCGGCCAAACGGCACCGAACAAGAGTCGTAGAAAGCCCCGCAGACATTCCGACAAGGATCATAAAAGCAAACGGTGCCCAAGGCTCTGCGACAAGACCGAGCATGGCCGCGGCAAGACCAAGGGGCAGCAGTACGAAAGGCAGCAGCGCGAGACCGGAAAAGCGGTCGATCAATTGGCCGGACAGCAACGTGAAGATGCTGTTGACGAGCGCCCAGACGACGAAGGCCGACGCAAAAACGCCCGGCGACCAGCCGCGCAGTTCCGATAGATAGACCTGATGGAAGAAAGCGACGGTGACGATGAAACCCGGAGCCATGAAGCCAAGCATGAACAGGTAAAACAGCGGATCGCGCAAAACTTCCGCGCGCGACCAGTCTCGCGCATCGACAACACGCGGATTAACTTCCGCATTGCCCGGTTGCCGCTCCACCGCGACGAGCGCAAGTACGGCGGGCAGCGCGACCACGGCCACCAACGCTGCATAAAATAACCAGCCGCCACGCCAGCCGACCCAAGCAGCGAGCACCGCAAAGCTGCTGATAAGCACCGCCTCGCCTGCATTATGACCGAGAATAACCAGCGAAAGCGCCTTGCCGCGCTGAGCCGAAAACCAGCGCGCCGTTGCAGTATATGCAAGGTGTGGTGACATGCCCTGCCCAAACAGCCGCAGGAGATAGACTGTGAGCACAAGCAACAGCAAATGATGAGACAGCGCCATCAAAGTGGCGGCCAGCGCTAACATTGGCAGCACGAACAGCACAATTTTGCGCGCCGGATATCGATCAACGATCTGCCCCAGATATGGAAGGGTCAACGCGCTGCCCAAGGTGCCGATCATATAGACCAAACCCCACTGGCCATTTGATAGACCGTATTCGGCACGCACATAGCCAGCCGAACCGCCCATGAAGGATGTTTGCCCGACCGTCGAGAAAAAGGTGAGCAGAAACCCGCCAGCGATCCATCGCAGATTGGCTTTCAAGAAAGACAGAAACGGCATGAGCACGGCCGACTGTAAGAGTGCGCTGGATCAGGTTTCGTAATAAATATAAATATTTATAGTCTATCCCTAAACCTGTTTGTGATCGGGTAGCGGCGATCACGGCCAAAGTTCTTTTTGGTGATCTTCACACCCGGCGCTGCCTGCCTGCGCTTATATTCCGCAATGTAAAGCAGGTGCTCCACGCGTTCGACCGTCGGCCTGTCAAAACCCTGCTTGACGATATCGTCAACGCCAAGCTCGCCTTCCACCAATCCTTCCAGAATGGCGTCCAGCACGGGGTATGGCGGAAGCAAATCCTGATCCGTCTGGTTCGGGCGCAACTCGGCTGATGGCGCCTTGTCGATAATATTATGCGGGATCACGTCACCGGAAGGACCGAGCGCCCCTGGCGGCACATGATCGTTGCGCCAGCTCGACAGCGCATAAACCTGCATCTTGTACAGGTCTTTGATGGGGTTAAAGCCGCCATTCATGTCACCATACAGCGTGGCGTAACCCACCGACATTTCCGATTTGTTGCCGGTCGTGACCACCATCGAGCCAAACTTGTTGGACACCGCCATCAGTATCGTGCCGCGTGCGCGACTTTGCAGATTTTCCTCGGTAATGCCTTCCTTCGTGCCCTCAAACAACGGTCCGAGCGCTTCAAGAAATCCCTCTACCGGCTTGAAAATAGGCACAACATCATAGGCACAGCCCAATGCGCGCGCGCAGTCTTCGGCGTCCTTGAGCGAGTCCTTCGACGTGTAATGATATGGCATCATGATGCAACGAACACGTTCTTCGCCAAGCGCATCCACGGCAAGTGCGGCACAAATGGCCGAGTCGATGCCGCCGGATAGGCCCAGCACCACATCCTTAAAACCGTTCTTGTTCACATAGTCGCGCAGGCCGAGCATACAAGCGCGATAATCCGCCTCCTCGCACTCCGGCAGCTTCGACATTGGCCCTTCTTCGCAGACCCAGCCATCACCCACACGCTTCCACGTGGTGACGGTCGTCACATCCTCGAACTGGCTCATCTGGAAAGCGAGGGATTTGTCCGCGTTTATCGCAAAGGACGCGCCGTCAAAAATGAGATCGTCCTGCCCGCCAAGCTGGTTGGCGTAGAGCATGGGCAGGCCCGTTTCGATGACCTGTTTGATGACGATCTGATGCCGCACATCGACCTTCGCGCGGTAGTAAGGCGATCCATTCGGCACGAGCAGGATTTCCGCGCCGCTTTCGGCCAGCGTTTCGCACACGCCGAAATCGCCCCAAATGTCTTCGCAAATGGGAACACCGAGCCGTACACCCCGAAAATTGATCGGTCCGGGCATATCTGGCCCCGGCTGAAACACGCGCTTTTCATCGAATTCGCCATAGTTTGGCAGGTCGATCTTGTAACGCTCGGCGATGATCTTGCCGCCATCAGCGACGATAACGGAATTGTGGCGGCCGCTCTTGCGTTGCAGCGGCGTGCCGATAATGACACCCGGC
This sequence comes from Mesorhizobium sp., assembly GCA_049840935.1. GTDB lineage: Bacteria > Pseudomonadota > Alphaproteobacteria > Rhizobiales > Rhizobiaceae > Mesorhizobium_G. The sequence continues at coordinate 157,025 of JASGJA010000004.1, forward strand.
CCGCCATCTGCCGTGTCGGCGGCAATATCGTTTGCCGCCTTTTCGCAGGCTTTCAGAAACGCTGGACGCACCACCAGATCTTCCGGCGGATAACCGGCCAGAAAAAGCTCAGTGTATAGCACAAGGTCCGCGCCATGACGCGCAGCTTCCGCCCGCGCCTCCCGCGCTTTAGCGAGATTGCCTTTCACATCACCCACTATAGGATTTAGCTGGGCAACGGCTATACGAAGAACATCGAGCTTCTTTGTCATGCCCAGCGGTTTAGCTGCTCAATAAATTGCCCGCAATGGTCGCAAAGCGTCGTCCGCCTATACCAAAAGGAATGAACAGCAATTCACCCGATTTTTTTCGTCTTGCCTGTGTATCCCGGCGACGCCATGCGCTATGAGCCGTCCAATTGTTGCAACGGATTCCTTGTAGGCGATGACAATCCCGAACACCGTGAAGATCACTGACGAACTGATAAAAGCGCACGGCCTGAAGCCGGACGAGTATCAGCGCATACTCGATCTGATCGGACGCGAGCCGACTTTTACCGAACTCGGCATATTTTCCGCGATGTGGAACGAGCATTGTTCATACAAAAGCTCGAAGAAGTGGCTTCGCACCCTGCCCACAAGCGGCGAGGTCGTGATTCAGGGGCCGGGCGAAAATGCGGGCGTAGTCGATATTGGCGACGGCGATTGCGTGGTCTTCAAGATGGAGAGCCACAACCACCCGTCTTACATCGAGCCATACCAAGGCGCGGCGACGGGTGTCGGCGGCATTTTGCGCGACGTGTTTACCATGGGCGCACGCCCCATTGCCGCGATGAACGCGTTGCGGTTCGGTGAGCCGGACCACCCTAAGACACGCCATCTGGTTGCGGGCGTGGTCGCTGGCGTCGGCGGCTATGGCAATTCCTTTGGCGTACCGACTGTTGGCGGCGAAGTGAATTTCGACGCGTGCTATAATGGCAATTGCCTTGTGAACGCATTTGCTGCCGGTTTGGCCAAGACCGATGGCATTTTCTATTCCAAGGCAGAAGGGGTCGGCCTGCCGGTCGTCTATCTGGGAGCCAAAACGGGCCGCGACGGTGTCGGCGGCGCGACCATGGCCTCCGCTGAATTTGACGACAAGATCGAGGAAAAGCGCCCGACGGTGCAGGTGGGCGATCCTTTCACCGAAAAGTGCCTGCTGGAAGCCTGTCTTGAACTGATGGCGTCAGGCGCCGTCATCGCGATTCAGGACATGGGCGCTGCGGGCTTGACCTGCTCGGCAGTGGAAATGGGCGCAAAGGGCGACCTGGGCATCGAACTGGACCTCGATAAGGTGCCGGTGCGCGAGGAGCGCATGTCAGCCTACGAAATGATGCTCTCCGAAAGTCAGGAGCGCATGTTGATGGTGCTCAAGCCAGAGAAGGAAAAGGAAGCCGAGGCCATTTTCCGCAAGTGGGGGCTGGATTTTGCCATCGTCGGACGCACGACGGACGATTTGCGTTTCCGCATCCTGCATCAGGGCGACGAAGTGGCCAACCTTCCAATCAAGGAACTCGGCGATCAGGCTCCCGAATATGATCGGCCCTGGGTCGCGCCGGTTGCGCAATCCGCGCTTTCGGGCGACGTCCCGCAGATGGACATCGCGGACGCTTTGTTGAAATTGTTGGGTAGTCCATGACCTTTCGAGCCGTCGCTGGGTCTATCGAGCAATATGACACGTTGATCCAGGGCAATTCGCTGCAAATTCCAGGCGGCGATGCTGGCGTCGTGCGCGTCGATGGCCATGCGTCCAAGGCGCTCGCCTTCTCCTCGGACGTGACGCCTCGCTACTGCGAAGCCGATCCTTTCGAGGGCGGCAAACAGGCTGTTGCCGAATGCTGGCGCAACCTGACCGCGACCGGCGCTCTGCCGCTGGCTTCAACCGATAATCTCAATTTCGGCAACCCTGAGCGTCCTGAAATCATGGGCCAGCTTGTCCATGCCATCAAAGGCATTGGCGAAGCCTGCCGCGCGCTGGATTTTCCAATCGTCTCGGGCAATGTCTCGCTCTACAACGAAACCAATGGCCGTGGCATTCTGCCGACGCCAACCATCGGCGGCGTCGGTTTGATCGACGATTGGTCGAAGATGGCGCGCATTCGCTTCGCCGCAGAAGGCGAAACTATTTTGCTGGTCGGTGCGCCGGAAGAATGGGGCACCCATCTTGGCCAGTCAGTCTATCTGCGCGATTTGTTCGGCAAGGTGGAAGGCCCAGCCCCAAAAGTTGACCTCGACCACGAACGCAAGGTTGGCGATTTCGTGCGCGCACTGATCGGCAAGGGAACGGCCACCGCCGTCCACGATCTTTCGGATGGCGGGCTCGCGGTCGCACTTGCCGAGATGGCGATTGCATCGGGCATCGGCGCAGAGATCGATGCGCCTACACGGAAGGACCGGCAGTCTGGTTCGGCGAAGATCAAGGCCGCTATCTCGTTACAGTCACCACAGGCGCGCAGGAAGCAGTTATTGCTGAAGCATTGAAGTCTGGCGTTCGCGTTGCCGTGATCGGCACGACCGGCGGCTCCGCCTTGAAGCTAGGCGGAACGCGTGCGATACCGGTTAAAGATTTGAAAGCAGCCCATGAAGGCTGGTTCCCCGCCTTCATGGCTGCGTAAGCGAGGCAGGCATACCCAATGGCAATGGACGCACGCGATATCGAACGTCTCATCAAGGAAGGCATTCCCGACGCCGTCGTAACGATCCGCGATCTGGCGGGGGACGGAGACCACTACGCTGCGGAAGTTGTGGCGGAAAGCTTTCGCGGCAAGAGCCGCGTGCAGCAACACCAGATGGTCTACAACGCATTACAGGGAAATATGGGCGGCGTGCTCCACGCGCTGGCTTTGCAGACAAGCGTTCCAGGTTATTTAATAAGACTTGCGCCTTCTAACCGGGCCAGCTCTGCACAATTAGCATCGGCCCGGCAGGCTCACTACCACCGACGACATAGCGCGCGCCATCATAAAGTGCGGATATCCCGCCGTCGAAAAACAGATGCATTGCGACAGGCAAGCGCATCCCGGAATAAGTCTGCGCAAAACGCCCAAGGCTGACGGGGTCGCGAGAAATCGCAAGCACCACCCTGCCCTTTTCGTCCACGCCTGCACCATTGCGAATATATCGCGACTGCCCATCTGGCTCGAATCGCCTATGCACATCGCCATCGACAACAAGCATCGGGCCGGACTGCGTAGCGAATTGCGGGCGAATATCCGCCGCCGCATATGCACTCGTTTCCATTACGCCCGGCTGTCCGTCCTCATCAATGAAGAAAACGCCGTTTGGCTTCATGAAGAAGTTGCCGTCACCACTGTCCGTATTCAGCGGCGCGAGTTCTTTTCCATTCTCGACAAAAAGGCCAACGGGCGAAAAATCCGCGTGATACATGCCCGCATTCATCGCCAATGCGAACGGTTTCGGCAGGCGATCAAGATGCTCGTAGGGTTTTCCGTCAGGCCCATTCAGCGCCAGGCGAATGGAATGAGTGGAAAGATCTATATAGCAGACAATGAACGACTGGTTTTCAAAATCACGGTCTACGCACAGGCGCGGCAAGCCGAAATCGGTTAGTCTTTCATCACTCCGCATTTGCGAAATCCACCAGACTGCGCCGCCCAGAGCCAATAAAACAAGCACCAAGGCCAGCACCAAACGCTTCCACACCATTTTGATTTTTCCGGGCTATTTCACATATGCCTGTAACTGGCGCAACGAACCAACCGATCCGCGTCTTGTTTAGAACGACTTATAGAGCTATTTGAGCAGGAAGTTGACGCTCGCGCATTTGGCGGGCTTGAAGAGGTTTTACAATGAGCGGCATTAGCGAATACATCGACAGCGAAGTGAAGGGCAATGAAGTCGTGCTTTTCATGAAGGGCACGCCCGGCTTTCCGCAGTGCGGCTTTTCGGGTCAAGTCGTTCAGATTCTCGACTATCTCGGTGTCGATTATAAGGGCATCAATATCCTGACTTCCGGCGAGCTTCGTCAGGGCATCAAGGATTATTCCAACTGGCCGACTATTCCGCAGCTTTACGTGAAGGGTGAGTTTGTCGGCGGTTGCGACATCGTGCGCGAGATGTTCCAGTCTGGCGAACTCCAGCCATTTCTTGAAGAGAAAGGGATCAGCGTCAAAGGCGCCGCCTGATCTCATTCGAGCGGGCCGATGGGCGGCCCGTATCGCAGCACTTCCATCCGCTCTGAGCGGCAGAAATGACAATGCGCCGGCCAACCGGCGCATTGGCGTTTGAACCATGAGGATTCGGTCATGGACCAGCAAAGCAACGTTCAGACGGGGGCAGCCTTCGGCATACCGCGCTGGGAGTTCATCGCGATTTGTGCGGGGCTGATGGCTCTGAACGCACTCGCAATCGACATCATGCTGCCCGGTTTGCAGGAAATCGGCGCAACGCTGGGCGTGACCAACGAGAACCATCGCCAATATGTGATCTCGGCCTACTTTGGCGGTATGGCGGCGGGGCTGTTGTTCTATGGTCCGTTTTCAGACCGCTTTGGGCGGCGTCCGCCTTTGATGTTCGGCCTAGCGGTCTATATTCTTGCCGCGATTGGCGCTGTATTCGCACCGACTTTTGAATCGCTACTGATTTTGCGTGTCATACAGGGAATCGGCGCGGCTTCGACCCGCGTGATCGCCGTTTCCATGGTGCGCGACCGTTTTGGTGGGCGCGCAATGGCGGAAGTCATGTCGCTCATCTTCATGGTGTTCATGATCATTCCAGTGCTCGCCCCAAACATCGGCCAGTTGGTTATGCTGTTCTCCACCTGGCACATGATCTTTGCGGTGATGGCGATAATCGCGCTGGCGATTGCCATTTGGACATTCGTGCGGATGCCCGAAACGCAGCACCCGGAGGATCGCCGCTCGATAGAACTGCGCTCGATCTTTCAAGGCTTCGGCATTGTTTTATCGAACCGCATATCGCTGTGCTACACGCTGGCATCGACAACCATTTTCGGTGCGCTCTTCGGCTTCATCAACTCCGCACAGCAAGTCTATGTCGGCATCTACCAATTGGGTGTCTGGTTTCCCGTCGTGTTTGCCGGAATCGCGGGCATGATGGCGGTATCCTCGTTCCTGAACTCCCGGCTGGTGGGAAAGTTCGGCATGCGGCGTTTGTCGCATGGTGCACTTATCGGTTTCATCATCGTTAGCCTGATCTGGCTTGTCTGGTCGCTAACTGGTCCGGTTCCATTGCCCGTGTTCATCTTGCTGTTTGCGGCCGCAATGTTCCAGTTTGGCTGGATCGGCTCCAATTTCAACGCAATAGCGATGGAACCACTCGGCCACGTTGCGGGCACGGCTGCTTCGATTCAGGGGTTTATGCAAACACTGGGCGGCGGCTTGATCGGCGCGTTCGTCGGGCAGCAGTTTGACGGCACGGTAACGCCACTCGCTGCCGGATTTGCAAGCGTAGGCGTCATGGGGCTGGTGATGGTGTTGATTGCGGAACGCGGCAAGCTATTCCAGCCGCACAGCGCACCGCGTTGACGCAATCAGCCGCTACGCAGGGCCACTAATCAGCCCATAGGCCGGATCGCAAAGCCTGCCAGGCACTGCGGTCCGGCGCGACCAACAATCCACCTTCCGTATCCCCCGGCACATATGCACTGCCGTCAAAGCGGGCACTGTAGCCACCGGCCTCAGAATGAAGAAGCAGCCCGGGCAAATGGTCCCACGGCATAAGCTTGTTGTAGACGCCGAAATGTCCGTAGCCGGACGCCAGTAGACGGTATTCCTGCGCCGCGCAGCGGTACCCAAAAGTGCCGAGCACCTTGCGCGCATTGCGTGACAAAGTGGTGCGATCAGGCTCCGGCATATATTGCCAGCCCACATTGCCCACCATCTGGCTCAAAGGCTCGGACGCCGCGACATGTAGCGTTGTTTCCGAACCGCCCCCACGCAAACGACTGCCGCCGCCCTTAACAGCAATTGCCCAGTCTTCGCCCAGCGGATCGTGAATGATCCCGGCAACCGTTTCGCCATTGACGACCACGGCCATCATCACCCCGAAAGGCGCTACGCCAGCAGCGAAATTATAGGTTCCATCCACAGGGTCGAGCACAAAGGCGAGCGCCGCACCGCGCAAGCCATCCAGCACGCTCTCATCTTCTGCATATGCTTCCTCGCCCACGATCAGCGCATCGGGATAGCGCTCGCGCAAGGCGGCAGTCATGTGCCGCTCCGCGTTCACGTCTGCGTCTGTCACAACGTCGAGCGCGGAGGTTTTCTCGCGGATGTCATTGGCAGACAAGCGGCGAAAGCGCGGCATGATCTCTTTTTTGGCAGCGTCGGCCATCAGTTCGCACAGCCAATCCACATGAGATTCCGCAAATTTCATGCCGCATCTTCCTTGTTTAGCGCCGAGATATTCAGACCGGCAAAGTCGAACAGCTTGCGGTCCATGAGATGGCTTGGACGCACATTTGTGAGTGCTCGGATCATCGTATCTTTGCGACCGGGCATGCGATGCTCGATGTCGTCCAGCATAGCTTTCATGGCGTTGCGTTGCAGCCCTTCCTGACTGCCGCACAGATCGCACGGAATGATTGGAAACTGCATTGCGTCCGCAAATTTCGACATGTCGGTTTCGGCGGCGTAGGCCAGCGGGCGCAGCACCATAACGTCGCCTTCGTCGTTAAGCAGCTTAGGCGGCATGGCCGCAAGGCGGCCACCGTGGAACAGGTTCATGAAAAATGTTTCGAGAATATCCTCGCGATGATGACCGAGCACCAGTGAAGAGCATCCCTCCTCCCGCGCAATGCGATAGAGATGACCGCGCCTCAAGCGCGAACAAAGCGAACAGTAGGTCGAGTTCTCCGGCAGCTTATCAGTAACGATTGAATAGGTGTCCTGATATTCAATGCGGTGCTGGATATCGTACCGATTCAGGAAATCCGGCAGAATGTGCTTTGGAAAGTTCGGCTGTCCCTGATCGAGATTGCAGGCGAGCAAATCAACCGGCAGCAGCCCGCGCCATTTCAGGTCGAGCAACAGCGCGAGCAACCCGTAAGAATCCTTGCCGCCAGAAAGCGCCACAAGCCAGCGCTCGCCTGGCTTGACCATCGAGAAATCCTCAATGGCTTGTCGCGCGTGGCGCAACAGGCGCTTGCGCAGCTTGTTGAATTCGACCGACGCAGGCGTTTGCAGGAACAGCGGATGGCAATCTGATTCCAGAACGGCCAACTCTTCCTGCATCGCCCTGCCCTACTCTTCCTTTTTCGCGGGCACTGCCACGCGAAGCGCAAGCTCGCGCAGCTGCGCAGGCGTTGCGGGTGCCGGAGCGTTCATAAGAAGGTCGAAAGCCTGCTGGTTCATCGGGAACATGGTCACTTCGCGCAGATTGCGCGCGCCGACCAACAGCATGATGACACGGTCAATGCCTGCCGCCATGCCGCCATGCGGCGGAGCGCCATATTGGAACGCGCGGTATAGACCGCCGAAACGCTCCTCGACCGTATCGCGATCCAATCCGACGAGTTCAAAGGCCTTGACCATCGTTTCCGGCAGATGGTTGCGAATGCCACCGGACGCGATCTCGAAGCCGTTGCAAACCATGTCGTACTGGAATGCCTTGATTGAAAGCGGATCCTGCCCGTTCAGCGCATCAATTCCGCCCTGCGGCATTGAAAACGGGTTATGGCCGAAATCGATCTTCTTCTCGTCCTCGTTCCATTCGTAGAACGGGAAATCCACGATCCAGCACAATTCGAAGCGGTCGCGGTCTACGAGGTTGAGGTCTTCGCCAACGCGCGTACGCGCATCGCCTGCGAACTTCACAAACTTCTTCGGCTCGCCCGCAACGAAGAATGCTGCATCGCCATCCGACAGACCAAGTTGCTGACGGATTGCATCGGTGCGCTCTTCGCCAATGTTCTTGGCAATCGGCCCAGCGCCTTCCAGTCTGTCGCCTTCCTTGCGCCAAAAAATATAGCCGAGGCCCGGCTGGCCCTCACCCTGCGCCCAAGAGTTCATGCGGTCGCAGAATGCACGCGAGCCACCCGACTTCGCCGGAATAGCCCAGACTTCAGCCTTCGGGTCATTGGCCAGAATGTTCGCAAACACCTTGAAGCCCGAACCGGCGAAATGCTCCGAAACATTTTCCATGATTATCGGGTTGCGCAAATCCGGCTTATCAGACCCGTATTTCCGCATCGCCTCGTCATAAGCAATGCGCGGGAACTTCTGCGTGACCGGCTTGCCTTCGGCAAACGTCTCAAACACGCCGCGCATCACCGGCTCCATCGTCGCAAGCACGTCTTCCTGCTCGACAAAACTCATTTCGAGGTCGAGCTGGTAGAATTCGCCCGGCAGACGGTCAGCGCGTGGGTCTTCATCACGGAAGCATGGCGCGATCTGGAAGTAGCGGTCGAAACCCGAAACCATGATGAGCTGTTTGTACTGCTGCGGAGCCTGCGGCAGTGCATAGAAATTGCCCGGATGAATACGCGACGGCACCAAGAAGTCGCGCGCGCCTTCCGGTGAGGATGCGGTCAGGATCGGCGTCGAATATTCGGTAAAACCCGCGCCTTCCATGCGGCGGCGCATCTCCGAAATGATCTTCGTGCGCGCTACAATGTTCTTGTGCAGCGTATCGCGGCGCAGATCGAGAAAGCGGTATTTCAGGCGAATGTCTTCCGGGTAATCCGGCTCGCCGAACACCGGCAACGGGAGTTCTTTCGCCGCGGACAAAATCTCCATGTCGAGCGCGAAAACCTCGATTTCACCTGTGGGCAAGTTCGGGTTCACAGCTTCCGCACCGCGCTCCTTTACTTCGCCATCCACGCGAATGACCCATTCGCCACGCGCGGTTTCCGCAACCTTGAAACAAGGCGAATCCGGGTCGGCCACAATCTGCGTAATGCCGTAATGGTCGCGCAGATCGATGAACAGCAAGCCGCCATGATCGCGGACGCGGTGGACCCAGCCCGACAGGCGCACAGTGCTGCCAGCGTCGGACTTTCTCAATTGTGCGCAGGTGTGGCTGCGATAGCGATGCATTTCCAGTTTCCAGTCTGTGGAGTCAGTACCGAGGCCAGCGCGGCGCACTGCCCGAAATTTGCGCGGACAAACACATGTGAGGTCTGATTTGTCAAGGATAAGTCGGTTCGTGGACCAATCGCGTCGCTAAATACGGATAGCGCAATGGCGCGGGATGCTAGATCAATTGCAATCTCGCATCTCGGTTTGTGCATGTCTTCCCTTCGCCCTATGATTCCGCTCCTGATTGCCGCCGGCATTTTGCTCGGCGGAAATGGGCTGCAAGGCACGTTGATTGCGCTTCGCGGAGCCATGGAAGGTTTCGAGCCGTCCACCATCGGGCTCATCGGAACAAGCTATTTTGGCGGCTTTCTGCTCGGCTGCCTCGCCATCACACGCATGTTGAAGGCCGTGGGGCATGTGCGCAGCTTTTCCGCGCTCGCCGCAATAGCCTCGGCGGGAACACTGCTGCTCGTGCTCGTTGTCGATCCGCTCATGTGGACGGCTGTGCGATTCGTGAGTGGCTTCTGCTTTGCAGGACTCTTTACCGTCATGGAAAGCTGGCTCAACTCCGGCGTTTCCAATCATGACCGCGCGCGCGTGCTGGCGCTTTACCGAATGATCGACATCGGCTCGGTCACGGGCGCGCAATTCCTGATTCCCGTCTTTGGCGCGGGCGGATTCACGATCTTCGCCATCATGTCGATCATGATAACGCTCTCGCTCGTGCCGGTTTCGCTCGCGGATCGCTCCAACCCGGCACCACCAGAGGATGTAAAGCTGGATTTGAAGCGCGCTTGGGCAATTTCGCCTTTGGCTGCCATTGGCTGCATCGCTGTTGGTGTCACCAACAGCGCGTTCCGCACCCTAAGCCCGGTCTACGCTGAACAGATCGGCATGTCGGTTACTGATGTGGTCACATTTGTCAGCGCTGGAATCATTGGCGGCGCGATCATCCAGTATCCGCTGGGCTATCTGTCAGACCGCTGGGATCGGCGCCGGGTTCTGCTCATTACCTGCCTGGGCGCGATGTGCTCGGCATTGGCGATTGCTTTTTTCGCAGGAAGCAGCGCGCCGATGAATTTTGCGCTTGTTTTTGTGTTTGGCTCATTCGCGATGCCTATGTTTTCGCTATCCGCCGCTCATGCAAATGACCGCGCGGAACGGCACGAATTTGTGTTAGTGAATGCGGCATTGATGCTCTTTTATTCATTTGGAGCCATCTGCGGGCCGTTTATCGCATCCTACGCAATGCAGGGGCTGGGCCCTTCATGGCTGTTCACCTTCAGCGCAATCATATATGCGCTTCTGGCGTTCGTGATCGTGTATCGCATGCAGGTGCGCGCGCCCGTGCCGGAAGGCCATCGCAGCCGCTTTGTGGCATTGCTTCGCACATCGACCATCTTCGCCAAATTGGCTAAGCGTGCTGGACGCAACGGCAAGCATTCCTGACTTGACGTACCGCCCTCTGCCTGAAATGGAACATTCGATCTGGAATTCCGCTAAGCACATGCACGTCATCACCACACAATCAGAACTTGAATCCGCAATCCAGCGGCTGAGCGAATCAGAATTCGTGACAGTCGATACGGAGTTCATCCGCGAGACGACCTTTTGGCCGGAGCTTTGCCTCATCCAGCTTGCCTCGCCGGACATGACCGCGCTGATAGATCCCATGTCGCCGGACATTCATCTGAAGCCGTTTTTTGAACTGATGGCGAACGAAGCCGTCACGAAAGTTTTCCACGCCGCGCGGCAAGACATCGAGATCGTTTTCCACCTGGGAAACCTCATTCCCCATCCGGTGTTCGACACGCAGGTGGCGGCGATGGTGTGCGGGTTTGGTGAGAGCATTTCTTACGATCAACTGGTGCAGCGCATCACCGGCACGCATCTCGACAAGTCGTCGCGCTTTACGGACTGGCGGCAGCGTCCGCTTTCTGAAAAGCAGCTTACCTATGCGTTGGCTGACGTCACGCATCTGATTGACGTCTACAAATATCTCGAAGCCGAATTGAAGCGCGAAGATCGCGCTCATTGGGTGAACGAGGAAATGGACGTGCTGACGGCGCGGGAAACCTATGACCCGCACCCGGAAGACTCATGGAAGCGACTGAAAATGCGGTTCCGCAAGCCGGTCGAACTTGCTGTCGTGCAGCATGTCGCCGCATGGCGTGAACGCGAGGCGCGCGAGCGCAACGTGCCGCGTCAACGCATCATCAAAGACGATGTGATCTATGAAATCGCGCAGCAGCAACCCCGCGATTCAGCCGCGCTCGGAAAGCTGCGCACCATTCCAAAAGGCTGGGAGCGTTCGTCTACGGCTGCGGCGCTGATGGAATCGGTCAATGCTGCGCTGGCTATCCCCAAGGAAGAAATGCCGCGCCTGCCGCGCGCACCCGCGTCTCCTGAAGGTTCGAGCGCCGCGGCCGAGTTGCTGAAAGTTCTGCTGAGGCTCACCGCGGAAAAGGAAGGCGTTGCGCCGAAGTTGCTCGCTTCATCCGACGAACTTGATCGTATCGCTGCAGAGGGCGAACAGGCGGATGTTCCGGCCATGCATGGCTGGCGGCGCGAGGTTTTTGGCGAGCGCGCGCTCAAGCTCGTGCGAGGCGAAATTGCGCTCAAGTTCGAGAAGCGAAAGATTGTGGCGGTAGAGTAATCTCAGAACGCCACAATATGCAGAGCCAAGGCCGCCCACATTACAAAAAGCACCATCAGGCCAAAGCCGAAGCAATTGAAGCGTATGCCGACATTGTTGCTGGTCAGGTGCACGTAAGCGTGCGCGTAACGCGAAATCACGAACAGCCATGCCAGCAAAACAGTCAGCGTGGTTACGCCGCCCGTCACGAAAAGGCTGAGACAAGCGGCGTAGAAAAGCACAGGCGCTTCAAACTGATTCAGCAGATTGTTTGAAAAAGGCGCGGTAGATGCTGGTTCGTCGCCGCGCAGCTTAAATTGCCTGAGCTTCGCCTCCCCGCCTGCCACGGCTTTCCACCGCCTGACACCGAGCAAGCCGTACACAATGAAGACCAGCAAAGCGTGAGCAATAATCGGCCAGAAAATGGCAATCGGGCTCATGCTCGCTAAACCTCACGAACCTTGGTAATTCGGGCTTTCACGCGTGATAGTCACATCATGCGCATGGCTTTCACGCAAGCCCGCGTTCGAGATGCGCACGAAGGTCGCACGATCTCGGAAGCTCGGCAGATCCTTCGCGCCAACATAGCCCATCGCCGCTTTCAAACCGCCCGCAAGCTGGTGCAGCACACCTGCCACCGGCCCCTTGTAAGGCACCTGCCCTTCAATGCCTTCCGGCACCAGTTTCAGCGTGTCACGCACTTCCGCCTGGAAGTAGCGATCCGCCGAACCGCGCGCCATCGCGCCGACCGAACCCATGCCGCGATAGGCTTTGAACGAGCGGCCCTGATGCAGATAGACCTCGCCGGGGCTTTCATCCGTACCCGCCAGAAGCGAGCCGATCATCGCCGCGCGCGCGCCTGCCGCCAAAGCCTTGGCGAGATCGCCCGAAAACTTGATGCCGCCGTCAGCAATAATGGAAATGTTCGCGCGGTCGGCAACCTCGACAGCACCCATAATCGCCGAAAGCTGCGGCACGCCAACGCCCGCGACAATACGCGTTGTGCAGATCGAGCCCGGCCCGATACCGACTTTAACGCTATCCGCGCCCGCATCGATCAAAGCGCGCGTTCCATCCGGCGTCGCAACATTGCCCGCCAGAATTCGCACCGAGTTGGAGATTTTCTTCGCCCGCGCCACCGCGTCCAGAACGCGCTGCGAGTGCCCGTGCGCGGTGTCGATAACCAGCAGGTCAACGCCCGCATCGATCAGCCGTTCGGCGCGCTCAAAACCATCCTCGCCGACGCTCGTCGCGGCCGCGACGCGCAACCGGCCCTGCGCATCCTTCGACGCGTGTGGGTTGAGTTGCGACTTTTCAATGTCCTTGACGGTTATCAGGCCGACGCAATTGCCATCCGTATCGACAACCAGCAGCTTTTCGATACGATGTGCGTGCAGCAAGCGCTTTGCTTCTTCCTGCTCGACGGACTCTCGCACCGTCACGAGGTTGTCGCGCGTCATAAGTTCGGAAACCTTCTGCGAGGGATCGGACGCAAAACGCACGTCGCGATTGGTCAGGATGCCGACCAGCTTACCGGGTCCGCCGCCATTGCCCTTGACCACTGGAATGCCCGAAATGCCATGCGCCTTCATCAGCGCAAAGGCTTCGGCGAGCGAGGCATCCGGGCCGATTGTGACCGGATTGATGACCATGCCCGATTCGAATTTCTTGACCTGACGCACCTGCTCGGCCTGTTCGGCGGGAGTCATGTTGCGATGGACAACGCCGATTCCGCCCGCCTGCGCCATAGCAATAGCGAGCCGCGATTCCGTAACGGTATCCATCGCGGCTGAAAGAATAGGAAGATTTAGCTCGATATCGCCCGCTATGCGCGTTCTGACGTCCGTTTCGCCGGGCATGACTTCGGAATGGCCCGGCTGCAGCAGCACATCGTCAAATGTCAGGGCCAACTGACCTGTTGCAGTTTCGATGATGTTCGCCATGGCCAATTCCTTAAATACGCAAAGGGCGCAACCCGGTTGGGCAGCGCCGACTCGATAAGTCCCTTTCAGGATTGGCGCTGGCTGGTAACACGTCCGATCCCAGATGAAAAGCGGCAGCAGCCACTCATTTCAGTTTGGCATCACCTTAAATTGACAACAGCCATATTGCCTCCACTCTTGATAGGTTTATGCGCATCTGGAGCAATCAACGACCACAGCCTTGTCAGTTTCGCGCACCGTCCCACTCATTCTTGCCGTCGCCCTGTTCATGGAAAACATGGACTCGACTGTTATTGCCACGTCGCTTCCGGCGATTGCGGTCGACATTGGCACCAGCCCCATCGCGTTGAAGCTGGCACTGACGTCCTATCTCGTTTCGCTGGCGATCTTCATTCCCGTTAGCGGCTGGATGGCGGACAAGTTCGGCGCGAAAAATATCTTCCGCGCTGCCATCGCGGTTTTTATCGTTGGCTCCATTGCCTGCGCCACGTCCGGCTCGTTGGGCACATTCGTCGTGGCGCGGTTTTTACAGGGCATGGGTGGCGCGATGATGACACCCGTTGGCCGCCTCGTGCTGGTGCGCTCTACGCCAAAAAGTGAACTCGTGGCGGCAATGTCATGGCTCACCGTTCCTGCCCTCGTGGGGCCGCTTGTTGGCCCGCCGGTGGGCGGCTTCATCACCACATATTTTTCATGGCATTGGATATTCATCATCAATGTGCCCATCGGCCTGCTTGGAATAGCACTGGCCACGAAATTCCTGCCGGAAAGTGCGCCCGTCGAAACCCCGCGACTGGACTTAGTAGGACTCGTCCTGAGCGGCGTCGGCGCTGCCGGGATAGTCTTCGGGATTTCAGTCATGAGCCTGCCTGCGCTGCCGCCGATTGTCGGCGTGCTGACCATGCTCACTGGAGCCGTATGTGTGACGCTCTATCTCTGGCACGCGCGGCGCACGCCCAATCCCTTGCTCGCGCTGCGGCTGTTCAACAATCAGGTTTTCCGCGCGTCGGTGCTTGGCGGGAGCATTTTCCGGATTGGCATTGGTGCCGTGCCGTTTTTACTGCCGCTTATGCTACAGATTGCCTTCGGGCTGAACCCGTTCCAGTCGGGCATGATAACGTTTGTTACCGCGCTCGGTGCCATGGGCATGAAGTTTGCAACAAGCTGGATTTTTCGCACCTTCGGCTTTCGGCGTGTGCTGATCTTCGGGTCAATCGTCGCCGCCGGAACCATTGCGATTTATGGCCTCTTCACGCCTGAAACCTCGGTGGTGTTGATGATGACGCTGATTTTCGTCGGCGGGCTCGTCCGGTCTATGTTCTTCACCGGAGTCAATGCGTTTTCTTATGCTGAGATTCCGGCAGAAGACACGAGCAAGGCCACACCGATCGTCGCCGTTGCGCAGCAATTGTCGATAGCGCTAGGGGTCGCTCTTGCGGGTGGCGTGCTGGAATTGCAAACCTTGATCCACGAGCGGCCGTTGGATCTGGCTGATTTCCACGTGGCGTTCTTTGTCGTGGCAGCTGTTTCCGCGCTGGCATCCATCGCCTTCATACGATTGCCAGCTGATGCAGGCAGTGCGGTGTCAGGCCACAAGCTGATCCAGCCAGTCGCCCAAGAAAAACCTGAAGCCGCCGAGGCTTAGACCCTGCCCTTGAAGTTTTTTGCCAGCAGATAAAGTTCCACGGATTCGTCGCGCGATGCCGGCGGCTTGACGTGGTGGACCGTCGCAAAGCTGCGCTTCAAGCGATCCAGCAATTCCGTTTCCGTGCCGCCCTGAAAAGTCTTGGCGAGAAAATGCCCGCCCGGTTTCAGCACATTGATGGCGAAATCAGCAGCGACCTCGACCAGATGCATGGTGCGCAAATGGTCAGTGCGCCGATGACCCGTCGTCGGCGCCGCCATATCGGAAAGCACCAGATCAGGCTCGCCGCCTAGCGTCGTTTCCAGCAGCGCGGGCGCGTCGTCGTCCAGAAAATCCTTTTGCAGAATGACCGCACCCGGCACGGGATCGACCTCAAGATAGTCGATGCCCACCACGCTCGGCGTGTCAGGATTGGACTTGGCGCGCTGTGCCGCGACCTGACACCAGCCCCCCGGCGCAGCACCCAGATCGATGATCTTCATGCCCGGTTTGATGAGCTTGTAGCGATCGTCGATCTCTATCAGCTTGTATGCTGCGCGCGAGCGATAGCCCTTCAGCCTTGGAGCGCTGCACATAGGGGTCGTTCAGATGTCGTTCGAGCCAACGGCGGGATGACTCTTTCAGGCCGCGCTTCTTTTTCACCTTCGTGCGCAAAACGCGCGATGGCGCGGCAGGTCCGGGCTTTTTCATTGGCGCGCATCCCTCTGCGGATCGTCTGCGCCACACGCCTTCGTCACCCATCAATTCGCTCAGCACACCTTCGCGCAAGCCGCGATCAGCCACGCGCAGCCGTTCGCTCGGCCAAACTCTCCGAATGGCTTCCAAAATAGCGCAGCCCGCGAGCACGAGGTCCGCGCGATCCGCACCAATGCAGGGATTCTTCACGCGCTGCTCAAAATCCCAGCCCAAAAGCCGTTCGATCATTTTGTCTACGTTGTGATTGTCCATCCAAAGGCCATCAACCCGGCGACGTTCATAGCGTGGCAGATCCAGATGGACACCAGCCAGCGTCGTTACCGTTCCAGATGTGCCAAGCAGATGGAAATTCCGCGATTGCGCCAGATGTTTCAGCCTGTCGCGCTCTGCAAAATTCGCAATCATCTCGGTAACAGCCTGAACCATTGATGCAAAGCTTTCGCGCGTGACCACCTTGCCGCCGAAGCGTTCGGCAAGCGACACGACGCCCACGGGCAGCGAGGTCCATGCCACAATATGCGACGACAATCGCCCCTGCCGCCCACGCGACAGGTCGATCAACGCAATCTCCGACGACCCGCCGCCAATATCGAACAGGACAACGCCCTCGGTGTTTCGCTCGATTAGCGATTCGCACCCCGAAACCGCAAGACGCGCTTCTGTCATCCTGTCGATGATTTCAAGTTCAAGCCCCGTTTCGGCTTTGACCCGCGCGAGGAAAAGCTCACCGTTCTCCGCTGCGCGACAAGCTTCGGTGGCAATCAGCCGTGCTCGCCGAATCGGGCGCGAACGCAGCTTCGCTGCGCAAACGCCTAGCGCATCGACCGCGCGATCCATTGCGGCATCGGCCAGCTTACCATTGGCGCTCAGGCCTTCGCCCAAGCGCACGATGCGCGAAAATGCATCAATGACGCGGAACTGCCCCGGCGCAGTCGGTACGGCAACCAGCAAGCGGCAATTGTTCGTGCCGAGGTCGAGCGCCGCAAATATGCCCGGTGCATCACCATGGTGGCGCGGCGCAGGCTCAACTCCACGCGGCTTGGCTTGATGTTTTTCAACAACTGCCTGCACTGGTTGAGCTATGCCGGGCGCAAACACCTTGCGGTCCCGCTTGCGCTTGCGCTTTCGGCGTTTTTTAGGCCCCTTGGGAGGGATATCCGAGCCGAGCGCAGCCGAATGATGCGCCGACCCTTTACGGGCGGCATCCACCATCGGCGGACTTGCCCCTGAGTCGCGGTTTTCCACTTTGATCCTTCAGCGCAGCGCACCAAACGAGTGGCGCGGCAGGCGCTATAATTCTTTTCGTTGGATCAAAGATAGCAGGCCGTAGCCTCCGCACCAAGGGGCTAGCCGCAGATTGTGTTGCCCGCCAGATTTAACCGGCGGGCGGCACTCATTCGATCACCAGTAGACCCACACCCGAACACGGCGACAACGGCGACGCAGGCGTCCGTGACGCCAATATCGACGGCAAACCCTGCGCCAGACGCGACGGCGATGCCTGCGTCTATGTCTCCAATGAGGGTGTGGCGGCCTGTGCCAATGCCGATGATATACCGGTTCTGCTATTGCCTCGCCTTCCTCGGCTGGCAAATCCAACTTATCAAGTATACCCGGACCACCGCTCATGTCCGGCACACCCGCCAACGCCTGCGCGGGTTTAACCACGCTAGCAACGGCAGCAGCACCCGCTACGCCCAATAGT
The DNA here is from genome assembly GCA_049840935.1 of Mesorhizobium sp. Classification (GTDB taxonomy): domain Bacteria; phylum Pseudomonadota; class Alphaproteobacteria; order Rhizobiales; family Rhizobiaceae; genus Mesorhizobium_G. Next base: position 174,665 of record JASGJA010000004.1, read on the forward strand.
CCCGTGAGGAATAAACGTCTTTCCATCCTTGCCTCCGCATAACAAAGATCGTCGGCAGACGTTTTCCAACGCCTGCCCCACTCCGTCCCTCCACGAAATGAGCGTGAACGATCTAACCTGTACGCAGGATGAACGGCACAGCCGCTTATGTGTTCCTAATTGCTATGAAAGCTTCATTTGCCGGATGCGAGCGTGCAGACAATGGACTGCGGAAACTGGCATTTTTCGCCTTGGGCGGTGAATGCAACACGCTCGATTTCCAGCGTGACGGGCTTTTGCGGAACTTCGAATTTGCCCATCCACGCGGTCAGCGTGTCTGTGCCCCATATGCTGAAGAACATCTTCTGGGGATGTGTCGGCAGCGTAGCGCCCGGCTCGCTTTGATGCACTAGCTTGCCGTCCACATACCACGACATACGGTCGGGCTCCCAAACAAACGCATAGTCATGGAAATCATTATCGGACCCGCCTGGCACATCGACCAGGGCCGTATTGTGCTGTTGGCCGTCGATATAAGTATTAAGCTGAACCTTCGAAGTGTCTTTCAGCAGCACTTCAAAGTCGATCTCATCATGCGGCTGCTTCTGCGTTGGCCCGATATAGGTGAAAAACGAGGCATTAAGCCCCGACCCTGCCCCCGTGCGCATCCGCGCTTCATAAGCGCCATATTGGAAGCGTTGCTTTGACTGGATTTCACCACAGGAATACTGGCGATCCTTGAACGGCACATTGCTGAATGAAAGCGTCAGCACGCCTTTTGCAATATCGATCTCACGCGCTGACCACGTGCAGTTTTGATGTGCACCATTGTTCCAGCCATTCGATGCCATCCAGATTTCAGGATCGAAGCGGCCAAACTCGTCGACAAACGTTTTTCCGAGGTCAACTGCGGGCTGGTCCTGCGCAATCGCGGAAAAGCCCCAGCCGATAGTTAGCAAAACTGAAGTTATGAGAACTCTCAAAACAGTCTCCTTGAGGCGCGATTTGGGGCGCGATTTGCCAACGACTGTTCGTGGCCATCACGATCAAGCCACCCACCGCATTGCAACACGACCAATATTGCATTGCAAGAAAAATGCCCCTTTTTACGGCGCTTTATGTTGCGTCGCACAAGAAACGGCACTACTCTCGCGAGAGTTGCATTTGCAAGAGGCAAGAACTCCAGACGATGCAGACAAATGCGCAACCATCGCTTGGTGGTGGTGCAGCCTTCCCTCCCGCTTCCGAGAAGCCCGAGCAAGGTGTGCGGACAGATACCCTCATTGCTGCGGCAGCTTTGGGCGGCCTTTTTCTATTGCCTATTCTAGCCTCGCTCGCACCACTCATCTTTCTTGCATTCGGTGCGTTTCTAATGGCGCGACGGCCAGCATCGACAATCGATGCGCTGGCTCGCAACTGGTACATCTTGATATTGCCGCTCTATGCATTTGCCTCGACACTTTGGTCTGCCGAGCCGGGGCTTTCGCTACGGTATGGCTTCCAGTTGCTGCTGACGATCATGATCGGCGTGGTAATTGCGCACCGCGTCTCAGCCTATACGTTCCTCGCCATATCTTTTTGGGCATCGGTTCCAATCATATTAATCAGCGCCCTGTTTGGCGGTGCCCGGCTGGACGGCATCGCGCTAGGCGTTTTTGCCGCCAAGAACGCTTATGCTGCCGCGATTTCAATGTTTGCGCTGGCTGCACTGGCCATATTGTTTGCGAAGGAATCCGATCGCCTGACACGGCTCGCCGCGCTTTTTGGAGTGCTCGTGTCACCAATCCTGTTGATCTCCGCGCAATCATCCGGTGCCATCGTGACAACCCTCCTCACGGTGGGCTCGTTTGGTATGTTCGTTGTCGCCGGCTGGCTCTCGCCATATCAGCGCAGAGGTTATTTCACGCTGCTCTTTTCCATATTTGCCCTGCTCGGCATGGTGGTCGCAGTCTTTCACCAGCAATTACTAGCCATATTGCTGGCCGTATTCGATAAGGACACGACGATCACAGGGCGCACCGAGCTCTGGGAAATCGGCTCGAATCTCATCGGCGAACGTCCAATTCTCGGTTTGGGTTTCCAGTCTTTCTGGGTTCAAAACACACCCGGCGCGGAGGAGCTTTGGGCCTATTTCAAGATCGATTCCAGAACAGGCTTTCATTTCCACAACACCTACATTTCCATCGGCGTGGAATTGGGATTTACGGGAATTGCCCTGACCGCAGCCTTGCTGTTTTCCAGCCTGGCGCGGTCGGTCCAATGGGCGGTCAAAGAACCATTCGGAACTGCCGCCTACTTCGTCGGTTTCGCCATTTTGATCGTGTCGCGCAGCATGGTTGAGGTGGACGTTTTCTATCAGTTCAGTACATCTTCGATCACAATCGTTTGCGGGTTAATCTATGCCAATCAAGCGCTGGCTGCGCATCGCGCTGCAAACCCGCACGCGACCAGAGAAGCACTGCGAACGATCATCTATCCGGCCCGACTAGCAGACACGAAGCTTGCGGATAAAGGTTTAGCTTCATGAAAAAAGCACACAACGCGTAATCCATCGAGTGCGGTCAGCCGATGGCTCTCAGTCGCTTCCGGCGTGGTACGCCACCCTTCGACATGCGAAATCTCAGGTTGAAGCCGAGAATGTTCTGAGACGGAGTTTACAATTGCTTTTGCGCATCGCACAATAAAATTATTGCGATGCACAATGCGGCGCACGCTTTGCAGGCATGGAGGATTTTCCAGTGGTTCTCGACACGTTCTGGAGCAACCTCTTCAGTTTCAAACCGCGAAACTATGTGAAGACACAGCTTTCTCCCCAGCGCTCTGCGCAGATTTACGCTGACGCCTATTTCGGAGCGGGATGTTGAAACCGACCCCGCTAGTTTCAGTCATCATGGCCAACTTTCGCGGTGCACGCTTTCTGGAAGAATCCATGTGCTCCGTCCTGGCCCAGTCAGCCAAGAACCTGGAACTCATCGTAAGCGATGATGGCTCTGACGATGCTAGCGTAGAAATCGCGAAACGCATCGCGAGCAAGGACGAGCGCGTTCATGTGTTGACCGGCGCGGGCAATACCGGACCGGCTGCGACGCGCAACCGGGCGTTGGTTGCGGCTAAAGGCGAATGGGTTGCCATTGTCGATTCCGACGACCTCATGCAGCGCGACCGGCTGGAACTGCTGGTTAAATGGGGAGACGCGCAAGCGTGCAACATAGTAGCAGACGATCTGACTTACTTCGGCGATGAGAACCTGCCAGCAGGAAGAACCTTGTTTGGTGTCGCGGGCAGATCGATACCACATCTCGTATCAACTGATCTGTTCATTCAAACGGAGATTCAAGGCTCGGACCTGCCAAGGCTCGGCTATCTCAAACCGCTCATTCGGCGCTCCGCACTCAATGGAATGGGATATAACGAAGCGTTGCGCGTCGGCGAAGATTTTGACCTGCTGCTACGCCTGTTACTCAAGGGTGAAAAGCTGTTTGTTTTACAGGATTCCTATTACCAGTACCGCAGGCACAATGGTTCGATCTCTCACCGTTTGTCAGAGGAAAAGGTGGCTGCGATGATTGCCGCCCAGCATGCGCTCGACACCGCTGACATGCTCCCCGACACGAGAAAACTGCTGAATCTCAGATTGAAAACATTGGAAAATCTGTTGGCCTATGAAGGGTTGGTCAAGCGGATAAAACAACACGATATTTCAGGAGCAGTGCGCTCATTGATTGAACGCCCTGCCCTAGTCAAAGATCTGTTTCACTCACTCACCGAAAACCTGACACGCCGTGCGCGGATGGCCTCCACCTAAACATTTTCAGGCGATTTCACGTAATATTCGGCGTAGCGCTCGAAGAACTGCTCGCCGCTGCCGGACGTTCCAAACTTCGGTAGCGATTTGATCTCGGCCTTATTTAGTACGACGCCAAGCATCTTGCTCGAAATGGAAGGCTCCGATTCAAGGATTGAGCGAACCAGTTCGCGCGGGGTGGCACCCCACTCCACAACCAGCAGGAACGCATCTGCAAATGGCGCAAATGCCTTCGCGTCTATCACTGGTCCCAAAGGTGGCAAGTCAACGATGATGTAGTCGAACGTGTCTTTCGCGCTGTCGAGGAAGCGGCGCATACCGACAGAGGCAAGAAGCTCGCCCGTATGCGGCATACGGCGGTTAAGCAGCGTGGGCACGAACACAACGCGCGCGCGCTTGTCCAGATTGGCAACCTCGCGCCAGCTCATGCCCTTGATTACCGCCTCGACAAGCCCAACCCCTTTGGATCGCCTGCGCATCCGGGTCAGCTTGCGATTGCGCAAATCCGCATCAATGAGAAGCGTCTTCAGTCCACTATTGGCCAGCATCGCGGCGAGGTTGGATGATACTGTGGATTTTCCTTCGCCCGGCAATGCGGAAACGACGCCGATCACACGGCACGGCGTTTCCTGTAGCAGCACGTCGCTGGCGAGACGAACGCTGCGCAGCGTTTCGGCGTAAATCGAATAAGGATGATCGATTGCTATCGACATCAGTTCGCGTTGCGAAATCGGTTCATTGAAAAGTGGCCGGCGAAGTGGAGCACGCGCTGATTGCGCATCGGCCTCCGGCTGCGTGCCGATACGGATCTTGATCCAATCGATTGCAGCCGCTTTCCATCCCTTCGCCATGACAAGCCATTCGCTCCAGAAATCACGCAAGTTCTTCCGATGCGATTTTGCTGGCTCGACACTGATGGCAGGGAGATAACCAAGAAACTTTGCCCCGATTGCGGAACGGACGTCCGCGGCGGTGCGAAAAAAGCGCTCGTTAAATTCGTTGAGTGCAGCAATCACTCCCCCCGCCATCAGGCCGAGCATCATCGTCGTCAACAACACCATGATGGTGCGTGGACTTGACGGGCGCAGGGGTAACATCGCTTCAGAAATGATACGCGCCTTGGCAATAGGGAAGGATTGCTGCTGCGTGATCTGCTCATAGCGAGCAAGGAACGTCTGATAAAGGTTCGTCAGCGCTTCCGAGCGCTGCTGCAACTCTCGAAGCTGAACCTGCGAACGCTGCGCATCGGCATTCTGGCCAGATGCGTTTTCGACACTTGAACGCAGTTTTTCTTCGCTGGCATGCTTGACTTCATATTCGTTCTGCGCGGCCTGCGCGAGTTGCTTGGCCTCATCGAATATGCTCTTGGCAAGCTCGGAAAGTTCGGCGCGCATCGCCACTGCCTGGGCGTTCTCGGGACCATAAAGCTCTGTCGCTTCGCGTTCACGCCTGCTGAGATTGAGATACTTGGTGCGCATCTCCGAGAGCACTGGCCCCTGATCGGGTGCGCTGGACATAGAAAGGTTTTCGGCTGCACGGTCCGGTCCCATTTCCACGATCTTGCGAAGCTGCTCCGCCCGCGCGAGCGCACCGGCAGCCTCGGATTGGGCTACGATCAGTTGGGCGTTCAGATCCGACAGGCGCTGCTCGGACATCAACTCTCCACGGGCAACCGAAAGCCCCTGCTTTGCGCGATAGTCTTCTGCTGCCAGCGCAGCATCCTGCAAATCCTTACGCAACGTTGCCAAACGCTCCTGCAACCAAACAGTCGCACGCTCGGTAGCATCGAAATTCGCTTCAAGCTGATCGGCCAGAAATGCATCTGCATAGGCTTGGGTAATGCGCTGCGCCAATGCGGGATCGTATGAACGATATCCTACCGCAATGACGTTGCTGCGACCGCTGCGCTCCACGATCACATTGGCTTGCAAGACGTTGGACGCGAGGTTGATGCGGGCGTCTTTTATCGTCGCCGGATCAAGAGTCCGCGTTGCTCTTTCGCGAAACGAAAATATGGAAAAAACGCCTTTAATGACACCGCGAACACCGCCAATTGTCTTTGCAAGGAGCGAAGCCGGGGGCGAAGTGAACGCAGGATCTTCATCCAGCTTTTCCTTGATCACGACGGCGCGCGCCAACCGCTCAGAGCGCAATATCTCCGTCTGACTCAGAATAGTGGCGTCCGTCTGAAGCGTCGCGGTCAATGGCGAAACTTCGTCCATCGATTTGCCAATACCGTCATCGATGAGCACGCGCGACAGCGATACGTAAGTTGGAGGCGTCGTCTGCAGATAAAGAATACCTAGGAGCAATCCGAAACCGCCTGCCACCAGAAGCGGCACCGCTTGGCGGCGCAACATGCCCAATATCGACGCAAAGCTGATAAAGTCGCTGGTATAATGGAACAGTTGATTGGTGCCAGAAGGATAGGCTGTCTGTTGATTCATCTATATCTCATTTTCGAGTTCGGCAGCTCTGACCGACCGTAAATCTGGGACTCGCGCCAGCCGAGCAAACCGGTCATCGCCCCCGCATGAAGCGCAGCGCGCAACAACGCGCGTTTTGCGCTCACTTCATGAAAGGGAGGAGCGAACACAGAACCTAGGCTGTAAATGCACTTCGCAAACGCAATCGGGAGCTGCTTCACGACCCCTGTTGCACTTTTGCGGCGCAAAAGTCCGCCATGCGTTTGACCGGAGCGAAAGCGGCGACGCGCAAGCCAGCTGAAACATGCGCGATTCTCCGGAACCGGCTCTTCCACCCAAGCATCCGGCGCGAACTCGATCCGCCCGCCTGATGCGAACACAGCGTCAAAAAACTCGGTGTCTTCGCCACCGCTTTTGCCTCGCGCCACGTCGAAACGTCGACCAATCACGCTGGGGGCACCCGTTTTCACCAGTACATTGCAGGAATAGCCCGTCCGTATCTCGCCCTTGACCCAAACCGGCTTTGTCTCATGGAAATTGCCTGCCTTCATCCATTCAGGCGCCTGTTCTTCGTATCGCGCCCGAACCGGCCCTAACACCACATCGGCACCGCTCTGCCGAGCCTTGGTGGTGAGGTTGGCCAGCCAGCTTTCGGTCGCGGTTTCGTCGTCGTCAATGAAGGCAAAATAATCACCGGACACAGCATCGAGGCACGCATTACGAGCGATGGAAATATTCCGTGCGGGACTATGCACATACTGTATCGGCAAACCGAACCAATGCGCGCATTCATCAACCAGCGCCTTGGCGCTCGGCGTATCATCGTTATCGGAAACGATCACGCGGATAGAAACACCCCTCGGCAATCGCTGGCCGGCGATAGACTTCAAAGTTGCAGCAAGCTCGGGTCGGCGGAACGTGCAAACGCAGATGTCAATTCTGGTCCCGATCCGCTTCACGTTGACGGCCCCGCAGGTTGGGAGGCGAACAATTGCCTCCAGAAACCGAGTGACCACGCGAAATGCATGACGATAGCAGAAACGGCCGAGAGCACGAGCTGCGGCTGGCGCTCCGATAAGGCAAGCCAGAAGCCGAACAGAAAACACACACCTAGCCACGCCACGGCAGGCACCGCTGCCACCCAATAGATCGCGGAACCGAGCGCCAGCAGCAGCGCCGGACAGACTAGCAGTGGTGCGAGTTGGCGTACGCTCGGAAAAGTCTTGTGCTTCAACAGATTTTTGGCACGTCCTCGTCCATACGCCATGTATTGTTTAAACAATCCGCTGAATGTTCCGCGCGGATAGTAGACCATGTGCGTCTGACCGGAGAGCCAGATACGGAACCCGTTCAGCTTTAGCCTGTGATCCAGTTCCGCATCTTCGTTATGTGAAAAATTTTCGTCATACCCTCCAACCGCAAGGAATGCCTGTGTCCTGAAAAGCGCGTGATGGCCGTGATCGACCCATTCGCCACCAGACCCATGCCTGTGCTTGGAACCGCCCGTTCCCAGCCGCGAGTTCTGGACCGCCGCATTTGCGCGCTGGATTGGCTCCATCCCCTCCGTACACATGGAAACGACCACGGAATCCGCCTGCATTTCCCCGGCGTCGATGAGGAGTTTTTCACAGAAATCGGTAGGATATTTTCCGTGTGCGTCCAGCCGCAGGATGTAGCGCGAATGCAGACCGTAGCGAACCACTGCGAGATTTATCCCCGCGCTCTGTATGCGCGCTGGATTGGCCATCAACTCCACCCGATTTGTGCGGCTCGAAAAGTCCTCAACGATTTGCTTCGTGCGGTCTTGGCTGCCACCGTCGACAACGACAATTCGCGCACCGATTTTCTGCGCAACCGGCTCGACCCAATCCAGCAACGAGCCGATATGGCGCTCCTCGTTAAGACAAGGAATGACGATCAATATTTCCGAATTGCCGCGCGTCATGCCGCTCTCCTGTCGAGAACGGTGGACTCGCGCAGCACGGACATGCGCTTTGATCGGGGCAGTCGGGCAACGAGCTCACAGCAATCTCGTGTAGTACAAACCCATGTCGATGGATCGATGGCGGCGATACGCGCCCGATGATCCGCGTAGTCAGCTTCATCGAATGCGCCAAGTGCATCCTTGAGTGCATCGGGTGAAGCTTCATCAAGCAAAATGCCGAAGCCTTTTCGCGCAAGAAATTTGCCCACCTCGGTGCGTTTCAGCGCAATTGGAACTGCACCGAAGCGACAACCCTCATAAAGCCTGTTCGGAAGCAGCCATTCGGAGTTCTGCCCTTCTTCGAAGAAATCTATCGCCCACGTAAAATGAGCCTGTCCGTAGATGGCGGCCATATCTTCCGGGTTGCGGTACGCGCCCTCAAAAGAGAGGTGCGGCTCACTCACAACCACGCTGCGAAATCCGGGCATCTCGCGCATTGCAGGGCGTCCGCGCAGCACCACCTTTACCTGCCCTTCCATTTCACGCGAAAGCTGGCTGAGAATTGACAGCGAACGACTGCATCTAAGTGCGCCGAACCAGCCGATCACCCATGGCGGCGCGACTTGCACCGAGCGATCTGGCGGAGCATCCAGCGCGTCGGCTTCGAGATCCAGCAACCGATTTTCAACGATCAGAGATGGCGCAGCGCATTGCCCGTAGGGCTCAAAATATTGCGACAGAAAGGCTGGAGAACTTGTGAGCAACAGGCTGACATTGTTGGAGAGTCTCCGCTCCAGCCAGCGCAGCCCGATCCCCACCGCATCCTTGCGAAGGAGCAGGCGATGGATATCGAGACACTCATACACGATTGGGATATTTTCATCGCCGAAGTTAGAGGCCGCACGCTGTGCCAGAAACAATGTTTCGAGATTGCGGGCTATGATGCAGTCCGGCTTTGCTACACCACCAAGCAAGCGCCGAAGATTTGCCGCCGCTCCAAGCACCGCCGAAATGCGTTGATTGAAATTGCCATCCTGCGTGATCCCGAAAGAAATTCGCTTGTCATCCTTGCCAAGCCTGACGCGATGAAAACCGGCGACCGTGACGCTCGCTCCCCCTGCCTCAAGCATCATGGTTCGCCGCCGCGTCGCGGGGTCTTGCAAATCGTGAACAAGATAGAGGATATTCAGCACAGCAAATTGCTCGATCTTATTCCGCGCGCCGGATCATCGCGTCGGCACTTCCGCGACTTTCACAGAAATCATATCGCCGGGCTCCACAGGCTGGTCCGACGTGGCCTTGACCACGCTTTTCGTTCCATCCGCCATCACCCGGCTTATCGAGAACTCAAGAAGTGTCTGGTCTCCCGGCGAAAGTGTTGAAGCCTCGATCATGAGATCGGATCGCGTATTCATCTTGCGCGAAGTGGAAAGCAGATCGACCTCGACCTGCTGACGCTCCACCGCCATCTCTGTTTGCATCGAATTGCGCAGTTCGAGCGCATCCTGCTCGGCCTTGCTGACAGCCTGCCGCGCACGAACAATCGCCGTATCGATATCCAGTCGTTGGCCCTGAATATCGGCGGCGGAACGCTCGGCTGTCAGCAGGCGCGAATTGTTGACAAGCCCCTGCTCCGCAAGCGCGCCAACGCCTTTGAGTTCTTTCTGCATCAGGTCAAGCTGACGGTCCTGATTGCCCCGTTTCTTTTCCAAAGTATCGATTTCGGTTTGAAGCAGGGCTTTGAGATCGGCCAGAGCCGTCAGTTGGAGATCAAGATTCGTCTTACGGGCAATCATTATCGCGCGCTCTTGAGCAACGAGTTCGTTCAACCGCTTTCCCTGCGGCAGCGAAGCCGGCACTTCAAAATCGTCCTTGCCTGCAATTTCCGCCTCAACCCGCAGCCTTTTCACCATCAACCGCAGACGATCGTCCACAAGCAGATCGTATTCGCCCTTTTGTGTAATCAGCTCGCGTTCGATGCGCTGCCCATCCAGCGCGCGCTGGGTTCCACCAGCGACCGCAACCGCCTTTTGTACCGTTAAGCCGGGCATGAAGGGATACTGACCGGGACTCTGCACGACACCCGTAATAAAAAACGGCCTATACTGCGCAATTTCTGCCGAAACTTCCGGCGCAGTCTTGAGCGCAAAGCGCTCCTTAAGCCGTGTCGCCAATTGCTGCTGAAGTTCATCGGTCGTCAGGCCAATCGCTTTCAAATCGCCCGCGAAGGGAATTGAAATGCGCCCCCCTTCCTGCACTGTGTATTCGCCGTTGATGGAGGTCCATTCGCGGAAAGCATTTTCGATAATCTGCCATTCCACGACACGCAGCGTAAGCTTGTCCTGCACTCCGAGCCGATATTCGTCAGCCAGCGCGGCACTGCCGACACCAAGCAGATAGAGCGCAGTCAACCCCGCACGACCGAGAGAGCTCGCCATCAATAGCTCCCTCTTGAGGAAAGAATTGCTGGCACGGTGAGCACGATAATCCGAAGGTCGCGGATGAACGACCAGCCTTCATAATATTGTCGGTCATATGCGACGCGGTCCTCGTAAGAGACATCGTTACGACCGCTGATTTGCCACAAACCCGTCAGCCCGGGACGTACCGCCAAATAACAATGAAGATCGGGCCCGTAATACTCCAACTCATCATCAATAACGGGGCGCGGCCCGACGAGGCTCATATCGCCGCGAATGATATTGATGAGTTGCGGCAGTTCATCGACGCTTAGCTTGCGCAGCACTCGACCCAACGGCGTTACACGAGGGTCGCGCTTCAACTTGCGTGTCGCTTGCCACTCTCTGCGAGCAGCACGGTCCCGCTGGAGATGCGCGTTCAGCACCTCCTCGCTGTTTAGGACCATCGTCCGAAACTTCAGGCAACGGAATTCATTTCCGCCCTGTCCAACACGACGGTGCCCAAAGAATATCTGGCCACCGTCATCATATTTTACCAACGCCGCCACCAACAGAAATAGCGGCGAAAGCAGTATCAATGCACTTGTCGCAGCGACGACGTCAAACAGTCGCTTCCACACTCCTCCGGGCGCAATCCGCGCCGTGGACTTGCTTCGATCAAGCAGATTTGAACTGACAACCTCGGTCACGTTTCACCTCTGACTTTTCACAGGCAAACGATACGCGATCGATGGTGCATTGCAACAAAAAAATGGGCGCGCAATTTGTGCAATGCAGCGCATAAATGACTAAATACTAGACATACTTGCACAATTTTTTTGCTTTACGTGCATATATAACTATATGATGAAATTATAATATAGGTAAGTCGTACATTTATTTGGCAGTATATTTTTGGCGATTCTATATTCCCACGCGGATAAGTTTGGAATCAGCCCAAATGATGCGAGATCATCTCCATATCTCCACACGATCTGTAGTAGTAGGCTAAAATAAATCGGAAAACGAAGATCGTTAAAATTGCTGCTCTGCAGCAATCAAGTCCGCTCGGAATGCCCCTCGCGCATATGGCGCATCGGACACTGATCGACTATATTTCGATGGAGTTTTTGAGTGCATTCCACGCTCTCAGTGCTGGGGCTTACTGGATCAGGTACAACACGAAATGCCGATCGGACGATTTATCGCCGGGCTGATATTTACGCTAATTGTTGTGGCGCTCTGGTCTTGGCAGGACGGAGCGAACGCAGGAGCCATTGTCCTGCGGCTCATTGCTGCTGCGTTCATCGTGCAGTTCGGTTACTTTGTCGGCATCTACATTCTCGCAAGGCGAGAAGCGAATGTCGACGAAGCCACGGACGCGAAAGACGCCACGTCGCCTGCCCCCGCTTCACGTCGCCCGTCGCTCGATACCTGACTGTTCATGCCGCGGTGGATTCGGCGGAAAGCATACGAGAAAGCCTGCTTTGCGGAAGTTTTGTAAGAGCCGCATACGCGCCGCTTTCCACAACTTCCCCTGCATGCAGCGCAACAACGTGATCGGCAAACGCGATCATCGAAGGTCGGTGTGCAATTGTAAGAATTGTCATGTCGCCACGCAGGCCCATGATCGTTTGGGAAATTAGGCTCTGATGACGCCAGTCCAAGGCACTTGTCGCCTCATCAAGTATCAGAAGTGCAGGTTTTCGTATCAGTGCTCGCGCCAATGCGATCCGCTGACGCTCACCGCCTGACATCCGAATACCTCGTGCGCCAATCCGTGTTTCAACTCCGTCCGGCATTTGCCGTACGAAATCCTCTGCACCTGCCTGCTTCAAGGCTTCCCATATTTGCTCGTCCGATGCCTGTGGAGCAGCCAATCTCAAATTGTTTGCCACCGTGTCATCAAACAAGAATATGTCCTGCGGAACATATGCGACGCGGTTGCGCCAGCCACGCGCCTCTTGTGCCATCAGCGGACGCCCGGCAATCAGCGTTTCACCAGCTTGAGGCATTTGGAGCGCAAGAAGAATCTCGGCGAGGGTGCTCTTTCCCGCTCCGGATTCGCCGATCAGCGCCGTCACCTTGCCCGCAGGCATTTCGAACGAGACGTTTTTCAGGGCCATCTTCTCGCTGTTCGGCGAGTAAGCAAAGGTTACGTTGCGCAACTCGATTGAAGGCGCATGCAGATCCGCGATCCACTTGACCCGCTGTGTCAGATCGCTTTCCGCGCTGCTTTCCAGTTGGTTACGCATCGAAGCAACCGCTTGCACGGCTGGAAGCACCGCCAGCAATTGTTGGACATAGGTCTGCAACTCACGAAACCGGCTGAAAATACGCGTAAAAAGAAGCAACAGAACTATGGTTTCGGCCAGAGACAACCGGAAAACTTCGAGCGCTGCATATACGAATACGCAAAGAACCAATCCCGCAAATACATTAAAAAGCGCAGTGGAGTTTGTGGTCGCGCAGCACATATTCGCGATCCTGTACCCGCGCCTGTGCCTGTATAGATTTCACGCGGCCAGTGAATTGCGCCTCGACATTCAAAACCTTGGCGACCTTCATACCATCTACCAACTGGCTGATGGTTCCATGCATCTGCTTGCGGTTTTGGCCGACCGCTCGCCATGTTTTGCGGCTTGCGTGCGTACGGGCTGGAGAACGGCAAAAACAACGGCCCCCACGACACAGGCGAATGTCGTCATCCAAATTGAAACGAAGAATGACGACGCCATGTAGATCGTAAGCAGCACCAGCGTTTGCGCAAGCATCAGAACGCAGAAACCCGCGCCCTGTACACGATCGGTCTCGGTGGTAAGCGCATGCTCGGCATCGGATGTCTTAATTGCTGAAAACACATCCCAACGCGCACGGCTCAGGCTTTCGAAAAGGCTCATCCGCTCGCGCGCAACATAATCGAAAAGCAGTTCACCCATATGCGTTGAACGCAATCTCTGAAACCACGCCTGAAGAATGAGCAGTACCGCCAAAACGCAGAGCGCCGGTCCGAGCTTAAGAGTACCGTTTGGCAAAAGCGGCAGCGCGGGCATGTTGATAACGGTGCCGTCGAGCCCGCCTGAAGCAAATCCCAGCAGCGGTATCAGAAGCAAAATCGAAATTCCGTCAACTACGCTCGCCAGCAAGAGATAACCGAGCGCGACCCATGCGCGCTTCCCCGACCGTTTCCAGAAGTCGCAGGAAAAGCGCCACGCGTCGGCCAATCCTGCTTGCTTCTGAGTGGACTCCGCGTGCATCATGGTTTCAACAGATCAGCCTGGATCTGCCCTTCGATTTCGTGAGTACGGCAAGGTCGTCGGCCACCACCAGCCGCGCGATACACACTTGGTTGGAAAGCACTGCGCATTTTTGAAGATGGTTGATCATAGGCAAGCGTGCTGTGAGTTTCGACCCGAAACGGCTGATGAAGGAAAACTGTAGCAAAGCGCCGAGCGCAGCATGTATTCCGAGCCGTTGAACCAACGGCTTCGTTCCTCGTTCGAGTAAATAAAGCCGCGAGAGACGAGCTGGTCGATCCTCGAAATGGTAGCTCAGATCATATTGGCGCTTCGGCCTCCGCACCCGATATGCGGCAATTCTCGCCCGTCATCGGCTCGCCAAGACAAGCGAATCCGCAAACGCGCGCAGCAAGTTTCAAACGTGGAAATGACGGTATGATGAAAGGTTGCCCGGCTCCATCAAACTCAATCGCCACCAAATCGTCCGACAGCAAAGCGTGTCCTTTCGAAACCAGTGTTGCAGCCGTGGTTGATTTTCCTGTACCCTTGTCCGCCATCAAGACGACGCCATCGGCACTCCATCGAAATCGCGGATGCGTGCAGTACAAGTGTTCCTCGCAGGTGCAGGTATAGGGCCATAACGGGGCCAAGAAGCGGCAGCGCAAGAAGTGATGGACTAGCGCCCTCGGCAGGCTGTACCGATATGCAATCGCCACAGATTTCAAATGCCCCAACTGGTCCCCATACCAGCAATTGCCGTCGGAAGAAAATTCAAAAATCGGCAAAGCGTCCGTTGCCGGCAATTTCACACCGAGATCACGCACCACGATTGACAGGTCGCCTCGCGCACCGTCTCCGCTCGCACACTGCGTCAAGTGGCACTTGCGAGTCGATCCGCAAGCCAAAAGCCGCATAGCTCCTGATAGGTGCCGCTTGAACTGACGGGCAAAGTTGACGTTTCAGCGGTTCTCAAATGCTCACCCCGCTCGCGTCGAGTTGACCGAGCCATCTGTCCAGAATCACTGAGCGCCATACATTCTGTATGTCCTGCAACGAGGCGCGTAGTGGATCATTCTTGATGTTACGATAGGATTTGCGCGCACAATCCATGTTCACGAAAGATGCTATCCGTTCATTTCCCGGTCCAAGAACATCGTTGATAAGCGCGTCGTGATGGACGACGAGACCACGAGCAAGATTGCCGCGAAAATCCATCTTGCTGTTTCGCCAACATACACTTTCGGGCAAAATGCCCGCCATCGCCTTGCGCAGAACATAGCGCGGCCAGCCATCGCGCAGCTTCCATTCAGAAGGCAAGGCGAGACAGAACATGACGAGATCCTTATCCCAAAAGGGATAACGCGGCTCGACACCCTGCCTCGCAGCGGCTTTGTCCAGAATTTCAAATCCATTGGCTACCAAGCGGCCCAGACAATTGCCAGAGATGCAGCGCACTAGCACTCTCGCGTGCGACCCGCGGCGGTCGCATAGCGCTAACCCAGTTGCTCCGCCGCGTCCGAACTGGCAAAGGATCTGGTTGAGAATTTCCGATTGGCGAACGCGCTCATTGGAGCCATTCTTATGCACCAGCCTTGCGATAAGCGTCGACTCCGGCTTTGACATAGGCACCGTACGGCCCTTGCGGTAGCGCCATATAGCGCCAGTCTAAGAAATTGCCGATAAGAGCTTTCATTGTATATTCTGGCTACGCAGCGCACTTCTACTTCCGTCCAAAGCATGCTCCAACACCTCGCAACCGAAAGCTCGACTAGTCGTCCCTGCCCGTGGGAAACGACTTCGTCCCCGCCATGTCCATCGAGAATAACGCGGACGCCATCACGGCTGGCCACCTCATACAGCAACCCGGAAATGCCCAGACCTGGCGCACTCAGAGCACCTTCCTGCTGGCTGAACGAATTTGTCGATTGCGCCGAAAGGTGGCGTGTCAGCAACGTTGAGCGAAGTTGGTTCATAATTCCCGGACTGAAGTACGGCATCAATCCACGGCTGCTCATCGAAACTGGAGCCTTTGCCGAAAACCATTGAATACGTGCGAAGGCGCGTCTGGGGCGCAGCCGTCAATCTTCTCGATGCTGTTGCGCAAATCGCTGAGGAATCCAGGCCGCCGGATAGCATCGCTCCGGCCCGACCACCGCGAAGGCGTCGCTGCACAGAGCACTCGAATAGATCGCGAAACTGCTCCGCCGCATCCGCACCAATTACAGCACTTGAGGGCTCAACAGACCAATAGGATCTCACCCGCACGCCGGCTTTATCGGCCCACAAATGCGAACGCGGCGGCAGTTTTAGCACGCCATCGACAGATGTCTCGTTGGCAGAGTCTGGCAGACCGGTCAGGAAACGGGCAATCAAGCTCTGGCTCAGCCGCCAATTAGCGTCGGCGAGCTGGATGATAGGACGAACTTCCGAAGCGAATGCGAAGCGCTCGCCATTGTCGTGATAATAGAATGGCTTAACGCCAAAATGGTCTCGGGCAGCGTATACCCCGCGCCTGCCAGCATCCCATATTGCGAAAGCAAAATCGCCCACCAGATGGCTCGCGCAATCCTCGCCCCATTTCGCATATGCGTAGAGAATGAGCTGCGCGTCGCTACACGTGCGCGCAGCATCACCCAGAGCCGAAATCAGCGCCTTCCTGTTATCCAGCCTGCAATCGGCAGTAATCGCAAGTTCCGGCGATACCCGTTGGCATATCTGTGGCCCATCACCTCCAAGAGTCTCAAGATGTGCGTTGCAAAATGACGCGCCACGCAAACTCAAAAGATGCGAACCATCCCGCGCACGGTAGTCCATTGCGGCGAGCAGCACCTTCACCTGCGCTTCATTCGGCCTGCCACTGCGCGAAAATATGCCTCCGATTCCACTCATCGCTTGCTGGTCAAATCAACGAGGTGAACGAATGGCGACGCCTCCAGACTCGCCCCTCCCAAAACGATTGATGTGCCGCTGATAAGCCACGCATGGGCCTTGAGCGATTGAGATGAATTGTTGTCGACGCCGATCCGAATGATGGAGGGCTGGCCTTTCAACGAGAGCAGAAAGCGCCCCGCCACCGCTTGGGTCAAGCAACTGGCATGCGGCACAAGACGCGCCGCGCTGGAAACGCCCCATGCTACCTTTCGCAAATCAACAGGACGAATTTTGGCTCGACCAAAGCGACCAAGCAGATTGTCAAGGCGCCGATACCCTATCGTGCTCAAGCCGACTCTAACCACGCAAATGACGGCAAGGCATACCGCGAACAATGCCGCATTATTTATTCGGCTGCTGATTGGCATCCTCGACTTTCACCAAGCCGGCGCGAAATAGCATTGATAACAGCGCAGATGCGTCTGCGCGGCAAACATCTGGAGCAACATTGAAACGGCGCGTCACCGCAGTACAAATCTCGTCCAGCGAACTGGGCGATTGCAACTGCTCCCAAATGATCGCACCAACGGAATTCAAGCTGTAATAGATGCTTCTTTCCATATCGAGCACAGCGATATCCTTGCCCATTGGGCAGGCTACTGTGTTCTTCGAAGCCGAAAAAGTTGGCCCGGTTACACCAGTAGACAATGCTCTTTCGCCCCCCATGTTGAGTGGAAGAAAAACGTTGGGAGCAGCCCCGCAGCCGCTCCCAACATCATTTTCACGAGAACGTAAGGTCCCCGAAGGCGGTACCCGCAGGAAAACTCGCATCGAGTTCCGTGCCTGTGGATTGACCCTGCGTCAAGGATTCGATGGTTCCATGCACGACGAGTTCTGGAGCTTGATACTCCAACTTCCCATCTTCACTTTCCATTTCAGTCTCCTTTGTCACTTCACCAGCAAGCCCCTTAAGCCCTGCCCGCGTGACAGAGAGCGCTCTTGCTGCACTGCAATAGCGACATAATCACTACTGAACGTCAAGGCGGATATTGAACGCCAATTTTCACATATACTTTCAATTCCACACAGTTATCGAAATATTTTATGAATATCTAAAAATAAAATGCATATTATTTCGTCACAAGACACCACCATGTAACATATAAAGATATATCATTAGATCTATATTACAGTACATCATTGATGATTTTCTGCGCATAAGTTGCGCTTGTCTGCTGATTTTTTGCGCAATGCGTACCATTGGCTTATATTCAAAGGGATCATCAGCGTTAAAAATGCAACATATTCACTATATTCCGACACAACATACCGGCTAGCCACTTGGAGGATGGGGTTCCATGTAGACAGCCAGCTCGGCGAATCTATACTTTTTCGCACCTGCAGCATGGATCAGGACGCTGAGGAGTGTTCTGAGTGCAACGAGTGGCCGTACCGTATACATTGAAAGCGCCTCCGAGTGAGGTGCGAATGGCTTCCGACTTCATCCGAGGTCGTATGGGCGAATTGCTTGGGTTCCGCCCAGCTACGGATCAGAATTTGCCCGCCCCAGACCTATTGATTGAGCTCCTGCGCATCAACAAATTGTCGGTTCAAATCCTGTCGCTTCTGAAAGATCGCCACCCAAAGCTCACGGCAATCTACGACAATCATCGACTAAGAACCGTGGCGTTGAACTCGCAATGTCTCCGATCCGGAATCCGAGCACAGAACGCGCTCAAGGCAAGGAACCTGAACTTCCTATTATTCAAAGGACCGCCGCAACAGTTGCAACTTTACGACGATTGCTATGCTCGGCCTTGCGCGGATCTGGACATGCTCGTTCAACCATCCGATTTCATTGCCGCGCGGATGGCGTTGCAAGAGATTGGATATGAAGTCGAGCAAAAGTCGAACTCGCTGTGGTGGATTCGTTTCTTGGGTGAGCAGCATCTGAGTCACAATTCGGGTTCGATCATCGATCTTCATCATCGCCTTCATCAACCTGGCTCCCCCGGACCGAGAAACGTGGCGTCGTTCCTGCAACGAGGTCGAGCGTTACAGATCGGCGAGTACGATTATGTCGTTCCACCACTCGAAGATGTAATGCTGATTTGCTGCATCAATCTCGCCAAGAGTTTGTTCAACCGTCAGGCTTGTGGTGGTTATGTTCTCGACATTGCCTGTGCCATGCAGAAACTTGGAACTGGCGGGCGTGCGGCATGCCTTGACCGCGCCAGACAGTTGGGCATGAAAGGAATGTTTCTGCTCGGAATGCGTGCTGTTTCCGCCACGATCGATAGATCGCTTGCTTCGGATGGCGCGGATGAATTTCTCTCAAGCGTCGACGATTTCGACCTTGCAAGATATGCTGCTCACCCCTTCCCAGCCAGATACGCGGTGGATTGGCCGCCGCGAAATGCTGTGGGCAATTTGTACGGAACGCGCAGACCGCTATTTCACGGAGTTGAGCTGGGCGTTTGCGTCTGAGGCTGGCAGACGTATGTTCGCCCGAGGTGAAATGTGAATCGCCCCTGCACCTTCCCGCATCGGAGTGGTCAATGCTGAAACAGTTTAGCTTCCGCATCAGAAACCCGCAACGCGACAAGCAAACAGATGCCGATCGCTTCAAGCATTTGGCGACCGTCATTGATGAAACAATTGCAGAAATCGCATCTGAGCAAGACGGTTTGGACAGGCGTTATAAGTCGTCTCAATCCGACGCAGCGTTGCTGATGATGGCATCGGACAATGATGACGTAACCGAAACGCACGCACATGCGCGCCTGTCATCCCTCGAATCAACGATTATTGCGTGCGAGGAGCGCCTGAAGGAATTAGGCGCCCAGAAGGATCTTCTCCAAAAATTGCGTGAGGAGTTAGACACTCTGCTCGCGACCAACATCGCCAAGTCTGCCACACGCTAAATCAATAAAACTCGATGGAGAAAATGCTTGGCTGGGGAACCTGGATTCGAACCAGGACTAACGGAGTCAGAGTCCGTGGGTCTACCGTTAACCTATTCCCCAACGCTGTGAAAAATCAGTCAGCTCGTTTGCTTTCGCAAGTGCGACCAGAAATTTCCAGAGCAGCTAAGACCGTACCTAGGCGTCTGTGGGCGGCCTTTTAACACATCTTCGACTCCGATCAAGTGCAGCACTGATTTCTTTTTCCGACAATCCAAAATCTTAGATGGTTGCCCGAGCCTTCACCTTAACCCCGTTGAGCATGACCGCTTCACAACGCCAGCCTTTAATGACACCATACCCTGTCAATCTGCGGAGAAAGGCAACATGCGGAAGGCAATTATTGCAGCTATAGCAGCGGCTTCACTGGCCGGCTGCACGACAACGGAACGTGATGTGGGAACCGGCGCAGCAGCAGGCGCTATCATCGGCGGCATTGTCGATGGCGGCCAAGGTGCACTGATCGGTGCTGGCGCAGGCGCTCTTGGCGGCTTGCTGGTAAGAAACTTACGAAATGGCTACTGCCAGTATCGTGACCGTCACGGTCGTATCTATACCGCACGTTGCAGATAGAAAGCGCGTGCTCAATTCAGACCGGCTGTCACTCATCGGACGTGCCGGTCTGATTGCGTCGTCAGACGTCACAAGTACTTAATGGATATTGTCGGCGAGCCAATTGTGCCATTCGCCCTCTGACCCGTGGAATGCATTCAGATCAATTCGCCCGCTGACGCCGTGCGATAGCCCCGACCCGGAATACTGCCAGAACACCCATTTCCGATCACCATAGACCCGCGAGGGGTGCTGTGCGACGGCACGCAGCCAAAATGGATGATTCGGAAACGCGCCGCGCAAATTATCAGCATAGAAATCCGGTGCGGTATAAATAACCGGGCGCTGACCATAGTGGCGCTCCAGCTTGTCCATAAACACCTGCATCTTCTCGCGAACCTGCGCTGCCGATGGGCGCCGCTTGCAACTCGACTCACCGTTCCATTCAACATCGATGACCGGCGGCAAAGCGCCCGGAACACGCGGCACATTTCTTATGAACCAATCGGCTTGCTCCGATGCCGTCCGGCACCAATAGAAGAAGTGATAAGCGCCGCGCCGAAGTCCGGCTTTGTGAGCACCGTTCCAATTGGTTCTGAACATGGAATCAAGATGGTCGCCACCATCGGTCGCTTTGATGTAGGCAAAGTTCGCACCCTGAGAACGCAGTCGCTCCCAATCGATTACACCTTGCCAACGAGATACATCAACGCCGTGAACTGCAAGGTTTCGTGGTGAGGACCTACCAAAATTAATAGGCTTTGCGTCGCGAAAGCGCCGACGGCTGACAAAGTCCGGCTTAAGCAGTGCAGCCGTAGCAACCGGTCTCTGCATGGGCTTCGGAACAGAAGGCATCGGCGCGATAAGCGAAGCCACATCGACATCCTCCGAAGGCTTTAGCGTTGGAACCGCTGTAACCTCATCGACCGCGCGCAACGCAGGAGAGTTACCAATAACGTCAGGCGGACGTACCGCGGAAACCAACGCATCTTGCTGCGCTGCCGGCATTTCAGCGACCGCGTCCTGAGACACAGGGCTTTTCGGTCTCATAATCGAAGCAGTGGTGTCAGACGAAGTCGGAACCAGATCTTCAATACCGGAACTCGTGCATCCGGCAGCAGCCAAGCAAAATACTAGAACTGAACCAACGCTGCGGAAACGCATCACGACCCGTACACCAAACAAAATTCGACCGATGGCTAAGCCTCCGGGCAATACGAGGAAAACAGCTATTGACCAATTCTCAATAAAGTTTGAATTGATTGCGCGCGATGAGCGTTGAGCCTGAGTATGCATAGCGAATTATCGAATTGATCAATTCGCGACCTCTATGAGGAAATCCACCAACTTATTGACTTGATTATTAAAAACATCCGATGGAACTAGGTCACCAACGAGCCGCCGGAGAAATCCGGCGGCTTAACCATAACTCCAATTTGATATTTGGAGTTCAGCCTTCCGAAGCGATATCCTGTTCGCCGGGGCCGCCATTCTCCAAAAACTTCTCTGCAATAAGCCCAGCGTTCTGACGCAGTGTCAGTTCGATTTCGCGCGCGGTATCTGGGTTCTCGCGCAAGAATACTTTCGCGTTCTCGCGCCCTTGCCCCAACCTCTGAGAATTATAGGAGAACCAAGCGCCGGACTTCTCGACAACGCCAGCCTTAACACCAAGATCAACAAGTTCGCCCATCTTGGAAACACCCTCGCCATACATGATGTCGAACTCCACCTGCTTGAACGGAGGTGCAAGCTTATTCTTTACCACTTTCACGCGGGTCTGGTTGCCCACCACTTCCTCGCGATCCTTTACCGAACCGATGCGGCGAATATCCAACCGAACAGAGGCATAGAACTTCAACGCATTACCGCCTGTCGTCGTCTCCGGCGAACCATACATAACGCCGATCTTCATGCGGATCTGGTTGATGAAAATAACCATCGTGTTGGATCGAGAGATCGAGGCAGTAAGCTTGCGCAGAGCCTGGCTCATCAATCGCGCCTGCAAGCCCGGAAGGGATTCGCCCATCTCGCCTTCGATTTCTGCGCGAGGCGTAAGAGCCGCAACGGAGTCAACGACCAGAACGTCGATCGCGCCCGACCGAACCAGCGTATCGCAGATTTCGAGCGCCTGCTCGCCCGTATCCGGTTGCGAGATCAGCAGGTTTTCGAGATCAACTCCAAGCTTGCGTGCATAGACAGGGTCAAGCGCGTGCTCGGCATCAACAAAGGCGCAGATGCCGCCCTTTTTCTGCGCTTCAGCAATAGTATGTAGCGCAAGAGTGGTTTTACCCGAACTTTCCGGTCCGTAGACCTCAACGATACGACCTCTGGGCAGTCCACCTACCCCCAGTGCAATATCAAGGCCGAGCGACCCTGTTGATATAGTCTCGATTTCAACCGCCTGCTCATTTGCGCCCAGACGCATGATCGAACCTTTGCCGAACGCGCGTTCGATCTGCGACAACGCGGCGTCCAACGCCTTCGATTTGTCCACTGCCTTGTTATCCTCTACGAGCCTCAAAACATTTTGTGCCATGATACATTTCCCCTGGACGCCTATGAAGGCTCATCAGTGCTCTTTGATATAAATTGTGTACTTGATTTGTTCTTGTTTGGCAAGAGGCTTCAACAAATTGATTTAATTATGATATCCACAAATGTTCTCATTTAGTTCTTGTCACAAGTTTGGGAATGAGGCATCGAGGGAGAAACTGTTGGAGGCACGATATATGCATATTGATTCGAGGACTTGAATGGCAGTTCCGAGATGAAACTGATCGGCATCGGAGGTGGCCATATTGACCGGCGCGGCCAGGTCGCGGGCGAGTATGTTCCGGCTGCCTCAAATCCCGGCAAAATGCTGGAGGACATTGGCGGGGGCGCACTCAATGCGTTGCGCAATGCCGTTCAGCGAGGTTCGACATGCACCTTCGTTTCCATACGCGGCGGCGACAGTGCCGGTGAGCAGGTCGCTCGCGCGATTATGGATGCCGGGATTGCGGACTCGTCTGCAACTTTTCTCGACCGTACCACACCGAGTTATACGGCCCTACTCGACCGCCACGGCGACCTGATAGCTGGATTCGCCGATATGGGGCTGTACGATGTGGCGTTTCCCAAACAATTGCGCCGAAGCACAATCCGTCAGGCAATTGCTGCGCACGACGCCGTGCTGTGCGACGCCAATATTCCCGCGATCGGCCTCGAACGCCTTGCGGCTCTGAGCAGAGCGCTGCCAATTTTCGCGATTGCTGTCTCGCCCGCCAAGGTTGTTCGACTGCGAACAATTTTGGCGAACCTCTCGTGCCTCTTCATGAATATCAGGGAAGCAAAAGCGCTGGCCGGTAGCGCCGACATCTCTGCAGTCGAAGCAACGAACACCTTGCGCGCTATGGGCCTGCGCGCGGGCGTCATCACTTCGGGCGGCGGCGAGCTTATATTATTCGATGAAAGCGGCATTTTTTCAGTGCAACCGCCATCGCCGACGCACCTTGTCGATGTCACCGGTGCGGGCGATGCGCTCGCTGGCGTAACCATTTCAGCGCTGCTTGAAGGATTGAAGTTGCAGGACGCGGTGCGCCAAGGTGTAGCGGCGGCGGTACTGACGCTCGAAAGCGACAGGGCCGTAGTTCAACTCGAAACCAAGTCTTTCGCCAAGAAACTCGCGCTTGTGCCGCAAGCCTCCCCAGTGGCATGACACCAAGCGACTGGAGCTAATCAAATGAACGCATACGCGCCCTTCATCGATATTCACCAACCCGTTGCTGACGCGCTCAAAGCCGGAAAGCCTGTTGTCGCGCTGGAAAGCACGATTATCACGCACGGTATGCCTTACCCCGCAAATGCGGAAATGGCGGCAAATGTCGAGCGCATCATCGAAGATGAAGGAGCTACGCCAGCCACAATCGCCGTCATTGACGGACGATTGAAAATCGGGCTTGCAAGCGCCGAGCGGGATGCGCTTGCTCGCGCCAAAGATGTAATGAAGTTGTCGCGCGCTGATCTTGCGTTTGCGGTCGCAGAGGGCCGCACCGGCGGTACGACGGTCGCCGCCACAATGATCGCTGCCCATCTCGCGGGCATATCTGTGTTTGCGACAGGCGGCATTGGCGGCGTCCACAAGGGCGCGGAAAAGACCTTCGACATTTCTGCCGACCTGGAAGAACTGGCGCAAACGCCGGTAATTGTCGTATCCGCAGGCGCGAAGGCCATTCTCGACATCGAGAAAACACTGGAAGTTCTGGAAACGAAAGGCGTGCCGGTTGTCGGTTATGGCAGCAACACGATGCCAGCCTTCTGGTCGCGCCAATCGCCATTCAAGGCCCCGCTCCGGCTCGATTTGCCGGAAGCGATTGCAGGGTTTCATGTCACCCGCGGCGCACTCGGACTGAACGGGGGAATGCTGATCGCAAATCCAGTGCAGGAAGCAGACGAGATTACCGCAGACGTAATGGCGGCTCACATCACCGCCGCGCAAGAAGCAGCGACGCGCGAAGGTATAAGCGGCAAGAAGGTCACCCCTTATCTGCTCGCGAAAATACTGGAATTGACGGACGGACTGAGCCTGAAAACCAATATCGCGCTGGTTGAAAACAATGCGCGATTGGCTGCGCAGATTTCGCGCGCGCTGAGCAATTCGTCGTCGGCTCATGTCTGAATAATAAATTAAATTGCATCATTGTTGATGTTCTAGACATCAGTATCGGGAGATGGTATATATGTCGGGCACAAATCGTGGAACCGCGGCATGATCACTGCTGCACAAATGCGCGCCGCACGCGCCCTCCTTGGCATCGACCAGCGTCAACTGGCCGAGATGGCAGGTGTGTCACTTCCTACGATCCAGCGCATGGAGAGTAGCGAGGGCACAGTGCGTGGCGTGATCGATTCGTTGACAAAACTGGTCGAAGCTTTTGACCGCGCTGGCATCGAATTGATCGGCGAAAATGCAGTGAGTTCAGGCGGTGGACGAGGCGTGCGGCTGAAAAGCCCAACTTAATACATGTCGATGTGCAGCCGTCCGATGACACGGCGCCGACCCTTAAACGGCCGACGATCCTGCCCCAGATGGCGCACCGCTGAGGATTGTCATGACTGCAGGAGCCATAAGGCCCGACTTCGCTGAGCTTTACACGCCCAAGCTGCTAACTGTTCTGCGCGAAGGCTACGACTTCGCCAAGTTCAAGGCGGATGCGATTTCGGGCTTAACTGTCGCCATCGTCGCGTTGCCGCTTTCCATGGCTATTGCCATTGCCTCGGGCGTCACGCCGGACCGTGGGCTTTACACATCGATCATCGGTGGGTTCATCGTGTCTGCCTTTGGCGGCAGCCGTTTTCAGATCGGCGGACCCGCAGGCGCGTTCATCGTGCTCGTTTCTGCAACGGTCGCCACGCATGGTGTGGAAGGTCTGCTGCTCGCTACATTCCTGTCGGGTTTGATGCTCGCTGCCATCGGCCTGCTACGACTTGGAACCTTTATAAAATACATTCCGTATCCGGTGACGGTTGGCTTCACCGCGGGCATTGCGGTCATCATCTTCGCCAGCCAGATCAAGGATCTGCTCGGTCTCACGCTAGATAAGGAACCGGCTCCACTTCTGCCGAAGCTTCTCGCGCTGGCGCAGGCGTTGCCGACGATCAGCTTCGCAGCGGTCGTCATCGCGGCCATTACCATAGGCATCATACTTGGCCTGCGCCGCTATCGACCAAATTGGCCGGGATTCATCATCGCGGTGGGCATCGCGGCCACCGTGGCCGCACTATTTGGTCTGCCCGTCGAAACGATCGGCACGCGTTTTGGCGGCATACCGAGCGCCCTGCCCTCACCACATCTGCCTTCAATGTCGATGGCAGAAATCAGAGCGGTTTTGCCAAGCGCCATTTCTTTCACGCTCCTCGGTTGCATCGAGAGCCTGTTGTCGGCGGTCGTAGCGGATTCAATGACGGGGCGGCGGCATCGATCCAATTGCGAACTCGTCGCACAGGGGTTGGCCAACATCGCTTCACCGCTGTTTGGCGGCTTCTGTGTAACCGGCAACATCGCGCGTACGGCAACCAATGTGCGTTCCGGCGCGCATGGGCCGGTTGCAGGAATGCTTCATTCCGTCTTCCTGTTGGGCTTCATGCTCATCGCCGCGCCACTCGCCTCTTACATCCCGCTTGCAGCACTGGCAGGTGTTCTTGTCGTCGTGTCCTGGAACATGGCGGAAAAGCATGAATTCGGCGTGCTGTTGCGCGCATCCCGTGGCGATGCCGTGGTGCTGCTGGTGACATTCGGGCTCGTGATCTTCCGCGATCTAACCGAGGGAATTGTGGTGGGTTTCGCCATTAGCTCGCTGCTTTTCCTCCATCGCATCGGGCAAGCAGTCGCCGTCGAAAGTGGACGCCCACTCGTCGAGGCTGACCGCGCCGACACCGAAAACGGCGAGCGAAAGCCTTACGATCCCGATCTGACGAGCGATCCCGATGTTGCGGTTATCCGCATATCGGGGGCGTTCTTCTTTGGTGCGGCGGCGGCTGTTACCGCCGCTCTCGACCGCATCGGCGAGCACCCAAAAACCTACGTGATAGATATGTCGTCGGTTTCCATTCTGGATTCCACTGGCGCAGCCACCATTGAGGCTTTCGCGCGCAAGGCGTTCCGCCGCGGCGCTCGCATTTACATCGCTGGCGCTACGACCGCTGTTCGTCGCAGCCTGTTGATGCATGGATTGAAGCCTCCGAGCGTACGCTATCGAAGCACGCTGGCGGATACTCTGGATGGGATTCAAAAGCGCAAGCAGACTGATGCAGTCACCGCTCAATAGGCAGGCGCGGCTAGAAAATCATAACAACTTTGCTGGCCTACCTTCACCTTGGAAAGAGCAGGCTTTGCCTGCTCCAGCCAAGCTTTCTGGTTAAGCGCGTCAGCTTCAATGGTGGCGTCGGGTGCAGCGGAGACGAAGGCATTTCCTTTGCTTAGCAGCCAACACGCCCGACCCAACAGCTTACGGCTTCGCTGTCGAAGCAAATCGGCATCGTAGAAAACATCGAGAACTTCGCGCTTCACCATCGCTTCCTGTTCGGGGGAAAGCTCGACGCCGCTCGACGCGTCGTCAGTCGCACGATGGAGATCCGCATAGTCCTGACCAAGCTGCTCCACGGCATAACCAAGGTCAGACTCGTCCTTCACCATATTGAACCAGAGTTGAGCGTTGAGTTCGCGGGCAATGAATGTCGTTTCAAAATCCTTGGATGCGGCGAGCACTTCAAATGCGCGTTGGTCAACGTCGCGCTCAATCAGAAAAAGCGCTTTCGCCTGCTGCAGAAGTTCCGGACCGGACTTTGTAACAGCCGCGTTAGTGCCTCCCTGCTCCGGATCGATATAAGGGCCACCCTCGTCCAACAACGCGTCAAACTGGTTCAGCCCTTCCATAATTGCAGCGGCGCGCGAAACCCGCACCGAAAGCTTAGCCGCAGCGGCCTGCAACTCCGTCTCCCGCCGTTTGCTCTCCTGAAAGCTTTGCTGGAAAAAAAATATGAAAAGCGAAACGCCGATACCGATCAGGATAACGCCGAGTTGCGAGACAATATTGCGATAATATTCCAGCAGCTTTTCACGGTGGCGCGCATCGTGGCGCACGCTGTCCGCCACGCGTAAATTGAAAACAACCGACACGATCAGCAACGAACCGCCAAGGATCACGAGCATCGCAATCAGCAGATAGCCCTGTCCCAAGAAGCTTTCGGACATGGCTATTCAAAATCCACGACTTGATTGTTGAGCGGGTACTGATTTGCATGTTCGCCCGCGAGACGACTGTCGAATTTAACCGGCTTTCCCGAGAACATGTCGTCCAGTGCTTGTTCCGGCACCACGCCGGGGCTGGAAAACTTCGACAGGACGAAAGGCAAGCCATTGGCGTTCAGCGGCGACGGTCCATCCATCAGGTGAAAATGCAGATGCGGTGCGGTACTGTTGCCGGTGTTGCCCAGCAGGCCAACCACATCGCCCGCCTTCACCTTGTCCCCAAGCTTGAACTTTAAGCTGCCGCGCTGGAGGTGCGCGTAGAACGCATACACACCGTCGGCAATTTCGATCACCAGCATGTTGCCGCCGATATTCTCGGTGGTGATACCCTTCGCGTCTTCGCTGGGTACTTGCTCATCGGTCTCATCGTAGAGATTGACCACGATGCCATCGGCAACCGAATGAACTTGCGCACCATAATACGCATAGCTTTCGAGCTTTGTCGCAGCGCCCGTATACATCTGGTTTTTGTCGTCCAGCTTGATCCAGTCGATAGCAAAGCGTTCCGGCACGCGAATATGCCCATTGATCGACATCACCGCACCACGGTGCGACGTGATTGCATCACAGCAACCATTCACTGAGACCCACCCTTTGCCACGCAATGGCGGTTCAATCAGCGTTGCAGGCTTTTCAACTGTCGCAGGCGCGCCCACGAAGCTGTAACTGGCCGCGAGTGGATAATCCGCGGGCAAAGGCTCAGGCTTGCCGTCTTTATCGGCAATTTGACGGGCAGCGGTAACGCGAACCGAGACTTTCGCAGGAACCTGTTTGCCCTCCGGCAAAGGCACATCCATAAATACAATTGCCGTGCCGCCGGGCATGAGCGTTGTACCTTGCGGCCCGAAACGCTCGATCATGCGCGTAAGATTGTCTCCTGAAATCTCCCAAAGGCCATTACCTGCATCGTCAATAGCCTGCATTTTGGTAAGCGAAATCACCAGCTTGCTGGGGTTCGTGACCATGACCTCGTAAGCAAGATGTGTGCGGCCATCCGCGCCAGCAACCTGATTTGGATTGCTGAGCACTGCTGTTGCCAGCGAGCTATAGACCTCATCCGACTTGAGACTTTGCGCAAAAGATTGCGCGGGTAAAAAGAGCGCAGCCGCCACCGCTGCCTGTAAAAGCATGCGCATCGCTTATCCTCCGGAGCCGTCCCCGCCAACAATACGGCAGGCAGTTTCGGCCCGGAGTTAAGTGTGGCAACGATTATGCAGCCGCAAGCAAGCTCGCGTTTCCGCCTGCCGCCGTCGTGTCCACGCAAACTGCACGCTCATGCGCATAAGCGGCTGGATAAATCGTCTCGCTAACCAGCGGAACGATGGCACCCTTGCGCGCAGCAAGCGCCTTGCGCAACGAACGCATATTCTCATCATCGCCCGCATAGGCAACAACATCAACGCCGATCTTTTCCGCTTGCTCAGCATCGAAACCGCCATCAACGACAGCCAGCGGCAGGCCCTTTCCTGTCAACGCATTCAGCGCGCTCGACGCGTTGACGCCAACCGCCAGCACCGCGCAACCCGCAGCCAACGCCTGCACGGTTTGCGCGAGCAATGTTTCGCCATCAGGTCCAAGGCACAACGCGACACCGCGTGGGTGGAGAGAAAGCGTGTTGGCTTCCCCTGTTGGTCCCGGAAGGTCTACTGGCCCGAAGTCCATCGCCGCTGCTGCAGTGATCGCACTCGATGCTTTGCCGCGCAAATGCTTGCGCAAAATCGCGATGCGGTCCTGGCGTTCGGCCCAAGCTTTCGCCCCCGCAATTTTCAGGTGATCCTGAACGACCTTCAAAGCCACCGAGTGAACGGTCTCAGAAGATTCCTCTACCTGTCCGGCAACTTCCCTCCGGAAACGGCGCAGATAGTGTGGACCGCCCGCTTTCGGACCAGTCCCAGAAAGCCCTTCGCCTCCAAATGGCTGCGATCCAACCACCGCACCAATCTGGTTGCGGTTCACGTAAATATTGCCGGCATGCACCTCATCGACAAAGTGCTGTACACGGCCTTCGATCCTCGTGTGAAGCCCGAACGTGAGGCCATAACCCTTTATGTTAACAGCAGAGATTACCTTATCGATCTCATCTGCCTTGAAGCTCGCCACATGCAGAACCGGGCCGAAAACTTCGCGCTCCATATCCTCTATGCCGCGCACCCGGAACACATGCGGAGCAACGAAACGACCATCCTTCGGCGCATCGAGCCGAGCAACAAGTTTGCCCGCCTTCTCCATCGCGTCACAATAAGCCGTGATAGAATTCTGCGCCTCCTCGTCGATAACAGGCCCAACATCGGTGGCGATTTCCCACGGGTCGCCGATGTTCAATTCTTCCATCGCCCCTTTGAGCATCTCCAGCACCTTCTTCTCCACGTCTTCCTGCACGTAGAGAATGCGCAGTGCCGAGCAGCGCTGACCGGCGCTCTGGAAGGCTGACGCCAGCACGTCGCGAACAGCCTGTTCAGGCAGCGCGGTCGAATCCACGATCATGGCGTTCAGCCCGCCCGTTTCGGCAATCAGCATGGCATCCGGCGCGGCGGTTTCGGCCAGTTGCTTCTCGATGATCTTGGCAACCTCGGTGGAACCCGTGAAGCAGACACCGGCGATGCGTGGGTCGGCCGTGAGCGGCCCGCCCACACTCGGTCCGTCGCCGGGCAGTAATTGGAGCACATCGTTCGGCACGCCTGCTTCGCGCAACAATTCCACCGCGCGAGCAGCGATTAACGGTGTCTGTTCGGCGGGTTTGGCGATCACCGCATTGCCTGTAACAAGAGCTGCGGCCACCTGTCCGGTGAAAATCGCCAGCGGGAAGTTCCACGGCGAAATGCACACGATCACACCACGCGCTTCCGTGCCAGCTTCAACCTTCACCGCCTCAGCAGCGTAATAGCGCAGAAAATCCACCGCCTCGCGCACTTCCGCAATTCCGTCAGCAAGCGTCTTGCCCGCCTCACGCGTTGCCAGTGCAAAGAACTCATCGGCGTGCTTTTCATATAGATCAGCGGCTTTCGTCAGCGCCGCAGCGCGCTCGGTCACTGATGTCTTTGCCCACGCCGGTTGCGCCGCGACAGCCGCCTTTACAGCGCCTGCCACCTGCTTCGGACCCGCTTCACGAACCTTTCCAACAATGTCGGCTGGCCGCGCGGGATTGGTAACGGGCTTTTCCGCACCCTGCCCCGTCGCGCTGGTCATGGGCGCTGCCGCCCAATCATTGTGGTCGGAAAACCGCGCACGTCCGCCCTCAATCGCACCAAGCGTCGTCAGATCGGTAATGTCCCAGCCCTGCGCGTTGCGGCGACCAGCTCCGAAAATCGCAAATGGCCGCACAATATTCGGATTGCTCGCGTAGCCCTGAGCGGCAACAGCAGTCAGGGGATCGCGCGCAATCTCTTCCGGCGCAACATCCTCGTCGGTCAACTGATGCACAAAGGAGGAGTTCGCGCCGTTCTCCAGCAAACGCCGCACGAGATAGGCCAGCAGATCCGAATGCGCACCAACTGGCGCATAGATGCGCGTGCGCGTCCCTTCCGCCTTGCGCACGGCTTCGTGCAATTGCTCGCCCATGCCATGTAAGCGCTGCAACTCAAAGCAATCGCGATCAGCCGCCATCGAAAGCACGGCAGCTACCGTGTGTGCATTATGCGTGGCGAATTGCGGATAGATGCGGTCCGTATAGCCAAGGAGCTTACGCGCACAGGCCATATAGGAAACGTCCGTATTCGTCTTGCGCGTGAACACTGGATAGCCCGGCAATCCCAACGTCTGCGCGCGCTTGATCTCGGTATCCCAATAGGCGCCCTTCACCAGCCGGATCATAATGCGCCGGTTGAGCTTCTTCGCGAGTTCATAAAGCCAATCGATGGCAAAGGCGCAACGCGGCCCATAAGCCTGCACCACAACGCCGAAGCCATCCCAACCGGCCAACCGCTCATCCGAAAGCACCCGCTCGATCACGTCTAGCGAAAGGTCGAGCCGGTCCGCCTCCTCGGCGTCGATGTTCAACCCCATACGTGCGTCCTTGGCCGCAAGCGCCAGCGACAGCAGTCGCTCGGACATTACCGGCAGCATGGTCTCACGCTGGCTCACCTCGTAGCGCGGATGGATCGCCGAGAGCTTCACCGAAATGCCCGGATTGCGGCGAATGTCATCGCCCTTCGCGTGCGGCTTCAGCGCAGCAATCGCGTCGGTGTAAGCCTTGAGATAGCGCAGCGCGTCGGCCTCTGTGCGCGCTGCCTCGCCAAGCATGTCATACGAATAGAGATAGCCCTTATCGAGCATGGATTTGCCGCGCTTGAGCGCTTCTGCAATGGTGCGACCAAGCACGAACTGTTCGCCCATTTCCCGCATTGCAGCCGCGACAGCCGTGCGGATCACCGGTTCGCCGAGCCTGCGCACCATGCTGCGGAGCGTCCGCTCAATCGAACCTTCGCCCTCATCTAGAACTCGACCAGTCAACATCAGCGCCCAAGTAGACGCATTCACAAAAATCGACGACGACGAACCCGAATGCGCTGACCAATCATGCGGGGCAATCTTGTCGCGTATCAGGTCGTCCATCGTCTCGGCGTCTGGCACACGCAGCAGTGCTTCAGCGAGACACATCAGCGCGACACCTTCCTTCGTGGAAAGTCCGTAGGCCGACAGGAACACCTCCATCAGGCGCGGATCGGACGACGACCGCACCGCACGCACCAATTCGGTCGCACGCGCGCTGATAGCCTTGCGCTCCTTGTCGGAAAGATCGGCCAGTTTGATCAGCCTCGCCAGCGCTTCATCCTCGTCAGGAAGGTAGTTCGCGCGGATCTGTTTGCGGATCGTATCAAGCCTCGCCATTGCAGCCGTTCCCTTTGATGCTGAGTTGAAGCTCAATTACCATAATCCAGTTGTTTCAGCCGTTCCAAATATCTGGATACGAAAGCGCAATTGATCTATGATTTTATCAAAAATCTCCATTTTGGACTTAGACTATGAGTCAGACAGATCATTTGGACCGCATAGATCGAAACATACTCTCTGCGCTTGCGCGAGAGGGACGGCTCTCGATGGCTGAACTCGCCGCAAAAGTGGGTTTATCAAAAACACCGGTGCAGGCGCGCGTGCGGAAACTGGAAGCGGATGGCATAATTCGCGGCTATGCGGCTGTCATCGATCGCGAAAGAATTGGCGAGGGTCACGTCGCCTTTGTGCAAGTCAAATTGTCGGACACGCGCTCCAACGCGCTCGATGCGTTTAACCGCGCCGTGCAGGCCGTTCCGGAAATCGAGCAGTGCCACATGATGGCGGCCAGTTTCGATTACCTACTGAAAGTCCGCACCCGCGATATTGCATCGTACCGGCGCGTATTGGGCGAACGCATTTCCGCACTGCCTTTCGTCGCCCAAACGTCAACCTTCGTAGCTATGGAAACCGTCAAGGATCATTAGACGAAATATTTCCCCTTGTGTTAAGCCGGGAGCAAAGGGAGAGACGAATGGTTTCAGTGGCTTGCATCGGCGAATGCATGATCGAACTGTCGGGCACAGGCAACGACAGTTGGAAACTCGGCTTCGCGGGCGACACGTTCAACACGCTTTGGGCGATGCGCGCGCTGCTAGACCCCACCGCTGGCACGGACTACGTAACCGCATTCGGCGATGATCCGTTTTCCGCGCAGCAAATCGCGTTCCTGAAAGACAACGCTATTGGCATCGCCAGCAGTCCTATCCTGCAAGGCGCTCGTCCCGGCCTCTACGCCATAACGCTTGATGGCGCCGAGCGTTCTTTCACATACTGGCGCTCCGACGCAGCGGCTAGGCAGCTCGCCAGCGAGCCTCACGAACTAGCAAAAAGCCTTCATAATCAGTCTCTTATATATTTTTCCGGAATCTCTTTGGCAATTCTGGATGAGGCCGCCCGAAAGGTATTATTGGACGCTATCGCCGCCGCGCGCCTCGCCGGAAGCCGCATTGCGTTCGACCCAAACTACCGCCCTCGCCTGTGGCCCGACGCGCTCGCCGCGCAATCCGCAATCGCCGATGCGCTGCGCCTCACCGACATCGCGCTGCCAACCTTCCCGGATGAGCAGGCACTTTATGGCGATACCTCTCCAGAAGATACGGCTCAAAGGCTGGCGGAATTTGGCATACCGGAGATCGTTGTAAAGAATGGCGAACAGCCGTGTCTGGTGGTTCACTACGGCAATACGGAAACCGTACCGGCGATCAGCGTACAGGCCGTAGACACGACTGGTGCTGGCGATTCCTTTAATGGCGGCTATCTGGCCGCGCGTCTGCATGGCTATGACCCGGTTGTCTCCGCACGCCGTGCGCACAGCGTTGCAGCCCATGTCGTGCAGGTTCGCGGCGCGCTGGCACCGTTCGATACGCTACAGAAAGCGTTTGCGATCTAACTGTCCAGCCGGAAGCGATATTCGGTGACGTGGTGATAGGTTTCACCGGGTCGCAGCATCGCCGTTGGAAAATAAGGACGGTTTGGTGCATCCGGCCACACCTGTGCCTCAAGGCAGAAGCCCGCATGCGGCCCGTATTGCCTGCCGCCTAGACCCGGTTGCTCGCGCGCAACCTTGTGCCCGCCGTAAAACTGCACGCCCGGTTCGGTCGTCCACATCTCCATTTCGACGCCGGATTTCGCGCCTCGCGCCCAAGCCGCGCGCCGCAATTTGCCATGTGTCGAAGCCAGACAGAAATTATGATCGTAGACGAATTGCTCACCCGCCTTCATGTGACGGATCGGACGTGGCTTGCTAAAGTCAAAGGGCGTGCCCGTCACCGGCTGAACCACACCTGTCGGGATCAGCTCGTCATCGACGGGCAGATAAGCAGCCGCATTAATCTGCAAATGATGATCAAGCGTATCGCTTGCCCCGCCATCATCCAAATTAAAATAGGAATGATTGGTCAGGTTGCAGAGCGTCGCCTCATTGGCTGTCGCATTCAGTTCTATTGAAAGCGTGCCGGGGTTTTTGAGCCGATAGGTACAGCTTGCTTCAAGCGCGCCGGGAAAACCCATCTCGCCGTCAGCCGAGTGCAACGTCAGCGTCACAAAATCCGGCCCGTGCAACGCCACAGACCAGTTGCGCTTGCCATAACCCTTGCTGCCACCGTGCAGCGTGTGCTTGCCGAGAAAATTCGGATCTGTTTTGAAAAGCTGCCCGTCAATCGTGAAGCGCGCATTGCCGATGCGGTTTGCGTAGCGTCCCGGCACTGCCCCGAAATAGGGCGAATGCTCAGGATAATCGTCAAACTTATCGAAACCGAGCACAAGCGGCGCGTCATGCCCTTCGAGGCGCAAATTCTGCACGACTGCGCCCCAAGTCATGATCTGCGCGGTCAGCCCGCCACCGGAAATGGCGAAGCGCTGAACGGTTTCGCCATCGGGAGTCGTGCCGAAGCGTTCGCCCTGTATCATCGGCTGTCGCCCTCCGCCAGTTTCGTGGTTGCGCCTAGAGACCAAGACCGCCTAGGCAGACATATTTGGTGTCGAGATAATCCTCGATACCCTGATGTCCGCCCTCCTTGCCAAGACCGGATTCTTCACGCCGCCGAACGGCGCTTCCGGTGTCGTGATGAGCCCTTCGTTCACGCCAACCATGCCGTATTTCAGTCCTTCCATGACGCGGAATGCGCGCCCCAGATCGCCCGTATAGAAATAACAGGCCAGCCCGAACTCGGTGTCGTTGGCGAGACGCACGACCTCTTCCTCCGTCTCAAACTTGAAGACGGGAGCCACCGGCCCGAAAATCTCTTCCTTCATGAACATCATGTCAGGCTTGGCGTCTGCAATAACGGTCGGCTCGAAGAACGAGCCGCCGAGTGCATGGCGCTTGCCGCCTGTCAAAACGCGTCCGCCTTTTGCTTTCGCATCGGCAACGAACTCTTCCGTCTTTGCCGCAGCTTTTTCATCGATCAGCGGTCCCTGCTGCACGCCATCCTCTAGACCCGAACCGACCTTCAACTTCTGCGCCGCAGCGGAAAGCCGCTCGACAAACTTGTCGTAGATGCCTGCCTGCGCAAAAAACCGGTTGGTGCAAACACAGGTCTGTCCGGAATTACGGAACTTCGCAGTGATCGCACCTTCAACAGCACGGTCGAGGTCTGCGTCGTCGAATACGATGAACGGCGCGTTGCCGCCCAATTCCATCGAGACTTTCTTCACTGTTCCGGCTGATTTCTGGATCAAAAGCTTTCCGACAGGCGTTGAGCCGGTGAACGTAATCTTTTTCACGAACGGATTCGTGCAAAGCTCATCGCCAATCGGACCAGCAGAACCGGTAACGATGTTGACCACACCCTTCGGAAAACCGACTTCCTCGGCCAGCGCACCCCATGCGAGCGCCGAATACGGCGTCTGGGTTGCGGGCTTCACCACGGCCGTACAGCCTGCCGCCAGCGCCGGACCGAGCTTGCGCGCAAGCATGGAGGACGGGAAGTTCCACGGCGTAATGGCCGCGACGACACCCATAGGCTCCTTCGTTACAAGGATACGGCGGTCCGCCCAAGGCGATGGCACCACGTCGCCATAGGTGCGACGGCCCTCCTCAGCAAACCACAGCACATAGGCGGCAGAACTTCCCACTTCGCCGCGCGCCTCAAACAGCGACTTACCCTGTTCGGTGGTCAGCAGTTCTGCCAGCGCTTCCTGATTGTCCATGATCGCATCATGCAGCTTGCGCAGCAGTTTGGAGCGCTCCAGCGCCGAAGTTTTGCGCCATGTCAGAAATGCCGTCTGCGCGGCTTCAATCGCGCGCCGCGTTTCGGCAGTGCCAACCGCGGGCACGGTTCCGATCTTCAAGCCGGTCGCAGGATTCGTCACGTCTATGGTTTGGCCGCTATCGGCCTGAACCCATTCGCCACCAATCAGGTTGGCTTCGCGCATAAACTGGCTGAACTTCTTGAGCATCTCGATCACACCGCGCGCCACGCGCGCCCTTCTAAATCCCTTCGCCTGCAAGCCCAAAGCATTGCGGCATCTCACACACAGTCATGCTATTAACGCACAGGGGCATGACCATCAATCGTGAAGCAGCACAAACGAGCGCTGGCCCCATCATTGATGGAACTGGTGCAGTGCTCACCCAAACACCATCTGCGCCAGCGAAAGCCACACAGCCGTTGTCACCGCTGCGCAGGCTGTCGCGATTGTCATCTGGTTGGACGCAAGCGCTTGTCCGGTGCCGAACTGTGCTGCGATGAGATAAGAGTTGACGCCCGAAGGAAGCGCTGCGGCAGCAACGGCAACCTTTGCCGTGAGTGGCGGCAGTCCAATCAGCCAGCTCAACCCCAGCGCAACCGCAGGCATCAACAGCAGCTTTACGCCAGACAGCACGAGTGCGGGGCGTATGTTGCCGGACAGCCCGAACCGGCAAAGGCTCAAGCCCATCGCGAAAAGAGCAATCGGTCCGGCTGTGTCGGCAAGCGCGTCCACAATCCGAAACGGCAGCGCGGGCAATGGAATGCCGGTCGCGCGCCACACTTGTCCTGCAATAATGGCAACGATCAGCGGGTTGACTGCCATCTTCTTTATGAACGTGCGCACAATGCGCATCGGCTGCATGACTTCGCCCGCGCCCCCGAAAATCTCGAACAGAATGATTGAGGCCATAATCATGGTCGGCAGATGCACCGAAATCAGCAGCGACAGATATCTCAAAGCCAGGCTGCCCCAGCACGCCGAGAATGAAGGGTATGCCAAGCAGCACCAGATTTGAGAAGGCGGAAGAAACGCCACCCACGACGCCTGCCTGCGAATCCCTGCCAAAAACGCGCGTGGTAATCAGGTGCCCCGCAGTCCATGCCACGATCACCGCCGCAAAATACACAGCCCAGAATGACCACGGCGCAGCACCGTGAAAATCCGCGCCTATCATCGTGCGAAACAGCAGCAGCGGCATCGCCACATTGACGGCGAACGCGGACACGCCCTCGCCAATCTCTGGCTTGAGATAGCCGGTCAGGCCAGACAGATAGCCCAGCGCGACGAGGCTGAAGACAAACAGGATCGTTTCGACGAGAGGCGACATATATGCCTGATAGGCGCTGCACCCGCGCCGTGCAATGCAGTTCACCGCAATGGGTGGCAATGCTTTTTGCATAGCCGGCGGAACTTGGTCTCCTCGCTGTCGTTTGTCTTGCGAACACAGGAGTAGGAGCAATTCCAATGACCGACAAACGCGAAATCGAGCAAAAGTTCTGGAAGTCAATCCGATCCGACATGACGGCGATGATCGGCCTTGAGGGCGACGACGCCCGGCCAATGACCGCGCAGTTCGACGGCGATAAAAAGACCATCTACTTTCTTCACGGCAAAAGACACCGAATTGCCGCCCAAGCTGAAATCGCGCTCGCAAGGCGACACTCATCTACGCCGCCAAAGGTCACGACGTTTTCGCGACCGTACGGGGAACGTTGCGTATCGACAACGACAAGGCAACCATCGACCGCCTGTGGAATCGCTTCGTCGCGGCATGGTTTGAAAAGGGCAAGGAAGACCCCAAGTTGACTTTGCTGCGCTTCGATCCCGGCGATGCTGAAATCTGGATTGATGCTTCCAGTCTTATGGCTGGTATCAAGATGTTTCTCGGCATCGATCCCAAGGAAGACTACAAGGACAAAGTTGCTACTGTGCAGCTCCGATAGGCGCGCCAAGAGCTTGGAAACCATAGGAGGGCGTTTTCCCACGCCCTCTTTTTTTCCAGATCAAAACCGATTAGACAGCCTGCCAACGAAAGACTCGGGCGCCCGCGCCTGAAGAAACAAGGATAGCGCTGTGGCTACGACATTCGAAAAAGTGGCGAAGATCATCGCCGACACATCCGAAATCGATATCGACAAGATCACGCCGGAATCGCACACGATTGACGATCTGGGCATCGACAGCCTCGATTTCCTGGACATCGTGTTCGCCATCGACAAGGAATTCGGCATCAAGGTTCCGCTGGAAAAGTGGACGCAGGATGTGAATGACGGCAAAGCTTCGACCGAAGATTACTTCGTCATGAAAAACCTTTGCGCCAAAATCGACGGCCTCGTTGCCGCAAAGAACGCTGTGTAATTGCGTCTGACGCTTGACGAGGAAGGCGCTGCCGCTCAAAACGGCCAGCCATGAGCAATCGCGACGTACTTATAACCGGCATCGGTCTTGTTTCCTGTCTGGGCGAAGGCCCGGATGCGCATTGGCGCGCGCTAAATGATGAGGCCGCACCCCCTCGCATCGATTCGGAGCGCTTTGCGCCCTACACGATTCATCCGTTGCCGGAGATCGACTGGAACCTCCAGATTCCGAAGCGTGGCGATCAGCGCCAGATGGAAACGTGGCAGCGGCTCGGTACCTATGTCGCCGGCTTGGCGCTGGATGACGCCGGCATAAAGAATGACGAGGCGCTTTGCGCGTCGATGGATATGGTTGTCGCGGCAGGCGGTGGCGAGCGTGACGAAGCCGTCGACGCTGGCATTCTCGAAGCCTCGACCAATCGCAACGACCGCGAAGTCCTGCTCAACGAAAAGCTTTCGACCGACCTGCGCCCAACGCTTTTTCTCGCGCAGCTTTCCAACCTGCTCGCCGGAAACATCTCCATCGTCCACAAGGTGACAGGTTCGTCACGCACTTTCATGGGTGAAGAAGGAGCGGGCATAGCAGCAATCGAGACAGCAGCGGCGCGCATCCGTTCCGGCCAGTCGAACCACATTCTCGTCGGCGGCGCGTTCCAGTCTGAGCATTCGGACATGCTTCTAGGCTACGAACTCGGCGGCTTC
This sequence comes from Mesorhizobium sp., assembly GCA_049840935.1. GTDB lineage: Bacteria > Pseudomonadota > Alphaproteobacteria > Rhizobiales > Rhizobiaceae > Mesorhizobium_G. Next base: position 214,356 of record JASGJA010000004.1, read on the forward strand.
CTGCATCGCGGCGAGTGGAAGCCTGTCTGGCAGCGCCAAGGTTCCGCGGGTGGCGGATTGGTGTCTGGGTCGGGTGGCGCGTTCCTCGTGCTCGAATCGCGCGCTCATGCCGAAGCTCGTGGCCGCAAGGCCTATGCTCGCATCGATTCCGTATTGTCCAACCGTATTCGCCGCCGCGACGGCGCGTTCGAGGCCGAGCTTGAGCAGATGGCGGAGAATATCCACCGCCCTGCTGGCGAAACACTGGTGATATCCGGCGCGTCCGGCGCGCATTCCGCGACCGGCGCAGAACTCGACCTTTACGAGCGCGCCCGCGCGCTTGCACCGCGTGCATTCGGCACGCGCACCGGCCACCTCAAGGAAGCGCAGTTTCCATTTGCGGTCGCGCTGGCAGCGCTCGCACTCCATAACGGCGCTCCGTACCCGCCTTTTGACCCGGAAACGGAACGTACCGTCGCCGACGCACCCGAAACCGTACTCGCCACTACACTTGGCTATCATGTGTTCGAGGGCATGGCCCTTCTTGGCAAGGCATAGGTGAAGCATGGCGAAAACGACAGATCACCTTGGCAGACCCCTCGTCGCAGTCACCGGCATCGGCGTTGTCACGTCGCTCGGCGTCGGCAAGGGCGACAATTGGGCCGCGCTCACTTCGGGCAAGTCGGGCATCCATCGCATTACCCGCTTTCCTATAGATCATCTGAACACGCAGATTTCCGGCATGGTGGATTTCCTGCCATCCAGCACGAAGGGTGCCAGCCCTCTGACCTTTGAACTAGCCGCCACGGCAGCCGAAGAGGCAATTGGCGAATCCGGTTTCAGCATTGACGATTTTGGTGGCCCGCTATTTCTCGCCTCGCCGCCTGTCGAACTCGATTGGCGCGACCGCTTCGATCTCTACAAGGCTGGCAAGGGCGAAACTGCCGCGCAACGCATCGCGCAGGCAGCATCCGAACTCAAAACGCTCGACCTGTTCGAGTCCGCTCAGTTTGGCTCCATCGCAGACCGCCTGTCGGAAAAATTCGGCACGCGCGGCCTGCCCATTACGCTCTCGACCGCCTGCGCATCCGGCGCGACCGCGATCCAGTTGGGCGTGGAGGCCATCCGTCGTGGCGAATGCGACCGCGCGCTTGCCATCGGCGCTGACGGTTCCGCGACTGCGGAAGCATTGATCCGCTTTTCGCTGCTCTCGGCGCTTTCCACCAGCAATGACGCGCCGGAAAAGGCGTCAAAACCCTTCTCCAAAGACCGCGACGGTTTTGTGCTCGCGGAAGGCTCCGCCGCCCTCGTTCTGGAATCGCTCGACAGCGCAATTGCGCGCGGCGCGACGATTATCGGCTTGATGACCGGCTGCGGCGAGCGCGCCGATGATTTCCACCGCACTCGTTCCAAGCCGGACGCCTCTCCGGCCATCGCCGCCGTGCGCGCCGCGCTTGAAGATGCCGGGCTGGACGAATCCGGCATCGCCTATGTCAATGCGCACGGCACATCGACCCCTGAAAACGACAAGATGGAGCACTTGTCTCTCTCAACGGTCTTTGGCGAGCGCATTCGCAACATTCCCGTTTCATCGAACAAATCCATGATCGGCCACACCTTGTCGGCTGCGGGCGCAATCGAAGCAGCGTTTTCGCTGCTCACCATGCGCCACGGCGTCATTCCGCCGACCATTAATTATGACCATCCAGACCCCGCCATCGACCTCGATGTTGTCCCGAATGTAAAGCGCGAGGCTGACGTCGCCACCGTGATTTCCAACTCCTTCGGCTTTGGCGGTCAGAATACGTGCCTTGTCATGGCACGGGAGCCTGCCTGATGCGCGCATTACAACTCATCGAAGATCGCCGCCTTGAGCAAGTCGATCTGCCGTCACCACCGCCGCCTGCGCATGGCGAGGTAACACTACGCATCAAGGCCGTCGCTCTGAACCACATTGATGTGTGGGGCTGGCGTGGCATGGCCTTTGCCAAGCGCAAGCTGCCCCTCACAATCGGCGCGGAAGCATCCGGCGAGGTCGATGCAATCGGCCCCGGCGTCTCCAACCTTTCGCCCGGCCAGCTTGTCTCGATCTACGGCGCGCGCACATGTGGCCTTTGCCGCCCCTGCCGCGAGGGTCGCGATAATCTCTGCGAACATGTTTCCGGCGTGCACGGCTTCCATCTCGACGGCTTCGCGCAGGAAAAGATCAACCTGCCCGCGCGTCTGCTTGTCCCTGCCCCTCCTGGCGTCGATGCTGTCGGCGCGGCGGTCGCCCCCGTCACCTTCGGCACTGTCGAGCACATGCTGTTCGACAACGCAAAGCTCGAACCCGGCGAGACAATTCTCGTTCATGCTGGCGGCTCCGGCATTGGTTCCGCCGCAATCCAGCTTGCAAAGCGCATGGGCTGCACCGTCATCACCACGGTCGGCTCGAACGACAAAATCGAGAAGGCCAAGGCGCTCGGCGCGGATCACGTCATTAATTACCGCGAAGACCGTTTCGAGGGCGTGGTACGCAAGATCACCAAGAAGCGCGGCGTGGATGTGGTGTTTGAGCATGTCGGCGCGGATACGTGGGCCGGTTCCATGCTTTCGCTCCGGCGCGGCGGTCGCCTCGTCACTTGCGGCTCCACTTCCGGTGTTTCCACGCAAATGAACCTGATGCAATTGTTCCAGCAGCAGTTGAAGCTGCTCGGCTCCTTCGGGTGCCGCATGGAAAACATGGCCAATGCGATGCAGAAAATGGCAGCCGGTCAGGTGCATCCGGTGATCGATACGGAAGTCGACTTCAACGGCATCGATGCTGCGCTCAAGCGCATGGAAGGCCGCGACGTTTTCGGCAAGATCATCCTGCACGTAGGTTGATCCATGCTTGCCCGCCGCATCGTCGCCAAGGCCCGGCAGGCGCTTCTCAACACCAAGGATTTCATAATCGGCAAGACCGCGCTGGGCATCATCGCCCTTCTGCGCCTGTTCCCGGCTGACGGTGCAATCGCGTTCGCCGGTCGTTTTGCGCGCCGCTTTGGCCCGTTATTCGGTCGGCACCGCGTTGCGCTCGACAATCTGCGGCAAGCCTATCCCGAAAAGTCCGAGGCGGAAATCGAGGCCATCGCGCTCGATATGTGGGAGAATATGGGTCGCCTCGCCGCTGAGTATATCTATCTCGACGACCTGTTTGACTTCGACAAGGCAACCGAGAGCGGCGACCGCATCGAAGTCGATGGCAAGGACGTGTTCCTGCGCATCGCGGGCGAAGATCGTCCGCACATCGTCTTTACGGGCCACATCGGCAATTTCGAGCTTCTGCCGGTCGCAGGCGCGGCCTTGGGCGTGAAAGTCACTGCCCTCTTCCGCCCCCCGAACAATCCTTACATCGCCGATTTCATCCACAATCGGCGCAATGCCTCGATGGGCGACCTGCTCGCATCCCGACAGGGCGCCGCGTTCGCACTCTCCCGCATTCTTGAACGTGGCGGCAATATCGGCGTGCTGGTCGACCAGAAGTTCACAAACGGCGTGCGCAGCACCTTCTTTGGACGCGAATGCGAGACAAGTCCGCTTTTGCCGAAACTCGTGCGCCATTTTGAGTGCGACGTATATCCGGCGCGCTGCATCCGCCTGCCCGGCAATCGCTATCGTCTCATCATCGAAGACAGGCTGGACCTTCCGCGCAACGAAACCGGCACGGTGGACGTGCCCGCGACTGCGCAATTGCTCAACGATGTAGTGGAACGGTGGGTACGCGAAAACCCCGGCCAATGGATGTGGTTTCACAAGCGCTGGAAGCTGTCCGAGAATCCCCGCCGCCGCACACGGTAGACTGTTCGTTCTCACGAACGTGAACACAATTGCGCTATTACCACTTTTTAACAGGTTGAAATAATCGCGTTACCGATTAACTTGTCGGTAATGGAGATTAAACCATGGCCAGCAGCACAATGAATCCGAGCCAGTCCGGTGGTTGTGTGCTTTGGACTCCCTGGGGTCCTCAGACCGCATCGGAAACCAAACCGCAATTCTCGTCTTTGCGACGGACGTTGCGCAAGCTTTCAACGCCGAAGGCGCATAAAGCGGGGCGCGACGCGGCACTTGCAAAGCCTGAATGCGCCTACGAGCCGTAATAGTTCATCACGGCATGCCGCGCTTCGGCAAAGAATAGCCAGCGTTCGACAAATAGCCCTGCAATATGGCCCGCGAAAGCTGCACCCGACAGCAGCGCCGCCATCATTGGCATTGATCCCATCGCCGCTAACATTGCGCCCACCAGACAAAGCGCAGGCGCAGCTCCACCCAGCAACACCGCAATCGTGAAAAGCTTGTCCGCATGCTTGCGCGCAACCTTGAAGCCCATTTCCTTCGTCAGATAGTTCGCGGTCATGTGCGGCGGCTCAAAAAGCCGAACGCGCCCCATACTGCCCAATCCCGTTGCGCTTTCTGGTGTGGAAAGCGGCGTCAGCGTTTTCAACCTTTGCCGCCAGCGCAGTTTCAGCAGCCACGCGATTCCAAGCGCCGCACAAGCGACCACCGAAAGCAACGGTGCCACGCCATCACTCGCTACGAATGCGAAGAAGCTTGCCCCGACCAGCCCACCGCTGATTGCAAAAGCCAGATAAGAGGCCGGCGTCAGATTGGTGTGCCAAGCATCGATGGATTTCAGCGAGGCGTAAATCATCGAGGTGCAATAGACAGTCATCATCGCCATCACCGCGCCAAACACGCCTGCAACCGGCACGGCCTCGCCCTTGAACACGCTCCATCCCGCCGCAATTGTTAGCGGCACAAAACTCGCCAGCGCCATCACGCCTTCTCGCGACAGCCAGCTGGAACGCCATTGGCTCAGCGCACGCCATGCGCGTTGCGGATTACCCAAATGCAAGGTCGAAGACAGCAGCCCTACGCATATGAAACCGAGCGCCACCACATGCGCCACGCGTGTCGAAACCGCTGCTGCGTCCAGCACACCAAGTCCGAGTATCGCCGCCAGGCCATAGCCCAGACCGGAAAGCACCGTAAAAATATGATGGAATATGCGGGATGCATTTAAATCCTGTCGAGCATGCCGTCGAGCCAAGCGAAAAAGCCGGTCGCGCCGTCTGTGCTTTCTGCAAGCAGAGAAGCCGAATCCTTCAGCGGTTTGCTGGCGCGCGGCGGAAGATATTTGTTCACCGGGCACGTGCCCTGCTCTGGCATCAGATCCATCCCACCACGTTCCGTCACCATTATCGAAACAGCAGAATTCCGGGTCTGCAAAGTCTCCGAAATGCCGCGCATTTGCGGGGCAAGTCCGCACGCAGGCAGGTACGCGGTCCACTTCCTCAAACGTCTCATTGTATATGCGGTCGATGCAAAGCGTGCATTTCTTCATCACACCCGCCGCGAGGTCGAGTTCGCGCGCGCCATAAGGACACGCCCAGGCGCACAGCCCGCAGCCGATGCATTTGTCCTCGTCCACCAGCACAATGCCGTCCGCCGAACGCTTGTATGAAGCACCGGTTGGACAAACGGTCACGCAAGGCGCACTCTCGCAATGCAGGCACGATTTCGGAAAATGCACGATGCGTGCCTGCTCCGCCTCGCCCACTTCAAAACTGTGGATGCGGTTCAGCCACGCGCCGGAAACATCCGCTCCATACGGCTCTTGGTCCGAAAGCGCGGCACCATATCCGCCGGTGTTCCACTCCTTGCAGTTCACGACGCAGGCGTGACACCCGACACAAACGTCGAGATCGATCACAAGACCAAGCCGTTTTGGCGTTTGTTGAGCTGGCAGGCTGGTCATTTCTTGTCCGACCATTCCTGCCCGTAGCGCAATTCATGCGGCGCACCCTTATGCGCAAGCGCACCAAACTGCGGCAAGCTCGTATCGCCCGGCTCCGCCTTTTCGATCCGCACGCGCAAATCGTACCATGCCGCCTGCCCGGTAATCGGATCGGAGTTCGACCACCGCATTCCGTCCCCTTTCGGCGGTAGTAATTCATGGATCAGATGGTTCATCAAAAAGCCGCGCTTCGACTCCGGCGCATTCTTGTCCAGAGACCAAGCCCCTGCCCGCTTGCCGATAGCGTTCCACGTCCAGATCGTATCGCTATTGGCGGCGTTCGTGCGCGCAACCTCGACTTTAATCCGGCCATGATGCGAAATCAGCCAGACCCAATCGCCGTCTTTCAGGCCATGCGTCTCGCAAATCGCACCCGGCACATAGAGCACGTTGCGCGTATGTATCTGGCGCAACCACGCATTCATCGAACCCCATGAATGGTACATTGCAGCAGGCCGCTGCGTAACGGCGTGATAGGGAAATGCCGAGCGATCAACCGCAGCTTCCTCAAGCGGGCGATACCATTCCGGCAGAGGATGAAACGCTGCCAATATCCGCTCGCGATGCGTTTCCGGCGCAACCGGTTCTCGCACGCCTTCGGCTGCCAACCGAAACTTCTGCAAGTTCTCCTGATAAAGCTGAAAAGTTACCGGCTGCGGAGTATCGAAGAAGCCCATCCGCACGGCGAAGTCTTGATAGGATCGGTTCGCGTGCTTGAAGAACTGCGCCTCCATCGGAATATGCACCGAGAAAAACGATCCATTCTCAATATAGCGCTTGAGTTGGTCGCCATTCACCGCGCCGCGTCCCGCCCGGTCGCCTTGCAGTCCCCGAAACCCGGCGAGTGGCCCGATGCCCGGTCGCCGCTCGTGCCGCACAATGTAATCGGCATAATCCGCGTAGATCGGCTTGCCGCGATTATCGACGAAAGCTGGCAGACCTAGCCTGCTGCCAAGATCGATCAGCACCGATTGAAACCCGCGCACATCGCGGTCCGGCTCAACTACAGGCCAGCGTATTGCATCCTGCACTGCGTCCGGCTCTGAAATCGGCCTGTCCAGCATCGAAATGCAGTCGTATCGCTCCAGATACGTCGTGTCCGGCAGCACGAGGTCCGCATACGCGACCATCTCCGAATTATACGCATCCGAATAAATGATCTTTGGAATACGATACTCGCCCGTCGCCTCATCCTTGTCCTCCAGCATGCGGATTACGCCCGCTGTGTTCATGGAGGAGTTCCACGCCATGTTCGCCATATAGAGAAACAGCACATCGACCGGATACGGGTCGCCCGCATGGGCGTTGGCGATAACCATGTGCATCAGCGCATGCACGGAAAGCGGCGCGTCCCATGAGAATGCCTTGTCTATCCGCTGCGGCCTGCCCTGCGCATCAACCAGCAAATCTTCCGGCCCGCGCGGAAAACCCAGATGCGGCCCAGATAAAGGCTTGTTGGAACCGAAATGTTCGGCCTTGCCGTGCGGTGTGGGATGCGCCTCCACCGGCTTCGGATAGGGCGGCTCAAACCTAAACCCGCCGGGACAATCGACGGCACCGATGAGCACTTGTAGCAGATGCAGCGCACGCGCCGTCTCGAACCCATTCGAATGCGCCGAAATCCCCCGCATCGCGTGAAACGACACCGGCCTGCCGGTGAACCCCTCATGCCGCACGCCGTCCATATCGGTCCACGGCTGGTCGATGAAAATCGCCTCGTCAAAGGCCACACGCGCAATTTCCGCCGCCAATCCACGAATGGTCTGCGCATCGATGCCCGTCTCCGCAGTTACAGCCTCCGGCGCGTAGCGCTCGTCCAGATATTTCGCCGCAAGCAACTGGAAAGACGGCACCGCTTCGCGCCCGTCATCCAGCTTCACGCGACCAGACAATGCGGCGCGCGCGCCTGCCGTTCCCTTCGGCACAACGCGCTCTGTCACCGTCTCGAAAATCAGCGGCTTACCTTCCGCATCACGCGCAAAAAGCCCGTGGTCAGCACTGCCCGGCGCATCGATCACCAGCCATGACGCATTCGTGTAGCGCTGGATGTAATCCACATCGATGCGCCGCGCCTTCAGTAGTTCATGGATGATGGAGAATATCAGCAGCCCGTCCGTACCGGGCCGGACACCGATCCAGTTGTCCGCCACCGCCGAATATCCCGTCCGCACCGGATTCACCGAAACAAAACGCGCACCGCGCTGCTTAAGCTTCGAGATTCCAATCTTGATAGGATTTGAATCGTGGTCCTCCGCCACGCCGAACAAAACGAACAGCTTGGTTCGGTCCCAATCCGGCGCACCAAACTCCCAGAACGCCCCGCCGATGGTCATAATCCCGGCAGCGGCCATGTTCACCGAACAAAAGCCGCCATGAGCGGCATAGTTTGGCGTGCCGAATTGCTGCGCCCAGAAACCCGTCAGCGATTGCGATTGATCCCGCCCGGTGAAAAACGCCAGCTTTTTGGGATCGTCGCGCCGCACCTCATCCAGCCATTCCGTTGCTATGGCCAGCGCGTCATCCCACGAAATCTTCTTGAACTCGCCGGAGCCTCGCGGGCCGGTCCGCAGCATCGGCGAATCGAGCCGCGCGGGCGCATAATGCTGCATGATGCCCGCCGAGCCCTTGGCGCATAGCACACCGCGATTCACCGGATGGTCGCGGTTTCCTTCAATATAGCGGATTTTGCCGTCTTTGAGGTGTACATTGATGCCGCAACGACACGCGCACATGTAGCACGTTGTCTTGCGAACCTCGTCTCCGACAGGTCGCGATAGAGCGATTGCTGGCTCGTTAGGCATTGCTTGCTACGACTCTCCTTCCGAGAGTCGTAGCCGCATTGATGCGGAAAGCAACGGCTCAGACGACGCGCGCTATCAAAATTTGTATATACATTACTGGCTTAGTTCGTCAGCACAATCTTGGTGTTTTGCGCTCCACGCATCCGCACCAACTCATAAAATGCCCGCGCATTGCCCGTCGCGAGACGCACACAGCCATGCGAAGCTGGCCGCCCGAGCCGCTTCACCTGCGTCGTGCCATGGATTGCATAACCGCCCCGGAAGAAAACCGAGTAAGGCATTGGCGTCATGTCATATTTGCGCGAATACCACATCTTGTGCATGCGGGTCGGTCGAAACGATCCGCGCGGCGTATAATAGCCGCTGCGCGCCGTCGAGACTGGCCACCTGTGCACCACTCTGCCGCCATCGGTCACGGTCATTGTCTGCGTTGCAATATCGATATGAGCGACCAGATTCGCCGCCTTGCCGGAAACCGTGGAAGTCATAATCATGGCGGCCACGGCAGCCGCCATCGCAAGAATGCGCTTCATGATTTTCCCCTCCAGACCCGGAAACCGGGTCCACGTTGCCTTCACGCCGGGAATTGAAATCCAAAATCCTAAATATTTTCAAAAACCTAAAGGAACGATGCCGAACAATTCGTTGTGATGGTTTACACACCTTGCCACAGCGCCGCGTTGGCTGCTCAATAGGCAGCATGGATGAAAGACTACGCCGGACCATCGAATCGAGCGCCGATGAAGTGGCCGAACTCACCGCCGAACTGATCCGCTTTCCCACCGTGAACCCGCCCGGCGAAGCTTACAAGCCCTGCGCAGAATACATCGGCAACCGCTTGCAGAAGCGCGGCTTCGCCGTCGAATACATCCGCGCTGAAGGCACCCCCGGCGACAGCGACCGCTACCCGCGCACAAACGTCATCGCGCGTTATGAAGGCCGCAGCGGCGGGCCGACGGTTCACTTCAATTCACACATCGATGTCGTTGAGGCGGGCGACGACTGGAGCATGGACCCATTCGCCGGGATCATTCGCGACGGTCGGGTCTACGGTCGCGGCGCGTGCGACATGAAGGGCGGGCTGGCCGCCTCGATCATTGCCGCAGAAGCCTTCATCGAGCGCTATCCGGATTTCTCCGGCGCGATTGAAATATCCGGCACTGCTGACGAAGAATCGGGCGGATTCGGCGGTGTCGCCTATCTCGCCAAGCTCGGCTATTTCTCAAAGCCACGCGTCGATCACGTCATCATTCCCGAACCACTCAACAAGGATCGCGTATGCCTTGGGCATCGTGGCGTTTGGTGGGCGGAAATAGAGACCAAGGGCGAAATCGCGCATGGCTCCATGCCCTTTCTGGGCGATTGCGCCGTGCGCCACATGGGCGCGCTGATTGAGGCGTTTGAGAAAGAACTCTACCCTGCGCTTGACGCCAAGCGCACACAGATGCCTGTCGTGCCGCCGGGTGCGCGGCGTTCGACCATGAACATCAACGCCATCCACGGCGGCCAGACCGATGATTTCCGCCCCGGACTTCCCTCGCCTAACGTGCCGGATCGCTGCCGCCTCACCATCGACCGGCGCTTCCTGCTGGAAGAGCGGATCGATGACGTCAAAGGCGAGGTCATCACGATTCTTGAGCGACTTAAGCGCGAGCGCACAAAGTTCGACTATTCCATTTCAGATGTAATGGAGGTTCAGCCAATTATGACCGAGCGCGATGCGCCGGTCGTCAAAGCGGTTTCCGAGGCCATCCGTGAAATATTCGACCGCGAGCCGGAATATGTCATCTCACCCGGCACTTACGACCAAAAGCACATTGCGCGGATTGGCAACACATTCGACTGCATCGCCTATGGTCCGGGCATTCTGGACCTCGCCCACCGGCCTGATGAATGGGTTGGCATTCACGACATGGTGCAATCAGCGCAAGTTATGGCGCGCGGACTGGAAATTCTGTTACGAAACAAGGGGAAGTGACCCCAAACCAGCCACCGTACATTTACTCCGCTTGCGATTCGCGGTTCTATCCGCTGACAAGTGACACTGGGAGAGATTTGATGACCGGTTTCAAAAAGCTTCTGGCGGCAGCCGCCCTTCTGCTCGCCACAAGTGCAGCCGCACTCGCTGCACGCACCGATCTCGTGCTTGGCGTCGTTCTGGAACCGCCTCATCTCGACCCAACCGCAGGTGCAGCCGCCGCTATTGACGAAGTGGTTTACGCGAATGTTTTCGAGGGGCTTACACGCATTGACGAAACCGGATCGGTAAAGCCAGCTCTTGCTGAAAGCTGGACAATCTCGCCTGATGGCAAAGTCTATACCTTCAAGCTGCACAATGGCGTCAAATTCCACGACGGCACCACTTTCGATGCCGAGGACGTCAAATTTTCGCTGGACCGCGCACGCGCAGCGGATTCGACCAATGCCCAGAAGGGTCTGTTCGCTGCAATCGACTCCGTCGAAGCTGTTGATCCGGCCACGGTCAAAGTCACGCTCAAACAGCCGCAGGGCGCGTTTCTTTACAATATGGGCTGGGGCGATGCCGTTATCGTTGCACCTGAAAGCGCAGCCACAAACAAGGAAAAGCCTGTCGGCACGGGGCCATTCAAATTTGAGAATTGGGCGCGCGGCTCATCAATAACCATCGTGAAAAATCCAGACTATTGGGGCACGCCGGTTGCGCTGGACAAAGCCGAGTTTCGCGTGATCCCTGATCCCGCTGCCGCCACCGCCGCCGTGCTATCGGGCGATGTGCAGGCGTTCCCGTTCTTCCCTGCGCCGGAGGCTCGCGCGCAACTTGAGGCCGATCCGCGCTTCAAGGTTACGATCGGCACCACCGAAGGTGAAACCATCCTCTCGATCAACAACAAGAAGCCGCCATTCGATAACATCAAGGTTCGTCAGGCGATATCCTACGCCATCGACCGGCAAGCCATAATCGACGGCGCAATGTTCGGCCTTGGTACGCCCATCGGCTCCCACTTCGCGCCTCACAATCCCGCTTATATCGACCTGACCGGCACATATCCACACGATGTCGCCAAGGCGAAGGAACTGATGAAAGAAGCCGGTCTGCAAGACGGCATCAAGGTCACTCTAAAGCTGCCGCCGCCGCAATACGCTCGTCGCGGTGGCGAAATCATCGCGTCGCAGCTTCGCGAAATCGGTATCGAGTGCGAAATCGTGCCGGTCGAATGGGCCGATTGGCTCCAGCAAGTTTTCAAGGACAAGAATTTCGATCTTACTATCGTCTCGCACACCGAGCCAAACGACATCGATATCTACTCCCGCAAGGACTATTATTTCGGCTACGACAATCCCGCTTTCGATAAGGTGATCGAAGAGCTGAACGCCACGAGCGACGACGCCAAACGCAAGGATCTTTACGGTCAGGCGCAGAAAATCCTCGCGGACGACGCCGTTGTCGGCTTCCTCTTCGAGCTTGCGCGCATGAATGTCTGGGATGCCAAGCTCGAAGGTCTGTGGGTCAACGCGCCGATACAGGCCAATGATCTGACAAAGGTGCATTGGACCGAATAGGTTCGCCGAACACAATGGCGCCCTTCCTGCTCAAGCGTCTGGGCATCGGAATTGTCACCTTGCTGCTCGCCTCCATCGTGGTTTTTGCCATGCTGGAAGTGGTGCCGGGCGATCCTGCCCGCATGATGCTTGGCATGAATGCCACCGAAGATGCAGTCCAGGCTCTCCGCGAGCAAATGGGCCTGAACCAGCCGCTTATCATGCGCTACCTGTCATGGCTTGGCGGCTTCCTCACTGGCGACCTGGGCCGCTCCTACACCTATTCGGTCCCGGTCGCTCAGCTTGTCGCCGAGCGCTCCGCGGTTTCGCTTCCGCTCGCGCTCATCTCGCTTTTGCTGTCCACAGACATCGCCATTCCGGTAGGGCTTTACGCAGCCGCGCATCGCGGTAAGACCTCCGATACCATTGCAATGGGTGCAAGCCAGTTGGGCGTCGCCATACCCAACTTCTGGTTTGCCTTGCTGCTCGTTTATGTCTTCGCAATCGGGCTACGCATGTTGCCTGCCGGCGGCTTTCCCGGCTGGAGCGCGGGCGCTTGGCCCGCCCTCAAGGCGCTGATCCTGCCGGCCATTGCGCTGGCGCTGCCGCAGGCTGCTATTCTCGCTCGCGTCACGCGCTCCGCTTTGCTCGATGTTCTCAACGAAGATTATATTCGCACCGCGCGTGCCAAGGGTTTGCCCGCGAACACTGTCCTGTGGCGTCACGCATTGCGCAACGCGCTCATTCCCGTTTTCACGATCCTCGGCTTGCAATTCTCGTTCCTGCTGGCAGGCACGATCATAATTGAAAACGTGTTCTATCTGCCCGGTCTTGGCCGTCTGGTCTTTCAGGCAATCACGCAGCGCGATCTGATCGTCGTCGAAAGCGTCGTAATGCTGCTGGTCGCAACGGTCATCGTGGTCAATCTGCTGGTCGACTTGTCCTACGCCGTTATCGACCCACGGCTGAGGAGCGCGTGATGGCCGCTCCCGTCGCGCCAATCAGCCACGCCGCGCATCGGACAATTTCTGGTCCGCGCCTTTTCCAATCGCTCATTCGTCATCGGCTTTGCAATCACCGCGCTGATTGCTCTCGCGGCGGCGCTGTCATTCATATGGACGCCCTATGACGTGACCCATCTCGTGATTGCCGACAAGCTGAAACCACCTTCCGCTGCGCACTTGGTTCGGCACGGACCATTTCGGGCGGGACATTCTGTCCATGATTATGGTCGGCGCACGTAATTCGATCGCTGTCGCGCTGGTAGCGGTTGGAATCGGCATGGGCATCGGCGTGCCGCTCGGCTGCTGGGCGGCGGCGCGTGGCGGCTGGCTGGACGAAGTCGTAATGCGCTTCAACGATGTTGTGTTCGCCTTCCCGGCTCTCCTTTCAGCCATCATGATAACGGCCATATTCGGCCCCGGCGCAGTGAATGCCATCATCGCAATCGGCATCTTCAACATTCCGGTCTTCGCCCGTGTCGCGCGCGCAGGTGCCGTCGCGCTCTGGCCGCGCGAATTCGTCCTCGCCGCGCGCGCTGCCGGAAAGGGCAAACTGCTCATAACGGTCGAGCACATTCTGCCAAACATCGCCAATCTGCTTGCTGGTTCAGGGAACCATTCAGTTTGCGCTCGGCATTCTCGCAGAAGCCAGCCTTTCTTATGTCGGCCTTGGCGCACAGCCGCCCATGCCAAGCTGGGGGCGTATGCTGTTCGAAGCCCAGACCATGATCAGCATTGCCCCGCACATGGCGCTGTTTCCCGGCCTTGCCATCGTCGCCACTGTTCTAGGGCTGAACCTTCTCGGTGACGGCCTGTCAGACCTGCTCGACCCGAAATTGAGGCGGCAGCGGTGAGCCTTCTCGAAATCAAAAATCTGAACCTGGACATCGACGGAACCCCGATCCTGCGCAATGTAGAACTCGCCATTGATCGCGGCGAGATAAGGGGGCTCGTAGGTGAAAGCGGCTCGGGCAAATCCATGACCGCGCTGACCGTGATGCAACTCCTTCCGCGCGGCGCGCGCGCCTCTGGCACGGTCCGCTTCGATGGCAAAGATTTGCTCGCCGCGACTGAAGAGCAAATGTGCCAGTTGCGCGGTGACGATATCGGCATGGTTTTTCAGGAGCCCATGACCGCACTCAATCCTGTCAAAACTATTGGCGAACAGGTTGCCGAAGGAATCCGCTTTCACACCAGAGCATCGCGCGCCGAAGCCGAAGAGCGCGCACGCAAAATCCTGGACCGCGTCGGCCTGCCGGACGCGAAATATCCGCTTTCACGCTATCCGCATCAGCTTTCGGGCGGTCAGCGCCAGCGTGTCGTCATCGCCATCGCAACCGCGCTCAATCCGCGCCTGCTCATCGCAGACGAACCGACCACCGCGCTTGACGTGGTTCTACAGGCCCAAATTCTCGACCTGCTTCGCGACCTCTGTCACGAAAACAAAATGGGGTTGCTGCTTATCTCTCATGATCTGGCCGTGGTCGCCGACATGACCGACAGCATCACAATCCTGCGCGCCGGTCAGGTTATGGAAGCCGGCGACACCGCACGCGTCCTCTCGGAACAGATACACCCTTACACCCGCCAGCTTGCCCTTGCCTCAACCCATGTTCCAGCGCGCCACAAGCGGCCCGTGGGAGAACACGCGACCTCGCAAACGCCGTTACTCAAAGTTACCTCGCTTACCCGTGACTATCCGGGCCAGCGCATCGGGCTTTTCAAGCGTTCGCCACCAACCCGCGCGGTGAACGATGTTTCATTCTCGCTTTGGCCCGGCCAATCGGTTGCGCTTGTCGGCAGGTCCGGATGTGGAAAATCTACCCTTGCGCGCATGATACTTGCGCTGGACCCACCTACTTCCGGCTCTATTGAGTTCGAAGGCGTAGAAATCGTTGGAAAAAGCGAAGCCGAGCTCAAACCAATTCGCCGACATATGCAGGTCGTTTTTCAGGATCCGTATGGCTCATTCGATCCGCGCCAAAATGTCGCACATCTGGTAGCCGAGCCTCTTCATTTATTGCAACCCAAATTGGCCGCAAACGAACGCCGCGAACGTGTCCAGACCGCCCTCAATGAGGTAGGACTTTCACCCTCGGATCTTGAAAAATACCCGCATGAATTTTCGGGCGGGCAGCGCCAGCGACTGTCGATTGCACGCGCCCTGATCACGCGTCCGAAGCTCATAATAGCCGACGAACCGGTTTCAGCATTGGACGTATCTATCCGATCACAAATACTTGACCTGATTGCTACGCTCAATCAGCGTCACAACCTAGCATTTCTGTTTATAACGCATGATTTGACCGTGGCACGAGCAATCACGGATGACGTTTTTGTCATGCACGAAGGCCGGATCGTTGAAACAGGAAGTACCGAATCCGTGCTCGAAAGCCCACAATCAAAACCCGCTCAAGAGCTAGTCACTGCGACTCCCGACCTGCATCGCGCGATAGCAAAACGGCTACGCGAACAGGGGTAGAAAAAGACCTTTAAAAACATTAAAAATGCATAATATATGATATGTTTATAATTATCATGCGAGATCGAATGATAAAATAACACTTCGCTAATTCTAGCTCGAACGGCTAATATGCGGGCTACGAACGACAACACAATAGAAACCGGATAAGTCGGTATATTTCGAAGTTCAGCTTGATAAGAAATGCAAAAATTAAATCAGTCGCCTCACGTGAAAGGTTACGGGGCTAACGAGGGCAGATTGTGGGACAACATTTTCTAGGAGCCTCTCTCGGGAAAGGCGCAATCAATTCAAAACCCCGAGCCACTTTGGATTTGATAACGTTCTGGCGACAGTCGTCGCGATATTGGTTCATAAAGAACGCCGCATTCGACTCCTTCTTTCGTGTTTCCTTTCACGACTTGGCGACCCAAGTTGTAAGCGGTAACCACGACGACTGGCTCGCTGATCCTTATGGCGCGCTCGCATTGATCCTTATGACTGATCAATACCCGCGCTGCGCGTTTCGTGGCACGGTAGAAATGTACCGTACAGACGCGCAGGCCATCCAATATGCGCGGCTGGCTCTAAAGGCGGGATACCCGAATATGGTGGAGGACAGGCTACGGCTTTTCTTCTACTTGCCTTTTACGCACTCGGAGGACCTTTCCGACCAGCGTATCTCCGTGGCTCTTATTGGAAGTTTAGGTCAGCCCTGGGCTACGAAGGCGCGCGATTTCATGGAAATCATCAACAAATTCGGCCGATTTCCTCATCGCAACGAGATGCTGGGCAGACTAAGCACGCAAGAGGAAGTCGCTTTCCTGCTATCGAAACCTGACTTTAAAAAGACGTCAGGACTGGCTTGGCAGAGCGAGATCCCCTGGACGAAGCCCAAGCATTTCAAGTGAGCGCTTCATCAGCTTCAATTCGCCTTCCGCCAGCTGCGCGTCCGATTTCGCAATTTCGGCCATGTGACGCGCCAACAATTTTCTGCGCTCAACATCGAGATCGAGAAACATCTCGATTGCTTGCTCGCCATTCGTTTCATAGCCGTAGTCGTTCAGATATTCGACGACGCCATCCATACTCTCATCGCGAATGCCGAACGAATCCCGGCAAATTCGGCGCAGCGTTTCCATCTCGTCTTCGGTAGCTACACCGTCAGCAAGAATCATGCGGAAAAGCAGAAGCAGTTCGGCGGTCAGCACCGGGTCGTCCGCGACCTTGCGCACTCCGGCATCGCCCTCAAACACCGATTTGATCTGCTCAAACAATTTCAGCGCCATCTCACCTTCCCCAAATCTTGGCTGATTGGTAGCGCGATTTGGCCCTTGCGCAAATGCTGTTAGCGTGTTGCAAGCGCGCACAGCTATTCCTTGTGAAACCTGCATGTTCGAAATCGCCACTCAAACCGCGCTCCTGCTTGGAGTTGCCGCCTTTGTTGCGGGCTTCATCGATTCCATTGCGGGCGGCGGCGGCCTCATCAGCGTCCCTGCCTTGCTTCTCGCCGGGCTCACTCCGGTCGAAGCGCTCGGCACCAACAAATGGCAGTCGCTTTGGGGGTCCGGGATCGGCAACGCTGACATACGCTTCCAAAGGTCACGTCGATCTTCGCAAGCAATTGCCGGTCGCCGCACTGTCCGCTATCGGCGGCGCACTCGGCGCATATCTTGCCACGCGCATTCCCGGCGAATGGATGCAGGCATTTCTGCCAGTCCTGCTCATCGCCATCGCGCTTTATTTCGCATTCAAGCCGAACATGAGCGACGTCGACCGTCACCAGCGCATCACGCCTTTTCTGTTCGGTGCGGCCGTTGTTCCATCCATCGGCTTTTATGACGGCGTTTTCGGCCCCGGCACCGGCTCGTTTTTCATGTTGGCCTTTGTCAGCCTAATGGGCTTTGGCCTGCTGAAAGCCACGGCACACACCAAGCTTCTCAACTTCGCCTCGAACATTGGCAGCTTCGCCGTATTTCGTATTCGCGGGCGCAATCGTCTGGAAGGTGGGCTTGCTCATGGGCGCAGCGCAGTTTTGCGGCGCGCGGCTTGGCGCAACTGTTGCAATGCGCGTCGGCTCCAAGCTCATCAAGCCGATGCTGGTCACAGCCTGCGTGGCGCTTGCGATCCGCCTGTTGATCGACCCCGCAAATCCGTTACGTGTGCTGATCGGAATCTAGCGCGCCGCCGCCAGCAGAGCATCGCAATCGAGATGCCGTTCCATTTCCGCGGCTATCTCGTCCAGCGCTGCCTCCACCACCAGTCGATGATCCGTTTTGCCAGCCGTAATGCCAAGCGTGCCGAGATATTTGCGTCTAAACTCCGCAGCCTCGAACAGACCGTGCAAATAGCATCCAAACACCTTGCCATCGCCGGACACCGCACCATCGGGCACACCGTTGATACTCAGCGCAGGACGCGAGCTATCCGGCCCCGTGGTCTCGCCCAAGGTGGATTTCATAGCCCCGCAGTGGCACGTCAAAAACGGTCGAATGCGCCGTTGCGTCACGCACGGTTTTTTCCGGCTCCATCACGGTTTCAACGTCGAGCAGAGCCGAGCCCTTCCGCCTCGCGCACATTTCCCTCGATCCCTTGCGGATCGAAAACGCGCTGCCCCAACATTTGATAGCCGCCGCATATGCCGATGATCGCCCCGCCCCGCTGGCGATGTGCCATCAGATCGGCATCCCAGCCATTCGCGCGAAATGCAGCCAGATCGGCAATCGTAGATTTTGACCCCGGCAAGATCACAAGCCCCGCTTCATCCGGCAGACGTTCGCCCGGCGGCACAAATACCACCTCCACATCATCTTCCGCGGAAAGCGGATCGAGATCGTCGAAATTGGAGATGCGGCCAAGCATCGGCACGGCAACGATCAGTTTGCCCCTGCCCGCTCCTTTCATCCGCTCTATTGCCACCGAATCCTCCGCAGGCAGACGCGCAGCCGCGCTGAGCCAAGGCAACACGCCGAAACAAGGCCAATCGGTAAATCGCTGTATTGCCGCAATTCCGTCACTGAAAAGCGAAACGTCGCCACGAAACTTGTTGATGATATAGCCGCAGATCATCCGACGGTCTTCTTCCGGTAAGATCAGATGCGTTCCCGCAATCGACGCAATCACCCCGCCGCGATGTATGTCACCGACCAACACCACCGGCACATCTGCCCTTGTTGCAAAGCCCATATTTGCGATGTCGCGCGGACGCAGGTTGATCTCGGCCGGCGAACCAGCTCCCTCCACCACCACCAGATCGGCCTCTGCCTTCAGCCGCCCCCACGAATCCATAACCGCGTCCATCAGTTTAGCCTTCAGCACCTGATAATCCGCTGCTCGGGCGGTGCCATACACCTTGCCCTGCACGATTATCTGCGAACCCGTATCGCTCTGCGGCTTTAACAATACGGGATTCATGTGGACGGTCGGCTCTACGCCGCAAGCCAGCGCCTGCAACCATTGCGCGCGTCCAATCTCGCCCATCCCCTGCTCGCCGGGTATCGCAGCGACAGCGGCATTGTTCGACATGTTCTGCGGTTTGAATGGACGCACCGTCAGCCCGCGATTACGTGCAAGACTGCAAAGCCCCGCAACGAGCACGCTCTTACCGACATCCGAGCCAGTCCCCTGAAGCATGATCGCCTTTGCCATCTTCAGGGCCTGTCTCTCATTTCTACTTGCAGTCGAATCGATGCACTTGCCTGCATATCGTTACTCAAATTTTGCACAGCGCCCGTGCGGCGGTTTAGATTGCGCGGTCAAAACATTGAATTACACTGCCGCGCAAGCCGTCAAATAGCATCGGGGAGGAAACGATGGACGCTGCCGTCGATACCCATTCACAACAATTCGAACTGAACGAAGATCAACGCGCAATCCAGGAGATGGCGCAGGCTTTTGCAGCAGATCGCGTCGCGCCCCATGCGCTCGAATGGGACAAGGCCAAGCATTTTCCCTCCGACGTGATCCGCGAGACAGGTCCGCTCGGGCTCGGTGGCATTTATGTGCGCGACGATGTCGGGGGTTCCGCTCTCGGTCGTCTCGATGCCGTCCTGATTTTTGAAGCGCTTTCGCAGGCGTGCCCTGCCTTCTCGTCCTTCATATCGATTCACAATATGGGCGCGTCGATGATCGACCGCTTTGGCAGCGAGGAACAGCGCCAGCGCTACCTCCCGAAGCTCACCTCGATGGAATGGCTCGCCAGCTATTGCCTCACTGAACCGGGTTCGGGCTCAGACGCCGCAGCACTCAAAGCGCGCGCCGTGCGCGACGGCGACAATTATGTGTTGAACGGGGCGAAGCAGTTCATCTCCGGCGCAGGCGATAGCGACCTTTATGTCTGCATGGTGCGCACGAGGTCAGGATGGCCCGAAGGGTATTTCCACCCTCGTCGTCGAAAACGGAACGCCGGGTCTTTCCTTTGGCGCTAACGAACACAAGATGGGCTGGCACATGCAGTCCACTCGTACGGTCAATTTTCAGGATTGCGTAGTTCCCGCAGCAAATCGCCTCTCTGACGAAGGCGCAGGCTTCGGCATCGCAATGTCCGGCCTTGACGGCGGTCGTCTCAACATTGCCGCCTGCTCGCTTGGCGGCGCGCAAGCCGCACTCGACAAGGCGCTCGCTTACACCGCAGACCGCAAGGCATTCGGTCAGTCGATCAATCAGTTTCAAGCTCTCCAGTTCCGCCTTGCGGACATGGAAACTGAACTGCAAGCGGCGCGGGTGTTCCTTTATACCGCCGCTGCAAAGCTCGACCGTAAGGCGCCTGACGCCTCGAAATGGTCGGCGATGGCGAAGCGTTTCGTCACGGATACCGGCTTCAAGGTCGCCAACGACGCGCTGCAATTGCTCGGCGGCTATGGCTACCTTCACGACTATGGGATCGAGAAATTGGTTCGCGATCTTCGCGTTCACCAAATTCTCGAAGGCACCAACGAAATCATGCGTGTGATTGTCGCCCGTCATTTGATCGGGCGCTAAGCAGTTTTGGCAGGGAGAACCAGCATGACCACCATCGCATTCATCGGCCTCGGCAATATGGGCAACCCCATGGCTGCCAATCTGGTCAAGGCCGGTCACACGGTCCACGGCTTCGACCTCCTGCCGGAAAACCTCAAGACTGCCAGCGAGCATGGCATCACTGTGATGGCAAGCGCTGCAGCAGCCGTTAAAGACGCCGATGTTGTGGTAACGATGCTACCAGCGGGCAAGCATGTCATCGCGGTGTATGAAGAACTCGCGACCAAGGCAAAGAAGGGTGCGCTTTTCATCGATTCCTCAACTATCGATGTTGATTCCGCTCGTCGCGCCCATTCCATCGCGACCGGCGCGGGCCATCTCAGCGTCGACGCGCCTGTTTCCGGCGGCACGGGCGGCGCGGCGGCGGGCACCCTCACCTTCATGGCGGGCGGTTCAAAAGACGCCTTCGCCAAGGCTGAGCCGATCTTGAAGCCGATGGCTGGCCGTATCGTTCATTGCGGAGACGCTGGTGCCGGTCAGGCCGCCAAGATCTGCAACAATATGATCCTCGGCATTTCAATGATCGCCGTGGGCGAGGCTTTTGTTCTTGGCTGAAAAGCTCGGCCTGTCGCATCAGGCGCTTTTCGACGTGGCGTCCACCTCGTCAGGCCGTTGCTGGTCGCTGGATACCTATTGCCCGGTTCCGGGTCCGGTTCCCACCTCGCCTGCAAACCGCGATTATCAGCCCGGTTTTGCAGCTGCGTTCATGCTGAAAGACCTCAAGCTGGCCCAGGAAGCCGCTCAATCCGCTGGCGCGATTACCCCGCTTGGCGCAGAAGCCACACAGCTTTACAGCTTGTTCAACGCGCTCGGTCACGGCGGCACGGATTTTTCAGGCATCATTCGCTTCTTGCGCGGCGATGTGAGCCAATAAGCGCCACCTCAAAAAAATCGAACAAAATCGCGTAATTAAGCTTTGCTTAAGCACTTACTAACCGCGCGGTAACGATGTTGCCTTAGAAGGGTGTGCAAGGCGGTCGTCGCATCTGCCTGGCGCTCCGGATCAGGTCTCGCGTACCGGAGCCAAAAGGTTCACTGCGTGTGTATGTGTGGCCATGCGTAATTTTGGCAAGACCGCGCTCCAAAGGCGCGGTTTTTGCTTTCCAGGCCAGAGCGAAAGCTTTTCTCAAGGGTTCAAAAGAAAAAAGCCCGCTTACCTCTCGGTAAACAAGGCTTTTTGGACGCCCCTAGGTGCCCACCCGACATCCATATTGATTTGATACGCCCGTGTCGCGATTTGCACAATCGGCGTCGCAATCACTTTGCTTGGGTTGACTGAAACAGTCCGTTACAGCCGATCTATTCAATACAGTTAAACAGACTTCGATAATCGACGGTAATTGGATCGCACCCGCTTGCTGGCAGGCTTCAGCGCCGCATTCACGGCTTTCTCCGCCAAACCGCTACTCATGATCGAAGGCTTGCGCCCCGCCATCACTTCCGGCCAAAACGACAGCATGGCCGTCGCATAGGTCGTTTGCGCGGCCATAGCGCCCTCTACAAAGGCCGCGAACTTCTCCGCTCCGGCCTTTATCGTTTCGGTTGGCAGCGCTCCGGGGTTGCTGGCCTCCGCCGACATCAGCGGCAAGCGCATCATTGCGACCATCGGCGCAAACATCAGGTCTGCGCCGGTTACTGCGGTTCTGCGCTTGCGCTTTGCCATTGGTATCTTTCCCGAAAAGCCTAACAGCTCCTCCCGCTGTCAGGATGCAGGCTTAAGGTCGGTCAGCGCAAGGTCCAATGCCCTTAAAATTCGTTCGCACGCCAAATCGATCGTGTCGCGTGTCCAGATCAGCGGTGGCGACAGGATCATGGAATCGCCTGTGGCACGTAGCATCATAGCCGTTCGCAATCGCATAGATCCCGCACCACTACAGCGGCGCTACCAACCGGCTCGAATCTAGCACCGCGTAGCCTTATCGGAAACGATTTCGATTGCAGCCCATCATTCCGACTAGAGCGCGTTTCCCCCACGAGCGGATGCGGCGCAACTCGCTCCCGCAACGCTTGGGCAAAATACGGCCCGGTATCGTCGCGCACGCGCTCGACCAACCCTTCCTGTTCGATAATTTCCAGGTTTCGCAATCCTACCGGCGCAGCACACAGGATGCCCCGAATACGTATAGCCGTGGTAAAATTCTCCACCCTTTTCGACAAATGTTGACGCGATCCTGTCGCCCACCAGCAGCGCAGAGAGCGGCAGATAGCCCGATGTCAGCGCCTTCGCGGTCGTGATCGTATCTGGCTCCACACCAAACGTTTCGGCTGCAAACCAGTTCCCCGTGCGGCCATAACCCGTAATCACCTCGTCTAACATCAGCAGCACATCGTATTTGCGGCAGATGCGTTGCACTTCCGGCCAATAGCTTGTGGGCGGAATTTTCACGCCCCCTGCTCCCATCACAGGCTCGCCGATAAAGGCTGCAACCTTGTCCGGCCCCGCTTCAAGGATAGCGTCCTCCACAGCCTTCGCCGCGCGCAGGCCAAAATCGTGATCGCTCTCGCCCGGCAGCGCTAGTTCAAACGCATATGGCATCATCACATGCACAATGTTCGGAACTGCCCCGCCAAGTTGGCCGTGCATGCCTTCCATCCCGCCAAGCGATGTACCCGCAACGGTAGAGCCATGATAGGCGTTCTTGCGTGAGATGATCCGGTTCTTTTCCGGCTTTCCTTCCAGCGCCCAATAGTGCCGCACGATTTGCAGCGCCGTATCATTGGACTCCGATCCCGAGGAACCAAAGAACACCTGATTGATGTGCTTTGGTGCCAACGACGCGATCTTCTGTGCCAACAACGCTGCCGTCGGAACCGTGCATTTAAAGAAGGAATTGTAATATGGCAGCTCCTTCATCTGCTCGGCAGCTACCTCGGCCAGCTCATCGCGGCCATAGCCGACATTAACGCACCAAAGCCCCGCCATACCGTCGAGGATTTCATTGCCCTCGCTGTCGTAGATGAACGGCCCCTTGGCGTGTGTGATCATGCGCGTTCCCGCGCCGCGCAAATCCTTGTGGTCGGTGAAAGGATGTAGATGATGCGCAGCATCGATCTGCTGAAGCTGCTTCAGCGAATAATTCTGATAGGTCATAGGCTTATCCTCAAAAGTTGAATCGATCCGGCAGATGCCGGGACGAACTCAACCGCGAGGCGGCGAATAACCAATGCGCGCGCATAGTCGCAGCAATTCCGCATGACGCGTCACGGAAGACGGCGTCACGGCGATAGCAAGCTGCGCGCGGTTGCTTTTCATACCTCCCAGCATAGCCGAGCGGAACGCCGCCCTGCAAGCGCTCCAGTACGTCCGCTATGTCGCTTCCTTCATGCTTTGCGTCGCCGCGCCCGTAACCACCGACTTTGCAGCGCTGCAAGATGCTGCCAGAATCCGAACTGTGAGTGTAGGCATGAACGCCGCCGTTGAAGCCATTGACCCCCTTCTTCCTCCCGAGCGCTCACGGCGTGGGGGCCGTGCAGGCAAGCGTCCCAGCAGTTCCAGCTTTGAACAGCCCCCGTTTCGCCAGCTTCGCGTTCCTTTTGCTCCCACAAAGCTCATCTCCGACGACGAACTGGAATCCATTCACCTCGCCTCGCTGCGTGTTCTGAAAGAAATCGGCGTAGAAGTGCTGCACGATGGGGCGCGCGAGATAATGCGGCAGGCGGGGGCTGATTTGCAGCCAGGTTCACAGCGCGTGCGCTTCGACCCGAACCTAATCCTCGAATACATCGCGTATTGTCCGCCGGAGGTCACGCTTCACGCGCGCAACCCCGAACATAATGTGCGTTTTGGGGGGAATAACATCGTGTTTGCGCAGATGGCTTCCGCGCCGAATTGCTCTGATACAGATCGCGGTCGTCGCGCCGGAAACCAGCAAGATTTCCGAAACCTCGTAAAGCTTGGCCAGATGCACAATATCCTGCATCTTTCCGGTGGCTATCCGGTCGAACCGATCGACATTCACCCTTCCGTCCGCCACCTCGAATGCCTGTTCGATTTCGCGACGCTCACCGACAAGGTTTTTCACTGCTATTCGCTGGGCAAAGAGCGCAATCTGGACGGCATGGAAATCGCCCGGATTGCCCGCGGTGTTTCGCCAGAGCAGTTCGCAAAAGAGCCATCGATCCTCACCATCATCAACACCAACTCGCCGCTAAAGCTGGATATTCCCATGATGGAAGGCATCATCCAGATGGCCTCGCATGGTCAGTTGGTTGTTGTGACCCCATTCACGCTTTCCGGCGCTATGGCCCCCGTCACCATTGCTGGCGCGCTCGTTCAACAAAACGCGGAAGCGTTGGTCGGCATCGCCTTTGCCCAGATGGTTCGCAAGGGTGCGCCGGTTGGCTATGGCGGTTTTACCTCCAACGTCGATATGAAATCCGGCGCGCCCGCCTTCGGCACCCCGGAATATATGAAGGCGCAGCTTGTGGGCGGGCAATTGGCACGCCGCTACAACATCCCCTACCGCACCTCGAATGTCTGCGCGGCCAACACTGTCGATGCGCAGGCCGCATACGAAAGCGTGTTTTCGTTGTGGGGCTGTGTTCAGGGCGGCGGCAACTTCATCAAGCACGCCGCAGGCTGGCTCGAAGGCGGCCTCACCTGTTCATATGAGAAAACCATTCTCGACATCGACCTCCTGCAAATGGTGGCCGAATTCCTCACACCGCTCGACCTGTCGGAAGACGCGCTGGCAATCGACGCCATTCGCGACGTTGGCCCCGGCGGCCACTTCTTCGGCACACCACACACACAGGCGCGCTACAAAACGGCGTTCTACCAGCCGATCCTGTCCGACTGGCGCAACTACGAAACATGGGCGGAAGCAGGCAGCCCTACTGCGATCCAAAAAGCAAATCGCATCTGGAAAGAGCGGCTAGCCATGTACGAAGCCCCGCCGCTCGACCCCGCCATACGCGAAGAACTGGAAGCCTTCGTCGCCCGCCGCAAGGCCGAAGGCGGCGCGCCAACCGACTTCTAAACCTGATTCAAACTCCTTGAAAATGGGCCTATCCGCATGAAATCTCATACGAAAGTTGTCGTCATAGGTGGCGGCGTCGTAGGTTGCTCGGTGCTTTACCACCTCGCGAAAGCGGGCTGGACGGATATCATGCTGATCGAGCGCTCGGAATTGACTTCCGGCTCCACATGGCACGCGGCGGGCGGATTTCACACGCTGAACGGTGACCCCAACGTCGCCAAGCTGCAAGCCTACACGATCGGCCTTTACAAGGAGCTTGAGGAGGTTTCGGGCCAGTCCTGCGGGCTGCATCTTGTCGGCGGTTTCATGATGGCAGACACGCCGGAGCGTATGGATTTCCTTCGCCTCGCCCACGCAAAGGGTCGCTATCTCGGCATGGATACGGAACTGGTCACGCCCTCCGAGGCCAAGGCCATGTTCCCACTCATGGACGAAAAGAACTTCGTAGGCGCGCTGTGGGATCCGGTCGAAGGCCATCTGGACCCCTCCGGCACAACTCACGCTTACGCCAAGGCCGCGCGCAAACTCGGCGCAGAAATCGTGCTGCGCAACCCGGTCAAAGAACTCACGCAAGAGCCTGACGGCACGTGGAATGTCGTCACTGAGCAAGGCACGGTGAAGGCCGAGCACGTTGTAAACTGCGGCGGTCTGTGGGCGCGCGAAGTGGGCCGCATGGTCGGCCTCGAATTGCCCGTGCTGGCGATGGAGCACATGTATTTGCTCACCGAAGACATGCCGGAAGTCATTGAATACAACAAAACGCATGGCCGCGAGATCTGCCATGTCATCGACTTCAAGGGCGAGATTTACACGCGACAAGAGCGTCAAGGCATGTTGCTCGGCACCTATGAAAAGGCCTGCAAGCCATGGTCGCCAGTCAACACGCCGTGGGATTTCGGGCACGAACTTCTTCAGCCCGATATTGACCGTATCGCCCCATCGCTGGAAATCGGTTTCCGCCATTTCCCTGCCATCGAAAAAGCTGGCATCAAGCAGATTATCAACGGCCCTTTCACCTTCGCGCCGGATGGCAACCCCCTCGTCGGCCCTGTGCAGGGGTTGACGAATTATTGGGTCGCGTGCGGCGTCATGGCCGGGTTCAGCCAAGGCGGCGGCGTCGGTTTGGCGTTGTCAAACTGGATGGTGCATGGCGATCCGGGCTTCGACGTTTGGGGCATGGATGTCACGCGCTGGGGCGAGTGGGCAACGCTGCGCTACACCAACGCCAAGGTGCGCGAAAACTACTCGCGCCGCTTTTCGATCCGTTTTCCAAACGAAGAGCTGCCGGCCGCGCGTCCCAATCAGACCACGCCGCTCTATGACACCATGGTCGCGCAGAACGCTGTCATGGGCGATAGCTGGGGGCTTGAAACGCCGCTCTGGTTCGCGCCGAAAGGCACCGAGCCGAAAGATGTTGTTTCCTTCCACCGCTCCAACGATTTCGAGCATATCGGCAATGAAGTGCGCGCCACGCGCGAACGCGTTGGCATCACGGAAATTGCGAACTTTGCCAAATATGAAGTCTCCGGTTCGGGCGCAGAGGAATTTCTCAACCGCTTCATGACCAACCGTATGCCCAAGAAGGGCCGCATTGTTCTAACCCCAATGCTGAACGATAACGGCAAGCTGATCGGCGATTTCACCATCGCCAAGACGGGTGAGGAAACCTTCATGATCTGGGGATCTTCCGCCGCTCAGAAATATCACATGCGCTGGTTTGAACAGCACCAGCCGAAGGATGGCTCCGTCCATATTCACCGCTTCGACCAGACGCTCGTTGGCCTCTCGATTGCCGGACCCAAAGCGCAGGCATTGCTGCAAAAACTCGTCGATGAGGATGTTTCCACCGCCTCATTCAAATTCATGGACCATCGCCAGATGGCCGTCGGCGGTGCGCCCTGCATGGTCAACCGCGTCACCTATACGGGCGATCTTGGCTACGAAATCTGGATGGCCCCGGCCTACCAGCGCAAGGTGTACGCTGCGATCAAGGAAGCGGGCGCAGAATTTGGCATTGTCGATTTCGGCATGCGCGCTTTGCTTTCCATGCGGCTCGAAAAGAACTTCCCGACATGGTTCCGCGAACTTCGCCCAATCTACGGGCCGTTTGAGGGTTCGATGGAACGCTTCATCCGGCTCGACAAAAACGATTTCATTGGTCGCGAAGCCGCTGCGCAGGAAAAGGCGGATGGTCCGAAGCTCCGCCGTGTTTCATTCATCGTGGACGCTGTCGATGCCGATGTTATGGGCGATGAGCCAATCTGGGCGAAGGTCAGCAAGGACTACGGCACCGTCGCACCATCGCATGGCCACGGTGCAAAGCGCTACGGACCGGACGGCAAGCCAGCCAAAGGCGACGGCAAGCGCGTCGGCACGGACGGTTCAGGCGTACTCGGCGCAGTTGATGGCGAATGGCGCGTCGTAGGTTGGATAACGTCAGGCGGCTACGCGCACTATGTCCAGAAATCACTGGCGCAGGGCTACCTCGCCGCAGAACTGGCCGGCGACGAAAGCGAAGGCATGTTCGAGATTGAAATCCTCGGCCACCGCCGCCCTGCCCGCATCAACCTCCAGCCGCTCTTCGACCCCGCCGGCGATAAAATGCGCGGGTAAGATTTTACCCCTCATCCGCCTGCCGGCACCTTCTCCCTCAAGGGGAGAAGGAAGCAAAACTGAATTGTCTCGCTTATTCTGCAACGTTGGTTATTTGAGCCGACGTTGAAATTATCCCCCTTCTCCCCTTGAGGGAGAAGGTGCCGGCAGGCGGATGAGGGGTAAATCACCGCCAAGGCTGTAGCGAACAATCTTTGGCATAAGCAATGATGGTTGCGCATACACCATCAACATCTTTCAACACATCGTCGTTCCAGAACCTCAGCACTCGGAATCCACGCTTTTTCAACTCGGTAGTCCGGACCTGATCGTACACAGAATCCGCATGCTGGCTTCCATCAATCTCAACGATGAGCCCACATTCGAAGCATACAAAATCTGCAATGTATGGGCCTAGCGGCACCTGTCGACGAAACTTGATTTGATCAAGTCGCCTATCACGCAGTTCGAGCCACAATCGCTTTTCGGATTTGGTCGATTCCCGGCGCATGTCGCGAGCGAAAACCTGAACGCGATTTGATCCAATTCTATCAGTCATCCATCTGAATTAGAGATGTCTAATTCAATTTACAATCTAAACGAGCCTAGCGTTTCGCAGCGCGTCACGCAGTGCAGCCACAGCTGCCGACGATGTTCCGTTTGCCGTAATATATGGTAGGCCCTTGCGTTTGGCGGTCCAGCCGACAACAACAAGTTCCTGCGCGGGCGGCTCGTACTTCTGCGCCAGTTTCCAGCTCAGGCAGTCGATGGCAGCGACATCTGCACGCCCATCCGCCACAGCGCGGATTGATGCGCGATGGCCACCTGTCGCTACCAAGTCATTGAATATGGAAATGGTCTCGCCTGCGGCCTCAAGATCGCGGCTGATGCCAATGAAACCTGACATGGAATCTGGAACGTTGTAGGCAAAGCGCAAGCCGCGTATGCGCGCAAGCGGGAGCGTGGCTTGGCCGGTTACAGGTGCTGGCACATCCACCATTACACCTTCACGGCGCATGATTATAGCGCTGGAATACAGTTCCCCCTCGCCGCCCTCCACACCATCATAGCTCGGCTGTCCGAGAACCTGGACGTGTTCGGCAAGGCCATCCTCCATCGGCCCCCAACAGGTTTGGGAAAAGAACAAATCATGTTGCCGCCAGAACGCATAAAGGTCGTCGGTTTTGCGTGTCAATTCCTCTGGCGCATCGATGCCACCTACCCGCAAATGGTCCCGTATCGCAGCCCATTGCGCATCGACCTCGGCGCGACGTTCCGGCCAATCATACATTGGCAGCGCTGCAATCAGCCCGCTCATGAGAAAATCACTCGGCTGCAACGCCCGAAGCTGACGGCTCCGTTTGCGCCGCGCGGCGCTTTTCGAGCCACATGCTTGCGCCTCCGCATTCCGGCGTCGCACGCAGCACGGGATGAATCACCGGCTCTTTCGCTTTGAAAGCGTATGCCTTCAACATCGCAAGATAGTTTGGAAAAACATATCCGTTGTTGAGGCGCACCCATTCGTCCCGTTTCTCCCTGAAAAGTCTCGGCAATCTGTACCACGCAACCGTTGGGCTGGCATGGTGCACAAAGTGCAGATTGTTGTTCAGAAACAGGAAAGACAGTGGCGTTCGCTCGACAATAACCGTGCGACCCTCTGGATTTTCATCCCATTGGTGTTCAGCAAATGTGCGTATGGCAATCATCGACTGACCGAGCCATGCGGGCACGAGCACATACAACCAGAAAGGTATTCCAAACCCATAAATCACAATCGGAACGACCACGGCCAGACCGGCAAGATGCAACAGCCAAGCCTGCGCTACAGCCTTATCCCCCGATACTATCAGCTTGGCATCGCCCATCACAAAGCCAATGCTCGACAGCCACGGCCCGAGCACAAACCGGCCGACCATGGTATTGTTGACCCTCAATAGCCCTTTCAGCCATCGCGGCATCGATTTATGCCGCCAGCAGGGCTTGGTAGTAGCTTTCCGGGTCGTCCATCGGATCGGTCAGACGTTCATCGGCGTGGTGGCGCAAATGCAGCGTTTTGAATCGCCGATAAGGCCAGATCAGCCCGATTGGCAGAAACACGCAGGCTTCATTCACATGTGCATTTCGCGTTGGGTGCCCGTGCAACACCTCATGCGTGATGGAGGAGTGCAGCGAAACAGTCAGGGCCATTAGCAACAAAGCAATAATTGGATATTCCGGCCAGAGAAAAAGCCCTGCAAAGCCGTATAGCCCGTAACAGAACGCGACAAGAAAGATGGTCGGCCATTCGACCTTCAATTTCCGACGCTTATGCGCAGTATCTGACATGCAAGCCGTGTATCTAAAAGATGCTGACACAACGGTGTCACCAGATGGAACAGCCTTCAACGATACAATGTGCACAATCTGATTATATTGCGCATATTTATTCCCATATGTTATGTTTAGTAAACAAAACTGTTCGTTGATGGCAGGATTGCATGGATAAGCGCGACGTCTCTGCCCTTTTCAGGGAAAGGCTAAAGGCACTCCTCATTCGTTCCGGTTTGAACCAGTCCACATTCGCGGGAACCATCGGCATAGACCGTTCGGCGCTGTCGCAAATCCTGTCGGGCGCGACGACACGACTGCCGCGCGCGGAAACACTCATGACCATCGCGGATCAGCACAAAGTATCGCTGGATTGGCTGCTCGGTCTTTCGCAGGATGAGGTCGTTACCGGCGAAATCCGCGACATGATGGAGATCGAGGAAGGCGTCTCTGGCTACGGCGAATCTTTCATGGCTCGCTGGTATGCCGAAGCGGCGGGCATGAAGGTGCGTTACGTTCCGGCAGGCATCCCGGACCTTCTGCGCACGCAAGAGCTTGTCGATTATGAAGCTGGCATCAGCCACCGCGACCCCGAAGCTCAGGCCAACGAAGCGCGTGACCGTATCGATTACAACCGGCGTCCCGAAACCGATATGGAAGCCTGTATGCCGCGCCACACGCTTGAGATTTTCGCGCGAGGTCGCGGCATCTGGAGCGGCTTCCCCGCAGCGCTGCGCCGCCGCCAACTGCTGCACATGGCCACACTGCTTGATGAACTCTATCCGGCCTTCCGCCTCATTCTTTACGATGGGCGGCAGCGTTACTCGGTGCCCTATACCATTTTCGGCTCGCTTCGCGCCGCGATCTATGTCGGCGATATGTATCTGGTGTTGAACGCCCCGACGCCGATCTCGATGCTCACGCGGCACTTCGATAATCTGATCCGGGCAGCAGTCATTCATGCGCATGACAGCGCGGCCTATGCCCGCAATCTCGCCTCCCAAGTCGTTGACGAGACATAAAGAGTTCTTTATATGTTTATCCAATCTCTTTTTCAAAGGCTGATCCAATGACGGCGAACCCAATCGACGCCCTGCTCGCAGAAAAAGGCGTGCTGCTTGCTGACGGCGCGACAGGCACCAACCTTTTTGCGATGGGCCTTGAGGCAGGCGAAGCGCCAGAGCTTTTGCTTGAAACCTCGCCCGAAACCATTGCCCAACTACACCAGCGCTTTGTAGATGCGGGCGCGGACATCATCCTCACAAACTCCTTCGGCGGCACGCGTCATCGCCTCAAGCTGCACCATGCGCAGGACCGTGTATTTGAGTTGAATAAGAAGGCGGCGGAGGTCGCGCGTTCGGTAGCCGACAAGGCCGGTCGCCGCGTGATCGTTGCGGGCTCTGTCGGTCCCACCGGCGAACTGCTGATCCCGCTCGGCGCGCTCAGCTATGAGGATGCGGTCGCGGCCTTTGTCGAACAGATGGAAGGGCTGAAGGCACGGCGGCGCGGAAGTCGCGTGGATCGAAACAATGTCCGCGCCGGAAGAAATCCGCGCCGCAGCGGAAGCTGCTATCAAGGTCGGGCTGCCATATACCTATACTGGTTCGTTCGACACAGCTGGTCGCACCATGATGGGCCTGCTGCCCAAGGATATTCACGGCGTTGCAGACGGGCTCTCGCAAACGCCAATCGCCGTCGGAGCGAACTGTGGCGTTGGCGCGTCAGACATTCTTGCTTCGCTGCTAGATATGACTGCAGCAAAATCCGACGCGACCGTCATCGTCAAAGGCAATTGCGGCATTCCAGAATTTCGCGGCACAGAAATCCACTATTCCGGCACGCCGGAACTCATGTCCGACTATGTTCGGCTGGCCGTGGATGCAGGCGCGAAAATCATCGGCGGCTGCTGCGGCACGTCATTCGTGCATCTCGCCGCGATGCGCCAAGCACTCGACGGTCACAAGCAACCGGAAGCGCGCCCCACGATTGAGACGATCGTGGAACGCATCGGTCCGCTTCGCAACAAGGCGGCGAGCGAAACGACGGGCGGCGAGCCTCGCCGCCGCCGTCGCGGTTAATTAAAGCTCGTCCATTTCCTTGCGCGCACGACGCAGAATTTCCAGCGCCTTGCCTGCCTTGGCCGCATCGAGCGAACCCTCGCGCATCCGCCCGAACAGCGACCATTTCAGCGCGCGCATTTCCTCGCCGAGCGCTACACCACTCACGTCCGCTGATGCTTCATCAATCTGTGCGTTTATCCGCGCCAGTTCGTCGGCGTGTTCTGCAAGAAAGGCTTTGCCCTCTTCAGTAATGGAATAGAGCCGCTTGTTGCCTTCCGTGTCGGAGCGCACCAAATCGGCCTCCTCCAGCATCTGCAACATCGGGTAGATAGCGCCAGGGCTGGGCTATACGCGCCTTGGAATTTCGCCTCCAGCGCCTTGATGATGTCGTAGCCGTGGCGCGGCTCTTCCGCGATAAGGCCCAGAACGACCAGCCGCAATGCGCCGCTGTCGAACATTCGTGCGCCCACGACCACCAAACGGCCCGTCACCATGACGCCCAAATGGTCCGCCGCGTCCACCCCGGCCACCGAACGGCCCGCCAAATCCTCGCCCGCGACCAGCCATTTTCCAGCCGCCGCATTCATTGTGCTGATAATGCTTGTGACCAAACATTGCATTTCCTTTCGATATATCGTTTCGTGAGATATATCTACGTAACGATATATCTTTTGC
>JASGJA010000005.1:0-133790 GCA_049840935.1 Mesorhizobium sp.
GTTCGCGGGCACCGCGGGTTGGGTTGTTTGCGGTGAACGTGCCGCCCATCGGATTCAAGTGATGGCCACAGCCCGTGCAACCGGTCGCCACGCACGTCACGACCTCCCCCGTGTTGCATGCGGCGGGTTTGGGATCCTGGCCGATCACGACGCTCACGCCGACGTTGTCCGCCATCGTGAACGACGTGGTCTGGATGTCGACGAGCGCGATCGCCTTGCCCTCGAGCGTGGCGGTGTCCTGGACGTCCTGCACCGCGCCGCCCGTGGTCGCGAGCTCGACGAACGCTTGGCTCAACTGGTTATCCGGCTGCATGTCGCCGTCGAGATCGAAGCTGTAATCCTCGGCTTGGCTGTTGTTGAGCGGCAACAACACGCGCGTGGCGACGAACTTGAACTCCGTCCCTTCGATGAAGTGCGCGTCGGTCGCGAGCGGATCGTTCAATCCGTAGACCTGGCGGCAACCGGCGGCCGCAACGAGCACCAACGCGAGCTTCACGACGTCAGCGTATCGCGAAAGCGTGGCGCGCGATCACTAGCTCCTCGTTCGTCGGGATCACGAGCGATTGCACCCCGGGGATCCAGTGCAGGCCGGCCAAGATCCGGTCGCGGATCACCGCGCTGTGCTCGCCGATGCCGCCCGTGAACACGATCGCATCGAGGCCTCCCAACGCGGACGCGAGCGAGCCGACCGCACGCGGCGCGCGATAGACAAACATCTCCACGGCGAGTCGTGCTCGCGGTGTCTCGGATGCGAGGAGCTCGTGCATTTGTCCGGTCGTCCCCGAAAATCCCGAGCAGGCCACTCTGCTGGTACAGGATGTCCCGGATTTCGCGCGCCGACATTCCGCGCTCGACCATGTGGAGGACCACACCAGGATCGAGCGTCCCCGGACGTGTCGCCATCACGAGCCCGTCCAGTGCCGTGAGGCCCATCGTCGTCGCGATCGAGGTCCGATTTCGCATCGCACACATGCTCGCGCCGCTGCCGAGGTGCGCGACGATACACGCGGGGGCCGACCTCCGCCGGAAGAGCGGACGCGATGTACTCGTAGGACAGGCCGTGGAACCCGTATGCGACGAGGTCGTGATACTCGCGCGGCAACGCGTAGTGGCGGGCGACATCGGGAATCGTTCGATGAAACGAGGTATCGAAGCACGCGACCTGCGTGGCGTCGGGAAGGTGGTGGCACGCCGCCATGATCCCGGCGAGCCCGTGCGGCTGATGGAGCGGCGCGAACGGCGTCAGCGCGTGCAGCTTCGGCCAACAGCGCGTTATCGATCTGGCGCGGCCCCAGAAACTCACCGCCGTGGACGATGCGATGGCCCACGGTTGTCCACGTCGTCGGGCCCAGCGTCGCGACGAGTGCCTCGACCCCGCGTTCGAGCGCTTTGTCGTGATCGCGATCGTGCGCGAGATCGATCGTCTGGCTCGCACGGCGCTCGAACGTTTCGGGCTCGAAGGCAGCGAGCTTGATACTCGACGAGCCGGCATTGATCGTGAGGATCATGACCGCCACGTCCAATCCCGGATCTTCCGGCAGGTCTTCGAAGTGCTCGGCGATATACGCCCGATGCCTCGCGAGCATCGCTTCGCATCGCGCGTAGAGTTCCGGCACTGCCTTCGCGACCGGACGCTTACTCCTTCGAATCGCGTCCATCGCGATGTGATACCGGCTGGTCTCGTTCAGCACGACCATGTCGAAGGGCGTGGTCGTGGTGCCCTCTTCCTTGTAACCGCGGACGTGAAACCGGCCGGCATGCGGCCGCGCGTGAAGCAGTTGATGGACGGCGCCGGCGTAGCCGTGGAACGAGAAGCACACGTCGGTCTCGCGCGTGAACAGCTCGACGAACTGGTCTTCGCTGATCCGCGCAGGAATATGCCGGCGTTCCCAAGCTCACGCCGGCGCAGATCGAGGTGCTGGAGCTCTTCGACCAGATCACCTATGAAGACGGCATGGCGATCGCCATGGATTTTCGTCCTGGCGACATCCAATGGCTGTCAAACTACGCAGCGCTCCATGCACGAACGACGTTCTGGGACTGGCCCGAGCCGCAGCGCCGGCGCCATCTGCTGCGGTTGTCGGTTCAGCCGCGAAGGTGATCGCCCCCGTCGTTCCCGGGTTCGGCAAGAACGGCGTGGTCCAGCATCGCGCGGCGCCCCGCGACGGTGCGAAGGAGCATCCCGAGGGCCATTTCGACATTGGGTCGATCTCGGTGCCACGCCTCCTGTCTTGAGCGCAACGCGTTCGGTCGCTGCCGACAGCTCTGCAGCCGATTGCAAGTCGGCGAAGTTGAGGCGCAGATTGAGCAGAGCGGCATTATGCTCGGCATCGGTCACTGTGGCACAGGCATCCGGTACGACGATCACCTTGTAGCCGCGCATATTGCCCTCGCGCGCGGTAGATTCCACACAGACATTGGTCAGCGTGCCCACCAACACCAGCAGTTCGATCCCCGCCTGCTGCAGAGTTCTGTGGAGCATGCCGGCCGGGCAGGAAAACGCGCCGTATCGGTACTTGTCGATCACGATGTCGTCCGCGGCGCGCGCCATGGCGGGATGGATGTCCTGTGAAGCGGTGCCGCTATGCATCACCGCCACCGCGCGGGCGACGAGGGGATCGGTCAGGTCGTATTGCCAGGCCGGCATTGCCAGCGGCGGCGCGTCGCTCACGGTCTGCCGGGTCCAGATCACGCGGCATCCGGCATCGCGCATCGTGCTCGCGAAGCGGTTGATCGACGCGATCACGGCTCGGGCGTTCGCGTTTGCCGAACACCTCGCCTTCGCCGACGAAGACAGCTTGCATGTCGATCACCACCAGCGCCGTGCGGGCCGGGTCGATCACCTCGAACCGGTTGTAGCCGCGCCCGCGTTCCACCGCCCAGTCCGGCAGCTCGACCCGATGCATCAGGCGTCCTCTCGAACGCGATCGAGCGCGAGAGCACTTCCCATTGTGCAATTTGCGCGGACACGAAAGCGTGTTGATCCGTGGCGTAGTGAAGCGCGTCCTCGCCGAGGAACAGGTGGAGCGGCGGCTCGGGCGCGTCGAGCGCCTGCAATATTGCCAGCGCCGCGCGAGCGGGATCGCCTTTCTCCTTGCGGCATTGCTTGTCAGACTGCGCCGCGCGAAGTGGGCGACGCTGTCATAGTCGGCGATGTCGCTCTCGGCGATCCGCAGGCCCGCGGCGGCGATTTCGGTGCGCATCCCGCCGGGTGCTACGTTTGTCACGCGGATGTTCATCGGCGCCACTTCCTGCGCCAGCGTCTGGCCGAGGCATTCGAGAGCGTACTTGCTCGCACCATATATTGCGGTGCCGGCCCAAGGCGCATGGCCGCTCACGGAGGTGATGTTGACGATGTGCCCACCGCGGCGCGCGCGCATGGCAGGAAGGATCGCCTGGATCATGCGCATTGCGCCGAAGACATTGATCTCGAACAGGGCCCTGGCGTCCTCGATCGAGACCTCCTCGATCGCGCCGATCAAGCCGTAGCCGGCATTGTTGACGAGGCGGTCAATGCCGCCGCCTATTTCCTCGGCACGGGCAACGGCGGCGCGGACCGAGGCTTCGTCGCGCAGGTCCGTGCTGACGACGTGCGCGCGGCCTGGCGCAAAGTTACGGAAGGCGTCGTCGTCGGCCTGACGGGTCGTGCCGATCACCGTGTCGCCCCGGGCTAGTGCCGCCCGCGCCAGTGCGCGGCCGAGACCCGCGCCGATCTCCCGTGATAAGCCAACTGTCATGCCGATAGCCCTCCAGTGATAGTCCGAGGCTAGCGGCTGGGGTCGGCCATGCTCTTGGCACTGACGACCGCAAATCTTGTGCCTGGACGCACGGTGCCGCGTCCTGCTTGACCGGGGTTCCGGGCGCGTGCTGCACTGCCATCTCGAAGGCAAAAAGACGGGGCGTACACTTGGCTGTTCAGATCGTCGGTTCCATCAACATCGACATCATTACCTCGCTCGAACGGTTGCCAGTGCCCGGCGAAACCGTGCTCGCCTTGGCGACGGCCAGGTCTTCCGGGAGGAAAGGGAGCCAACCAGGCGGTGGCCGCCGCGCGGATGGGCGCGGCGACCCGGATGGTCGGCGCGGTCGGACAGGACGATGCGGGGACCTGGATGTTGAATTCGGCTCGCCGCCGACGACATCGAGGTTTCGGGGATCGAGGTACTCGCAGGGCGAGGAAACGGGAACCGCCTATATTGCTGTCGATGCCGAGGGTGAGAACCAGATCGTCGTGGTCTCGGGGGCCAATGCCCGGGTCAAGGCGAGTGCGCCGGTCAGCGATGGCGTCCTGCTCGCGCAGCTTGAGGTTCCCGTCGCGGCGCTACTCCCGCTCTTCGCGCAGTCGCGCGCGATCCGCATTCTCAACACGGCTCCGGCGCTGCCCGAGGCCAGATCCGCGTAGTTCGAGCACGCCGACATCCTGGTGCTCAACGAGCATGAACTTGACGTCTATGCGCCCGACACAGACGGTGTGCGCGGCTATCTCGGTCTTGCGCAGCGCGCGCGCCGCCTGTTGACTCGGCCCGATCAGGCGGTGGTGGTCACATTGGGCGGCGGATGGCGCATTGGCAGTGCGTGCCGACTGGCACCAGCACGTACCGGCCGTTCCCGTCATTCCGGTCGACACCGTCGGCGCGTGGGGGGACTGCTTCTGCGGGACGCTGGCGGCGCTGCTCGACGAGAGGCGTTGTCTCGAGGAGGCACTTCCCAGCGCCAATGCCGCCGCGGCCCTGTGTACGCTGGGGCACGGTGGTCCCCCGTCGATGCCGACCCGTGCTGCCGTCGAGGACCTGCTGTCGGGACCCGCAATAGAATATGCGCTGCAAATCAAGAATGGGGCGAGCGCATCCCTAAGCTGACGGAATACCTTGCGCCGATTTCGGGAAGCCCAGATGACCGAGCCCCTGCCAGCCCCCTTCGACATACCCTCCGACGTCGGCGGCAAGGATATCGGCATCTTCATGCCGATCGCCAACGGCGGCTGGATCCTGTCGAAAAACGCGCCCATGCTCGACGGATCCTATGACTACAACCTGCAAGGCGGCCAAACTCGCCGAGGAGATCGGTCTCGACTTCATCATGTCGATGGCGAAGTATCGCGGCTATGGCGGCGAGACCGAGCACTGGACGCTACACGCTCGACCCCCCGATGCTGATGGCCGCCCTCGCCGAGGCGACCAGCCGGGTGAAGGTCTGGACGACGGTCCACACCATCCTGCAGAATCCGGCCGTCACCGCGAAGATGATCGCGACGCTCGACCAGATCAGCCATGGGCGCGCGGGGCTCAACGTCGTCACCGGCGCCTACAAGGGCGAGTTCTCGCAGATGGGCGCCTGGCCCGAAGGCGTCGACCATGACGCGCGCTATGATCTTGCCACCGAATGGATACCAGGCCATCAAGGCGCTGTGGACCGAGGATTCGGTGACGATGAGGGCAAGTATTTCCCGCTCGACGACTGCATGTCGGATCCCAAGCCGCCGACGCGTCCCTTCCTGGTCTGTGCGGGCACCTCCAGGCGGGGATGCGCTTCACCGGAAGAGATGGATGCGATCTTCCTTACGGGCGGCAATGCCGAGGAACTCGCCCAGGCGAGCCGCGAAGCCAAGGCCGTGCGCGCCGAGCTTGGTCGCGACGATGCGCACCTCTTCGATGATGACCGTAGTGTTCGGCGAGACCGACGCCGAGGCCGAGGCTAGGCCGCGCTACCCAACGGGCTCGACGAGGGCGCGCTGCGCGGCATGATGCATGCCTATGGCTTCCTCGATTCCGAGATCGGCAAGGAGAATGCTTTCGTCAGAAGAGCCGCTCCGGCTTCATGACGCCGCATGTGCTCGGCACGACCGAAGACGGTGATCGACACGGCTGACCGAGCTTTTCGAGATTCGCAGATCGACGGACTGATGATGATCTTTCCCGATTATCTGACGGGCACTGCCGATCTTCGGCGCGGAAGTGCTGCCGGTGCTGCGCGAACGCTTTCCCGGCATGACGGAGCCGGCGCATGTCTGAAGCGTCGCATCTCCCGCATGTCGACGCTCGCGCGATTGAAGCCCAGCTGCCGCGATGACCACGCTGGTCGTGGTCGACATTCAGACCGATTTCGCCTCGCCGGATGGGCTCATCGGCCGCTATGGCGCCGACATGAGCGCCGGTCCGATGCCGCGGTCGACCAGATCGAGGCGATGATTGCCGCGGCCCGCAGGCCGAGCGCGCATGTCGGCGTTCATGCGCGTGGTGACGCGGCCCGAAACCGATCCCGAACGCGCTGAAGACGCTGATGATCGCGCGCGCGGCAGCCCTGGCGGGAGAGCATCTGCCGCACCGACGGTGGCGGAGCGGACTATTACCGCGTCGCGCCGGAGACCGGGTGACATCGAGATCGAGAAGCTGATGTTCGACAGCTTCCATGGCACCGACCTCGACGCGCAATTGCGCGCCGCGGAATCGACACGCTGGTGATGACCGGCAT
Organism: Mesorhizobium sp.; assembly: GCA_049840935.1. Classification (GTDB taxonomy): domain Bacteria; phylum Pseudomonadota; class Alphaproteobacteria; order Rhizobiales; family Rhizobiaceae; genus Mesorhizobium_G. The sequence goes on from JASGJA010000005.1 coordinate 6,472, forward strand.
CAGCACCGATTGCTGCGTCGATTCCACCGCGCGCAGCGGCGTTCCACCGCGATTATCATGTCTTCGTCGTCTCGGATGCCTGCGCTGCTTCGAGGACGACCTGCACTCGGCACGCTCAAGCGTTCTGCGCAAGAATCTCGTTCTTGTTACGAGCAGCGGTGATCGAGGCGTGGTCTGTGAAGCTGTCGCCGTCACCTTCGTCGCGCCGATGTCGATGCGCTCGCCGGCTTCTACATGACGCACTGGGCCTTGTCGAATCTGTCAACGATTCCCCACGTTATCGCGAACTCGAGGGCGGCGGAGTGCGGATCGGTTTCGCCATCCGGGGCGGTGTCCAGCCTCGGCCTGCCCGAGGTCGATGCCGAAGTACGGGCTCTGCGTTCGTTCCTGACCTTCGAGGTTGCGGAAGACGGTATCGACGCTGCCGTCGCAAGTGCGGTGGCGGCGGGGGGCCAACTGATCAAGGCGCCCTATCGCACGCATTTCGACGCTCATGCTTGCGGTGCTGCGCGATCCGGAGGGCAACGTCTTCCGCCTCGCATCGACGGCGCCGCATGATCCTCTACGACGCTGCCCGCGCGGCGACGCACATCGACGCGGTCATCGACCTGACGGGCAGTTTTGTCACGGGGCCGGCCGGACGAGGCCGCCCGGATGATCCATCGCCTTGCCGCGAGACCGGGTTCTTACCGCCTCGGGACACGGCGTCGATGCCGCCATGTGCAAAGCGTACGCTCAGGCCGGCGCGCCGGTTCTTCGCGCAGCCGGCCGAGGCGAAGCGATCCGTGTCGAAGGCATTCTCAGCCCCATGGCGCGGTTATGAGGGGTTGGGCGCGCAGGTGCTCGACACGGGATCGGCAGCCGATCACAAGGAGAGCTTATGCCATAGCCATCGACTTGCCGGCCGAGATCCGCTGGGTCCTGACGCGGGTCCCGGTACAGGGGCCGAACCTTTGGCCGGACGCGCTGCCTGGCTTCCGCGAACAGATGCTGGCCTATCAGGAAGCGATGATCGCGCCTGCGGACGTCATCTGATGGGTCTCATCGCGCATGTCCGTGAAGTCTCGACGCACGACTATTTCGCCGACGCACTCCGTCGCCCGCAGTGCGGCGTGCGGCTGCTGCGTTATCCGCCGCAACCGAGCGATGCCGGCGGCAATCTGCTGGGGGCGGTGCGCATTCCGACTGGGGCTCGGTCACGATCCTGCTACAGGACGACAAGACCGGTCTGGAGGTCCGCAATGCTGACGGCGAGTGGATTCTGGCAGCACCGATCGCCGATACCTTCGTGATCAATATCGGCCAGATGGTCGGAGCGCTTCACCGCCGGGATCTATCGCGCCAACCTCCACCGCGTGCGCAACGGCTCCAGCGACGCCGCGCGCAATTCGGTTGCCAGCTTCTTCGAGCTGGAGCCGATCTACCGCATGGGGCGGGCGCCGACCTGTCCGCCTGATCCGGCTACGAAGCGCTTTCTGGTCTCACGATCAGCGAGCACATCGACCAGATGGCCCGCGCTCCGAGTTACGCCAGTCATGTCCGACCTTTACCGTCCGGCCGTCGATCTTCTGGTCCGTCACGCCTGGATTGTTACGATGGATCCGGAGCGGCGCATCTTTCGTGATGGCGCTATCGCCATCCGTCAGTGACCGGATCGTACGCCGTCGGCGCATCGCGACGAGGTGGAGCGCGATGGTCGCGGCGCGCGAGGTGATCGACGGACGGACCGCTTCGTGCGTCACGCCCGGCTTCGTCAATGGCCATGTCCATATCACCGGCGAGCCGATCACGCGCGGCGCGGTGCCCGACGATACCGACTGGCACGCAAATGTCTTCGGCTGGCTGATCCCGACCTATCTGGCGCAGAACCGCCGAGGACGAAGCCTGTCGGCCACGCTGTGCCGCGCTGGAAATGCTGCGCACGCGGCACCACCTACTTTCGTCGAGGCGGGAACGATTCTCGACCTCTGACACAGTGTACGAGGCGCTGGCCGCAACCGGCATTCGCGGCGCGGATCGGCCAATGGGTGCAGGACCGTGCCTTCGCCCCCGGCGAAGATCAGGCCGCGCTGACGGCCATGGCGCCGTGGCCAAGCTGGAAGCGCAGCTGGAGCGCTATCCTGCGCCGGCGATCCGCTGCTGGCCGCCTGGCCCGCGCTGGTCGGCCACAATACCGCGACCGACGATCTGTGGCGCGAGGCGACCGCGCTGGCGCGCGAACGCGGCACGGGCGTCACCGCGCACATGAGCGCCGATCCGCCGGACCCCGAATTCTACCTTGCCGAGATCGGCCTGCGCCCGATCGCGCATCTGGCGCAAGCTTGGTGCGCTCGGCCCGCATCTGTCGCTGACCCATGCGATCCATCTCGACGAGGATGAGGTGAGCCTGCTCGCCGACGAGCGGCACCACACGTCACCCATTGCCCGATGACGGCGATGAAAGGGGCCTATGGCGCCAGCTCGGCCGGGCGCTTTCCCGCAGATGGTAGCGGCAGGCGTCAACATCCAGCTCGGCACCGACGGCAACAACAACGGCAACGCTGCCGACATGATGCGCGCGATGTTCGCCAGCGCCGGCCTGTTCAAGGATGCCCTGCGCGATGCCGATCTGTTTCCCGGCGACGACGGGTGCTGGAAATGGCGACGATCAACGGTGCCGCCGGAGCGCACTCGGCGCACGCGATCGGCGCGCTCGAGCCGGGCATGAAGGCGGACTTCGTGCTGCACGACCGCAATCGGCCCGGAGTGGCGACCGCTGTTCAATGTCGTGAACCAGCTCGTCTGGTCGGCCGATGGCCGCGGCGTGCACGGTGTGGGTCGATGGGCGCCGCGTGGTCGATACGTATCGCTCGACGCTGATCGACGAGGAAAGGCTGTACCGCAGGTCGAGAAGACGGGCACGGCCGTCCTCGCCCGTGCCGGAATGGAGGTTCCCAGCGCATGGCCGGTCCTGTGACAGTGCCTGCCGGTTCCCGCGCGAAGGGTTCCGCCAAGGGCGTGCTGTTCGCCTGCACGCTGGGCAATGCGGTCAGCGTGACACCGGCTGTCCATGCTGTGTTCGGACTTTTTCTGATTCCGTTGTCGAGGAATTCGGCTGGTCGCGTGCCAGTATTTCGGGCGTGCTCGGCATTCTCGCGCTCGTCGGCGCGATCGCCTATCCGGTGATCGGACGCCATGTCGACCGGCAGGTGCCCGGCACCTGCTGCTGACCGGGATCTTTGGCCTTGCTGTGACGATTGCCACTCTTACCGCGGCCGGTCAGTCTTGTGCAGTTCTATGCGACCTTTACCGTGCTCTCCGTCTTCGGCGCGATGGCCGGCACGCCGATCTTCCAAAAGGTCATCGCGGACTGGTTCGACGAAAATCGTGGCACCGCGTTGGGCATCAGCGCTGGTGGCGGTTGCGGCTGGGCTCGGTGATCCTGCCGGTGCTTGCTGCGGTGCTGGTCCAGAACTGGGGCTGGCGTGCCGGCTACCTTGGTATCAGCGGCTTCATACTGGTGATCGCGTTTCCGTTGCTGGGCTGTTCCTGCGCGACCCGCCAAGGACAGTTGCCCAGGCGCGGAGGAGCGCGGACGCGACGGTCTGACGCTGGGGGAAGCTGCACGTACGCCGATCTTCTGGCTGATCCTGATCGCCCTTGCTGCGGGTGCGGGCGGGACTACGGCCGTGTTCAGCCACGTCGTGCCGATTCTGGGTGATCGCGGCTTTTCGGTCGACGACCGGAACGGCGGTGGTCAGCGTCTTTGCGCTGGTGACCTCAGGTTGGCAGATCGCCACGGGACGCATCATGGACATGCTCCAGACACCGCGGGTGGCCGTGCCGATGTATCTGATGGCGGTGGTCGGACTGCTACTGCTCGAGACCGCCAGCGCCATACACCGTGCTCGTCGTCGGCGGGTGCGCTGCTCGGTATCGGGCTCGGCGGTCAGTTCGGTGCGCTACCCTATTTCGTCGCACGCTACTTCGGTACACGGCATTTCGGTTCGGTGATCGGTGCCATGTATTCGGCGGTAATCGCGGCGCAGGGCACGACACCGATCGTGCTCGATGCGGTATTCGATACCCGTCATTCCTATCGTCTGGCGCTGCTCGGGATAGGCGGTGCGCTGATCGCAGGTGCGCTCCTGCTGACGTTACTGCCGCGCTATGGCCGTGCCGCGATGACCGCCAACGGTCTGCTGCGTTTCGGGCCATTAAGGTGGGATGTCACCCATGAAAAGGACCGGGAAGGGGAGCGCTGAACATGGCTGACTATCCGGATCCACGATCGCCGATGCCGCTTCGTTCGGCGACCCGGGCAAAGGCACCCTATGCGGTCTGCGAAGAGGAGCGGGCGGCGATTGCCGCCGCGATCGACACCGGGGAACTGATCGATCTCGCGCTCACGCTCGGCAATATTCCGAGCCGGTCGCGCGAGGAACTCGCTGCGGCCGAGTTCGTCCATGACTGGATGGCGATTTTGTGACGAAAGTTCTCGTCGCGTGTCGCCCCCTGTCGGTTTGGTCTCGCCTGGCTCAGGCTGGCACGCCGCAGCCGGCTGCCGCGTGGGGAATGGCGGAAGGCATGGCCCGGAGCGCTCTTGTTGTTCTCGATCCATGCGTTCGCCGTCGCGCGTGTTCTCCGCACGACATTTCGTTGCGGCATCTCTCGGCGCTCGTCGCCTTGGGCAGCGTGGCGTGCGCGGGAGATCTCTGCGGGGCCGGATGGGACCGACGGAGGCGCCGACGGAGAGCCTGGCAACGGCTCCGCGCTCTCTCCGGGCGACTCCGACGAGGGGTTCGCCCCCGGTTGTCCGTCATCGCAGCCCCAACCGGGGTCTAGCTGCAGCGGCACCCATTCGTGCGAGTATGGACCGATCGCTTGCCCGACCTTGGCGGAGTGCAACGTTGCGGTGATCACCCCGGGGCAGGCGAACGCGTGGCTCGTCAGCGTCGAGAGCGGCGCTTGCGCGCAGCAGTCGCCGAGGTGCCCGGCCGCCTTCAGTGCGCTTCCGCACGGCACCCATGCGCCGACCTGAGACTGGATCAGTGCTCGTATCCGGAGGGCCGATGCGAGTGCGCGCACTGCTCAATCGACGGAGACGTCGGGTCTCCAGTGGGTATGCCAACCGTGGCCCGAGCCCGGCGGCTGCCCCTATCCCAGGCCGCGTATGGGGACCGCGTGCGACACTTCACTCGAAGGAAAATCCTGCGCGTACGGGAGCACCATGTGTTTGCCCGAGGTTGACTTCGGGCTGAGCATGCGGTGCACGGCCGGCGTGTGGGCGGAGATCCCGAGAGAGAATCTCTGCCCGCCCGACTATCCGCTGTGCACGACGCCCGCCGACCTCCTTCCCCCCGCGCCGCCCTCCTCTGCGGGTGACTAATAAGGCCGATTCTCGTTCTGCCTCCAGGGGCTCGATGGCGCCGCCACGCTGCCGAAGCCGGGAGTGCGCCGGAATCCGCGCCTCAGATATTTGTCACCGAAAGAGGGCACGCGTCACGACCGCGGGGCGAAGCAAGATGGCATGAGCGCGCACGACGCTCTTTTTGATCGGGTCTCTCACCGTTGGCGTACCGTCAAGTGCCTCACGGGAGGGCATCTTTGCGAGACGACTACCGGACTACGTCCATGGCCGAAAACAAAGGATGCCAACGGCGACGGCGCCCCGTGGTCACCCCAATCGCGACGTCACTGCTCATAATCCTGCTCGTGGCATGCGTCGGACCGCGACCCAAAGTCCGCACGACAAAGATTCGTCGCAGTCACCCTTCACGATGCGATCGTGGCGCCGACGAAGCGTGACGGCACGTCCTGGGATTGGACGGCGAACGACGTGGACGCCAAGACACAGTCTCAGGTCGCGAATGCCATCGACGCGGCCCTGGCAATGACCAGCGCTCAGGCAGCCTACGCGCGGCTCGTCTTGATTCTCGCCGGGCCCTTCACGAAACCGCTCGCGAAGCCTGACGTCTTCGGCTGGGTCGATCTCTCGTGTGCTGCTGACTGTCCTGGTCGCGCCTTCGAGCGTGAGTTCCTGCGCTCTCAGCAAGATACCTTTACGCCTCTCTTCGAAAGCATGCCTGCTTGGCACCACGTGCCATTGGGGCCGCAGACACGTTTGACGATTAGGCTCTACGATGAAGATTTGGTGTACGACGATCCCATCGGCGATGTCGTTCTGACCGCTGACGACCTCGCCCAGGTAGTCGCGAATGGAGGAAACGTTCCAGTCCGCGTATCGAGTCAGGGCGCAGGTCAAGTGCTCTTCATTGGGATCTCTGCCGCGGATGAGGGCGACTGAGCGCTGCGGGTCTTGTATCTGGCGATTAGCCCTGCCAGCCCAGTCGCCGGGTTAACCTCCCTCGCCCCAAAAGGGTCGAACGTGACAAGATCACGTTCGATTGATATCCTAGCAAGTACGAACGGGAGCGAAGAGCAATGGCTAATGTCTATGTGGAGGCTCGCCCGAAGGGCCGCCCGGAAGGTAGCGCCATCACCGATTATGTCGTTGAGGACCATGCCGATCATGAGCTCGGCAAATTCGAGACGCAGAAGGATGCAATTGATTGGGCGAAACGACAGGGGTACGCGCCTCTTGTCGCGCGCGTTCGCCACCTGAACGACAAGAAGAAGCCAGATCATTGGCGTTCAGTCTGACAAACCGAAGCATGTCTCCTCCGCACAGGGCTGAGCGCTCGAGCGCACCCAATGAACTTGCGCGAGGAGCTGGGTTCGCTGCAGCGGCGGGCAAGCAGGTAAGTCGCGGCCGCCGGCCGGCCGCCCTTCTCGTCGCGGCCGAACTCGTATGTGTGTGGTCATCCGTGAGGCTGCTTCAAAACTTCAGTCCCACCTGCACGTGTGCGGTGACCGTCTTGTGCTCGAACCCGATGTCGCTCGTCAGCAAGTCCGGGATCGTGAGCCATCCCGCGTCGCCGCCGACGAACCATGAGCCGAGGCCGACGAGGACCGCGACGCTTGGTTCGAAATAGATTGGAGTGCGTCGACTCCGAGGGGTAGCCGGCTGTCCCGAACGCCAGGGACGCGTTGCCGAGGCCGAGCTGGGGGCGGATCGTGAGCACGCCGTCTGCGAGCTTGAAACCGTAGCCCACCTCGACGCCGTAGAGCAGCGCGTGGACCGTGTCGGTGTAGATCCCGCGCTGGACGTCGGTGCCGAGGTAGTCGATGGCGCTCAAGCCGCCATAGAAGCCGGCGAACTCGACGCCGGCGCGTCCGCCAAAGCCCAAGCCAAGCGTCGGTGTGAGGCCGCCACTGATGTGCGCCGGAGCCACGCCGCCCCGGGCCGCGACCTCGACCGAGACGGGGCCGAGGGCGTAAGCGTCGCCTGCGCCAGCAAGGCTGACGGCGCCGACAGTCACGAGGAACGACGCGAATGGCAAGCGAGGCTTCATGCCGCTTGGTCTAGGCCGGGACCGCTCGAGCGGCATGTCCTCCGCACGTAGCTCGGACCGCGCCGTCATAGGGCTCGGACCCGAACATCGCGACGGACCGCGATGTGTCGGAAGTCCCCGGCCCACGTCGCACGGACGTCGCGAGTGGCCCGGGCGCGGGGCATTGCGAGGATCGCTCGCGGGGGCGTCAGCCTCCTTCTCGCGCCGCCGCCGCACCGATGCCGCGAAGTTGATGGGCCCGTACAGCAGTGGGCGGGATGGCAGGACACGAAACGTAAGCGAGAGCCGCTGGATAGCGCGGCCATCGGCCGGGTACGCCGATTGCTCGCCTGGACCGCGCTCGACGCATGGATACGCCTCCGACAAAACCCGGGCGCATCATTGGCGGCCGCTACCAGGTCGTTCGCCGTCTCGATGGGGGCGGGATGGGCGACATCCTCGTCGCCATGCACACGGTCCTCGAGCAACCCGTCGCGATCAAGATCCTGAAGCGGGAGTTCGCGACCCATCCGCGGCACACCGCACGCTTCCTTCGCGAGGCGCGCGCCGCTGCCCGGATCGAGAGCGAGCACGTCGTGCGCGTGCGCGACATGGGGGTTCGACGACGAGAACGAGTGCCTGTTCATCGTCATGGACCTGCTCCAAGGTGAGGACCTCGCTACGCTCCTTTCGGCGCGTGGCGCGCTCTCGATCCATCAAGCCGTCGACTTCGTCGTTCAAGCGTGCGCCGGCGTCTCGGAAGCGCACCGCGTCGGCGTCGTGCACCGGGACATAAAGCCGGCGAACCTCGTCGTCGCACGACGCCCCGACGGGAGCCGGATCGTAAAGGTGATCGACTTCGGAATCGCGAAGCTCTCGGCGGTCGGTCGGGCGGAGATCTCGGTCACCACGACCTCTCTCGTGGGGACGCCGATCTACATGGCGCCGGAGTTCCTTCAGCGTGCCGAGGCCAGACGCCGCAAGGTCGCGCGCGATGCCATGAATGCTCGTGGCGTCGGGGCGATTTGGCGTCAGATTGATCTCGATGACGGGATCATCGAGATGCGCATAGGTCGCGAAGCTGGTGCCGACCGGAGCGTCAGCGGGCAGTTCGATGATGCCGTTGTGCTCGTCGGACAGTTGCAGTTCGCGCTCGGAGCACATCATGCCCCGGCTCTCAACGCCGCGAATTTTGCCGACACCGAGCGTGACGTCGATGCCTGGAACGTAAGGTGCCGGGGGCAGCGAATGCTCCAACGAGGCCAGCGCGCGCATTCGGGGCGCCGCAGACGACCTGAACAGGCGTGCCGCTGCCGGTATCGACGGTCAGCACCTGCAGCTTGTCAGCGTCCGGATGCCGTTCGGCAGTGAGCACCTTCGCAATGACGAATGGCGTCAGAGCGGCCTTGTCGTCAACATGCTCGACTTCAAGGCCGATAGAGGTCAGCCGCTCGACGATTTCGCCAAGCGTGGCGTCAGTTTCCAGATGGTCTTTCAGCCAGGAAAGGGTGAGTTTCATGTGTCGTTACCCGTGTTTCGGCTGTGGGATCAGGCGGTGAGGCCAGCGAAGAGCGTGGGCATGTCGAGCGGGCGGAAGCCGTAATGCGAGAGCCAGCGCACATCCGCATCGAAGAAGGCGCGGAGGTCGGGCATGCCGTATTTCAGCATGGCGATGCGATCGATACCCATGCCCCATGCGAAGCCCTGATACTCGTTGGGGTCGAGCCCGCCCGCGCGCAGGACGTTCGGATGGACCATGCCGCAGCCGAGAATTTCCATCCAGTCATTGCCCTCGCCGAAGCGAACCTCGCCCGGACGTGAGCGGTCGCACTGAATGTCGACCTCAAGGCTCGGCTCCGTGAACGGGAAGAAGCTCGGACGGAAACGCATTTTCAGGCTCGGCACCTCAAAGAATGCTTTGCAGAATTCTTCCAGCACCCAGCGCATATTGGCGACGTTGGCTGTCTTGTCGATCACCAGACCTTCAAGCTGATGGAACATGGGCGTGTGCGTGGCGTCGGAATCCATGCGGTAGGTCTTGCCGGGGATCACGATGCGGATCGGCGGCTTTTGCGCCTCCATCGTATGTATCTGCACGGGCGAGGTGTGCGTGCGCAAAAGCTTGCGTTCGCCTTTCTCATCCGCATTGAAGAAGAACGTGTCGTGCATCTCGCGCGCCGGATGGCCGTCCGGGAAATTCAGCGCGGTGAAATTGTAATAGTCGGTTTCGATATCCGGGCCTTCGGCAACCGCGAAACCCATGTCGCCGAAGATCGCGGTGATTTCGTCAATGACCTGACTGATGGGATGGATGCGCCCGCGCTCGGACGGCGACTGGCGCACCGGCAGGGTGACGTCCACACGCTCGGCTGCAAGACGCACCGCGATTGCCGCGTCCTTGAGTTCGCTCTTGCGCGCGGCAAGCGCTTCCGTGACGCGGTTCTTCAAGCCGTTAATGGCTGGCCCTTGCACCTGACGGTCCTCGGCGGACATGCCCCCAAGCGTCTTGAGCAATTCGGAAACGGAGCCTTTCTTACCGAGCGCCGCAACGCGCACCGCCTCGATGGATGGCTCGTCAGCGGCCGCAGCGATGGCGTGCATCAGTTCGTTTTCGATCCGGCTTAATTCGGTCATCGCGTGGCCTTCGGTTTTTGCCCGGAAAGCGTTTCGGGCAGAGTGGTTTTCGTGTTGGCGCCAGCATCCGGCGACAATACGGAGTTGAGGAAAGCGCTCGCCTTGTAAAGGCGGCGCCCATCGCCGCCAAGCCCTATCGGCTCGACAAGGCCAAGTGCGGAATGCATGAGCGAAAAGACACCACGCAGCGATGCCAGATGCGGCAAGACATCGGCTGGCGCGTCAGCGCGATAGGATTCAAAAGCGCGCAGGCTGGTGTTTTCATCCAGCGCCTGCCCGCAAATTTGTAGGAACAGCAGGAACACGTCGCGCGCCTGCGCATCTGCCAGCGGCATGGCTTGCTCAGGCGCTTCTTCGAAATCGAGAAAGCCGATGCGTTCGCCTTCCAAGATCATGTCGCGCGGATGCGGACGACCGTGGCACAGACCTGCCTGATGAGCGGCAGCCAGCGTCGTTGCGGTTTGCACCAGCAGGTCGTCGTGAGCTTGCGCGTCGGCTACGCGCAAGCGATTCAACTCGGCCTGAACAATGGGCTCGGCATTGCTCAACACCAGAATGCTGCCCTGCGTAAAAAGCACATGCGCGGCGGGAAAGCCTGCTGCTCGAAAAGCGCCGGTTTTCGCAGCTTCACGCGCTACCATTTCAGTTGGCGTGATGATTCGCGAGGAACGCAGAGCCGCCCAAGGAATGAGCGGCGACACCCAGGCATGAAGGCGCTTGAAGAAGGGAACGCCTTCCGCGCCCATGCGCTTGATCCAGACGGTGCGACCATCGACGACCGCCGAACTGACGCGGCGTGATTGCCCGGCGACGAGCAGGCGCAGCAATTCCTCCAACCCCTTCGGGCTGAGTTGAGCCGGTTCGCCTTTTTGTTGCGTTGCGATCATCTCATCAAAAAACCCGCGCCGGCGAAGCCAGCGCGGGTTTCCCAGATTCAGTTTTGCAGAAGCTTGGGAAGCGCTGGTTTAAGCTACAGCGCTTTCAAAAGCATTCGGCGTGGTGTTCTTGAGGTATTCGAGCGCCTTCTTCGCCTGCGCGACGAGAGCGGCGAATGCCTGCGGCTCGTGGATAGCCATATCGGACAGAACCTTGCGGTCGACTCTCGATGCCAGCCTTGTTCAAACCGTCGATGAAGCGGCCATAGGTCAGGCCATGCTCGCGGACGGCTGCATTGATGCGCTGTACCCACAGAGCGCGGAAATTGCGCTTGCGATTTTTGCGGTCGCGATAAGCATATTGCAGCGACTTCTCAACTGCCTGCTTTGCGATGCGGATGGTGTTCTTGCGACGGCCGTAAAAACCTTTGGCGGCTTTCAGGACCTTCTTGTGCTTGGCGTGCGAGGTAACGCCTCTCTTTACGCGTGCCATATCATGATCTCCTTAAATTCGCTCTGATCGTTCGGTCCGGTCTCAGATACCGCCGCCGTTAGGCAGGAAGTTCTTGATGACCTTCTTTCCGTCCGGCTCGGCCAGCACCATGGTGCCGCGAGCGTCGCGAATGAACTTGTTGGAGCGCTTGATCATGCCGTGGCGCTTGCCAGCCGCAGCTGCAAGTACCTTGCCAGTGCCAGTGATCTTGAACCGCTTCTTTGCAGCGGCCTTGGTCTTCATCTTGGGCATTTTGCTTCCTTTCATGTGCGCATCTTCAGATGCGTCTGGTTCTTGCTTCGGACCGACCAAAGTCCGAAAAGCATAAAGACCGCCACGGCATGCCCTGCCGGGCGGCTTTTCTTAAGACGCGGCTCCATACCAGCAAGGCTTTAGCCGCGCAAGTAGGTTCTGCTTACCAAAGATGGAAGAAAACCGGGATTATGCCGCTGTTCTGCAAGGTCTCGATCAATTCAAAGAGCGGCACGGAAATGAAAAAGGCGAGGCCGTCTTTCAACGTTCGCGACAGAAGCGTCGGGCGGAATGTGACGAACTCTTCATCCTTGTAAAGCGAAGGATTGGGAATGAAGCGCGGCACGCGCGCGACATAATCCAGATAGGGCTTGCCGAGCTTGGCGGAGAGAAATTCCTCTTCCCGCCGGATGACGATGGAAAACGCCACCCAGCATAGAATGCCGAATGCAAAGGTCAGCACGATGCTGCCCATCTGCCCGCCGACGCCCGCCGCTGCTACAGCAGAAAAGAAGTAGAGCGGGTTACGGGTGACGGAATAAGGCCCGGTCTGCACCACCTCTGACGATTTGCGCCCGCCGATATAAAGCGTGGACCACAAACGACCACCAATGCCGATGAGGATAAGCATCTGGCCGAGCCATTCGATGCGTTCGTGAACTTCTTCCGTCGCGACGGAAGCCCCGAACACAAGGAACAGTGCGATGATTGAAATGAGCGCAGCCAGCACCAAGCGACGCAGGCGCTGGTATTCGGTCATCGCCTTGTCGGCTGATTGTGCCATATTAACTGATCTACTTCGAATATCAGGGGAGAGCGGCGCCCGGTGTTACCTTGGCGCCAGCACCATCATCATCTGGCGGCCTTCGAGCTTTGGCTCGGCTTCCACCTTGGCAATGCTTGCGGTTTCTTCGCGCACGCGGTTCAGCAATTCCATGCCGAGTTCCATGTGAGCCATTTCGCGGCCACGGAAACGCAATGTCAGTTTGACCTTGTCACCTTCTTCAAAGAAGCGGCGCACTGCTTTCATCTTCACCTCATAATCATGGGTGTCGATGTTCGGGCGCATCTTGATTTCCTTGATCTCGATGACCTTCTGGTGCTTGCGCGCCTCAGCGGCCTTCTTCTGAGAGGCGTATTTCAGCTTGCCCAGATCGAGAATCTTGGTGACAGGCGGTGTCGAATTCGGCGAGATTTCAACGAGGTCCAGGCCAGCATCTTCTGCGGCTTGCAGCGCATCGTTGATTGAAACGACGCCCTGATTGTTGCCGTCTGCGTCGATGAGTTGAACCTGAGGAACGCGGATGTCGCGATTTGCACGTGGGCCGTCCTTTACGGGCGCGGCGGCTTTAAACGGTCTGCGAATGGCCTTTTTCTCCTTAAGCCGTTGATGAAAAGCCGCGCCAATGTGGTTGCGGCGCGGCGGCTGTCAATAGCACAAGCTGTGAAAAGATGCACCATTCATTAGCTTTCTGGAGCATTGTTGAATGCTGCTGTGTCTTATACGCCATGCGAAAGCACATTTATGAGCCGGCCCGCAGGATCGCGTAGATAAAAACGCCGCACGCCCCAAGGTTCATCCGTCAATGGATAGACGATGGGAACACCGCAACTCTTCGCCCGCGCGTAGATTACGTCGACATCGTCTACCTCAATGGAAAGCTCTGGTACTGGAGTTCCCGACCCACCTTCGGTGGCCAGACTTAGTTGAACCCGCGCGGACCCACCTCCGGCCAGCGTGGCGATCCATCCGTGATCCATGACAAGTTCAAGGTCGAACAGGTGACGATAAAATTCCAGCAACGGCCCGATCATATCCGTTGCGAGATTTGGAACGATGCGCAGTACAGCCATGCAATCTCCATGATACCAGCCGAGAGACAAGCATTGGACGCGCCCTTTTCGGGAGCAATCGCCTGTGGCATGAGGCGTACCTTAATTTAGATAGGACTGAACGCAGGCATGGCAACCGATCCAGTGACACAAATCGAGGTGGGTGGCGAGCAGATTGCCGTGCGGGCGCGCAAGGGAACGATGCCCGGTGTGGTTTGGTTGGGCGGCTACAAGTCCGACATGATGGGTACCAAGGCCGAAACGCTCGACAAATGGGCGCAGGAATCAGGCCATGCGTTTTTGCGTCACGACTATTCCGGCCACGGTGAGTCGGGCGGAGAGTTCAAGGACGGCACAATCTCCCGTTGGCTGACGGAAAGCCTTGCCGTGCTGCGTACATTCAGCGCTGGACCGCAGATTTTTGTTGGCTCTTCAATGGGCGCATGGATCGCACTGCGCATGGCGCAGGAACTGCGCAAATCAGGCGAGGGCGAGCGGATTGGTGCGCTGATTCTGCTTGCGCCTGCGCCGGATTTCACCCGCGAACTGGTGGAGCCGAAACTGACGGAAGCGCAGCGCAAAGACCTTGCGGAGAAGGGCTATTTCGCGGAGCCGTCCGAATATTCAGACCAGCCCTACATGTACACGCGCGCGCTGATTGAAGATGGTGCGCAGAATCTCGTCATGGACAAGCCGATCGATACGCATTGCCCGGTGCAGATCATACAGGGCGTTGCCGATCCTGATGTGCCGTTTGCACACGCGCTCAAGCTCGCCAGCCTGATGCCATCCGACGATGTGACGCTTTCGCTTGTGCCGGGTGGTGATCATCGCCTTTCACGATCGCAAGACCTCGAACTGCTGGTTGGCGCGGTCGAATCAATGATCGAGCGCGTGAACTGATGCGCCTTTCCATACCAAGCGCGGCCTTCGTCGCCGCAATCGTGGGATTCGGCGGCACGCTCGCTATTATTATTGCGGCGGCGAACGCTGTTGGCGCAACGCAGCTACAGACTGCAAGCTGGGTGACGGCGCTTTGCATCGCCATGGCGGTCGAAAGCCTGTGGCTCTCATGGTGGACGAAAATGCCAGTGATTTCGGCATGGTCCACACCCGGTGCCGCGCTGATTGCAGCGTCAAGCGGGTTCAATATTTCGGAAGCTGTGGGCGCATTTATCGTTGCCGCACTGCTGCTGATTGCGACGGGTCTGTTTCGTCCACTGACGCGGCTGATTTCGCGCATTCCGCATTCGGTGGCGTCGGGCATGTTGGCGGGTATCGTAGTGACCTTCGCAATCAATGCGGTGAAGACGATTCCGCTTGATCCGTGGCTGATCCTGCCACTGGTGGCGGCGTTTTTCCTGTTCCGAATCATCAATCCATCACTGTCCGTGCTGGCCGTGTTGATCGGCGGTGGGGCGCTGGCGTTCTTCATGGGCAGGGTGGGCGCGCTTCCCGCGCCCGAACTTTCGACGCTGACGCTGATAACGCCGAGCTTTACGCCCGGCGCGATATTCGGCCTCGCAGTGCCGCTCTACCTCGTGACGATGGCCTCACAAAACTTGTCTGGGTTAGCTGTGTTGAAGGCTGCTGGCTATGAGCCGCCAGCCGGACCGTTGATCGGGATAACCGGGTTGGTATCGCTGCTCACCGCGCCGTTCGGTGCATCGACATCGAACCTCGCTGCGATTTCTGCCGCGATTTGCACCGGGCCGGATGTACATCCCGACCCCGCCGAGCGATGGAAGACGGGACCGTTTTACGCTCTGTTCTATTTGATCTTTGCGGTGTTTGGAGCCTCGCTGGTCGCTGTGTTCGCTGTGCTGCCTGCGGCGCTTATCGCTCTGGTGGCGGGGCTGGCGCTGATGCCCTCGCTCGCCAACGCACTGGCAATTGCACTTGCCGACGAGCGCCAGAGATTTGCCGCGACGACAGCGTTTGCGGTGACTGCATCGGGGCTAACGCTGTTCGGGATCGGTTCCGCCTTTTGGGGATTGATCGGCGGGCTGCTTGTGCTTGGTCTGGAGCGCTTCAAAAAATAGCAGCAGAATCAATCATCTGTCCGGTTTTGAATTGGGCTGTCTTGAATGGCCGCAATCGCTTTACCATGTCGATAAAAGCAGCGGAAAAATGCGCGCTGCCCAACCGAAGGAACGGGAGAAGATGACGACGACTGCTTTGATCCGCCCGGCCTGGACGCCGGCGACCATTGCGCTCATGGTGATTGGTTTTGTGGTGTTTTGGCCGCTTGGCCTTGCCATGCTTGCTTATATCATCTGGGGCGACCGGCTTGACGGTTTCAAGCGTGACGTAAACCGCGCGACCGATGGCGTTTTTGCCGGATGCCGCCGTGCTTCGTGGAAGACCAACGCCGCAACCGGCAATGTAGCTTTCGACGACTGGCGCGAAAAGGAGCTCGAACGCCTCGCCGAAGAGCGCCGCAAGCTGGACGAAATGCGCGATGAGTTCGACGCTTATGCTCGCGAGCTGCGCCGCGCGAAAGACCTTGAAGAGTTCGACCGGTTCATGGCCAACCGCAACAAGCCGACGGCGCCGGCAAAGCGCGGAAAAGGCGCTGGCTTGCTCGACGAGTAAGTAATTAGCCGGGTTTTAGTCGACGGCGCCGCAACAACGGCGCCGTTTCTATTTGTTGCGGCAAAACGCGCCCTGAAATTCCATGCATCTATTGCACTGATATTGGGTTCAAGACGCTTGCGCGGGAAAACAGCTATTCCTATATACGCCGCAGCTTTGTATCGGCCTCCCCGCAAAGGTGGCCTGGTCAAGGAAATCCATACGAAAGGGGCTTTCGCCGGAATGCCTTCGGGGTCCTGAAAGCCTGCTAAACGGAGAGAAAAAGAATGGCAAAAGTAATCGGCATCGATCTGGGAACGACCAATTCCTGCGTCGCCGTCATGGACGGAAAAGACGCGAAAGTTATCGAAAATGCTGAAGGCGCGCGCACGACACCTTCCATCGTCGCATTTACCGGCGACGGCGAGCGCCTCGTAGGACAGCCGGCCAAGCGTCAGGCAGTTACCAATCCTGAAAACACAGTCTTCGCGGTCAAGCGTCTGATCGGCCGCCGTTTCGATGATCCTGTGACGGAGAAGGACAAGAAGCTTGTCCCCTACAAGATCGTGAAGGGCGACAATGGCGACGCATGGGTCGAGGCAGGCGGCAAGAAGCAGTCGCCGAGCCAGATTTCGGCAATGATCCTGCAGAAGATGAAGGAAACGGCGGAAGCCTATCTCGGCGAGAAGGTTGAAAAGGCCGTTATCACCGTTCCCGCTTATTTCAACGACGCACAGCGTCAGGCAACCAAGGACGCGGGCAAGATCGCCGGTCTTGAAGTTCTGCGCATCATCAACGAGCCGACTGCGGCTGCGCTGGCCTATGGCCTCGACAAGCGCGACGGCAAGACCATCGCGGTGTATGATCTTGGCGGCGGTACGTTCGACATCTCCGTGCTGGAAATCGGCGACGGCGTGTTCGAGGTGAAGTCCACCAATGGCGATACCTTCCTTGGCGGTGAAGACTTCGACATGCGTCTGGTCGAGTATCTGGCCGACGAGTTCAAGAAAGAGCAGGGCATCGACCTGAAGAACGACAAGCTTGCCTTGCAGCGTTTGAAGGAAGCTGCGGAAAAGGCGAAGATCGAACTGTCGTCTTCGGCCCAGACCGAGATCAACCTGCCGTTCATCACGGCGGATGCGACCGGTCCGAAGCACCTGACCATGAAGCTGACCCGCGCCAAGTTTGAAAGTCTCGTGGACGATCTGGTGCAGCGCACGATCGAGCCTTGCAAGGCAGCGCTCAAGGATGCGGGCCTGAAAGCTGGCGAAATCGACGAGGTGGTTCTGGTCGGCGGCATGACCCGCATGCCGAAGATTCAGGAGATCGTGAAGCAGTTCTTCGGCAAGGAACCGCATAAGGGCGTCAACCCCGATGAGGTTGTGGCGCTTGGCGCGGCCATTCAGGCTGGCGTTCTGCAGGGCGATGTGAAGGACGTGCTGCTGCTCGACGTGACCCCGCTTTCGCTGGGCATCGAGACGCTGGGCGGTGTGTTCACCCGCCTGATCGAGCGCAACACCACGATCCCGACCAAGAAGAGCCAGGTGTTCTCCACGGCTGAGGACTCTCAGTCGGCGGTGACGATCCGCGTGTTCCAGGGCGAGCGCGAAATGGCAGTGGACAACAAGATGCTCGGCCAGTTTGATCTTGTCGGACTTCCGCCTGCACCGCGCGGCGTGCCGCAGATCGAGGTGACGTTCGACATCGACGCCAACGGCATCGTCAACGTTTCGGCCAAGGACAAGGGCACGGGCAAGGAGCAGCAGATCCGCATCCAGGCTTCGGGCGGTCTGTCCGACGCTGACATCGACAAGATGGTGAAGGACGCCGAGGCCAATGCCGAAGCCGACAAGAAACGCAGGGCGCTGGTTGAGGCACGCAATCAGGCTGAGGCACTTGTCCACTCCGCAGAGAAGTCTCTGAAGGAGTATGGCGACAAGGTTTCGGAAGCTGACCGCACCGCGATTGCTGACGCGATTTCCGCGCTCAAGACCGCAACCGAAGGCGACGACGTCGAGGCAATCAATGCCAAAGCGCAGGCGCTGACGGAAGCTTCGATGAAACTCGGTCAGGCCATGTATGAGGCACAGCAGGCGGGCGCGGCTGAAGCCGATGCGCAGGCCGACGCGGCGAAGGACAGCGATGTCGTTGACGCCGACTTCGAGGAAATCGACGAAGACGACAAAAAGAAATCCGCTTAACAAGAGCGGCTGTGATCGAAGAGCCCGGCACTATGCCGGGCTTTTTGCAACCCTGTGAGGGACATTCATGGTTGTTTTGAATTGCAGGGTTCTAGGCGGGACAGAATGAAGGCTGATTTCTACGAGACATTGGGCGTTGCGCGCGGCGCGGATGAGAAAGAACTCAAGGCCGCCTACCGCAAGCTGGCCATGCAGTTTCACCCCGACCGCAATCCCGGTGATCACGCCGCCGAGATAAAGTTCAAGGAAATCGGTGAGGCATATGACTGCCTGAAAGACCCGCAAAAGCGCGCGGCTTATGATCGTTTCGGCCACGCAGCTTTTGAGCATGGCGGTGGTGGCGGCGGATTCCAGAACGGCTTTGGCGGGGGCGGGTTCTCGGACATTTTCGAGGATATTTTCGGCGAGATGATGGGCGGCGGCGGTCGCCGTCGCTCGACCGGCGGGCGCGAGCGCGGTGCAGACCTGCGCTACAATATGGAAATCACGCTGGAGGAGGCCTACACGGGCAAGACCGCGCAGATCCGCGTGCCGTCTTCCATCGCCTGTACGGATTGCTCAGGCTCCGGGGCGAAGCCGGGCACGCAGCCAGTGAATTGCGCCATGTGCGGCGG
This sequence comes from Mesorhizobium sp., assembly GCA_049840935.1. Taxonomy (GTDB): domain Bacteria; phylum Pseudomonadota; class Alphaproteobacteria; order Rhizobiales; family Rhizobiaceae; genus Mesorhizobium_G. Next base: position 25,321 of record JASGJA010000005.1, read on the forward strand.
TCACGGCAAAGTGCGTGCCAGCCAAGGCTTTTTTTCCATTGAACGCGTTTGCCCTCAGTGTGGCGGTCGCGGCCAGACAATCAAAGACCCCTGCCCCAAATGCAACGGCCAAGGCCGGACCATTCAGGAACGCTCGCTATCCGTGAACATTCCGGCAGGCATCGAAGATGGTACGCGCATCCGGCTTTCCAACGAAGGTGAAGCGGGTTTGCGCGGCGGGCCATCCGGCGATCTCTATATTTTCCTCGCAGTGAAGCCGCACGAGTTCTTCCAGCGCGACGGTGCGGATCTTTATTGCCGCGTGCCGATTTCAATGACGGCGGCGGCGCTTGGCGGCCAGTTCGAGGTGGCAACACTGGACGGCACCCAGACGCGTGTGAAGGTGCCGGAAGGTACGCAAAACGGGAAACAGTTCCGCCTGAAAGGCAAGGGAATGCCCGTATTGCGTCAAGCGCAGATGGGCGATCTCTACATTCAGACCGCCGTGGAAACGCCGCAGAACCTGACCAAACGGCAAAAAGAACTGCTTGAAGAGTTCGATGCCATTTCGTCGAAGGAAAATTCGCCGCAATCGGCTGGTTTCTTCTCGCGAATGAAGGATTTTTTTAAATCTTTCGGAGAGGGATAGAACCACTAATTAGCAGTGGGTGATTTACGTTTCTCCTTGCGTTTGAGACTCAGGGTGCTAGTTCGAGCAAGCACTTGAAGGGATTTTTCGATGGCTGGTCTGGCACTTCGCAAACTCGCGGCGAAATTTGACGATGAGTTGAAGTTCTTCAAAGGCTGGATCGACAAGCCCAAAGCCGTCGGATCGATAATCCCCACCAGTTCAGTTACGGCGCGTAGAATGGCGTCGGTCATCGATACCAATTCGGGGCTTCCGGTGCTGGAAGTCGGACCGGGCACCGGCATCATCACGAAGTATATTCTCAAGCACGGCGTGAAGCCCTCGGATCTCTATACCCTCGAATATTCGCATGATTTTGTCTTGCATCTGCAGCGGCTGTTTCCGCAGGTGAATGTCATCGAGGGCGACGCGTTTGACCTCGAAAAATCACTCGGCAACGACGCGCCCAAGCTTTTCGACTCGGTAATTTCAGGCGTTCCGTTGCTCAATTTTCCTGTGCAGATGCGCGTGCGATATCTGGAAGGACTGTTGAAGCGTATGCCTGTGGGGCGTCCAGTGGTGCAACTCACATATGGACCGAAATCCCCGATCCCACCCGGATTGGGCGACTATACGGTTGAGCATCTGGACTTCATCCTGCGCAATATTCCACCAACCAGGCTGTGGGTCTATCGGCGGAGACTGCACCATTGAGCCGCGCGCCGCGCATTCTGCTGTTCGCGGGTTCGACGAGAACCGGTGCTTATAGCGGCAAGGTGGCGGATGCGGCGCAAAAGGAACTGGTGTTGCAGGGCGCGGAGGTAACGCGCATATCGCTTGGCGATTTTCCGCTGCCCATCATGAATCAAGACCTCGAAGCCGAGGAAGGCGTGCCTGAAAACGCGATCAAGCTCGCTCGGCTGTTCGTGTCGCATGACGCGGTGATGATTTGCACGCCGGAATATAATGGCTCCATGCCGCCGCTCTTGAAAAACGCAATCGACTGGATCAGTCGCGCGAAGGAAAATGGCAAGAGCATTCGCGCTTTCAGCGGCAAGATCGGCTGCATCTGCTCTTCGTCCGACGGACATTTTGCCGGCATTCGCAGTGCATCGCATTTGCGTCAGGTACTTGCGCATATCCAGATGGAAGTCATTGCGCCGCAGGTTTCCGTGCCAAACGCGAGCGAGGCATTTGAGGAGAACGGTGATTTCAGGTCTGAGCGGCTGCGCAACGGCATGAACCGCGCATGCAAGACGCTGATCGAAGAAGCCGCACTTCATATGCGCGCGGACGGGTAACGCATGGCGAGCGAAACGATGCGCGAACGCCTGATCGTCGGGCTGGATGTGCCGAGCGTGAAGGACGCCGAGGCGGTGGTTCGCGAGCTTGGCGACACCGCGCGATTTTACAAGATCGGCTATCAACTTGCCTATGCGCCTGCGGGTCTGGATTTCGCCCGCGAACTGGCCAAGAGCAACGCGAAGGTGTTTCTGGATCTCAAGTTGCTGGATATAGACAACACCGTGGCGAAGGGCGTGGAAGCGATTGCCCGCATGGGCATGTCGATGCTCACGCTGCACGCCTATCCAAAGGCCATGAAAGCAGCGGTGGAAGCTGCCAAAGGTTCGGATTTGTGCCTGCTTGGCGTCACGGTTCTGACCTCGATGGATGAGCAGGACCTGATCGCAGCAGGCTATGAATATGACCCGCACACACTTGTGCTGCGCCGCGCCGAACAGGCGTTGCAAGCGGGCATGGGGGGCGTGGTGTGTTCTGCCGACGAAGCTGCCGCCGTGCGCCGCATCGTTGGGCCGAAGCTAGCGGTCGTGACGCCCGGCATTCGCCCCGCTGGTGCAGATCGCGGCGACCAAAAACGCGTTGTTACGCCAGCGGAGGCGGTGCGCAATGGCGCAAGCCATCTCGTCGTGGCGCGGCCCATCGTCGGCGTATCCGACAGAAAAGCCGCTGCGCGCGCTATAATCGCCGAAATGGAAAGCGCCTGAGAGGACCAGATGCCGAAAGCCTATTGGATTGCCCGCGTCGATGTTCGCGACCCCGAAGGTTACAAAGGCTATGTTGCAGCCGCGAAGCCCGCTTTCGAGCGGTTCGGCGCTCGCTTTATGGCGCGAGGCGGTGCGGCGGAGGCGGTTGAAGGTCCGGGACGCGCCCGCAATGTGATCATCGAGTTTGCCTCGATGGAAGATGCGCGTAACTGCTATAATTCCCCGGAATATCAACATGCTAAGTCGATTCGGCAGCAGGTTGCGGACGGAGAAATCGTGCTGGTCGAGGCCATCGAGAGCTGATTTTTAGCAACTTTACGCTGGGGAACTTTGGCCGAATCTTGGACCAAAGTAGAGATTTGTTGCGCCGATTGCCTCTATTGCATCGCAATATTTCTTTGTTAACGTGAGAGATTGAAACTGCGTTCGCTGGCGGGCGTTGATGTAAACAAGTCGAGGCGAACTTCGAATGTTCTATCAGCTCTACGAGATGAACTACGCGGCGCTACAGCCTTTTCGGGCTTTGAGCGACGCAACGAGAATTCTTTATACCAACCCGCTTAATCCGTGGTCGCACACGCCCATGGGTCGGATGATCGCAGCTTCAGCGGAATTGTTCGAGCGCACGACGCGCCGATATGGCAAGCCCGCATTCGGCCTCGACTCGGTGAAGATCGATTTCAAGGCCGTGCCGGTAACGGAAGAAATCGTCTGGTCAAAGCCGTTCTGCAACCTGATCCATTTCGAGCGGGCGGTGCCGAAGAACCGGCGTCCTGACCCGAAATTGTTGATCGTTGCACCGATGTCCGGCCATTACGCGACACTGCTGCGCGGCACGGTCGAGGCTATGCTGCCTCATGCCGATGTTTACATTACCGATTGGGTTGATGCGCGCATGGTGCCGACGGCGGCAGGACGCTTCGATCTCGATGATTACATCGACTATATCATTGAAATGCTGCAGGAGCTTGGCGAGGACACGCATATTATCGGCGTGTGCCAGCCTTCGGTTCCGGTGCTGGCGGCAGCGGCAGTGATGGAAGCGCGAGGCGACCACTGCTCTCCTGCGACCATGACGCTGATGGGCGGTCCGATCGACACGCGGCGCAATCCGACCGCAGTCAACCTGCTGGCCGAGAAGAAGGGCACGGAGTGGTTCCGTGACAATGTAATTATGCAGGTGCCGTGGCCACTGCCGGGCGTCGGGCGCGATGTTTACCCCGGCTTCCTGCAGCTTTCCGGCTTCATGAGCATGAATCTGGATCGCCACATCATCGCGCACAAGGATTTCTATATGCACCTTGTGAAGAATGACGGCGACGGCGCGGACAAGCACCGCGAATTCTATGACGAATATCTCGCCGTGATGGACCTTTCGGCAGAGTTTTACCTCCAGACCGTGGATACAGTGTTCGTGCGGCACTCGCTGCCGAAGGGCCAGATGACGCATCGGGGCGTGCCTGTCGATTGCTCGGCGATCCGAACGACGGCGCTGTTTACGGTGGAAGGCGAAAACGACGATATTTCCGGCCTTGGACAGACGGAAGCCGCGCATGACCTTTGCGTGAACATTCCCGCCGAGCGTAAGGCGCACTATATGCAGCCGAAAGTAGGCCATTACGGCGTGTTCAACGGCTCGCGCTTCCGCTCGGAAATCGTTCCGCGCATCGTTGATTTCATGCACAGCCACGGCAAGCTTAGGCAGGCGGCTCCCAAGCCCAAGCTGGTGCGGTCGAGCGGTTCATAAATCCGTCACCCTCGGGCTTGTCCCGAGGGTCTGCAAACCCCTCGGCCAGATGCGCTGTAGATCCTCGGCACAAGGCCGAGGATGACGGAGTTTCACCCGTCAAGTGTGATGGCGCAAAGGCGCGTGACGCCGGGTGGCGGAAACAGGGCAGAAGCTGGTGCGGTCGAGCGGTTCATAATCCGTCACCCTCGGGCTCCTCCCGAGGGTCTGCAAACCCCTCAGCCAGATGCGCTGTAGATCCTCGGCTCAAGGCCGAGGATGACGGAGTTTCACCCGTCAAGTGTGAGGCCGCAAGAGGCCGGTTCAACAGACGACGCGGCATTGTTAATTACCCGCGACCAGCCGATGAAGCCATATCCGACCGCCTTGTTTATGTTGCAATTTCGCCGCGTTAGCGCCGCGCGGTAACCATATTCATAATTCGGTAACCACACCGAATTGACTCCACGCCCTTCTGGCCTTTAACTTTTTGTTAACGAAGAAGAGGGGCAGATGGGACGGGCGGCCACCAATTCGATTTCACCGATCGGAGCAGCATTGAGCGCGGCGGCAGCACTCGTTGTGCTGGGCCTCGGCACGCTGGCAGCTTCTGCCGGCACGACAATGGTCGTCGGGGGGCTGACTTCACAGCCCATCGGCCACTACGAATATTGCAAGGCCAATCCGCAGGAATGCGCGATCCGCACGAGAGACACGCAACCCGAACATATGAGCGATGCGCTTTGGGCAACAATCAGCCGCATCAATCTGGCTGTTAACGCAAACATCAAGCCGATGAGCGACAGCGACATTTACGGCAAGGACGAGGTTTGGACCTTGCCAACGCACGGCGTTGGCGATTGCGAAGACTATGTGCTGGAAAAGCAGATGGAACTGCACAAGGCTGGCCTTTCGCTGACCAACCTGCTGATTACCGTGGTTCGCAAGCCGGATGGCGAGGGCCATGCTGTTCTGACTGTACGTACCGATGACGGCGATTTCGTTCTGGACAATCTCAGCGACGATGTGCGCGAATGGGCGGACACCGGCTATTTGTTCCTGAAGCGCCAGTCTGAAGAAAATACGGGCCGCTGGGTGGCAATCCGCAAGGGCCAGACCTCGACCGTGGCTTCGGTTCGCGAATAGTCCAGACTTATTCTTGATTGACGTGCCTCTGGCAAGCTGGAAGAGAATGAGAACCCCTCATCCGCCTGCCGGCACCTTCTCCCTCAAGGGGAGAAGGGAGAAAAGTCCACGTTGCCATCAACCTGCAACGCCGAAAAGTCAAAACGGCGCTGCAATCATCCCCCTTCTCCCCTTGAGGGAGAAGGTGCCGGCAGGTGGATGAGAGGTGTAGTGTGCAACTAACCTCTGATCGCCGGCTTTCATAAATGTCCAGCTTTGCGCTAACGCTTGTTTTGTCTGCGGCAGTGTTGCACGCAAGCTGGAACGCTATGGTGAAAGCGGCGTCCGACCGAGCGTTGACGATTGCCGCGATTGCGCTGGTGAATGCCGTCGCAGGTTTGACGCTTATCTTGCTGTCGGGCCTGCCCGCACACGCAAGCTGGCCGCTGATCGCCACTTCGACAGTGCTGCATTATCTGTACTACGTCTTCATGTATCAGGCGTACCGGCTCGGTGATTTGAGTCAGGTTTATCCAATCTCGCGCGGCATGGCTCCGGCGCTCGTTGCACTCGGAACATTCCTGCTGATAGGCGAAACATTGTCGCCGCTCGGCCTTGCGGGACTGGCGGCGGTTACGCTCGGCATAGGTGTTTTGGCCTTTCAGCGAGGCGCGGCATTCGCAGACCGCCATACACTGGTGGCCGCCGGATTGCTGGGGCTGACCATTGCCGCCTATTCCGTTGCGGATGGTATCGGCGTGCGCTGGTCGGAAAATCCGATGGCCTATATGGGCTGGCTGTTTCTGTTCGAGTCGCCGGTGGTTATTGCTGTGCTGTGGACGCGGCGGCGCAACCGCACGCGGTTTGATGCCCGCACGTTCGGCCTTGGGCTGATTGGCGGGCTGGTGTCGGTGACGGCCTACGGAGTGGTGCTTTACGCCAAAACGCTTGCGCCAATTGGCGCGGTTTCCGCGATCCGTGAATCAAGCGTGATTATCGCCGCGCTAATCGGCGTCATTATGTTCGGTGAGCGACCGTGGCAGGGCCGTATGCTGGCCGCGCTGATTGTGGCTGTCGGCGTTATCATGCTGGCGTTTTCGGGTAGCCATTAGAGCAAACAAAAAAGCCGGCCCGAAGGCCGGCTTTGATGTGAAGCGGATCAACCGATCTTGGGATCGAGGCTGCCGTTCTTGTAACGCTTTGCCATTTCGTGAAGCGGAAGCGGCGTGATCTTGCCAGCCTGACCGGCGGTACCGAACTCTTCAAGGCGCTGCTTGCAAAGCTTGGTCATCGCAGCCATCGCGGGCTTCAAATATTTGCGCGGATCGAACTCGCTCGGATCTTCCGCCATGACCTTGCGGATCGCGCCGGTGAGCGCCATGCGGTTGTCGGTGTCGATGTTGATCTTGCGCACGCCGTGCTTGATGCCGCGCTGGATTTCCTCGACCGGCACGCCCCAAGTCGGCTTCATCTTGCCGCCGAACTTGTTGATGATTTCCTGCAGGTCTTCCGGCACCGACGACGAGCCATGCATGACCAGGTGCGTGTTGGGCAGCTTGCGATGGATTTCCTCGATCACGTTCATGGCCAGAACGCTGCCATCCGGCTTGCGGCTGAACTTGTATGCACCGTGTGAAGTGCCCATTGCGATGGCGAGTGCATCGACCTTGGTTTCCTTCACGAACTTTACGGCTTCGTCCGGGTTGGTCAAAAGCTGGTCGTGGCTCAGTTTGCCTTCTGCGCCGTGGCCATCTTCCTTGTCGCCCATGCCGGTTTCGAGACTGCCCAGAACACCAAGCTCACCTTCAACCGAGATGCCGCCGAGATGGGCCATTTCGCTGACCTTCTTGGTGACGCCAACATTGTAATCCCAATCGCCCGGCGTCTTGCCATCTTCCTTGAGCGAACCGTCCATCATCACTGACGTAAAGCCGGACTGGATGGCGGTCATGCAGGTGCCGGGCTCATTGCCGTGGTCCAGATGCACACAGACAGGAATGTGCGGATAGATTTCGGTTAACGCGTCCATCATGTGCTTAAGCATGATGTCGTTGGCATAGGCACGCGCGCCGCGCGATGCCTGAATGATAACGGGAGCGTCTACCGCGTCGGCCGCCTCCATGATGGCAAGTGCCTGTTCCATGTTGTTGATGTTGAAGGCGGGAACGCCATAACCATGTTCGGCGGCATGGTCGAGCAATTGCCTAAGCGTGATACGGGCCACTTGTTATCCTCCGGGGAAAGCGTTTCTTTCCTTGGCGGATAAGCAAAAATCCCGCCCCCGGCAACCGCAAATCGAAATAGACAAATAATTAAAACGGTTTAGCTGTTATCGTGATTAATCGTTGGGTTGCGAAGCGGAATTTTGGAGGCACGAAAGTGAGTTGGACCCCTGCCGAGACGCGCTACGACTCGATGATTTACAATCGATGCGGGCGCTCCGGTCTCAAATTGCCGGCGATCTCGCTGGGGCTTTGGCAGAATTTCGGCGAGGAAACGCCGCACCGACTCAAACGCGATATGCTGCGCCGGGCATTCGATCTGGGCATTACGCATTTCGACCTCGCCAATAATTACGGACCGCCTGGCGGCGCGGCGGAGGAAGCCTTCGGCCAAGTTCTGCGCACGGATTTTGCGGGCTATCGGGATGAAATCGTGGTTTCGACAAAGGCCGGTTATCGCATGTGGCCGGGACCATATGGCGAGTGGGGCAGCCGCAAATATATACTGCAAAGCCTCGACCAAAGCCTGAAACGGCTCGGCCTCGACCATGTCGATATTTTCTATTCGCACCGCTTTGATCCCGACACGCCGCTGGAAGAAACGATGGGCGCGCTGGACCATGCTGTGCGATCCGGCAAGGCGCTCTATGCCGGTATTTCTTCTTATAATTCAAAACGCACGCGCGAGGCCGTTGCCATTCTCGAGCAGTTGGGCACGCCCTGCCTGATCCATCAGCCAAGCTATTCGATGATCAACAGGTGGGTGGAGGAAGATGGGTTGCTCGATACGCTCGACGAGCTTGGTATAGGCTCGATCGTGTTTTCGCCGCTGGCTCAGGGCATTCTGACCGGCAAATATCTGGGCGAAGTGCCGAAGGACAGCAGACTGGCCAAAGGCGGGCCGCTGCGGTCAGAATTCCTGACCGAACAGGTGACGGCAAGCATTCGCGGCCTTGCCGCGATTGCCGAACGGCGCGGACAGAGCCTTTCGCAGATGGCGCTCGCATGGGTGCTGCGCGGGGGCCGCGTGACCAGTGCACTGGTGGGCGCGAGCCGCGTGACACAGATCGAAGAAGCGGTCGGCGCGTTGGCGCGGCTGGACTTCGACGCAGACGAGCTTGCGGAAATCGAGAGCTTTGCGAAGGACGCTAACATCAACCTTTGGGCCGCTTCGGCAGAGCGCAAAGGACCATCCCGCAACAAGTAATTCTTATAGACATCTGGTAGGACCAGATCTTGACGACGATGCAATTCGCGTTCAAGTTGGGCGCCATTCGTCGCTGCGAGGAGAAGGTTCCGCGGGCAGAAACTGTCTGCGGCGCAATGCAGCGCGGCTTCTGGCGATGCTGCCGCAAACGGTTTGGGAGGACTCTGCGCAATGGCAACCACAATCAAGGGACCAGCGATTTTTCTGGCCCAGTTCGCGGGTGATGCCGCTCCGTTCAATTCGCTCAAGAGTATCACGCAATGGGCGGCTGGCCTCGGTTATAAGGGCGTGCAGATTCCCACTTGGGACGGTCGCCTTTTCGATCTGGAAAAGGCTGCAAGCTCGAAAGCCTATTGCGATGAGGTGAAGGGCATTTGCGCCGATGCCGGTGTCGAGATCACCGAGCTTTCCACCCATTTGCAGGGGCAGCTCGTTGCGGTGAACCCGGCCTATGACGCGCAGTTCGATGCGTTTGCGCCAGCGAAGGTTCATAATAATCCCAAGGCTCGGCAGAAATGGGCCGTCAGCCAGATGCTTGCGGGCGCAAAAGCGTCCAAGAATTTGGGGCTCAAGACTTCAGTGAGCTTCAGTGGCGCGCTGGCGTTTCCATATCTCTATCCATGGCCGCAGCGTCCGCAGGGGCTTATCGAGGAAGCATTCACCGAACTCGGCAAACGCTGGACCCCGATTCTCAATGCCTATGACGATGCTGGCGTGGACATTGGATATGAAATTCATCCCGGTGAAGATGTGTTCGACGGTACGACCTTCGAGATGTTCCTCGATGCCGTGAAGGGGCATACGCGCTGCAACATCAATTACGATCCCTCGCATTTCCTGCTGCAACAGCTCGACTATCTGGAATTCATCGACATCTATCATGAGCGCATCAAGGCATTCCACGTGAAGGATGCCGAGTTCAATCCGAGCGGGCGTCAGGGTGTGTATTCCGGCTATCAGGGCTGGGTAAACCGCGCTGGCCGCTTCCGCTCTCTGGGCGATGGGCAGGTGGATTTCGGCGGCATCTTTTCCCGGCTCACGACTTCACAATTACGATTCATGGGCTGTGCTGGAATGGGAATGCTGCCTCAAGCATCCCGAAGATGGTGCGGCGGAGGGCGCGCCCTTCATTCAGCACCACATCATCCGCGTCACGGAAAAGGCTTTTGACGATTTCGCGGGCGGCAAGACAGACAAGAAGCTGTTGCGCGCCATGATGGGCATCTAGGCCCAAGCGCAGACAAAAACGGGAGGATCACATGGTTAGCGGCAGGTCGATCGAGTCCGGTAGCGGGCCGATCAGGTTTGGCATGGTTGGCGGCGGTCAGGGCGCGTTCATTGGTGCGGTGCATCGCATCGCTGCGCGCATCGACGGTGAATTTGAGCTTGTTGCGGGCGCGTTTTCATCCGAACCGGCGCGCGCAAGAGCATCCGGCAAGGAACTCGGCATTGCAGATGACCGCAACTACGGCACTTTTGCCGAGATGGCGAAGGCTGAAGCCAAGCGCCCGGATGGCATCGAAGCCGTCGCAATCGTTACGCCAAACCATATGCACTACCCTGCCGCCAAGGCGTTCCTCGAAGCGGGCATTCATGTGATCTGCGACAAGCCGCTGACCTCGACGCTTGCCGACGCGAAGAAGCTGGCGGCCGTGGCGAAAAAGTCCGGCTGCGTGTTTGTTTTGACGCATAACTATACCGGCTATCCGATGATCCGGCAGGCGCGCGAGATGGTTGCCAAAGGCCAGCTTGGCGCGATCCGGCTCGTACAGGCAGAGTATCCGCAGGATTGGCTGACCGAAGCGGCCGAAAAAGCTGGCTCCAAGCAGGCCGAGTGGCGCGTGGACCCAAAGCGCTCAGGGGCTGGCGGTTCGACGGGTGACATTGGAACCCACGCCTACAATCTCGCGCGGTTTGTTTCCGGGCTGGAACTGGACAGCCTGTCCGCCGATCTTTCGGCATTCGGCGCGGGCCGCGTGTTGGATGACAACGCGAACATCATGCTGCGTTTCAAAGAAACGAACGGCGTTTCCGCACGCGGGATGATCTGGGCCAGTCAGGTCGCTCCGGGTAATGAGAACGGGCTGAAACTGCGCATCTATGGAACCAAGGGCGGGCTCGAATGGGTGCAGGCCGATCCGAACTATCTCTGGTACACGCCATTCGGCCAGCCCAAGCAATTGCTGACGCGTGGCGGTGCTGGCTCCATGCCAGTTGCAGCGCGTGTGACGCGCGTGCCGCCGGGGCATCCAGAAGGCTATCTGGAAGGATTTGCGAACATTTACACAGAGGCAGCACGCGCAATCCGCGCCGCGCGCAAGAAGGGCGGCAAGCTGCCGAAGGACGTGGTGTATCCGACGATAGAGGATGGCGTCGAGGGTGTGGCGTTTGTGGAGGCTTGCGTGAAGTCATCCAAAAAGAATGCGGCTTGGACGAAGTTGTAGGGGATACGTACCCCTCATCCGCCTGCCGGCACCTTCTCCCTCAAGGGGAGAAGGCAGGTGATTTCAAAGCCTCGCCCATTCTGCGACGTTTGCGTTTGGAACGAGCGCACCGTTTTCGGCCTTCTCCCCTTGAGGGAGAAGGCGCCGGCAGGCGGATGAGGGGTATTAAAACTCAATGCGCTTCGTCCCAGTTGTGAGCGGCGCGCGCGTCAACCTGCAACGGCACGGATAGCGACACGGCTGGCATTGCCGCGTTTTCCATTGTGTGGCGTACGACTGGAATCGTGGCCTCGACTTCCGCGTCGGGAGCCTCGAAAATCAGTTCGTCGTGCACTTGCAGAAGCATTCGCGATGACACACCAGCCTGTTGCAAGGCGTCATCCATGCGGATCATCGCGCGGCGGATAATATCTGCTGCCGTGCCTTGCAAACGCGCATTGGTAGCGGCGCGCTCGTTGAAAGCGCGCACCGATGGATTGGGCGAGCGGATTTCAGGATAATGCACGCGTCGACCGAAGATGGTTTCGACATAGCCCTTGTCGCGCGCATATGCCTTCGTTTCCTCAATGTAATCGCGGATGCCGGGGAAGCGTTCAAAATAGCGCTTGATGTAATCGCCGGCTTCCTCGCGCGGAATGGAAAGCTGGTTTGCAAGGCCGAAAGCAGAAATGCCGTAGATGATGCCGAAATTGATCGCCTTCGCGCGGCGGCGAATTTCCGAGGGCATGCCTTCAATCGGAACGTTGAACATTTCCGACGCTGTGGCGGCGTGAATGTCGCGGCCATCTGCGAATGCCTGCCGCAGTTGCGCGATTTCGGCGACGTGAGCAAGTACGCGCAGTTCGATCTGGCTGTAGTCCGCCGAGATGAGCTTATGGCCGGGGTCCGCAATAAACGCAGTGCGAATCTTGCGGCCTTCCGCCGTGCGGATCGGAATGTTCTGCAAGTTCGGGTCCGACGAGGAAAGCCGTCCGGTGGTTGTGGCAGCGAGTGCATATGACGTATGCACGCGCTTGGTTTCAGGATTAATGAAGCTCGGCAGCGCATCCGTATAGGTCGATTTCAGCTTGGTGAGCTGACGCCAATCAACGATCTTGCGCGGCAATTCATGGCCTTCAGCAGCGAGGTCTTCCAGCACCTGCGCGGAGGTGGACCACTGGCCGGTCTTGGTTTTGGAACCGCCCGAAAAGCCCATTCTGCCAAACAGAATATCGCCAAGTTGCTTGGGCGAACCGATGGTGAAGCGCTCGCCCGCAAGCTGGAAAATCTCCTCCTCCAAACGGGCTGCGCCTTGCGCCAACTCGCCTGACAGTCGCGACAGGATTTGCCGATCAACGGAAATGCCGCGCTCTTCCATGCGCATGAGTACGGGTACAAGCGGGCGCTCCAGCCGTTCATAGACGGTGGTGACTTGCTTGACCGGCAGGCGAGGTTTCAAGACATGCCACAGCCGCAAGGTTACGTCAGCGTCTTCCGCCGCGTAGCAGGTGGCGCGGTCCAGCGCGACATGATCGAACGTCACAAATGACTTGCCGGAACCGGTGACGTCCTTGAACGCAATCGGCGTGTGGCCAAGCCATTTTTCAGACAGTGCGTCCATTCCGTGACCGCCATTGGTGCCGCCATCCAAGGCATAGGACATGAGCATGGTGTCATCAGCAGGCGTGACATCGATACCGTGACGGCTCATGACCAGCATGTCGAATTTGAGGTTATGAGCGACCTTCAGAACATTGGGGTCTTCGAGCAGGAGCTTGAGCAGTGCCAGCGCATCGCGGGTTGGAATTTGCCCTTCAACCACGCCGCCGCCAAGTAGATCGCCAGCGCCCTCCTTATGCGTGAGCGGGACATAGGCCGCGCGCCCCGGCATTGTGGCCAGTGAGAAGCCGACGAGTTCGGCCTGCATGGGATCGAGCGAATTGGTTTCCGTATCGAAGGCGACAACCTCCGCGCCACGCGCTTCGGCAATCCAGTCCGCAAGGGTCTGGACGTCGCGAATGCAGACATAGGCGTTGACGTCGATCTTGGCGTTAACCGCTGCCTGTGCGACCGAATCCGCAAGTGCGGCGGGCGTCAGTTCTCCGGTCTTGGTTTTTTCGGCAGCTTGCGACGCTTCGCCAGCGCCAACGTCCGGGCCGTGCGCGGCATCACCAAGTTCCACCACGACTTCGGCGGCATCGACGGCGGAGGCGTCCGTACCGCTCGCCTCGGCCACGCGGCGCGTGAGCGATGTGAACTCCATGCCTTTGAGGAAAGAAATCAGCTTGGGGCCGTTCGGCGGTTGCAGCACAAGGCTGTCCAACGCATCGGTCACGGCAATATCGTTTTTCAGGCGCACCAGTTCGCGCGAGATGCGCGCGGCGTCAGCATTGTCGATGATGGTCTGGCGGCGCTTGTCCTGCTTGATCTCACCTGCGCGGGCAAGAAGCGTATCAAGATCGCCGAATTGTTCCAGAAGCTGTGCGGCGGTTTTGGGACCGATGCCGGGTACACCGGGCACGTTGTCGATAGAGTCACCTGTCAGCGCTTGCAGGTCGATCATCTTTTCCGGCGGCACACCCCATTTCTCGATGACCTCCGGAATGCCGATCTGACGATCCTTCATCGGGTCGTACATGCTGACCGTGGGGCCGACCAACTGCATCAAATCCTTGTCAGAAGAAATGATGGTCGTATCGCCGCCGACCTCGCATGCGAGGCGCGCATATGTGGCGATCAAATCGTCGGCCTCGAAGCCCTCCATTTCGATGCAGGGCAGGTCGAAGGCGCGGGTGGCTTCGCGGATCAGGCCGAACTGCGGCACGAGGTCTTCCGGTGGCGCAGAACGGTTGGCCTTGTATTCGGCATAGAGTTCGTTGCGGAAAGTCTTGGACGAATAGTCGAAAATGACAGCAAAATGGGTGGGAGTGATGCCAACATCCGTGTTGCGCGCGTCCTGCATCAGCTTCCAGAGCATGTTGCAGAAGCCGGACACCGCACCGACGGGCAAGCCGTCCGATTTGCGCGTGAGCGGCGGCAGGGCATGATAGGCCCGGAAGATGTATCCAGAGCCGTCAACGAGGAAGAGGTGATCGCCTTTTTTCATGGCTCGAATGGGTAGCGCCACGGCCCCCTGCTGTCCATGCCCAAGCAAAGGTTACTGACATCTGCGACATGGACAATAACGGGCAAAACGCCTCACATATTGGTTACAAACTTGTAATCTGGTTGCCCTTGAATCGCCACGTTCGACTCGCCATTTACAGGTCATCGGCTTCGGCCGAATCCGGAGTAAGGCCCGTCCCCCGCCTATGCCGGATGTTTGCGGCAGCCTCATCCCCCTCTCCGGGCTGCCGCATTATTTTAAAAGCGCCGCCGTGGTATCCCCTCCGCCACGGCGGCATTTTTTTGTCTGCTTAAATGGCTGGCTCAATACGCCGCCTTTGCCTTTCCGCCGCAGATGGATAGGTTACGCCGCAGATTCGAGAGGCCTACCCCATGACACAGCTTGCCCCCGTACTCGACGAGATCGACAATTCGCTCGACGCCAGCGTTGAGCGCCTGTTCGACCTGCTGCGCATCAAGACCATTTCGACCGACCCCGCCTTTGCCGGGGAATGCCGCAAGGGGGCGGAATGGCTGGTGGAGGAACTCAAGAGCATCGGGTTCGACGCGAGTGTTCGCGACACACCCGGCCATCCGATGGTGGTTGCGCATCATGCGGGTGCGACGGCGGATGCGCCGCATGTGCTGTTCTATGGCCACTATGACGTGCAGCCAGTAGATCCGATTGAGTTGTGGCACGACGATCCGTTCGCGCCTGCGATCAAGGAAAGCGATAAGGGCGCGAAGATCATCACCGGACGTGGGTCGTCAGACGATAAAGGGCAGTTGATGACCTTTGTTGAGGCCTGCCGCGCATACAAGAAGGTGAACGGTTCCCTGCCCTGTCGCGTAACGATTTTCTTTGAAGGCGAAGAAGAATCCGGCTCGCCCTCGCTCAAGCCGTTTCTTGAGGCGAATAAGGATGAGTTGAAGACCGATATTGCGCTGGTCTGCGACACCTCCATGTACGACCCGCAGACGCCATCGATCTGCGTGAGCCTGCGCGGGCTCGTTGGCGAGGAAGTGGTCGTGAAAGCCGCCAGCCGCGACCTGCACTCCGGCTATTATGGCGGCGCGGCGGCCAATCCGATCCGCATTCTGGCAAAAGCGCTGGCTGACATTCACGACGAGAATGGCCGCGTGACCATTCCCGGCTTTTATGACGGCGTTGAAGAGACGCCGACGCAAGTGCTGGAAGCATGGGAGAAACTCGGCAAAACACCGGAGAAGTTTCTCGGCGATATTGGGCTTGCCATACCTTCCGGCGAAAAGGGCCGATCGATACTGGAATTGACGTGGGCGCGGCCTACAGCGGAATTCAATGGAATTACAGGCGGTTATACGGGGGCGGGCTTCAAGACCGTGATTGCGGCTGAGGCAAGCGCCAAAGTTTCGTTCCGGCTGGTTCACCAGCAGAACCCGGACAAGATCAGAGATGCGTTCCGCGCTTTTATCCGCGAGCGCATTCCGGCGGATTGCAGCGTCGAGCTTCATCCGCACGGCGGGTCGCCCGCAATTCAGCTTCCGTTCGATTCACCGGAACTGAGCAAGACGCGCAACGCGCTCGCGGAAGAATGGAACAAGCCGACATTGCTTCTGGGTGGTGGCGGTTCAATCCCCGTTGTCGGCGATTTCCAGACCTATCTTGGCATTACATCGCTGATGGTGGGATTTGCGCTCGACGACGACCGCATTCACTCGCCCAACGAAAAATACAATCTAAATTCGTTTCACAAAGGCCAGCGTTCGTGGGTTCGAATCCTAGACGCGCTCGCCAAATAGGACATTCATGAGCAAGATTCGTTTTCACAAAGGTGATCTGCCCGACCTCTCGCATTACCAAGGCGACGCGGTGGCTATCGATACGGAAACGCTGGGGCTAAACCCGCATCGCGACCGACTTTGCGTGGTGCAGCTTTCGCCCGGCGACGGCAGCGCCGATGTGGTGCAGATCGCTTCCGGACAGAAGCGCGCGCCCAACCTTGCAGCACTTTTGCGCGACAGCAAGAAGACCAAGATTTTTCACTATGGCCGCTTTGATATTGCCGTGCTTTTCAACGCGTTCGGCGTGATGGCGACGCCGGTTTTCTGCACCAAGATCGCATCCCGCCTGGTGCGGACCTACACGGATCGTCACGGCCTGAAAGACATTTGCAACGAGCTGCTGGGCGTAAGCCTTTCCAAAGTGCAGCAGTCTTCCGACTGGGCTGCGGATACACTGACGCCGGAACAGCTTGAATATGCGGCGTCGGATGTTTTGCACCTGCACGCGCTGCGCGAGGTGCTGATTTCGCGGCTTAATCGCGATGGCCGCGCAAAAGAAGCCGAAGCTTGCTTCAAATTCCTGCCCACCCGCGCAAAGCTGGACCTGATGGGCTGGGACGAACAGGATATCTTTTCGCATAGCTGACGGAACTTCCGGCATCTGCGCGAATTTTACTGCCCTGATTTCGGCGCTTTCAGGCGTTCAGCCTGCGTTCAGCGACTATCATCGATAAGGCACACAGGAGGACGCGACATGAGCGGAAGACAACCCATTTCCACGGCTCCGAAAAATGGCACCAAGGTGACGGTCTACTGGACAGATCAGGACGGACAGGAAAACGAATCCATTGCCCAATACCGGTCACTCGACCGGCTGAAGGCGGCTGGTGGAGATTGGGATGAAACCGATGCGGGCTGGTGGGCGTTTATCGACGGAAGCACCCAAAAGCGCATCGAGCCTACGGCATGGTCGCCCCATCCCGATGACGAATCCGAGTGAATGCTCGGCGTGCGGAGTAAATGAAAGGACTTGAAATGCTGAAATCCATCAAGATGGCGGCTCTTGCTGCGGCTGTGTCGGTGACTTCAATGTCATATGCACCGGCATCCTTTGCGCAGGATGTGGAATTTCTGATTGGCCCGAACGGGGTTCGCATACGTACGGCAGATTTCTGCCAGCGTAACCCTTATGACCAACGCTGCCGTCCGTATTTCGACCGCCACGGTCGCGACTATCCGGGTCGGCCACAGGGAAATTACAGGAAGCCGCGTGAAGGCCGCTACGGCATGCGCTGTGACGAAAGCGATGCCATCTCCAAAGCGCGCTCAATGGGCGTTCGCCGCGCAGACGTGGTTCGTTCAAACAGCCGCTATGTTGTCGTGCAGGGCTTTTCCAGAGGCGACCGCGTGCGCCTGACATTTGGCCGTGATGGGAATTGCTCCATTCTCCGGTAAGCCGACAAAGGCCGTGGCCCATTCGGGCCGCGGCTATCATCAGGCGGTGCTACATTCCATCAACGTTCGCACCTGTAAGTGCGTCGAGATTTCCTTGAATTATACAGTCGGGATTGTCGCTTACAGAAAAATAGCCGTAGCTACCGCGTTCCATGACATTTCCCAGAAACTTTGTGCCCGAGACGATGCCTTTCGCACCGCCCATGCCTGAATAAGCGGTGTAAGCCGTTTTCTTACCGGGCTGGTTGAGGAGGAAATTGTTTTGAACGGTGGTGTTCTTCACTGATCCGAAGTCATTCTTGATGAACACGCACGACGTGTCCTGCCCATATACCAAATTTCCTTCCACCAGCATGGCGATGAACTGGTCGCCACCTTTGATCGAAATACCGCCAACGTGTTTTTCGGCGGCTGGATCAATCCACCCGTCATGCACGTAGTTGTGTCTAACGAGTGTTCGCGGGCCGCCTTGCGGCGTGATTGCATGTTGATGGACGGAGACATTACACCGCAGAATCGTGGCGTTCGTGCCCGCAAGTATGGCGTTATTGTAGTTCATGGTGGGAGCACCGATGACGGTCACGTTTTCAAACACGCAACCATCGGCACCATCGGCGTCTATGCCGTTGTAGTCTCCGCCCTCCACACGACAATTTCTCAGGGTTACATTGTTCGCTTCTATCCGCAACGTGCCCCTGAAGCTTTGGTTTTCATAAACAACGCCGTCATCAGTTATTGAGCGAATGTCCGACGGCGTGAGTTCTCCTGTCGCGCCGGTGTTTTCCTCATACCACTGGCGCAGTTTCGTCAGGAAGGCCGCACGTTCGACTTCGCTTTTGAGTTTCGCGAAATCGTCTGCAACTGGCGGCGGAGCAAATTCTCTTGGCGGGCGTGGCGGCGCCGATGGGCCGACAAGGGCGGTGAGTTTTGCGCGCAACTTTTCTATGGTTTCGCGCAGTATCGCGTTTTCGGCAGTTTTGACGACCAGTTGCGTAGACAGATCGTAGTTCTTGCCTTCCAAATTCTTCAATGCCTCGACCTGTGCCGACAGGAAATCGATCCGGGCATTCTGCTGTGATAGCTGCTCGTCCTTCGCATTTTCGAGGACTCCATCTTCCAGCGCATCCGCCTCCAGCGCGGCCTTGACCGCAGCCGTACGCTCCTTGTCGACCTCTGTGTCGAACCATCGCTGGATATTAACGCCCATGGGTTTCTCCCGCACTTCCGCGAAGCTCATTTTCAGCACCGTACGCATAAAATCCAGCCCGACCTTTGATTTGGATCTGAGCTCAAAGGATATTTTGGCATTTTAGACAGATCAGTTTGAGCCAGGGAGCGCGCCTTTAACCCCCCCTTAAATCGCCGCAATTAACCTTCACCGACGCGCCAAAGCGTGATGGGCAAAGGGTTGGCATGGCCAAACGGGGCGGCAACAAGCGGGTAGACCCCAGTTTCGATGAGCCGCATCGGTCCTCGTCCAGCCGCTTTTCCGTGAGCGAGGACGATCGGGTCGTGCCTTCAAGTCGCCGGAAAAAACGCAGCAAAAAGGCGGCTCGCGCCTCCCGGAAGACGCGACGCAGGAGCAGCGTGGGCCTGCTGGGCAGGCTCGTTTACTGGTGCTTTGTGCTGTGCATCTGGCTCGGAATCGGCGGCATAGGGCTGGTCGCCTATTACGGCGCGCAGATGCCGAGCGCGACGACATGGGCCGTGCCGAAGCGACCTCCAAACGTCAAAATTGTTACCGTAGACGATAAACTTTTAGCCAATCGCGGCATGACAGGAGGCGAGGCTGTCGGCCTGCATGAAATGTCGCCATACATTCCGCAGGCCGTTATCGCCATCGAAGACCGGCGCTTCTACTCGCATTTTGGTATCGATCCGATGGGTGTAGGGCGCGCATTTGCCTCAAACATTCTGGGCGGTCGGCTCTCGCAAGGCGGTTCGACGCTGACGCAACAGCTTGCAAAAAACCTGTTCCTGAAACCGGATCGCACAGTTGAGCGCAAGGTGCAGGAATTGCTGCTGGCAGTGTGGCTGGAGCAAACCTACACCAAGGACCAGATACTCGAAATGTATCTGAACCGGGTTTATTTCGGGTCGGGTGCATATGGTGTCGAGGCAGCTTCGCGCCGATATTTCGGCAAGTCTGCGCGCAATGTGACACTGGCGGAGGCCGCATTGCTGGCGGGGCTTCTAAAAGCTCCGTCAAAAGCTTTCGCCCGCCCGCGACCCGGATGCCGCGAACGACCGCGCCGAAGTGGTGCTGGCCGCAATGCGCGATCAAGGCATGATCGGCGCGAAGGAGCTTTCGCTGGCGATGAAGGCGACACCGACTTGCGCAGCCTCCTATTGGAGCGGGTCGGAGAACTATGTCGCCGATTATATTATGGATCAGCTTCCCGACCTGATTGGCGAGGTGCGTACCGATATTGTGGTGCAATCGACCATTGACCTGAATTTGCAGAAGCTGGCCGAAAATTCGATCCGCGAGTTGATCGCGCAGAATGGCAAGAAGCTGAATGTCAGTCAGGGCGCGCTGGTTTCGCTCGACAATACGGGCGCAGTGCGCGCGATGGTGGGCGGGTATGACTATGCGGCCAGCCAGTTTGATCGCGCCTCGGAAGCGAAGCGCCAGCCAGGATCGGCGTTCAAGCCATTCGTGTATCTGGCGGCGGTGGAACACGGTGCAACGCCGGATTCGGTACGCAATGACGCCCCGATCCGCATCGGGAACTGGACGCCCCAGAACTACAAAGGCAAGTATTATGGGCAGGTAACGCTGACGACCGCGCTGGCGAAGTCGCTCAACTCGGTGGCGGCGCAGCTTGCGGTTCAAGTTGGCCCCGGCGCGGTGGTTGAGGCCGCGCATAGGCTCGGCATTCAATCCGATCTGCAAGCGAATACGTCCATTGCTCTCGGTACGTCCGAGGTGACGCCGCTCGAATTGACCGCCGCCTATGTGCCGTTTGCTAATGGCGGATATCGTCCCAAGGTGCATTTCATTACCAACATCACCACCACGGACGGAAAGCAGCTTTACCGAGCTTCTGCAGGCAATGCGCCGCGCGTTCTGAACCCGGAAGTGGTTGGCATGATGAATGCCATGATGCAGGAAACCATAAAAGACGGTACTGCGGGCAAGGCGGATTTCGGCTGGCCGGCAGCCGGCAAGACCGGCACCAGCCAGAAATCGAAGGATGCTTGGTTCATCGGCTATACGGCGAACCTCACGACTGGTGTTTGGTTCGGCAACGATGATGGCACACCGACGAAGAACATTACCGGCGGGTCGCTGCCTACGCTTGCATGGAACCATTTCATGGCAGCGGCGCACGAAGGCGTTCCGGTGCGGAAACTGCCGGGTGAGTGGTATCCGACGCCTGTGCCATCCGTCGATGTTGGCGAGCCGATGGCAGACGCGGGCGGTGGCGGTGGCAATGGGGTGATGCGCTCGCAACGCGCCAGCGATGTGCCAACCGGTTCGATAAAGCGCCCATCGGCGGATGTCGGCGGCCCCAAGGTGAGGCGCGAGAAGTCGCTGCTGGATATTATTTTGGGCAATTGAAGGGGCTTGAAATACCCCTCATCCGGCTGCCGCCACCTTCTCCCTCAAGGGGAGAAGGTGGATGAAATCAACGCCGTGCTTAACTTGCAGCGCTTACAATTGGAATCCGGCATTGATCGTGTCTGCCTTCTCCCCTTGAGGGAGAAGGTGCCGGCAGGCGGATGAGGGGTATGGATCACCTCTTTTCGACCAAGCCGAATCTCCATCAAAATCCCGCGTCCTCTTGCCTTTTGGCGCTTCCCTGCTAAAGCCCGGCACCATGACGACGCCGATCTCTCATATCCGTAACTTCTCCATCGTCGCGCACATCGACCACGGGAAGTCCACCCTCGCCGACCGGCTCATTCAGATGACCGGCGCTCTTGATGCACGCGAAATGGCGGGCAAGGAGCAAGTGCTCGACAATATGGATATTGAGCGCGAGCGCGGCATCACGATCAAGGCGCAGACCGTGCGGCTGAACTACACGGCGAAAAACGGTGAAGATTATATTCTGAACCTCATCGACACGCCGGGCCACGTCGACTTTGCCTATGAAGTTTCCCGCTCGCTCGCGGCCTGCGAAGGCTCGCTGCTGGTTGTGGACGCAAGTCAGGGGGTGGAAGCGCAGACCTTGGCGAACGTCTATCAGGCAATCGACAACAATCATGAGATTGTCGTGGTGTTGAACAAGATCGACCTGCCCGCAGCCGAACCGGAGCGCGTGAAGGAACAGATTGAGGAAGTGATCGGGCTGGACGCCAGCGATGCAGTGATGATTTCCGCCAAGACGGGCATCGGCATCGAAGACGTGCTTGAGGCGATTGTCGCGCGCCTGCCTGCCCCGCGCGTGGGCGATGCGACGAAGCCGCTGAAAGCTATGCTGGTCGACAGCTGGTACGACGCCTATCTCGGCGTGATCGTGCTGGTGCGCGTTATCGATGGCGTTCTGAAAAAAGGCCAGACCATACGCATGATGGGGACCGGCGCGAGATACCCGGTTGAGCGCACTGGCTTCTTCACGCCAAAGATGATTCAGGCCGACGAAATTGGCCCCGGCGAGTTTGGTTTCATTACTGCCTCGATCAAGGAAGTAGCGGATACGCGCGTTGGAGACACGATTACGGAAGATCGCAAGCCGACCACCGAAGCCCTACCCGGCTTCAAGCCCGCGCAGCCGGTGGTGTTCTGCGGTCTGTTCCCGGTGGATGCAGCGGATTTCGAGGATCTACGCGCCGCTGTGGGCAAGCTGCGCCTCAACGACGCTTCGTTCAGCTATGAAATGGAAACGTCAGCGGCGCTCGGCTTCGGGTTCCGTTGTGGCTTCCTTGGCCTCCTGCATCTGGAAATCATTCAGGAACGGCTGGAGCGCGAGTTTGATCTCGACCTGATCGCTACCGCACCGAGCGTCGTGTACCGGATGAACCTGCTGGACGGCACGCAGAAAGAACTGCACAACCCCGCCGATATGCCCGATGTGATGAAAATCACCTCGATCGAAGAACCATGGATTCGCGCGACAATCCTGACGCCGGACGAATATCTGGGCTCGATTTTGAAGCTCTGTCAGGATCGGCGCGGCGTTCAGGTCGATCTATCCTATGTCGGCAAGCGCGCAATGCTGGTCTATGATCTGCCGCTCAACGAAGTGGTTTTCGATTTCTATGACCGGCTGAAATCAATCTCCAAGGGCTATGCCTCGTTCGACTATCACCTGACCGACTATAAGGAAGGCGATCTGGTGAAGATGTCGATCCTCGTGAACGACGAGCCGGTTGATGCGCTTTCCATGCTGGTTCACCGGATGGCGGCGGAAAAGCGCGGGCGCACCATGTGCGAAAAGCTGAAAGAGCTGATCCCGCAACATATGTTCAAGATTCCGATTCAGGCGGCGATTGGCGGGCGTATTATCGCGCGCGAAACGATCTCCGCACTTCGCAAGGACGTGACCGCAAAGTGTTACGGCGGCGACGTGACCCGCAAACGCAAACTTCTGGAAAAGCAGAAGGAAGGCAAGAAGCGGATGCGTCAGTTCGGCAAGGTCGATATTCCGCAGGAAGCCTTTATTCAGGCGCTCAAGATGGGTGATAACTGAGCTACCGCTTGCGCGCGACCGTGAGGATGCCCTGAATGGGCGCGTTGCGGTCCATGCGGATCGTTTCGTTCGACATGGATTCGATGGTGTAGCCGTGGGCGGCAAGTAGTCGTTTGATATAGGCCTGGCTGTGCGCATAGCGGCGCGAGGTCAGCAGCGCGAAATCTTCCGGCCCCTCGTGACGCTCTACCGAAAAGGCAAACAGGCCACCGGGGGACTGCATGGCGGCGACGTTTGTGACGATGCCATCCAGCGCGCCAAGATACATGAAGACATCGGCGGCGGTGACGAGGTCAGCAGGCGCCGCAAATTGCCGTAGGTTTTGCAAATCAGCTTTTTCGAGAAGATCGTAGACGCCCTTGCCGCGAGCTTTGCGCAGCATTTCGCCGGAAATATCGAAGCCTTCAAGACGGTCGGCCAGTCGGCGCAGCTTTTCACCCATGAGCCCGGTGCCGCAACCGAGATCACGCACGGTCGAGAATTTGTCCGGATGGACTTTTACGACGGCCTCGGCCAACAAGTCCGGCACGCGATAGCCAAGCTTTTCTATGAGAGAAGTATCGAAACGGTCCGCATATTGATCGAACAGCGTTTCAACAAATGCGCTTGGCGGTCTCTCGGCTTGTGGAGCCGCGCCTGCCAATGACAGTTTCAAGGCCGCGCCCGCCCGGTCTGCGGGATCAAGCCGCACCGCCATGCGCCATGCCTCGACGGCTTTATCCTGTTCCGCCGCAGCCTCATGAAACTCGCCCAGACGGAACCAGCCGAACGACCATTCCGGTGCGCGTTCGAGCGCATCCATCATCAGGGACGCGGCGGCGGAAAAATCGCCATCGGCAAACAGCATTTCCGCGTAATCCGCGCGCCGGTCGGCCAAAATGTCGTGGGAGGATGTGTCGAGTGGCATAGCCGCTCTATGCGCCTGTCAGCAGGGTTTGCGCAATGGGCTTCAAACGCGGCGCAGAACGCTTATCTTCACACTATGCGTCCTCGTGATCTTCTGCGCCCCCGCCCTGAGGGGCTTTACTGCCCACCCGGTGATTTTTTTATCGATCCGGTGCGGCCTGTCGAGCGCGCGCTGATTACGCATGGCCACTCCGACCATGCGCGCGCGGGCCACACGAAGGTGCTGGCAACGCGGCAGACGCTGGACATTATGGGTCTGCGCTATGGCGAGGGTTTCGCGCGGGAGACGCAAGCAATTGCGGCAGGGGAAACGGTCGACGTTAACGGCGTACGCGTGAGCTTTCACAATGCCGGGCATGTGCTGGGGTCGGCGCAAATATTGGTGGAGCATGGCGGCGTGCGGATTGTTGCTTCCGGCGACTACAAGCGGCAACCTGACCCTACATGCGCGCCGTTTGAGGTGGTGCCGTGCGACGTGTTCATAACCGAGGCGACTTTCGGGCTGCCGGTGTTTCGCCACCCGCCAGCGAGCGAGGAAATCGCGCGGCTGCTTCGTTCTGCTGCACAGTTTCCAGAACGGTCACATCTGGTTGGAGCGTATGCGCTCGGCAAAGCGCAACGCGTTATCCGGCTGATTCGCGATGCGGGATATGATGCACCGATCTATCTGCACGGCGCGCTGCAGCGGCTTTGCGAATATTATGCTTTCGCAAGGCATCGATCTCGGTCAGTTGGAACCGGCGACGGTCGAGACAAGCCGCAAGGGCGAGTTTGCAGGCGCAATTGTGATTGGCACGCCATCGGCCTTTGCTGACCGCTGGGCGCGGCGTTTTCCCGACCCGGTTTCCGCTTTCGCTTCCGGCTGGATGCGCATTCGCCAGCGCGCCAAGCAGCGCGGAGTCGAATTGCCGCTGATCATCTCGGACCATTCGGATTGGGACGAGCTCACCGCGACGATTATCGAGACGGGCGCGAGCGAAGTGTGGGTTACGCACGGACGCGAGGAAGCGCTGGTGCGCTGGTGTGAGCTGACCGGCATCGCCGCACGACCACTGCACTTGGTCGGGTACGAAGACGAGGGCGACTGATGAAGCGCTTCGCCGAATTGCTGGACCGGCTGGTGCTGACGCCTTCCCGCAATGGGAAGCTGAAGCTGCTGACCGACTATTTTCGCGCCGTCGAAGACCCCGACCGCGGGCTGGCGTTGGCTGCAATCACCGGTGATTTGAGTTTTGCTTCAGTTAAACCGGCGATATTGCGCGCGCTGATAGCGGAACGGATGGACCAGGTACTGTTCGGCTATTCCTATGACTATGTTGGCGATTTGGCCGAGACGGTCTCTCTGGTTTGGCCGCAGAACAAGGCGGAAGGTTCGCATGAACTGACGCTGACCGAGACGGTTGCAACACTTCAGCGCGCGAGCCGATCCGACGCGCCCAAAGTGCTTGCGGCATTGCTGGATCAGGCTGACGTTTCCTCGCGTTTCGCGATTATCAAGCTTGTTACGAGCGGACTTGCGGATAGGCGTTTCGGCGCGGCTCGCCAAGCAGGCACTGGCCGATTTAGGTAGCGTCGATGTTTCCGAGATCGAGGAGGTCTGGCATGGGCTGACGCCACCCTATCTGGCGCTCTTTGCATGGCTGGAAGGTCGCGCGCCTCGCCCCGAGCGCGTCGCGGCGGCGCTGTTCCGCCCGGTTATGCTGGCGCACCCCGTCGGCGACAATGACCTTGAGAAGCTTGATCCGGCAGACTTCGCTGCCGAGTGGAAATGGGACGGCATTCGCGTGCAGGTGGTGGCCGAAGGCGGCGTGCAACGCCTCTATTCGCGGACGGGCGACGATATTTCAGGCGCTTTCCCCGATCTGCTGGAGGCAATGGATTTTGAGGGCGTAATCGATGGCGAATTGCTGGTGGGCGACCCGCTGGGCAAGACGGGCACATTTTCCGATCTTCAGCAGCGGCTGAACAGAAAAACCGTTTCGCCCAAAATGCAGAGCCAGTTTCCCGTTTTTGTGCGCGCCTATGACATGATGCAACTTGGCAGCGATGATCTGCGCGCGTTGACATATGTGGAGCGACGGGAGGCGCTTGGTGCATTTGTTGCGACGCTCGACCCAGCAAGGTTCGACGTTTCGCGCAATGTAGCCTTCGATGATTGGGAAGCACTGGAAGCGCTGCGCCGCGCACCGCCGCATCCGATCATCGAAGGCATAATGCTCAAGCGCATGGACTCCCCCTATCTTGCGGGAAGGCCGAAGGGGCCGTGGTTCAAATGGAAGCGCGACCCGCACACGATTGACGCCGTGCTGATGTATGCTCAGCGCGGCCACGGCAAGCGCTCAAGCTATTATTCTGATTATACATTTGGTGTCTGGACCGGAGCGGAAGGCGCGGAGGAGCTCGTGCCGGTGGGCAAAGCCTATTTCGGCTTTACCGATGAGGAGCTTCGCCAGATCGACAAATATGTGCGCGACAACACGATTGAGCGGTTTGGGCCGGTGCGTTCGGTGCGGGCGAACCGCACACATGGCCTGGTTCTGGAAGTCGCATTCGAAGGGCTAAACCGATCTACGAGGCACAAATCCGGCATCGCAATGCGCTTTCCGCGCATCTCGCGGCTGCGTTGGGACAAACCAGCCGGGGAGGCCGACCGGCTTGAAACGCTGGCCGACCTTCTGGACAAGTGACGGCTATGGCTCGACCGAAACCTTTACTTCGTAAATGTCGACCGACTTGCCCTTGTTGTCGAAGTCGGAATTGATGGCGATTGTTCCCGCCGCACCGGGTTTTTTAGCCGGCATATCAATCTCGAACAGATAATCCGCGCGCGCATTGCCGACCGCGTAACGCTTGCGTCCGCAATCGCCAAGCTCACCAAAATTGCAGGTGATGGACATTTGCGTGTCCTGCCCTTCCTGCGCCTTGGCGACGATGTCGAATGTCGCGCGCTTGCCTGCAATCTGCTCCAGCACGCCGGGATTGACGTCAATCAAGACCGCTGCACCAGATTCGCCAGATTTTATACGAACGAAATTCTGGCCTTCGTCGTGCATGGCCTCGGCGGACGCATCGGACGGCGCGCTGAGCGAGTTTGGATCGTTGCCGTTGAATACTTCGATCCAGTCACGCGAGGCGTCTGCCTGACCCGGCTCGACCGGCGGCTCATCGGCCCCCGGCTCGAAATCATCCGTCGGCGGTAGGACAGTCTTGACCGGTTCCGACTGGGTGGTGTTGCCCAGCAGGCCGGTTTGCATTGCCCACCAGATGCCTATCGCCAGAATGGAAAACAGTGTGACGGCCACGAACATGGCGGCCATAGGGCGACGGCGACGCTCGCGACCGGCGACGACACGCTCAGTCGGCGAACCTCCGCAGGCTCGGGTTCGGGCTGCAGACGACGCTCATCAACCGGAATCACCGGGTCGACATGTTCCGGCTGCGGCTCTGACGCCCTGTCTTCTACGGCTATTTCCGGTACGACGGGTTCGTGAGTTGGGGCTGGCGCTTCAACGACCGGCTCCGGTTCAACTCTCGGTTCCGGTGCGCGCGGGATAGGGGCAACGGATACGATGGAAACTTCAGGCACTGGTCTCGTACGCGGAGCAGCGGCAGGCGCATCCAAATGCGGCGCAGGGACATGGTGGGGCGGTTCGCTGGCAGCTTCAGTAGGGAGAGGCGGAACCGTGACCAATAGGGGATCGGGCTGGGGTTCGCGAGGGTGCGTAAACTCCTGTTCGATATCAACTATCTTGGCCTGCAAGGCCTTTCGACGTTTGATTGCAGACTCGACCGTCACGCCCGGATTGGCTTGCAGAACACGATCCAGCGCTGCGAAAGCCTGTCTATAGACCCGCTCCCTGAAGGCCTGATCGGAGGCGTCACCCTTCTCGAATGCGTTGCGGATCGCCTTTTCGATGACGTCCAAGAGCCATCCCTCTCATCTATGTGGCCAAGTTGGGCCCGTATACCAGAATCCTACTATACGAAAAATCGGCGAAAGGAAGTCGTCGCACTGAATGGAGCGCGCTGCGATGGGGATAAGATGCAGAAGTCCCAAGTCCCAAAACCTCGACTTGCAGCATATAAAATGAAGTAATTGCGGGATGTTTGCAAAGCACCTCGGCATGGCTTGATCTTGGCGCACAATAAGGCTATCAGGCGCGAATTCCGTTGCCACTTCGCTGGCACAAGGGCCGCTTTAGCTCAGTTGGTAGAGCACATCATTCGTAATTGGCGGGTCCGCCAGAGAATGGTGTTCGAAGACAACGGGTTGGGGTGGATGAGTCAAAGTTAGTAGGGCCATAGTATGGCCAGTGTGAAGGGTTAAGCCGCTTTAGCTCAGTCGGTAGAGCACATCATTCGTAATGATGGGGTCAGGTGTTCGAGATCACCTAAGCGGCACCAGTTCTCTCTAAGGCATTGATTTCCTTATAATCGTTTGTTTTTCCTCATTCTTTTTCGGCTCGCTGTATCAGGAATTCACTGATACACTTGAGGAATGGAAGAGATGTCGAAG
The DNA here is from genome assembly GCA_049840935.1 of Mesorhizobium sp. Taxonomy (GTDB): domain Bacteria; phylum Pseudomonadota; class Alphaproteobacteria; order Rhizobiales; family Rhizobiaceae; genus Mesorhizobium_G. Next base: position 54,022 of record JASGJA010000005.1, read on the forward strand.
CTCCCTAAGCATTTAGTGAAGCGCGGGCGGATGTTTTATCATCGCGTCTGGGTCCCCGCAGACTTACGCAATTTCTATCCGGCTGAATCGTTCATGCGCTCGCTCAAGACCGACGATGAGCAAACAGCCCGCATCGAATTTCACAAGTCTGAACAAGCTATCCTAGAGGAGTTTCGTGAAGCTCGCGCGCGGCGTGATGGCGTAGGCAGGCCGGTCGATATTGAAGAGGTCGCGAAGCGCTACCGGAAGGAAGTCGAAGAGACGCTTCTAACCGCACGGATTCGGCTCTTCACTGAATTGACCACTCATCCAAAGCGATTTTGGGCGCGTAAGGATTTACCACGCGGGACGGAGGATTACACTTTCTGGGATCGATTGAAGGAAGGTGATGCAGCCCCGGATCAGATCGCCGGATATGCGGTCAAGCAACGGTCGAAAGAACGTGTTGCAGAACTTCGCCGGATGATTGCGACCGGCGCAATGCCGGAATTCGAAGCGCTGGCACGAAAGAAAATGCCGGGGTTGGATGCGGTCATCAATACGGCGCTGGCAATTGCTCTAGTGCGGTCCGAACTTGCCGTGCTGGAACAGTCCATCGGGATCGAACCGGACGGAAAAAACTCATCTGATAGCGTTTCGCGTGATCTGTCGCAATTCGCTGCGAAAGTGTCACTTGATCAGCTTTGGGATAAATGGAGAGTGGCAGAAAAACCCACGGTTACCACCCTCGCCACATGGAAAGGATGCTGGCGAGTTTTCAAGGATGCTGTGGCGGAAAAAGCGGACGATGCGGGGTCGATCACTAAGGGAGACATAATCAAGTTTCGGGATACTCTACGCTCACAAGGCAAAGCGCCTAAGACAATAAATAACGGCTATTTCAGTTGCCTAAACGCGATCTTCGCAAAAGCCTATAAGGATGGCGCGATTTCGAAAAATCCATGTTTGGGAGTTGATCGCGTCAAGGGCGCTTCCACGAAGTATTTAGCTTACTCGAACACCGACATGATGAATTTATTGGAGCTTGCGAAAGGACAGGTTCTCGACGGAACTCACAAGGCTTCATCACGGCGGTGGGTGGTTTGGTTGATGGCAGCAACCGGTTCTCGAATTCATGAGATTGTCCAGATTTAATCGCGTGACGTGTACGAAATCGATGGCATTCCAGTTGTCGAAATCCGACCTACCGACGATGCTGGAACGATCAAGACAGGTGTGAGCGAGCGTATTATCCCGATCCACAACGCCTTGCTGCAAGGTGGCTTTCTGTCTTTTGTGAAGGCTCGTAAAGGAAAGCCCTTATTCTATGGGCGGTCGAGCGGTGATCCTGAAAAGCTTCACGGATCAAAGGGCGTATCGAACAAGCTCCGTGATTGGATCAGAGATTTAGGTTTCAAAGACCCTCGCAAGAAACCTTCTCACGCGATCCGCTCTTGGTTCAAGTCGGCGGCGATGGACGCTGGCATGACTGACCGAATGGTTGATGCAATCCAAGGCCACGCGCCACGGTCCGAAGGCGATGGGTATTTCACCCCGCCTGTCCATCAGATGCTTGCTGCGCTGGAAAAGTTGGAACTACCGCCTAAACCTCGCCTCAGTGATCGGGCCGGAGGCGTTGACATTGTGACTGTGCTGTAAAGCTCCGCTTCGCAACCTGTGAAGAAAAAAATGCGGCGCACAACTTCACCCGCTTCGGTTAGGCTAATTGCGCCAACACAAATTGGAGTTCGGAGCGCGCGCCGCATCCTTCCCGAAGGATGGAGCGGATGATTGTTTTTTCATTCGGGTGTGGAGAAAGACCATGAGTGTTGATGTACAGGAAGAGCAATTCTGCGAAATTTTGACCGGCATAGCGGAGCGCCTTGGCGATACTGCTATCAGGCCATTGGAAACGATAGAAGAACGACAGCAAGCAAGGCAAGTGTTGGCGGATACAGTCCTGCAAATCGAAATCCTGCAAGCCGTACTGTGATGTGAAAAAGGCCGGGGAGCAATCCCCGGCGATTTCATTCAAGCCTTGAGTGCGGCCATCGTCCCGGCAGAGTGTGCGAAGGCCAAAGCCTCCCGCTTTGAGCGGCGGAATGTATCGGCGTACTTAACACCGTGAAAAAGTTAGGTACAACGTCGCAACTATTTGTGAGCATCTCTGCGGTAAAGTCCGCCGGGACTGGCAAGGCAATTTACGGCGGGTTTCACCAGCCAATGGATATTGCAAAGAAAGCTATTGCAGCGCTGGCAATTTCGATAGTGATTGGAATCCCGGCGGCTATTTGGTTCGTAGATACCATACAGAACAACAAGGGACCGCTAGTCGCGTTTGCAATTGCTCCCGGTACCAACCAGACTCAAAAGGTCTGGAATGGCTTATCGGAATACTTGACAGCATCGCATTCATTCGCTGAAGCTGAACTGTACATGAGTAAAGCAGGATTTCAGTGCCGTCCCGCATCGGCAGACCTCGTGCTAAACGAAGGGTGTCTGTCAACCAATCGCATCACGTCAGGTTCGGTCTGCCGATATGATTTTGGATCATTTCATATCGCTCATCGATATGTCGTTCTTTTCCTTTTTCAAGACGAGATCGGAAATCTAAAACACGCATCACTTACGTTGACACCGGAAGGCGTGGAGATTGCGAGATTTAATCCCGGAGCATCGCAGCCGTATGAAATTCCAATTGATGCGCGCATGAGACCCGAATGCAGCAAGGACCGGCCAGCACATCCCAAACCAAAAGCGCAGGGCTAGAACCTCACACGCAGAATCTACTGGCACGACGCGGTCAGAAACACGTGGAGAGTCCATTCGCTGAATAGCTCAAAGGTGCCAACTTTCCTCGACCTAGGCGCGAAGCTCTTTTCCGGTTCGCTGTTTGAACAATTCGGCGAACTCGGCTCTGGAAATGCGTTGACCGCAAAGATAGCTAACGGCCATAGCCACGATATTTGGTATCGTCATTCCGATAACAAAATAGCCTATCCAAACCCAGAAAAAAACGGCTCTGGTTGCAGGTTGTGGAGCAATCGCCAGACTGCTGTTGGGATTGTCAGCAAACCATGAGATTGAAAAGGAAATAAGACTGAAGTCGTTGGCACTGGCAAGTACCCATGCGCCTGCCAGTACGCCGATAGCGCAACGCATCGTGTGTTTGCGGTATTCTGGCGCGAAATCGGTAACGAATATCTTGGACGGCGAGCGAATGATGTAATAGCTCGCCATCAGCAACGATGTGAATGACATCCCCAATATCAAAAGGTAACCGCCGATATAGACGTCGGCAAAATTGGCGTGGCCGTGTGTCAACAGATAGTCGAGATCATGGCTGTTGCGAGGGCTTAGCAGAACAAACACGGGCCTGATACTGATCGCCTCCAGAATGCCGGAAGGGATAAGTAGAACACCGAACGCTGCAAAATTGAGCAAGAACGCGGCCATAAACCGCTTGTTATGGCGAACGCCAAATCTAAATGCTTCTAGGTGAGGTTCCATCAAGAATACCGAATATGTCGTGCAAGGCTAGGCGATTCCACGCATCGGCGCGTCATTCGTTTTCTAGGTGATTATCCGGTCGCTTCTGCGATCTTGTAAGACCTCTATTCATTGCGCAGGTTTTAGAAGCGGTGCGAGTTCTACTATGGCCACGTAGCCGTTACTCGCGAGAAAAGATTGCTTCACGTCGCCCAATTGAAATTGCACTTCTCCGCGCGCCGGAATGTCAACTTGCTTCGCTTGAACAATAGGCTTTCCATCGAGGAAGGACCCACTGTCAGCCAGAATTCTTACACTCTCGCGCTCTTCATTGCTGATAGTAACGGCAATAGTAATGTTCGCAAATCGCGGGCGTGCCATCACATTAATGTCTTGGATTAGCGATTGCATCTGCATAAACTTTGCATTGTCGAACCGTGCAAACAACACGCTGTTTTTGTCGCCATATTTTAATATAAAGAAACTCAAAAGAAATTTACTTGCGGGAATCTCCTGTCGATTTCCAAGCTCAAGAACAGTTCTAGCTCGGATCGTCAACCGATCATTCAATCCAGCGAAGCGCTTTTCGCAACCCTCAATTCTAACGTCTTCGAATCCTGATGACAGGACGTCTATAATAGCCTTGCAATCAAGCTTTGCGCATTGTTCGGCGATGCCGGTTTGCAAAATATCGAGACTTACCTCAACCGGAACATTTTTGGCTTGAGAACTGGTTAGAACGTCCTTTATGTCACGAACATGCAATGTTGCTCCAACATCTTTATCGCACCCGACGAGCGACAGACACACGCAGATCAATGCCAATAGGCGTTTCAAAATTTCCTCCTATACGTAGACCGCGACCTGCTAAGTTCGATTATCCTTGTATCCTACCCGGCAATGAGTGTTTGCCATTTCTACGCTAGTTGATTGCGCAGAACGCGGCCAAACTGCCGCACTGACATCAGGGCTGCACCGGTTTGGTTAGCCACCACTCAATTGGAGCAAAAGCCAGTCCTATCCCACCCGCATAAAACACATGAATCGAGGTGAACTGGTCGAGATCGAATCTGCGGCCTGACAATGCTGCAATCACACAGACCATCACTGCTGCCGATGCCAGCGGATACAAAACTAGCTTGCTGGAAATTCCCCAATCCGAATTATGGAATACGCTGCGGTAAAGGATTAGGAGGGGAACGGCTGCGATGATGCCGTTTAGAATCAGCGCCAAATAGCCAAGCGGCCAATATTCGTTCCAACCGGTGTGGACAGCCGACAGCCCTACAACCGGTCCCAGGACCACCAATGCGATCAAAGCTACGTATGGCAAAAACCGGTGCATTGGTGCGCTGTACCTGACAGGCGTAGATATTCCATTCGCGAATTATCTCAAATTTGCAGATGCGCGCAGCCAAGCTATTTCTGCGAGGCGGCGGAATAAGCGATCACCAATTTGGCATGCGCCAAAATCCGCTTGGCTACTTAGGGATAGCTACTGCCGCTGTCTGGGAGCGTTGAGCGGCGTCGGGAGAATAAACCCAGAGAGCATCCAAGAGACGGCAATCGCCATTATAAGCAGATTGAACGGGTTAAAGAATTCAGGAAGGGTTAAATCGTCTCCCCTCCAAGCCATCCAGAGTGAAATTGCAACTCCGGCAATCGGGCCTGTCAAAATCGCCAGCGCCCGAAAACCTTGTTGTGCGAGTGCTGCTTCAACAATAGCGACAACTAACAGTGCGCACAGCGCCGGTATGGTGAAGAAAAATCCCCATGTAACAATGAGCATCGCAATGTCAGAAGACTTCACCCCGTATTGCGCCTGTAGGACGGCCAAGAAAAGAAAGCCTCCTACCAATGCGATCAGCATTCGAATGACTGCAATTGCCACAACGCCACCCTCACCTTCCAAAAGCCTAAGTTGAGTTCGAGTTTTAGGATACAGTGATGGAAATTGCATTCGCGGATTAGCTCAAAATTGCCCCGCTTGCGGCTCCCGGCCATCCGTCACGTCGTCAATTCTCAATTTTCATTTAGCGCCTCTTCGTAGCGCTTCAGCATGCGGCCAATACCCAACAGGCTTTCTGCGCTAATAATATCATCCTGCATTACTTCGTCGCGATAATAAACGAGGTAAATATATGTCGCTCCATCGCTCTGATGGAACAATGCTATCCTGAATACCGCCATCCCGTGGTCATCTATTATCGTGCATCCCTCAAGTTCTTCCCAGTTTTTTTGCTGGAAAAACGCAAGAAATCCGGCCACTAAGGCGATCAAAAAATTTATACATGTTTGGAAAAACGTCGCACTGGGGAGATTTCGAGACTGTTCGAGCGCTCGCACAGCATCAAGATTTGATAGATAGGGCGTGATTAAAGATAATATGCATCGGGCGTCTTGAACGGATATCTTGTCGATCTTTCTTCTATATACCGACTGATATGATACAGACGCGCGGCCAGAGCTATCCGTTGAACAGTAAAAATCTCCTATGTGAAATTGATTTACATTAAAAACTTCAGATCGATCTAGAGTCGCATCTTCCATCAACATTTCCCGCCGTGGCTCGACTCTATTGCGCATACCGAAGCATGAAGCCGAGGGGCAAGGGTTTCAATGTGAACTGATGCTTAGCTCGAATATCAGTCAATTGTCTCGGAGAACCGCGTAAAGGCACATGGTCAATACCATCACATTTTATGCGCTCATTTCTTGTGTGGGTTTGAAATGCCTCCGCGTAATTACAGCCATTTTCTGCTCCCATTCCCGAAGAAAAAATCTTGTGTAATCTTATATCCAAGCGGCTTGTCTATATCACGTCGTTGAGAGCCGGGAGGATCGCGGTCGAAAAGCGCAGTTCTACTCGGAAGGTTCAGCCAAGTCAGACGATCGCGCAGCAACTTCGTAACCGGGGCATCGGTGAATTCAATGTCCAGCCCGACGAAAGTTACCCCTTTAAAATTCTAACTCATTCCGCTGTGAGTGACCTCGAAGATGGTCTTGGGTGCCTTCTCATCCCGGAATGCCACTATGGTAGGGTAATGTCCGTAGAAGTTGAAGGGTATGCGGCCAGACGCCTCCGCCAAACGCTGCAAATCGGCGTCCTTCAGGCTTCCGATGCCCCTTTTGATACCCAGCGTCTTTAAAAGACCGGGCTGATAAACTTCGGAGAAGCCACCATTATTATTGCGCCAATAGGGCAGCATGTAAAAGGAGCCACCTGTCGGCAGGTCGAAGATTAGTGCCTCGCCGTAGAGCGTGGTTGACCCACCCATGCCGATCAAACTGTTTTTCAGGCGCGCGTAAAAGCATTCCATCACGGTGGAAGCCTCATACCTTTGCCCATTGTAGAGGACTATTGCGATCACCCGATAACGAACCGTTGCGCTTCCGTCTTGGCAGGCCGCCAACGGTAGACTGCAAAGGGACGTCAAAAACGAGCGTCGGCTGATCATCTTGCCTGAGTTGTGTGTCATCTATCAGATCGGTGAGAATATGCGGTCAGTTGGAGCCATCGTAACCCGATCTTAGTGAAGCTTTATGGATAGCTTGTTGCCCGGAGCGTTCAAATTGTTAAGGTTCGGTTTGATTCAATGAAAGTTGCGATCCTCTTTCTGCTGATGGTCGTTCCGCTGCCCGCCGTGCTAGCTATCGGATACCTTCGTCTATCGAAAGATTGCGGAAAATCGTGCAGCTATCAGGTTATTTTTTTTGGTGGGTTAGCTGCAATCGTTGCCGTCATCGTCGCTCTGATCTGCATAATATGGCTGTTGGTAATTGCTGCCCGCGCCAAGCGGACGTCGAAACCCTAGCGGCGTTCGGTAGCCCCAGAACATGAGTAAGAATAGTATGCTTGCAAAACCAACGAAACAAGCGAGAAGACCCGCGTACAAAATGAACATACCAAATCCGCCAATCTGCTGATCGATAATTCCCCAATGCGGCGTGATTGGCGCGGCGGTGTAGAATGAGTAGAGCGCAAACGAAACAACAGGATTGAGGTGCGCCGCTTCATTCATCCTTTCCAGTCGGCGTTCGTGTGAGCCAATTGTTTCAGCAAGCATGATCCGGGCGCGATCAGAGCGCAAGTCGCGCGCAAAGCTTTGATGTGAAACGCGAGGCCGGTCTCAGTGCAACCGGCCATCGACACCAAGGCGGATATTGAAGTTACTGGGTTAAATCATGAGACAACGGCGCTAAGCGCGAATGTTTTTAAAGGCAAGCGGAGTGTCGGGGACCCCGTTTTCGGCCATGTCCCAAGCAATGGCCAAAGGTCTTATTCGTAGAACGCAATCATGTTTTGCAAAATCTGTGCTGTTCTATCGTCGGCTAGGTGCGCCAACTCTCTGCAATGCGCAACGAAAGCTTCGTCAGATACGGTGCTGTTGCCTGTAGCGCGATCCTTGCGGATGATCGATAGTTGCTCAAGCCGAGCTTGCAGGTGCATTCGAGACACTGGAGAGAATTGTTCGATCTTTAGTGGGTCAAGCGCAAGGGGCGTTCCGTCATTTGGGAGTCGGTTCGCCTCTGTCACGGACGGGCGTGGGTCGGGTTGCGCGGCGCGGTTGGCGAACTCCAAGCGCTCAATGGGCGACTGTAGGTCTTCAAATGAACTTGCACCGCGTGACCACAAATATTGGCGCTGCAATTCCGACATATTCATTGGTCAATATTCCAGCAATGCAAGTCGAGCTTGCTTCTCTTGAAGCGCACATAGAGCATTCCGCAGAATCGTTGAAGCTGTACAGCGGTTGCGTTCAGCCTGTTCTATAATCCAATCAAAATCCTGCGAACTGAATTTGGCCGCTAGGGTCTTCGAATAGTTGAATTCGCTTTGGTCGTTCCATGTTTAACCTCATTTAGTTAACGTTACTATAAATTCTAAAAGATAAAATGTCAAGTAAAACGGCATTCGTGGCTCATCTGCCCTCAACCTTCTCCCTCCTTTTTCTTGTTTTGTTTAGTGGCGTGCGAAGTTAATCTTGCTGGCGTAGGGTTAAAGGCGGCAGCGTTTGGCTATACTGGGCGGTGGGTCCACTGGCCTGTGGTTCTAAGGCGGTTGATTTTATGGATTCAGGGATGAGTTCAGAAATGAACTTCACTTAACCCAGACAGACATTAACCCACTACTCAAAGTCGCTTTATAGCCGATTTAACCACCCCGGACCCGCCTACCCAGATGGTTCCCTAGGGCCTTATTTTTAAACACTTTTTTGACTTCGTTAAACTTCTAAACGATCAAGCTTTCGAATGAGCGAGGTCGAGTAGTTCATAAGCAATAGATGAACGACTAGGCAGCGCGCCGCAGTATTCGCGCCACGGTCACGTCAGACCAGTTGCCACCACGGGCAGTTGCTACCCCCATCTTGGTCAATGCGGTAGCTATCTCCGCGTAGGTCTTACCCGCTTCGCGCATGGGTTGGATGACGGCGATGTGCTTGGCAGCGTGGGCGTCAGCATCGGCCTTCAATGCTTCGATCCGCGCCGCAGTCTTGGGCCGCAGACCGCCTAGCTTACGCCCACGGGACTTTGCAGCGGCTAATGCTGCTATGGTCCGCTTCGATATGAATTCGCGCTCTTGTTCGGCCAATGCGCTGTAAAGGTGCAATTGGAAGTTATCGGCGTTTGGCATACAGGCCACGCGGAACCGGACTTTCTTGTCCTCTAGCAGCTTCGCTACAAAGCTCACGCGTCTAGAGAGACGATCCAGCTTTGCCACTAGAAGTTCAGTGCCGGGAGTGTTGCGAACCAGCGCCATCGCCTTGGCAAGCTCAGGGCGGTCATCGTCCGCGCCGGACCGCACTTCGGTGAACGTGGCGATGACTTCGGGCTTGTCAGCATAGCTGGACAGGAAGAGTTCTATATCCCGCTGCTGGGCCTCAATGCCAAGCCCGGACTCGCCTTGGCTGGCACGGCTGACTCTTTTGTAGATCACGTATTTCGTCACTGCCCTGAACTTCTGAACCCCTGTTTCAGAACAATAGCATGGAATCTTAAAAAGTCATCGGACGTTGCGCTTGTCGGAGGATGAAAACAGAGCGTTTTCAAGTGGATGGTTAACGGTTCAAGTTTGGAAAAAAATCTAATGGAATGCGGGACAGGGCGTTATGGCCATTGGTGATGGTAGAGACAATTTAGTTCAAATTTTCTCTGGGCCTAATGCTGGATATCCAAAAATGACATCGCACTGATACATTTCTAGTCATGCACAGACAATAGACAAACGTTCTAAATCGGCGTCGGAAGGCGGCGCGCATTTAGTTGATGAACATTGTTCATAAAAAGCCCCATTTCCGGGAGGGTGGGTTGTGTAAAAATCCGCGCGAAATTCTCTATTAAGAACGAAGAGAGTTTGTCACTAGACTGCAAAGGTTCATGGCGCGATAGGCAGCTAGATGGACAATCGTTTGAGCCTTAAGGCGCTCCGAATCGCCTTCCTATCTTCTCTTTGCGCCGCAATAAGCGCGCTGAGCGCGCCAGCCAATGCAGGAAGCACCCAGCAACAACCGATAGTGGGCAACAATTGGTTAAGGATGGAAAGATGCCGCGAAGGGCATGGCGTCATTGACGTTGGAAACTTGCGTCTCCTCATTCCTCTAGGCAATAGCATCATGTTCGACGTTCCGGGCGGTCCGAATAGTTCTGCTTTAACAAAGCGCATAGATGCCGGGTCAAATGAACTTCCGGGCTTTTGTCATGTTCCATTGGATCAAAAGACACAGGTTTATGAAATACACTTTACGTTAAGAAGAAATAACGACTGCTATCTATTAATGACTAGCAAATTTGGGTGGAAATATCATTTACAATGGATGAAAAACTATTGCACAACTATCGAACACGATTCCCTTAAACCAACAGACTTTGAGTATCCAACATATTTTCATTTAAGGGATTCTGATCGCATATACGATGTCAATAATAGATATATGAATAAATTGACAGTTGATTATCAGACAAGGTTTTTTAATGTCTATATAGGAGGGAGGCAAGGGCGTGAGAAAATATACGTCTCGCCATTGGATAGTTCCGAGAAATTTTCTTACAGTTGTTCTAAGATACCTATTTTAAGGCCATTTGATGGGCAGAGATTATCTTGTTGGCTTGCGATGGGTGATCCCCCATATTCGCTGGCTATCAGAACCACCGTTCCATTAAATGAACTAGACCGCCTCTATCTTATCTACTTGAATACGCGCGCTGCAATTAACGAGATGCAACTCGCCGTTGCTGCGTTTTAGCAAAGCAGGACTAACCAAAGTACTCCTCTGACGCGGGCGTCTATTTTCCACCTTGCTCTGCACCTCTAGGCGCGAAATCGCGCACTAATCATCCGGAATTTCTTCAAGCGCAGCGTGGCCAATCAAGTCATCTAAATCTTCAAGCGTCAGAAGATTAGCCCTGATACCAGAATCCGATAGCTTAGAAGTCAACTCGGTCAGCTTGCTGCGAAGTCTAGGGGTCTCATCCGCCATAACTCCGAGCGTGACCACATCGGGACGGATGCGCTTGGCGACAGTTACGATGGGATCAATCGCAATATCCCGTTCCGAACTTTTCACCTCACATAAGTGGACTTCACCGTCCACTACGCACAACAAATCAATTTCATTGGTCGGACCGATTTGCTGTTCATGCGGGTAGTCATCAAATAATTCGCTCGGACCAAGAAAATAAAACGTGTTCTTGGCGCTATTTTCGAGACGGATGAGCGTCCATATCAACGCTAAGAGTCCATGTTCCTTCAAGGCTTCAAGAACGAAGCCGTTGAGCCGGAAATCCCATGCTCGGTTGACGGGCGCGCGTCGTGTTTTTCCGCACACATCACACCGAAGTTGTGGCTTGAGCGTATCAATTGGATTCCAGTTGGTGTGGAAGCATTGCGTACAGCGCCAAGTGTACCCCTGATGGATTACCTTTGCGCGGCAGAGAGACGCAACAGAAACGGGGAGTGATTTTTCGGCTCTCTCGATCCAATAATCATGGTCGCTCCCGATTCTGTGTTTTTGAAGATTCTCGCGCTCCTTTGCCAACAGCGGCTCGTAGATCGATTTCAATTCATCGAAGTCTACAATCTTGGACGGCGTCCGGATTTCGCGAGCCAAGGTTTCGACCAGTCTAGCTAATCGCTCCCATTCCGCTTCCGTTTCGATTGTCCCGCTTTTCAACTTTTTATGGAGTTTTTGGCGGATTTCATCCCGTCGATCCGCTCCAGCTACCGCACCTAGCCGCTCAAAGACGCTCATCCAAAAAGGATGGAGTAAGATTCTCCCAGCGATTTGCAGGTCGCCAAAAAGCCGTAACGTTCCAAGAAGGTATCGGCCTTTATCGGATGGACGCGACCATCGGTATTCGTTCTCTCCCCTAATTGCGGCTTTAGAAGGCGAAGGCGGTTGCCAATCGTTTCCTTGCTGTATCGCGTAGTGAAATGCGACATCATCGTCCGGCAAGGTTACAGCCGGACATTCTTCATCAAACCCTAAATAAGCGGTTAGATGGCCTTCCACGGTAGTTCTGGGAGTACATAGATTGTTTAGCCTGCCCTGATAGGGCCGCAGAAATGCACCCGTCATTCGCAACCTTCTTGGTAGAAGCCATCGATTGCGCACGTTTGAATAACGCGAATGATTGGTCTCGCGCTCCAAATCGAGATCGATTGCCCAAAGTCCAGCGGTTGCGCGAGAGGGGGTTTGGATGCCCTGCAAGTGTGCAATCAATGGCGCAGGAGGGTGTACTGTCGGCCCATCTAGCTCGAAACGCTTCCAAGTCGTTCGGTGATTGAAAATCCGGCCAGTCACCAATGCTTTGTATCTTTCCAGAGAATCCGAGGCCGGTATCAGATCGTCTATTTTTGAGATCGAACTGATCGAATAGGTATTCCAACGATCAATATCATTCAGCTTGCGATGGATCGCGTCCAACGTGCTTTTATCGGTATCGATGGATGCAATTTTAACGTGTGGGGTGCTGTTGGACTGCTGAACGCCGCTTCGCGCTTTGATGAACTCCACGAGAGCATTCACGAAATCCGGATCGGTAAATCGATCTGGAGAAACCAAGAGGCAGAAGCATTCTCTCCCTATGTAACTTGGCGCGAAGTGCCGCAAATACCAGAATAACAGTCTATCGTGAAAGCTATCACCTACTACCAGAGTGAATGATCCGTCGTATCGACTTAAATCAATCCGTGGCGTTTCATCAGCAGACAGTTGGGAAATCCCAAAGCTGTTCCTATGTGTCGCCATAAACTTCAAAAGCGCGGTCGTGCTGTGCGCAATATGCTGTCCATCTCTTAATCGATATCTCGATTCAATGAGATTTTGTTCCGTGGTCAACATGATCGACCGAACGGAATCCGCTAGGCTGTCTTGGAGCGGCCAAGCACCAAACGACGCATATGGAGTACCAAAGTTCGAGACGACAAAGTCGTCCCATTCCTCGCCGGGGGGATAGTCCGGGACCAATATCGGTCTTGGCGATGAGGCGGGATTCAGTCTCGCATATTTCAGGGCAACCGACAGCGAACTGAGGCAGTGCATTGGAAGCTGCGGCACCCAGTATCGTGAAGCATGGATGCGATCAGTAATAGGTTCATGCAACTTGAGATGTGACGGACCTAGCCGTTCATTGAGATCGATGACCGTTTCATCTGATAATCGCGCGTATGAATAAATGATATCGGCATCATAAACTTCTAGCCACTTGCTCCATTCAGGTCTGATCGCGCCATTTTCGCAAGGGACGATAAGGCTGAAACGGCCTCCCCAGCGGCTGTAGCAATCGGCAAAAACCGCTTCCAACACGTCAGAAGCATTGCCGTCATCTTCTACCAAGAAGGCCACTCTGATCGGTCTAGCGCGAACATAGCCGGACAGGTTGCTGGTATCCATGCTTGTACGTTCCTTGGTTGGGAAGCAAATGATAAAAAGAAGAGCATGATGCACTAGAAGGCGGTCGATTCAGTTTAGGATATCCAAACAATTGATCTGGCGATGGTAACGCGGAAGCAAATGCGTTCGGATATCGTGCGAGCCGATGAAGCGATTCCTGATTTGGAGTGTTGTAGGCATATCTGTCTTGTGGTTGGCGATTGCGCTGTTCACGGGCGATCGAAAGCCACGATGGCTGAGCGAAGACGAGATCGAACTTTTGGCTTCCGATTTGTATCTCCGTGTTGGAGGCGCATCGCTGGTTCTCCCTTTCATCGCATCAGATTCCGCGAAATCCTGGGTATTCGTTCTCACTTGGCAAGAAGCCAAGTTGGGAAGAGGTACAAGCTGCGAGGCGAGAGTTCGTTAGCCGCGCTTCCGATCCGGCTAACCCGCTGGAACTGCCGGTCGTTGGTGTCACCATTCGAATGTACGGTGCGAACGACTTCGGCAATGGGATCGGACGGGTTTGTCCTCTGCTGGATAGGGTCTGGTCGAAGGAAGTTTGCGAAAACCCATTCTCAGCAATCACACAGTCGCTGCCGGAGAGTTTCGAACTACTGGATTTGAAACAGTTGCATAGCTCGCCGAAACCCGATGTTCGCAATTGCCTTTACCCAGATCACCAGAAGACAGCAAAGTTCATTCTCGCAGGCGATCCACCGACCCTCTGTGAAACTGGGCAAGTGTCCTCAAGTACGAGGTACTACACCGCTGTGATCAGAATCGCAGGCGATCTAGGGGCAAAATGGTACGTTGACGACTCTGAGCAGGAAACCGGCTACCAACAAGCAGGGCGCGAGGGTGCTGCTATTGCATCTTTTGCCCTCCATGGGGTCTCGCTTCAAGAGAACTACCAGCCTCTGATTGAGGCAGCATGCAGGCTACGACGCCCCGATTCACCATCATCGCGGCAAGGTCCAGCTTGTGGTGACAAATCCAACTAGCCGGTGATAATGCTCGTGGCAACAAACTTTAGACAGACCAGACCCGCCGCAATGGAAATGACCCCAGTCGTAGTTCTTTTCGTTATCCTAACAATCCTCTTTTACAGCGTTCTGAATGAGGTTCGCGAGCTAGTATTTTATCGCAAGCGCAACTGGGATTTTAGCAAAGATAATAGGTATTCCGGAACCTATTTTGTCGGTGAATCAAGCACGATCCAGTCAAATAGGGGGCGGGTGCTATTTGGCCGACCTCTCGCAATAGCAGTCATGGCGATTATAGCTCTGGGGATTGGGTTGGGAACATATACTGGCGATTGAGTGTTGCGTCTCAAGGTGTTTTTCGTAGCTTTGCCCAATGCTCTCTCAAATCGATTTCACCTTTCAAGAATTGGATCGAGAATGCGTTTTTGTATCGGTTTCTGCCTGCTCTTCGTTTTGACAGCGCCGTCTAGCGCTATGGAAACGCAGGCGGCCTTTACTGCGCGCCTTGAGAAGCTGATATCCAATTACCTTCTCAACAATTATGCTATAAGAAGCTTTCAGCCGATTCACGATTCGAGCAAGTCAACGATTGTTTTCAAAATTCGGCGAGACGGGTCGCTCAGTCAGGTCAATGTAATTTCCTCTAACATGCCCGCATCGTTGCAGAAGGTCATCGTTCAAGAGTTAAAGCGTGCGCCAAGGATTAAGAACCTTCCGCCTCCTGCGGTCGGTCCCAAGTTTATATTACCTGTCAAGCTGAACGCCCTACCGGCTCCACAACCCTCACCGTGATCGTGGAAGTTTCTTTTCCGCATAAGAGCATTGGGTTGGCCAAAACCTGATGATGTCGCGGAGGATCAAAGGGCCGGACGATTGGGCTGTTGATGTCGTTTTGCCGCTACCTAATTTCTTCCAAACGATCCACTGGAATCACCGAACCGATTCCGACCCGGCGTGGAAGGAAGGCAGTACAGTACAAGAATCCAGATAAATCCGACCAATGGGATGAGCATTATTAAAAGCCACCATCCACTGCGATCAGTATCGTGAAGACGGCGGACACTCACAGATAGCGATGGAATGAAGTTAAACAAGCCGAAAATGCCGCTTAGGAGTCCGGCTCCGTTGTCTTGGTCATAAGTTCCAATCATTAAATCTGCTATCGTGAGAACGATGCTGATGATCACTGTCCAGAGAAGAAATAGCCAAAAGTCCTTGCGCGTAGCGCGATCCGAGAAGTTGAAATAGTTTCTGATGGCTGTTGCGTACGCGCCCAATCGTCAATCTCCACATCATTGAAATAAGATGGACTAATTTGATCACGATGAACTTTCAAAAACGTGAAATGATATTTGGGTATTCGATGTGTGAGAGATGGAGAAATGCGGACTGTGACAGCAGCACCGTCAGTCAAAGCGCGCAGGTTTACCGAATACGATTACAGGGCCGAATTCTTCAAGCACGTTGGGTTTGCGGCTTCGAACGAACTGCAAAAACGCGTCGTATTCAGCCGGTTCGAGTAGTGCTGCAAACGCTCCGCCAGCCAAAATCCGGTCAAGTTTGTTTGGATGCTTCGTGTAAATGATAATCCGGTGAAACGGCTTGGTATCGTACCTGATACGCGTAACGTCCTCCCAACGCGCCTCACGCCATCCAAGCGGTCCGGAGACACCGACCTTGTCTGTTGTTAGGGTATGAGGAACAGACTTCCGCGACATTCGAAGTAAAAGTATGCCAACACTTGCCAAGAACAGAGCCAATCCCGCATGGAATAGCGAGCGGAGATATGTTGGCATCAGGGCAATTAGACGGCCTTGTGGGGACGATGGTCGCCGGTCCGGATAT
Source organism: Mesorhizobium sp. (assembly GCA_049840935.1). Lineage (GTDB taxonomy): Bacteria > Pseudomonadota > Alphaproteobacteria > Rhizobiales > Rhizobiaceae > Mesorhizobium_G. Next base: position 70,196 of record JASGJA010000005.1, read on the forward strand.
GAGTGAATGGTGCCTCAGCCATGCCATGTAGCGGAACGGATGGTAGTGCGACCCATCCGCACCACTTTGCACTTGTCTTGAAATGCTCACTTCATCGAAGGGCTACCCTCGCTAGCCCTTAACCCATACCTTCATTCCTGATCTTTTAATAACGTACATGCCGTTCGTTTGCGATGTGAACTCAACCCGATAGTGAGAAGCATCTGAACTCATCCTGTGCCGGTTACGGCTGGGTCGGCTGACTGTATTCAGGCCGGGAGGCTGGCGCGTGATCTGTATCGGCTAGGTTCGGCTGGATGATGGAACGCACGCTGGAAGGATGGGAGGGGAGCCGGATGAGTTCAGACTGAGCCGAGGAGTATGGGGCTGGCGTCAATCGTCTGGTAGATTGATGGTGAGCGGGTTGAGTTCAGACTGAGTGGCATGTCAAGACAGGGGCGAAGCCGAGTGGGGCTTTACCGGCGTCTCGGAGAATCGAGTTTTTGAGTAATTTTATTTCCGGCGAAAATATCTGTTTATTTTCAATATTTTATAGAGATTTTCCGGCGTTACGGCATTACGGAGAAAATTTTAGTCAGAAATGAAAAAGGGTAAAAAGAGAGTTTTGCGCCAAGAAACTACGCTTCGCGTTCTCGAAATACGCGGCTACGCTGCGACCCGTTTTTTTCTCCGTAACGCCGTAACGCCGGTAATTGCGAATCGACTCCAATAAAATCAATGACTTAGCAATCCCAGTTGACCAGAGAGTCGTTCCGGCGATTCTCCGGTTATTTGCCGGAGTCTCCGGAACCGTCCGCATCTGCGATAAATCGCAACAGCCAAGCCTTTTTGTTCGTTGTGGAGTCTTCCTCCATGCCAAAACTGACAAAAACGCTTCGGGTTTTAAATTGCCGCGTCGTTTCATCCTTCTCAGGTAGCGTTCGCTGCACTTTGTAACGCTTTCCGGCCAGACGGCCTAATCTACGGGACAGAAGGCTCTTGATCGAACCATCGGAACGCTTGCGGTCGGATTTTTCTATAACAGCGAATTTGCACAGACCATCCTCATAAATGACCGGCGTTAGATCGGACGTTGCGAGGGAATATGGCTCTTCACCTTTCCAGAAGGCATCCGTCAGCGTCGGGAACTTTCCATCATACCCCGGCGTGTGAACCTTATCGAAAATGGCTTGCACTGCGTCGGTAGCGTCCTGCGAGCCTTGCTCTTTCGCTTCCTTAAATTGCTTCCGGTTTTCAAGAAATCCATCGATGCCCGCACATTTGAGAACCCCGTCCATAACCCGCGCATATTCTTCGAACGATGCAAAAGAGGGGAAAACACCGTTTTCCTTCGGGGCGCTCCAGTCGGGAGTCTTGGCGATATAGTTCTGAATCAATGTCAGGCATGCCCAAATTATTTTTGGCCTGTTTGCCTTTATCCATGTAATCAGATTCGGGTGACGAAATCCGGACCGTTCCTTGGGATCATCAACGCCAGCATTGAGGAAAACCACAAGCATTCGACGCACGAAATCATCTTCCATTTCGACATGATTGCCTGTGAGGATGATCTGGGAAGTGACTTCAACTTCAACATCCTCAGTCGAACCCAGTACGCGACCAGCAACATAACGGGACGTGATGAAAGATGGTAGTACATCACCATAAAGTCCGCTTTCCGGTATGTTATCAAACACGATAATCCGACGCCCTTTCACGGATTTCGCCAGTAGCTCTTTTCGCGTCTCTTCCGGTTTAGCCAAAGTTTGCATTGGTGCATTTCGGCCTGTAGCTATCAACGCTACCACTTCCGCAAGCAACGACGCCCCTGTCCCGGCTTCCGGCTTTTCGAAGAAATATGCGGGTGCCGGACCGTCGAAAAGATTGAATGCGAACTCATGCAAAATGGAACAAACTGCGTGCGCTCTTGAACTTTTCCCTTCCTCGCAACCCACTCGATTAATATTGTTCTGGAACGGGACCAGCGCGCCGCTACTGGCGATATCATCTGAAAACGGAAAATCGCCTAGGACTTCATTAACGAAATCCGCACTGCTTCACTGCACTCATCCTGTGAAGGATTAAGCGACACTTCCGGAATCTCGATACCGTCAAGCTGATAAAGAAATTCCGTGTCTGGATCATAGCCGGATGTTGTTCTAAGTGTCCCTTTGGCCGAATGGACTGGCGTATTGCGAACTCCGGCAAGTTCCGGAAACAAGCGTTCGCCGCAGCCCATCAGAAAATCAATGTCGGGCTGTAGCACAGGATCGCCGTCGTTCAAATTCTTAGGCTTTTCAACATAGGTCGCGGCCTTGTTGCATACCGCCTTGAATTTCAGCTTATCGACAAACTCTAGTTCGCCATAAGCATCAACTCGCCGCACCATGCCTTTGGTCTGAAAAACGGTCGGGTCCGTGCTGTTCGCTGCGACGACAGCCTTACGCAACTCTTCCCGTCTCTGTTCGAACGGTAGCCCTTTCCTGATACGTGCGAGACCACCAGATCGCGGCGGCGCTGTTTCGCCTGCCTTGGCTGCATCCTGTACTTTGTTTTCCGCCTCATCCTCTTCCCGTTCATCGTCGGGGCGAAGATCATATTCAGCGTCATGCAGGACCGTTTCCGGTATCTCGAATACCTCAAACGCCTTGCTCAGCATATGAAGCCGGTTGCGCCCTCTACAGGCGTTGTGTGAACAATGAAAAACAAACCCTTCATCGTCCGCCGACTGCACAAATGTACCCATGTCGTCAGGGTTGCCCGGCTCGCTGTGTTCATCATCGTACGGGCAGGCCACGCTTAGTTTTATACTGGTGTAATCGTCTGCGCCTCTTCGTATGTGGTCGGTGGCATGTTGCCGCCAGATATTTGCAATATCGAAGCTGAGCGCCCGTTTGCCCTCCCATTCGGTTAGGTCAACGCCACCGGGGGACCGAACCGTTTCTCTCCCGCCAAGATCGTTTCCGACTTGCGAGAATGGATCATCGGACTGCTTGCCCTTGTCATAGGCTTCCGTAATTTCATCGAAATCAAGAATGCGCCCGGCGCTGAGTTTGATCGCCCAGTTGTCATTACCTTTTTTGTGACGGGGGAGGTAAAAAAGACGGGAAGGGTCGCGCGCCGCACGATCAATTTCCACGCCGAACATTCTTCCCAGCCCCAGCGCTTTCGCAGAAAACCTTTCAATGACTTTCCGCTGCTCGCCGAGTTGCTGGGCGTAAACATACGGACGGGCCAAGGGAACCACGATGCGAAATTTTTCTATTGGCCTCGTACGTACAATCAGCTTGAGGCCATCGCTGTGTTCTTTCGTTTCGAACGTCGCGCTATCGATGACGGAAGCGACATATTTCCCTTCCGATTTAAGATACTCGCGGACTGCTTCCGTGGTCGGCTGTTCAGGATCACGTCCGTTCGCGTTCGCCCACTTCCAAAAGCGGTCGTGCGCGATTTCTATTTTGGTCGTGCCGGAATTGTAGGTTGTGTACATCAATGCGCTGATGTTTAGCGCTCGAATCTGCTTGAACGTTTTTTCGAACGAACTGCCATCATCGATGTCAAGTCCGAAAGCAAAGTTGGAAATCACGTTGGATTTGGTACGCTTTCGAGACTTGCCAAGCGCTCCGGTTACGAAACTCCGGCCCTCCTTTTTACCTACAAGATGCTTTGACAAAACACCTTTGAAAACTTCGATAAACGGGGCAGGGTCTGCGGTGTACCATTCCTTAGCGAATGAGTTTTCCGCAACGCTAATAACCATCGGGAGGTTCGCCAATTCGTCGGAGATGTTCCCGAACACAAGGGCGTCGTTAATTTTCGCGGTTGACTCTTCCTCGTATTCACCAGTCGATTCCGCTGACTGGGTGGACTTCAAAACTTCAAACGCGGGCAGTGCGGATTCAATCTCCGTATTACCATATCGCGGAAACGGAAACGGACTGCACAGGTACCAACCCGCAAGCGGAAGTGGTGTTTCTGAACTCAACAGTCTCGCCAGTTCGGTTCCCTGCACCTTTTCAATCAGCTTGGCGAATTCCTCCTTACCGCACGCCAAAATATACCCCACGACGCGCGCGCCGTTGGCGTGTTTCAGTGTGAAGGATGGAGGGAAGAAATCAATGGCTGCGTAACCGGCTGGATATTCGAGGCAGAACACAGAAGCATCAAAACGATTCTCAGGTGGAGGACCTACGTAAATCGGGCCTTTAGCCTGAGCTAGCCAATCATTTATGGCCAGCATCTGTTTAAGCGTGAAGATTTTTGCGGCGTCTTTTTCCGCACCGTTGTCGTCAAAGATCAGGTCGCCTTTATAGGCTGGGAAAACGGCCTTGAGGAAGGCTTTCAGGTCGGTTGTGCTACTCGCTACAGAACTCATATACGTCATTCCTTGCCCTTCTCTGGGGCACAAAGAACCGTTGCTGGAAGCGGCGCTTCCTGCTTGGCAGTTTTCAGTTTGACGTGGAGTTTTATGCGGTTCTCATCACGTCGATGGTTTGATTGCGGATCGGAGAGGCCGGGACGCTTTTGACGCCCCGGCTTTGAGAGAGGCATTGCTGCCTTGTGACAAGTCCGCAATCGCGTACATACGCCGATATGTCGATTTTGTCAAGTAAAATTGTTAACCATTATAATATTGCATCCTGCAATATATGAATATTGCTGGATGCAATATTGACCCATGACTAGATGCATTCTTGAAGTGGCAGTCTAGAGAACCAGACTTGCCACTCTCCTTGCTACGGCGTAGGACTCCGTAGCGAGAATTACTTAGCCAATCATGTTCACAACCGATACCGTCTCAATCACAATTCTCTTGAGCAAGGTGGCGGACGTGGTTGCATCTATTTTGCCAAGTTTGTCGAGCGGTAAATAAGCAGCGAATCGGCCATCAACTGGACGTGGAAGGGACAGCGATTTTCGCCCGCACGGGGCGGTATATTCCAGATCGACAACTTCACCCTTGTATTCAAGCATCACCATCAGAAGCTCCCCGGATCGATGCTCAGTGCGATAGCTATACAAGGGATTGAGACCCACCTTTACATGAGGCTCATTCCCCATGAGCCTCGCATATTTAAGTAGGACGCCTGAGTTGATGAAGGTGGCGAGGTCGCGATTATAGGCCATCAGAGCAATCCAGACGCGCTGAATTTTACGTGCCGGACTATGCCGTCACACACGGCGTCGATGGCTTCTTTCGCCGCTGCATCGATGTTACGGCCTTGGCCTGATACCATAACTGTTGAAGCGAAAGACTTTCCTTTGTTCTCAACGCGAAACGGGACGTTCAATCGGACTTCAATATCGTTGGCCTCATATCCCACTGCCATGAGTTCAACTCTAAGTTCTGTTTTAGCAAAACCATATCGTAGGAGCGTTTTTGAAAGCTTCTTATTAATGTTCGGAAGATTCCATCTGATCGATACGCCTTCTTGATCTACAGGCGTGGGTTTGAATACGACGCGGGTTGTCATGCGGATGCGCTTTCTGCACGCCGAATGGCGCGCGCTAGAATAGATTGAATTTTGAGTGAAAGAAGCTGCCCCGCAGCCCGCGCATCGCCCCGCGATGCTATAAATCGGGAGTTCTGGACTCGACCGATTTATTGTTAAAGATTACACGAATTCGAATCTTTGTCAAGATTTACACTATTCAACGGCTCACTGTAAGGCAATATTGTTGCTTTACTTGAAGGATATTCCGAGTGGAGAGACCTGTCTGCCCTCAGCCCTGATCACCCAAGCTCACCACAATGAGAGTCCGTGTTCAGGACTCACACCATTAAATCAACTCGGCACTTAATAGCCTTGCCTTACTGTATCAGGAAGTGTATCAGGAAATCAGGCGTTTCGCCGTATATGAAACATTAGTGAACCTGTGTAGCGTTCCTAAAAAGATAGGAAAAACAATCATCTAACTGGAATATTAGGAAATCATAAAATCATTATGGTGCCTATTCACCTAAGCGGCACCAGTTTCATCAAATGAAATCATCTGGCTACGGCGCTTGAATCTCCAGCCTGAGTTCAGCGACTATCCTCGATTCTTGGCAGGAACCACGTCAGCAGCCCAGCAAGCGGCAGGAAAGCGCAAATCTGATACACGCTTTCAATGCCAATGCTATCCGCAAGTCCTCCCAAGATTGCCGCCGCAATTCCGCCAAGCCCGAAATTCAGCCCATAAAACAGCCCGCCGATCAACCCGATGCGGTTTGGTACAAGTTCCATCGCGTAGATCAGGATCGAGGCAAAAGCGCTTGCCATAATCAGATTGATCAAAACCGTGAGAACACCCGTCCAGAACAGGTCCGCGTAAGGCAACAGAAGCGTGAACGGAAGCGGTCCCAGGACGGAAATCCAGATAATGCGATAGCGCCCAATCCTGTCGCCAATGATTCCGCCAATAAGCGCCCCCGCAGCAGATGCCACCAGAAACACAAAAAGCATAAGTTGCGATGCCTGGATCGAAACTCCGAAACGATCGATCAGATAGAAGGTGTAAAACGACCTGAAGCTCTCGCCATAGGCATTCTTCGAAAACATCAGTAGCGTAAGTACGGTAAGTCCAAGCGCAATCGTTGCCGTCGAGTGCGTTTGGCGTTTTATTGCGCTTCCTGCGAGGGCGGCTTGCGCGGCCTCGATGTGTTTACGGATCTCAACGTGCTTGCTGGCGGTCCAGATCATCAGGACCATTGCGAGCAACGCCAAGACCGAAAACCATGCAAGGCTTGATTGACCACGCGGCACTATGATGAGCGCTGCCAACAGCGGCCCCAATGCTCCCCCTGTCTGGCCGCCAACCTGAAAAAGCCCTTGTGCCAAGCCCTGCCGACCTCCCGACGCATGACGCGCCATACGCGTCGCCTCCGGGTGAAAGATCGATGACCCTATGCCTATGCACCCTACCGACAGCAGGATAAAGCTATAGCTCGAAGCGAAGGCCAGCCCGACAAGACCGGCAAGGGTGAACGTCATTCCGACAACCGTCGAATAGGGCATCGGGCGCTTGTCTGTGACGTAACCGACGACAGGCTGCAGCAAGGAACCGGCAATCTGGAAGGTGAGTGTAATCATTCCAATCTGCACGAAATCCAGCGCATATGTGTTCTTAATGATCGGATAGATCGCCGGAATAAGCGATTGCATCAGGTCATTGAGGAGATGCGTCGCACTGAGGATCAGCAGCACGGCCAGATGCGTTTGCGGTTTTGTAGCTGCAGCAGACGGAGCGTTCATGACAGGCGAATAAAATCTCGATAGGTTTTTTGGCAAGCCAGCTAACATCAGACGCCTTACCGAACACACAATACGCCACACTGGATTATCCGGTTCTCCAGAGTAAATTCAGAGATCAGAATATCTGCACTTTAAACGGCAAACTGGATGGCCGGTGCTGTATGCTGTTCGATGTTGATTGCTGGAGAACCAATGTCGAGCTGCGGGAAAAGAGGATAGATGGATAAATCAGGCATATTGGCGCACGATCTGTTCCCGCATATTCGTATCGTGATGGGCATGATTATCGGCCTCGGCGTTACCCGCTTGCTGGCCGGTGTTGCACGCATAATTCAGCATCCGGGTCAATATAAGCTCTACATTGTCCATCTGGCATGGGTGGCGTCGGTTCTGCTTATGCTTATCCATTTCTGGTGGTGGGAGTTCGACCTCTACGCAGTGCAAAGCTGGACGTTCGGGAAATATCTCTTCCTGATCTGTTATTCATTCGTGCTGTTCATGCTGACTGCATTTCTGTTTCCCGAATCGATGCGAGACTACTTCAGCTATGAGGACTATTTTTATTCCATCAGGCCGTGGTTTTTCGGCTTACTGGCACTGTCCTATCTCCTCGACATCATGGACACGCTTCTGAAAGGGCCGGCGCATTTCGCGCATTTCGGAAACGAGTTCCTTATCCGTACGCCAGTACTCGTTGCGGCTTGCGCCGTGGCTATTTTAACAACCAACCGCCGATTTCACCTGACACTGGTTCTGGCAATTATCGCCTATCAGGTTTCATGGATTCTACGGCTGTTCGACACACTGATTTGATGGGCCGGTCGCCGTGATCGCTCGACTTGGTGATCAATTGTCGGAACACGATGCTCTCATTCGTCCTTTCGGCAAGACGCAAAAGTCGGAGCAATCACGATGAACACCACCATCACAGCTTTTCAGCAATCTCCGGATCAGGGCGCTGGCCAGGCCCGCGACGTGCGCGTGCGCTGGGCTTTCGAAGAGGTGGGCCAGCCCTATGATGTGCGCCTCGTCACATTCGCGGAAATGAAGGAACCCGCACATCGCGGGCTACAACCATTCGGGCAGATTCCGACATATGAGGAAGGCGATCTGACACTGTTTGAAACAGGGGCGATCGTGCTGCACATTGCGCAAAATCATCCCGGCCTGTTGCCGACGGAACCGACCGCGCGAGGGCGGGCGATTGCATGGATTTTTGCAGCGCTGAACACGATAGAGCCGCCCATCGTTGAGCGCGAAGCCGCCGAATTTCTGGAGAATGACAAAGCTTGGTATGAGCAACGCCTCGGAATGGTGGAGGATCGCATCCGCGCGCGGCTGAAAGACTTGTCCAACTGGCTTGGCGACAAGGACTGGCTGGAAGGCGAATTCAGCGCCGGGGATTTGATGATGGTGACAGTGCTGCGCAGGCTGAAAGGTTCAGATGTTCTGGCTGAATATCCGAGCCTCGTGGCCTATTCCAAGCGAGGCGAAGGGCGACCGGCATTCAAGCGTGCATTCGAGGCGCAATTGGCAGTTTTTAAAGAGTTCGACCAAGCGTCAATCGACGCGATGACTTTCCGCAAGTGAGAGCGGTTGGACGACCATCTGGCCCTCTGCTGTCGTGATGAATGCGTTGATGCCATAGATCGTACGGAGGCGGTCTGGCGTCAGCACCTCGGCAGGTGTGCCATCGGCGATGACCCGACCCTTGTCGAGCAGAATGACACGCGTGCAGCAGGCCGCGGCCAAGCCGAGATCATGAGATGATGCAATTACGCTTTTGCCTTCTCGCGCGAGGCTGGCGAAGGTCGACATAAGAGAGAGGTTGTGCGCCGGATCAAGGCCCGCCATCGGCTCGTCGGCCAGGAGAAGCGGCGTTTCCTGCGCGAGTGCTCGCGCGACAAGCACGCGGGCGCGTTCACCACCGGACAATTGGTTGATCGGCCTGTCACGGAAGGCATCGACATCCATGCGGCGCATGGCGGCGCTGACGGCCTCCAAATCGTTTGGGCGAAGGGATGAGAAGGCCGGCAAATATGGCGAGCGACCAAGCGCGACGAGGGTTTCGACGGGAATGTTCCAAGCAATGTCGCGGTCCTGCGGCAGAAACGCCAGCTTGAGCGCGCACTTCGCGGTAGGGATGCCGGTGCTTGACTGACCATCAATCGAGATTGAGCCAGAGTATGGCAGGATTCCCGCAAGCGCGCGCAGCAGCGAGGATTTGCCCGCACCGTTTGGACCGACAAGCCCGATGAACTCGCCGGGCGCGACATCGAAGCTGATGCTGTTGACCACGTCCCGATTGCCGAGCCGGATTGTGAGGTCTTTGACGGAAAGCAGCGTCATGCGAGCCTCCTGCGTTCGACATAGACCAGCCAGAGGAAGAACGGGGCACCGACGATCGCCGTGAGGACGCCGAGCTTCAGGTCGCGCTCCGGCGCAATGATGCGTACCAAAATATCGGCGGCCAGCACCATGCATGCACCGCCAAGCGCGCTGGCAGGCAGCAACCGCGACGGCAGATTGCCGACAAGTGGACGCAGAAGATGCGGCACGACGAGGCCGACAAAGCCGATAGCACCGGAAACGGCGGTTGCCGCGCCAACCGAAGCGGCCGTGCCCAAGATTGCTTGAAGCTGCACACGCCGCATGTCTATGCCGACACTCGCCGCTCCGTCATTGCCAAGGGTCAAGGCATTGAGCGCTTTGCCGAGGGTGAAAAGCATCGCCCAGCCGATGAGGATGAAAGGTATTGCCAGCCAGAAATGCAGCATGGAACGGTCGGTCAAAGAACCAAGCATCCAGAACATAATTTCAAGCGACGCAAACGGGTTTGGCGAGAGGTTCAGCGCTAGCGAGGTCATGGCTCCGGCGAAACTGGAAACGGCCACGCCGGCGAGAATGATCGTGAGGATCGAGCCGCGCAATCCCGCAAGCGATTGAACGACCACGACAGCGAGCAAGGCTCCCGCCAGCGCCGCAAGCGGCAGCGCGAGGGGAAACACAATGGTCAGGCCGGTGTAGATGGCGATGACCGCACCAAGCGAGGCCGATGCGCTGATGCCGATGAGGCCGGGTTCGGCAAGCGGATTGCGCAACAGGCCTTGCAGCACCGCGCCGGACAGTCCGAGCGTTGCGCCGACGCACAAACCGAGCAGCGCACGCGGCAGGCGCACCTCCTGCATGATGAGCGCGATGGAATCGGCTTTGGACGAAAACAGCGCGGCTACGCTGTCCGCAAAGCCGATGGCGGCCGGGCCGACGGTGAGTGATAGGACGAACAAGATTACCGTGAGAATGACGAGCGCCAGAAGCACCAATCGGTATTGCGCTTGCAGGGTCATTTCGAAGAACCGGTTTGGGTAGCGGTGCGCAAAAGGCGGATGGCCTCGACAGTGAAAGGACCACCGCAGATGGTGTATTTCGACGGGACAGCAACGCGGGCGCTGTTTTCTGCGAGGCGGAGATAGGCCGGATGAACGAAATTTTCCTGCGCCAGTGCGGGCTTAGTGGGATGGTCCTCGGCGTCGATCAAAACATCGGGTTGCGCCAGCAAAAGCACCTCCAGAGGAAGCCGGGCGGTTCCAGAAAAGCCCATGCGCGCGGCAATGTTTTCCAGACCAGAGGCTGCGATAAGTGAATCGACCAGTGTGCCGGAACCAGCGGTGTAGCTGTTGGCAAAATAGGTCGCGGCGGTTTTGTTTTTCCGGGCGGAAGCGGAGGCTTCTGCTAGCGCGGCGTCGAATGTGGTGAGAATCTCGTTCGCGCGGGCGGGCTGGCGAAGAATTTCGCCCATCCTGATGATATTCTGGCGGATGTCAGCAAGCGATGATTCAGGCGCAAATTCTTCCACGCGAATGCCGAGCTTGCGGAGTAGGTCGACGGTCGCGCGGGTGGTGAAAGTTCCCGACAACACCAGATCCGGCTGCATCAGAAATATCTCTTCAGCCAAGCCGTGATTGAGGATCAGGCCCTTTGTATCTGATGCAAGTGCGGAAGCTTCCGGGTCGGCGGCAAGCCAAGAAACGGAACGAAGTTGACCGGGTGCGGCGATGAGCATCGCCAATTGGTCCGTGCACAGGTTCATGGAAACAACCCTGCCCGCCGGTTGCTGCTGCGCATGGGCAGGCGCGGCCAAAAGGCCGAGCGCCAATGCGAAAGCAATTGAAAGGCGGGCAGGGTTATGCACGTCAGAATGTACCTTTTACGCCGAGGAAGGCGGTGCGCCCGGCGGTGTTGTAGCCGAAAACCTCCTGATAATCCTCGTCGAACAAGTTTTCGATACGGCCAAACGCTTCAAAGCGATCATTGAACTTGTAGCTGCCGCCGACATTGACGACCGTATATGCGCCGAGCGTGACCGGGGTCGTGAGGCCGCCAACATAGGAATTGTCGGTCATCTTGCCGTTGAACACCGCTTCCGCAAAGACCCGTGCCCGATCTTCATGGAAGGTGTAGGCCGCTGACAGCGAACCGGAATGCTTTGGCCGCCGCAATTCCTGCACACGTTCGCCACCTGCGGTCTGCTGCTGCGTGGAATCCGTGTAGGTGTATGTCGCCGTTGTCGAAAAACCGTTGACGAGGTTGAGCGTTAGCGCCACTTCCACACCTTGCCGCTTGCTCTCGCCATCGAGGTTTACTGGTGTTGCGAAATAGTCTGGCGGACCGCCATAGACAGTTGCAATTTCGTTGGTCAGGTTCTGGTTGAAATAGGTGACATCAGCGACCAGCGCGCGGTCGAAGAAACCTTGCTCGATACCGATATCCCAGCCGAGGCTTTCTTCCGGCTTGAGGTTCGGATTGCCCGCAAATGTAGATGGCAAATAGCCGAACTGCTCAAAGAAAGTTGGGTTGGTGACGCCGGTGCCAACCGAGGCGTGCAGGCGGGTTTGGGTGTTCGGAATCTTCCATGCGCCACTGAGGCTGTAGGTTGTTGCGTCCTCGAACGCCTCGTTGAAGTCCTGGCGGACGGCGGCATTCAGGAAGAACTGGTCAAGATATTCGCCGCGATATTCCGCGACAATTGAGTTGCTGTCGCGCTCGAATGTTTCGGTCAGATGCGAGGGCGCATATGTCTCGCGCTGCCATTCGTAACCGCCGGTGATCTGGTGGTGTGCATCGAGCGCACCCGGCGTGTCGAACTGATAGCTCGCCTGATAGGTGCCGTTGTAGCGATTGCCGTCATCATACGACAGCGCACCTTGATTGTAGTTGTCGCGATGTGTGTCGCTGCCGCTGAACCGCGCCTTCTGGGTGAGTGCGCCATCCAGAGCGACATAGGCTGCCGCCGAGCGATCCGTAGAATTCGCGTGAGGCGGTGTAGTCATCACCGTCGATCACCAATCCATTTGGGTAGGGTCCAGCTACATAGGAAAAGTCCTGCGGATCAATGTCGCTCTTGCGGTCAACGAAACGGAGTGTGCCGTCCACTGAGAGATTTTCGGACAGGTCCGCGTTGAAACGACCGTTCAGCGTTGTGTTGCGGTCGCCGTCTTTCTCGTCGCCGAAATCGGAGATGTTGAAGCCGTCCGTGCGGCGAAATGCGGCTGAAAGTGCGGTGTCGAAATTACCTTTGCCGCCTGAAAGTGTAGCGGCACCCAGGAACGTGCCGTCCGTCCCCACTTCAGAGCGTGCGGACGTGTTCCAGCCATTTCGCTCACCGCGTTTGGTGATGATGTTGACTACGCCTGCGGATGCGTTTGCACCCCAGAAGGCGCTTTGCGGACCGCGCAGGATTTCGATGCGGTCAATGTCCGACACAAGCAGGCTGCCGAAATCAAACTCGCCGCTGGACGCTTCGTTGGCTTCCACCCCGTCGATCATGACAAGCAACTGATTGGCTTCGTTGCCACGCACGCGAACCTGCGTGTAGCCTCCGTAAGAGCCAGTGCGCGAAACGGCGAAGCCGGGCACCTGGCGCAACGCATCGGCGACATAGCGAACCTGCTTCTGTTCAAGCTCCTGTCCGGTCAGAACCGTGAAGGCACGGCCTGACTTTTCCTGCTCGACGGGTGTCAGGCCATCTGTGACCAGAACCGGCGCAAGTTCGGTCGGTTCCTGTTCCTGCGCGGCTGCGTTTATTGTGTAGCTGAGCAATGTCCCGCTACAAATAATTGTTGACGCCAATGCGCCAAATGCTTTCGGTCGCATGTTTCCCCTCTGCATTCCATGCGGGGAAAATGCGTTGTCCCCGCGGTTCAAAACAAACCGCAGGCTTCGGGTCGCAGAGATTCAGAATAGACTGACCCCTCCGGCTCCGGCACGCGGCAACACTTTGGTGTCACCGCCACGGAAGCCGCGCCTGACCACACCCCGTAGTCAAGCATGGGTGACTGGAACTGGCAGGTCTCCTGACTTCCGTGTCATCGCCCCTTCCCGCCTTCCCGAATGCAGATGCATTCAGTGGCATTGAGGGAGGGGCTCAACGGTTACAGTTGCGGGGGCAGTCACGGTTTCGGCAAGCCTCACCGTGTTCCCTTTTCATCTGCCGAGGCAGAACCAGCTCCGACTCTTTGGTAATTGATGAATGGGCCGCGTGTCAACGAACCCCGCGCGCAGTACGCTATGTCTCGAATTTGAACGACGCATCCGTGCCGACTGGTCGCGGCGAGTAAACAAGCTTCGTCCGCAGCGAGGTCATCATCGCATTTACAATGCGTGTTCCCAGTCCCGTTCCTTGTACCGTGCCGGTGCCATCCCAACCTTTGCCTTCGTCAATAACCGATATGGTGGCGTAATTATCTGGCAGCAGGGAGAGGGTAACTAGCACGCGACCCGCCGACTGATCCGAATAAGCGTATTTGACGGCATTGGTGACGAGTTCCGTGACGGCCACGCCAATTGAAACGGCCTTGTCTGGTGACACCCAGATCGAATCACCTTCAAACTCGATGATGTTTTGCCACCCATCTGCAGCAATGCTGCTGGCGAGGTCCGCAACGAGGTCGTTTAAGTATTCGTCCAGCGCAACCTTGCCGATGTCAGTGGATTTATAGAGCCGCCGATGAACACCGGAAATTGCCTTGATGCGACCCTCTGTTTCGCTCAACGCATGTGCCGCTGCCGTATCCTTGACCAAAGACGCCTGCATTCGCACCAATGAGGCGACAAGCGCCAAGCTGTTGGCAATGCGGTGATTTACCTCGGAGAGCAACAGTTCGGCGCGCTCGCGCGCATCGCGCATTTCCTGTTCGGCGCGCATTCTCGCACGATCGAGCCGGGAACGCTCCAATGCGGCGTCGATCGCGCTGAAAAGCAATTCCAGAAAAATTGCCATCTGCGGTTTTCGAAACGTAGTCGTACGCACCTGCTTTGAGGGCATTGACCGCGACAGCCGTTTCCGTGGAACCGGTGACGTAAATAACGGGCGGAGTCACGTTTACGGTTTCAAGCTCCTTGAGGAAAAGCAGCCCCGTGCCGTCACCCAGATTGTGGTCCAGAACGATGATACTCGGTTCAAGTTCTGCAAGCCGAGCAACGCCCTCCGAGACGCTTTGGGCGTGGGTCAGGCCGTAACCTCGCCGCTTCGCGGTTTTTTCGATCAGGCGCACCAGAGTGGTGTCGTCATCAATGTAGAGAAGATGGACTGGGGTGTCTGGCATCAAACAGTCTGCGGAACTTGCATTACAGAGAAGAACAGGCCGAGTTGGCGGATCGCGTTGGCAAAGCCTTCATAGTTAACCGGCTTGGTAATATAGACATTCGCGCCGAGGTCATAGCAACGTTGAATTTCGCGAGCATCATCCGTGGTCGTTAACACCACGACCGGCGCGGGCTTAGTGTGCTTGTTCGCCTTGACGCGTTCGAGAATGTCGACGCCGGTCATGTCCGGCAAATTCAGGTCAAGCAGGATGAGCAGATGCCGACCGGCGTTGACTTCGCCCGATCCATCGGGCCCAAGCAAATATTTGAGCGCGTCCGTTCCGTTCGAAAACGGGATAATCTCGTTGCTGACGCCAGCGCGTCTAATGTTCTTTTCGATGAGACGCGCATGGCCCTCGTCGTCTTCGATCATGACGATGGTGACGGCATTGCCTTCATTGCTCATTGCTGTGTCCTCGTCGCCGTTTTTAGCGTTTCAGGCAGAGTGATCGTGAACGTTGTGCCTTTACCCAAGCGCGAAGCAAGGGTGATATCGCCGCCAAGATTGCGGATTGCTGACCTGACATAGGCCAGCCCTATGCCCTCGCCCGCAACGTTTTGCGTGCCGGACCTGCGAAACAGATCAAAAACTCTTTCGCTGTCGTGCTCGGCAATTCCCCGTCCGTTATCTTCTATCTCGATGGCGATCCTGTGTCCCGGCACAGATTTCGTACGAATGGTTATGCGCAGCGGTCGATCCGGCTCGGCATATTTGACTGCATTGTCGATCAGATTTCCCAATATCTGCTCCAGCGACAGCCGGTCGGAAATGATCTTCGGCGCGCGCACATCGATTACGGCTTCGCCGCCGGAATCGCTGAGCTGGTGCTGGACCGAATCGAGGCATTGTTCGATGAGCGACCGAAGCGTGATCTGCTCAGGGATCAATTCCCGTCGACCCTCTCTCGACAGTTTCAGAATGGCGTTGATCAGGCCGTCCATCTTCTTTGTCGAAGAACGGATGAAGCTGATCGCCTCCGGCAGATCTTCCGATGCGCTGATGCGGGCCTGCTCGTTTTCCACGCCCTGCGCCTGCGCGTCTTTTACCAATGTCTGGATAGGCGCGATGCTCGCCTCCAACTCGCTGGTGAAGCCCATAATGTTGACCAGCGGTGCGCGCAGATCGTGCGTCACGATATAGGCGAAGCGCTGGATTTCTTCGTTGGCGCGTCCGAGTTCGACGGTGCGCTCCCTGATGCGCTCTTCCAGTCCCTCGTTGAGCGCCTCGATCTCAGCCTGCGCCGCATTCAGCTCGCGTGTGTAGCGTGCAAAAATCCAGATCGCACCAGCGACGACAGAGACAATGACAAGTGCGCCGACAAGGGAAACGAATTGCAGCGCGTTGGAACTCGCACGTTGTTCCTCGATGCTTTGGGCAAAGCGCTTGTCGGCGGCGGCAATCATCACGTCGAACAACGCGCGCGCGTCGTCCATCAACTTCTTGCCCACTCCGCTGTCGACCAAGGCGAGCGCTTCTACATTTTTGTGGGCATTTGCAAGTTCGAGCGTTTGCGATAACTCGGCCAGCTTGGCATCAACCTTCGCCGATAGATCGTCAATTTGTGCTGTCGCGGATGCGTCGCCTTTCGCCACACCACGCAGGATATCCAATCTCTTGGGAATCTCGCTGCGGGCGTTTTCGAACGGTTCAAGATAGCTTTGCTTATTGGTGAGAAGATAGCCGCGTTGACCAATCTCTGCATCCTGAACCAGAGATTTGAGATCGACGATGGCCGTGCGCGTTTGACGTGCGGCGATGGCCGCCTCGGCATATTTCGACGTCTGACTCATCAGCCAGGCTGTGGTGCCCACTATAACAAATAGTGCGGCAAGCCCAATCGCGAAGAGCGCCGACGTCCACCCCACCATCGAACGGCGGCTTGTCACCGCCATCGAGCACCTGTCATGCGAAATTTTCCCTCAAATGCAGCACCAATTAGCGCAACCTACACAGGACGCTGAATGTTGCACTGTCATTTGATTGCACAGGCCGAAACTATCGTCCAGCGCGTGCAATCCTGCTTCCGGGTAAGTGCCTTACCGCTATTTGCCGAATGGTAAGAGGCGGCACGCTGCGCGAAATAGGACGCATGTTATCTCGCGCTGACTTTCCGCATTATGTGACCATTGTGGCACTCATTGTGGTGGTGCTCTGGAAGTTCGCTTAACGCTTCCCGCCATAAAAGCGCCGCCAGCCGCGCGCATTTGGGACGAATGTCGCGCGCGAGGATCATAGGCCTGACCATATTTGCTCTGCTGATTGCGGGCCTTGCCGTGCCAAATCTTTCAATGATCGGCAGCAATGCCGTCAGCATTATTGGCGATCAGGATTCCGCCGCTTTCTCCGCGATCCACGCAGAAGATTAAGCCGATCTTTTTATTGCTGACTCGTGTCGGGATAAATATTCTCCGCACGTCCTAGATGCGTCCGCGCCGAAATTCTTGTCGAGGGAGCGGGAGAAACGTCCGGGAGAGAGCCATGAACAATTCCTATAGATGGGTTATCGTCGCCGCTGGCGGCCTGCTGGGCTGCGTTGCAGTTGGCGCGATGTTTTCATTGCCTGTTTTTCTGCGCCCAATGTCTGAGGAAACGGGCTGGTCGGTGACAGGTATTTCCACGGCCATGACCATAGGCTTCCTCGCAATGGCTGCGGCAAGCATGGCGTGGGGAAACCTCTCAGACAGGTTCGGTCCGCGGCCGGTGGTGCTCGCGGGTTCGATCGGGCTTGCGGTAAGCTTGGCTCTCGCGAGTCGGGCGGGTTCGCTGATGCAGTTTCAGTTCCTGTTCGGTCTGCTGGTGGGCGCATCCACCGCCGCAGTCTTTGCGCCGATGATGGCGTGCGTAACCGGCTGGTTCGACACGCAGCGCGGGCTTGCGGTTTCGCTCGTATCGGCAGGGATGGGCATGGCGCCAATGACGATGGCGCCACTCGCCGCGTGGCTGGTGACAACGAATGGCTGGCGGGAATCAATGCTGATTATCGCCGGGATTGCAGCGGTGCTGATGATACCTGCCTCGCTTCTGGTGCGCCGACCGCCCGCACTTACGAGCGTGGCAAGCAGTGAAGTTGCGGCAACCGAGCCGCAGGGAGACATAACAATCAAGGAAGCGGTGCGTTCGCCGCAGTTCATAACCTTGATGCTGGCTAATTTCTTTTGCTGTGCGACGCATTCCGGGCCGATATTTCACACGGTGAGCTATGCAGTAACCTGCGGCATTCCAATGATCGCCGCCGTAACGATCTATAGCGTGGAAGGTCTGGCCGGTATGGGCGGGCGCATTGCCTTCGGCATTCTGGGGGACCGGTTCGGCGCGCAACGCGTGCTGGTGATCGGCCTGCTGGCGCAGGCGTTTGGCGTGTTGACCTACGTATTCGTTTCCACGCTGGGTCCGTTTTATGCGGTAGCGGCGCTAGTTGGATTCATTTATGCGGGCACGATGCCACTCTATGCCGTGATTATTCGTGAGAATTTTCCGCTCAAGATGATGGGTACGATCATTGGCGGTACGGCGATGGCCGGTAGCCTCGGAATGTCGATGGGGCCGGTGCTTGGCGGGCTTATCTATGACCGCTTCGACAGCTACGCGCTGATGTATATCGGCTCGTGGGGAATGGGGCTGGCGGCTGTGCTTATCCTGATGGCGTTCCGCCCATTTCCGCAAAAGCAGCCGGAAATGGTTGCTGCCTGACTACCCTTCGCCGCTCATAACCACGAAATCTCTCCCTGAACGCGTATCGGGATGCAAAGGCGCGTCAGTCAGCACCAGTATCATGCCCGGATGCATCTTTGCCTTCATGGCGTTTGCGAAATCGGACGAAAGCCCCAGCCTGTTCAACACGCTTTGCTTTTGAAACAGTGCGCCAGCCCCATTGCTGCGGGTGACTTCGATCCATTGCAGGGTCTGGGAATCGCCCACCGCCTGAAGCGAAAACACGTGATTGCCGACGGAGTCGCTGCCACTGATCGAAAGCGGGCCTTGCGTCAGAACTTCATCGTTTTCGATAAGCATGATGCTTTTATCTGACGAAGATGCGATCACCGAGGTGATCGGCGACGACTCCGCTTCTGTCCAATCGTCGGGATGTGTCTTGCCATCCTTGGTTGCCACGGCGTTTTCAAACTGGCCTGCCTGATAGCCGTCCAGAACCATTCCCGGATGCGTCAAATCTTGCGGATCGTCTGGACCGGCGATGATGACCGGCGTGCCCAGATGGGTGATTGAAAACAGATCAGCGGAGAAAGCCATCGGCAATCGCACGCAGCCATGCGATGCCGGATAGCCGGGCAAATTCCCAGCGTGAAGCGCAATGCCGGACCAGGTGAGCCGGTTCATGTTCGGCATGGGAGCATCGTCATATGTGCTCGATTTGTGATAGCGGTCTTTTTGCAGGATAACGAAAACGCCCGTTGGCGTTTCATGGCCCGCGCGACCCGTTGAGCACGTCGATACGGCGATGCGAATGCCATTCCGATAGACATGAACACGTTGCTCCGGCAGCGAAACGATGATGGCGACAGGGCCTTTCGTCTCGCGATCGGGGTGCCATGTGAACTCACCCGGCTGCATATCGTCTATCTCTGTCAGCCCATCCATTGCAATTGCCGGTGTGGCGACAAGCGCCGCAGCGCCCGCTAGAACGAAGTCGCGCCGATTAATGGTCATTGATCCCGCCGGATGATCTTGAGTTAATAAAATAGCTGAAATGAAACTGAATGATATTAGCTGTGAGGCTGCCGCAGATGCAATGCATATCCGGTTACGAAGCCTCCCGGCATTGCACTTCGTCGATACCGGCTCTAGCTAGGCAGGATTGATTCTGACAGGCAGGGCAAACATGAGCGACGACGATTACGTATATGACGAAGTGACAGGAGAATGGCGTCCGGCCTCGGAGATGGCTGCCGAAGCCGCCAACAGCGCAGAAGTTCGTGACGCATCCGGCAATGTGCTTGCCGATGGTGATTCTGTCGCTCTCATCAAAGACCTGAAGGTGAAAGGTGCGGGCCAAACACTGAAGCAGGGAACGGTTATCCGCTCCATCCGTCTTACGGACAACCCAGAAGAGATTGATTGCCGTCACGACGCGATTAAAGGCTTGGTGTTGCGAACCGAATTCGTGCGCAAGCGATAAGGCGCAGCCCTCAAATAGGCATCATTAAAAACGCGCAAATATCATCTGATCAGATTTTCAAGATCAGGCCGCGCGCCGTTCGGTGATCCAACGTTCTGCAAGCACGCAATGGGGTGCTGTGGGTGGGTAGTGCGCGAAAATGATGTGCCCGTCATCCAACTTGGCTTCTCGACATGGCGGGCAATAGAAGTATGGCTTCAAATCTTCCGCCGATGCGCCATGGCCGCTTCCCAGATAGCGCGCCACCACAACGAGATTGACCTGCACGTTGTGATTGCACCCGGTATGCGTGCAGTGCGCCCGGATTTGGTAGCCGACGGCAATATGCTCGCCAATCGTTTTCACGTCGCTGGCGTCTTCAACTTCGGGCAATGGAAAGAGGCTTTTCGACATGCCTTAGACTATGCGCTCGACGTCTCGGCCCGTCAGCCGCAACGATCGGTGCAATCGGGCGACCGTGCGGATTGCGCACTGCGCCAATTGTAGCGGAAATTAACGCTTGATTGGCCTATTGGTGGCCAAGACGATATTATATGGTCAGACCTTGGAACGTCGCCAGCCGGCCCGACGGGCTTCCATTTCCGAGCAGAAATAGCGTTCGCCATAAATCCCGCTGACGATTGTCTCGTCATAATAGCGCTGGCCCGGCATGTGATAAATGCGCTCGCCTGTGACGCTGATATTGCCTTTGATATTGCACGCTACGCCGATCTTGCGGACCATCGTTTCACCGCCCTTGATCAGGCTGACCGCGCTTGCACCCGCATCCCCGTTGCCCGCGACGAAGCCGGTTCCTGCTGCTCCAAACAGCAGCAATGCAATCGGCAAAGAAAGAAGTTTCGTGCGCATGGAACAACGTACACCACCAGTGATTGCAAGCGGCTAAAAACGGATGCGCAAATTTTAAGAAGCTGGCGGATTTTGCCTGACGTATCTGAGAATTTCAGCACCCGCTGGCCGGTGCGTGTATGCAAAAACCGGCCCGGACATTGCTGCCCGGACCGGGTTGGGAGGTCTTTTAGTGAAAGTTCAGATCAAGCGCGCGCAGCAGACATGTCGCTGGGGAACATGTCATTAATCTTGCATGCGACTTCCGTGCGGTTGGTCGCCTTCAGCTTGCGCATGATGTTACGGATATGAACCTTGACGGTGCTTTCGCGCAGATCGAGTTCGTAAGCGATGATCTTGTTTGCCTTGCCGCGGCGCAGTGCTTCGACGACTTCCGTCTGGCGGCCCGTGAACATGCCTGCCATCTGGCGCGCCGCCTCATTCTGCGTGGTCAGCATCTGGCGAACGCCCATGACGCTGCTTGCCGGAACGAACACACCGCCAGCGAGCGCAAGGCCGATGGCTTCAACGCAGACTGTGATGCCGACAGAGGTCGGGATATAGCTGCGTGCGCCAAGCTCAAGCGCCTTAAGTATCTGCGCGAGATCGTCAGTGTCGGCCAGCACGATCACCGGGGTCGACTTGAACTCGCTGGCAAGCTTTGCCAGTTCCTCGCCGACGCTCGGTTCGGTGACGCGGCGTCCGCCGATGTTGAAAAGGATGGCCGAAAACTGCGAATGACCGCCGCGCGCCTGCTTCCAATCCTGAATGGATGCAAATGGCATAATTTCGGTCGTTGCATCATGGGCGCGCATGCCCTGTGCGAAGCACTCGCGATCCAATGCACGCGGATCGATGAGCGCCAGAACGCGGCTATGTTCCTGATTGACGGCAACGGGACGTTCCATTGCTCGTAACTGATTGGGAGCGATCGAAAGAAAATCGGTCGACTTGATTGTTGCTGTGTTTGCGATGCCCATTGCCCTTACCCCGTTTGTCTCTTTGGTTGCACAAGTGGGGAAGCGATAGGCAATGCGCAGCTTTCCGAGATGTGCCGCCGCCAGTTGGCAACATCATCAGAACCGTTTTTCAACAATGTGCGAATTGCTCGGCTTTACGCCGTACTTCGACTTACCGCCCCGCCCGAATTTCCGTAGTCAGCAGTTAAACTCCATGACCTTCGATATACACTGTTCTATCTACTCCCTCATCCGACGGCATTAACACAGATCAATCGGGCTAAATATTTTTTGCAGTTCGATGGGATAGTAAACCAGCGGTTACCGTTGCCCCACTGTAAGAACGGTGCGAATGGCGAGCGGCCATATATATCCGCATCTATACGTATTTGGCGGGACGAAAACTGCGTTTTCGAAATTTCCAGACAGATCGCGCAGCGCGGGCGAACCCACCATGGCCCGCGGTGTCGATGTTACATGACGTGCGCGAACAGAATGCGGTCAAGCTGGCTGACTTCCGACCAAATTCACCCGAAATCACTTCAGACGCGCCGCGTGCCAGGCAATGTGATCCGCCATGAACGTCGATATAAAAAAGTACGAATGATCATAGCCATCGCGCATGTTCAACGTAATTGGGATTGCTGCGGCTCGGCACGCCTCGGCCAATAGCTCAGGATGGAGGCCAGTATTCAGAAATGAATCGTTGGCTCCCTGATCGACCAGAAATTCGTCAAAGCGATACCCATCCTCGATGAGAGAAATGGTATCGTAGGCGCGCCATCCAGACCGATCTTCTCCAAGATACTTTGCAAATGCTGGTCGGGACCAATCCGCGATGCTCGGACGCACGATAGGCGCGAAAGCCGAACAACTCCTGAAGCGGTCAGGATGCTTTAGCGCGATCGTCAGAGCGCCGTGCCCACCCATCGAATGCCCAAAAATCCCTTGTCGACCAAGATCCGCGGGGAATTCCGAACCAACCAAAGCGGGGAGTTCTTCTGCGATATAAGAGTACATTCTGTAGTTCGCAGAATAAGGCTCTGCCACGGCGTCAAGGTAAAATCCCGCGCCCAAGCCAAACTGCCAATTATCAGGCTCGTCGGGAACGCTTTCTCCGCGCGGGCTCGTGTCCGGCGCAACTATGATGACACCATGCGCGGAAGCTGCTGCGCGATACTCGCCCTTGTCCATTACGTTGGCGTGTGTGCAGGTAAGACCCGAGAGATACCAGACAACCGGCAGGGGACCGCTGGCGGCCTGCGGTGGTACGAAGACCGCAAATGTCATGGGTGTGCCGGTTGCTTCGGAATGATGCCGATAGACACCCTGCACACCGCCATGCGATTTCGAGGTTGATACGATCTCCATTGGCTTGCCTCAATAAATCACAACGGATCGGATCGACTTTCCTTCATGCATCAGATCGAAGGCTTTATTGATGTCATCGAGCGGCATGGTGTGCGTTATCAGATCATCGATGTTGATTTTGCCTTCCATGTACCAGTCAACGATCTTCGGCACGTCAGTTCGACCTCTTGCTCCGCCGAATGCGGACCCACGCCAATTTCTGCCGGTAACAAGCTGGAATGGCCGTGTAGCAATCTCGGCGCCGGCGGGCGCAACACCGATCACAATGCTGGTTCCCCAACCGCGATGGCAGCATTCCAACGCTTGCCGCATGACATTGACGTTGCCGGTGCAATCGAAGCTGAAATCCGCGCCCCCATCGGTCAAATCCTGAATGGCGCTCACCACTTTATCTACGCCGACCTCGGTCGGGTTGATGAAGTGCGTCATGCCGAATTTCTTTGCCATGGCGACCTTGGCCGGATTGATGTCCACGCCGATGATCTTGTCCGCGCCAACCATTCTGGCGCCTTGAATGACATTGAGGCCGATGCCGCCGAGCCCGAACACAACCACATTGGCGCCCGGCCAAACTTTGCCCGTGTAAACCACCGCGCCAATACCGGTGGTCACTCCGCAGCCGATGTAGCAAATTTTGTCAAAAGGCGCGTCCTCGCGAACTTTGGCCAGCGCAATCTCAGGAAGGACGGTAAAATTCGAGAAGGTCGAGCAGCCCATGTAATGGAATATCTCGCCGCCATCGCAGGAAAACCTGCTGGTGTGATCAGGCATGACGCCTTGACCCTGCGTGGCACGGATTGCGGTGCAAAGATTTGAGCGCTGCGACAGACAGGTTTTGCACTGCCGGCATTCCGGTGTGTAGAGCGGAATAACGTGATCGCCAATTTTCAACGATGTAACGCCTGCGCCGACGTCGCGCACGATGCCTGCGCCTTCATGACCAAGAATGGCCGGGAATTTGCCCTCGGAATCAAGACCGTCCAGCGTGTAGGCGTCCGTATGGCAAACACCCGTCGCCATGATTTCAACCAGCACTTCGCCAGGCTTCGGTCCTCCAATCTCGATTGTCTCGATGGTCAGTGGCTTCTTAGCTTCCCATGCGACTGCGGCTCTCGTTCTCATACTTCAACCCTTCGATGATATAGCTGGCTGCGCGTTGCGTGCTTATATCGGGGTCATAGAGTAGTTTGCCTCCGGACCTCAAGTCGAAACGATAAACGGATACATTGCTCGATATTCATCGGTGAAGCGAAATTAACTACAGCCGTATGCGGAATCCAGAAACAAAAAAGCCCGGTCGAAACCGGGCATTTTTAATTCGCAATAATGCGAAGTAGAAATTGGTGCCCAGAAAAGGACTCGAACCTTCACGCCTCGCGGCACACGGACCTGAACCGTGCGCGTCTACCAATTCCGCCATCTGGGCTGGTGGGCGGTCATGTAAGCGGGCAAACTGCCGCTGTCAACGCGCATTTTCACCAAGTTACAGAAACTCAGTTCAACACCTCTTTTGAGGCCACCGTCGAAGTCCGCATTCAGGCGATAAACGATGGGTACACCCGTGTTGAGTTCGAGCTTTACGATTTCTTCGCCCGTCATGCCTTCGAGCGCCATGATCATCGCGCGAAGCGAATTGCCATGCGCCGCAACAAGCACGGTTTCGCCGCGCAAAACGTGCGGCTGCATGGTGTGGAGGTAATACGGCCAGACGCGCGCGCCCGTGTCTTTCAGGCTTTCGCCGCCCGGAGGTGGTACATCATATGAGCGACGCCAGATGTGGACCTGATCCTCACCCCATTTGGCGCGGGCATCATCCTTGTTGAGACCGGAAAGATCGCCGTAATCGCGCTCGTTCAAAGCAAGGTTGCGAATCGTTTCGAGATCGCTTTGACCGACAGCATCGAGAATGTGCTGGCAAGTGACCTGAGCGCGCTTGAGCACAGACGTGAACGCGATGTCGAATTTCAGGCCGAGGGCGTTCAGCTTTTCACCGGCAGCTTTGGCTTCGGCATGACCTTGCTCGGTGAGTTCGACGTCACGCCAGCCAGTGAAAAGGTTCTTGAGATTCCATTCGCTTTGGCCATGACGGACCAGCACAAGAGTTCTCGACATAATGTCTCCCGTAATCCAGTAAAATCAGTTCAAACCGAGCACGTCACGCATCGAATAGAGGCCGGGCTTCTTGTCGCGCGCCCACAGCGCGGCGGTGATTGCACCCTTGGCGAAAAGCGAGCGGTCTTCTGCATGATGCGACAGGACGATGCGCTCACTGCTGCCAGCGAGAATCACGGAATGCTCGCCAATGACGGAACCGCCGCGCAGCGTCGCGAAGCCAATCGTGCCTTCCTGACGTGGGCCGGTAACGCCATCGCGCACGCGTACGCTTTTCTCCGAGAGCGCAATCTCGCGACCCCGCGCGGCAGCAGCGCCAAGCATGAGTGCGGTGCCGGACGGCGCGTCGACTTTGCTGCGGTGGTGCATTTCCAGAACTTCAATGTCGAAATCGCCTGCGTCGAGCGCGCGTGCGGCTTGTTCGACCAGAATGGCGAGCAGATTTACGCCGAGACTCATATTACCGGACTTGACGATGGTGGCATGACGCGCGGCGGCTGCAATACTGGCGTCGTCAGCGTCAGAGCAACCGGTGGTGCCGATGATGTGTGCGATGCGGGCTTGCGCCGCGTAGCCAGCAAACTCTACCGTTGCCGCGGGAGACGTAAAATCAAGGACGCCATCCGCCTTGGCAAAAACCGGCAGCGGATCATCGGTGATCGCAATGCCTAGATTGCCGACGCCCGCAAGCTCCCCCGCATCACGTCCCAATTGCGCTGCGCCTTTGCGTTCGACAGCACCGGCGAGCCGCACACCCGGAGTGGCGGCAATCGTGCGGATCAGGGTCTGCCCCATGCGACCGGCTGCGCCAACGACGACAAGGCCCATATCGCTCATGCTTTTGTTCTCCGTCGCTTGACTGGCGCAGTCGCAGGCAATTTCTCTGCGACATCCATGACCAGACCGCCCTTGTCTGTCTGCAACCGGAAGAAGCGCGTGTAAATGCCGTTCGGATCGGCAAGCAATTCAGCGTGGGTGCCCTGCTCGACGACGTGGCCCTGCTCCAGCACGACGATCTTGTCCGCATTGATGACGGTCGAAAGCCGGTGCGCGATGACGATGGTGGTTTTGCCGCGCATAACTTCGGTCAATGCGGCCTGAACCATGGCTTCCAATTCGTTGTCGAGCGCAGATGTCGCTTCATCCAGCAGGAGGATTGGCGCATTGCGGACAACGGCGCGGGCGATGGATAGGCGCTGACGCTGACCGCCGGAAAGGGTGACGCCATTTTCGCCCACGGACGTGTCATAGCCCTGCGGCTGCTGGCGGATGAAGCCATCGGCTGCAGCTTTCTGCGCGGCGTATTCAGTGTCCGCATCGGTCGCGTCAGGTCGACCGTAGCGGATATTGTCGCGGATCGTTCCCTCGAACAGATATGGCTGCTGCGAAACGAAGGCCATCGATTTGCGCAGCGAGGATTTTGTGACTTTCGCGATGTCTTGCGCGTCGATGGTGATCGCACCGTCATGAATGTCGTAGAAGCGTTCGAGTAGCGACACGAGCGTGGATTTACCAGCGCCCGAAGCGCCAACGATGGCCGTGGTCTTGCCCGCCTCGGCTACGAAGCTGACATCGTGCAGAACAGGAGCATTTTCGCCATAGGCAAAGGTTACGTGATCGAAACGAACCTCGCCCTTGCCGACCTTTAGCTCGACTGCGCCCGGCACGTCTCGCTGGCGGGGCTCAAGATCGAGTATCTCGTAGATCATGCGCGCATTCACCAACGCG
Organism: Mesorhizobium sp.; assembly: GCA_049840935.1. Taxonomy (GTDB): domain Bacteria; phylum Pseudomonadota; class Alphaproteobacteria; order Rhizobiales; family Rhizobiaceae; genus Mesorhizobium_G. Next base: position 97,187 of record JASGJA010000005.1, read on the forward strand.
CGCTCCAAGCCCACATGAACGCGCGAGAGACGCCGCACCGGATCGTAGGCCAGCAGAAACGCTGTGATGAAGGAAAACACCGTGCCGGGGGGTTGGTGAAAAGCTATGGCGCGATAGCCTGCATAGGCAATGACGCCAGCGATAGCGAATCCCGCCAAAGTTTCAGTGATGGGGCCGAGCCGCTCGGTAACGCTTGCGATCTTATTGGAACGCTCTTCGGCATTTCCAATGAGTTTGCGCAGACGGGATGCAAGCTGCTCTTCCATGGTGAAAGCCTTGACGACAGCAATGCCTTGCGTCGCCTCTTGCATGGCACCAATAAGACGCGAATTTATTTCGACGGATTGGCGAGTGACGGAGCGCAACCTGCGCCCAAGATAGGCGACGCCAAGCACCAATGGCGGACCAATCAGGAACACGATTCCCGACAACAGCGGGTCTTGCCAAACCATAACGCCCAGCAACACAAAAAGCGAAACAGCGTCGCGCGCAATGGAAGTGAGCGTGAGGCCGATCAAGTCTCGAATGCCTGTCACGTTCTCGTTGATTTGGGCCGCGAGCGCGCCGGAGCGACGGTCAGAAAAGAAATCAATTCCGAGCTTCATCAAGTGATCGAATATGCGGGCCTGATAGCGCGCAATCAGATTGTTTCCGATGCGGGCCATGGTGACAGACTGCCAATAAGTGGCGACACCGCGCAGAACAAACGTTCCCAAAATAACGCCGCCGATCAGCATTATGAGATCACCGCGCTGGCGATAGAAAATATCGTCGATGACGTAGCGCATGATTAGCGCGAACGCGCCTGAACTGAACGCCGATGATGACGAGCAGTATCGCGGAAACGATATATTGGGAGCGATAGTCGCCGCCGTTCTCGCGCAAAATCCGCTTAATCAGGCCGATGATTTCGCCGGTATTGCGTTCTTTCCTAGGTTTCTTGGCCACGCTCAACGCAGGTCAACTCAGGCTCGCGAGGTAAATGTTGGGCGACCCTATAGCCGCAAGATTAGCGTTTTGCCTATCGCGGCGCACAATTTTCTACGACTAGGCGCGCCAACGGCGACCGTGAGTTTCAACACCGAACGCGGACTGATTACGTGCGTAGGCCGCCAATCCCTCCAGCGCCGCCAGCGGATGCGTGATGACATGAATCGGTATTTCGCTCATCCATGCGCGGTGCGGGGCCTTGTCGTTGAACGCCTCACGAAAGGCTCCATCCTTGAGCGCAGGCAGGATTTTCTGCGCGATTCCGCCGGACAGGAACACGCCACCCTGACTCTTGAACACCAGAGCCAAATCGCCTGCCGTGCGGCCAAGATAGGTGGCAAAGAGCGAGAGCGTCTCGACGGCGACGGGATCGGACTTTGACAGGCCCGCGATGGTGATTTCGGATGGCTGGGCATAGCGCGGCTCAACGCCATCGGCGGTTGCAACTGCCCGATAAAGGCTGACCAGCCCGCGTCCGCACAGGATTTGTTCGCCTGAAATACGGCCATCCAGCTTTTCGATGTGCGGAAACACCTGAAAATCGCGCGGCGTGCGCGGGCCGATGTCCATGTGGCCGCCTTCGCCGGGAACCGGAATCCAACGACCGGCAGAATGAATGAGGCCTGCGACGCCCAGACCCGTTCCAGGGCCGAGAACCAGCCGCGCTGCGTCCTTCTCAGCTTCACCCCCGCCGATTTTTTCCAGATGATTGGGGCCAAGCGCAACGACTGCCAGAGCCTGGGCCTCGAAGTCGTTCAGCACAACGACATCGCCAAAACCGAGATCGGCTATAAGGGTGCGCGGGCGGATGACCCAATCACAATTGGTCAGTTTGATTTCATCGCCATCAACAGGCCCTGCCATCGCAATAATGGCCGATTTCGGCTTGACCGAGGACACCGACAGCACGGCCTTGGCGATTGCCTCGTCTATGGTCGCAAAATCCTTGGTCTGAACAATCGGAAACTCGATCATCGGGCTGGCCGAATCCGGCACGATGGCAAAACGCGCATTTGTGCCGCCAATGTCGCCGATGAGAATCGGCGTCGCAATTTCCCGATGCGCGGTGCTCATATTCCTCCCCTTCGGTCAGGCATTCGCCTGCGCAAACAGTATTGCTTCTGCCGTGGACCGGTTTTGCGCCAGCGGAATGTCGTAAAAAGTCGCAAGCCGGGTAAGTGCCTTAACATCCACGTCATGCGGCATGGGCGTGAGCGGATCAACGAAGAAAATCAGCACATCGATCTCGCCTTCGGAGATCAGCGCGCCAATTTGCTGATCACCGCCGAGCGGGCCGCTTTTCATGCGCCGGACGCTGAGTTCGGGGCAAGCCTCGGCGATGCGCTGGCCGGTCGTGCCGGTGGCAACCAAAGCGCATTTTGACAGGAAATCCGAGTGCTCCCGCGCGAACGCGACCATGTCGTCTTTTTTCTGATCGTGCGCGACAAGGGCAATGCGAAGAGACAATGGGCCAACCTTCATTCGATTGGCCGATTGTTAGCCAAAGTTTCGCGCAACCGGAAGAGCCACGCGTGCTCTATCGGTTCGATCCACCAACCTTCGCCTTAGGGCGAGGCACAGGAACGTCAGTCGTCGGCGTCGCGCTATAGGCATTTGCCGCCGCCGGAGGCTGAGAGGTATCAACCGCCGGCGCGTCCGCCGGGGCTGATGCAACGGAGGTTTGCGGCACGCCCTCGCCGCCAAGCGTTACGACCGCCTCGGACGCTGGAGATGGCGCGTTGAGCACTGCGATGCACGCCTTTGGCAGCGCCGACAACTTCATCACATCGCGCGCCTTCGGAGCGTCCGGGTTCTTGTTGGGCCGCCACGGCTCCTCCGTGAACCACCACGCCAGCGATTTATCGCAACCATCACCTTCGGGCGGTGCAGATTGTTCCTTGCAGCCTACGGAGCCGGCCTGACAGCCGATGCGAACATGGAAGTGATAATCATGCCCCCAGAACGGGCGAACCTTGCGCAGCCATGAACGGTCGCCGGTGACGGTGTCGCACAGCTTCTTCTTGATGCCGGGATGCACCAGAATGCGCTCGACCTCCGGGTAGCTGGCCGCGCGTTTGAGCAGGCGCATGCGCGAATCAGACCAGCGGCGGTCATCGACCGTCAGGCCACCCTTCTTTATCATGGAGACCGCGCTGACACTCTCGCGCTCTGCCGCTGACAGACGCTTATCGGGCATCGGCGTGAACCAGATATCAGCATCCAGCCCGATCTGGTGCGAGGCATGGCCTGAAAGCATGGGGCCGCCGCGTGGTTGAGAAATGTCGCCAATCAACAGCCCCGGCCAGCCATCCTGCACCGCATCGTGTGACAGCTTTTCGAGTAGACGAATCATGGTCGGGTGGCCCCAACGGCGATTTCGGGAAAGCCGCATCGCCTGCCATGTCGGACCATCGGCAGCGATTGCCATGCCGCCGGAAAAGCAGCCCTTGCTATAAAAGCCGTATGAGTGGGCCTCTGTTGCAGCAGGAAGTTTTTTTGCGCCGAATGCGTTTTTTGCCAGTTCATCCGATTGTGCGGATGGTGCAAGCACGCCGAAGCCGACGGCGACTGCCAACAGCCATCCGGCCTTACCTTTCAGTCGGCCTTTTTGAGCAGGTTCGGGCATCTCTTCTTCCCTAGATTTTTCAACCAGCTTGGAACGGCATGGTTACGCATTCGTAAATTTTCGAGCGATGCACTATGGTTTGATCGGGCTGCGCGCATCGGTCTCGCCCGCGCCCTGCCAGTTTCCCTCTCGCCACATCGTTTCAAACGCGGCGCGATAGTTAGGGTAGCGGAACGCATAGCCGGTCGCCTTGAGCCTTGCGTTGGAAACGCGCTTGTTCTCGCCATAGAAAGAACGAGCCATTGGCGAAAGTTGGGCAGTCTCGAACGGAATTTCTGGAGGCGGGGTGACGCCCATCAGATTGGCAGCGAAGCTGACAACATCTTGCGGTGGTGCGGGTTCATTGTCAGTGACATTGAAAATGCCGCCAGCATTTTGCCCGATGAGATGCCACAAAGAAGCGCCAATGTCGTCCGCATGGATGCGGTTGAAAACCTGCCCCGGCTTGATGAGACGCTTGGCGGTTCCGTTTTGCAGGTTCACAAACGCGTTGCGGCCCGGTCCGTAGATGCCAGAAAGGCGCAGGATTGAAACGGGTGTGCCTTTTGTTTCGCCGAAACGCTGCCAAGCCTGTTCAGCCTCCAACCGCAGTCGCGAGCGACCGGATACGGGATTGCAGGCGCTGTCCTCATTCACCCAAGCGCCTTGGTAATCGCCATAAACGCCTACGGTGGAAAGATAGCCGACCCACTGAAGCTTCGGGAGTGCGATTGATTGAGCGCTCAGCGCGTCCAGTACCGGATCGCCGGATTCGTCTGGCGCAATGGACATGATGAGATGCGTGGTGTCGGTTAGTTCACGCGCGAGGTTTTCGCCAATCGCTCGATTGTAGAATTGCAAGGGCTGGATGCCGGATGCTTGCAAGGCGGGAAATTTTGCGCGGCTGCGCGTCGTACCAAGAACGGGCGTGTTTTCGGGCCGCATTTCCGCAAAGCGCTTGCCCGAATAGCCTGCGCCAAAGATGAGAACCTTCATTCAGTGTGCATCCATTCTTCTGCCGCTTTCGGCAAGCGCCATGGTCCATTCAATCACAACGTCCGGATCCGAATCGTCGCACGCCAGCTTCTGAAGTTCCTCCTTTTCGAGAAGGCGCGACAAGGCCCATATGGCAGCACCGCGAACAAGCGGCGCTTCATCGCTGAGCAGGTGACGGCAGGCTTCGATTAATGTGGGGTCGTTTGAGTTACCCGCAGCGATCAGCGCATTGCGGATGAAGCGGTCGCGGCCAATGCGCTTGATGGGTGAGCCGGAAAATCGCGCGCGAAAGGCAGGGTCATCGAGTGTCAGGAGATCTGCGAGCGCGGGCATTCGCAGATCTTCGCGCGCAACGAGCTTCGCTTCGGATGCTTCGATAGCAAATTTATTCCACGGGCAAACGGCCAGGCAATCGTCGCAGCCATAGATTCTATTGCCGATCGCGGCGCGGAACTCGCGCGGGATGGGGCCTTTGTTTTCGATGGTGAGATAGGAAATGCAGCGGCGCGCATCGAGACGGTAAGGCGCGGGAAAGGCGTTTGTCGGGCAAATGTCCAGACACGAGCGGCAAGAGCCGCAATGATCGATTTCTGGCTCGTCTGGTGCAAGTTCCGCCGTGGTGAATATCGACCCAAGGAAAAGCCAGGAACCAAATTCACGGCTGACGAGATTTGTGTGCTTGCCTTGCCAGCCAATTCCAGCCGACTGCGCAAGCGGCTTTTCCATGACTGGTGCGGTATCGACGAACACTTTCACGTCTGCCCCGCTTTGAGCAGCGAATTTGCTCGCCAGTTCCTTGAGGCGACCTTTGATTATGTCGTGGTAATCGCGATTGCGGGCGTAAACGGAGATGGCAGCGCGGTCACGATGTTTCAGATCATCGAGCGGATTGCTGTCCGGTCCGTAGTTCATCGCCAGCATGATGATGGACCGCACCTCGGGCCAAAGCGTTCGCGGATGACCGCGGCGGGCCAGCGTTTCCTCCATCCATGCCATGGAACCGTGGAAGCCATCGGTGACGAACTGCGCCAGACGTCCTGCCGCCAAAGGGGTGGCATCCGGCGCAGTAATGGCTACCGCATCAAAGCCCAGCGCGCGGGCTTCCCGTTCGATAAGCGCGCGTAGCTTGGAGCTAGAAATCGAGGTCCGCATAGTGCGTTGCCGGAGAAATGCCGCGCACGCGATCATTCAGCAGTGAGCGGAAGGAGGGCCGCGACTTTACCCGCGCATACCAATCACGCGCGGCGTTGTTCTCGCGCCAATCGACCTCGCCGAGATAATCCAGCACGGAGAGCGAGGCGGCGGCGGCGAGATCGGCATAGGTGAGGCGCGGACCTGCCAGCCAGTTGCGCGAACCGGCAAGCCAGTTCGTGTATTTCATATGCTGCTTGATGTTGGCGCGCGCCGTGCGGATAGCCGTCGAATCAGGCGAACCACCACCCAATTCCGGCGGCATCATGGGCTTGAACACGCGCTCGCGCACCAGATGGCGCGTAACCTCGCTGTCCAGCTTGACAAGATACCAGTCGACCAGACGACGAATTTCGGCGCGGTCCATAGGGTTTTCCGCCAGCAAGCGGCGATCACGCTTCAAAATACCGCGCGTTTCGTCAAGATATTCCGCGATGACGGTGGCTCCCACAATCGAGACGTCACCTTCCGCCAGCAAAACCGGCAGCGAGCCAGCCGGGTTAAGCGCCAGAAACTCCTTGCGGCGGCTCCACGGCGTTTCCTCGATCAATTCCAGTTCCTCCCCGTTCTCGCCGAAAGCGAGACGGATAAACCGGCATGACGGAAGCATAGGGTGTTGGAACAGGGTGAGCATGAAATCGCAACGAATGATCTGGTAAAGTTCGTGCCGGACCGATAAGTCGGTTTCCGTCGGGCAGAATCGCACAAACCTATAGGGTCTGTTCCGAACGAACACAAGCAATCGCCGGGATACCCATCCGAGAGCATCATGGAAAATCAGACAATCGTCGAAGCACTGTTGCTCGGCCTGCTGGAAGGCTTGACCGAGTTTTTGCCGGTCTCATCGACCGGGCACATATTGCTCGCCGGGCATTTTCTGGGATTTCAGTCCACCGGCAAGGCATTTGAGGTGCTTATCCAGCTCGGCGCGATCCTGGCGATCCTTTCCGTATATGCGGGCAAGCTTCTCCAACTCGTGCGCAACCTGCCATCCGACCCAAAAACGCAGCGCTTTGTCGCAGGCATTTTGCTGGCCTTCCTGCCCGCGGCGGTAATCGGCGCGCTGGCGCATGATTTTATCAAAACCGTGCTGTTCGAGAGCCCGATGCTGATTTGCATCATGCTGATTATCGGCGGCGTCATCCTACTGGCCATCGACCGCGCGCCACTAAAGCCGCGCTATTTCGACGTGATGGATTTCCCGCTGTCACTCTGCTTCAAGATCGGTCTCGTGCAATGTCTCGCGATGATTCCGGGTACTTCCCGCTCCGGCGCGACGATTGTGGGTTCGCTGCTGATGGGGGCTGACAAGCGTTCGGCGGCGGAATTCTCCTTCTTTCTAGCTATGCCAACAATGGCGGGCGCTTTTGCCTACGACCTCTACAAGAACCGCGACGTGCTCTCCGCCGCAGACCTGCCCATTATCGCGACCGGCTTTATCGCTGCGTTTATTATGGCCGTTATAGTAGTGCGCTCGCTGCTCGGATATGTTTCCAAGCACGGCTATTCGGTGTTTGGCTGGTGGCGTCTGATCGTTGGCGGCGTCGGGCTCATCGCCCTGCTGATTTTCGGCTAAGGCTCAAAAGAAGCCGCTCAGCCCCCGGCGCAGGATGTCGAGGGCAAGTATGGTCAAACCTATTTTGAACCATTTGCGGAACGACTCTTCCGGCAATTTGTCCAGAAGCAAGCTGCCGTAAGTGGTGCCAAGATAACCAGTGAAAATCATTGCCGCGACCATCGGCAACCAGCTTCCGAAGGCAAAACCGGCAAGGCCAAACACCAGAATTTTCAGCGCATGTTGCACGACCATGCTGGCCGCGTGGGTGGCCACCAGCGCCTTGCGGTCATCCGGAATGAATTGCGCGAGAATCGGAGAAACGAGCGGTCCGGTCGCGCCTACCATCATCGAAATCAGGGCTAGGGCGGAACTGGCAATTGCTAACCCTGCCTTACCCAAGCGATTGATGCCCGGAATTTTCGTCCATGTGACGAGAATGATGAAAGCGCCAAGCACGATTTTCATCAGCGCATCCGGCAATTGCACAACGAGAAACACGCCCGCGATTCCGCCTACAACGCTTCCAGCCATGAAAGGCGCAGCGACATCCATGCGGATGAAGCGTCGCTGAATCCATGCGCGGCCAGTGTTGGAGCCGAGTTGCACTGCGCCGTGTACCGGAATGAGCACCGCAACCGGCACGAAAATGCCAAGCAGAGCGAGCATCGCAACGCCGCCACCCACGCCAAAAGAAGCCGTGAGCGCGGAAGTGAAAAAGCTGGCGACCACAAGCAGCAAGGCTGCCGCTGCGCTTACCCCATCAGGAAGAAAGGAATCCAGCGGGCCTATGCTTCGTTCTTTCGTGTGAACTGACCGGCGGGGCGATACCGCCACAGATAGCTTGGCAGGATAGCGCCGACTGCGGTTGGCGTGATGCCCAGACCGCTGAAGGTGCGGCCTTCTTTTTCAGCTTTCGGTGAAACGACATTATGCGAACGCAGCAGAATGACCTGATCCTTGGTGAGAAGCGGATTTGGCAAAAGACCAAGAACGCTGCCCTGGATCTCAGCGAGCCACCACGGCACCGGCACAAGCAAGCGCTTGCGGTCGATGGTTTCGAGTATAGTTTCCATGCATTCCCGGAAGGTGAGATGCTGAGGCCCACCAAGCTCATAGATCTTGCCGCCCGCAACCTTGCCATCGACAGAGCGCGCAATGGCCTCGGCAACGTCACCGACAAACACCGGCTGGAACTTCGTCTGGCCGCCACCAATCAACGGCAGTGCAGGAGAATAGCGAGCCATATTGGCAAAACGGTTGAAGAACGCGTCTTCGGGTCCAAAAATGATCGAAGGCCGCAGGATGACCGCATCCTTGATCGTCTCCTTTACCGCCGCTTCTCCGAGCGCTTTGGTGCGTGCATATGCGGATGCCGAATCCTTGTCCGCGCCAATTGCCGAAACATGGGTGAGCCCCGCGCCAACCGAGCGCGCAGCTTCTGCAACCGCGCGAGCGCCGAAGTCCTGCACGGCATTGAAGGTTTGGCGACCACTTTCATGCATGATGGCAACGAGATTGACCACATGCGCCGCGCCCTGCACCGCGCGATCTACCGACCAGCGCACGCGCAGATTTGCCTGAACCGCCTGTATCTGGCCGACATTGCCAAGCGGCTGCAAATGGCCGGCAAGATCGGGACGGCGGCACGCTACACGCACCAGATAGCCGCGCCGCGCGAGAGCACGCACGACGTGGCGACCGAGAAAGCCGGAGCCCCCGAAAACCGTGATAAGTTTTGGGGTTTGCAGGATTTCAGTCATTCCATAGCTCCGTAGGCCCTTGGCGTGCGTTGAACCGTTCTTAATCGCTTTCGCGCGCCGCGCAAAGTGGCTTTGGCGCGCCTCCACGCCGCAGGCAAGACGCAAAATGAAGGAACATATCTGGAGATATCGCGTTTTTCCTTCGAGGCAATTAAAGGCCCGCAATTTTCAGAAGAGGAGACACCAAATGAATTGGGATCGTATCGAAGGAAATTGGGAACAGTTCAAGGGCAAGGTTCAGCAGCAGTGGGGCAAACTCACTGACGACGACCTTGACGTAATCAAAGGAAAACGCCGCGAATTGGCTGGCCGGATTTCAGGAGCGCTACGGCAAGGCCCAGGACGAGGTTGAGACTGAAATCGACGGCTGGCTTTCCCGCCATTGATTATGACCGTCTCAGGCCGGCGGTCGAAGGCCCCGCATTTGCGGGGCCTTTCTTCATTCTGCTTGTTGCGCCACATCAATGTGATTTCTATACAGAGTTTCACAATAGGCATTGAATCGATAGCATAGCGGGGGAAGATCGCGCATGACAGATGAACTTACGCGAGACATCATTGCGAAGATTCAGGCGCATGCAGACCCTGACATCGGAGAAATAACTCCTGAAACCGAACTGACTGCGCTTGGCATTCACTCGCTGGAACTCACGGAGATCATCTTCGATGTCGAAGAGGCCTATGGCATCGAGATTGAGATGAACACCGTGGACGCCTGGAACAAGCTCAAGAATGTGGGTGACATGGTGACCGCGGTGCGCACGCTTATCGACAAGAAGAACGCCTGACGTGTCGCGGCAGCGAATCGTTATCACAGGTCTGGGCGGCCTGTGCGCGCTCGGCACGAATGTCGCCGATATTTGGGATGCAATGCGCTCAGGCCGCTCTGCCATCGGCACACTTTCCACGCCACTCTTGCGCGACGCCAAGACGAATATAGGCGCGGAAATAAAGCAATTGCCTGATTGGAGTGTGGATAGGCGCAAGCTCGTGGCTATCGACCGTTTCGCACTGCTGGCCGCAATGGCGGCGGACGAGGCAATTCGTAATGCCGCGATTGATGTTCAGGCAATGGATAGCGGCCGGATCGGCGCGGTCGTCGGGACAGGTATTTTCGGTGCAGAAGCCGCGGACGAAAACTATTTCGGCCTGCTGAAAGAAGGTAAATCGCGAGCGAACGTTTTCACCGTGCCGCGCATCATGCCGAGTGCGCCTGCCGGCCAGGTGAGCATGATCCATGGGCTGCGTGGCCCTGTGTTTGGCGTGACCTCCGCCTGCGCTTCATCGAATCATGCATTCGCGGCAGCCGCCGACCAGATACGGCTTGGACGCGCGGACGTAATGCTAGCGGGCGGTACCGACGCGCCACTCGTGTTTGGTGTCGTGAAAGGCTGGGAAGCGCTGCGCGCACTGGCCCGTGAGACTTGTCGACCATTCTCCAATGATCGCGACGGGCTGGTGCTCGGTGAAGGCTCGGCAATTGCCGTGATGGAAAGCTACGAACACGCCAAGGCGCGCGGCGCAACGATATTGGCTGAGTTTGCCGGAGCGGGCATGTCTGCCGATGCGTCTGATATCGTTTCGCCTACAGTCGAAGGGCCGGCTGCCGCGATGCGCGCGTGCCTGGCGGATGCGGACTTGGACACGGGCGATGTAAATTACATTAACGCACACGGCACAGGAACCAAGGCCAACGACCAGATCGAAACCGCTGCGATACGCGCGGTGTTCGGCCCTGATGGGGACAAGGTTTCAGTCTCCTCGACCAAATCCATGCACGCGCACTGCATGGGAGCCTCCGGCGCACTGGAGGTGATTGCCTGTGTTATGGCAATTCGCGAAGGCATCGTGCCGCCGACCGCAAATTATCGCGAGAAGGACCCCGACTGCGATCTGGACGTTACGCCCAACGTGGCGAAGCAGCGTCCGGTTAGAGCAGCGATTAGCAATGCATTTGCGTTTGGCGGAACGAATGCGGTGGTGGCATTCAAGTCTGCCTGATCCTTTTGAAAAGTGAGCTGACCATGACTGACCTTTCAGAGTTTCCTATTTCGAACCGCTGGCCTGCGCAGCATCCTGACAGAATCCAGCTTTATTCTTTTCCGACGCCAAACGGCGTAAAGGTTTCGATTATGCTGGAGGAAATCGGCCTGCCCTACGAGGCGCACAAGGTCGACATCACCAAGAACGAAACATGGACTGAACTCGTTTCTTTCGTTGAACCCCAATGGGAAGATTCCCGCGATCATCGATCCGAATGGCCCGGACGGAAAGCCGATGGCGCTTTTCGAATCTGGTGCAATTCTGACCTACCTCGCAGAAAAGACCGGCAAGCTGCTGCCGACCGATCCGGCGCGTAGATATGAAACGCTGCAGTGGTTGTTTTTCCAGATGGCTTCGATTGGACCGATGTTCGGGCAGTTCGGTTTCTTCTACAAGTTTGCGGGGCGCGAGATCGAGGACAAGCGTCCACTTAACCGCTATCGGGACGAGGCGCGCCGCTTGCTCGGAGTGCTTGAGCAAAGGCTCGATCGCCGCCGCTGGATCATGGGCAACGACTACACAATTGCAGATATTGCGATTTTCCCGTGGGTGCGTGGCTCAAAAGTCGTTTACGAGGCAAGCGAAGCGCTCGGCTTCGACAAGCTGAGGAACGTCAACGACTGGCTTGAACGCGCTCTGGAGCGGCCTGCTTCACAAAAGGGTTTGGTCGTGCCGCCGCGCTGACGGGTGGTGCATGTTGGGGACATAAAGTTGCGGAGCATTCGCGCTCCGCGCCAAACCTGGCTGGCCATACGAGAAAACAGGCTCGCTGAACCCGCGCAGGGCGATGCATCAAGCCTTTTTGGACGACGTCTTTTTTGCGCCTACAACTGATGCTGCCGCAGCAACCACACTTTTGGCGGTGGACTTGACAGTCTTGACCGCTTTCTTTGCAGTTTTTGCAACGGTAGCCGCAGCGCCGTTGGATTTGGCAGCAGGCTTTGCCGGAGCTTTCGCCTTTGCTGCAGGCTTTGCGGCCGCCTTTTTCGCAGGCGCCTTAGCTGCAGCTTTCGCCGCAGGTTTGGCCGTCGCTTTTGCGGCTGGCTTGGCAGCGGCTTTTGCTGCCGGTTTTGCAGTGGCTTTTGCCGCAGGCTTGGCTGCTGCTTTTACGCTGGTTTCGCTGCTGCTTTTGCCGCTGGCTTAACGGCGGCCTTGGTCTTCGCTGCGGCTGGTTTAGCAGCCGCCTTGGTGGTCTTAGAGGCCGGCTTGGCCGCCCCCTTGGCTGCAGCTTTACCGCCAGCAGCCTTCGTCGCCTGCTTTGCCATCGAACTCTCCTTTTTCGAAATGGCTCCACCCTCGATCGTCACCTGCGACCATTTTGCGCGGTGATTTGCGGAGAATTGGCCTTGCGAATCAGATCGTCAAGTCGGCAGCGCCTCCGGTTTTGAAGAACTCGATCAACATTCGGCAAATCATTTGAATCAACCCAGGCGCGACCATCCTCCTCGGATCGACCATGATCGCGCCAGCGCTGGATGAGCCTGCGCTCAAGCTCGTCGCGACGCACATCGAGAAACACCGTAAAATCAAATAGTTCTTGGAGGCGCGCCCACGGCTTTTCTGAAAGCAGCAGGTAATTGCCTTCCACGATGATGAAGCGCTTGTCTGTGTCGACAATGGTCGCGGCAGCGCGGGACAACTCTATGTTGCGGTCGAAGACCGGAATGGCGATTTCGGGTTCGCCCGCGCGAATGCGCTTCAAAAGATGTTCAAAGCCGGCGAAATCAAATGTCTCCGGTGCGCCTTTTCGAGAGCGCAATCCCTTCTGGTCGAGCACGGCGTCGTCATAATGAAAGCCGTCCATTGGCACGACGACAGATGAACCCTCCGGAAGCAAATCTATAAGGGCCGAGGATATGGTGGATTTCCCGGCTCCGGGCGGACCGGCAACAGCGACCAGACAGCGGCGGCCCTTACCGGCCTTCTTGAAGATGGCTGACGCCAAATGAGCAATCTGTGACATCTGACAACCTCCCATGCTGCATCATAGGGCTAGTCTGTGGCGCGAGAAAGAAATCCCGAATCGAATTGCGTCAGAAACTCGCGACCGTCCATGTTGAGCAGCAACGTATTTTTCTGTTGCTCGACTGTGTTGGGAAGCGCCTGCAAGGGCAATGCCCCTAATATGTGGCGGAAGCTGATCGTCGCGTCCGAGCTGAGCGTGAAGCTCGTCGGCACGCCTGCGGCTTTAAGATTGTTATCGCCAACTGACTGGCGATGCCCGACAGCGGTGCGCCCATCCTCAATGCCGAGAACGCCGAGATGCCGCCCGTTCCAAGGTGCGTAATCCCGACCACCATTCGAGTACCAGAGCATTGTGATGGGCAGTTCGGATGGATTTTTCAGAACGAGCACCAGATCGCCCTCGGCCTCACGCTGCAAGGCAGTCCAACCCAACGCGTTCGCCGGCTCTTCTACCAAAATGACGAAATCTTCGCGATGATCCTCCGCAGCGTAGGCGGAAAGGTCGGTGAAGCCGCCATCGCTTTGTGGGGAAGTGGTGGATATCTCGCGACATGTGCGCCGGATAGGCGAGCTTGTATCGACCGCGCGCGGCATCCGGCTCAAGCGATTCCGCGGGGGTTTCAGCAAAGCGCTTTGGCGAAAAAGCGAGCTTGCCCCCACGGGCCATCATACTCATTACATGATGTGCGACGGGCAGTTCGCCGGAACCACCAATGATCCGGTGTTCCTGATACAGAAATGGATGGTGGTCGCGCACTGTAAGCGTCTTTTCGATCGTCGCGCCGAACACCGGCTTTCCAAGTCTCAGCGTTACGCGCCATCCGCCGGGAATCGCACTGCTTGAGATTACAGCCCAAGGACTATTGGCGGGCCAGCCATGCCCCGGCGCTTCTTCAATATCGTTGCGGGAAAACGGCGCGCAGAGAAAGTCGCCCGACAGACGCTCCAAACCGGGAGCGATATCGGCTGGAAGGTCTGATTCACCGATCCACGGCGCGCGATGCAGCGGACGCAGAACGCGATCCCCTAAATCGATCGCCAAATCTGCGATGTGGCCGACCGAAAGATCGACGGCCACCGATATGCCCGCTGCGGAAAAAGCAATGTTACTCACGACAGCATCCTGCACTATTACTATTGCCGCACGATGCCTGTCATTGACCACAATGCAAGAGGGCAATTTTCGAGTATCACGCGGCTTGTGCGATGCGCTCGCTCGGCAGCCGATAGGCAATCGCTTCGGCCAGATGAATGCGGCCCACGCGTTCGCTGCCATCGAGATCGGCGAGCGTACGGGCAACACGCAAAACGCGATGATAGGCGCGGGCGGAGAAGCCTAGCTTTTCGCTCGCCTCTGCCAGCAGCGACGCACCGCTAGAATCCGGCGTGGCTACCGGTTTCGATCAGCGAGACAGAACAATGCGCGTTGGTTGTGACCGCCGTGCCCAATCGCTTCAAATCGCTTTCGCTGCATTTGCCGCGCACGCGCAACGCGTTGCGCAACGGTCGCACTGCTTTCGCTGCGGTCCGAATAGACAAGGTCTGCAGCGGAAACGGCGGGAACGTCAATCCTGATGTCGATGCGGTCGAGAAGCGGGCCGGAAATTCGCGCCTGATATTCCGTCAGGCACCGCGGGCCGCGCGCGCAGTGATGCCCGGGTTCTCCAGCCATGCCACAGCGGCACGGGTTCATCGCGGCGACGAGTTGAATGCGTGCCGGATAGGAAACGCGATGATTAGCACGTGCAATCATGCATTCTCCCGTTTCCAGAGGCTGGCGCAGCGAATCCAGAACGGCAGGTGTGAACTCAGGAAACTCATCCAGAAAGAGGACGCCGTTGATGAGCAAGTGAAACTTCGCCGGGGCGTGCCTTCACGCCACCGCCGACCATTGCCGCCATCGATGCAGAATGGTGGGGCGATCTGAACGGACGGCTGTCGCTGAGCTTTCCACCAGCTAATTGACCCGCGATTGATGCGATCATTGATACTTCGAGCAATTCGCGCGGTTCAAGCGGCGGCAATATCGATGGGAGCCGCGCGGCGAGCATGGATTTCCCAGAACCTGGCGGGCCGGACATAAGGAGATTGTGCCCACCAGCAGCAGCAACTTCCAGCGCGCGCCGAGCCGTTTCCTGCCCCTTGATATCTGCAAGGTCCGGTAATCCTCCGGTTTCCTTGCGGTGTATGGCGGGGATGGGTCTTGAGAGGACTTGCGTTCCACGAAAATGATTGGCCGCAGCAATCAGGCTGTGTGGCGCAAGAATGTCTATATCTGCACCCGCCCAGGCGGCTTCTGGCCCGCAAGCCTCCGGACAGATCAATCCGCGACCCTGCGCATTGGCCCCAACGGCGGCAGGCAGCACGCCGGCGACTTCCGCAATGGTTCCGTCCAGCGCGAGTTCGCCCAATACAACGAAGCCGGAAAGCGCATCAGCTGGGATAGCGCCCATCGCAGCCATCAGACCCAGAGCGATGGGAAGGTCGTAATGACTTCCTTCCTTCGGCAGGTCTGCGGGTGCGAGATTTATGGTGACGCGCTTGGCCGGCATCGACAAGCCTGTCGCGTGAAGGGCGGCTTGCACTCGCTCCCTGCTTTCCGCGACGGCTTTGTCTGGAAGGCCGACAATCTGCATGCCGACTTTTCCCGGCGCGATCATGACCTGAACATCGACCGGGACGGCTTCTATGCCTTGAAACGCAACAGTATGGACGCGTGAAACCATGTGCCAGAACCAATCATTCCAGGCACGCCGCCACGCACCAAATATGATTAGACTGTTCTCATATAATATAGAACATTACAAGAACGATTTTGCAGATATTTAAGGCTGCAACGCGACGGGTTGCGGCCCGCCGAGATAGGTCGCGATCAGGCTTTGGACTTCTGCATTTCGAGCGCGCGCAGTTTGGCCGCCCATAACCACGACGACGAGGCTTTTGCCGCCGGATTGCACGGACGTGACGATGTTGAAACCGGAGGCGCGAACATAGCCGGTCTTGATGCCGTCGATACCATCACTTCCGAGCAGATCATTATGACCTTTGACGATCTTGCCCCGGAAATTGAAGCTGGTGGCCGAGAAATACTGGAACTTGTCCGGGAAACGACGGCGTAGGGAAATGCCGAGCAGCGCCATGTCCCGCGCCGTCGTCACCTGTTCAGGATCGTGCAGGCCGGACGCGTTGCGGAAGGTGGTGCCGCGCATTCCGAGCGAGCGGGCTTTTGCATTCATCATCTGCGCGAACTGATCTTCGGAGCCGCCAAGATACTCACCGACCGCGACAGCGACGTCATTTGCCGACTTCACGGTGAGTGCATGGATTGCAGTGAGAACGTCAATCTGGTCGCCGGGCCGCAGCCGCAGTTTTGAAGGAGGCTGGCTGGCTGCATGTTCCGAAACGGGGATCATCGTAAAGAGATTCACGCGATGCGACTCGATAGCTTCAAAGAGAAGATAGAGCGTCATCATCTTGGTGAGCGATGCCGGATGGCGCGCGGAATTGGAGTTGACGGAATAGAGCATGCGACCGGAAGCGACGTCCACGACGGCTACCGCATGACGTGGCGATTCATCTGAATTTTCCGTAGGTGCCAGAGCGGAAGGTTCAACGCTGCGCAACCCCTCGCTGGCGGTCGTGCAAGCAGATAGCAGCATCAAGGCAAGGATTGCCGCTACAAATCGAATTGTTCTGTTGCCGAGATATGCGATGCCTGACACTCAAACGCACCTGTTGCCAAAGTCTTGCGGGCGCACGCCGCGCCGGTGATTTACATCAGATGGTTGTGCGCGTCCATCGTCAGAAGAACAGGAACCCCACCAGCAAGAACACAGGTATGAGAACCGCACCGGACCAAAGCATGTATCCAAAGAAACTCGGCATTGCGACGCCGCGCCCTCTGGCAATCGCGTAAACCATGAAGTTTGGCGCGTTGCCGATATAGGTGTTGGCGCCCATGAAGACCGCGCCGGACGAGATCGCCGCGAGCGTGGATGCGCCTGCGGTCATGAGGTGATGCGGGTCGCCACCTGCAAGCTCGAAAAACACCAGATAGGTTGGCGCGTTGTCGAGAAATGAGGAAAGCACGCCCGTAAGCCAGAAATATGCGAGATTATTGGGCTGGCCGTCAGGACCGGTGACGAGCGCGACCAAACCGGAAAGCGCGCCGCCCTCTCCAGCCTTGAGAATCGCTACAACCGGTACGATGGCGATGAAGATGCCAGCAAACAGTTTTGCGACTTCGAGGATCGGCCCCCACGAAAACTCGTTGGCTTTGCGAAGCAGGCGGGGCGTTACCTTAAACGAGATCATGGCGCTGCACAGAATGATCGCGTCGCGCAGGATGTTTTGCAGTTCGACATGCACGCCCGCGACGGAAAATTCGATGCCCGGCTTCCAGCTTGCCGACATGAGGATCGCACCGATAACGCAGGCGAGCAGCGGAACATTGATAAGGCCGCGCATGCCAACTCGCGTGTCGGGCGTTGGGTCTTTGATTTTCGGAGTGCCTGCTTCCCGGAAATGAAGGAACAGGTCGAGGACGAAGAAAATGCCGAGCACGAGACTCGCGACGAACAGCGTTTCGATGAGAAGGTGTTGGGTCGTCCAGAAAAACTCGACGCCGCGCAGGAAGCCGACAAAGAGGGGTGGATCACCGAGCGGGGTCAATGCGCCGCCGATATTCGAGACGAGGAAAATGAAAAAGACGATCACATGCGCGTTGGAAGGGCGGTTGTCGTTTGCACGGATGATTGGGTGAATCATGATCATGGACGCGCCCGTTGTGCCAACCACCGACGCCAGCAGCGCGCCGATGACCAGCAGAATGACATTCGTCAAAGGCGTGCCGTGAATGTTGCCCGTAATCACGATGCCGCCAGCGATGGTGAAGAGCGCGAACAGCAGGATGATGAAAGGCAGGTATTCAAGAAGAACCGCGTGAAGCACGGCCTCAAGGGTTGCGGGCGTGCCGAAGCTGAAGAGCATTGCAACGAGAACGATCAGTGTCCAACCGAGCGTGATCTTGCCGTAGTGATGTTCCCAGAAATGCGGGTAAAGCAGCGGGCCAGTCGCAATTGAAAGCAGAATGCCCAAGAAGGGAAGGCCCCACCATAGCGGCATGGTTTCACCGGGCAGCCCTTCCGCGGCCAGCGCGGGAAAGGCAAGCAAGACAAGCGCGAATGCGACAGAGAATACTTTGAACATTAAACTTTCGACTGCCATTCCGTGAAGATTGCTTTCAGGCTGTCAGGGCTGGCCTTGAGCGCATCGAATTCAGGCGAGAAATCCGTAGCGAGAATGCGCCGTCCTATCATGTGATCGGCAGGCCGATTGATGGTTTCGATAGCGGTCAGGCGGGGGCCGGCAAAGTGAAACACCGCGAAGCGATTCTCATCGGGCGAACCAGCGAGGATATGTCGATCTTCGCGACCCACGAGTCCCACCATCTGGAGCTTCATGTCTCCAATATCCGACCAGAACCAAGGCACGGCATCATATTCACCCGCATGGCCGAGGATCGTCTTGGCGGCACGACGTGCCTGATCAGTGGCGTTCTGCACCGATTCCAGACGAACGTCGCTGCCGGTCATCCAGTGATGGAAGTTCACGCAATCGCCTATGGCAAGAATGTCGTCGCGCGACGTGCGCATAGAGCCATCGACCTTGATGCCATTCGTTACGGCGATACCCGCGATCTCTGCCAGTTCGACATTTGGGACCACCCCGATTCCGACAATGACCAAACGTGCGGGTATGGTTTCGCCATCGCGCAACTCGACGCCGGTCACGTGGCCGTCGCTGCCGACAATGCGCTCGATGCCGATATCGGTGCGCACCTCGACGCCGGTTTCCACCAGACGCTTGTGGACATGCGAAGCGATGATCGCCGCCACGCCACGACCGAGAACGCGGTGTTGAGCCTCAACCACCGTCACCCGGCGACCTCCGGCATGGAGCGTTGCGGCAATTTCCAGACCGATGAAGCCGCCGCCGATTACCACGACCTCTTCCGCGCCGTGAGCGGCTTCGCGGATGCGGCGGGCGTCCGCGACGTCGCGCAAGGGCATGACGCCTTCAAGCTGTGCGCCCGGCAGATTCAAGGTGCGGGGACGCGCGCCGAGGGCGAGAATTGCATGATCGAACTCAAGGGCTTCGCCGCCGGCGAGGTGCAGGCGCTTGCCGTCGATGCGCTCGACGCGTTCGCCAAGCCGCAGGTCAATATTGTGCGATGCGTAGAAACTTTCGGCGCGCAATATTTGCGGCTCGGCCTTGTCATCCTTGATGAAGGTCTTGGACAATGGTGGCTTGTGATAGGGTAACTCGCGTTCGTCGCCGACGAGGATGACAGGGCCGTCGTAGCCATCCTCACGCAAACTCGCGGCAGCTTGTACGCCGCCATGCCCGGTTCCAACGATCACAACGCCATTGGCCATCGCTCACTCCCTAAAGTGCAGTTGGGGGTCGCACCAGTTCTTATCCCCTGTCAAGAGCGAGTCAGCTGGCTCAACAGCGACAGCAACCAGCGTCTTGCGACTTTCAATACCTTCGTTCAGAAGCAGCACTCCTGCCGGTTGCACCGGCATGGGAGGATTTGAGAGCAGGTTTGGCAATGGACTCAGGGAGCCCCATGACGGCGCAGCCCTGGCGCGGAGAAATTCGCGCCATGCTGGCGCTTGCGTGGCCGATGATCCTGACCAACCTCGCGCAAGTCGCGATGACCGCAACCGATGTCGCCATTATCGGCCGGCTTGGCCCCGACGCGCTGGCTGCTGGTGCACTTGGCTCGAATCTCTATTTTGCCGCGCTTATTTTTGGGCTTGGGTTGGCCTATGGCACCGCACCAATGATGGCAGCGGAGCTTGGCCGGAAAAAGCACTCCGTGCGCGACGTGCGGCGCACCGTACGTCAAGGTCTTTGGCTTTCAGTGCTGGTGTCGATTCCACTCTGGATTCTCCTGTGGAATGGCGAGGCGATACTTCTGGCGATGGGCCAAAAACCTGAACTCGCCGCGCAGGCGGGCATTTATCTGCGCTGCCTGCAATGGGCGATTTTGCCGTTCTATGGGTACATCGTGCTGCGGTCTTTCATCTCAGCGCTTGAGCGACCCGGTTGGGCGTTGGCCGTAATGGTTGTGGCAGTGATCCTCAACGCCGTGGGGAACTGGGCGCTGGTTTTTGGACATGCGGGCTTTCCCAAACTTGGGATTGCCGGATCGGGCATCGCCACCAGCTTTGCTTCCTTCTTCATGTTCGCAGGGCTTGCGACAGTCACGATGATCGAGCGGAAGTTCCGGCGCTATCAATTGTTCGGGCGCTTCTGGCGAGCGGACTGGCCGCGACTTTGGGCTTTGCTGAAACTGGGTGCGCCGATTTCCGGGATTCTTGCCTTCGAGGTGACGATCTTCAACGCTGCCGCATTTTTGATGGGGCTGATTGATGCGGTGCAGCTAGCAGCGCACGCGGTCGCGTTGCAGATCGCCTCTGTAACTTTCATGGTTCCGCTCGGTATTGGACAAGCGGTTACGGTGCGTGTCGGTCTTGCCTATGGTGCACGCGATGGCGAAGGCGTCAGTCGATCCGGCTGGACGGCGTACTGTATCGGAGTTTCGTTCATGGCGGTGATGGCGCTCATGATGGTGGCGCTACCCAAACTATTGATTTCGGCCTTTATCGATGTGTCGGACCCCGCCAACGCGCCGGTCATCGCATATGCCATTACCTTCCTCATGTTTGCGGCACTGTTTCAGGTGGCTGACGGCGCGCAAGCCGTTGCGGCCGGAATGCTGCGGGGCTTGCAAGACACGAAGATGCCCATGCTCTACGCCGCAATCGGCTATTGGGGAATCGGGCTGCCGCTGGGCGTACTGCTCGCGTTTCACTACGGCTTTGAGGGTGTCGGTATATGGCTCGGACTGTTTATTGGGCTTGCGGTCGTAGCGCTGCTGCTGCTCTATCGCTGGCTGAGACGCGATGCTTTGAGATTGATGGAAAAAGCTGTTGTCTAAAACGCGTTTTCTCTACAAAGCTGCATGGTGTTGCGCGACCTGAGGGAGTTTGATGCCCACAACCGATATCGCCCGCAGGGTCTATGATCACGCGTGGAAGCTTGATCCAATCGTTCGCAGCCTGCTGGATACAGATTTCTACAAGCTGCTCATGCTGCAGATGATCTGGGGCATGTACCCCAAAGTCAACGCCACCTTCTCGCTTATCAATCGCACGACGAAAGTTAAGCTTGCGAAGGAGATCGACGAGCAGGAATTGCGTGAGCAGTTGGACCACGCCCGGACCGTCCGCATAACCAAAAAAGAGATGATTTGGCTGGCTGGTAACAGCTTCTATGGTCGTAAGCAGATTTTCGAGCCGGAGTTCCTTGCATGGCTGGAGAATTTTCAGCTTCCCGAATATCGGCTGGAACGCGTTGGCGACCAATATGAGCTGGAATTTCCCGGACCATGGATGCACACATCCATGTGGGAGATACCCGCGCTGGCGATTATTAATGAGCTGCGCTCCCGCTCAGCGATGAAGAAGTTTGGCCCGTTTGAGCTGGACGTGCTTTATGCGCGCGCCAAGGCGAAGATGTGGGAAAAGACCGAGCGCCTGAAAAAGCTTCCGGGCATCAAGATTTCGGATTTCGGAACGCGCCGCAGGCATAGCTTCCTGTGGCAACGCTGGTGCGTGGAAGCGCTGAAGGAAGGCATAGGCGAAGCATTTACTGGCACGAGCAATGTGCTGCTGGCGATGGACAATGATCTGGAAGCGCTCGGCACCAATGCGCACGAGTTGCCAATGGTTTTTGCGGCACTGACCGATAATGACGAAGATTTGAAAAAGTCGCCCTATCGTGTGCTGCAGGATTGGCAGCGCTATTATGGCGGCAATTTGCTGATTGTGCTGCCAGATGCATTCGGCACGGACGCTTTTCTGCGGGACGCGCCGAACTGGGTGGCCGACTGGACCGGTTTCCGCCCCGACAGCGCACCGCCAATAGAAGGCGGCGAACGCATTATCCGCTGGTGGAAAGAGAAAGGCGTCGACCCAACGAAAAAGCTGTTGATCTTCTCGGACGGTCTCGACGTGGATACCATCATCAAGACATATGAACACTTTGACGGTAAGGTGCGCATGAGCTTCGGCTGGGGAACGAACCTGACAAATGATTTCGAAGATTGCGCACCACGTCCGACAAGCCAGTTGGATGCGATTTCACTGGTGTGCAAGGTGACGGAAGCGAATGGGCGACCGGTAGTGAAGCTTTCCGACAATCCCGAAAAAGCCACCGGCGACCCCAAGGAAATCAAACGCTACATACGCCTTTTCGGCGAAAGCGGCAGGGTCAGGCAGAAGGTCTGGGTGTGACCAAGACTGGCTGCTTTCTGGAAATTGTGATGCGTTTCAAACTTGTTTTTTTTGCTTGGCTGGCGTGCGTCCTGTCGCCGGACGTGGCTTTTGCCCATGCGTCGGAGCGCGGGCATGTTCTGCTTTTGCCGACCGGCTATTACCTCGCAGGCGGGGCTTTTGCAGTGGTCGCAAGCTTTGCGATTCTGTTTTTCCTGAAGCCTGCGGCGCTTGATACCTACAGAAATTTTTGCTTGCCGCTTTGGCGTTCGCCCGAACGCCTGCGGATACTAACGAGTGCACTATCTTTCTTGCTCTTTATCGCTCTGGTGGCCGCAGGGTTGCGCGGCAGCCCCGATCCTACACATAACCCGTTGCCATTGACCATCTGGACGTTGCTGTGGGTCGGCGTGCCATTGGCGCAGGGTCTGTTAGGAAATATCTGGCGCTGGATCGATCCATGGTATGCGCCGTGCCTTGCTGTGCAAAAACTCACGCGTACAGCAGAACGCGCATTTGATGAAGGCAAGGCAAACTATCTTCCAGCGGTTTTCTTGTTCGCCGCATTTGCGTGGTTTGAACTGATTTATATTGCTCCAGAAGACCCGCGACGCCTCGCCATCGTCTCGTTCTCATACTGGATCGTTACCTTTGTTTTCGCCGTGTTGTTTGGTCACGAGAAATGGACCAGACAGGGTGAATTTCTCACCGTGTTTTTCTCTATGATCGCGCGATTCGGAGTCATACAGCCGTCCAAGGAAAAGCCCGAAACGGTGGAGTTACGATTGCCCGGAGCGGGGGTAGCGGAAGCGAGAGCGTTGCCAATGAGTGGCGTCGTATTTCTGCTCGCGAACCTCGCTGCAGTGTCTTTCGACGGCTTTTCCAGGACGTTCCTCTGGTTGGGAAGCATTGGAATAAATCCGCTGGAGTTTCCGGGACGTTCGGCAGTGACCGTGCCAAATAGCATCGGGCTTTTCGCGGTGATGATCGCGTTTCCAATTGTTTTCGCTCTGCTGGTTCGCGCGGGTGAACGGATGGCAGGTGAGAACAACCGAGAGGCTATCGGCTTGTTGGTCTGGTCGATCGTTCCGATAGCACTGGCCTATCACTTCGCGCATTATTTGACTTCATTTCTGGTCGATGGACAGGCGGCGTTTATCGCGCTTTCCGATCCATTTGCGCGCGGGTGGAATCTGCTCGGTCTGAGTGGACGTCATCTGGAGGCGGGCATCGTGATGGGTCACGATGCGGCGTGGATGTTGTGGAATGCCGTGTCGCTTGCGATTATCGCAGGGCATGTGCTCGCCGTGCTTATAGCGCACATGCTTGCAATCCGCCTTTACGGCCAGACGCGCACCGCGACAATCAGCCAGTTGCCGCTCGCGGTTCTCATGGTCGGCTATACGTTGCTCGGCTTGTGGTTACTTTCCACACCGTCAGCAGGTTAGAGCGCTTGCGACCGCGCGTCATTGTGCTCTAATGGCAATTCAGGACTGACACGGCGTGACCGTGCAGACATGCCAACAAAAAACAACAGGGGAACGGCATGACGAAGAAGTCATCAATTATCCTTCCATCGACCTCCATTTCACGCCGCGACGCGTTGAAGGGAATTGCAGCGGCCGGCACGCTCGCCACCGCGCCGGGTTTCGTGCGCTACGCGCAGGCGCAAAGCTCTGCGCCAATCAAGATTGGCTTTCAGGCGCACAAGACCGGTATCGGCGCGGCCTATGGGCGTTGGTATGAGCGCACCACTGCGGCGGCCGTGAAAGCGATCAACGCTGCTGGCGGCATCAATGGCCGTCCAGTTGAAATCGTGACCGAAGACGACGGCACCGACCCCAAGCGCGGCGCCGAGGTGGTTGCCAAGCTTGCCACTCAGCATCAATGCGATGTCGTTTATGGTACGCTGTTCAGCCATGTCGTCGTGGCTTCTGCGCCCGTCGCGGGCGAATTGAAAATTCCGTATTTTGTGGTGAGCGAGGGTTATCACGTCGCCTCCGGCAAGATGAACCGCTACTGCTTCCAGCCGGGCATTACCGATGTGCGCTCACAGGTGACTGCAATGGCACCGTGGGTTTCGGGAAATCTCGGAAAGAAGGTCACCATGATCTTCCCGGATTACGCGTTCGGCCACGACCATCGTGACTATTTCACCCCTGCGATCAAGACGGCAGGAGGCGAGGTCATCGCGCAGATCCCAATCCCGCCGACAGAGAGCAGCTTCACGAAATACTTCCCGCAGATTCCGGCGGAAACCGAGGTTCTCTATCACGTGATGGTCGGACCGGCTGTGCTGACATTCGTGAAGGAACTTGGCGAATTCTACGGTTCCAACAAGCCGCAGCTTTTCGGCTTTATCGACTCGCTGGAAGCGGTGGACATCAACAGCCCCGGCCTTGAGTTCCTCGACGGCTCGCATTTCTGGGAAGGCTCGCCGCGCTATACGCAGGCAAATGATTCCGAGGCAATGAAGGCTTATCGCGCGGCGGTCGGGATTGACGACAATGGTGCGGCAGTTGGCGACCCCAAAGACGTTTCGACAGCAGCACATATGTTCGGTTGCTGGGAAACGCTCTACGTCATCAAGCAGGCGATGGAAGCGGCGGGCTATCAAGGGCCGGCGGACCGCGCCAAACTCATCGAGGCGACAGAGGCGATTCAGGGCTTCGAGGAAGGACCGGAACACCCACAAGGCGACAAGATATTCGACGGCAGATTGCATCAGGTCTATGGCCACCAGAACATTTCAAAGGTGGAAGGCGGCAAGCTGACGGTCGTGCATCGCACCGAGATCAAGGACGGCATGTACGAAGCCGAAGGCGACTACACACAGCAGGCTTTGTAATGGCCGGGGTAGTGGAGGATTCAATTTCTGTGTTGGAACCCCCACCCCTTACCCCTCCCCTCAAGGGGGAGGGGAAACACACATGTTCGTTTCTCAATACCCTTCCCCCGTGAGGTTAAGGGTTGGGGGTAGCAGCACTTCAGCATTGTTCCCTGCTGTCTACGGTGCCTGAGCCGCATGGGATTTGGGCCGCATCTGTTGCTGGCAACGCTTGAAGGGTTGGTGACAGCCGCCGTTCTCGCGTTGACGGCGCTGGGCCTCTCGCTCGTGTTCGGCGTCATGCGCATCGTGAATGTTGCGCATGGCGAGTTTTTCATGCTCGGCGCGGTGGTTGCGTGGGGCGTTGCTTCCATGGTGACTGGCAATCCAGCCTTGGGCTTCGTTGCGGCATTGATTGTCAGTCCGCTGGTGGTCGGAGCTGTCGCTTTCCTTTCGGAACGGTTGGTGTTGCGGCGGCTTGAGTACAATCCAGAAGCGACAATCGTTGCCACAATCGGATTGCTCTATATCATCCAGCAGGCAGCGCTTACCTTCTATGGTCCCGAAGCACGGCCCGTGGAAGCGCCGTTCAATTTTCGCATCCAATTCCCGTGGTTCGGCTATTCCGGTTATAAGCTGTTCGTGATCGCCGCCGCGATAGTGCTGCTCATGATTGTGTGGCTGGTGCTGACGCGTACGCGTATCGGTCTCATCATGCGGGCAACGCAGATCGACCGCGAGATGGCGCGTGCTTTCGCTATACCCGTCGAACGGGTCTATGCGGGCGTATTCGCGCTAGGCGCGATGTTGGCAGCCATCGCTGCCGTATTGATCGTGCCAATCCAGCAAGCGCACTATCTGATGGGCCTCGACCCTCTGCTGCTGTCGTTTATCGTTGTGATTATCGGTGGGCTTGGTTCGCTGCGTGGCACGTTGGTCGCTGCGCTGATAATCGGCGTTTCGGACGGCATCATCGCGATGTTCTTTTCGCCGACGCTTGCAAAGATGATTGCCACCGCCGCCGTCGCGCTGGTGCTGGTGTTCCGCCCGCAAGGGCTGTTCGGAACCGCGCCGCGATGAATTTCGGCAAGCAGATCATACTGCATATAGCGGTGATCGCGCTTCTGGCGGCGCTGGATTATGTGCTGCCTGCCTATCATCAAGGCGTGTTCGCGCGGATCATGGTGCTGGCCGTGTTTGCGATGGGCTATAATCTGCTGTTTGGCTATACGGGCCTGCTTAGCCTCGGCCATGCGATGTTTTTCGCTGCGGGGCTGTATGGCGCGGGGATGACCGTCTATCATCTTGGCTGGACGCTGCCACTTGCCTTTGTGGCGGGCATTGGCTGTGCGGCTGTTCTGGCGCTGGTCATTGGTCTGCTGGCGCTGCGCACGACCGGCGTCGCGTTCATGATCGTAACCATGATGTTTGCGCAGGTGCTGTATCTCGCGACGCTGTATTTCGGTCAATGGACGCGCGGCGATGAGGGCATAGTGTTGCCTCAACCGACGCGATTGGTCGAGTTTGCCGGGCTTCACTTCGACTTTTCGAACCCGGTGACGCGCTATTATACGGCGCTGGTGTTATTTGCGACGGTGCTGCTCATATCGCTCGGAATTGTGCGCTCACGCTTCGGGCGCGTGCTGGTTGCTATCCGCGAAAATGAAGATCGTACGCGGATGCTTGGCTACAATGTGTTCGCGAACAAGCTGGCGGCTGTCGTTGTTTCCGGAGCAATTTCCGGCGCGGCGGGCGCCGCTTACGCGCTTCTGTTTGGCTATGTTGGCTCGACCTTCGCGTCGGTGCAATATTCAATCCTGCCGCTGTTATGGGTGCTGTTGGGCGGAGCATCGACCACGCTTGGCCCGCTGCTCGGAACCGTGCTGATGTACTATCTGGTCGACTTTTCCAGCGATGTGCTTGCTCGTGCGGTGCCGGACTGGAACTTCTCCTACCTCGGCGTTGTCGGCATAGCTCTGATCGCGCTGGTTTTATTTTTCCCCAAGGGCATTTTAGGAACAATCCGGGCACATTGGGCGAGGTGGCTTCCATGAAGCCGCTGCTGATCGCGCGCAATCTTTCGCGGCATTTTGGCGGGCTGAAGGCCGTCGATATGGTGGATTTCTCGGTGAACCCCGGCGAGGTGCGCGCCGTGATCGGGCCGAACGGCGCGGGCAAGACAACGCTCGTTAGCCTGTTGTGTGGACGGATAGAGCCGAGTTCCGGCGTAATCGGGTTCAATGGCGAAGATATTACCCGCGTACCCGCGCATATTCGCGTGCGGATGGGTATCGCCTACACATTCCAGATAACCAGCATTTTCCCGAACCTGACCGTTTACGACAATGTCGCGCTGGCAGCGCAGCGCACCTTGACGGATGGGCGCTCTCGCAAAGCGCTGGATGCAAGCGTTCGTGATGCAATGCTGCATGTTGGATTGACCGAGCGGGCATCAATGCCCGCCGCCGCGCTTTCCTATGGCCATCAACGCCTTCTCGAAATCGCGATGGGACTGGCGTTGCACCCTCGCCTGCTGATCCTCGACGAACCCACTCAGGGGCTTTCCGACGGCGAGATAAAGGATTTTATCAAGCTGGTGCGCGACATTCGCAAGGAAACGACTGTGTTGCTGATCGAGCACAATATGGATGTCGTGATGCGGCTGGCCGACCGCATAACTGTCATGGAAAATGGTCGCATTCTTGCCGAGGGAGCGCCGCGCTCAATTCGTGCGAACGCAAAGGTGCAGCAAGCCTATCTGGGAACCGCCGATGGCTGATGCGCTAACGATAGCCGGGCTGGATTGTTTTTACGACGAGACGCAGGTGCTGTTCGGCTTCGGCCTGACGCTCGAAAAGGGCGAGGTGCATTGCCTGTTCGGGCGCAACGGCGCGGGCAAAACAACCGCGCTTAAGGCCATAACGGGTTTGTTGCCCGCGCGTGCGGGTTCGATCCGGTTAGGCGACAGAGAACTGACAGAGCTTGCGGCGGAAAACGTGGCGCGGGCTGGCGTGGCTTACGTGCCGCAAGGACGGCGGCTGTTCGGCGAACTGACCGTTGCTGAAAATATTGAGATCGGGCTGATGGCGCGCGGCAGAGGCAAGGCCACACGCGAAGCAGTGCTCGATCTTTTTCCCGCTGCTGCGGGAGCGATTGAAGCAGCGCTCTTCGACGCTTTCCGGCGGCGAGCAGCAAATGCTGGCTATGGCGCGGGCGCTGTGCCTTGAACCGGAAGTTCTGCTGCTTGACGAACCGACGGAAGGCCTGATGCCTTCGATGATTGCCAAAATACGCGAGACAGTCGCGGCGTTGGGTGTGCGAGGCGTCTCGACACTGCTTGTCGAGCAGCGCGTCGATGCCGTGCTGCCCGTCGCCAACCGCGTGACCTTCATCGAGAACGGGCGCAATGTTGAAACCGTGCCTGTCGAGCGGCTTCGCGAAGAGCCCGAACTCGCAAAAAAGTATGTGGGAGTGAGCTAGGGGTCTTGGCCTTAGCTGTAGTCACCCCACGGTCCGTGATGCGCGCCCTCTTCGCCGATACGCTCGAACCCATGTGCGCCGAAGAAATCACGTTGCGCCTGAATGAGATTGGACGTGCCGCGTGCCTGTCGATAGCCATCGAAATAGGCCAGCGCGGCAGATAGAGCCGGAACAGGAAGACCCGCTTCCGCCGCAATCGCAACGATGCGACGCAAGGACGGGTGTGCCTCCTTCATCATTTCAATGAAGGCCGGAGCCATAAGCAGATTGGCGACGGCGCCCTTGCTGAACGCTTCCGCGATGGTGCCGAGGAATTGCGAACGGATGATGCAGCCTTCGCGCCAGATCTTTGGAAACCGTCGGTAGCGGAATGTTCCAGTTGAACGCTTTGGACGCTGCGTCCATGACGGCAAAGCCTTGCGCATAGGCTGCGATTTTGCCGGCAAACAATGCCAGTTCCAGATCGTGAAACAGGGCAGTTTTGTCTGCCTTGATGTTGCCCGTTGCAGGGCCATAGACTTGTTGCGCGGCCTCACGCTCCGTCTTCATGGAAGAAATAACGCGGGCTGCGACGGCAGCTTCGATTGCGGTTGCCGGAATGCCAAGCTTCTGCGCCTCAATTGCGGACCACTTGCCGGTGCCCTTTTGTCCAGCGCGGTCAACGATAACGTCAACGATGGGCTTGCCTGTTTTCGGGTCGTCAACCTCAAGCACCTTGGCGGTGATTTCGATGAGATAGGAATTCAGCCTGCCCTCGTTCCACTTCGCAAAGACCGGCGCGATTTCTTTTGCACCCATGCCAAGACCGTCACGCAGCACGCCATAGATTTCGGCGATCATCTCCATGTCGGCATATTCAATGCCGTTGTGAATGGTTTTGACGAAGTGGCCTGCGCCGTCCGGCCCCAGCCATGCCGCGCAAGGCTCGCCCTTATATTTTGCGGAAATGGCGGTGATGACGTCCTCGACGCGGTGCCAGCTTTCTTCGGTGCCGCCAACCATGATGGAAGGACCGTGACGCGCGCCCTCTTCGCCACCTGAAACGCCCATGCCAATAAAGGTCAGGCCCGTACCTTCGAGTTCGGCAAAGCGCCGTCGCGTATCATTGAAATCTGCATTCCCCGCGTCGATGATGATGTCGTTCGGCGACAGCACCTTGCGCAGCATAGCGATCTGGTCGTCCACGGCCTTGCCCGCGACCACCATCAAAATGATTGGGCGCGGCGGGCGGATAGCAGCAGCGAGCTCTTCCATAGAATGGCAAGGAATGATGCGGTCTGCCAGTTCGCCCGCCTCGGCCTTAAATTCATCAACGCGAGCGACCGTGCGGTTGAAGACCGCGATTGTGTGCCCTTTTTCCGCGATGTTCAGCGCAAGGTTTGATCCCATCGTTCCAAGGCCGATCAGCCCGATCTCGGCTTGCACCATGTCTCAACTCCTTGTTGTGTATCTCGGATTGGCCGGATGTGGGCCTGTTGGGGAGCGCGATCTTTTACCTGACGGGCGGCGGCGTCAACAGGAATGACGATCAGCCAGATGACTTCTTTTTGCGACCGTAAAGCTCAAGCCGGTGGTGGATAATTTCGTAGCCCAGCGCGCGTGCGATTTCATCCTGAAGTTGTTCTATGCGGTCTGATTTGAACTCAATCACGTCGCCAGTGTCGAGGTCGATGAGGTGGTCGTGGTGGTCGCCGCCTGCCTGCTCGAATCGCGATGGGCCACCCTCGAACGCGTGGCGATGTATCGCGCCCATGCCCTCCAGCAATTTCATTGTGCGGTAAACCGTAGAAAGCGAAATTGTCTTGTCGATAGCGACCGCGCGCTTGAAGATTTCAAGCGCGTCCGGGTGGTCATCACTTTGCGAAAGAATGCCTACAATGACCTTGCGCGGTCGTGTTACGCGCACGCCTGCCTTGCGCAACAGGCGCTCATAATCTGGCTTGCGATTCGATATGGCATTCATGGCCAGAATATGCGCCAGTTGACACCCAGTTGCAAATGGATGCCCCCTGCTACGTCCGTCAAATTAGTCGATCTGCGCGCCCAACTCAGCCATCAAACCCATGAACTCCGGGAAGCTCGTCGCAATCATATTGCGATCATCCACCGTGACCGGCTTTTCCGCCGCAAGGCCCATGACAAGAAAGCTCATGGCGATGCGGTGGTCGAGATGGGTGGCAACGGTGCCGCCCCCAAGCCCCTTACCGCCGGGCTTGCCGCGCACGGAAAGTGTATCGTGGCCCTCGGTGCAATCCACGCCATTGACCTCCAGCCCGCGCGCCACCGCGGCGAGGCGGTCCGATTCCTTGACGCGCAACTCTTCAAGTCCTTCCATCAAGGTTTCGCCCTCTGCGAAGGACGCCGCGACAGCAAGCACCGGATATTCATCGATCATAGACGGTGCGCGTTCCGGAGGAACGGTCACGCCCTTCAAATCCGAGGCGCGAACGCGCAGATCGGCCACGTCTTCGCCACCGGCGCTGCGCTCATTCACGAGTTCGATCCGCGCCCCCATTTCCTGAAGAGTAAGGAGCAGCCCCGTGCGCGTCGGGTTCATGAGAACGTTTTCGATCAGAATGTCGGACCCAGGCACAATAAGCGCCGCGACCAATGGGAATGCTGCGGACGATGGATCGCCCGGCACCGCAATGATTTGGCCGGTGAGCTTGCCTTGGCCCTTGATGCGAATGTGCCGAACGCCGCGCGAATCAGTATCGACTTCCAGTTCAGCGCCGAAGCCCTTCAGCATCTTTTCGGTGTGGTCGCGGGTCATGACAGGTTCAATCACGGTTGTGACGCCCGGCGTGTTGAGACCTGCGAGCAGCACGGCCGATTTGACCTGTGCCGAAGCCATCGGCACGCGGTATTCGATGGGCGCGGCGTGCCTTGGTCCGTGCAGCGTCAGCGGCATACGGTCACCCGAAGCCGATTCGAGCACTTGCACCCCCATCAATCGCAATGGATCAAGCACGCGGCCCATAGGGCGCTTCGAGAGGGAAGCATCGCCCACAAAGGTCGTGCGCATGTCATAAGTGCCGACCAGCCCCATCGTGAGACGCGAACCGGTGCCGGCATTGCCGAAATCCAGCGGACCTTCCGGTTCCAGCAGGCAACCGTTGCCCACGCCCCGTATAATCCACTCGCCGTCCTTCTTCGTGATATTTGCGCCCATCGCCTTCATGGCATCGCCAGTGCGCATCACGTCCTCACCCTCGAGCAACCCCGTGATCCGCGTTTCGCCGGATGCAAGGCCGCCAAACATAAAAGAACGGTGCGAGATCGATTTGTCGCCCGGCACGCGTGCCGTACCGGAAAGCGAAGAAGAACGCCGCGCGGTCGCGGGCCTGGATTCGGCGTCATGCGCCATTTCAAATATCCTGAAGGTCTGGATGGCGTTGTTTGCGCCGTGTAACTATCACGCTCGCACGGCACCGTCACCACCTGAATGCCGCGCGAAATATGGCAAAAATCGCGGTTTTCGAGCCAAGCGCCATTTG
This sequence comes from Mesorhizobium sp., assembly GCA_049840935.1. Classification (GTDB taxonomy): domain Bacteria; phylum Pseudomonadota; class Alphaproteobacteria; order Rhizobiales; family Rhizobiaceae; genus Mesorhizobium_G. Next base: position 129,443 of record JASGJA010000005.1, read on the forward strand.
TCTTTGACAGCGCCGCAAATGGTGAGTAAGGGGACCGCCTGTTTTTTCGACGAGGCTTGACGTGGCGAAGGCTGAACTTGGCAGTAAGCGAATCGACCCGGAAACGGGGCGCAAATTCTATGATCTGAACAAGGATCCGATAGTTTCTCCCTATACGGGCAAGAGCTATCCGCGTTCCTATTTCGATACCGGCAATGAGAAGGTCATCGAAGAGGAAGAAGAGGTTGAAACCAAGGAACTGGACGGCGAGGAAGAAGGCGCCGAACTGGTTTCGCTGGAAGACGCCGACAATGAAGCATCCGGCGGAGATGATCTGCCAGATCTTGATGACGACGAAGATGATGTAGACCTCGGCGACGACGAAGACGACACCTTCCTTGAAGAAGAAGAGGAAGGCGACGACGACGTTTCCGACATTATCGGTGTCGGCGACGACGACGAAGAAGGATAAGGTCTTTTTTAGCCTTGATCTTGAATTGAGGGCGGTCTAGAAGCCGCCCTCGAACGGTGCCCCCAAGCACCGGCTGCCGAGCTTCTCGGCTGTGGGGCCATAGCTCAGTTGGGAGAGCGCTTGAATGGCATTCAAGAGGTCGTCGGTTCGATTCCGATTGGCTCCACCAAGCAGTCCTCGTATTTCTGGCCTTTTCCAACTGTCTCAGGAAAGCGGCGTGTTTTCCGTGGGTTACGGGCGGCCGTCAGACAACACTTGGCTGAATATCTCTGATCTTATCGACTGGGACGCTATTTTGGCCGGTCCGTCTCTACAGGCACTTTTCAGGTTCCAGGTGTTTGGCTGTGTGCATCGCCGCGATGATTGGCTGATGCTGTCAGAAGCAAGCCAGCAGCTCCGACTGTTGCCGCCATGATGCTGGCAGATCGATGAACCGGGAGAGGTGCTGGGCTGTCGAACTCGCTGGCTGTGTACCGGTAAGGATGCTGTCGGTGATTGATGGCGACAGGAAAGCGATTGGCAGAATGCGACTGACATCCGCAGGAGCCACGTTCTCTGAATTTGCAACCTCGATGATAGTCTTGTTCTGACCGTCAGTCAGCATGGCAAGGTAACGCTGAGCTTTTAGAACCAGCCTAACGAGATTGGCATTCGGTTCGCGATGCTACATCTGCGGCATTGGTTAAGACTATGCGCATCTCGACCCCCCGGCGCCTGAAGGTCAGGGGGCAATCGAAAGTGGTGATCGCGTTCTCGTGATCCTGCTCGAAGATCGAACCATCGGACATGAGCGCCTGGACAACAGCTGACCGGTCGATCGCGATGGTGAGCAAAGCGGGCTTCAGCGTGATACGACGGACCAGCTTGTGGACCAAGTTCTCGAAATGGTTGGATCTTGCCTTCTTTGATGCGGTCAACGATCTTAGCCTGATCGATCGCAGCCGCCAAATTGGCTTCTGGAGCAAACATCTGTATCCAGTCTGCCAGCATCGGGCGGTCCTGTAAGATCGTAATCAGTTTCTGCGCGATGATCGGTTCGAGATGCTTTGCTGGTAGTCGCCACCCCTCGCCTTTATCGTTTCGGCCAGTCAGTGCCTGATCGGCACTCATTGGCCGAAACGATAAAGGCGAGGGGTAGCGACTACCACAAGACATTCTCGAACCGATCATCGCGCAGAAACTGATTACGATCTTACAGGACCACCCAATGCTGGCAGACTGGATACAGATGTTTGCTCCAGAAGCCAATTTGGCGGCTGCGATTGGCTTGCAAAGATCGTTGACCGCATCAAAGAGCAAGATCCAACCATTTCGAGAACTTGTTCACAAGCTGGTCCTCGTATCACGCTGAAGCCGGCTTGCTCACCATCGCGATCGACCGGTCAGCTGTTGTCCAGGCGCTCATGTCCGATGGTTCGATCTTCGAGCGGTCGCGAACGCGATCACCACTTCGATTGCCCCCTGACCTTCAGGCGCCGGGGGGTGCCGAGATGCGCATAGTCTAAGCCAACCAGCATCGCGAACCCGATGCCGATCTCGTCTAGGCTGGTTCTAAAAGCTCAGCGTTCCATGAGACTGACGGTCAGAACAAGACTATCATCGAGGTTGCGAATTACAAGAAGACGTGGCTCCTGCGGATGTCAGTCACATTGTCCCAATCGCTTTCCTGTCGCCATCAATCACCGACAGCATCCTTACCGGTACACGGCCCGGCGAGTCTAGACAGCCCAGCACCTCTCCCGTTCCATGGATCTGCCGGCGTCATCACGACGTCGGAGCTGCTAGTCTTCTCGACGGCGTCGCCGATCATCGCGGCGATGCACACACCAAACACCTGGAACCTGAAAGTTGTTGACGGACCGGCCAAGATGACCTCCCCGTCGATAAGATCAAGAATGTGGCCAAAGATGACGGCCGCCCGTAACCCACGGAAAGCGCGCCACTTTGTAGAACGTGGAAAAGGCCAGAAATACGAGGAGCTGCTTGGTGGAGCCGATGGGAATCGAACCGACGACCTCTTGAAGTCCGTTGAATGGCTACTCCCAACTGAGCTATGGCCCCACACCGAGAACTCGGCAGCCCGTCATCTTGGGGGCACCGTTGAGAAGAGCGGCTCGTAGACCGCCCTCGACCTGGAGTAGAAAAGCTAGAAAAAGACCTTATCCTTCTTCGTCGTCGTCGCCGACACCGATAATGCTCGGAAACGTCGTCGTCGCCTTCCCAATGTCCTTCTTCTTCAAGGAAGGTGTCGTCTTCGTCGTCGCCGAGTCTACATCATCTTCGTCGTCCATCAAGATCTGGCAGTCGTCTCCGCCGGATGCTTCATTGTCGGTTTCCAGCGAAAACCAGTTCGGCGCCTTCTTCCTCGCCGTCCAGTTCCTTGGTTTCAACCTCTTCTTCCTCTTCGATGACCTCCCGGTATCGAAATAGGAACGCGGATAGCTCTTGCCCGTATAGGGAGAAACTATCGGATCCCTGTTATCATAGAATTTGCGCCCCGTTTCCGGGTCAAAATGGATTCTGCCAAGTTCAGCCTTCGCCACGTCAAGCCTCGTCGAAAAAACGGGCGTCCCTTACTCACCATTTGCGGCGCTGACAAATGGCGCTTGGCTCGAAAACTCGCGATTTTTGCCATATTTCGCGCGGCACGTCAGGTGGTGACGGTGCCGTGCGAGCGTGATGCACACGGCGCAAACAACGCCATCCAGACCTTCCCGGGTCTATTTGAAATGGCGCTGACGCGAAATCCAGGCCCGCGACCGCGCGGCGTTCTTCTTCGCTTTCCGGTACGGGCGCCACGGAGTACCGGGCGACAAATCGATCTCGCACCGTTCTTTTATGTTTGGCGGCCTTGCATCCGGCGAAACGCGGATCACGGGGTTGCTCAAGGTGAGGACGTGATGCGCGCTGGCGATACCATGAAGGCGATGGGCGCAAATATCACGAAGAAGGACGGCGAGTGGATTATACGGGGCGTGAGCAATTGGTACCTGGATTTCCAGCTGGTTTCGGCAATGCCGGCACCGGTTCGCGTCTCACGATGGGGCTGGTCGGCACTTATGACATGCGCACGACCTTTTGTGGGCGATGCTTCCCTCTCGATGGGCCGCGTCCTTGATCCCGTTGCGATTGATGGGGGTCAGTGCTCGAATCGGCTTCGGGTGACCGTATGCCGCTGACGCTGCACGGACCAAGGCACGCCGCGCCCATCGATGCCGGCGTGCCGATGGCTTCGGCAAGGTCAAATCGGCCGTGCTGCTCGCAGGTCTCAACACGCCGGGCGTCACAACCGTGATTGAACCTGTCATGACCCGCGACCACACCGAAAAGATGCTGGAGCTCGGCGCTGAACTGGAAGTCAATACTGAATTCGCGCGGCGTGCCGGGCACATTCGCCGTCAAGGGCCAAGGCAAGCTCACCGAAATCATTGCGGTGCCGGGCGATCCATCGTCCGCAGCATTCCCATTGGTCGCGGCACTTATTGTGCCACGTCGACACGTCTGATCCGAAAACGTTCTCATGAACCCGACGCGCACGGGGCTGCTCCTACTCTTAGGAAATGGGGGCGGCGGGAATTCGAACTCGTGAATGAGCGCGGCGCCGGTGGCGAAGACGTGGCCGATCTGCGCGTCTCGCGCCTCAGTTGAAAGGTGTGACCGTTGCCTCCGGAACGCGCACCGTCTATCAATCAACTCGGTGCTTGCTGTCGCGGCGTCCTTCGCAGAGGCGAGCTTGATGGAAGGACTTGAAGAGTTGCGCGTCAAGGAATCGGACCGCCTCGCCGCGGTGGCGCGGGGCTGATGGAATGGCATCACGAGGGCCACGATACAGCTTCCGTGCGCGGCAAGCCTGGCGGTAAGGGGCTTGGGGGTGGCACCGTTGCCACCCATCTCGAC
>JASGJA010000006.1:0-67500 GCA_049840935.1 Mesorhizobium sp.
TATTGCCTCCGGGAATCAGGCAGGCACCCGTCCGCCAACGGCTGTGCCTGCCTGTCCTCCGCGCAACGGGCGCTCTTTCGAACACCCCGCGACAAAGGCCTACATACCCTTTGATTTCAGGACTGCTTCGGCGTTTTCGGAAGTCACCTTTTCCGTGGGCAAGGTGATGGTCTTCTCGACTCTCTCTCCGTTCAGGAACTTGATGGCCTGACGAAGCCCCTCAGCGCCCGGCGTCGCATAGAGGAAGGTGGCGGTTAGCTCGCCATTCTTTACCCACGTCACGCCTTCACCCGGAAGCGCGTCGATGCCGATGAATTTTATCTTTTTTTCACGGCCAGCATCCTTTGCGGCGAGGTATGCGCCATAGGCCATTGGATCATTGTGACCATATACGAGGTCAATCTTTTCATTGCTGCGCAGGGCGTTGGCCATGATGTTGTAGGCTTGGTCCTGCTTCCAGTCGCCGGACTGCTGATCGAGCAGGTCTTCGATGCCGGGTTCCTTGTCGGTGAACTCATGGAACCCGTCATGACGATCATGCGCAGGCTGAGTGCCCATGCCGCCCCAGATTTCCACGACATTGCCCTGCGCCTTACCGGCTCCGCCCAAAACCTCGACGGCATATTCGCCGGCAGCACGGCCAATCAGCTTGTTATCGCCGCCGACGAACTGCGTGTACTTATCCGTTTCGACGTTACGGTCGAGAACAAAGACGGGAATTTTCGCATCGATTGCCTGAAGGACAACGCCCGTGAGGCCAGCAGATTCCTTGGGCGAAATCAGCAGTGCATCGACTTCTTGACGAATGAGGTTTTCGACATCAGCGACCTGCTTCTCGGTCTTGTCTTCACCATCGGTGATGATGAGTTCGACCTCCGGATGCTTCTCCGCTTCCGCGATGATGTCCTTGTTGAATTGCGCGCGCCAAGGCTCGATGGTGGTCGCCTGACTGAAGCCGATCTTGAATTTCTTGTCCTGCGCGTAAGCGCTCTGGCTGGCGGTCAGTGCTGTGGTAGCCGTCAATGCGGCGATGGCTGCAAGTCCGATAAGGTCACGACGTCTCATTTGGCATTTCCTCCGGTTTTTTGAGCAAGTATTTGTTCTTGCGCGCCTCTCTTTGTGGGCACGTCTTTCCGCGGCGGCGAACCGAATGCCGGACGCAGGAAGCTGAGCATATCGAGGGCGTTGCGCTCCTGAACGAGAACAGTGCCGACGATGATCAAGCCCTTCAGCACGAGCTGAAGATTGGAATTGATGTTGTGCAGTTGCAGGATGTTCGACAGCAGTCCGAAAATGAGCACGCCGCAAAACGTGCCTGCCATTGAGCCACGCCCACCCATCAGGCTCGTGCCGCCGATCACAACTGCCGCGATGGCGTCAAGTTCGAGGCCCGCGCCCGCATCGGGTTTGCCCTGCCGGTACTGCGCGACATAGAGCACTGCGGCGATGCCCGCCAGCAGGCCGGAAAAGGCATAGGTCGCGATTTTCACCTTGCCTGCATCAATGCCGGAAAGCCGCGCGGCCTCCTCATTGCCGCCGATTGCATAGACATATCGGCCAAAAGGCGTGAACCGCAGCGCTGCGGCATAGATCGTGATCGCCGCGATAAAGAACAGACCCGGCATTGGAATGACGCCGAAAACCAGCGAGCGCAGAATGTCGAACTCCGCGACGGCGTTGCTGCCAGTGTAAACCGGCAAGACGGCGTTGTTTTGCCCGGCGGTGAGACGTGCGATTCCGAGCGCAGTCACCATCATCGCCAAGGTCACGATGAATGGCTGCAACCTGCCGCCAACGATTATGATGCCGTTGATGGCGCCGAAGCAAAAGCCAACGCAGGGCGCGACGATCAACACGCCAAGCACGCCGAATTTGGTCGGTATCTGCGGAATGAGATACCAAAGCAGCAAAGCAGCAAGTATCAGCCCGATGACCAGCGGAACGATCAGACCACGCGTTCGGTCAAGGATGACGTCGCGACCGGGATCGGAGCCCAACCTTTGCTTTTCAATATTGGCGAATACAAAGCGCGTAATTGCAAAGCCGATTGTCAGCGCGACTATGCCCGCCATAGGCAGGCCAAAGGCGACTGCTGGCGTGTCGCCCGGAACGGTGAGCAGCATTGCGCAGACCACCGAACAAATCGCCATGATCGAACCCACGGACAGGTCTATGCCACCCGTTATGATAACCGCCGTCATGCCAGTTGCTATTAGCCCAGTGGTCGAAACCTGCCGCAGAACGTCAAGCAGATTGCCGTAGGACAGGAAAATATTGTTACCCTTGGAACTGACAGGCGAAAGAAACACGCCGACCAGAAATATCGCGATCAGCCCCCAATAGAGCTTGGTGCGGGAGATGATACGCAGCACGCTCAAGCTGCTGCCCTCCCTGATCCCTGCGGCGCCGCAAGCTGCATAACGCGCTGCTCCGTTGCATCTTCACGCGTGAGAATGCCGCGCTGCCGACCCTCCGACATGACGAGTATTCGGTCCGACAGCAGGAGCAGTTCCGGCATTTCCGAACTGACCACCGCGACTGCAAGTTTTTCATCACGCGCAAGGCGGAAAATGAGGTCGTAGATCTCGCGCTTGGCCCCAACGTCGATGCCTCGTGTCGGTTCGTCGAGCAGCAGGATTCGTGGGCGCGTCGCCAGCCATTTGCCGATGACGACCTTCTGCTGATTACCTCCCGACAGGCTGCCCGCCGGCTGGTCCGTTCCCGAACAGCGAATGCCAAGCGACTTGACGGCATTTGCACCGAGTTGCGCTTCTTCGCCAAACGCCCGCATTCCAAACTTCGACAGTCTCGACAATACCGGCAGCGCGACATTGTCCTTGATGGAGGCCTGCAAATGCAGACCTTCGGACTTGCGATCCTCCGTGACGAGAGCAAGCCCTTTACGGCGTGCATCGCGCGGCGAGGCAAAACGCACGAGTTCGCCATCCACGAAAATCTCGCCGCCAATGCGCCCCTCAATCGAGCCGAAAATAGATTTCAGGATTTCGGTTCTGCCTGAACCTAAGAGGCCGCCTATGCCCAGAATTTCGCCCGGATAGAGATCGAAGCTTACGCCCTTCAACACCTCTCGCCATGCGCGTCTATGCTGCACGGAAAGCGTAAGGTCGCGGACAGACAGCACCGGCGACTTCTGGCGCTCGGCCTTGCCCGCATTCGAAGCAAGCAGATTGCGCCCGACCATTGCGGCGATAATATCGTCTTGCGTCATGTCGGACATTTCGCGCGTGAGAACGTGGCGTCCATCACGAAACACCGTGACGCGATCCGCGAGTTCCGTTACCTCGTCCAGCCTGTGCGAGATGTAGACGATTGCAACGCCTTGCGAAGCAAGTTGGCGGACGATGCGGAACAGCCTTTCGCATTCGGATGGAGAGAGCGCCGAAGTCGGCTCATCCATGATGAGAATGCGCGCGGACAGGGACAGCGCTTTGGCGATTTCCACAAGCTGCTGCTCGCCTATTCGCAAGCCGCCAACGCGGGCGTCAGGATCAAGCTCAATGCCAAGCCTGCCCAGCAAATCTCGCGCTGCCTTTCGCGCCGCGCGTTTGTCGATAATCAAACCAGCGATACGCGGCTCGCGACCGAGAAAGATGTTGTCCGCGACGCTCAGTTCGGGAACCAGATTAAGCTCTTGATGGATGATCGCAATTCCAGCCTGCTCGGCTTGCCGAATGCTGGCGAACTGCACGGGATCGCCGTCCACCTTTATCTCGCCGCTGTATGATGTGTGGACGCCGGAGAGGATTTTCATCAGCGTGGATTTGCCCGCACCGTTTTCACCCATCAACGCATGAATTTCGCCCGACCGAAGCGCGAAGTCGACATCCGTCAGCGCAGCAATGCCGCCAAAACTCTTGCTGACCTTCACGGCCTCAAGAACGCAAGGAGTTGACGCGACAGGGGTATGGGCAAGCATCGAGACGCGGCCTCCCTTCCCCGTCGCTGATACAATTCTAGGTAATCTAAACGTTTCGAAACTGTCAATCACAGGAGGTACAAAATTTACCGTGACCGCCTCGAAAATGTGCTATATCGCTTAAATCAAAGGCTTTTATTTGCTTAAATGAGAGCCTACACCATCGAAACGTTTCATTGAGGGAAGAATGAAAGGGGTTGGAAGATCCGGCGCGCCAACCATGCTGGATGTCGCGCGTGAGGCTGGTGTCTCTGTCGCGACTGTATCGGCCTTCATCAATAATACGGCGCGGGTTAGCCCCGGAACGACCGGTCGCATTGAAACGGCTATCCGCCGGGTCGGGTATCAGCGCAACGCTGTGGCGCGCAGCCTTAAGCTTGGCAAAACGCACACAATCGGCCTTACGGTTCCTCACATAACCAATCCGTTTTTTACGGAGGTGGTGGCGGTTATCACGCAGGCATTCGACCGCGCGGGCTATGCCGTCATGCTGTTTTGCACCGATGAAAACCTGAGCAATCAGGACGAGCAGATCAGACTCTTGCTGGACCGCATGGTGGACGGATTGATCGTCGCGCGTGTGGGTGAGGATGAAGCGTTCGCCAATATTGTGCGCACCGCGAAAGTCCCCATCGTTCTGATCGACCGACCTGTGTGACGGTATTGATCTGGACGCAGTCGTGCTCGACAATATGGCCGCTGTTTTTGAGGCAATCGAATATTTGGTGAGGCTTGGCCACAAGCGCATTGGTTACATTACGGGCGAGACGGATATCGCGACGATGCGCGAGCGCGATTCAGGCTACCGCGCGGCCCTCACTGCTGGTGGTATTCCATTCGATCCGCTGCTGGTGAGGCGTGGCGATTTTCACGAGAAGGATGGTTATTCGGCCGCCATGCAGTTGATGACCTTGCCCGACAGGCCAACCGCGATATTCTCTGCGAACAACCCTATGGTTGTCGGCGCGATGAAGGCGATCCGCGACCTCGGTCTGCGCTGCCCCGAAGATGTATCTGTTATCTGCTTCGATGATTTTCCCTTCGCGGACGTGTTTCAGCCGCAAATGACCACGGTGCGCCAGCCGGTTGAAGCGATAGGCGAACAGGCAGTTGCGATGCTGATAGACCGCATCAATGGCAATGCGCCAAGCGAGCCGCGCCGCCTGACGTTGCGCGGAAGGCTGATGATCAGAAGTTCCTGTATCGCGCTTCAGTCTGGGTGAAGCTGACGGGAAATCGCGGGGCCGATTACGAGACGTTGCGAAATTGCGCTTCAAAGCCTGCCCGCTGCGGCGAGCAAGCCATCACGCCCGCTTGCAACGGCGCATTCGAAAAGGGCGCAAGCCGTGCCATCTGCCAAGGCTGACCAGCGATTGAATATTGCACCCTGACGGCGGTGTCGTGACGGGTGACGCGCACTTTCACTTCGTCGGATGGGCTAGCGGCGGGCAAAGGAATGACGGACCAGTCCGACACTTGGCGCGTGACAACGACACTGAAATGCATAAGGCCATCTGTGAATTCGATGCCTGTCTTGAGCCAATTGCGTTCATCCAGACGCAGCATGATGCCCGCCTGATCGTACAGTTCCTGATACTTACCAATGACGGTGGCTTCGAGCGTGAAATCGCCTTCCGCTTTGCACAGGAAGGCATGACCATCGTCGCGATGAAATCCGTAAAATGTTTCCTGCCAGAAGTCGGTCTTGTCGCCCGTTGTCAGAGAAAGCTCTGCACCAGAGGCTGACCAATTCGGCGGTTCATTGAGCCAACGAAAATCCTCGAGCATTTGGCCCTCTCCGCTAAAACGTCTGATGACGTTCTAACGGCCTGCGCTGAGTTTCTCAAACAGTGTCGCGACGGCCTCTGCACCCGGATCATTGTGCCCAAGAATTTTTTCCTCAGCGATGTAGGTCGCCCGGCCTGCCTTGGCCTGACCTATCGTGGCCGTATGGTTCGCACCCTGCCGCGCCGCTTTCGCGGCTGCATCCAGTCCGTTCCGCAAATTGGCAAGCGCAGGGACGAGCGCGTCTATCATCGTGCGGTCGCCGGGATTCGCACCTCCCACCTGCCGAATGCGGTCAAGACCCGCAGAAAGGCCGTCTACCCAGTCGCGTCCGCTGGCGGAAGCGTCGCCTGCGGCAGCGAAGAAGATGGCCAGCAGCACGCCGGATGACCCGCCCATCGTTTGCGAAAGCTCCATGCCGATGGCGCGATATAATTGCGTCGTATCTGCCAGCGGGAGGCGGTCGAGCGCGGATTTTAACGCCTTCGCAGCAGTTGCGAGCGTCGTTCCCGTGTCGCCGTCACCGGATTTCGAATCCAAGTAGGTTGAGGCTTTGTTCAGCACCAATGAGAATGTCGCAGCAGCGCTCGATGAGCGCGCGGCGCTCTGGATTGGCGGAAGGAATTGGCTGAATGGGCGTCAGCCCATCCGGCAATGGATGGATTTCTATCGCGCCGAACGGGTCCAGCCCCGGCCAAGCTGTCGGCGCCGCGGGCGCGAGCAGCGCGCGTTCAAGTTCCTTCGTTACGGGTAGCAGCGAAATCGAGAAGCCCTGCATGTTGAGAGACGTCATCATCGATGCCGGCCCTACGATCCACTTGATGCGGTCAGCGATTTCGCAGCGGGCGAGTTCTTCAGCCAGTATCGCCATTTCGAGCTGCGTTGCGCCGCCGAGATTGTTGAGCAGCATCGCGTGCGGGCCGGGCTTGATATGCCGCACAAGCCTGTCGATCATCATTTCGACGGCTTGCCGCGCACCTTGAAACCCGACCTGCTCAATGCCTGCTTCGCCATGAATGCCAAGGCCAAGTTCAGCGTGGCCCTCCAGAATGCGGTTTTCCTTTGGGGAGCCGGGGATAGTGCAGGTGTCGAGCGACATGCCGATGGAAACGGCGCCGTCGATCACGCGCTGGGCAACCGCTGTGACGCTTTCCAGGTTCTCCCCTGCTTCTGCCAGCGCACCAGCAATCTTGTGAACGAACAGCGTACCAGCCACGCCACGCGCCTGCGGCAAGTCAGGCAGCGCGATGTCATCGTCAACAATAACCATGCTGACATTGAGCCCGAATGTGCGCGCGCGCTCTGCGGCAAGGCCGAAGTTCAGGCGGTCGCCTGTGTAATTCTTCACGATGAGCAGGCATCCGGCCTTGCCGGTAACCGACAGGATTGCAGCCAGCACGGCGTCAACTGAAGGTGAGGCAAACACGTCTCCGCACACGGCAGCGGTGAACATGCCCTGTCCCACGAACCCCACATGCGCCGGCTCATGACCGGAGCCGCCCCCGGACACCAGCGCGACCTTCGACTTGTCCCAATCAGTGCGCACCACGACCTTGATGTGCGGATAGCCATCCAGCCGCGCGAGCCGACCGCCCGCGCCACGCAGCACACCGTCAATCGCTTCTGTGACGACTGTTTCGCGGGAATTCATGAAATGCGACATGTCAGGCTCCTTGAACGAGGCGCGCGCCGTTTGCACTGAAGTAAAGCGGGTCTTTGGGTCGGACTGATACGTGATCGTCAACCGCCAAATGCGTATGCGGATCGGTCAGCGTTACGATGGAATGTCCATCGAGCGAAAGATGCAGTCGGGTCTGATCGCCCAGATGCTCAACCCGCGTCACCTTTGCCTCGCGCCCCTCGCCGATGAAAATATGTTCGGGCCGCAAGCCGACGATTTCCGCGCCTGCAGGAGCCGCGCCAAATATTGACGCGGGCAGCGTATTGATGCGCGGTTGACCCAGGCGCGTCGCCACATACAGGCTGGACGGATTCTCGTAGATTTCGCGCGGAGAGCCGAATTGTACAAGCCTGCCCTCGTCCAGCACACCGATATGCGTGGCCATTGTCATGGCCTCGATCTGGTCATGGGTGACATAGAGCAAGGTTGCGCCAAGATCAGCGTGAATGCGCTTGAGTTCGAGCCGTAGATCGGCGCGCAGCTTGGCGTCGAGCGAGCTTAACGGTTCGTCCATCAGGTAGATGTGCGGCTTGCGGACCAGCGCGCGGCCGATTGAAACACGCTGCATTTCGCCACCCGATAGCGCGGTCGCGCGATTGTCCAACTTGTGCGCGATTTGCAGAACGGAAGCCACTTCGTTGATGCGCTTCTCGATCTCTTGCGGCGGGGTCGTGCTTAGCGGCGATTTCAGCGGAAATGCGAGATTTTCGCGCACTGTGAGGTGCGGATAGAGCGAGTATTGCTGGAATACCATCGCCACGTTGCGCTGCGCCGGGGTGGCGCTGACGACATCTCGCCCGCCGATTAAAATGCGGCCCGCATCCGGCCGTTCAAGTCCGGCGATAAGGCGCAGCGTCGTTGTCTTGCCTGCCCCCGTTGGGCCGAGCATCACGACGAACGCGCCATCGGGTATTGTCATTGAAACATCGCGGACAGCCTCGGTCGAACCGAAGTTTTTGGAAAGCCCGGAGAGAACGACCTCAGCCATGAGTTCTCTCCCTTCTTGCGGCGCGCAACGAGGCACGATCAACCTTCATCGCCTGCCCCGTGCCTGCGTCAAATATCGAGAGTGTAGCCGTGTTGAACGATAGCGAAGGTGTTTCGCCGACCTTCACCGGTTGGCCGGATGGTGCGCGCACGCGTATCAATCCGTTGGGAGTTTCGAGTGTTACGATCTGCGTCGTGCCGAGATACTCCGTGGCGAGGACATGGCCGCGATATGCGCCGTCCGTTCCCAACATGACGTGTTCAGGCCGAACGCCAAGCACCAATTCTCGACCACTCACACCGGCTTCCAACCGGGGTATCGGCGTGTCCACACCGGAAAGACGCACTGTGGTTGCGCCCGGTTCGAGCGTGGCCTCGAAGCGCAAGAAGTTCATGGGCGGCGAGCCAATGAAATTCGCGACGAACATGGTTGCGGGAGCATCATAGATTTCCTGCGGGGTTCCCCACTGTTCCACGACGCCGTGATTCATAACCACGATCTTGTCGCCCATTTGCATGGCTTCAAGCTGGTCGTGGGTGACATATACAGTGGTCGCGCCCATGCGGTCATGCAGCGCGCGCAGCTCTTCCGCCATATGTTCACGGAACTCCGCGTCCAGCGCGCCAAGCGGCTCATCCATCAGGAATGCCTTCGGTTCGCGCACGATGGCGCGGCCAAGCGCAACACGCTGGCGGTCGCCGCTGGAGAGGCCGCCGACAGGTCGCTCCAGAATGCGCTCAATGCCCAATATGCGCGCGACCTCGTCGACCTTGCGCCGCACATCCTTGCGTGGCATGCCCTGACTCACCAGCGGATAGGAGATGTTCCGGCGCACATTCATGTGCGGATAGAGCGCAAACATCTGGAACACGAAGGCGATATCGCGAGCGCTGGCGCGCTTCTGCGCAACGTCCTTGCCATCCAGCAAAATCTGGCCGGAGGTGGGCAGTTCAAGCCCTGCGATCATGCGCAGCGTGGTGGTCTTGCCGCAGCCTGACGGGCCAAGCAGCATGAAGAACTCACCATCGGCAACGGTGAAATTCGAATCCTGCACGGCGACGAAATTGTCGAATTGCTTGCGCAGGTTCCGTATGACGATCTCTGCCACGGGCCTACTCCGGGAAATGGCTGACGACGATGAACATCACCGTTCCGGCCAGCGTGACAATGAAGGAGTAGGTGTAGGCGGTGATCGAAAAGGGCTGCATCAGCATGAACACACCAAGCGCGATCAGCACCGTTGCTACCATCTCCCAAGGGCCGCGCCGCAGGCGGGTCAGACCGTTCACAAACCGCATCATTTGCGCACCGCTCCGAATGTGATGCCGCGCAGCAGGTGCTTGCGCAGAAGGATGGTGAAAACCATCACCGGCACGAGGAACAATGTCGCGCCAGCGGCAACGGCGGGCCAATCCTTGCCCACTCCGATGATGGTTGGAATGAAGGGCGGCGCGGTCTGCGCTTGGCCGGAGGTTAGCAGTACGGCGAACGCATATTCATTCCACGCGAAAATGAGGCAGAAGATTGCGGTGGAGGCTATGCCGGTCGTCGCCTGGGGCAGCACGACTTTGTAAAACGCCTGAAAGCGCGTGTAGCCGTCGATCAGCGCGGCTTCCTCATATTCAACCGGAATTTCATCGATGAAGCCTTTCAGCAGCCAGACCGAAAGCGACAAATTCACTGCGGTATATAGCAGGATCATGCCGAGATGCGTGTCTGACAGTCCCAACTGCCGGAACATCAGGAATATCGGGATAGCCACGGCAACGGGCGGCATCATGCGCGTGGACAAAATGAAGAACATCAGATCGTCCTTCAGCGGCACCTTGAAGCGCGAAAACGCATAGGCAGCCAGCGTTCCGAGAAACACCGAAAGGAAGGTCGATCCAAAACCGATGATAACCGAGTTCAGGAAGCGCTCGCCATAACGGCTGGGGCCGGAAATCACCATGTCGTATTGGCGCACGATGCGGTCATACCATGTCTGCGGCGGGCCAAGTTGTTGAAGCGCTTCGGGTGTTGCGCGAGAGCGTGTGGTGAACAGATTTACATAGCCTTCAAGCGTCGGCTCAAAGACGATCTTGGGAGGGTACGCGATTGCATCGGCAGGCGACTTGAACCCCGTCGCGATGATCCAGACCAGTGGCATGAGCGTGACGAGTGCATAAAACACGACCAGCACACCAGCGAACCATTTTTGCCTACGCGAAGGCTCTGTGACGGAAAAGCTCATCTCTGCTTCACCTTGTTCAGTGCCTTCACATAAATCGAGGCGAGCCCGAAAACCGTGACGAACAAGATCACCGCATAGGCGCTTGCAAAACCCGTGCGCCATTTCTCAAACGCTTCGCGCTTGAGATTGATCGAGGTGAGTTCGGTGATGCTGCCCGGACCGCCGCCCGTAAGCTGCACCACCAGATCGAACATCTTGAAATTCTCAATGCCGCGAAAGAGCACGGCCAGCATCAGGAACGGCAGCGCCATCGGCACGGTAATCGTCCAGAACTGTCGCCAGCTACTTGCGCGGTCGCATTCGGCGGCTTCATAAATTGAGTTAGGGATGGAGCGTAACCCCGCGAGACAAATCAACATTACGAATGGGGTCCACATCCAGGTGTCGACGATTACGATGGCCCAAGGCGCGAGATTGACATCAGCAATCATCGAGAAGGCGGACGGGTCCGTGCCTGTCAGGAACCCGAGCACATAATTGAACAGGCCGATTTGCGGCTGATACAGGAACGTCCAGAAATTGCCGACCACAGCGGGGCTGAGCATCATCGGCAGGACGATGATCGTCGTCCAAAGATCGTTGCCCTTGAATTTTTTGTTTATCAGATAGGCAAGACCGAAACCGATCAGCACTTGAAGGATCAGCGTCCAGATCAGGAAATGCGCAGTCGCCTGCATCGAATTCCAGATATCAGAATCGGTCAATATGCGCTGGTAATTGCGCAAGCCAACCCACTCCAATTCGGCGCCAGCGCGGTTGGCCCGGTAGTTAGTCAGGCTCAGGCGGATCGTCCAAATCAGCGGAAATATATTGATCGCCAGCAGCAGAAAAATCGTTGGGGCGATGAAGACCCAGGCAAGCGCCCGATCCGATAGCCCTCTGATCTTTTCGCCAAACCCGGCCTGTGCCGTGAGGGGATCACGGCTGATGGAATTGTCCGTCATGATGCCAGTCCAATGAAGGATGTTCTCCGAGTAGCGGGCGAGGCGCGACGGCCTCGCCCGACAAACGGCAGCTTACAGCTTTCCGTCGTCCTCGAAAGTCTCGGTCCAGTCTTTAACCAGACCATCCAACGCTTCCTGCGCGGTGCCATTGCCCGCAACGACATAATCATGGAAGCGGCGCTGGGTAGCCTGAAGCAAGGTGGCATAGCTCGGCTCAGCCCAGAAATCCTTCACGATTGCCATAGAGTCGAGGAAGGTCTGCGCATAAGGCTGGCTCTGCGGGAATTTCGGATCGAGAGTAACCGATTTCAGGCAGGAGTATCCGCCCATTTCCCACCACTTCGCCTGAACTTCAGGCTGGGCGAACCACTTGATATATTCAAGCGCCGCGTCCTTCTTTGACGAATAGGAAACGACCGAGATGCCCTGCCCGCCTAACTGGGCAAACTGTTCGCCAGTTGGGCCAGCCGGATTGACGAAATAGCCAGTCTTGCCGCCGCCTACATTCGGGTCTTTGTCAAAGCCCGGCCAGGTGAAAGCGAAGTTCATCTGCAACGCGACCTGACCCGACTTGAACGCATCGATGCCTTCCGACATGTAGCCATTCGACGATCCGGGCGGCGTGCAGCAATCGTAAAGCGCTTTGTAGTACTCAAGACCAGCAACAGAACCCGGAGAGTTCACGAAGCCTTGCATGTCATACGGCTTGTCCGGATTTTCATATTTGAAGCCGAAGCTATAGAGCACGTCCATTGCGCCCATCGTGATGCCTTCGGAGCCGCGCTCGGTGTAGATCGATGCGCCGTAGACCGTCTTGCCGTCGATCTGCCTGTTCTGGAAGAACTCGGCAATGTCCTTCAATTCTGCGAAGGTCTTTGGAACGCCGAGATCGCGATTGTACTTTTTCTTGAATTCTTCCTGTAGTTCAGGACGCTCGAACCAGTCTTTGCGATAGGTCCAGCCTACGACATCGCCGAAAGCCGGAAGCGCCCAGTAGTTCGGCGTGTTCTTGGGCCATTCCGAATAGCCAACCACGGTTGCGTCAATGAAGTCGCTCATCTTGATGCCATTGGCGTCAAAAAATTCGTTGAGCTTGACGTAGTGTCCGTTCTCGGCGGAACCGCCGATCCATTGGCTGTCGCCGATCATCAGGTCGCAAAGCTTGCCGCCCGAATTCAGTTCATTGAGCATGCGGTCGGCGAAATTCGGCCACGGCACAAATTCGAAATGCATCTTGTGGCCGGACTTGCTCTCAAAATCCTTCGACAGTTCCACAAGCGCGTTTGCCGGATCCCAGGCTGCCCAGCACAAAGTCAGATCTTCTGCCTTTGCAGGTGACGAAAAAGCCGCCGCGAACGAAAGCGCTGCGACGGACGCGAGTCCGAGTGATTTCATCGTAATCCTCCCATACGAACGAGATCATGTGATCCAACAACACCATATTTGAGGTACGTACCTCATGTCAACTGGCAGTGTTGTTCCGATATCCATCGTGAAGCTACACGTCTGATTTTTCAGTAGAGATTTTCGCGCAAGATCACTTCGATGCGGATGCGCTCTTGAGCGGACAGTATGTCCAGCCCATCCGATTTTGCCCGCAACACACGCAGGGCACTGCGGGCAATGTGACCGATGTTCTGGTCAATCACAGCGTCGAAAATGCCTTCCTGTAAAGCGTGACGCGTGTTGCGTGTCAGCTCATGACCAATCACGACCAGGTCGCTACCCCGGCTTGATTGTTTCAGCACATCGACCAGCGCGCCATTTCCGGTTCCGACCGAATATATGCCCGCCGCATCAGGTCGCTTTTCCAGCAAATTGCTGACCACTCGGCGGATAATATTGGGATCTCCGTGGCCTTCCAGCGACGGCAACACCTCCAGATGCGGAAAGTTGGACGCCATCACCTGATCGAAGCCAAGCCTGCGCTCGACATTGGAACTGGCTTGCATCGAACTGGCAAGTACAATTATTGAACCCTTTGATTTTCCTACGAAACGCCCCATAAGTACCGCGGCTGTACGACCTGCCGCAATGTTATCCACACCGACGAAATGGTCGCGTCCCGTGTGCGGCAAGTCCGATACGAGCGCCACGACGGCGATGCCCTTCTCCTTGAGGTGGGCAATCTCGTCGCGAACGTGCGGCGTTTCCGGCGCGAATATCCCGACGCCGTCGACATCCGCCGCACTGAGCCTTCTCAGCGCCTTAACCAGCGCGTGCGGATCGTTCGGCGGAACCGTCGCGACAGTAATATCGGAACGGTCGATAACTGAGGCTGAGCCTGCCTCCATGATAGCAGCATGAAGCAATCCGACGAACTCTCCCGGCCCGTCCGGCAACACGATTGCGAAACGATAGCGACGCTGGCGCGCCAGGTTGGCGGCTGTAACGTCGCGCACATAGCCAATCTTTTCGATGGCGTCGTTAACGCGGCGGATGGTCTGCTCACGCACGCCGGTTCGTGCGTTCAGCACCCGGTCCACGGTGGCGAGACTCACGCCTGCGGCCTTTGCAAGGTCGTTGACGGTTGGGCGAGACAATGTTTCCTCCTACTCAACATTTGCCCTCATTCTTGAGGTGCGTCAATCAAGTATGAGAATTGGCGAATTTTCAGGAATTGGAGTTCAGGCGCGAGACTATCCTGAATTGTCGCGTCAGGCTTGATGACAAAATGCAGCCGCGCCTGATCGGTGCGATAGAACGCGGAAAAGTATTCCACAAACGCCCCGCTGCTAAGATATGAGCGCGACTCGATGGAAAGCAACGCCGAACCTTCCGGTACGCCGAGGAGTTGCGCTTGCTCCGCAGAAGCGCTTGCCGCTTCAACCCAACGCTCCGCGCCTTCATAAACCACGCCGAATTTCTCATTCAGAATAGCATAAAGTGACCTGTCTGTGATCGGCTCGTCCAGAAGCCCCGGCGCGATGGAGCTCAGCATTATGATCTCGACAAGAATGCGCGGAACGCCATCCACCGACAGCACACGGTTGATGCGGTAGACATCTACGTTGGATTTAATGCCAAGAAAGTTCTGCAAATATGGGCTTGGTTTCTCGACCGTCGCAGACAAGACCTTTCGAGAAACATTGTGATTTCGCGCGCCGACATCGCCGGAAAAGCCAACAATGCGACCAACGAAATCCGTATCCTCGCGAGGCTTTGCGACAAACGCGCCCCTCCCCTGATGCCGATAGATAAGACGCTCACTGACCAGCCGGGCCATGGCCTGCCGCACCACAATACGGGAAACGCCGAACCGTTCGCAAAGCTCTGCCTCGCTCGGCAGCTTGTCGCCTTCGTGCATCCCCCCGTCGAGGATCATGCTGGTGATCGCGGATTTCACCTGTGCCCAAAGCGGCGGTGCGGCTTCACGCGACACCTTAGCTATGGCGCTCATTCGTTTTCCCGGCACAACACCGAACCCCCGCTGGCAGTTTCAGGCAGCGCTGCGCAAGCCCGCCCGGACGCGGTGTCTGCCATGCAGGATAGTGAGAGTTTGGTCAATCTCCTTGCGACAATCGGCATCCGACCAACCAAGAACCGGCGCTACGGCCTTACATACGGAACGAATAGAATTTTCGTTGGCTACTCCTTCGAAACCCATGAGCGTTCGGCGCAGGATCAAGTCGCCCAAATGCGTCACCCGCTCGTGGCCTGCAATCCACGCCATTTCCTGCATGGAGTAGGAGGAGGCTCCGTCCAAAGGCTTGTCCTGCCCAAGCTCCGGGGCCATCCGCAGTGCGGTCGTGCCATATCTGCGTACCAGTGTTTTGGCGCGTGCCGGTGGTACGCGCCCGGCGGCGGCGACTTTCTTTTCCAGTTCAGCGAGCGCGACGGAGTCTTGGGAAAATCCCTGCCGCCACCAATTGGCAAATCGATCGTTTTCGGCCGATCGCGTTTGATCAAGTGTCGGCAACGCGAGATCAACGAGCTGCTCGGCGCAGGCGCGGTAGGTTGTCCACTTGCCACCAATCAGCGCCAATACGGGAACTGTGCGACCTGCCGCTGGCTGGAACATTCGGAATGTATGATCGCGGCTGATGGAGCCGGCAGCGCCACCAGTTTGGCGCGGCAAGGGACGCACGCCGGAATAGGCATAGGATATTTCATCCTTGCGAGGATTGGAGCGCGGCAGAACGGATTTCATAACCGAAAACAGATAGTCAATTTCCGGCTCAGTCGTTTCTCGCTCGTCGGGATTGTCTGTGCGCAGATCCGTCGTTCCAAGCAGTACCTGTCCATCGTTCATGCGATAAATCAGACAGGCGCGATGATCTTCTGTCTCGAAATAGAGCATCACGTCTTCGATCATTTTCGCAATGTCAGGGCGGTCCAGAATGAGGTGCGAACCACGCGTGCCGCCGACAAGTTGCTCGCTGATGCCGAGTTGCGCGTTGACACGGTCGACCCACGCGCCAGCGCAATTGATTATGAGCCGAAAGTCCTTGCGGATGGTGCGCCCGCTCACCTGATCGGTGAGGATTGCAGTATTGCCATCCACGCCGGCGAGAGAAACGTAAGGCAGACCTAACGCGCCGGGACAAGCCTCTTCAGCATCTCCCACGATCTCCATCGTCAACCGTTCCGGGCTGTCGATGCGCGCGTCATAATATTCCGCGACGAGTTTCACATTATCCGCGAGGCCGCTGATTTTATCATGTGCCGCACCACGGCCAATCAGCCTGTGACGCGGCATAGAGCGAAAGCGCCAGCTAAACCCGTCAAAGAAGGTCAAGCCGAGCTTCAGAATCAACGCGCCTTTCGGACCGGGGTCTTTCATAAGCTTGAAAAATCGAAGCGCGGCCTGAAATGTGCCGCCGAACCAGCTTAGCGCTGGAACCCAAACCCTGATCGGCCTTACCTGATGCGGCGCATTCATCAGAAGGCGGTCGCGCTCTTCCACAGATTCCTTCACGAGCTTGAATTCACCCTGCTCCAGATACCGGAGACCGCCGTGAATGAGCCTAGAGGGCGCAGAAGATGTGCCGCTGCAAAAGTCCCCCATCTCAACCAGCGTTGCCGGGATTCCCTGCGCCGCGAGATCGCGCAACACGCCAACGCCGTTGATGCCGCCGCCAACGATCAGCACCTCGCCGCCGCCGCCATTTTCAAGTGCGGAAAGTGCTTCTTCTCTTGTACGCATAGATCCCCCCTGCTCCGGCGCGCCGCCGCGCTCTGTCTTTAAAATGAACAAGCGGCTCCTCCGCCGGCTTGTCCAAAGGTCCAACCAGATCGTGATCCAAATCTGTATTGACAGCCTCAATCTGCTTGCCTACCGTAACTTATTATAACAACCTTGCAAGCTGCAAGGCTAGGTGTCGGAGGAGACACCTCAGCGAAGAAAAGGAGCCGGTCGGCGCTGCCGTCCGGATTGGGAGGAGGAACGCACGCCATGCGCGAGCGGCTGATTGGTATTGACGCCGGTGGCACCATGACCAAGGCGGCGCTCTTCGATTGTGAGGGCGTGGAACTGGCATGCCAAAACCGACCCAACAAGATGCATTTTCCCAAGCCGGGCTGGACCGAACGCGACCCGGAGGTGATGTGGCAAGCGACCTGCGACGCCATTAAGGGCCTGCTTGAAGTGACCGGCACCGCACCGGAAGACGTGGTTGGCATTGCACCTTCCGGTTATGGTGCGGGCGCCTATTTCATCGACCGCGAGTTAAAACCAGTACGGCCCGGTCTTGTCTCAACGGACACGCGCACGCTTAGCCTCATCGAAGAGATGCGGGCAACAGGTCAGGTGGATGCAATCGACCGCCTGCTCGGTGCTCGCATGTTCACCTCGCACGCAATCCCGATTTTGCGATGGTTCGACATTCACGAGCCGGACCTGTTCGACCGCACCGACAAGCTTGTGTTCTGCAAAGACTTCATCCGTGCGCGCCTGACCGGCGAAGTCACGACCGACCCGACCGACGGCGGTATTGGCGGGTTGTTCGATCTCGCCGCGAACCGTTATTCTATCGAGGCACTTGAAATCGGTGGTGTATCGCGCTGGCGCGACAAGCTTCCCGAAGTCGGTCCCTCGGTGGAAATTGCTGGTCGCCTTACGGCAGAGGCAGCGCGACAAACCGGCCTGAAAGAAGGCACGCCCGTCTGTCGCGGGGTGGTTGACGTGACAGGTTCGGCCCTGGCATCGGGCGTTACGGACCCGCGTTTCATCTCTGTTGTAGCTGGTACATTCAGCATCAACTCCATCATCATTGACGAGCCGCTCATCGTACCGCCGCCGTTCATTCAATCGCAGTTTCCGATTGGTGATCGCTTCATCGCGACCGAAGGTGCGGCAACTTCGGCCAGCAATGTGGAATGGATATTCTCGACCCTGCTTGAAGCGGAAGGCGCAAGGGCAAAGGCCGCGGGCACATCTGTTTATGAGGTCGGAAACCGTCTCGTGACAGAAGCTCTCGATCGCGACAATGACATATTGTTCCTGCCCTTCCTGTTTGGTGGGCCTGCCAGTGTGCCTGCTGGCATACTCGGACTTTGCGCGCGCCATACGCTTGGTGACGTGCTGCGCGCGGCCTTTGAAGGTGTCGTGTTCGCGCACAAGACCGACATTGATCGACTGATCGAAAACAGTGGCGGCGGGCGTCCCGAAGTGGCGCGCATGGCGGGCGGTGCCTCCAAGTCTGGCCCATGGTGCCAGATGTTTGCGGATGCGCTCGACATGAAGGTCGAGGTGGCAGACGCCAGCGAACTGGGTGCGAAGGCTGGCGCAATCTGCACGGCGGCGGCGCTCGGCTTCTACCCCAGCCTTTCAGATGCCGCGAGCAAGATGGTTCGCGTAGCTCGGCAGTACGAGCCGCGCTCGGACCGTACCGCCGCGCTGGCTCGCAAATTGTCAAACTACAAATCGGTCGTTCAAACGCTGTCGACCCTTCAATGAAACTGAAAGCCGGTTGTGCCGGGGAAATTTGAGATTACGCAGATGGCTCATATTGGTGATTTGATTTCCGAAATGCTGGCGCAGTACGGCGTCGAACTCGTGTTTGGCATGCCCGGCGGGCAGACGACGGCGCTGCATGACGGCATTTCACGCCGCACGGATCGCATTCGCCATGTGCTGATGCGCGATGAGCGCAACGCTGCCTATGCCGCAGACGCGTATGCTCGGTTGACCGGGAAACCGGGTGTTTGTGACGTGACGGTCGGGCCAGGCGCAAACCTTCTTTCCGCTGGCTTTCTGGAAGCGCTCAACGCCTCGATCCCAATGGTGGGCATTATCGGCGAACTGCCGCTCGACTGGTTGCCGCTGAAAGAAAAGGGCATCGCCAGCCAAGGCTTCGACCAGCTCAAATTCTTCCAGTCCATGTCGAAGAATGCGTGGCTTGTGCCGTCGGTCTCAGCGCTCCCGGAACTGATACGCACTGCATTCCGCACGGCGGTGGCTCCGCGCCCCGGTCCGGTAGCACTCATCATCCCGCACGACATTTTTGATGCCGACTGGGACGAGGAGAAGCTCAAACCATTGGTGGACGAGCGCTCGATTCACATACCCTATCTGCGTTCCGTTCCGGTCGCTGACGAGGTTGAAAAAGCGCTCAAGCTCATTGCCAAATCGAAGCGGCCTGCGCTGGTGTGCGGCGGCGGCGTGCATGGATCGGATGCGGCGAAGGAAGTCACTGCCTTTGCGGACAAGTTCAACGGCCTCGTGGTCACTTCGCTTTCCGGCAAAGGCTCCGTGCCAGAAACCCGCGACTACGCGGCGGGCATTCTCAACCCCCTTGGATCTTGGGCAGCGATTGAGCTTGTGAAGGAGGCGGACCTTGTCATCTGGTGCGGTTCGAAGGCCAGCCAGAACACGGCAATGAACTGGACGCTGCCACTGCCTGAGCAAGCGACTATCACAATTGACGCAGATCCGCTGGAGCATGGTCGCACGTTCCGCCCGACCGTGCCGCTGTTTGGCGATGTGCGCGAGACAATCAAGTTGCTCGACGCCGGTATGAAGCCAAAGAAGCGGCCTGAATGGGCAAAGCGCATCGCTGAAATAAAGGCCGAAGGCGAAAAGGTGAAAAAGGCGGAAATGGAATCCGAAGAGATTCCGCTTTCGCCGCCGCGCATCATGGCCGCAGTCGCCAAGCGTCTGGGTGATGACGATATCGTCGTGTCCGACGCCAGTTTTTCCGCGGGCTGGATCGGCGGCTACATTCCCGCCAAGAAGCCGGGACGGCAATTCATCTACGCACGCGGCCAAGGCGGCTTGGGATATTCCGTGCCCGGCGCGATTGGTGCTGCCGCAACGCGCCCCGACGTTCGCGTGGTTACTGTCTCCGGCGACGGCGCGTTTTCCTACACGATTGGCGAATTGGCCACACAGCTTCAGCAAAACCAGCGCGTCGTCAACATCGTGTTGAACAATGGGCGGCTGGGCTGGATACAGCTTTGGCAACAGCTCTATTTCGGCAATGTGCAATCCGCGCTGCTTGAGAGCCAGAGCGCGCGCCCAAGCTTCGCCGCGGCTTCTGCCGGACTTGGGCTTCTGGGCATTTCGGTGGAACTGCCGGATCAGATCGAGGACGCGCTGGATCGAGCCTTCGCGCATGACGGTCCATCGGTGGTCGAGTTCCGTATCAACGACCTTGCTACCCCGATCCATAGCTTCAAGCGTCGCCTGAAAGAAGGCGGCGAAATCAAGCCGCGCCCCGGCACTGTATACAAACTGCGCGACTGGAAGATTTCGCCCGACATTGAATGATTTTGCCGCGCGTGAGGGGGATACGCGCACGGACTGATTGATTGCTTGCCACCGGGTCTGCCCGGATTCTTGGAGGAGGATGGCATGCTGGAATTGAGAGATGTGACCAAGGCCGTCGATGGGTCTGACCACATCAAGAACGTCTCGCTAAAGCTGGAACGCGGCACGCTTAACGTGCTGCTGGGGCCGACGCTTTCCGGCAAGACCAGTCTGATGCGTCTCATGGCAGGGCTGGATCGCCCGACAAGCGGCAGTGTCTGGTTCGATGGCAAGAACGTTACCGGCGTGCGCGTGCAAGATCGCAACGTCGCGATGGTCTACCAGCAATTCATCAACTATCCGGCGATGACCGTTTACGAAAACATCGCCTCGCCGT
The DNA here is from genome assembly GCA_049840935.1 of Mesorhizobium sp. Classification (GTDB taxonomy): domain Bacteria; phylum Pseudomonadota; class Alphaproteobacteria; order Rhizobiales; family Rhizobiaceae; genus Mesorhizobium_G. The sequence goes on from JASGJA010000006.1 coordinate 20,655, forward strand.
TGCGCGTTGCTGGAGCTGACCGCAAGAAGATCGACACCGAGGTGAGGGCGGCGGCGGAATTGCTTCGGCTGACGCCCTATCTCGACCGCACACCACTCAGCCTTTCGGGCGGACAACAGCAGCGCACGGCACTGGCACGTGCAATCGTCAAGAATGCGCAACTCGTGCTGCTGGATGAGCCACTGGCAAATCTGGACTATAAGCTGCGCGAGGAATTACGCGCGGAACTGCCTCGCATTTTCGCCAAGTCGGGCGCGATCTTTGTCTATGCGACGACCGAACCTCATGAAGCCCTGCTTCTCGGTGGCAACACTGCCGTCATGCATGAAGGCAGTATCACGCAGTTCGGCCCCACCATCGACGTTTTCCGGCGACCGGCGAACCTGCTCAGCGCGCGGACTTTCGCCGATCCCCCACTCAACACACTTTCCGTTGAAAAGAGGGGCGACCGCTTCTTCGTGGACGATGCACTGGCCATCCCGGTACCGGCGGAGTTGAGGGCAATTGCGGACGGTGCTTACACGCTGGGCCTCAAGCCGCACCATCTGTCGATGCATGGCTCCGGCAGGAAGACCGTTCCAGTAACCGGGCGGGTCGTGGTCACGGAAATCACCGGCTCGGAAAGCTTCGTGCATATCGCGTTCGCGGATGCGATCTGGATCATGCTCGCGCCGGGTGTGCTGGACCTTCAACCGGAGCAGTCAGTCGAAGTGTTCTTCGATCCGCGCAATCTCATGGTGTTCGGCACTGACGGCAATGCAATCGCAACCCCGCTTGCGGCGGCGGCGTAGGGAGAAATCGAGATGGCTACGATCACCCTCGACCATATCCGCCACGCCTACGGGCCGAACCCGTCCAAGCCGGAAGACTTCGCGCTTCGCGAAATCAATCACGTATTCGATGATGGCGGAGCTTATGCGTTGCTTGGACCTTCCGGCTGCGGCAAGACTACGCTGCTGAACATCATTTCGGGGCTGCTGCATCCCTCGCACGGCAAGCTGTTGTTCAACGGCGCGGACGTGACGAACCTTTCCACGCAGGAACGAAACATCGCTCAAGTGTTCCAGTTTCCGGTCGTGTACGACACCATGTCGGTCTACGACAATCTGGCGTTTCCACTGCGCAATCGTGGCGTTCCCGCCGAAAGTGTGGACGCAAAAGTTCGCGAAACGCTACAGATGATCGGCCTGTCGGAACGCGCTAACCGAAAAGCTCGCCGCCTCACCGCAGACCAGAAGCAAAAGATTTCGCTGGGGCGCGGGCTCGTGCGCTCGGACGTGAACGCCATTTTGTTCGATGAACCGCTGACGGTGATCGATCCGCATATGAAGTGGGAACTTCGTTCGCAGCTCAAGAACCTGCACCGCCGCTTCGGCTACACGATGATCTACGTGACACATGACCAGACCGAGGCATTGACCTTCGCGGATCAAGTCGTCGTCATGTACGACGGACAGGTCGTGCAGATTGGCACTCCCGCCGAATTGTTCGACCGTCCGAAGCATACGTTTGTCGGCTACTTCATCGGTTCGCCGGGCATGAATGTGATCCCGGTGACTGTCGATGGAAAGACCGCGAGAGTGGGCTCGCACGCGATTGAGCTTTCCGGAGCGCCCTCATTGGGGGCGGCCACCAAAGTCGATCTTGGTATTCGCCCAGAGCATGTGCGCGTTGGCGATACGGGCCTGCCGGTTTCCATTCACAAGGTCGAGGACATTGGCCGTCACCGCATCGTTCGCGCCATGCTGGAAGATCGAGAGATCGTTGCCATCGTGGACGAAGATCATCCGATACCGACTGATCCTCGCGTTTCTTTCGATGCATCCCGCATCAATCTTTACGCCGATTCATGGCGCGTTGAACTGGGAGCCTGACCATGGAAAAAACTTGGAACAACAAGGCATGGTTCATGGTGCTGCCAGTGTTGCTGGTGGTGGCGTTCTCCGCCGTGATCCCGCTCATGACCGTTGTGAACTATTCGGTTCAGGACACGTTCGGCAACAATGAGTTCTTTTGGGTTGGCACTGAATGGTTTCAGGAAATCCTGAGTTCTGACCGTTTCTGGGCCGCGATGGGACGCAACCTTCTCTTCTCGGCAATCGTGCTGCTGATCGAGATTCCGCTCGGCGTATACATCGCGCTCAACATGCCCAAGCGCGGCATAGGTGTGCCTATCTGCCTTGTGTTGATGTCACTGCCGCTGCTTATCCCGTGGAACGTCGTCGGCACCATCTGGCAGCTTTTCGCGCGCACCGATATCGGACTATTCGGCTGGGTGCTTGTGTGGCTCGGCATTGATTACAATTACGGGCGCGACGCGCTGGATGCGTGGTTCACTATCATCATCATGGATATCTGGCACTGGACCAGCCTCGTCGTGCTGCTTTGCTATGCAGGCCTGATGTCCATCCCTGACGCCTATTATCAGGCGGCGAAGATCGATGGCGCTTCGCGCTGGGCGGTATTCCGGTACATCCAGTTTCCCAAGCTTGGCCGCGTGCTCCAGATCGCAATCCTGCTGCGCTTCATGGACAGCTTCATGATCTACACCGAACCGTTCGTCGTAACCGGCGGCGGCCCCGGCAGCATCACAACATTCCTGTCCATCGACCTCGTGAAAATGGCCGTCGGCCAGTTCGACCTCGGTCCCGCCGCTGCCATGTCAATCATCTACTTTCTTATCGTGCTGCTGCTGTCCTGGATCTTCTTCACAGTCACCACGAACTACGATGCGGACAAGGAGGAGCCAAAGTTATGACAGCCGCCCCTGCACAGACTTCCCAAACCTTTCCGGTAGATGCAGTTGTGACAGCGCAAATGCTGAGCCGCCGCACAGAGGGGGGCCGGAATTGGCTCGTTCCCACCTTCTACATCCTCTTTCTAATTGTGCCGATCTATTGGCTCATCAATCTCAGCTTCAAGACCAATCAGGAGATCGTAAGCGGTTTGGGGCTGTGGCCCGCATCCCCTACCCTCTACAATTACTCGGTGATTTTCACCGATCCGAGCTGGTATCAAACTTATATCAACTCGCTTACCTACGTTGTCATGAATATGGTGATTTCGGTAGCGCTGGCTTTGCCCGCAGCCTACGCGTTTTCGCGCTACCGTTTCCTTGGCGACAAGCATCTGTTCTTCTGGTTGCTGACGAACCGGATGGCGCCGCCTGCGGTGTTCATCCTTCCATTCTTCCAGCTTTATTCCGCATTCGCGCTCATCGACACGCACATCGCCGTTGCGCTGGCGCACTGCCTGTTCAACGTTCCGCTGGCGGTCTGGATCCTCGAAGGCTTCATGTCGGGTGTACCAAAGGAAATCGACGAGACGGCCTATATCGACGGCTATTCCTTCCCGCGCTTTTTCGTGAAGATTTTTATGCCGCTGATCGCGAGCGGCATCGGCGTGGCGGCGTTCTTCTGCTTCATGTTCTCATGGGTGGAACTGCTCATCGCGCGCACGCTGACAACAACCGCCGCCAAGCCAATTGCAGCGGCTATGACGCGCACTTCATCGGCGACCGGACTGGACTATGGCGTGCTGGCGGCAGCAGGTGTGCTGACGATCATCCCCGGTGCGCTCGTGATCTGGTTCGTGCGCAATCACATTGCCAAGGGCTTCGCCCTGGGGAGGGTATGATGACCGCTCGTCGCAATTGGCCTGTTGCTCTGGCCGGGGTGCTGGCGATCTACACCATCGGGGTCTGGATGTTGATTTCCATGCTGCCCGTAAAGGATGGAACGCGGGACTGGTTGGCCTCACTCTCGCCTGGAAACTGGATGGCATGGTCGTTTCCCGTTGCGCTGTTTTTCGCCACCATATTCCTGCTGCTCGCCCTAATGGCGGTGTGGGAATATGCTTCGCCCGGCGGCAATCCGCGCGTCGGCATTCTGCGCTTTGAAACGACGCGCGGCGACCGGCTCTTTATTTCCCTGCTCGGCAGCGCCTTTATCAATCTCGCTTGGCTCGGATTGGTTGGCCCTAATCTGTGGTGGGCTCTCGCAATTTCGGCGGTCTATGCGGTCGGAGTTTTCCGCTTCGTTTAGCGCCAAAGGAATCGCGCCCGCAGGAGGTGGGCGTGGTGCAATGTCAACGTCCGACGCAATGGGAGGATTTCGATGCGAAGGCACATTCTAGCAACTACCAGCATGCTTGCTTTAATCGTCTGTTCTGGCAGTGCATTTGCCGGCATGGATGAGGCGAAGGCCTTTTTGGACAAGGAAATTGGAGACATGTCGTCGCTCGACCGGGCGGGGCAGGAAGCTGAAATGCAGTGGTTTGTCGATGCGGCAAAGCCATTTGCAGGCATGGACATCAAGGTGGTGTCGGAAACCATCACCACGCATGACTACGAGTCGAAGGTGCTGGCTCCAGCTTTCACCGCCATCACCGGCATCAAGATCACGCATGACCTGATCGGCGAAGGCGACGTCATCGAAAAGCTGCAGACACAGATGCAGTCGGGCGAGAACGTCTATGACGCCTATGTCAACAACTCCGACCTGATCGGCACCCACTGGCGCTACCAGAAGGCACGCTCGCTGACCGACTGGATGGCGAATGAAGGCAAGGATGTCACCAATCCGGGCCTCGACGTCGATGACTTCATCGGCAAGTCGTTCACCACCGCGCCGGACGGCAAGATGTACCAGCTGCCCGACCAGCAGTTCGCGAACCTCTACTGGTTCCGCTACGACTGGTTCAACGACGAGAAGAACAAGGCCGACTTCAAGGCCAAATATGGTTATGACCTCGGTGTGCCGGTCAACTGGTCGGCCTATGAGGACATTGCCGAGTTCTTCACCGGCCGCGAAGTCGATGGCAAGAAGGTGTTCGGCCATATGGACTATGGCAAAAAAGACCCCTCGCTTGGCTGGCGCTTCACCGACGCCTGGCTGTCGATGGCAGGCAATGGCGACAAGGGCATTCCGAACGGCAAGCCGGTTGATGAATGGGGCATCAAGGTTGACGACCATGATCGTCCGGTCGGCTCCTGCGTTGCACGCGGCGGCGACACCAATGGCCCGGCCTCGGTCTACTCGATCGAGAAATATCTGGAATGGCTGAAGAAATATGCTCCTGCTGCAGCACAGGGCATGACCTTCTCCGAAGCCGGTCCGGTTCCGTCACAGGGTGAGATCGCCCAGCAGATCTTCACCTACACCGCCTTCACGGCGGACTTCGTGAAGGACGGCCTGCCGATCGTGAATGCGGACGGCACGCCGAAGTGGCGCTTTGCACCTTCGCCGCATGGCGTCTACTGGAAGGACGGCATGAAGCTCGGCTATCAGGATGCCGGTTCGTGGACACTTCTGAAGTCCACTCCGGACGACCGTGCGAAAGCTGCATGGCTCTGAGTTCGTGACCTCGAAGACGGTGGACGTGAAGAAGAGCCAGGTTGGCTTGACCTTCATCCGTCAGTCGACGCTGGACCACAAGTCGTTCACGGAGCGCGCACCGAAGCTCGGTGGTCTGGTCGAGTTCTACCGCTCACCGGCACGCTTGCAGTGGTCGCCGACGGGCACCAACGTTCCTGACTATCCGAAGCTGGCACAGCTTTGGTGGCAGGCAATCGGCGATGCTTCTTCCGGCGCAAAGACTGCGCAGGAAGCTATGGACTCGCTGTGCGCCGAACAGGAGAAGGTGCTTGAGCGTCTGGAACGCGCAGGCGTTCAGGGCGACATCGGTCCGAAGCTGGCTGAAGAGCATGATCTTGACTACTGGAACAAGGACGCCGTTTCCAAGGGCAACCTCGCTCCGCAGTTGAAGATCGAGAACGAGAAAGAAAAGCCGTTGACCGTCAACTACGACGAACTCGTCAAGAGCTGGTCGAAGTAATGACAACAAGCGCTCCGCAGCAATTAGCTGCGGAGCGCTTTTTGCCCTACCTGTCGTCCAACACTGCAAGTGCGACCAGCATCAGTACAATTGCCGGGCCTGTTTTTACCAGCGCTCCAAGCGGCTCAACCCACATGTCCGGTGTGATTATCGCCGCGCTCAGCATATAAAACAGAGACACGGCTATGCCTGCCAGCAGGCCCGCTATGCAGCTTTTGCGATAAGCAATCGCCACTCCAACAGCGATATCCACGAGACTGCTGGCCACGGTGATCATCTGCGCTATTGCTGGCGAAAATCCGTGATCGATCAAAATCGCTGCTGCGGCATTGAATGCTACGGTCAGAGCAATCAGCCCTGACACTATCCAGAACGCTGCGAGGCAGCCGATTATCATGGGCTTCAGGAAATAAAGTCTCGCGAACCAACGCTCCTGTATGGTGGACGGCAGTTTCCTGAGCATTTCGTTGAGAGACGCCGGCTCAATTCCGGTCGCCGCCGTCCATTCGGACGGATTGCCTTCAACACCCCGCTGCAATTCGGCAAAGGCGGTACTGCGTATAGGCGGTTGCCAGCCCAGATGCGAAACCGCATCCCCAAGCTTGATGCCGATAGCCGACAGCCACGCAGGCAGCACTATCGCACGCGACGAGCCCGCCAAAATGGCGGCGGAATGACTGGATCACCTCTCCAACGGTTCCGCCGCGCCGCTCCATAACATCCCATGTCGCCCGCCAGTCGCGGTCGCCACTCGTCCATCGCGTGGCAATCGCAGAGACGGTCCGCCCTATATCGTCGACATCGGTTGCAGCGAACGGACGTGATGCAATGGCTTGAGGCAGGCCGAAGGGGAGTGCGGCCAGTGCGCGTATCAACGCACTTCCGCCGAAGGCCGCAGGGGCAACAACAAAGCCGGGGCGCAGTATCACATAAGGCAATCCACTTGCGGCAATGATGCTTTCAGCTTCCCGCTTGGTCGTGCTGAATGAGGTTCGATCATCCTCTGCCCTGCCGGGTATCGACACATGAACGAGCAAAGACGGCTTTCCAGAATTTGCAATCGACGTGACCAACCGCTTGACAAAGCCCGAATGCGCATCCTCGGTTGCACCGCGCAGGGTGCTGTCCTGAAGCATGCCGATGCAATTTACGACTATCGTCGCGGCGTTCTCCTGAAGCAGCGCAGAGAGTGATCTGTCGTCCAACGCAACGATAGGGCTTTGCTTGGCCCTGTCGCCAAACAGTTCTCGTTGCGCTGGCGTGAATGTTCGCGCGATGGCAACGACCGAAAAGCCTTCATCGATGAGATGCGTTGCAACCGCCTGCCCTATCAGACCGGAAGCGCCGAGGATTGCTATGGTCGGCTTGCTGCTACCTCTCATTCAAAACACCGGCTTTGCAATCATCAGCCAGATAATCACGACCACCGCTCCAAATCCGGGAAAGCCGAAAACGAACCAGATGCGGAAAAGCCGATGATACCGTTGCGGCAACGGAGCACCCGTTGCCGCAGCCTCAAGTGCCAGATTTCGCATTTGCATTTGAATCCAGACCACCGGCAACCAGAACACGCCCGCTAAAACGTAAAGCAATAGGGATAAAGCTATCCAACCTTCCGAAAAAGAAAGGCCAAGTTGCTGCATGAGAAGATAGCCGGTTACTGGCTGAAGGATAACCGCAGTCGCCGTGAAGAGCATATCGGCCAATACCACCACCGATGCCGTTCGGCCTATGAACTCAGCGTTTCGGCTCAGATGCGCCATCAACATGAAAAATGCGATACCAGCACCGGTTCCAAGGATCACGGTGGCGCCGACGACATGCAAAAATTTGAGCAGGATGTAGGACAAGATCGCGCTTCAATGCGATGGTGGGAAGTCTCAAACTATCAGATGCGCGCAAACAACACTACCGGGCTATCGCTTTGTACTTAATGAGTTTTGCACGCGGCTGACCAATCAGCGGCGCAACTTCCTGCCTGACACGATCAATTGATCGTCTTTGGGTTCCACTTTTCCAATCCTTAGCCATTTTTGAGATGACCGCGTTTTGGACAGGTGTTAATTTTGACCATCTTTTAGCCGCTATGCGACAAGACGGTGCTAATCGGGACGCTATACTGAGAATAACAAAACAAAGAACACGGGAACTGGCGAACTCAACAAGAGCCGCCCCGACAGACCCTCGGCAAGGAGGTCGTGAATGGAGTACTCGACACTAGCAGCAGATGCGGGAAAGCGTGGTGCATATTGGACAAACGCCATTTGCAGCGCCTATTTTCCGCTGACCACCCAATTCAAGGCCGAAGATACGTTCAACGGTCGGCTTAAAAATTGGGAGCTGGGCATAACATCGCTTTCCCATCTGGAGAGCGATGCCGTGCACTATAGCCGCCGCCAGAACCATCTCGTCGAAGAGATGGAGAACTCTTTGCTGATCACGATTCCAGAATGGAACGAGGTCAACTTTCTGCAGTCCAATCGTGACGCCCGCTGCGCGCCCGGCCATTTCCTGATTGAACGCGGCGACGCGCCCTATGAATTTTCGCATGGCAGCGCCAATTCGCTCTGGGTGCTCAAGGTTCCGAACTCCGCCTTGCGTGCGCGGGTTGGCTCGCCGGATCGGTTTGCAGCCTTGTGCTTTAATGCGGAAAAAGGCGTCGGCGCTTACTTTGCGGATAAAATCCGCGCGACGGGCCGCAGGCTCGATGAGATGACGCCCGCCGTGCGCGAGGTCGTGGGCCAGCAATTGATCGACCTTCTATGCCTCACGATTCAGGATGATCCGAGGATCATGGCAAGCGGCATGACATCCGTGCGCGCGGCTCACCTTTTCCGTGCGGAGCAATTCATCAGGCAAAATCTTGCCAAAGGCAGCATGCAGCCACAGGAAGTCGCGGATGCTTGCGGCATCTCTTTGCGCTATTTGCAACGTCTGTTCACCGACAGCGGACGTTCGATCTATGAATGGATTCGTGAGCAGCGCCTGCTGATGTGCGACGAGGAGCTTCGCCACAACCGTTCACCCCAGTCGATTGCGGAAATTGCTTATCGATGGGGTTTCAGCGACCACTCCCAGTTCTCCAAAAATTACAGGCACTATTTCGGACGTTCACCCACACAGGCGCGTTCCGATTACCGTGAACGATTACGCAACTAACAAGGCGCTTAAAGCGTCCTTCCATCATTAGTTCTTTCCGAATGTCTGCCTTGCGGCAGGCAAGCGGCTTTCTTTTGTCCTTGCGAGAGACCCTATATGGCCAGCACCAGAGTAGCAGTCGATGTCGGCGGAACGTTCACTGACATCTGTATCATGGATGAGGAAACGGGCGAGCTTCGCATCGAGAAAACCTCATCCACACCCGACCCCATTGTCGGCGTTATCTCAGGGGTGGAACGCGCCGGTGTGGATTTATCGCAAGTGTCGATGTTCTCCCACGGAACGACTGTTGCAACCAACGCGCTCATAACGCGACGCCTGCCGCGCACAGGAATGATCTGCACCGAAGGATTTCGTGATGTGATCGAAATCCGTCGCGCCAACAAGCAGGATTTGTGGGATACTTACAAAGACGTTGCGCCACCCTATGTACCGCGCCGCGACCGCCTGACGGTAAAAGAGCGAGTTGACGCCTCCGGCAAAATCATAACGCCGCTGGATAAGGACGGTGCGCGAGATGTGGCGCGCATCTTCAAGCGGCGCGGTGTGAAGGCTGTCTCGGTTTGTTTCATGAATGCGTTCGTGAATGGCGAAAACGAAAGGCAGATGCGCGACATTCTGCTGGAAGAAATTCCCGGAATCGCCGTTTCCATCTCGTCAGAAGTCATGCCGGAAATCTTCGAGCATGAGCGCTTTTCCACGACAGTTGCGAATGCGGTTTTGAGCCCCGTTGTCGTCGATTATACGACACGTCTTGGCGACAGCCTCGCAAGCAAGGGCTACAGCCGCGACCTGCTTCTGCTTCATACCGGCGGCGGCGTGATGACGCCGAAAAGCGTGAAAGATTTCGCCGCGCGCCTCGCCGGTTCGGGCATTGCGGCGGGAGCAATTGCCAGCCGCCACATTGCAACGCTGTGCGGCTATCCAAACTCCATCGGCCTTGACATGGGCGGCACAAGTACGGACGTTTCGCTCGCTTATGAGGGCGTGTCGCGCGTCACCAAGGATTGGTACATCGAATTCGGTTATCCGATCCGCTTCCCCAGCATCGAAGTGCTGACCATCGGCGCTGGTGGCGGCTCTCTAGCATGGTTCGATGAAGCGGGTTCGCTGCGTAACGGCCCGCAATCTGCTGGCTCGAACCCCGGCCCCGCCTGCTATGGCAACGGCAACAAAACTCCGACCAACACGGACGCCAACGTCGTGCTTGGTCGTCTCGGCACCAGCCTCGCCGGCGGTGAGTTGATGCTGAAGGCCGACCTTTCCACCGAGGCCGTTCAAACAGGTGCAGCCGATCCGCTCGGTGTTTCGTTGCACGAAGCAGCGGAAGCAATCGTCAAGGTGGCGAACGCCAATATGGCCGACGCCGTGCGCCTTATCTCCATCAGCCGCGGCTACGATCCGCGTGACTTTGCTCTTGTGGCTTTCGGCGGCGCAGGTGCATTGCACGGCGCTGCAGTGGCGCAGGAATTGTCGATCCCAGTCGTTATCGTGCCGCCAAATCCCGGCGTAACGTCCGCCTTGGGCTGTCTGCTGGTCGATATCCAGCACGATTTCTCCGACAGCTTCATGGTCAATTCCGCGTCCACTACCCCGGGGGCGATAGAGGCTGCATTCCAGCATTTGGAAAAAGAAGCGGTCGCACGGCTGGTGCATGAGGGCGTAGCGCCGAAGGACATCACACTCGGTCGCAGCGCAGAAATGATGTATCAGGGCCAATGGCGTTCGCTGGCCGTTTCCGCCCCCTCCCCTGTGACGGATGTAGCTGCGCTTACCGCACGTTTCCACGCGGAACACGAACGCGAGTATAGCTTCCGTCGCGACGATGCGCCGATCAGCTTCTTCCGGCTTGGGTTGAAGGCCACCGGCCTCGTGCCAAAGGCCAAGCTGAAGGAGCATAAGCCGGAAAGTCGCAAGCCTGAGCCTAAGAAGTTTCGCACCGTCTGGTTCGATGAAAAGCCCCATGAAACGCCCGTATATGAGCGGGACAACCTTCCCTGTGGCTTCACTTTCAAAGGGCCAGCAATCGTCGAACAATTCGACTCCACCACCGTTGTACCGCCGGGTACGAGTGCGACCGTCGACAAGCTTCTCAACATTCTCATCCACATCAAGGGGGCTTGAATGAGCACCGAAACAAGCTTCAACGGGCTCGATCCGGTTACTTTCGAGGTCCTGAAAAACTCGTTCATCACCTCAGTCGACCAAATGGCCGAGCAAATCCTGCGCACCTGCTATTCCTTCGTCATCTACAATCGCGACTTCTCAAGCGCGCTGCATGATGCGGAGGGCAATTCAGTTGCACAGGGTACGCAGGATATTGCCGTTCATGTCGGCACGCTGCATTTCACCTGCAAGGCCGTCATCGACGCCTTTCGCGATGAAATGCTGCCGGGTGACGTCTATGCCATCAACGACCCCTATGCCGGTGGAACGCATTTCAGCGACGTGCGCCTGATCCGCCCGATTTTCGATGAAGACGACATTATCGGCTTCGCGCAATCGAATGGTCACTGGTCCGATCTTGGTGGCAGTGTTCCGGGTTCCTTCGACGTCGCAGCAAAAGACATGTTCCGCGAGGCGGTTCGCATTACGCCCATCCGGCTTTTCCACGGCGGGCGCTTCTGTAAGGACGTTGCAAATATGATCGCGGCGAATACGCGTGATCCGCGCTCCATTATCGGCGACATTCACGCGCAGGCGCAGGCAACACACGTTGCCGAACGCGACATTCTGCGGCTCGTCAAAAAATATGGTCGCAAAACGGTTGTGGATGGCATGGCTGCCGTTCAGGACTATGTCGAGCGCGCCATGCGCCACCGTATTGCTGCACTGCCGGATGGCGTTTGGGAAACGGTGGACTACATCGACCGCGACCCTGCCGCAGGCGAAGGCATGATCCCCATCCGAGATCAAGATGACCATCAAGGGCGATAAGGTTCACTACGACTTCACCGGCAGCCATCCCACCATCGGATCGATCTACAACTCCGCGCCGGGCGCCACTTTCTCGGCGGTCGCAGCGGGCATGAAAACGTTCTTCCCCGATCTGCCGCTGAACAGCGGTTTCTATCGCATTTTTGAGATCACCGCGCCGGAGAACAGCGTCGTGAGCGCGCAGTGGCCTGTCGCCGTTACCGGCTTCCTGATGCCGTTCGAAAAGATCATGAATTCGATCTACGAGATGTGGTCGAAAATCCTGCCGGAACGCGCCATCTCCTGCTCGTTCAATCTGGAATATCTGCTCACCGGCGGTCTGGACCTCAGAAGTCCTGAAAAGCCGATCTTCATGTTTTATGATTGGCTGCCCGGCGGCTGGGGTGGTCGCAATGGCAAGGACGGTTGCAATGTCACCACTGCCTGCTTCGGCACCGGCCTGATGGCGCAACCGGTCGAAGGGCAGGAACGCGTTAATCCGGTGCTTACCACCAAATTCGAGATCAAGCGCAACTCATCCGGTCCCGGCAAATTCCGTGGTGGTGCGGGTGTGGAAAAAGCCTCGATCCTGCTGGAAGCTGAGAAAACCGTCATTTCCTATATCTGCGACCGTGAGCGGGCGGTGGTGTTCGGCACCAATGGCGGCTTGCCCTCCATGCCGCATGGCCTCTCCATTTATCGCGCTGCGACAGGCAAGGAAGAATGGCTCGGTTCGGTGTTCTCGGACGTATCTATCGAAACCGGCGACATATTCTCACGACCAACAGCAGGCGGTGGCGGCTTCGGTGATCCGCTCGAACGCGACCCCGAGCGCGTGCGTGAAGACGTAATCGACGACTACGTGTCTATCGAGCGTGCGCGCAAGGACTATGGCGTGGTGCTTAAGCCCATCGATGTGGAACTCGGTGAATATGAAATCGACGCCGAGGCCACCAAAGCCGAACGGGCCGACATTCGCGCCAAGCGGCAAGCATGGGCGACGACCGACCCGCAAGCGATCTCCGACAAATACAAGGCAGGCGAGTTGGACGCTATGGACGCCGTGCGCCGTTATGCCGTCATTCTCGATTGGGACAGTGGCGAGGTGTTGCCCGAGACAACCGCGCAATTCCGCGAAATGTTCCAGAAACGAACTGCCGCCCACTGGCGCGACTAAGCAGCGACCCACCCAGACAAAGGCAGGCGCAATAAATGACGGAAGCGAATACGGGGTTTGATGTCGTATGCCCCACTACCATCGCTGGGGCGCTGGATGCGCTCGGCGGTGGTCGGCAAATCATGGCAGGCGCGACATGGCTGATGCGCGCTCCGGTTCGTGGTGAAGCGCCGCCAAAAGCGGCGGTTATGATCAGCTCCATCCCGGAGCTTCAGCAGATTTCCATCGGCCAAAATCAGGTAACATTAGGCGCGGGGCTTACGCATGCCGAACTGGCGAAAGCCCTTGCTGGCGTTCCTGCCTTGAAAGGGCTGGTAACTGCGGCTTCGCGCGCTGCCAATCCGCCCATCCGCGCCGTTGCCACGCTCGGCGGAAACCTCTGCACGGCAGCATTCGCGGCGGGTGATCTCTCTCCACAATTATTGGCGCTCGATGCTCGCGTCAGCCTGGCGACCAAAGATGGCACACAAGATATGGACATGCCGCAGTTTCTTGCGGCGCGCGCCAATCTCAACGGCGGCCTGCTGACCCATGTGCATATCCCCTTGAGCAATTTCCGCTCTGCCCATGCCCGCCTGCCACTGCGCAAGGCGGGCGACTATCCCGTCGCCATCGTCAGCGCGACAGCAGATCATGACGGAAGCGCCATGCGGGGCATCCGCATCGCGGTCGGTTCGGTTGAAACCGCGCCTCGCCGCTGGAGCAGTCTGGAAGCTGCGCTCGAAGGCAAGCCATTCGACCTCGACGCCATCGCAGACAACGCGAGCGCTTTAACGAACGAATTTACTGGCCGCGACGGTGTCGAAGCGCCGGGCTGGTATCGAACAAAAGTGCTCCCGGCACTGGCGCGGCAGGCATTCGAGGATTTGAACATGCAGATCGCGGAGCGCCCATGACGATACGTCTGTCCATCAACGGCGAAGAGCGTTCCGCACAGGTGCATCCACTCACCCCGCTCGTCGATGTCATACGCGACGAACTCTTGTTGACTGGCACGAAATCCGTCTGCCGCGAAGGATTCTGCGGTGCATGCACTGTTCACGTTGACGGCGTGCCGACTATGTCGTGTCTGCTGCCAGCGATAGCTGCTGAGGGCAAGGCGGTCGTAACCATCGAGGGCGTTGGCGGCCCCGGCAACATGAATTCCGTGCAGAAGGCGTTCGAAGAGCACGATGTGGTGCAATGCGGCATGTGCTTCCCCGGCATGGTCATGTCGATGACGGCCTATTTGGAAACGCACCCGGCAGCGCCGCGCGCAGACATAAAGGCCGCTATGTCTGGCAATATCTGCCGGTGCACCGGCTATGAGCGCATCGTTGATGCGCTCCTTTCGATCACAACAAAAGAGGACGCAACCGCATGAGCAGGACCGTCGATCCCGCCGCCGCGGTAATGGACCTTCCGCGACGCGACGCATCGGACAAGCTTTTCGGACGAACGCGCTACACCGTGGACATGGCCGGTCCCGGAACGCTTCACGCAGCCATCCGTCGCGCCGACATTCCGCGTGGCCGAATTGTTCGCATCGAGAGCGGCGTTGCGCGACAAATGCCGGGTGTTCGCGCCATTGTGACCGCGCAGGATGCACCCGGAATGCATGGCATTGGCATTGCCGACCATCCACTCTTTGCCGGAAAAGAAATTCGCTACAATGGCGAACCTATTGCAGCGGTCGCCGCCGACACTCTGGAGCAGGCGCGAGCTGCGGCGGCGGCAATCGTCGTAGAAGTGGAAGCGCTGCCTCCGGTGCTTACGATGGCGGAAGCACTGGCGCCATCCGCCCCTCTCGTCCACGAAGGATGGAAAGATTACAATGTATTGCTCGAAGGCGGTGCGCGTAAGGGCAACATCGCATGGGAAGCCAAAGTCGTTCGCGGCGACACTGAAGCTGCATTCGCGCGACCAGACGTAACCATTGTCGAAGGCTGCTACGAAGTCGGGCGGCAAAGTCACATGCCGTTCGAGCCACGTGCTGCAATCGCCACATATGAGGATGGTCGCCTGCATCTGGTCACATCCACACAAGTGCCGTGGACCGTGCGCGCCGTGACGTCCAGCCTTCTTGGTATCCCCTCCTCGCAGGTGCGCATCATTGTGCCGCCCGTTGGTGCTGGCTTCGGCTTAAAATTCGACTGCACAATCGAACCCGTCGCAGCTCTGTTGGCATGGAAAACAGGACGGCGCGTTTCGCTCGCCAATTCGCGGCAGGAGGAAATGGCAACCTGCCTGTGTCGCGAGAACGCACAAATCCGCATTCGCTCCGCCGTCACCGCTGAAGGCGAAATCGTCGGGCGCGAAGCAACGGTTTTGATGGATTGCGGGGCTTATGGCGGCGAACAGATATTCCTCACCACCATGACCGCACATACGCTTGGCAGCAATTACCGGCTCGGTTCGGTGCGCCTGTCCACGCGCGCAGTCTATACGAACACACCGCCGAACGGCGCTTTTCGCGCCTGCAACGGCGTTTACAACACCTTCGCACTTGAGCGGCACACGGACGAGATCTGCGCAGCCATCGGCATGGACCCGGTCGAGTTCCGCCGTCGCGCGGTGTTCAGGGACGGCTCCATCGGCTCAACCGGGCAAGTCTTCGAAGGCGATGTGCTTGGCCCCATGATCGAGCGAATGGAAGCACTCAAGCAGAAATCAGGATCGAAGAAGACCGAAGCTGGCAGACGTCTTTACGGTCGAGCAACAACGGTCGGAAGTTGGTTCGTTTTCGTCGGCCCTTCCGCTGCGACGGTCAATCTAAACGCCGACGGAAGTGCAACGCTGGTAACATCCGGCGTAGAGATTGGCTCCGGCACCATGGTTCAGGCCCTGCCGCAGATCGTGGCCGGGCAACTCGGTATTCGTCCGCAAGACGTTGTGGTGAAAGCCGCCGACACCGACGCAGCTGGATACGATGTTGGCGTGGGCGGCGGTCGCACCACGGTTTCACTCGGTGCAGCCAGCGTGAAAGCTTGCGAGGACGTGCTTTCCAAACTGCTGCCGGTCGCCGCAGAAATGTTGCAGACCTCGCCGGACAATCTTGTGCTGGCCAACGGTCGCATCGAAATTGCCGGACGAAAAGGCTCCGGCGCAACCATCGCTTCGGTCGCCCAGCGTGCACAAGCGCTCAACGGGCCGGTCAGCGGTTCCGGCTCGTTCACCGGGCAAGGCGTGCCATCCATGGCGGGCTGTGCGATGGGTCATTTCATTGACGCAATCGACATTCCGATTTTCGCCGTGCACGATTGCGAAGTGGCCGTCGATCCTGACACTGGCCATGTGGAAATTCTCTCTTACAAGGTGGTGCAGGACGTGGGGCGAGCGCTGAATCCTCGCGCGATTCACGGCCAGATACAAGGCGGCGTCGTTCAGGGAATGGGCTACGCCTTGCATGAGGACGTTACAATCGACGCCGAAGGGCGCATCGCGCAAAACAGCTTCGAGACGTACCGGATACCGCTCGCGCAGGATGTCGTTCCTGTCGAGTTTGACCTTTTCGAAGGTGCGCCTTCAATCGGGCCGCTTGGCGTAAAAGGTGCGGGCGAGGTTCCAATTCTCAACGTCGGTGCAGCCGTCGCCTGCGCGGTCGCAAACGCCACCGGTAGGCCGGTCAGCCGCCTGCCCCTCACGCCGCCGCGCGTGCTCGGTCTGCTAGTGTCAGACGAGCCAACGCTCGATCATCCTCACATCGGGAACGACTGGTCCAGCAACGTAATTGCTTTGCCGCAATCGATCCGGACAGGTAAAGATACAGCATCTTTCTAGAACATTCGGAGTAGCCATGAGGGCCCTGTCAAATTCGCTTGCCGCCACCGACATCGCTTCGACGATGCACCCCTACACGAACCTTCGCCAGCACGAGGCGAATGGCCCGCTCATCATCGCGCGTGGCGATGGTGTTCGGGTTTATGACGACCGTGGGAAGGAATATATCGAGGGTCTTGCTGGCCTCTGGTCGGTCGCGGTCGGCTTCTCGGAGAAGCGGCTGGCAGATGCTGCGCATAAGCAAATGCTTCAGCTTCCATATTACCACACCTTCTCCTCCAAATCGCATGAACCGTCGATCCGCCTTGCCGAAAAGCTGGTGGAGATGACGCCGGAACCGCTTACCCGCGCGTTCTTCACATCCTCCGGCTCGGAAGCGAACGACACCATCGTCAAGATGGTCTGGTTCATGAACAATGGACTTGGCCGTCCGAAGAAGAAAAAGTTCATCGGTCGCGTCAAGGGCTATCACGGCATTACAATCGCATCGGGCAGTCTGACCGGCCTGCCGGTGAACCACCGCGATTTCGACCTGCCCGCAATTCCAGTCCACCATCTGACCTGCCCGCATTTCTATCGCTTTGGACAGGAAGGCGAGGACGAGGCTGCATTCACGGCCCGCCTGCTCGCGGAACTCGAAGCCGTCATCGAAGCTGAGGGCGCGGACACTATCGCTGCGTTCATCGGTGAGCCGCTTATGTCTGCTGGCGGCGTGCTTCCCCCGCCCGCCGGTTACTGGGAAGGCGTGGAGCGCATTTGTCGTGCCAATGACATATTGATTGTTTCCGACGAAGTGATTTGTGGCTTTGGCCGTCTTGGCACGCCATTCGGCTGCCAGAAATACAATTTCACGCCGGACATCATGACGCTGTCCAAGCAGATTACGTCATCCTACATGCCGCTTGCTGCCGTCATGTTCTCGGAGCCGATTTATCAGGCAATCGCCGACAATTCGGCCAAGCTGAACAATTTCGGCCACGGCTTCACCGCCTCCGGCCATCCGGTCGCAACGGCCGTTGCGCTCGAAAATCTTGCCATCATCGAAGAAAAAGACCTGATAGGAAATGCGGCGCGGCTGGAAGCAAAATTCCAGGCGGGTATTCGCAGCTTTGCCGACCATCCGCTCGTGGGTGAAGCGCGCGGGACGGGTCTTATCGGTGCGTTGGAACTGGTTGCCGATAAAGCCACCAAGCGACCATTCGACCCGATTGGGCGTGCTGGTGCGGTGGCTAACCGCATTGGTCACGAGGAAGGTCTGATTTTCCGCTCCATCGGCGACCAGCTTGCGCTCTGCCCGCCGATGATCGTGACCGAAGAAGACGTTGCTGAAATCATGGCTCGCATGGCTCGCACTATGGACCGCCTGCCTGCAGCCCTTGCAGCGGAGGGGATCGCGTGAGCGACGACGGAATCACCGCAAGGCGGCTTGCCCTGCTGGACAGATTCCTTGCCGCCTGGAACGCGCGGGACGTCGACGGCCTGATGGCATGCATGGCGGATGAATGCGCCTTCCATGCATCGGCAGGACCCGATGCGGAAGGCCGTAAATTTGTGGGGCGCGATGCAGTTCGCGCCTCCTATGCCGCACTTTTCGACACCTTCCCGAAGGCCGCATGGACGCGCGGCAGCCATACCGTAAGCGGTGATACCGGCCTGTCGTCGTGGCGCTTTGTAGGCACGAATGTCTCCGGCCAGCAGGTGGACGTGGATGGTTGTGATATTTTCACCTTCACGGGCGACCTTATCGCCCTCAAGGATTCGTACCGCAAGGCGCGGACGTAACCCCTTCTCATCTTTTCAATCTTCCAAATAAACGCCCGGCCAGGTTTTCACTTGGCCGGGCGCGGGAATTGCAACCGGCGCCGATCCGGTTGCAAAGCTGCATTATTTCAAGAGTGCCGCGAGCGGCACCGGCTCGGAAATGGTCCAGTTGTCGACCACGCCGGGCTTGCCGTCCTTAACCTCGATGATCTCATACTTGGTCGTGTTCTGGTGATGCAGTTCTGATGTGAAGGTGCGCGGGCCAAAAACCGTCGGCTCGTCCTTCATCTTTTCCAGCTCAGCGACCACCGCATCTGCGTCGGTTGAAGCCGCTCGTTCAACTGCCTTCGCCCAAAGGTCGATCATAACATAGCCCGGATAGACATATTGGCTTGATGGATCGCCGCCGGTTTTCGCCTTGTACGCAGCGTTAAACTTGGTGACATCCGGGTTCGGATCGTCGCCATAGATCGAGCCCTGCACGGGCACGAAGAAGTTGCTCAGGTCCGGCACTGCCGAGAGCCAATAGCTGCCGTCCATGCTCGATCCGCTGAGGATCGGTGCATTGATACCGGCAGCGCGGAGCTGCTTGATGGCCGAAACGGCGCCGGGCATCATGGTGCAGAGCATAATGGCATCCGGTTCCTGAGGCAGCGCCTTGATCCGCGAGATTTGCGCAGCAATCGAGGCATCCTCGTTCTTGAACGTATCCTGTCCGACAAGTTTGGCATCTGTCAGCCGCGGCAGCATCCAGTCGAAGCCGTCGCAAACGCCTTTGTTATATTCGGTCCAGGTGTCGAGCAGGCGGTAGAAATTGCGCGCACCTTTCTTGTTGTAGGCCCACTCAGCCATCGTTGCACCCTGCACGGCAGCAAGCACCGAAGCCGAGAAAGAATGCGGGCCGACGCCCTGAATACCGGCCTTCACCGATTCAGCGCAGAGGAAGAAGGAAACCTTGCCCGCGTCTTCCGCCGCCAGAGCGGCCGGAGAGCCGAAGTCATAGTCGCAAGAAACGACCACGAGATCGGCACCGCCGTCGATCACCGTCAGACCGGCTTTGGCGCCTTCTGCGCGGTCGGTCTTGGTGTCAGCCTTGATGACTTCGATCTGCTTGCCGAGCAAACCGCCAGCCGCATTGATTTCATCGATGCGGATCATCGCCGCATCTTGTGCCGGCTTGTCATAGGCTTCCATGAAGCCGGATTCCGCTGTGGCGAAGCCGACGATGATCTTGTCGTCATCGGCCAGTGCCGGGAAGGCGCTGGAGGCGGCGATCAACGCCGTCGCTAATAGTCTAGTCCTGTATGCCATTGACGTCTCCTATGGTTCTGGCCGACTGCCGGCGGCCGTTCACTTCGTTTTCTTGCGGAAGAGCGTGAGTTCGCGGTTGCCCATCAGCCCCGTTGGGCGCAATGCGAGGATCACGATCATGATGATGCCGAGCGCGATCTCCTGAAGCCCCTTTGGAATCGCAAACGTCGAGTTGCCGACCGGCACGCCCGCCTCAAGCCAGCGAAGAGCCTGAATGAGAGCGGATAGAAGCACGACCCCAATGACACCGCCGGACAGGCTGCCCATTCCGCCGACGACCAGCATGGACAGGGTGGTGAAGGTGAGGCCGAGATAGAATGTGTCAGGCGTAACCACGCCGACCGAGTGGGCCATGAGCGCGCCGCCGAGACCCATTATGGCACCCGACACAGTGAAAGCCACAAGACGTTCACGCGGAATGTCGACACCAGAAGCCGCTGCGGCTGTGGGTTCATCACGCGCCGCGCGTAGCGCCAGCCCCGAACGGGAAATGGCATGCGCCCATGCGATGAAAATCGCGACGACAGCGGCAATCATGTAAGGCCAGATCGTGCGAACGATCGGAATGCCAACAACCGATGAGGTTGCACCCGTGACGCTTTCCCAGTTGGAATAGATCGCGTTGATCATTGCCAGCACAGCGAAGGTCGCAATCGATGCCGCGATGCCAGATAATCGCATCAGCACGCGTCCGAATATCAGCGCCATAACACCTGCGAACAGCGATGCGAGAACCGCCGATTGCCAATAGGGAAGCTTGGTTGCAAGCAGCCATTCCGGCAGGCCGGGCAGGGAAATTTTCTTCATCGCCGGATTGATGGTGAGCCAAGCCGCTGCGTAGGCCCCAAGGCATGTAAAGGCGATGTGGCCGAAGCTCATCACCCCTGAATTGCCAATGAATACGTATAGCCCGACGACGAGAATGACCCGAACGAAAACGTCGATCACAGTCTGATTAAACGGGCGCGACCCGATCATGAATGTAATCACGGCGATGGCGACCAGAAGCAGCGAAAGCAGCAACGGCGTCCATATGGTGCGACCAGCAAGCGAAAAGCGGGAAGGCTGGCGAACCGCAATCTTCTTGCTGTCCAGCGCGTGGGTGTCGATGGTGGTTGCGTTGGACATGGTTCAGACCCTTTCCTTGGTGCCGCGGGCGACAAGGAGGCCCTGTGGTCGAAAGAGAAGCACGAGAATGACCGCGCCGTAGACGAATGCATCGCGAAATGGGCGTGCCTCAACAGGCAACATCATCTGCATCACGACCGATGCAGCACCAAGCAGGAAGCCCGCCAGTACGGCCCCGCCGAGGCTGCCCAGCCCACCAATAACCGTGGCAATAAATGCCATGAGCATAATTGCAGCGCCCATTTGAATGTCGGCGGTGCCGGTTTGACTGCCGAAGATCAGAGCAATCGCACCTGCCAAAGCGCCGGAAAGTGCAAAGGCCAGCATAATCACGCGGTTGGCGCGCACTCCGAGCATACGCGCCATGGCAAAGTTTTCAGCCGCCGCTCGCATCTCCAAACCGAACCGCGTACGCCGGAGGAAGATCGTCAACCCGGCCAGAACCAGCAATGTTGTGATGATCGTAATCAGTTGCAGCAGCGGTAGCCGAGCGCCGAAAATCTCCACAGGCTGCGACAGCGCAGGCAACAACGAAATTGATTTCGGCCTGCTTGAGAAGAGCATCAGCAGGAAGTAGCGGATGACAAAACCCAGCGCGAAGGACGCAATCATCATCGTTGCGGGGCTGGCATCGCGGAAACGCCGGAAAACGACGATCTCGCACAACACCGACAAGCCTGCGCCAACCAGCACCACAAAGGGGATGAGAAGATACCAAGGCAAATTGCCAGCAAAGACAATCGCGACGGCATCAACGGACGGCCAAAGCAAGGCGAAAACGCAGAACGCGATGACGTCACCATGCGCGAAATTGACCAGCCGCATGACACCGAAAATGAGGGCAATGCCCAGCGCTCCAAGCGCATAGAGCGATCCAAGCGTGAGAGCGTCGAAAACAATCTGGAGCATCTCAGTGATCCTCATATCCGAAATAGGCTGCCTGGATCTGCTCGCCGGTGCCGACCTCGCGCGCATCGCCCTCCAATACGATCTGCCCGCCACGCATCAGCACCATGCGCCCGCCAGTCATCACTGCGCGCGTTGAACTTTGCTCCACAATCAAAAGCGTCAAACCGCGCTGCGCACGCAAAGCCATCAGTCGCTCATAGACTTGATCGGTAATGTTCGGTGCGAGACCAAGCGAGGGTTCATCAATCGCGATCAGGCGCGGATTGGTCATCAGTGCGCGGCCGATCACCAACATTTGCTGCTGACCACCGGAGAGCAAACCGGCCTGTCCATTACGCCGCTCGCGAAGGATCGGGAACGTGTCGTAGACCGCTTCCAAATCAGACGCGACGCGAGCACGCCAGCCATTCTTGCCTACATGCATGCCAGTGCCGACCAGAAGATTTTCCTCCACGCTCAGCGAACCGAATACGTGACGCCCTTCCGGCACCATAGAGAGGCCGAGCCGTGCAATGTCTTCGGGCGCCAATCCAGCAACCGGCTTGCCATCAAAGCTGATATTGCCGCCCACTGTGGGCGTGACGCCTGCAATAGCCCGCAGCAGCGAAGACTTACCCGCGCCGTTCGGACCAGTGATGAAAAGAATATCGCCCTCGTCCAGCGAGAAGGAAACGCCGCGCACCGCCGTCAGACGGCCATAGCGGATGACGATGTCGGAAACGTCGAGCAGGCTCATATCATCGCCTCCACAGGCACGGGCGCATCGGCGGCAGTGCCCATATAGGCGTGGCGCACCTTTTCGCTGGCGCGGATTGCAGCCGGTGGCCCCTCCTCGATAACCGCGCCGGAATCCAGCACCACGATGTGGTCGCTAAGGCCGAGCACCAGCCCTACATTGTGCTCGATCAGAAGCACGCCACATCCAAGCTCGTTTGCAATACGACGGATCAAGGCAGCGAGGTCGCTCGCTTCCTGCGCGCTCATGCCCGCAGCCGGTTCGTCCAGAAGCACGTGATTGGGTCGCCCCATCAGCGCACGGCCAATCGCCACGCGCCGCTCGTCGATATAGGGAAGCGTGCCTGCGATACGGCCCGCAAGATCGCCGATGCCCATCCAGTCTAGCATGGCTTCGGCTTCAGCAATGGCGTGGCGACGACTTTGGCCAAGGCCAACGCCCGTCACTTCGAGATTGTCCAGCACCGCCAGATCGCGAAACAATCTACCGCTTTGAAACGTTCGTGCGACGCCACGGCGGCGCACTTCATGCGGCTTGAAGCCCATCAGCGATGTTTCGCCCAAGCTTACCTTGCCTTCGGTTGGAGCCTGAAAGCCGGTCAGCACATTAACAAGCGTTGTCTTGCCCGCGCCGTTCGGACCAATCAAGCCAGCGATCTTTCCCTGATCGACCGTCAAATTGACGGAGGACAGCGCCTTTAACCCTGCAAAGGCGACAGAGATATTATCCGCGCGCAGATGACCTGCCATCATCCATTCCTTCTCACCTGCTTTAGAGAAGGCACGCGACCTCATGCCGCCAACGCGGCGTCATGGTCACGATTGTCTTCCCCTTCGATCACTGGCCACATCTTGCGCGCGGCTTGGATCATAAAATTGCGCCGTCCCCGACGCGTTCTTTGCGGCTCGTCCTCCAGCCGCTTCGGCCCTCCCTAGGTGGCCAGATAATCCTCCGCCTTCTGTTGATGCGCACGACGCTCGGCGCGAGCCGTCAGTGCTTGCTCAAGCGTGACGGGCGCGAAATGCGCCGGGGTATGCGGCTGCAATTGCGCAATCAAATCCATGTCTGCGGAAATCACCACGCCTACCATCATGTAGCCGCCGCCCGAAACTGCGTCGCGGTGAAGAACAATAGGTTCGGTTCCACTCGGAACCTGAACGGAGCCATACGGGTAGCATGCATCAACAATGTTCGACGGATCGGAGCCTGCTCCAAAGGGGGGGTCACGCGGCACGAATTCCAGCGGAGTGCCGCCGCGAAAACGATAGCCGATACGGTCAGCTTCCGGCGCGACTTTCCACGTATCTTCAAAGAAGCGCTTGCCTGCCGCCTCGGTAATACGATGCCAGTAAAGCCCCGGAACCATCCGCAACTCCACCGGAGTCTTCACCTGCCGATGATAGGAAGCAGGCAGTGAACGTCCGGCCTTGCCCGAACCCTTGCCAAGCGGCAGCACATCGCCCGCCTTCAATACGCGGCCTTCAAAGCCACCCAGCGCGCCCAGCACATAGGTCGTGCGCGAACCGAGTACCAACGGAACGTCGATGCCACCGGAGATCGCAATATAGGCACGCGCGCCACCCTTTAGATAACCGAAGGAGAGTTTGTCGCCAGCCTTGACGGAAAAGCTTTCCCAGCCGGGGCGGTCTTCGCCATTCACCTTCGGCGGCAAGTCACCACCCGTAACGGCGACCACCGCGGCTTGTTCAAATTCAAGCTCCGGCCCCATGAAGGTCGCTTCGAGCAGAGCCGCGCCCGGCTCATTGCCCACCAGCAAATTTGCGATGGCGGTGGCGAAGCGATCCATGCCGCCACCTTCCGGAATACCGAGATGGTAGTAACCGGGCCTGCCGAGGTCTTGAACGGAGGTCGAAAGACCGGGAGAGATAACCTTAACGGCCATTGAGAAGCTCCGTCAGCTTGGCATTGGTGCCGTATATGTCTGCATTGAAATCCTTCAGGCTGAACGTGCAGTTGCGCACGGTCGGTTCCCAGCGATTCGCTTCAATGTCCTCAAGCGTGGCGTCATATTCGTCGCGCCCAATAGCCTTGAATTTCACGATGTCACCGGGCTTGAACAGGCACATCTCATCGGTGAGGTAACGCACCTTGCGGGTCGGATCGTAGATCGGAGCAGGCGTTACGCCATACATCTGGTAGCCACCTGCACCGCGCACGGAATAGATCGCCGCGAAGCAACCGCCATGACCGATGGTGAGCTTCGGCGTATCGGTGCGCGGACGCAGATATTTCGGAGCCTGAATCTGCTGCTTGCGCTCAACCATCTGGTAGAGGAACGGCAAGCCCGCCACGAAGCCAACCATGGATACGAACCAAGGCTGGCCGGAATAGGCTGCGATGAATTCTTCAACTGTAGCGTACCCGTTGATGCGGGCCGAATATTCGAGGTCCGTCGAGTTCGGGTCTTGATGGCGCTCGCGAAAGCGCAGGCAGGTCTCATGCGTCCACGGATCTTGAAAATAAACGGGCAGTTCGATGATCCGCGTTTTCAAAACAGGATCGGACTTCAAGGCCGCATCCTCGAAGGACTGCAACTCTTTCAGCAGGTCATGCGGGTCAACGATGTCCGGGTTGAAACGGATCTGGAAGCTGGCGTTGGCCGGACAGATTTCTGTGACACCTTTGATGTTAGCTGCCCGCACCGCATTGGTCATGGACAAGCCTGTGAAAAAGGAAGTCAGCGACATCTCCTCGGACACTTCCCCGAAGATATGTTCGTCGCCGCCGAAGTTAAAACGGATCGACATTGCAGCTCCTGTCATTCCGCGAGTTTCGCGGCGTTTTCACTAAGCCAGCCTTCCAGCCAGCGGGTGTGTACATCTCCCTGCTGCACAGTCGAATCGGCTGCCAGCGCAAGGAAAAGCGGCTTGGTTGTTTTCAGGCCACCGATCTGAAGCTCGGAGAGCGCGCGAACAAGGCGCGTGATTGCAGCCTCCCGCGTCTCTCCATGCACGATCAGCTTGGCGAGCAAAGAGTTGTAAAACGGCGGCACCTGATAGCCGGGATAGAGCATGGAATCGAAGCGCACGCCCGGCCCGCCCGGAATACGAAGATCGCTGATCTGGCCCGGAAACGGCGCGAAGTCCCGCGCCGGATCTTCAGCGTTGAGCCTCACCTCGATAGCATGACCTTTAATTGCTACGTCGCGTTGCTTGATGCGCAACGGCTCACCGCCCGCTATGCGCAACATCTCCGCAACCAGATCAATCCCGGTAATCGCTTCCGTCACCGGATGCTCAACCTGAATGCGCGTGTTCATCTCGATGAAATAGAAGCGCTCGGCAGCATCGTCATAGAGATATTCCACGGTGCCCGCGCCGGAATAGCCAACGGCACGAGCCAGCGCGACAGCGGATGCACAAAGGTCTTCGCGTTGTCTTTCGGAGAGCGCTTTGGAAGGCGCTTCTTCCCAAACCTTCTGCCTGCGCCGCTGCAACGAACACTCGCGCTCGTAGCAATGGATGGCGTCCGTGCCGTCGCCCAGCACCTGCACTTCGATGTGACGGGCCTTGCCGATCACCTTTTCCATGTAGAGCCCGCCATCGCCAAATGCTGCGAGCGCTTCGGCGCGCGCCTGCGGGAACGCTTGCTCGAACTCACCTAGCGAATTGGCGATGCGGATACCACGTCCGCCGCCGCCAGCCGCCGCCTTGATCATCACAGGAAAACCCGTATCCAACAGGATTTCGCGGGCTTCCTCGATGCTGTCCACGCGCCCGGTTGAACCGGGAACCACGGGAACACCAGCGGCGGCTGCAGCGGATCGGGCAGCGACCTTATCGCCCATGAGGCGGATCGCATCTCCCGATGGGCCGACAAAGACCAGCCCAGCCGCCGCCACGGCGTCCGAAAAGCTGGCGTTTTCGGCCAAGAACCCATAACCGGGATGCACGCTGTCGCATCCCGTGTCTTGCGCGGCTTTAAGCAACGCCTCAGCATTCAAGTAAGATTTTTTCGGTGCGGGCGGCCCAATATCCACCGCCTCGTCGGCAAGCTGAACATGCAGCGCTTCCGCATCGGCAGCGGAGTGAACCGCCACCGTCGCAATCCCCAGATCCTTCGCTGCCCGGATGATCCGAACAGCGATTTCTCCGCGATTGGCTATCAGAAGCTTTTTGAGCATCAGTCGACTTCCGCCAAGGGTGCACCCGCCATCACAGGTTCCTCATTATCCGCAACAAACCGGACATTCGAACCTGCGACTTCCGACTTCACTTCATGAAAGGACTTCATGACTTCGATCAGCCCAATGACGTCGCCCACCGCAACCGCATCGCCATCGGCCTTGAAGGGCGGCTGGTCGGGAGCCGAACTGCGATAGAACGTGCCGGGTAGAGGAGACAATATTTGCGCCATGCCGTGCTCCTTGCTCAATGCCATTGGACGATCGCGTCGCGCACTGCGCTCGCGATATCGATTGCGTTTGGCGTGTCGGAATGCACGCAGATCGTTTCGCAGCGCACCGGGAAGAAGCTGCCGTCTTCCGCAGTGCCCTTGCCGTCGCGGATGGCGCGCACACATCGCTCGGCCATCGCTACCGGGTCTTTGGCGTCGTGGACGCGCGTGAGAATAAGTTTGCCCGTCGCATCGTAATCGAGATCTGCATAGAACTCGGCTTTGAATGGAACGCCGCGTTCCTGGTAGATTTTTTCATGAAGCGTGCCCGTCATGCCGAACAGCGGCACGCCGAATATTTCGGCCGCATCGCATACGCCGTGCGCTATGGCCTCCTGCTCCATCGCCATGAAATACAGACTGCCATGCGGCTTGATATGGTGAAGCTCCATGCCCTCTGCCCGGAGGAAACCAAGCAGTGCGCCGGTCTGGTACACGATCGAATTGCGCACCTCTTCGCGGCTCATGCGCATTGCGCGTCGTCCAAATCCCTGTAGGTCAGGCAGGCCGGGATGCGCACCTACTCTCACACCATTTGCCTTGGCGCTTTTTACCGCCGCCTGCATGTGATCGGGGTCGGATGCGTGGAAGCCACACGCGACATTTGCCACGTCGATGAGCGGCATCAAGCCCTCATCATCGCCTATCCGGTAGAGGCCGAAGCTTTCGCCCATATCGCAATTCAAAGTTACACCCATTTGTCAGAACTCCATTGGATGCCTAAATTTTTTGCGCTGCAACAATTCTGTGCGCATCTTAACGAATTTGTGAAATAGTAATTTTCGGAAAGTGATATTAAAAAAACAGATATCCTTGCGGAACCAAGATGCCGATCACTCTCAAGCAGCTCAATTACTTCATTGCGACGGCTGAAACGGGCCAGGTGAGCTACGCCGCAATGGAGCTGAATATCTCCCAATCGGCGGTCACGGCGGCTATTAAATCTCTGGAAGACGAGCTTGGCGTTCGCTTGCTTGAGCGCACGCATTCGGGGGTCAAGCTGACGATGGAAGGTACGCGCTTTCTTGGCCATGCGCGGAACATCACCGGTGCAGTTGCCGCTGCGGTCAGCAGCCCGCTCCGCGACCCGAAAGACCATACCGGCAAACTCAAGCTCGGCATGACTTACACGGTCATGGGCTACTTCATGTCGCGTTACTACACGCGTTTCCGCAAGACCTATCCCGACATCGCCATCGAGGTAAGCGAGTTGCACCGCACCGCCCTTGAGCGTGCCCTGATTCGCGGCGAACTGGATATGGCGGTGATGCTTGTTTCCAACCTCGCGGCCACCGACGAACTGGATCAGGAAGTGCTGATGCGTTCGACGCGACGTTTGTGGCTCTCCAGCGACCATCCGCTTCACGCGAAGGAAGAAATTACTCTCGCTGACGTTGCTGCCGAAGATTATGTCGTGCTTACCGTCGACGAAGCGCGCAAGACTGCATCGCGCTATTGGGATGCAGCGGGACTTTCCCCCAAAGCCGTGCTGGTCACGAGTTCGGTGGAGGCGGTTCGCTCGCTGGTCGCGGCGGGCATGGGTGTGACCATTCTTTCCGACATGGTGTACAGACCTTGGTCGCTTGAAGGCCAACGCATCGAGGTTCGGCGACTTGTCGATCCAATCCCCAGCATGGACGTTGGATTGGCGTGGGCGCGCGAACGTCCCATTGGGCCTGCTGCCGCCACCTTCCGCGCCTTCATGTCCGTGATGATGGGAGGTGGTGGTTAATCGCATCTCGATCCGCCCTATGCAGCACGCGGAGTGGGAAGCAGATAACCGAGAAAGTGGGCGGCAGGTCGGCTTGTCAAGTCGCGGCCCCCGCTGTCATACGTTGGCGCTGCGCAGCAGTGCCTTCGGCATCCAGTTTGAAATCTTCTTTTTCGTCCGAGACGAGAACGACGCCGTAGACATTGCGGGCCCGCTCTACTGTCTCATAACCTTCGAGCACGTCTTGAAGCACCCGGCGCGGCTCGCGCTCCAGCGGTGAGCCGTACCCGCCCCCGCTCGACTGGTTGCCTCTCACGAGTTCGCCCTTTGACAGAAGCACGCCCACGACGCTGGGCAGTTCTTCGGCCTCGCCATTAGCGTTGACCTTCCAATGCTGACAACGCACGCCGTCCTGTCCGCCACGCACGCCCTTCGGTGGATAGACCGTTCCGTCGCATGGCCACAGCACTTCCATCTTCGCATCCTTCGGACCGTAGGCAAGTTCCATCGCAGGCGCGCCGCGATAGCGCCCTGCCCCACCTGTCCCCGGAACCATGCGCACATAGCGCACTTCCATCGGGTGTTTGAGTTCATCGATCTCGATGGAGTTGCGATACATCAGACCTGCCGCAACCGGCAGTCCGTAGGTCAGCCAACCATCCGCCGTAGGGCTGGCGGGACCGCCGGAATTGGTGAGGAAAAGCTGGTTCACATAGGCCGCGCCGTCAGACCTGCTATCATGGCCCGAAACCACGGCGCAGCCAGCACCCATGCCGAGCCCGCCTTCGGCTAGTCCTGAACCATCGCTGATCTGCGCAAAAGCGGACTGCACGAGATTGACCAGCCGGTCCGCCACATTGGTCGTAGAAACCGAACAGCTATGCGGAAACTTCGGTCGGCCACACACCGAGCCGTCGCGCAAGTGCAGGCGTATACGCCGGAACGAACCGGCATTGCGTGGCACTGACGGGTCCAGCGAATTGAACACCCCGGCGATCGTGGAAGCGGAAGCGCACGCTTCGCTTTCGTTGAAGCCGCAATCGATGTTGTCGATATTGTCCATCAGATCCACGTCGATCATCGCTGCTTCGGGATCGATGCGAATTTCCACATTCAGCGGAATACCGTCCGGCAGAAGTTCGCCAAACGGATCGTGCTTGCCGGAATTGGTCAGCGTGATCTTGGGCAGTTTGCGAATGGCGTTCACCATGCGCTGCTCGGAATATGTGAACCAGTGCTGCATGAACGCTTTGATCGTCGCAAGCCCGTACTTTTCGCACAGTTCCTTGAGCCGACGTTCCGCGATGCGCGCCGAACCGATGCCTGCGAGAAAATCGCCGTACCACTGGCCCGGCACGCGAATGCGCGAGCGGCACATGCGCACGACGTCCTCGATCATCTTGTAGTCACGTTGAATGCGCACCGCCGGAAAGATCAGCGCGCCCTCTGCATACTGATCTTTCGCACCTGCCATATAGGTTGTCGGCAAAGCATTGCCGATGTCGGCCTGATGCGCCTTGGCAACCGCGGTAAACAGATGCTCACCCTCAACGAAAACTGGCACCAGATAGGTGTGATCGCCAGCGTGGGTGTTGCCGGAATAAGGATCATTGTGAAGGTAGCAATCGCCCTCCTTCAATTCCGCTCCGGCAAAATCGGTCATCGCCTTGGTCTGCATGTGGCTGCCGAAAATATGAATTGGCAGACCTTCGGCGGAAGCGAGCAGGCGGTTGTCGCCCGTGCAAATCGAGCACGAGAAATCGCGCGCGCTGTTGATCACGCCGGAGCGGGCCGAGCGCAGCAGCGTGTTCGTCATCTCGCGAATAATTCCGTCTATCCGGTTCGAAATGATCGCGGTCATATACGGATCGAAATCGTCTGGCGTCTGGGCAACGGCGTTCGACATATCGTTCGTTCCTATACTGCGCTCGTGAGCAGGTAATTCCCGGCACCACTTACAGAAACGGCCTTGCCCGGATCGATAACCAGCGTCGTGGTGGCCTCCTCGATGATGGCCGGGCCATGAACCGTCTGGCCTTCCTTGATGTCACCGGGCTTCAATATCGGCGTCGGCACATAGCCTGAACCGAAATAACAATCGCGCGTGCTGCCGGTTTTCACGGCCTCACCAGCGGTGATTTCGGAGGAGGCCAGCACCGGCCTTGCTATGCTGACCGAAAGCCGTGCTTTCCAGCTGACGGTTTCTATCGGGCTTTCAGTATCGCGCACGGCGAATACCCGCTCATGCACATCGTGGAAATTGTTCAGATGGGCATCAAGGTCCGCCTGCGACTTGAACTTGCCGCCATTGATTGGCGTATCGAGTTCCCAGACCTGCGACAAATACCGCGCCTCGCCGAAATACTCGATGGCATACGTCTCCGCGCGGTCCAGCTTGTCCTTGCGAAATGCTTCAAGCCGCTTCGTCAAATCGGCCAACACGGCGTTGACGCCCTCGAAGTCGAAGCGTGTAGAAAGCGTGACCAGACTTGCCGCCTCTTCCGCCGCAATCTCTGCAAACTGCATACCGGCAGCCGAAAGTGTGGAGGCCGTCTTTGGAAGAATGACGCGCGAACAGCCAAGCTCGGTCGCGATGCCGATAATGTTGATACCCGCCGCGCCGCCGCCTGCAACGATGGTGCTTTCGCGAGGATTGACGCCATCGTTGATGGTCACATCCCCGACGGCCCGCACCATCAAATCGGTTGCCAGTCCAAGTATGCGATGCGCTGTTTCTTCAACGCTCAACCCGATGCGGTCCGCGACCGTCGCCACAGCCTTGCGCGCAGCCGCAACGTCCAGCTTCATACGGCCGCCGAGGAAATATTCGGGGTCGAAATATCCCAGAACTACCGCTGCGTCCGAAACCGTTGGCTTGTCGCCACCGCGTCCGTAACAGGCCGGACCCGGAACCGCGCCCGCCGACATCGGGCCGACGCGCATCAGTCCGCCATCATCGATCCATGCAATCGAACCGCCGCCTGCACCGATGGAGCGCATATCCACCGCCGAGATACCGAGCAGATCGCCCGTGTAGCGAGGCCCAAGCCATGTATCGCGGCTGAAAGTCGGGCGACCATCGCGAACGATGCCCACATCGAACGTGGTGCCGCCTGTATCGCAAACGATTACATCCTCACCCATATTCTCCTGACGGGAATAGGTGATGCCCGCGATAGGCGCCATCGCCGGACCGGAGCCGATCATGTAAATTGGCTTTTCGATCAGGGCGTCGATTGTCGAGCAGCCGCCGCCAGCCGTGCTGACGAGTATCTCGCTTGCATAGCCTTCGGCGCGCAGATCGTTTTCCAGTTCACGCAGATGCCGCTGCATCAGTGGCTTGAGCGATGCATCGATTGCAGTAGCTGAAGCGCGGCGATATTCGCGCACGACCGGGTTAAGCCGGTGCGATAGTGTGTAAGGCACGCCGGGCATAATCTCTTCGATCAGGGCACCGATTGCATTCTCGTGGTCGGGATTCAGGATCGACCAGAGAAAGCACACCGCAACGGCTTCATAGCCCTTTTGCTTCAACGTCTCGATGGTTTTGCGCGCGGACACAGGGTTGATGGGACGCGACACCGCACCTTCGGAATTGACGCGTTCTTCGATCTCGTAAGTATGCCGCCGCGCAATATACGGATTTGGATAGTCCTGACTGAAATCGTGCGGGCTGAACTTGCCGCCCTCTTTTAGCAGCAGCGTGTCCGGGAAACCCTCTGTCGTAACAAAGGCTGTCTTGGCGACCGTCTTGGTCACGATAGCGTTTGTCGCGCGGGTCGTGCCGTAGATGAGCAGCGTAGTGTCTGCCAGCAACGCCGGCACGGTCAGGCCCAGTTCTTCGGCAGCCGCAGCTATTGCGCCGCGCATGCCGGTGAAAATTCGATCCGGCGTAGTCAACGCCTTGCCTATCGTAAAGGTGCCGTGCTCGTCCCCGACCACCACATCGGTGAAAGTGCCGCCGGTATCGACTGAAACCCGATATTTCATGCGCTAGGATCTCACAGGGAAAGCTCGGTGAGACTAACGTCATGCTGACGATTTAGGCTTGGCGATGCGCGCACAATCTTTTGGTTAAAGCTGCAGCCTGCACTTTAAGCGAAGTGCTGTACCGCAAGCCTAATCAGTTCCGGCAAATTGCGCGCGCCCAGCTTGGTTTTCAAATGCGAGCAGGTATTCACAACGGTTTTATAGGAAACGCCCAGTTGCTCGGCGATTTCCAGATAGGGCTTTCCTTCGGCCAGCAGAGCCAGCGTCTGGAGTTCGCGCGGTGTTGTTTCAGACATCGCGTTGCCGTTGCGATCGGTCGAGCCTATTAGCGCAACTTCTACGGCCGTGCTGTGATCAAGATAACGCCGGTTGGCGCGCACGGCCTTGAACGCCTCCAGAAAATCGCGCGGTCCCGCATCTTTGAGAACATATCCCGTCGCGCCCGCCTTCATAACGCGACTTACGATGACGGGATCACTGTGCATGCTGAAAACGAGGATCGGTGTGCGGCTGTCGTCGCGGCGAATGCGCTTGATGAAATCAAGGCCGTCGAGTCCGCCGCGCTTCAGCGTCAGGTCGACAATGACCACTTCCGGCTTCTGGCGGCGATAAAGACGATAGCCGGAAGCTATTCCCGTCGCCTCCTGAATTTCGCGAACGCCCGCATCCTCCAGCATCCTACGACAGCCTTGAAGAATTATCGGATGGTCATCGATGATCAGTACGTAGCTCATCGAGTGACCGCCTCTGATTTCGCCCGTCGGGGCTTTTCGGCAGCGACGAATGGCAGGCTGATCTCGATCTCTGTGCCGCCCTGTTTGCGAGGATAATTTGGGATCGTTCCACCGAGAGCATTTACGCGTTCCGTCATGCCTGTCAGACCAAGCCCGAATGGTGCAGCCGATGATATTCCTCTACCATCGTCACGCACGGTCAACAAAAGCACCGAACCATTTGGGTCCGCAACATTTGCAACCCCGGAAACTTCGATCTCGATTGATTTCGCTCGACCGTGGCGCAACGCATTGGTGATGCTTTCTTGCAGGCAGCGTCGAATGGTGGTCTTCGTCGCATCGTCAAAGCTTTGTTCCAACCAACCTAGCTTGAGCGAAAACACCGTATCGGGTGCGGTCTTGCGAAAGTCTGCAACCAGAGATTTTACCATATCCGGCAGGCTTACGTGGCGAATACCAACTGCACTCAATCGCGTCAGCAGAGCCCGATTTATCAGTTGAATTTATCCGCAATCGCATCCACGACCTCCAGCCGTTCCTGCACCGCGTTGCGCTTCTTCGGCGGCAAGCCTTTCGCAAGAAAATCCAGCGAGGCGATATTGGCCTTGATGCCAAATAGGCACGGCCCCCATTCGTCATGCAATTCCGTTGCAATGACACGGCGCTCCTCGTCCTGCGCGGTAACGAGTTTTTGGCTAAGCGCCTGATTGCTCTTCTTGGAAGCGTCCAGCCTTTCAGCCAGCGCGTTGAATCCATCAATGATGTTGCCGAGTTCTTTCACCGGCGGTCGCTGCAATCTTTGCCTGAAATTGCCGATCTCAAGCTGCTGTAGACCTGTTGCCAATTCGCCCAGTGGCTTCAGCACCCGCCCCAACGCCAATCGAAACAACAGGATTACTGCGAGGCTCATCGCGGCAGCGAGCAAAGCCAGATCCCGCACGTCCTGCCAAACTTTAACAATTTCGTCCGCGGAGTTACCCACTATCAACACGGAGCCGATATGATGCCCGTCTGCAATCACCTGAACCTCGCGCCGCATTTCTGGAACCCCTAGCAAGGCTGAAAACCAGTGCGGAACCGACCCCATGAGGTTCGACTGCGGTGCGGGCAGGATCGCCGCTCGCATGTCGTTGCCGCCAATAACCGAAACGGTTACGTGTCGAAATGCGCCGGTAGTCCGTGGCAAGTCACGCAAGCGCTGCAATCCGATGCTGATATTTCCCGGCTGCCTGACGATTTCCTGCACCATGCGCTCCACGCCCCCAACGGCCGAGGAAACTTCAAGTTCGATGGCACGTTTGGCGTTGAATACAATCAGGCTCAGTGCAGCGGCAGAAGCCGTGACGATTATGGCGATGAACACGGCAAGTATTTGAGTGCGCAATGGCCAGTTCTGCCAAAACAGCACCAGCGCACTCGTCGCCCCGGGAGATGGCTCCTTCCCGGGTGCAGGAACAACAGGGGCAGACGCTTTCTTGATCGCCATGCTTAAATCTTACATGCAGGCTCCAATGTATCAATTGCAGCCAAAGGCCAATGTCCGCCCATCAAAACCGGGAAGTTTTGGCAATGCTTTTTGGAACTCTGGCCATATTCGCCGGGAGGCAGCCGCTCTAGGTTGAACCTGCTTGGAGTCACCCAAGTGTGCTGGCCCGAATGAGCGTATCCCTATCGCTCATTCGGGCCAGCTTTATTTTTGTGATGCGTAGAGTCAACCAAAAAGTACTTTACGAGTCACAACAAACTTCCTGCTATCTCACGTCCGTCTGCGGACAATAAGAAAGCCGCATGCGCGTAGGCAGCGGCTTTCTAAGCAGGATCAGGCAGCGGCCTTTTCGTCAGTAATCGTCGCACCGTGCCGGATTTCCGTTCCCAGAACCTTCAGGCATTCGCGCATGAACGCTGCAAGTCCCGTCCAGCCCTTCGCTGAAACCATGGTTCCATCCACATAGGCTTCGGTCGGCTTCACATCGATATAGGTGCCGCCGGCGAGCTTGACTTCCGGTTCGCATGCGCCGAGCGCTGCTACCTTCTTGCCCCGAACAACACCGTCAACCGCAACCAGAATTTGGACGCCGTGACAGATAGTGAAGATCGGCTTCTTGGCCTCATGGAAATGGCGGACAATGTCCTGGATGCGCTTGTCCGTGCGGATATATTCCGGCCCACGTCCACCGGCACAATAAACCGCATCATACTCGCTCGGCTTCACCTCGGAGAACGTCTTGTTGATGTCTGCGAAATGACCGTACCGCTCGATGTAGGTCTGGTGTCCTTCGAAATCATGCAGTGAGGTCTGGATCTTGTCGCCAGCCTTCTTGTCTGGGCAAATCACGTGCACGGTGTGCCCTACGGCCTCCATGCCCTGCTGGAATACGAATATCTCATATTCCTCCGTGAACTCGCCTGTAAGCATCAGTATCTTTTTACCGGCCATTTTCGTTCCTCCATCTGTTCGGGAAAATTCCACTTATGCGATCTGGGATTTCTTGCCCTTCACGCGCGCTTCGGGTCGCGGCTCCGGGTCGTCTTCAAATGCCAGCAACAAGCGGTCGCGCGAGCACTTGATGTGCTCCTGCATGGCGGTCTTTGCCGCTTTTGCGTCGCCAGCGGCGAACGCCTCCAACAGCGCTTCATGCTCGCCGAGCGCCTCCTCCGTTACACGCGAGTGAAACATCAGGCGGAAAATGTGGAAGTGCGTATGCTGATGCGCGAGCGTTTGGCGGATCAGCTCATTGCCCGCAAATTCCATGATGCGGTCGTGAAATCTTGCATCCTGTCGCGCAAAAGTGGAGTAACGAAAGCGGTCCTCAGTGCCTGAATCGCGATGCATAACGCCCGCCAGCTCTCGCAAAATATTGAGGCGGCTTTCATCCATGCCGCGCGCCGCGCGCTGTGCCGCATCGGGCTCCAGCAAAAGCCGCATATCATAGAGTTCATCAAATCTGCGACGAGAGATTTGCGGGGCCGCGCTGTAGCCGATCAAATGTGTTTTGATGACCAGACCTTCGCCCTCAAGACGGCCAAGCGCTTCGCGGATCGGCGTTTGCGAAACATTCAATTCCCGCACGAGATTATCGACGGTAATGCGCGCACCTGGCGGAATCTTCAACGCCATAAGTTGAGCAAAGATCGCGTCATAGGCCTCATCCGCTAAACCCTGATGCCGGGCAATAGGCTTCCCGACTCCCGCGAGATGCGGATCATCAATGCTTTCAAATGAAACCAAACCACTCATGCTTGCCTCGTCATACAGCAGGACAGTAGCCCGGCAAGCACCATCGGTCAATCGTATATCCTATACGATTTTACCTCCCGCGCTGTTCAATGACGGGATCAGGTTTTGGGCAGAGTCCGCAAACCAATCAATAAAGCGTACGCGGTCTTTATCAACCAAAGACAGTATTCCGCTTGTGTTTGATAGGTTTCAATGGGATTCTCCGGTATGTTATCCGGGAGACAGAAATGGCTGAAACGGTGCTTGCGGCACTTTCCAACATTCGGACTATGGAAGACATGATTGAGGCTTTTCGCGACGAGGATCATTGTCGGCGGCTGCTGGAAGGCATGGTGTGGCCGAATGGCAGGATCTGTCCCGCCTGCGGTTACAAGCGCTCAATCGCGATAGCCGGTCGGGACATGGGAAAGCGGCGGGCCCGACCAGGACTATATCAGTGTTCAAACGGCGATTGCCGGTTCCAGTTCACCGTAACGACGCACACGCCGCTGCATTCGACAAAGCTTCCCCTGCGTGTTTGGTTGAAGGCGATGTGGCTGATCCTGCAATCGGACAAAGGCATGTCCTCTATACGTTTGGCAGAAATCGTTGGGGTAAGCCAGCCGACGGCTTGGCGGATGGGACATGCCCTACGCCTGATGATGGCGCGAGAGCATGTGCTCGACGGCACGGTCGAGGTTGATCATTTCTATCTTGGTGGTCGCCAAAAGAAGCGCCCGGACGATCCGCCGCCCGGGCGAGGCCGGAAAGGCCAAGTGAATACGGATAAAGCACCGGTCCTGGCAATGGTACAGCGGCCAAGCGACAACACGCCTGGCACGTCCGCGGGTGATGCGCGAGCCACGGTCGTGGCGGTCTTTCTTCACGGGCAAGCGAACGCGTCATGGAAGAGCAGATCGACTTGGAAGCCCATTTGATGAGTGACGAGTGGAAAGCATTCATGCCCATTGGCGAAAGCTTCGCCAAGCATGAGACCGTGAAGCATTCCAGTGGCGAGTATGTTCGCGATGCAACTCACGTCAATTCGGCCGAAGGATTCAATTCACGCGTTCGCCGCACGATCGCCGGCGTATTTCACCACATCAGCCCGCAGCATGCCGATCTCTATTTTCATGAGATCGGCTTTCGCTGGTCTCAGCGTATCATCACAGGCAATGCCGTGCGCAAGACGCGGCATGGTCGCGAAACCATCCGAACCCTGTGGTCACGGATACCGCCGGCCGTGCAAATCGTCAGCGTCTTGCGCGCCGCGACGGGGCGTCAAATGCGCCGAAGCCTGCATGGCGGCATCATCATCAAATCAGCTGTAGCTGTCTTTGGTTGATAAAGACCGCGTACGCTTGTAATCCTCTTCCAGATCATCGTCCATTTTGCGCATCTCTTCCTTGTCGCTCGGCGCGCCGGTCGTTTCATCAAGAATGATCTTCACCAGAGATGGCATCTCACTGCGATCTTGAAGATGTTCGGGGCTCCACAAATGCGAGCGCCGAAATGCCTTGGCACAATGCATGAAGACTTCACTCACCTTCACCACGATTGCGAGCTTCGGAGCGCGTTCGTTGACACTCATGGTCGCCAGAAGCTCTGGGTCCGTCACGAGCGTCGCACGCCCGTTGACGCGCAGCGTGTCGTCAAATCCCGGAATGATGAATAATATTCCGACATTCGGATTCGCGAGAATGTTTACGAGCGTATCAAGACGATTGTTGCCCGGTCGGTCAGGTATCGCCAGCGTTTCGTCATCAAGGATTTTCACAAAGCCGACAGGATCACCACGGGGGCTGACATCAGCCTTGCCGTCAGGATTTTGTGTGCCGATACAAAGAAATGGCGAGCGGCTGATGAATTCCTGCGCGTGCTTGCCAAGCGAAGTCTGACATTTCTGTATCGCCAGTGTGTGAGTTGCGCCAAACAGCGCGCGAAGCGACTGTTCATCTGCAATGGCGAAGTCTGGATTAAGTTCGAAATTCTTCATCACATCACCCTCGCCATTCCATATTGGTTTGATCCGATTTGCAGGAACCAATCATCGCTCGTCTGTTTAAGAAAACGTCCCTCAACCTCAACAATATGGTTTGCTCGCTTTAGAACAAGAGGCGATTCGAAAATTCACGTTGCTCGAGGTTCACACGCGCTCGTATCACTTACTCTTCTATTTGGCTTTCCTATCGTTCTTTGCGGAAACGCAACGAGCGGTTTGCGACAATCGATAGTGTTGGCCTTTTGCTGGAGGATCGGCCATGGATTCGCGGAAACTCGAAGATATCCCGATGGATGACATTATGCGGCACTGGCCGGAAACCATCCGGGTTGCGTTGCGTCACCAACTTCTCTGCATTGGCTGTCCCATCGCGTCCTTTCATATGATTGAAGACGCGGTTCGTGAACATGAATTAGACGGGGCGAGCTTTCGCCGGGATATATACGAGGCTATTGAAGGCAATCACGGATTGCGCGAGCGGCCTTCGGCCAGCAACATCAAGCGGTGAGGTTCCACCACAGTGACCTGCTGGCGAGCACTTTTGACCAGCCCCTTCTCCTCCCAGGACGTCAGAAGCCTGCTGACGGTGTGAAGTGTCGTGCCAGTCATTTCCGCGATGTCCTGACGCGTGATCGGAAAGTCGATGAGAATGCCCTCGTCGGTCTTTTTGCCCTGACTGCTTGATGAGCCGCAGCAAGCTGTGCGCCACGCGCTGTTCAACCTGCTCGGTCGCCATTTCCACGACCTGCGTTTGAACATCGTTGAGACGTGAGCCGACCGTCCGGTAGGTGTTCATGCCAAAATTAGGATATGCGGCTGCAAACTCAGGCCACAATTTTCCGGGCCACGCGAGAACCACGCAATCGACCACCGCAATGGCGGTCGCTGGATAGGTGGTGCGCCCCAGCGCATGCGCGATTCCCATTAGTTCCCCCGGCACAATATAGCGAACGATGACCTGTTGCCCGTCAGGCGTCGCCTTGACCACCTGAACCCGGCCATCAAGCAAGACGAAGAATGAATCAGCATCGCCGTCCTGCGCAAAGATCGTCGTATCCTTGGGAAC
Source organism: Mesorhizobium sp. (assembly GCA_049840935.1). GTDB lineage: Bacteria > Pseudomonadota > Alphaproteobacteria > Rhizobiales > Rhizobiaceae > Mesorhizobium_G. Next base: position 60,482 of record JASGJA010000006.1, read on the forward strand.
GCGCAGCGAGCGCGCATCACGGAGGATCGTATCCAGGCTCTGCGCGTCGAGACCTTGAAACACAGGCAATCCAGCGATGAGCGAACGGTCGAGTCGATTCATGTAAATCGCCCTTTTTCGCATGGCGTTTCGGATGGTGCTTTTTGTCTCACAAAGCGCCTTGTTGCCGCAAGCAGGTTCAGGACGATGCACTTTTCTCGTTCTGTTTGCGTTTGATCAAAGTCGGCGAGAACGCGGCCTCATAAAAGCACATCAACGGTTCATGCCGGCTTTGAAAGGAAAGGCAAAGATCATGAGATACGGGTTTGCGGTTGCGGCGGCGATTGCCGGGCTTCTGTTTGCGGGAACGGCGTTCGCTGCCGACCATCAGGTGCAAATGCTGAACAAGGGTGAGAAGGGTGCGATGGTGTTCCAGCCAGACTACATCGTTGCAGCGCCCGGCGACACCGTAACGTTCGTCCCTACCGATAAGTCGCATGATGCAGAGAGCATCAAGGACATGATCCCAGATGGAGCAACGCCGTTTAAGGGCAAGCTGAATGAACAGATCACCGTCACGCTCGACAAGGAAGGTGTCTACGGAGTTAAATGCACGCCGCACTACGGAATGGGTATGGTAGCGCTTATCGTCGTGGGCAAGCCCGTCAATCTGGAACAAGCCAAGACCGTGAAACAGACCGGCAAGGCAAAGAAGGTGTTTGCGGAATTGCTGGCTCAGGTGCCTGCAAACTGAATTTCACACAAGCATCAAGCTCCGGCTGGAGTTTACGCCGCCGGAGCTTTTTTCAGTGAGGCTGATGCATGGCGGTTCAGCGGACGCGGCCGGGAAACTATCCGGCTATTTTATCCTATGGCTTCAGGCCATTCTTTCTTGCCGGAGCATTTTACAGCGCTTTGGCAATCCTGTTCTGGATCCCCCTGCTCTACGGCCATCTTGAAACAGCCAGTCTGTTCGCGCCCGTTGACTGGCACATCCATGAAATGCTGTTCGGCTATCTCGCCGCGATTGTGACAGGCTTCCTGCTGACGGCTATTCCCAATTGGACTGGACGTCTGCCGGTGCAGGGCCTGCCACTTCTGCTATTGCTCCTGCTCTGGACGGCGGGACGGTTTGCCATATTCTTTTCTGCGAGCCTTGGATGGGTCACTGCCGCCATAATCGACTGCGCGTTTCTGGCGGCTGTCGCAATCGCTGCCGCGACGGAGATTATCGCCGGCAGGAACTGGCGCAATCTAAAAGTCCTGATCCCGCTCGCGGTCCTGCTCTGTGCAAATATTGATTTCCATATCGAAGCACATGAAGCGGGCATTTCCGATTTGAGCCGCCGGCTGGCGATTGCCGCGGCAATTGCGCTGATAATGATTATCGGAGGCCGCATCATTCCCAGTTTTACCCGAAACTGGCTTGCGCGCGAAAACCCCGGTCGCCTGCCGCAACCATTCGGTCGCATAGATGTCGTCATCATCGCTTTCTCGGCACTGGCATTGGCGGCATGGGTGTTTGCGCCGGAACATAGTGCGGCAGGCATGTTGATGATCGCGGCAGGTATTGGGAACTTCTTTCGCCTTGCACGATGGGCTGGCGATCGCACGTGGCGCGACATTCTCGTGCTTGTTCTCCACCTTGCCTACGTCTTCGTACCGCTCGGCTTTGTTCTGGCCGGCGCCGCAGCGCTGTGGCCCGTCGATATACCGGCGGCAGCGGGCGTTCACGCATTCAGTGCGGGCGCCATCGGCTCAATGACGCTCGCCGTCATGTCGCGGGCAACGCTTGGGCATACGGGCCGCGAACTTCACGCAAGCGCTTGGATGTCTGCGATGTTCCTGTCGATCATGCTTGCGGCTCTTCTGCGCATCATCGCCGCGTGCCACCCGACTTCTACTGTCCTGCTGCACGGATCGGCAGCATTGTGGAGCGCTGCCTTCTTCGCCTATGTGCTTCTTTTCGGGAAAGCGCTGATCTCGCCCCGGTTGCGCGGTTGAGTTGGTTCACACGACAAACAACGATATGAGCCTGATCAGGAAAGAGGGCTTTTCGTGCACAAGCCTTATTCCGAGATTGTGAGGTGCCATTCCGGCAGCGCACCCGCCACTCTTTCCATCCCGAATGAAGAACGACATATACGCCCGATGTTTACCGGCGGCGACGCGAACTCCACAATTCTCCACGGCTTGCCCGGGCTTGTCGATTGCTGCGCGCACGTAGCATGTCGAGGTCCAGTCCCAGACATTGCCGGAAACATCGGCGACCCCCTTGCTGTTCATTCCGAAGAAGCCTTGCGGTTTCGGTTCAGGATCGGGAACGGCGTTTGCAGACTCCCGGCGATAGCGTTCCAGCCAGCGGGCGGCTGGATTTGAACCATCTTCGTTCAGGCCCAGCGGTTTTTCCGTAAAGCGTTCGGCGGCGGCGAATGTCCATTCCGCGTCGGTCGGCAGCCGCCACCGCTCACCCGTTTGGCGTGACAGCCAGCTCGCATAATCCATTGCGTCCTGATGATCGACACCCGTCACCGGACGGTCCATGCTACCCCGACCGCCGTCGGCTTGCTTGCACGCTTTAGCCGCGACGCAATGCGTGTAATCTGCCCCGCTGACCTGATATTTCATGATTTCCAAGCCGTACTGGAAGCCCAGTAATTGCTCTGGCGCGTCTGCCGGCTGGTCATTGCGCGTATATTCCCCCGGCAGTCGATATAACATCCTGCCCGGCTGAATGCTTACCGTTTCCGGTTGGGCAACGGGTTCGTGCTGCCACCACGCCCTGCCGCCGATAACTATCGCTGCTACAGCCAGCGCGATGAGCGAGGATTGTGCCGCAATTGTCGAAAGCCGTCTCATGATCGTGCTCCAGAAAAAACGGCCCGCCAAAACTTGACGAGCCGCGCGAAAAGCCTATGCGGTCTTCGCTAGTGGGTCGCGGTCGGCCCGGGCGCTCTAACCTGCGTCATGAGGTCGTCGTTCCAATCGCCGTCCACCACGATATGCGCCGTTGCACCGAGTTCGGCAGCTTCGATCAGGTTGTGGTTGACATAGGCATACACGCCGGGCTGGCGGAACGTGTAGAACGCCGCACCTGCCGAACCGCCGCGAATGAACCATGTTTCGAGATCGCGGGCCGGAGCATTGGCAAATTTACCCTGCTCCCAAACATAGTCGCCGTGCCCGCCAATTAGATGCGGGCGCGTGTCACGATTAGCCTGTGAATGAACGATCAGCACCTTTTCGCCCACCTTGGCCTTGAGCGCATTGTCGCCGGTCAATGCGCCGACCTTACCATTGAACACGACATGCGTCGGGATCAGGCCACGCATCACTTTCAGGGTTTCATCATAGCTTTCGCCAAGTGAATCGTACTTCTTGAAGTTTCCGTCCTCATCGCGCGGAACATAGAAATCATTCTCGCCGATGTAGAAAATCCGATCATATGTCAGTGGCCGCCCCTCATGATACTTCAATCCGTCCCGCGGCAAAACCATAATCGTACCACTCATGCCAGAGACGACATGCCAAGGTATCATCCCGTCCGGAGCGCAGTGATAAACGAAGGTTCCGGCGCGTGTTGCCTTGAAGCGCAGCACCACCTCCTCGCCCGGATTGACATGTGTGAGCGCGCCTCCACCCAACGCGCCGGTCGCCGCGTGGAAGTCGATATTGTGCGGCATTTCGTTTGTTTCGGGATTGACCAGTGTTAGTTCCACATAGTCGTCTTGATGAACCACCATCATGGTCCGCCCCCTGAAAAGTGGTCCTCCCTTATGTATGGCTTTTGAGCCTTTGGAGGACTGAAGAGATGCCAAGAAAGAGACACAGCGCTGAAGAGATCGTCACGAAGCTGCGGCAGGTTGATGTTCTGACTTCGCAAGGCAAATCGGTTGCCGAAGCGATCCGATCGATAGGAGTGACGGAAGTTACATACTATCGTTGGCGATCTGAATACGGTGGTTTGAAGGGCGATCAGGTTAAGCGGCTGAAGGAGCTTGAGGCGGAGAACGCACGTCTTCGCCGTGCGGTTTCCGATCTGACCCTGGACAAGATGATCCTGGCGGAAGCTGCACGGGGAAACTTCTAAGCCCCGCACGTCGCCGTGCCTGTGTGGATCATGTTGTTGCCGAGCTTTGCGTGCGCGAACGACGGGCGTGCCGGGTTCTCGGTCAGCATCGTTCTACGCAGCGCAAGGTTCCAACGACACCGAATGATGAAGCGGCTTTGACCGCCGACATCATCGCGCTTGCCACTCAATACGGCCGCTACGGCTATCGCCGCATCACTGCGATGCTGCACCGTGACGGCTGGGTGGTGAACGTCAAGCGGGTGGAACGGATCTGGCGACGTGAGGGGCTGAAGGTTCCGCAAAAGCAGCCCAAACGAGGCCGTCTGTGGCTGAATGACGGCTCGTGCATCCGGCTGCGGCCGGAGTATCCCAACCATGTCTGGTCTTACGACTTCGTCGAGGACCGAACCCACAACGGAAGGAAATTCCGCATGCTCAACGTGATCGACGAGTTCACAAGGGAATGCATTGCCATCAAGGTGAGCCGGAAGTTGAAGGCCGTCGACGTAATCGATGTTCTGTCCGACCTGTTCATCTTGCGCGGTATTCCTGGTCACATCCGATCCGACAACGGCCCGGAGTTCATCGCCAAGGCCTTGCGTGAATGGATCGCCACCGTCGGTGCCAACACCGCCTACATCATGCCCGGCAGCCCTTGGGAAAATGGGTATTGCGAGAGCTTCAACTCGAAGCTCCGCGATGAACTGCTCGATGGTGAAATCTTCTACACGTTAAAGGAAGCCCAGACCATCATCGAGGGCTGGCGCCAGCACTACAACGCAGTGCGCCCCCACTCATCGCTGGGATACAGACCGCCAGCGCCAGAGGCGATCTTGTGGCCGGCTACGCAACCCGGACCAGCTTCGCCGGCCACACCAGCCGTAGCGCCAAGACCAAGCATGCACTAACATTGAAACCGGACCACCTGATGGGGGCAGGCCATTTCTTCACGCCGATATTTTCGCCACATGGCCCCATCCGGCGGGCGGCATGGGATAGCGATAGACACGACATCCGCTCTATCGCCTTGCCCTATTGAACCATTACGCAGAGGGCGATTGGCGAAGCTTTCTACTTCGCCACCGCGTCATTCACATGCCAATGTTTCGAGAGAATCGTACCATCGAGTACAATTCCCTTCTTGGCGCGGGGGACTTTGGTGCTCTTAGTCAAGCATATACGTATATAGCATTTGCCATTTTGGATATGAACGTTGCCGTGGTGGGTTTTGCGCGTGCAAAGGTTAGCTCTGATAGCGTCACGGCTCTGTCCCCTTCATCTTCGAGGGTCCGGCGTGCGTCCCTTTACGGTCATTTGTACCGTCACGGGCTGAGACGGCATGAGACGGTATGGTGCAAGGTTACAGCTGGAAGTATTGAGATTTGAGGAGAATTTGGGTCTGGAGTTAGGCAGCGAACCATCTTGGGGGGGTTGGTTGCGGGGGCAGGATTTGAACCTGCGGCCTTCAGGTTATGAGCCTGACGAGCTACCGGGCTGCTCCACCCCGCGTTATGAGTTCTCGGTATTTTCCGGGAACGGCATCGTAAGTGTATACTTACTTACGTTGTATTTCAAAAGACGAAGGCCGCTTGAAGCGGCCTTTTGCGCCGATGTATCGGCGATGTTCGTAGAAGAGAAGATATTCATGCGTTTAGCAGACCTGGCAGCGACCTACTCTCCCGCGTCTTGAGACGAAGTACCATTGGCGCTGGAGCGTTTCACGGCCGAGTTCGGAATGGGATCGGGTGCAGCCGCTCCGCCATAACCACCAGGTCAGCGAAACGCATGAATGAGAAGCTGGATTTGATGTGCCTTTATCAGTCTTGCACTTTACGAAGCTTTAGCTTCGCAAGGCCGACTGGCCGTCGCGGCTTCTGCCGCGCGCCCGCGCAGCGCCGACCTAAAGGTCGAACAGCGCGTGAGCGATATAAACCATCATCGGTTTTTGCGATGATGAGCATTGCAAATGGGAACGATCAAGCCAATCGAGTTATTAGTACCGGTAAGCTTCAAGCGTTGCCGCTCTTCCACACCCGGCCTATCAACGTGGTCGTCTTCCACGGCTCTCAGGGAATACTCGTTTTAAGGTCGGTTTCCCGCTTAGATGCCTTCAGCGGTTATCCGTTCCGTATATAGCTACCCTGCTATGCGGCTGGCGCCACAACAGGTCCACCAGAGATACGTCCATCCCGGTCCTCTCGTACTAGGGACAGATCCTTTCAATATTCCTACACCCACGGCAGATAGGGACCGAACTGTCTCACGACGTTCTGAACCCAACTCACGTACCGCTTTAAATGGCGAACAGCCATACCCTTGGGACCTGCTCCAGCCCCAGGATGCGATGAGTTGACATCGAGGTGCCAAACAACCCCGTCGATATGGACTCTTGGGGGTCATCAGCCTGTTATCCCCGGCGTACCTTTTATCCGTTGAGCGATGGCCCTTCCACTCGGGACCACCGGATCACTATGACCGACTTTCGTCTCTGCTCGACTTGTCAGTCTCGCAGTCAGGCAGGCTTATGCCATTGCACTCAGCGAACGATTTCCGACCGTTCTGAGCCCACCATCGCGCGCCTCCGTTACTCTTTAGGAGGCGACCGCCCCAGTCAAACTACCCACCATACATTGTCCCGGACCCGGATAACGGGCCGCGGTTAGACATCCATAGAGATAAGGGTGGTATTTCAAGGGTGGCTCCACAGAAACTGGCGTCCCTGCTTCAAAGCCTACCACCTATCCTACACATGCCACTACGAATGCCAATGTAAAGCTATAGTAAAGGTGCACGGGGTCTTTCCGTCTAACCGCAGGAACCCCGCATCTTCACGGGGAATTCAATTTCACTGAGTCTATGCTGGAGACAGCGGGGAAGTCGTTACGCCATTCGTGCAGGTCGGAACTTACCCGACAAGGAATTTCGCTACCTTAGGACCGTTATAGTTACGGCCGCCGTTTACTGGGGC
>JASGJA010000006.1:72500-100636 GCA_049840935.1 Mesorhizobium sp.
TGGTTGTAGCCATCGTCGACCGAGCCGCTCAGTTGACATTGCTCATGCCGAGCCTCCCGGCAGAGGTGACGCGCTGTGCTTTACCAGACCGGCAATCTTCGGATCGTAGACATATCCGGTGATCGTGCCGTCCTTGATCTTCTCCACAGCGTCGTCGATCACGAACAACGGCACAAGGAACCACTCGCGCGGGATGACCGGATTGCCGAACCTATCCTTGATCTCGATGTCGAGGCGGGCAGGATCGAAGATGCGGTGGATCAGGTTTTCGAGCTTGGTGCGGCTGATGTTGAACAGTTTGTAGGTCGCCACGATTTCCACATCGGCCAACAGGAAGGTCGGGTCCAACTTGGCGTTGGCGATACGTTTAGCGACATCGCCGCCGGTGACGCCGATCTTGTGGACGAAGTCGCGGTTGGCGACGACGGTGGGGTTATCGGACTGGCTGCGCAGGACATAGATAGTGCCACTGGCGAGGTCATCGGCCTCGCTTTCGCTGGCGAACAACGGCCCAGCGCTGGGTTCCGACACGCGGCGGCTCGCCTCGTCCTTGTAAAGAGCGCGTTGAAGGGAGCGGAGCAACAGGTCGCTCTCGGTGCCGTTGGAATAGATGACGCGCAGGCGGGCGTCGCTTTGGCCGTTAGGCGCTTTGAAGAGGTCGCCGACTTCGGCGACATAAGCGACCTGACCACCCAGGATGAAAAATTCCCCGGCCCTGATGTCGGTTTTCAGAAAGCCCGCATCCTTGCGGATCGGCTGGGTGATGCGCGCGCCGCTGTCGAGGTCGCTCTGAACGGCCGTGAACAGGGGCTTGAAGCGCTCGAAATCCTCGCACCGTTCGCGGTTGGCGATTTCCTCGGCGGCTCGCTTTTCCGCGCTGGTGCGGACATGGCGAAGCTCGGTGATGTCGGATGCACCAGCCGCGCCTTCGAGTTCGGCAAGCAGTTCATCGTCGTCCATCACCTCGACTGGCGCGGCAACCACGGTCGTCGCGCCTGCGAGCAAACCTTGATGATCGAGGGGGGCGAGAAGAGCGCGACACTCCTCAAGCCCGCGCAGCCGGTCTAGCCGCACCGCGTATAGCCGTTCGAAGATGTCGCGCCCTTCCCCGTGCATCGGCGGGTGGCCGTGGGTTTCGACGAAACGTTGGATCTCCTCGAACCCGGCAATGATGCGCTCCTCGCGCGCAGACCGACCGCCCTTCTTTTCTGGCGCGGCGAAATCGTCGAGTTCGGCGCGTAGTTCGTCAAGGTCGAGGTCACTCATAGCGGCCCTCATCCTTGAAGCGAACGAAGGCGGCTGCACCCTCGGCCATCCGCTTTTCCCAAGCGTCCGTCGAACTAATGGATGGCAACCGACCGCGTTCCTTCTTGAACTTTACGGCGCGCACGGCCAAGTCTTTTGCCTCTTCGGGCGTCAGGCTGGTGCGCTTGGCGGCGATAGCCGCCGCAACCTGTTTCAGGCTCTCCTCGCTCATGGTCTTGGCAAGGATGGCGTAGGCTTCGCCGAACGGATTGATGCGGTCGATCAGGTCGATATCAAGTTCGCGCACGTCCATCGCAAACTTGCGCACGCCGTCGATCAGCGCCGTGTTGGCGCTCGGCTCGCGGCCATCGTCACCGAGCGCAATTTGCTTGGCTTGCTGCGTCAAATTCAGGGCGGCGATGGCGTGCTGACGCACGGCCTCCTGATCCTCTTCGTTCAACTCGGGATATTTGTCCTTTATGATCTTGCCCATGCGAACCTGCGTCAGTTCCTCTGGCACAAGCTCTTCATCGAACAGGCCGCGCTCGATGGTTGGCTTGTCCTGCACGAAGGCGGCGATCACCTCGTTCAAGTCCTCATGGCAAATGCGGGCCGCCTCCTCGCTTTTCGGCTCGGCAAGGCCCTTGATCTCGATCTGGAAAACCCCGCGCTCTTCGTGGAAACCGACATTGCACTTGTCGGGCTGATAGCCGCCCTCACCATAGTCGAAGCCCGGTGTCGCCTCGTTGGTCGGATTTTTGGGCTTGAACTCGAAGCGCGGCGCGAGAACCTGCTCCATAAGCAAACTGGCGGCGATGGCCTTCAACGTGTCGTTGACGGCCTCGGTCACGGCATCCTCGGCGGCGTCGGGTTCGGCGATCAAGTTGGTGAAGCGGGCGCGAGCCTTGCCCGGCGCATCGCGGGTGGCGCGGCCAATGATCTGCACGATCTCGGTCAAGCTGGAGCGATAGCCGACCGTCAGGGCATGTTCGCACCAAATCCAGTCGAAGCCTTCCTTCGCCATACCGAGCGCGATGATGATGTCCACATGGTCGCGGTTGTTCTTTTGCGACGGGTCTTTTAGCGCGGCGGATACGCGGTCGCGCTTGTTCGGGTCGTCATCGACAAGATCGGCGATTCGAAGCGTACGGCCATCCGCCGTTTTGACCAGTTGGAAGCCGGTGACGGGATCGGTGCCCTGCCATTGGCCCAACGCCTCAAGGATATGTTCCACCTCCCTGATCTTGTCCTTCGTGCTTTCGCGCGAATTGACGCTCGGGATGTGAATGATGGTCTTCTCGGCGGGGTCTAGGACATTAAGAATGTCGTCAGCATAGGAGCCGGAATAAAAGAAATAGCCGATGTCGAGTTGCTTCAGATATTCGTAGCCGTTGAGCTGCTCGTAGTAGGTGTAGGTGACGGAATCGAACTTGGTTTCGTCCTGCGGCGCGAGCACGGCTTCGGCATCGCCTCGGAAATAGGAGCCGGTCATCGCCACGACATGCACCTTGTCGCGCGCGATAAAATCGCCGAGGTGCAGGCCGAGCTTGTTATCGGGGTTGGCGGAAACGTGGTGGAACTCGTCCACTGCGATCAGCCGGTTATCGAATGCCTCGACACCGAACCTGTCCACGGCGAAACGGAACGTCGCATGGGTGCAGACCAGCACCTTGTCATCGCTTTCAAGGAATACACCGACGGAATTGACCTTGCCGCCATTGTCGGAACCGGGCGCGTCGCACAGGTTCCATTTCGGCTCCACCCGCCAGTCGGCCCAAAAGCCGAACCGGCTCAACGGCTCGTCATGAAAGCTCGCGCCGATGCTTTTTTCCGGCACGACGATGATGGCCTGCTTCAGTCCTTGGTTGGCGAGCTTATCGAGCGCGATGAACATGAGTGCACGGCTCTTGCCCGACGCCGGAGGCGACTTGATAATGAGATATGGCTCTCCCCGCTTCTCGTAGGCGCGCTCCTGCATCGGCCTCATGCCAAGGGCATTGGCCTTGGTTGAAGCGCCATTGCTGGCATAGGAGACGGATACAGAGGGAACGGAACCCTTATTGGCGATATTGGTCATTCTGAATCATCCTTCGCCAATTCGCGCTCGATCTGCTCGATGCTCGGCAGGCTGGTTTGCAGTTCGGCGGGCAGGGATTGGGCCAGCTTGTATTCGGCGATACCCATCGGCTGCGATTTGTCGCTCAGCGCATATTCGGCCACCACCTCATTCTTGCTCTTGCAGAGCAGCAGGCCGATGGTCGGATTGTCATGATCGGCTTTCACTTGGCGATCCACCGCCGTCAGGTAGAAGCCCAGTTGACCAAGATGCTCGGGTTTGAATTTCCCAGCTTTGAGTTCGATAACGACATAGCAGCGCAATTTGAGATGGTAGAACAAGAGATCGATGAAGAAGTCATCGTCTCCCACTTCCAGCAACACTTGCCGCCCGACGAAGGCGAAGCCCGCGCCGAGTTCCAAAAGAAATTCGGTGACATGCCGCACCAGCGCATGTTCGATGTCACGCTCTTGGGCCTCGTCCGTCAGACCGAGAAAGTCGAAACGGTATGGGTCTTTCAGGGATTCACGCGCCAGATCGGATTGCGGCTTCGGTAAGCGGGCGTCAAAGTTCGTCACCGCCTTGCCGGATCGCTCCAGCAGGCGCGTTTCGATATGAATATTCAGGACATTGCGCGACCAGCCGTTGGTGATGGCGCTTTGCGCATAGGCCAACCGCTGGTCAGGGTCTTTCAATTTGGTCAGGAGCACCAGATTATGGCCCCAAGGCAATTGTCCAACAGCCTGTTGGACAATTGCCTCGCCCGGCCATGCCTCGGCAAAAGCGCGCATATACATAAGGTTAGCGCGCGAAAACCCCTTCATGTCCGGGAAGGCCACGCGCAGGTCCATCGCCAGCCGTTCGATGACCTTAGCACCCCAACCCTGTTCGGCCTGCCGGGTCGGAATGTCCCGACCAATCTGCCAATAGAGCAACACCAATTCGCGGTTCACCGCTAGCGTGGCGCGCTGTTGAGCGGTGTGAATGCGGCCCTTCAACTCGGCCAGCCAGTCGGCGTAACCAACGGGTGGTGTGGTCAGATGCGTGGGGCGGTCTATCATGATACCCGCCCCTTCGCCCCCCGGCCCACGCGCCTGGGCGCGGCCGATGCGGTCATTTTTGTATAAAGGTCGAACAGCTTTTCCAACCGCTCGGTGTCGTTGCGGAAGCGGCGGCCGATATAGATGCGTTCCAATACTTCATCGTTGCGCTCATGGGCTTCGCGCAGGTCGGCGGGCATAGCTTCAGGGTCGTAAAGGTCGGCAATCGTCGCCGGGAAATGGGCCTCGCGCGCCAAAGAAATATCCTCGGCAGTTCGCGCAAGATCGGCCTTGTTCTTCTCCGTGAGAACCGGAATAGGAAAGCTGTTCCAGCCGAGTGTATTTGAATAGCGATAACGTGTCTCAAGTTTACCGCAAACTGCGGCAACCCAAGTGAGATGCAGCCGCGACACTAGCAGCGCGAGGCTCCATAAAGGCGCATCATAGATGGCGAAGGCCGCATCCGACACGATACCGCCTTCGGGTAGCAAACCAATAGGAAGATACTGCCTGCGATTCGCTTGAGTGTCGCGGAATGATAATGGACCTGCTTCCCGGGCTACCCTGGACCTGCCGAAATCGGTAACCCATATTTGCCGCTACTCGGGTTTCCTTCGCCTTGCTCGCTGCCCGGAATTCAGTCACCCGGTCAAACCTTGCTTGCAGCGGAGGTATGGTAAAGGCGTCGCCCTTCGTCGGATTCTTCAACCCAAACGCAAATTCTTGGCGAGCCCTTGATGAAATCTTCAGAGCCGAAATAGGGCTTAAGGAATTGGCTTGTGGCGGGATAAGCGTGGACTAAGTCACGCGCTTCATCAACGGACAGCAACAGGTTTCCATCATCCGTCGGCTTGTTTCCGTAGATCATCAGCGGGCGATCATTTGGCGGCTTTGACGCCGCTTCAACGTAGATATCCCGTGAATTTACGAGGTAGGCAGAAATGTTGCTTACCTCCGTCTCCGTCGTACTTCCATCGTCAGCGATACTGTATATTCGCTTTGCTCTACCTCTATTGTTAGTCAAGCCGACGATTACAACGGTGACACCAGCATTCCTTGCGGCCAGATTGCTCCATCGGAAAGACGTATGCGCGAACGCGATTTCGGTTTCGCCATCGAGTGCCAGTGGCCAAAACATTGGAACCAACTGTCCCTGACAGATGGAATTGGTCGATACGAACGCGGCCGTGGCTGGGCACGCCCTCATGTACAAGCATGCCTTCCAAAACCATCCCATGACGTAGTCGAATGACTTCCAGTAAATTTGTTGGAAAAAAGGATTCCAGTTCAGCCTTCTAGCTCTTCTGTCTGAGAGCTTAGGCCAGCGTACGGGGGATTGCCGCAGATGTAGGTCTCGCCCCCTCGTTCGCGAAATCCATTTGACTTGATCTACAGGTGCGCCGAGCAGGTCATCGGCATAATCTTCCCGCCGCCTCTGCCAGTTGGCTCACAAACTGTCAGCCAGTCGAGTTTCAGAGCATTTCCGCAGGTGATCCAATTCTGCTGATCGAGCGGCAAAAATTCAGCTAGCGCCAGCTTCTGCCCACGATAGAGCACATCACATTGAAACTCCGCCATAATGAGAGCGAGGCGCGCGACTTCGGCAGGGAAGTTGCGCAGTTCTATCCCACGAAAATTGGTCAGCGGGATTTCGGATACTCGGGTCAGATTCTCCGCGCCGCTCGTTGATGACAGCCTCGATCGCCCGCATCTCCTTATAGGCGATGACAAGGAAGTTACCGCTGCCGCAGGCGGGGTCAAACACCCGGATGCGCGCCATGCGCCGCCGCAGATTCAACAACGTCCGGCTATTGTCGCCCGCCTCCTCAAGCCGCGCACGAAGATCATCGAGGAAGAGCGGGTTGAGCACTTTCAAGATATTCGGGACGCTTGTGTAGTGCATCCCCAGCGCGCCACGCTCTTCATCGTCAGCGACGGCCTGGATCATCGACCCGAAGATGTCCGGATTGATCTTCGTCCAATCGAGGCCGCCGATATGGAGAAGGTAGGAGCGCGCAATCCTGCTGAAATGAGGCACGGTCGGGCTACCTGAGAACAGGCCACCGTTCACATAGGGGAACGTGTCCGCCCAACGGGGGAGCTTGGCAGCCGCCCGGTCTGTAATCTTGGTGTTCATGGCGCGGAACAGTTCGCCGATCACCTCATGGGTATTGGACGAATCCCGCGCACTCATCTGCTCGATGGTGGAGGTGAACAGGCCCTTGCCGTGGAAAATGTCGGTCTTCTCCGCGAAGAAGCAGAAAATCAGCCGGGCCATGAAGTGATTTATGTCGGGGCGGCGCTCGGCGCTGCCCCAATCGGGATTGTCTTTCAGAAGCTCGACATAGAGGCGTTGAAGGCGCATAGCGGCGCGCGTGTCGAGTTCGGTTCTCAACGATCTGTGTGAGCGGTCGTGATCCCTGCCAGCGGCAGGAAAAAACCGAAATACTTGGCGAAGTCCCCATAAGCGCAGGCGATGGTCTCGCCGGTGCCCAGATGCTCGGCCTCGAAATCCACGCCATCGGTGGCGAGAATGAAACGTGCCTTGGCCTTGCCCGTGGCCGGACTGGCGCGAAGTGCAGCCAGCACCTTCGTTACATCGCCGGGCGCGGCGACAGAGATGTGAATGTGGTTTCGTTGCAGGACGCCGCCAAGATCGGACTTGTTCGTCTCGCCCGCGCGCAGCTTCTTGATGGTGGTTTCCTTGTTGCCGAAGGCTTCAAGGAACGCATACGGAAACTCGCCGCCGTCAAACGGCAGTTCAGCAAGCGCCGATATGGCTTCCTCTATTTCTACGGCGTTCATATGCCCTCTACACCGGCCTTCATGTCGGCCGCCCGTTCTGTTGCTCCTCGACCTTGCGCTTGATCCAGCTTGCGATGGCCTCCCGCTCGAAACGCCACGATCCGCCGACCTTGAAACCGGGAATCTCCCCCGCAAGGACGAGCTTGTAAGCGGTCTTCTCATTGAGCTTGAGAAGTTCCGCCACCTCTCGGATCGTAAGGATTTCGTCGGCCATGTGCCTGCCGTAAGTCGCGATCAGCGCAGCATATTAGAGGATCGGAGAGAATTCGAGAAAATAGTGCAACTCCTGCCCACCACTATTGCACCCCGCCACCGCCACGAAGGCCAAGGTTTTCCAAATGATGGCGGGCGTCGTTGCGATATGCGGGGTCTCCGCGCGCCCGCCATCGGTCATGCCCGATCCTGTGACGCGTCCGGGGTGATCGTTTGCGCGTGCTGCATCGGTTTCTGCGTCGAACGCCATCTTTCCCCTTTCCGGCCCATAACTCGCGCGCACGTTCGCCGTCCTCGCTCTTGAGCTTGTCGGCCATCCAGATCATCGCGCCGTAGATCATGGCGCGGTCGTCGCTGGTCAGGTCCACGATGCCCGCCTTGACGACGAGGCCGCCGAGTTCGATCAGATGCCGCGGTGCGCTTGCGGCGCTCGACCTGCCATGTTCGCATGTCATGCCGCGCCCGTGCCGCCTGATGCCGGTTGCGCGCCGCCCGGTTGCGTCGGAGTGCCGCCAGTGTCGCGGTCAGGCGCTGGTGCAGATCGCCGCGACCGGCCTTGAAAGAACGCCGCCCCGCGCTTGGCCCATGCCTCCCTCTTTCCGGCATCGGTCGTTTCCGCCAGCACGACCAGCGCGCCGGCCAGTTCGTCGGCGGTGAGCGCATCGGCCCCGGTGGCGATCACCAGTTCGCCGAGTTGCTGCACCTTGCGCGGTTTTGAGTTCCTCGCGCCTTGTCTTCAAGCGCCTTCAGTTCCGCGTCGTAGTCTCGTCGGTTTGCGCATTATCGTGTCCTTTCCCGGTCGTAAGTTGTTGATGCAGTAAGGATAGTTGCGCAGGCGGCAGAACGCAGTATTGTTGCCGGGACGGTGTGGCACGGCCCGGTCCATCCCGAGATTTTTTCGAGGGAGGGCGCGCTTATACGTCGTTCCGACGTGCGCTTGGCCGTGCCAATGCTTGATCGCGATGGCGATCTATCATCTTCACGTCAAGGTCATTGGCCGCAAGGCTGGGTCGAGCGCGGTGGCGTCCGCCGCCTACCGCTCGGCCTCGCGGATGCGCGACGAGCGGCATCGACCGCGTGCAGGACTTTTCCAACAAGCGCGGCGTCGTCCATTCCGAGGTCATGCTGCCGGATGGTGCGCCCGAGCATCTTAGCGACCGCGAACGGCTCTGGAACGATGTAGAGGCGTTCGAGGTCAGGAAGGACGCCCAGCTTGCCCGCGAGGTGGAGTTCGCCATTCCGCGCGAGATGACGCAGGCGCAGGGCATCGAACTGGCCCGCGACTTCGCACAGGCCGAATTTGTCGATCAGGGCATGATCGCCGACCTCAATGTGCATTGGGACATCGGCGAGGACGGGATGCCGAAACCCCATGCCCATGTCATGCTGACCATGCGCAGCGTGGACGAGAACGGTTTCGGCCAGAAGGTGCGGGACTGGAACCGCACGGAGATGGTCGAGCGGTGGCGCGAGCGCTGGGCCGAGCATGTCAACGAACGTCTGGCCGAACTCGACATTGACGCACGGATCGACCATCGCAGCCTTGAGGCGCAGGGCATCGGGTTGGAGCCGCAAAGCCAGATCGGCGCACCGGCGCAGCGCATCGAGGGCGAAGGCATCGAGGCCGCAGACCGCGCGGACATGCACCGCGAGATCGCCCGCAACAACGGCGCGCGGATCATCGCCGATCCATCGGTGGCGCTGGACGCGATCACGCATCAGCAATCGACCTTCACGCGGCGCGACATGGCGATGTTCGCGCATCGGCACAGCGACGGCATCGACCAGTTCAACGAGGTCATGGGCGCGATGCGCGGTTCGCCCGATCTGGTCGAACTTGGGCAGGACGGACGCGGCGAGGATCGGTTCACCACCCGCGACATGATCGAGGCCGAACAGCGCCTGCATCGCGCCGCCGAGACTGATGGCCGAGCGGGAACGGCACGAGGTCAGCGACAGGGACAGACGAGGCGGCATTGGCCCGCGCCGAACAGCGCGGCCTTGTCCTGTCCGGCGAGCAGGCCGACGCGCTGGCGCATGTCACGGACGGGCGCGATCTTGGCATTGTCGTCGGTTATGCCGGAACGGGAAAGAGCGCCATGCTCGGCGTTGCGCGCGAGGCTTGGGAAGCGGCGGGCTACGAGGTTCACGGCGTTGCCCTGTCCGGTATCGCGGCGGAAAATCTGGAAAGTGGATCGGGCATTGCGTCTCGCACCATCGCCAGCATGGAACATGGCTGGAAGAACGGTCGCGACATGCTCACGTCGCGCGATGTGCTTGTCATCGACGAGGCGGGCATGGTCGGCACGCGGCAGTTGGAGCGCGTGCTGTCCCATGCGGCGGAAGCTGGCGCAAAGGTCGTGCTGGTCGGCGATCCGCAGCAGTTGCAATCCATCGAGGCGGGCGCGGCGTTCCGTTCGATCCACGAGCGCCACGGCGGCGTGGAAATCCGTGAGGTGCGCCGCCAGCGCGAGGACTGGCAGCGTGACGCCACCCGCGATCTGGCGACCGGCAGGACCGGCGCATGCGATCCATGCCTATGACAGTCACGGCATGGTGCATGAGGCCGCAACCCGCGAACAGGCGCGCGACGATCTGATCGACCGCTGGGACCGCGACCGGCAGGCGTCACCGGACAGCAGCCGCATCATCCTCACCCATACCAATGCCGAGGTGCGCGAACTCAACGAAGCCGCCCGCGACCGGATGCGGGATGCTGGCGATCTGGGCGAGGACGTGCGCGTCACCGTCGAGCGCGGCGAACGCAGCTTTGCCGCCGGGGATCGCGTCATGTTCCTGCAAAACGAGCGCGGCCTTGGCGTGAAGAACGGCACGCTCGGCACCATCGAACAGGTCAGCGCGCAGAGCATGACGCGTGCGCACAGATGATGGGCGCTCCATCGCGTTCGACCTCAAGGATTACGACCGCATCGACCACGGCTATGCCGCGACCATCCACAAGGCGCAGGGCATGACGGTGGACCGGACGCATGTGCTGGCAACGCCGGGCATGGACGCCCACGGCAGCTATGTCGCCCTGTCGCGCCATCGCGACGGCATGGACCTGCATTATGGCCGCGACGACTTCGCCAGTCAGGACAGGCTCATCAGCACCCTGTCGCGCGACCGCGCCAAGGACATGGCGTCGGATTACGCGACCCGGCGCAGGACTATGCCGAGCGGCGCGGTATCAGCTTCCGCGCTCGTGTCGCCGAGATCATGCGCAGGCTGGTACCGGAAAAGGTGCGCGATGCTGTTGACGACATGCTGGATAGGGTGCGCGACCCCGGTGACGGCGCACCTGGCCCCGAGGCCGGAAAGGGCCGGGAAAGGGAGCGGATCGGGAAGTCGGTGACGGGACGCCAGATCGGGGAAGACCCGGAGGCTGCGTTGCGCCGCGCCCGTGGCCGGGCGTTTGTCCGTCATGCCCGCGCCGTGGACGCGATCTTCAAGGCGCAGGCGCGAGACATGGCCGCCAGCACCCGGACAGGTGCAGGAACTGGCACGAAGCCCGTGCCGAGTTTGATGAAGCTGCGGCCTCATGGCTCACACGATGCCGAAGCGGTCTACAAGAAGAACCCCGAATTTGCGGCGGCTGTCGCGTCAGGCGATCCCGACCGCGCCGCGCCCGCCATCCGCGCCCTACAACTGGAAACCGAGATGCGCGCCGACCCGCAGCGCCGCGCGGATCGCTTCGTGGAACGCTGGCAGAAACTCGACCAGACCAGCCAGCGCCAGTATCAGGCGGGCGATATGTCCGGCTACAGATCCACGCGGGCCGAGATGGGCAACATGGCGAAAAGCCTCGAACGCGATCCGCAGATGGAATCCCTGCTCGCAGGCCGCAAGAAAGAACTCGGCATCGGGATCGACTCAGGGCCGCAGCCTTGGCCGGCAACTCGCCTTCAGTCACGGCATCGACCTCGGCAGAGGACCGGGGTCATCGGATTATAGAACTATCCTATTTTCCGCCGTTCGCCGCCGATAGCCCTACTGACGCCTAACTAACTCTTGCACAACGATAAATCGTTGTTCTGTCTGGTCTCTGCAATCGTCAGAACAACCAGTAGGAGGCAGCACAGCCATGCGTCAACCAGACCGTATCATCCGAATGAAAACCGTTCTCGCCCGCACCGGCCTGTCCCGGTCCACCATCTATCGCAAGATCGCCGAAGGCACGTTCCCGCCTCAGACTCAGGATCAGCATCAACGGCGCGGGATGGAAGGAATCCGACATCGACCGCTGGATCGCCGATCCCGCCAGATGGCGGGCCACCAATGACAACGCCTGAACGAATGGATGCGAGCCTCCGCTCAGAGATCGTTGTCCAATTCGTCATCGTGAATCTCAGCCGCACGTCGCTTCGCGTCGGCGATCAGTTCCTTCGCGGATTCGCCTTTAACCCAAGCGTCGAGCATGTCAGCCCAGCACTGAAGCATGATCTTCCGCTCGGCTAGGTAACGGTTCACATTGTAGACTGCCGCGATCCGGTTTCGAGGCGCGTGGGCCAAGCTCATCTCGATCCAGCGATCATCGAACTTGGCGCGGTTCAGGCCGGTCGAAAACGTGCGGCGCAGGTCGTGAACACCGAAGCTCTGAAAGTCCGGGATCAGTCCTTCCGGATACGCTCTACAACCGTGTCGATCACGCGGTTGAGCGTGGCGTTGCTGATAGGCGTGTCGCCGTCGTATCGACCGGGGTGCAGGTATCGGCTGTGCGCCGAACATGGTGCGGAACGCCGTCAGAATGTCGAGTGCCTGATCGCTCAGCGGGACGACATGCGCCTTTCCGGCCTTCATGCGCTCGGCCGGAATCGTCCAGCGCGCGGCGGCGAAGTCGATTTCCTTCCATGTGGCGTCGATGAACTCCGATTTGCGAACGCCGGTCAGCAGGACAAACTTCACCGCTAAGCGCAGCGTGGGCGCCGCCGACACATGTTCCAAAGCCGTCAGGACCGCGCGGACTTCGGACGGTGACAGGGCGCGGTCGCGCGGCTCGAACGTGGCGATGGCGCTGGTGCGGATCGACTCGGCCGGGTTGCTCACATCCAGCCCGCTTCCTTGAGCGTGGCGGAACACAAGCAACACGACCTCGCGGACATGCACGGCAACGGCTGGCCCGCGCTTCTCCTTAACCTCATCGCACAGGCGTTTCAGGCGTTGCGGTGTCACCTCCCCTAGTTTGAGCTTCGACATCACGCTCGCAATGGCGCGATCATAGACTGATCTGCGCATCGCCAAGGTGCTGTCAGCCAGTTTCTCGGCCCCCGATTTAGGATCGGCTTTGTGCTTGAAGTAGGCTTCCGCCCACCCGCCGAACGTCAACGCCTCGGCTGACGCGGTGCGCTTCTCCACTTTGGCTTTCGACGGCGACTCGCCACGCTCGACCTGACGCCGCGCGCGAGCCAGTAGTGTCCTAGCCTCTGCAAGCGACACGTCCATACCGTATTCTAGCGCGTCGGGCGCTCGGGTCAGTTTGCGCGCCGCCTCGGCGCTATATCGGCCGATGGTCAATACCTCCTGCCGCCCGTTCACCCGATACTGATACCGGAACGATATGACCCCGGTTGGAGTGACAGCCGCGTGCATCCCATCGCGGTCAGTTACCTTATAGAGCTTGGCCCTCGGCTTGAGGTTTTTCAGTTCTTTATCAGTGAGATCGCTCATAAATTCGCATCCGGTCAGGGGGCAAACGGATACCAACAAGAGTGGCTGTTGGTATCACAAGCCCGTTTCTTGACCATCCTGCGCCATACCAACACCGCTACCAACAAAGTGGCTGGGCTGGAGTGACATGCAGCGATACGGAGTGAGAAAAATATCCCTACCAATCAATGTGATAGTGCGACTTCTGGCACGGAGTGAGATGGTCTGAAATGACCTTAGATCACTCCCACTCGATTGTTCCAGGTGGTTTACTCGTCACGTCGTAGACGACGCGGTTAATCCCGCGCACTTCATTGATGATGCGCGTGGCGGCATTGCCGAGGAAGTTCATATCATAATGATAGAAGTCGGCAGTCATGCCGTCGACGGAAGTCACCGCCCGTAGCGCGCAGACAAATTCATATGTTCTGCCGTCGCCCATCACGCCAACCGTCTGAACCGGCAATAGCACGGCAAATGCCTGCCAGATCGCGTCGTAAAGGCCAGCCTTGCGAATCTCGTCCAGATAAATCGCGTCGGCCTCGCGCAGAATCTCCAGCTTTTCGCGCGTCACGCCACCGGGGCAGCGAATCGCGAGACCTGGTCCGGGGAATGGATGCCGACCGATAAACGATTCGGGTAAGCCGAGTTCGCTACCCAACTCGCGCACTTCGTCTTTAAAGAGCTCACGCAGCGGCTCCACCAGCTTCATATTCATGCGCTCTGGCAGACCGCCGACATTGTGGTGCGATTTGATCGTCACAGATGGGCCGCCGGTAAAGGACACGCTTTCGATAACATCAGGATAAAGCGTGCCCTGCGCCAGAAAATCCGCCCCGCCGAGCTTCTTCGCTTCTTCCTCAAAAACGTCGATAAAGAGACGGCCAATAGTTTTGCGCTTCTTCTCCGGGTCGCTCTCGCCTTCGAGCGCGCCGATAAACCGGTCAGACGCGTTCACGAGAATCAGCGGCAGATTGTAGTGCTCGCGGAACATGGCCACGACATCGGCGGCTTCGTTCTTCCGCATCAGGCCGTGGTCGACAAGAATGCAGGTCAGTTGGTCGCCAACCGCCTCATGAATCAACAGCGCTGCAACAGACGAATCGACGCCGCCCGAAAGCGCGCAAATGACCTTGCCTTTACCAACCTGTTTGCGGATCGCCTCAACAGCCTGCTCGCGATAAGCGGCCATCGTCCAGTCGCCCTTCAGCCCGACAATTTCACGCACGAAGTTGCGCAACAGCTTCGCGCCGTCCGGCGTGTGGACGACTTCCGGGTGGAACTGCACGGCATAAAACTTTCGCGCCTCATCGGCGATTGCCGCGAAAGGCGCCCCCGCTGAAGTTCCCACGATCTTGAAACCGTCGGGTATATTGGTCACGCGGTCACCGTGACTCATCCAAACCTGATGACGCGTCCCCTTCGCCCAAACGCCCTCGAACAGCGCACAGTCGTCTTCGATTTCCAGAAACGCCCTGCCGAACTCGCGGTGATGACCGGCTTCAACCTTGCCGCCAAGCTGAGCGCACATGGTCTGCTCGCCGTAGCAAATACCGAGCACTGGAACGCCAGCGGAAAACACAACATCCGGCGCGCGCGGGCTTCCGATATCCACGGTAGATGCAGGACTGCCCGAAAGAATCACGCCCTTAGGTTGGAGTCTTTCAAAAGCTTCGGCAGCAGACTGAAACGGTACGATCTCGGAATAAACGCCTGATTCGCGCACTCGCCTCGCTATGAGCTGAGTGACCTGGCTGCCGAAATCGATGATGAGGATGGCGTCGGTGTGCGCTGTGTTCTTCATGGCGGGCATTTAGAGAAAGAACTGAGTCGACGCAATGGGTTAGACTCAATTGCGAAGAAGTTGAATCGGAAACCTCACGCGGAGATTCAACTTCCTAACATTCAGATTCAACTATTGCGTGCAAACTCGATTTCGCCAGCCTCGATTGCCAGCGTCAAACGCTCCACTGCGACGGCGAGTTTTTCATCTATTACGTGAAGATATTCGGTCCAGTCGCCGACATGCCGAAGTTCTGCCACGCCATCCGAAATGCCGCGCAGAGCGATCAGCGGCACGCTGAAATATTGACATGCGCGCAGCACCGAGAACGTTTCCATGTCCACCATATCCGCACTGACGGAATCGTAGGCCGTGCCCGAAACGATATTCGCGCCGGTTGAAAGCGAAGCTTCCTTTATCCCCGCAACACGCAGCGGCAGTTCCAGCACTTCGGGCAAATCCAGAAACGGCGTTTTGCCTTTTGGAAAGCCGAGCGCAGAAGCGTCCATGTCACGATACGACACCGCTACGGCCTGATAGATTTCCGTCTGTTCCAGCACGCGACTTCCAGCCGAACCCAGCGACACGACTAGATCGGGCAGGCTCTTCGCCGCCTCCAGCCGGGCAAGTTCAGCCGAAACAACCACAGCAGCTTCGACCGGCCCAACGCCGGTGATCAGCGGCGCAAACAGCTTTTGCAAATGCGGGCCATATTCCTGGGCGACCGCCATGACGAACAGGACATTACGCCCACCTATCGAAACCGCCGCACTCAACCTTCAATGCCTTCGCGGCCGGTGATGGTCATCAGCGTGCCGGTCATGGTCGCGATCAGTTTCGCCTCGCCGTCGCTGATGGCATAGGCTTCGCCATCGGCAACTATGATCGTACGTCCCGGCTTCGTGACTGATCCGCGGAAAAGGAAGCGATCCCCCTTCCCCGGCGCGAGCAGATTCACCTTGAACTCAATCGTCAGAACGCCCGCGCTCGGCGGCATCAGCGTATAGGCTGCATAGCCGCACGCCGAATCCAGTGCTGCCGATATAATGCCCGCATGCAGGAAACCGTGCTGCTGTGTCAGCGCATCCGAAAACGGCATTTCGATTTCGATTGTGCCGGGCGCTACGAGCGTAAGCTCCGCGCCCACTGTCGCCATTGCTTTTTGTTTGGCGAATGAGCTGCGAACGCGCTCGTCGAAGTCCTCTGCCGGTACGATCTTGGCTGCCATCTATATTTCCCCCGACTCTGCCATAGCAGAGCCGCTGCTCAACATTCCAGCAGTCTAGATCATTTTTGTGCGGTGCAACAATGCTTATTCAACAGGGCCTTATTCGTCGGGCAACCTGCGCACCGCGCCCTTGTCGGCGCTCGTGGCGAATGCCGCATAGGCCCGCAGCGCCTTCGTCACATTGCGCTTGCGCTTTTCGACAGGTTTCCAGCCATTCGCATCCTGCTCTTTGCGACGCTGTGCCAGTTCCACATCGCTAATTGCGAGATTGATCGTGCGGTTCGGAATGTCGATCTCGATCGTATCGCCATTACGCACCAGCCCGATTGCGCCACCCTCCGCTGCTTCCGGCGAAACGTGGCCGATGGAAAGGCCGGACGTGCCGCCCGAAAACCGCCCATCGGTCAAGAGCGCGCAGGCTTTGCCCAAACCCTTGGATTTCAGGTAGCTGGTTGGGTAGAGCATTTCCTGCATACCCGGACCGCCGCAAGGACCTTCGTAGCGGATAACCACGACATCGCCCGCATTCACCTCGTTGGAGAGAATGCCTTTGACCGCCGAATCCTGACTTTCGAAAACTTTCGCCGTGCCGGTGAATTTCAAAATGCTTTCATCCACGCCAGCGGTCTTCACCACGCAGCCATTGAGCGCGATATTTCCCTTGAGAACCGCCAGCCCGCCATCCTTGGAGAACGGGTATTCGACCGAGCGAATAACGCCCTTCTCGCCGTCAGTGTCCAGATCGTCCCATCGCGCTTCCTGACTGAAACGCGACCTGCGTCGGAATCCCTGCCCGGCGCAGCGCGGAAGAATTTGCGTACCGTTTCTGAATTGGTGCGCGTGATGTCCCATCTGTCGATTGCGTCACCAAGCGTCGTCGTGTGCACAGTCGGACAATCGCGATTGATCAACCCGCCGCGCTCCAGTTCGCCCAGAATGCGCATGATGCCGCCTGCGCGGTGCACGTCTTCCATGTGAACATCGTTCTTGGCTGGCGCGACTTTTGACAGGCACGGCACTTTCCGTGACAGCCGATCGATATCGTCCATCGTGAAATCGACTTCGCCTTCCAGCGCCGCCGCCAGAATATGCAAAACGGTGTTGGTAGAACCGCCCATGGCAATGTCCAGCGCCATTGCGTTCTCAAACGCCGCCTTGGACGCGATTGTTCTTGGCAGAGCCGTCTCATCGTCCTGCTCGTACCAACGTTGCGCCAGATCGACGATCAAGTGCCCCGCCTCCACGAACAGGCGGCGGCGGTCGGCATGGGTCGCCAGCGTTGAGCCATTGCCCGGCAGCGACAAGCCGAGCGCTTCCGTCAAACAGTTCATCGAGTTGGCGGTGAACATACCCGAGCACGAGCCACATGTCGGGCACGCCGAGCGCTCGATGGCTTTCACATCGTCGTCGGAAACCTTGTCGTCTGCTGCCGCGACCATGGCGTCCACCAAATCGAGCGCGTGCTTCTTGCCAGCCAGAACGACCTTGCCCGCTTCCATCGGTCCGCCAGAGACAAACACAGTCGGGATGTTGAGCCGCAGCGAAGCCATCAACATGCCGGGTGTGATCTTGTCGCAATTCGAGATGCAGACCATCGCGTCAGCGCAGTGTGCGTTGACCATATATTCCACGCTGTCGGCGATCAGTTCACGCGAGGGCAGCGAATAAAGCATGCCGTCATGGCCCATCGCGATGCCGTCATCGACTGCAATGGTGTTGAATTCTTTTGCCACGCCGCCCGCGTTTTCGATTTCGCGCGCTACGAGCTGGCCAAGGTCTTTCAGATGCACATGGCCCGGCACGAACTGCGTGAAGGAATTGACCACGGCGATAATTGGCTTGCCGAAATCGCCGTCCTTCATACCGGTCGCGCGCCAAAGTCCCCGCGCGCCAGCCATATTGCGTCCGTGAGTAGTCGTGCGTGAGCGATATGCAGGCATTTTCGTTTCCAATCCGTCTGTAAGCGCAGCTAACTAGCGGAAAATGGCTAAAACGTCACGGAAAAAGCACGATTATTTCCTTCGCCCATTTAAGGAGCGAACCCTGCCCGTGCACTAAGCCACTCTCGTCAACGCTGCGAAATAGAATCCGTCCGTGCCGCTCAGTTTCGGGCTAAGGCGAATGCCTCCCGTCGCATCCACACGCGCCAAATCAACCGCTCGCGGAAAGCACTCACTCCACAACGCGACGTGGTCGACAATCTCAAATGCCTTGTTGCGCGCAGCGAACGCCGCTAACTGGTCGCGGTTCTCAGCATCGAACACAGAGCAGGTAATATAGACGAGCCGCCCGCCCGGCTTCACAAACCGGCTGGCCTTGTCCAAAATATCCGCCTGTTCGCGGCACCTTTGCTCAACTTGTTTCTGACTTAGCCTCCACTTCGCATCGGGCCTGCGTCGCCACGTACCAGAGCCGGTGCAAGGCGCGTCGATCAGCACGATGTCCATGCTGCCAACAAGCGGTTCAAGTTCCGCCGCGCGCGCCACCACTTCGACGTTGCGAACTTCCGAGCGCCGCAAACGATCAAAGATCGGCGCCAGCCGCTGCTTTTCAGAATCATGCGCGACAATGCGGCCTTCATTCTTCATGATCGCCGCTAGCGCCAACGTCTTGCCGCCACCGCCCGCGCAATAATCCAGCACCTGCATTCCGGGCTTCGCGCCCGCCAGTTCGGCGGCAATCTGCGAGCCTTCGTCCTGAATCTCGAACCAACCCTTCTGGAATGCAGGTTCCGCCTGCACGTTCGGATGCCGTCCACCACCTGCAATCGGCGCGATGCGCACGCCTTGCGAGGCAATCCGCATCGGCGCGATGCGCACGCCTTGCGAGGCAATCCGCATCGGCGCGGCACCCGTCTCGCCAAGTTCACCCAACACCGTTTCGCGATCTGAAAGCAGCGTATTCACGCGCAAGTCGAGCGGCGGACGCTCGCCCAGTCCCGCCGCTTCATCCACCCACGCGTCACCAAACGCGGCCTGAAGGTGCGGCACGACCCAATCGGGGCAATCCGCTCGCATCTCATCTGGCATTTCTTCGCGCAAACGGCTTTGCACGCCCGCCAACTCAACCGCATTCAGCGGTTCGGGCGCAAAGCGATCGCCTGTCAGTTCCTTATTAATAGCATCAGGCGAAAGACCCCATTCCAGCAGCAGCGCACCAAAAGCCTGCCCGCGCGCGCTGTTGTCGCCAGTCAGCCAGGTCGCCGAAAATTTCCGGCGCAGCGCATCGTAAACAATATTGCCAATCGCGCCGCGATCACCCGACCCCGCAAAGCGATGCGACAGGCCCCAATCCTTCAGCGCTTCCGCAACCGGTCTGCGCCGCTGCTCCATATCCTGCAAAACTTCGATGGCTGCTGCCAGCCTGCCGCCCAATCTCATCTCGGTGATCCGATCCCGGTTGACCCGTTTGCGCCTAGCTAACCCCCTGCCCGCGATCACGCAAGGAAGCGTCGCCGAAACATCGTTGAATTGCTCTCGCTGCCCATTCTTTGTGCAATGTATGCGCGCTAAAATGTCGCGCGAATCAACTCTCCGTTGTGGAGCCTGAGTGAGGGGAATGCGCATGAAGAAGTATCTGGCCGAATTGATCGGCACCTTTCTACTTGTTTTCTTGGGTACCGCATCGGTCGTGCTTGGTGGATTGGGCACCGCACTGCCCGTCGGCCAAGGTTTCATCGGTCTGGCTTTCGGCATCGGCGTGATTTCTGCGGCCTACGCCATCGGACCCGTATCCGGCGCGCATCTCAATCCGGCTGTAACGGTCGGCGTTTTTCTGGCGGGGCGCATGCCCGCCAGTGATGTCGTCGGCTATATCGTCGCGCAGATCATCGGTGCGATCATCGCGACACTCGCGCTCGTCATCATCTGCACCGGCCATGCAACGCCCGTAACGAATTACGGCGCGAATGGCTGGGATCCGGCCGCGTGGAGCACTGTCGGTGCATTCCTTGTCGAAGCGATTGCCACCTTTGTGTTCGTGCTGGTTATCCTCGGCGTAACTGCGGAAAAGCATTCCACTGCGTTTGCCGGACTCGTCATCGGCCTGACGCTGGCTGCCATTCACTTCGCGGTGATTCCGGTCACGGGAACCTCGGTTAATCCTGCCCGCTCGATTGGCCCTGCGCTGTTCTCAACGGGCGCGATGGGGCAGCTCTGGCTGTTCATCGTCGCTCCGCTGGTCGGCGGCGCCATCGCGGGCATCGTCGCCAAAACCCGCGCGTATGAGTTGGAATAAAAAAGAGAAATCCGACGCTGGTTTCAATCGCCATCGCGGCGAACGGAGCGAGGCGTTGAGCAAATCCTCCTTCTCCCTGTTTACGGGGAGAAGGTCGCGGCAGCGGGATGAGGGGCAATTGAGAAGCGGCTTTAGTCCGCTCTGACCTTTCGTACGATGCTCTCCAACACCGCCGCGTCATCCGCGCTTCGCGCGCATTTCGACGCCACCAGACACGCCTGCGAGCGCAAAATCACCCCATCGCTCAGTATCTTGAGATGGTTCGCTTTCAGCGTCGAACCGGTCGTCGTGATATCCACGATCACGTCCGCCGATCCGGCGGCCGGAGCGCCTTCCGTCGCGCCGAGGCTTTCGACGATCCGGTAAACCTGAATCCCATGCATTTGCGAGAAGAACTGCTGCGTCAGCCGCCAGTATTTTGTGGCAATGCGCAGCCGCCGCCCGTGACGCTGGCGAAACTCCGCCGCCACATCATCCAGATCGCCCATCGTATCCACGTCGAGCCAGATATCCGGCACGGCCACAACCACGTCCGCAAAACCGAATCCCAGCCGCGCAGCTATTTCTGCGCGGTTTTCCCAGTCGGCCACGTTCTCGCGCAGCAAATCCTCGCCGGTTATGCCGAGATCAACAGCGCCACGGCCCAGTTCGCCCGCAATCTCCGAAGCCGAGAGGAACGATACCTCCACGCCCTCATGACCCTCCAGTCGGGCCTTATATTTGCGATCATCGGCAGGTAGCGCGATATTCAAACCCGCACGCTCGAACACGGCCAGCGATTGCTCGCGCAGCCTGCCTTTGGATGGAATGGCGAGGGTGATGCTCATTGCGCACCCCGCAATGCGTCGATGCGGTCCAGCCAGACCGAAAAGCCAACGCCCGGAATCGGTTGGCGCGCGCCGAGCATAGTCAGCAGGCGATCATAACGTCCCCCGCCCGCCAGCGGACGATCCGCGCCCGGTCCGGCAATCTCGAACACAAGGCCGGTGTAATAATCCAGCGGACGCCCGAATGCGGCGTCATATGTAACCTCATCCAGCGGCACTGCCTCGCTGCGCAGCGCTTCAAGCCGCGCGGAAAACCCGGCCAACGCCTTGCCGAGCGAAAGCCCCGCCTCACTCGCGAAGGCTTCCAGCTTCGCCGTCGCCTGCTCCACCGGCACGCGAATTGCGAGGAAACAGCGTAGCGCGTCGAATGCCGCAGGCGACAGTTGTACGCTTGCAAGTTCGGCCTTTTCCACCAGCCTGCGCGCTATTTCCTCCGGCGTGCGCCCAGCGGTCAGCGGAATGCCCGCTGTGTGCATTCCTTGCGTAACATGTTCCACCAGCGCGGCCTCATCGCCACCCGCAACCAGCAATGCCGCCGGTCCCGCAAGCGCCTTGGTGCGCGATTGACTGCCAAGATCGGCCAGCGCAGCATCCAGCATCGCCGTCGAACCAAACGCGCGCGCCAGCCGCATCCTCCAGCCACGCGGCAGGCCGAGCGCACCTAGCACAGCCTCGAACAGCGCCTGATCGCCCAGCGTCACCGCAAGTTGCTGCCCCGGCAAAACCTTATGCAGCAGCGCATAGGCATCCCCGACCGAACGCGCGTCCGCTTCGGCTGCGTTCGTATCGCCGAGATCTTCAATACCCGCTTGAAAGAATTCCGGCCTTCCGTCGCGCCTCTGGCGAAACACTTCGCCCAGATAGGAATATCGGCGCGGCGTATCGGCCTTGCTCGCAATGTGGTCGAGACAGACTGGAATGGTAAATTCCGGTCGCAGGCAAAGCTGCTCACCCGTTTCGCTTTCGGTCAGAAAAATGCGCCGCCGCAAATCCTCGCCCGCAATATCCAGAAAAGGATCGGCAGGCTGCACGATTGCAACGTCCGCAGGTTCCGCACCGCGTGTAGCAAACAACGCCCTGATATCGGCGGCAATTGCGGGCAGGCGTATCATCCCCGGATGCGTTCTTCTGCCTGTGCGTCGAGAATACGCCGCACAGCTTCAACCAGTTCGCTTTCCGGCACGGTAATCTGCCCCGGCCGCGCTTCCTTATATGCATCGTGATCGGCGATATTCTGCGCCAGTTGCGCACCCACAACGAGGTCCTTGATCTGCACCGTTCCCGCTGCGCGCTCGTCGCCGCCTTGAATCACCACGCAAGGTGCGCCGCGCCGGTCGGCATATTTCATTTGCGCTTTCATGCCCGCCCCACCGAGATAAAGCTCCGCACGAATGCCATCCTGCCGAAGCTGCGCAACCATGCGCTGATACCGTCCAAGGCTGTCCACGTCGCGGTCCATCACCAGCACCACGACCGGCGCGATAACATCCGTCGTGTCCAACTTGCCGAGATTTTTCAGCGCGGTCATCAAACGCGAAACACCGATGGAAAAGCCCGTTGCCGGAACCGGCTCGCCGCGGAAGCGCGACACAAGCCCGTCATAACGTCCGCCGCCGCCAACCGAACCGAAGCGCACGACCTGCCCGTCTTCATTCGGGATTTCGGCAAGCAACTCGGCTTCCAGCACCGGCCCGGTGTAATATTCCAGACCGCGCACAACGGACGGATCAATCTTGATGCGCTCCGGCCCATATTGAGCCGCGCGGCACAGCATTTCTATGTCGCGCAGCTCGCCCATGCCTTCGTTGAACTTGTCGCTGGCGATTTCGCCCGCGCTGCCGTCGATATAGCCGAGCACCGTCGAGATTGCCGCATCGGAAAGGCCCGCGCCTTTGGTAAAGTCGCCCTCGCCTTCCTTGCCGCCGTCCCAACGGCCCGCGCCGAGCAACAGACGCACGCCTTCCGGCCCAAACTTGTCCAGCTTGTCGATGGCACGCAGCACCGTCAGGCGACGGCCCGCGTTTTCATCGCCGCCGAGGCCGATTGCTTCCAGCACACCGTCAAGCACCTTTCGATTGTTCACGCGGATCAGATAGTCACCGCGCGCAATGCCAAGCGCTTCCATCACATCGGCCATCATCATAGCCATTTCCGCATCCGCACCAACGCCCGGCGCGCCAATCGTATCCGCATCGAACTGCATGAACTGGCGGAAGCGGCCCGGCCCCGGCTTTTCGTTGCGGAATACCCAGCCAGACCGATACGACCGGAATGGCTTCGGCAGACGCTCGAAATTTTCCGCAACATAGCGCGCGGTCGGCGCGGTCAAATCATAGCGCAGCGAAAGCCATTGTTCGTCATCGTCCTGAAACGAGAACACGCCCTCGTTCGGGCGGTCCTGATCCGGCAGGAATTTGCCCAGCGCATCCGTAAACTCGATCAACGGCTGCTCAACCGGCTCGAATCCATAAAGCTCGTACACTTCGCGGATCGTCGCCATCATGCGATCGGCAGCGCGAATGTCCTCTGCCGAGCGATCGACAAATCCACGCGGCAGGCGCGCCAGCGTCTTTTGCGGTTTCTCGGCCATAGGTGTCATTCCATAGTGCGGTTGCGGCCCGAGGAGGTTGCGGGCGCGCGTGTCCTAACCGATCAACGCATGTGCGGCAAGGCGCTGACTGCTGTTTGGAAAGCTGGCGTTAACCTCCTGCCACCAGTTTTCCGCAATTCGTTCAAAAATCCGCACCAATCGGCCTCTAATCCGGTTCGTATCGGTTGCCATCCGGCCAGCCGCATCTCTCGGGCAAGATCATGACCATGCTGACCACCAAGACCGCTACCGCCGAAGCTTCGCTGCAGGCTGGCCCTTTCCATCCGACTTCCGAGCCTCAGACCGAACGCAGTGAATTGAGCCGCGCCGTCCTCACGAGCCTGCTGGCGCTCTATCCGGTTCTGGCGACTGTCGGCGTCATGTTGCTCACGCTGGCGTTCACACGCGCTTAGGCCTCTTGAACGCGGCGCGAGCGCGCTCCACTTCGGCGCGGCACTTGCAGCCTTCGATATGGTCGTTGACCATGCCCATCGCCTGCATGAATGCGTAAACAGTCGTCGGACCGACGAAGCTCCAGCCGCGCTTTTTCAATTCCTTTGAAATGCGCGTCGAAACTGCTGTCGTCGGGTTTGTACGCACCGCTTCCAGCGTCACAACCTCCGGGCGTTCTGCCGCGCCCGGCTCGAACGACCAGAACCACGCCGCGAGTGAGCCCGCTTCTTTCACCAGTTCCTGCGCGCGCTTCGCATTATTGATTGTCGATTCGATCTTGCCGCGATGGCGTATAATGCCCGCATCCGCCACTAGACGCTCGACATCTGATTCATCAAACTTCGCTATCTTGTTGAAATCGAAGCCCGCAAACGCTGCTCGAAAATTCTCGCGCTTGCGCAGAATCGTCAGCCAGGACAAGCCCGACTGAAAGCCTTCGAGGCAAATCTTCTCGAACAGCCTGATATCATCGACAACCGGCCTGCCCCATTCATTGTCGTGGTAGGGAATGTAATCAGCGGTGCTGCCGCCCCATGAGCAGCGCACCACGCCGTCTTCACCCTTCACCAAGCCGTCCATTGTCGCGAATCTCCAAATATCGAGCGCAATTTAGGGCTTGTTTACCGCGTTTGTGAACGGGCAGGTAACCATACCAAAAGGTTTCACCGACAAGTCGCATTTTACGCGATTTGATTCACCTTTCAGTTGTGACGTCCGAACAAAATGCCTTCGCTGATCGCTGCCGGAGGGGCGCGGTCCATATATTGTCGAGAGCATTTCTTATGAGATTGTCCGCCTGTCTGCTTACCGCCGCCAGTTTGCTGGCGCTCCAAACGTCACCGCTTTCCGCTCAGGACCGCTATCGTCAGCCGCCGCCGGTTGTGGTCAGCCCAGATCTTTCCGCACCGTGGGTGATGCAACTCGGCCAGAAACCGGGCAAAGTCGTCAAGCGCCGTGCGCCCACCAATGTTCAGGTGCAGCAGGCCCAGCAGGGCTTGGCCATGCGCCGCTCATCCGTTCCGGGCGTTGTACTGGTCCAGCCAACGAATGCTGATGTGTCGGTTATCACTTCTTCGGTGGCCCGCCCCGCGCAAAAACAGATCCAGCCGCAGATGGACCCGAAATTCCTGCCGGCTTCTGTTGAATACCAGACGAGCCACAAACCCGGCACCATCGTCATCGATTCGGCCTCCAAATATCTCTATCTGGTTCAGGAAGGCGGCAAGGCGCGGCGCTATGGCGTTGGCGTCGGTAAGGAAGGCATGGGCTGGAAGGGCACAGAGAACGTCACGCGCAAGGCCGAATGGCCGGAATGGCGTCCGCCAGCATCAATGATCGCGCGTGAGCGCAAGAAGGGCCGCATCCTGCCAAACTATATGGCTGGCGGCGAAGCCAATCCACTCGGTGCGCGCGCGCTTTACCTTGGCAGCACACTCTATCGTATCCACGGAACGAACGCGCCTTGGACCGTTGGCACCAACGCATCGTCCGGGTGCATCCGCATGCGCAATCAGGACGTGATGGAGCTGTACGAAATGGTGAGGGTCGGCGCCAAGGTTGTCGTGATGTAAAGTTCGGGGGACGGGCTACCGTTTCAGGTGGCACGTCGAAAAAGGGCGGCGCGAGGAGGGACGCGCCGCCCTTTTTTGCGACCTTCTAAACCCCTCATCCGCCTGCCGGCACCTTCTTCGGAACGGCGTCGGCGTTGGACGAAATACTGCAACTTCGCAGCCCGTCATCCTCGGGCTTGTCCCGAGGATCTGCCAAGGCTGACTTTTTGCCTGTCAGTTCCTTCCAGCACTACAGATCCGCGCGCCGATCGCCCTCAAACCCCCGCTGGCCGTTCTCCACCATAAGCCCAGTCCAGCAGGGCGACCGTATGCACTATGGGCATACCCGCGCGATCTGCAATCTGTGTCATGCATCCAATATTCCCCGTCGCCACCACATCGGCACCCGTCGCCGCGATGTTCTTCACCTTGCGGTCGCGCAGCTTGGCGGAAATATCCGGCTGCATGATGTTGTAGGTTCCCGCTGAGCCGCAGCAAAGATGCCCCTCGCGCGGCTCCTTCACGACAAACCCGGCGCGCGTCAGCAAATCCTTCGGCTGACGCGTCAGCTTCTGGCCGTGCTGCATTGAACATGCCGAGTGGTACGCCACCGCCAGCCCCGGCTTCACTACCGGCTCCGGCAATTCCAGCGCGGTCAGATATTCGGTGATGTCCTTCGCCAACGCGGACACCCTTGCTGCCTTTTCCGCATAGGCCGGATCGAGCCGCAGCATGAAGCCATAGTCTTTGATCGTGGTGCCACATCCCGAAGCCGTAATGACAATCGCGTCCAGCCCGCCATTGTCGATCAATCGCGTCCACGCATCGACGTTACGCCGGGCCTGCACGAGTGACTCTTCCTCGCGGCCCATATGATGCACCAGCGCACCACAACAACCCTCGCCGAATGCGTCCACAATCTCGATTCCAAGCCGCGTCAGCAGCGATGTCGCCGCTTCATTGATGCCGGGATTAAGCACCGGCTGTGCGCAGCCGCGCAGGATCGCCACGCGCCCGCGCGCCTCGCCCTTCAGCACAATCGGCTCCTGTCCGGCCTTGGGCAAAGAGCGCGGAGCAAGCTCCAGCATCGCTGCCAGCGGCTTTAGCGCCTTGTTGTTCTTGAACAGGCCCGCAAACGGCCTGCCCAAACCCGCCAGCTTCAACGCTGCGCGAAACCGCACCGGATAGGGCAACACTTTTGCCAGCGTTGCGCGGATCATACGATCCACCAGGGGACGCCGATACGTCTGCTCAATATGCGCGCGCGCATGATCGACGAGATGCATGTAATTCACACCGGAAGGGCACGTCGTCATGCATGCCAGGCAGGACAAACAGCGATCCACATGCCGCACGATTTCCTCGTCCGCAGGCCGACCGTTCTCCAGCATATCCTTGATAAGATAGATGCGCCCGCGTGGACTATCGAGTTCGTTGCCGAGCGTCACATAGGTCGGGCAAGTTGCCGTGCAAAACCCGCAATGCACACATTTGCGCAATATCTTTTCGGACTCTGCGACATGCGGATCGGCAAGCTGTTCGGGCAGGAAATTGGTTTGCATCTTCAGCCCGCCATGCGTCCGGGATTGAGAATATTGTGCGGATCGAATGATGCTTTCAGCCGTTCCGCCAAGGCACGCAAGGCAGGTGGTTGCGGCTCGAAAACGGGCACCGCCGCGCGCACCGCAGCATTGGCGCGCACCAGCGTGGCATGTCCGCCGCCATGCGCGCGCACCAGCGCCCGCACGCGTTCATCTTCCGGCTCGTCATGCTCCATGCGCAGCCACACTAGCCCGCCCTGCCAATCGTAGAATGCACTCGCCGGAACGTTCCGTCGCAAATCCAGCGTCATCTTATGAGCTTCCGAAGGCTGCATGGAAACCCGCCACACCGGCTTGTGCGTTCCATCCGCGAATGGAACGCAATCGCGCAGATCACGCCAGACAGCCTTCGATTTTTCGCCCAACAACACCTGCAATTCGCCAGCGTTTTTGAGCATATCCTGCAACAGATTGAGCCTGTAGGCGATGGAAGGTGGAAACCCTTCCAGCCTCAAAAGCGTTGCCGCATCAGACCCCAGCGTCCCGCCCGCGACCGAAATCGAAACGCCTTCCGGCACATGCGCCGCGCTCGAAACTTCGGCGCTGGAACCCATGGCAAGCGCCATCGCCGCCGCAGCCTGATCGTCCAGCAATCCGCGAATGGCGAGCGTCGTTTCCGTCTCGGCGACCGGCAGCACCTTGAATGTCACGTCAGTACAGACCGCGAGCGTTCCCCATGATCCAGCCATCGCCTTGGATACATCATAGCCGGTCACGTTTTTAACCACGCGCCCGCCTGCCTTGAACGCTTCGCCGCGCCCGGAAACTGCATTGATACCCAAAATGTGGTCGCGCGCGGCTCCCGCTTTCAGCCTGCGCGGACAGGTGCTGTTCGGATTCTATCGTGTTTCCCTATTAACCTT
>JASGJA010000007.1:0-127941 GCA_049840935.1 Mesorhizobium sp.
TTCGCTAGCCTTTCAAGTTTGGCCGTGACCAGCGGCCGATCTGGCCCGTGAGCGTCCGATGACCAACATCTGACCCGACCGCATTGTCATGAGCGCTTGTTGGACCCGAGTATCACCTTCAGGCCAAGGTCCGCGATCTTGCCGAACGGCGCACGCAGTAGGCTTGGCAAGTTCCAACGCCCCTGAACGAACACGCCCTTGGCGTGGCTCATGGCGCGAAAGCCCTCAATACCGTGATAGGCGCCCATGCCGCTTGGCCCGACGCCACCAAAGGGCAAGTCGTCCTGGGCGAAATGCATCAAGGTGTTGTTGATGCCGACATTGCCCGAGGTAGTGCGCGCCAGCAGTTTTTCGCAATCGGCATCCTGCTCGCCAAAATAATAGAGCGCCAGCGGGCGCGGCCGCGCATTCACGTACTCGATCGCCTCGTCGATCGTACGATAGGGATGCACCGGCAGGATCGGTCCGAAGATCTCCTCCCGCATAATTTCGGCGGCGTCACCGGCTCCGACGACAAGCGTCGGCGCGATCGTGCGCGGTCGCTCCTGTGCTCGCTCAGGCGTCAGACCTGTCTCGATCACCCGCGCGCCGCTGGTTCGGGCGTCCTCGATAAGATCTTTCAGTCGTTCGTAATGACGATCGTTGACGATCGAGGTGTAGTCGCGGCTGGTCGGCCCGCCGGGATAGAAGCGCGCGACGCTTGCTTCGAATTCGGCGATGAAGGTGTCCAGATCGTTCTCATGGACCAGCGCATAATCTGGCGCAATGCAGGTCTGGCCTCCGTTGGCGAGCTTTCCGAATACCATGCTGTCGAGCGTCTGCCGGGTGGCATGGCCCTTCGCGATGATCGTGGGACTCTTGCCGCCAAGTTCCAGGGTCAGCGGCACCAGATTGTCGCTCGCCGCCTTCATGATCTTGCGGCCGACAGGCGTGCTGCCGGTAAAGAGGATATGGTCGAAGGGCAGAGCGCTGAAGGTCGCGCCGACCTCCGGGCCGCCGAGCACGACGGCGACCTCCGCCGCCGGAAAACTCTCCTCGATCATCCGCCGGATCACCTCGCTGGTGCGTGGAGTCAACTCGACGGCTTCAGCATAGCGCGGCTGCCGGCGGCCAGCGCGGTCGCGAGCGGGATGACCGTGAGCGAGAACGGATAGTTCCACGGCGCCATCACGCCGACAACGCCCTTTGGCTGATACTCCACATAGGCACGACCGGCGCGATAGAATAGGCCGACATGACGGCGCTCCCGCTTCATGAAGCGGCGCAGGTTCCGGCTAAGATAGTCGATCGCCTGGACAACGCCGAGGATCTCCAGGATATCGGTTTCGTGGAGGGAGCGGTGGCCGAAATCGGCGCTGATCGCGCCTCCCAACTCGCGGCGATGAGCCAGCACGGCGGTACGCAGTCGCTTCAGCCGTAGCTTGCGATCGGCGATACTCGGCGGCCCTTCGTTGAGAAAGGCGGCGCGCTGGCAAGCCAGCACGGCCGCCATATCATAGCCGGAAATCGAGAAAGGCCGCAGTCATCGCCTTCTCCATCATTCGCGAATGAAGGCGAGGAGATCGGCGTTAACCACATCGGCGTTGACCGTGAGCATCCCGTGCGAGAAGCCGGGATAGATGATCAATTTGCTGTTTTGCAGCAGCTTGTCCTGCATGATCGCAGCCGCCTTGTAAGGAACAACCTGGTCGTCGTCGCCCTGCATGACGAGGGTCGGGACGGTGATCGCCTTCAGGTCGTCGGTCTGGTCGGTTTCCGAGAAGGCCTTGATGCCTTCGTAATGCGCCTTGGCGCTGCCCATCATGCCCTGGCGCCACCAGTTCTCGATCACACCCTGCGAGGGCTCGGCGCCCGGCCGGTTATATCCGTAGAACGGACCGGCCGGCACATCGAGGAAGAACTGCGCCCGGTTGGCGGCGAGCGCCGCGCGGAAACCGTCGAAGACCTCGATCGGCGTGCCGTCGGGATTGCTGTCGGTCTTGACCATCAGCGGCGGGACGGCGCTGACCAGTACCGCCTTGGCGACACGCCCCTGCGGCTGGCCATGCTGCGCGACGTAGCGCGCAACCTGACCGCCGCCGGTCGAATGGCCGATATGGATGGCGTTGCGAAGATCGAGATGCTCGGCGACTGCCGAGGCATCCGCCGCATAATGGTCCATGTCATGACCGTCGCTGACTTGGCTCGAACGGCCATGGCCGCGCCGGTCATGCGCGACGACACGGAAGCCTTCCTTGAGGAAGAACAGCATCTGGTTGTCCCAGTCATCGGCGATGAGCGGCCAGCCGTGATGGAAGTGGATCGGCTGCGCATCCTTCGGACCCCAGTCCTTGTAGAAGATGTTCGGTTCCGTCTTTCGTTGTGACGAATGTCATGGTCGGCTTCTCCTTTCTGTTTGCTGGACCATCGAGCCCGCCGCCCGTTATGCACGCAGGCACCCTTGCAGAGGGCGCGGCATGTACAGAACCATCTGCGCA
This sequence comes from Mesorhizobium sp., assembly GCA_049840935.1. Classification (GTDB taxonomy): domain Bacteria; phylum Pseudomonadota; class Alphaproteobacteria; order Rhizobiales; family Rhizobiaceae; genus Mesorhizobium_G. Next base: position 2,478 of record JASGJA010000007.1, read on the forward strand.
TCCTTTATGACATCTAACCGGACAATCGTCCCCACGCCGAGCCCATCGAGCAACTGGCTGATGGGACCACCCGAACCAAAAATCAGCTTCACATCGCGGGGAAACAGCGTTTGCGCGAACTCCGTAGGGTTGGTCTGAAACGAGGTCTGCCGCCATTCGCCGTCGACCACGCCGATCGAGGTATTGGTCGAGATGCACGATTGCGAAGGAACGCGGCGCAGCGCCGGCATGGGCGCGGTCAGCGTCGTGTCGGGAGTTCCATCGGTTGCCGCAATGCTGGCCGTGACGGCGCTCGAGATGTCAAGCCGAATGTCGGCAATCCATTTCGGCAATTGATAACCGAAGACCCCGCGCACCCGGGCGATTTCCGTGTCGACGGCAGGGCCAGCACATGTGCGAAGAAACTCTGCCGCCGCATCGAGTCTATGAACTCCAGCGTCTGCAATCCCCGCGCGCCTGGTCGGCGGATGACCACAGCCACCGACACCTCGTTGTAAGGGTCATTGTCGCAAACCGCATAGGAAAAGAACGTTAGCGCGACGAGGCCATAGCCGGGAAGCGCCCGAAGCGGTTCGAGAGGGGCCGGCAGCATCGAGCGCAGTCGCTTCATCGGAGCCAGCATCAGCGTCTGGACATTGCTGGTGCGATAGTAGAAGTTCGGAGCCCAGGTCGGGCCGACCCGCGTCTGCGTCATCACCTTCGGGATACGTCGGAACAAGCCGATATTGCCGACGGCCGGATCCTTTGCGACCTCGTCGAGATCCGGGTTCATGCGAAAGCGGTCGTAATATCCGCCCTTCGGGACCTTGACCTTCTGGCCTCCGAACTCGACTTCCGTGAACTGTTTTGCCATCGGTCTGGTCCTTCGCTGACTGCAACGCGCCGATCTCAATCCGGCCTCAAGGTTTCTTCGGGTCTTTCAACGATTTCCGGGGCTGGCGCGCAGCTCAGGCGCACCCAACGCCCCGCAAGGCTGTCCAAAACCGGATTGTGGACATGCCGTAACATTCAAGTTAACTTGAGGGTCAATAGGAATTTTCCGCGGACGTCAAACATGAACATCGGCGAATTGGCGATGCGCAGTGGTCTAACTCCATCGCGTATTCGTTTTTATGAGAGCATCGGCCTGCTGAAGATGGTAGAACGGCGGTCGAACGGCTATCGGACCTATCCGCCTGAAGCGCTTGTTCTGCTCGAATTGATTGCCACGGCGCAGAAGGCGGGATTCAGCCTTGATGAAATTCGCGTGCTCGTGCCCACTGACCTTGAGAACTGGCAACATGACACCTTGCTTGAAACGCTGAAGCGCAAGGTGGCCGATATCGAGGCGCTTGAGACGCGGTTGGCGCAAAGCAGGAAGCAGCTTGTTGCTCTGATAAGGGACATCGAGGCCAAGCCGGACGACATCGACTGCGCGGAGAATGCGCGACGGGTGCTGTCGCGTATGCTGGATGGCAGGACCGACCTCCCGGATATGGAGCCCAATGACGTCAAGCTTCTGGGAAAAAACGGCCGCGTGCGAGCAGACAGGCAAAGGTCGGCGATCGATTAAGGATTGTCAGACCGTTACAGGAGCGCCGCAACCTTTTCCGCTGTCGCCTTTGCCGACCACGGGTTCTGACCGGTCACGAGCCGGCCGTCAGCGATGGTATAGGAGACGAAGGGGATCAAGGCCTTCTCGTAGCGGGCGCCGCGCCGCTTCATCTCCGCCTCGGCATTGTACGGCATCTTGCTGGCCACCCCGGCCAGCACTTCCTCTGTCCAGGAAAAGCCGGTCAGCCGTTTCCCGGCAACCAGCAAGTTTCCATCCGACAGCTTCGTGTTCAGCAGGCCACAATAGCCATGGCAGACAGCCGAGACGATGCCGCCACGCTCCCATATGGCGCGAGTGATCGCCTGCAGTTCCTCGCTGCCTGGAAAATCCCACATCACCGCATGGCCGCCAGTGAAGTAAATCGCATCAAACTCTGATGGATCGATCTGCTCGGGGTGACGCCGTCGATGACAACAGCGCCATGCGTTCCGGATCGTTCAGCCAAGCTTTCGCCGAGGCATCCAGCAAGGGCCACTTCAGCGCGCGGGGCTCAAGGGGCGAATGACCACCCTTCGGGCTGACAATGCTCTGCGTGAAGCCGTGTTCCGCGAAGATGTCATACGCATGCGTGAGTTCCGAAAGCCACAAGCCGGTCGGCTGACTTGGATCGGCATAGTGGGAAACGTTGCTTACGACGTGAAGAATGTGCTTGGTCACAGGTTTTTGGCCGAATTTGTTTCGCATGCTGCGGCACGTGTGCTGGCGATGGCACTCAATATCTAGCAGAAGCTAACCTTCCAGTGTGGTTGAAGGTCAAGCGAAATTCTTCCGCTAGATCAACTATAACGGTTGTTTCTATATGACAGGTTTTTGGACAGCGCCGGCAAAAAGCGGAACGGTCGACATGTCGGTTACTGAACGACAGCTATCCTCGACCAGCGTCTGAAAGCAGACCGTCTGCAGGCGGCCCCGTTGCTGTCATCTCGGACTTGTTTTGATATCTTTGCCAGCTGGATTTTTGATAGTGGTCTAAAGATTGATTGGACTTGCACCGCGAACAGAGCGTGAGTGCTGTGACTTTGGTGGGAGCGCGGCATGGTCAGACGGTCAGATAAGCACAGTTGCGAGATTGATTACAAATCCGCTCGCGATCTGCTTGATCACATGGAGCCGGATCTGCGACTTCTCGAGGGAACAGTGTCGGTGTTACGTTCGCTTTCGGAAACGAGCGAGGCGGTGGAACCTACAGCACTTGAAGCCATCGCCTACCTAGCCGGCGAGACCACAGAGCGAATAACTTTACGCTGGCGCGAGACTTGCGATGTTATTCGCGGTCGCTAAACCGACTTCGATATCTCTAGCGCAAGGCGTCGAGTCGCCGCGCTTGCATCTATTGCAACCCGACACCCCCTAAGATTAACTCTGATCGCCACCTCCTTGGAAATATCCACTTGAACAAGTGGACTTCGGCGAGAGAAGGAGCGTTAGTGGTGGCGTGACGCCGTGCACTTAGAGCAGATGCCGATCTAGAAAACCTCTCTTGCCCGCCCAACTGCGGGCTTGTGTCAGTGCAAGCGCTGGATTGGCCGGCCTATAAACTGACGGAGAGTATCATGTCCCACAGCACCATTTCAGAGATCGAGATCCGAACCCTTGACGATGAAAGGCCCTCGGATGCGGCGACTGCAATTGAGCGGTCTGACAGGGCGCCGGGTCGGCCAGAGAACTCCAAGGCCGCGGTTGTCCTCAAAAAGCTGCGACTGACACGGGGAGTGACTGTCGCCCAGATCATGGACTTGACAGGCTGGCAGCCACACTCGGTGCGCGGCTTCTTGTCTGCGGTAGTGAGGAAGAGGCTCAAGCTCAACCTGGTTAGTGAGATCGGCAAGGACGGCCAGCGGCGATACCGTGTGATCGATGTCATTGCCCAGCAAGCGGGCTGATACTGTGCCCGATAGACCCGATTTAAAGGCAGAGATCGCTGCCCTGAGTGACACCTCCCGTGATGAATTGGTCGAGCGGTGGTGCAAAATTTATGACAGGACACCGCCAAAAGGCGTTCGCCAGGAACTGATGATCAGAGCTGTTGCCTGGCATCTGCAGGCCAGGCGTCTCGGCGGTCTCTCCGCCGAGACGTGCCGCCTGCTCAGATCCGCCATAACCAGAGTCGAAAGTGAGATGCTCACCCGCGGCATGCAAGCAGATTCTGCCGCCAGGAAACAGGTCAAATCAACCACTGTTGATAAGCAATCTATCGATGGAGGTGCGGAGGCGGCTGGGACATCAAGGGCTCGCGAGCGTCGACACCTCGCACCCGGTGCAAGGCTGATGCGGGAGTGGGGCGGTCGAACCCATGTCATCGATGTAATTGAGGGCGGCTATGTATTCGAGGCGAAGATTTATCTCTCGCTGACCGCGATTGCCGGCAAGATCACAGGGACCCACTGGTCTGGGCCAAGGTTCTTCGGGCTATGAGCGCGAGTGCTCGATCCAATCTCTCCAAGCAGTCGACCCAGCCGCGATTGCGTTGTGCGGTATACACTCGCAAATCAACCGAAGAAGGCCTCGACCAGGAGTTCAACTCGCTCGACGCCCAGCGAGAGGCCTGTGCCGCCTTCATCACCTCGCAAGTCGGGCTGGGTTGGACGCTGGTGCCGGGCCGCTATGATGATGGCGGTATCTCCGGCGGGACGATGGAGCGCCCGGCGCTTCAACGCCTCCTTCAGGATATCCGAGACAGGAAGGTGGACGTCGTTGTCGTGTACAAGATAGACCGGCTGACCCGGTCGCTCGCCGATTTCGCCAAGATTGTCGAGGTATTCGATGCCAATGGAATCTCCTTCGTATCCGTCACCCAGCAGTTCAATACCACGACGTCCATGGGGCGGCTCACCCTCAACGTTCTTCTCTCCTTCGCCCAGTTCGAACGCGAGGTTACCGCGGAACGCATCCGCGACAAGATCGCAGCCTCTAGGAAGAAGGGAATGTGGATGGGCGGCACAGTCCCGCTAGGGTATCGGGTGCAGGACCAGAAGCTGCTGATTAGCGAGCCGGAGGCGAACTTCGTCAGAAGTCTGTTCAGCCGATACCTCGAACTTAAATCTGTTCCGAAGCTGGCGAGGGAGGTCAGTCGACAGTCTGAGGCAGCAAACAACCCACAGGCGCAGGAGGGTAGCTGCGATCGATACCGTATCCGACCGATGTTTCCAGGCATGCTCTACAAACTGCTGGTAAACCCAATCTACATCGGCAAGGTTCGTCATAAGGGAGCGATCTATGACGGCGAGCATGAACCTCTCATAGACGTCGAGCTCTTCGAGGCGATTCGAAAGCAACTCGCCCTCGGCGCAACCGTTCCGAAGGGTACTGCAATACACAGAGATACGCATCTGCTGACCGGCATTCTGTTCGATGACACTGGTGACCGCATGTCACCCACTCATGGCAAGGCAAATGGACGGCGCTATCGATACTATGTTTCCAGCCGCGTCAGGAAATCCGAGGATCCTGTACCAGATAGCTGGCGTATCTCGGCGCAGGAGATCGAAAAGATTGTCCGCGAAAAGTCCATCCGGATACTGCGGGACCAGCCGCTCATCGCCAGCTGGATTGAGAACCACACTTCAGCCGATCGGGTCAAACTTGGAATGGACCGAGCCGACAGGTTCGCTCTGAATCTTTTAGAACGCGAGCAATCTGATTGCCAACGTACGACGATCGCAGCGATGTTCCAGTCTATCAACCTGTCCACCACATCGATCCGTTTCGAGGTCAAGACGAGGGAGATTGTTGGCGCACTGCTTAATGAGGACATTACCGACCATATCCATAGCCCTGACGATATCGTCGCAATAGAACTTCCGATCGATCTTCGGCGCCGCGGAAACGGCGTGCGCATCGTGATTAACTCACCCTATGTCCAACCGGAACCAGACCCATCGCTTGTCGATCTGGTCGCGCGGGCGCACATCTATCTCAACAGAGTTACTGGACCATCTGCGATGAACACCACCAGCATTGCAGAAGCCTTCAATGTCGACCGCGCCGATGTTGGCCGTGTCTTGCCGCTCGCCTTCCTCAGTCCGAGATTCTGGATGCAATTCTCACCGGCAATCAACCAGCAGCCATGAACCCGCGACATCTTGCCAGGACCGAGTTGCCTATCGACTGGGTCGAACAGGACATCATCCTCCCGTAGGTGGTCTCTGGGACGTTCCAGGCACACAAGAAACTCGCCCGGCCAACAACAAGCGGCGTTTCGATGTTCGTTAGCTCGTCGCTTCCCTGCATTTCAACTGATCGATAGGAGATGTCTGTTTTCCATCGCGACGCCATCGCGGCGATGCAGAAGCATCATGCTTTTAAACATGAGGGCACGCAAAACATCCAACAGAGACAGAGGCTGTGGGATCAGCAAGACGCCGCCTGAATGTACGTCTCTGCCCCTGCAAACGATAGCCGCATATGGGCTAAGACACGGAAATTACGCAGCTATTCCGATTGCACACTGTGGGCTGGGTTTTGCCTATGTGCCGTTGGTGGAGCTGAGGGGGATCGAACCCCTGACCTCGTCATTGCGAACGACGCGCTCTCCCAGCTGAGCTACAGCCCCCACCGAAGGATGCGCGCATTTATGGTCTACGCCTTATCGCTGTCAAGACGCCGCCGAAGCATCAGCACTTGCCGCAATTGGCTCCAATAGCTACATGTCGCAGCGTGTCTGGAGCGAAACATGATCCCGGTTATTAACACCCTGCTTTTTGTCCTGAATATCTATTGGTGGATTGTCATTCTGGCAGTCATATTTTCATGGCTCTATGCGTTCAATGTCGTGAACTCGCGCAACCAGTTTGTCGGCATGATCGGCAACGCGCTGTTCCAAATGACGGAGCCGGTTTTCCGCCCGATCCGCAACCTGCTGCCAAGCCTCGGCACCGTAGATATTTCGCCGCTGGTCGTGCTGGTAATCCTGTTTTTCCTTGAACAGGTGCTGGTGCAAATCGCACTTTCCTATTCCGGACTGTGAGCGACTGGCTCCGATTGCGCAAAGATGGAGTCGAGCTGACAGTTCGACTCACGCCGCGCTCATCCAGCAATAAGGTTGAGGGACTTGTCGCGAGCGCCGATGGCGCTCAGCACCTTTCGGCCCGCGTTCGCGCCGTTCCCGAAAAGGGCAAAGCGAACACCGCGCTCGAAGAACTGGTTGCCGAATGGCTCGGCGTGCCGAAGCGCACAGTCTCTATTGTCGGTGGATCAACGTCGCGCCTCAAAACAGTGATGATCGATGGCGACCCGCAGGACTTATCCGCACGGATCGCTTCGCTGATCCAACAGACTGCCGCCTAGTCAGCGGCAGTTTTTGGATTACATCTTGTCCTGTTCGGTAGGCACTAGGATTTCGCGCTTGCCGGCGTGATTGGCAGGGCCGACAATGCCTTCCTGCTCCATCCTCTCGATGATCGAAGCGGCCTTGTTGTAGCCAACGCCGAGACGGCGCTGGATATAGCTGGTCGACGCCTTGCCATCGCGCAGCACGACCGAAACGGCCTGATCATACGGGTCTTCGGAATCATCGAAGTTGCCGCCGCCACCTCCACCGCCGCCGCGTGGCTGATCGTCGTCATCGTCATCATCATCTTCGGTGATGGCGTCGAGATATTCCGGCACACCCTGCGTCTTGAGATGCTTGACGACCTTCTCTACTTCATCATCCGAAACGAAAGGCCCGTGCACGCGCTGAATACGGCCACCACCGGCCATATAGAGCATGTCACCCATACCGAGCAGTTGTTCAGCGCCCTGCTCACCGAGAATGGTGCGGCTGTCGATCTTGGACGTAACCTGGAAGGAAATACGCGTCGGGAAATTGGCCTTGATCGTGCCTGTGATGACGTCGACCGATGGACGCTGCGTTGCCATAATGACGTGGATGCCCGCCGCACGCGCCATCTGCGCAAGGCGCTGCACCGCGCCTTCAATGTCCTTGCCCGCCACCATCATGAGGTCGGCCATTTCGTCGATAATCACCACGATGTATGGCATCGGCTTGAGATCGAGCACTTCCGTTTCGTAGATTGCCTCGCCGGTCTGGCGGTCGAAGCCGGTCTGCACGGTTCGGCTGATCTGCTCCCCGCTCTTTTCCGCCTGCGTGACGCGTGCATTGAAACCATCGATGTTGCGCACGCCGACCTTAGACATTTTGCGGTAGCGATCTTCCATCTCGCGCACGGTCCATTTAAGCGCGACAACCGCCTTTTTAGGATCGGTCACGACCGGCGTTAGCAAATGCGGGATGCCGTCATAAACGGAAAGCTCCAGCATTTTGGGGTCGATCATGATGAGGCGGCATTCTTCCGGCGTCATGCGATACAGCATGGACAAGATCATGGTGTTGATGGCCACGGACTTACCGGAGCCGGTCGTACCGGCCACCAGCACGTGAGGCATCTTGGCGATATCAACCGTGACGGCCTCGCCATTGATCGTCTTACCGAGCGCAAGGGCAAGCTTCGCCTTGGTCTGTTCGAAATCACGGCTTGCGAGAAGCTCGCGCAGATACACCGTTTCGCGGCTGGCATTGGGAAGCTCGATACCGATGGCATTACGCCCCGGCACAACAGCAACACGGCAGGCAATGGCGCTCATGGAGCGGGCAATATCATCTGCAAGGCCAATGACGCGCGACGACTTGATGCCCGGTGCAGGCTCAAGCTCGTACAGAGTGACTACAGGGCCGGGGCGAACCTGGATGATCTCGCCCTTGACGCCGAAATCTTCCAGCACGCCTTCCAGCAGGCGAGCGTTCTGCTCCAGCGCGTCTTTTGAAAGCGATGGATGTTTGACCACGTTCTTTGGCTCGGCGAGGAAATGCAGCGACGGCATTTCAAACGTGCCGCTGCCAAGCAGCGATGTCTGCGCCTCGCGAGCGACGCGAGAACCCTGCTGTGGTCGCGGTGCTGGCGTTGAAACGCGCGCTGAATCATTCGGTCGGCCTGACGTCTGGCCCGGCATGGAGCGATAATTCTGCACCCGCGCATCCGGGGATGGCAGCGGCACCTCATAATCATCGTCCATGTCGAATGGCGGTGCGTCTTCCATATCCTCATCATCCGCAAAAACCTGCGGCTCAACGCGGCGCTCGCTCACCATCTGGGCGAAGAATTCCGGCTCGACGCGGGCGCGACCATGTGGACTGACGCGCATCTCTTCCATCTCGGCCAGTTCGACCTGTTCCGCCGCACGACGCCAGCCGCCACGACGTTCAAAGTCACCCGGCTGCGGCGCACGCGAAGAGAAGCGGCGACGGAAGAAGTGCTGTGCGGACAACCACCAGTGCGTTACCGCGCCGAGAAAAGCGAAGCTGAATCCATCGTCTTCATCGTCGTCGTTATCGTCCATAGCGGGTTGGCCGGCATGGCGCATCGGCAATTCGGCCTTCTTCTCCTGCTTCGGCTCCGGTCCGCGGGCGATGATCGCCGACGCGTAGCTGAACGCTGCAAGCGCTGGCAACAGCAGAACGAGTGCCACGATTGCGCCCTTCCATCCGCTCGGATAGGCACCGATAAAGAGCGACGGCAGCTTGAGCACCATATCGCCAAATACCCCACCAAGACCTGTAGGCAGCGGCCAGGTCGGCGGCGGCGTGAAGCATCCCGCGATGCCTGCAAACAAAACGGATGCGCCAAACCATGCCAGTGCGCGCTTGCCGACGCGATCTATGCGCGTGGCGGTGGCGAGAAACAGCGCCCAGATGACCGCTGGAACCAATACCGCAACGGAAGACAGACCGTAAAACTGAATTGCAAGGTCGGAGAACACTGCGCCGGGATAGCCCATCGCATTGGTTACTTCGTTTCCGGTGGCGTGGCTGAAGCTCGGATCAGCGACGTTCCATGTCGCCATCGCCGCGAGGCAGAACGCAATGACAATCAAAAGCGTCAGCCCGGCAACGCGGCCAGCCTGTCGCTTCAAAAATGAACGGAAACCAAAGCCCTGATCTTCAAGAGCCATGGAGGAAGAGGAACCTGAACGCATACCCTGCAAAACCCCGTCTCTGTGCCCCGCCCGCGGATAGCAGGCAGGCAGATTCGCGCTCACACTATTGGGGTCTTGGTAAAGGCTGGATTAACCATAGAGCGTTTCGACCAAATTCCCTGAAAACAAAAAAAGACCCGGCGCGAGGCCGGGTCAGTGGACAGGAAAAGTGGCGCAGCGTTTCCGCCGCGCCGGTCCAGGTCTTAGGAGTGATATGCGACTTCGCCATGCGAGGTGAGGTCGAGGCCCTGACGTTCTGCTTCTTCCGTGGGACGCAGGCCAACGATTGCATCGACGATCTTGTAGAGGATCGCGGAAAGAACGCCGCACCATACGATGGTGATGACAACAGCGGTGATCTGCGTCGTCACCTGCGAACCCATGGTCACACCTTCGGCATAGCCGACGCCACCGAGAGACGGAGCTGCGAAGATGCCGGTACCAACAGCGCCGATGATGCCAGCAATGCCGTGAATGCCGAACACGTCCAGCGAGTTGTCATAACCCAGCTTGATCTTCACGACAGCGACGAAGTAGTAGGCGACCGCGCTGGCAATAGCACCCAATACGATGGCACCAACCGGGCCGACAAAACCAGCAGCGGGCGTAACGGCAACCAGACCGGCAACGATACCGGAAGCGCCGCCAAGCATCGAAGCTTTCCCACGAACGAGCTTTTCAATCACGGCCCAGGCAACAGTCGCACCGGCAGTGGCGGTGAAGGTGTTGATGAGCGCAAGTGCAGCACCCGAACCGGCGGAAAGCGCCGAACCGGCATTAAAGCCGAACCAGCCGACCCACAGGATGGAAGCGCCGACAAAGGTGAAGGCCAGCGAATGCGGAGCCATATTGTCTTTGCCGTAGCCTGCACGCTTGCCAAGGATCAGCGCACCGACGAGCGCAGCGATACCGGCATTGATGTGAACCACCGTGCCGCCGGCGAAATCCATCGTGCCCCAGCCGAAGAAGAGGCCGTTTGCATCCCATGCCATGTGAGCAATCGGGAAGTAGACGAATGTGACCCAAAGGATAGTGAACAGGATGACAGCGCCAAACTTGATGCGCTCAGCGAAGCCACCAATGATGAGAGCCGGGGTGATGCAGGCAAACGTCATCTGGAAAGCGATGAATACATATTCAGGGATGGTTCCACTCTCCGACGTGGAGGTGACGCCTGCCAGAAACGCCTTGCCGAAGCCGCCCCAATAAGGGCTGGTGCCGCCGCCGAAGGCGAAGGAATAGCCCCAAAGAACCCACACGATAATGACGGTGGCCGTAATGACGGTGCACTGCATGAGCAAGGACAGCATGTTTTTGGCGCGCACAAGGCCGCCATAGAACAGTGCAAGGCCCGGCAGGATCATGAACAGCACGAGAATTGTGGAAACCATCATCCACGCGGTATCGCCGCTATTCAGCGCAGACGCCGCAGCTTCTGCCGCTGGAGCTTCGGCGGTGGCGTCCTGAGCCATCGCCACCACGCTTCCCAGCGCGGCTAAGCCGAGCGCGCCGAGCAACGCTGTGCGTGCCCCTTTCATGAGTGTCGTATTCATAGTCATTGAACTCTCCTGAGAATCACTGGAACGACGGCTCAAAGCGCGTCCGTGTCGGTTTCGCCGGTGCGGATGCGCACGGCCTGATCGATGCCGAAAACGAAGATTTTGCCGTCGCCGATCTGGCCGGTTTTGGCGGAAGCCGCGATTGCGTCGACGGCCTTGTCCACAAGGTCGCCAGCAACGGCGATTTCGATCTTGATTTTGGGAAGGAAGCTGACGGCGTATTCAGCGCCGCGATAGATTTCCGTATGACCTTTCTGACGACCGTAGCCTTTGACTTCGGTGACGGTCAGGCCCTGAATGCCGACATTGGTGAGCGCTTCACGCACCTCGTCAAGCTTGAACGGCTTGATGATTGCCATCACGATTTTCATGAAGAGTTACCCTCTGCTTTGCGGGTCCCCGCGTTTACTCCGAACATCCCCGGAGCAGGCCCGGCGACTGCACCATGGGATTCAAGTCCCGTGCCAGTTCGGCCCGATTGGGAAAAAAACCTGAAAAGGAAGGAAAAATTTGAAAGACTATTAACAGAAGCGCAAAAGTCTTCGCACTTGCAGCATACAAATTGCGTAACTTATAGGCAAATCCAAAATTTTGCCTAATTATTAGGCTTTTGCTTTAGCCGGATAAGACCTTCCTGTGCTACGGAAGCGACCAAACTTCCATCGCGCGCATAAAGCGAACCGCGCGTGAACCCCCGCGCACCGGAAGTGGAAGGGCTGTCCTGCGTGTAAAGCAGCCAGTCGTCGAGCGGATTATCCCTATGAAACCACATAGCGTGATCGAGGCTCGCGGCCTGAATGTCAGGGTCGAAAATCACCCGCCCGTGGGCAAATGTGGATGTATCCAGCAGCGTCATGTCCGACATATAGCTGAGCAACACACGATGAAGCGCCGGATCGTTCGGCGGCGGCGCGGCGAAACGCACCCACACGTGCTGCACGGGCTCCAGCTTTTCGCGGCTCGTATAGTGCTCGACAATAACGGGTCTGACCTCGATCGGGCGCTCGCGTGCCCAGTATTTGCGGATCACTTCCGGAACGCCGTCGCCAAGTGCCTCCAGAAGTTCGCGCTGGCTGGCAAGTTGTTCCGGCTGCGGCACATCTGGCATTGCCACCTGATGGTCCAGTCCGCTTTCTGGCTTCTGAAACGAAGCTTCCAGCGAAAAAATCGCCTTTCCATGTTGAGTAGCAACGACGCGCCGCGTGGTGAACGATCCACCATCGCGAATGCGATCGACTGAATAGACGATAGGCGCGTTCGGGTCGCCTCCGAGCATGAAATAGCCATGCAATGAATGCGCAAGCCGCGTTGGCTCGACCGTGCGCTGAGCAGCCACAAGCGCCTGCGCAATCGTCTGCCCGCCAAACACGCGCTGCCAGGCGGTGTGTGCGCTGCGTCCCCTGAAAATATTCTCCTCGATCTTCTCCAGATTTAAAAGATCGAGCAACGCATCGAAAACAGCAGACATCGGCTGGAAGACCTTTGGCCAGGCAAGTTTCAGTTCGCCACATGCGTTTCCGACAGGCAGCCGCGGGCGTCAACCCGCAGTACGGCTGAACTATGGTGCCATGCGCGCATTGACGCACTTTGCGCACACGACACTATTTGGCTATGGCCTTGTGTTACCATATTTGAAATTCCGACAACTGGATGAACCCAATGCCCGCTGCAAAGAAGGATGGCTCTGGCAATCTCGATATTCTGATTGCAGGCGCAGGCTATGTTGGGCTGGCCGCCGCCGTTGCAATCAAGTCCTCACGTCCGAACCTGAGCATAGCCGTTGTCGATGCGGCTCCTGCCGGTGTCTGGCAAAAAGATGGACGCTGCTCTGCAATCGCTGCTGCGGCCTCAAGAATGCTCGCGCAACTCGACTGCTGGGCGGAAATTGCGCCCGAAGCGCAAGCCATCACCGACATGATCGTTACCGACTCACGCACCAGCGATCCGGTGCGTCCGGTCTTTTTAACGTTCGACGGCGAGGTCGAACCGGGCGAACCATTCGCGCATATGGTGCCGAACACCTCATTGAATGGAGCGCTGCGCAAGCGCGCCGCCGCTCTTGGCATCGACATTCTTGAAGGCGTGGCGGTTGATTTATTCGATCAGGGGTTGTCAGTCCTGACTATTCACCTCGCCGATGGCGGCGCCCTTAAAACGAGGTTGCTCATCGCCGCTGACGGCGTGCGCTCGAAGCTGCGCGACATGGCGGGAATAAAGACAGTGAACTGGGATTACGGACAATCGGGTATCGTCTGCACCATCGCACATGAACGCCCGCACAATGGCCGCGCGGAAGAGCATTTCCTGCCTGCCGGTCCCTTCGCCATTCTACCGCTCAAGGGCAATCGCTCGTCAATCGTCTGGACTGAACGTACCGCCGACGCGGACCGCATTGTCGCTTCGGACGATTTCGTCTTCGAAAGCGAGTTGGAAATGCGCTTCGGTCTCAAGCTTGGTGAGATTCGCGCAGAGACCAAACCCCGCGCATGGCCTCTTGGTCTGACGCTCGCGCGCGCATTCATCGCGCCACGTTTCGCCTTGGCTGGCGATGCTGCACACGGCATACATCCCATTGCCGGACAGGGTCTAAACCTTGGCCTGAAGGACGTCGCGGCACTGGCAGAGGTTATCGTGGACGCCGACAGGCTTGGCCAGGACATCGGCGCACTTGACGTACTGGAGCGTTACCAGATGTGGCGGCGCTTCGACACATGGCAGATGGGCGTGACAACGGACGTATTGAATCGTCTGTTCTCAAATGACTTCGCGCCATTGCGGGCGCTGCGCGACATCGGCCTAGGGCTGGTCGAGCGCGCGCCGCATCTGAAAAATTTCTTCATCAAGCAGGCATCTGGACTGGCTGGCCCCGCGCCAAAGCTGTTGCGCGGCGAGGCGATCTAGGGCTTGCGTTCACAGCCATCGCCGTCGATAAATCGCGCATGTCTCTTGAATTGGTCCGCGCCTTCTTCACCGCTCATGCCCCCGACATTTCCGTTATCGTGACAGAGCAAAGCTCGGCCACGGTGGCGCTGGCGGCCGAGGCTCATGGTGTTGAACCGGCACAGATCGCCAAGACGATATGCCTGCGCGTGGGCGAGCAAATCCTGCTCATCGTAGCGGCAGGCACAGCAAGGCTGGACAACCGTAAATTCAAGGATCGATTTGGCGGCAAGCCACGAATGCTGAATGCGGATGAGGTCGTGGCCGCGACCAGCCATCCGGTCGGTGGCGTATGCCCGTTCGGCTTGCCGACAAATCTGCCCGTTTATTGCGATGAATCGCTTCGGCGATTTGCCGAAGTGGTGCCTGCCGCCGGGGCCACCAACGCAGCGGTACGAATTTCGCCGCAGCGCATGGCAGCGCTGACCGCCGCGCAATGGATCGACGTCTGCCAATCCTGATTCGGCAACCGAGCATTCCCGAACGCGTTGTCATCTAGATTGCAACCATCGTGTTGCTATAGTCGCCATCTGCAATCAAAAAGGGAGAAAGCCATGAACCGCACATCGACTGCCATCTGGAAGGGAACGCTAACCGAAGGCTCCGGCACTCTGGATACTCAAAGCGGAGCGTTCAACAAGCAGCCATACTCGTTCAAGGGTCGTTTTCAGGATGAAAGCGGAAAATCAGGAACCAACCCGGAAGAGTTGATTGGCGCGGCCCATGCTGGCTGCTTTGCCATGCAGCTTTCTCATTTTCTCGCCGAAAACGGTACGCCTGCCGAAGAACTCAACGCCAAGGCCGTGGTTACTTTCGGACCCGCTGCCGGTGGCGGAATGGAAATTACCGAAAGTGCACTGACGCTTGTCGGCAAGGTTCCCGGCATTGATGAAGCAAAATTCAAGGAATTGGCCGACAAAGCAAAAGCCGGATGCCCTGTTTCCAAGGCACTCGGCGCAATCAAGGTTTCGCTTGACGCAAAGCTGGCCTGATCCCGTTACATCATGCGCTGCGTGCTTCCAAATGAGCGCGCAGCGCCGCAACTTCCCGTTCTAGCTGCTGCACCCGCTTCTCAAGCGCCGAAACGCTGATGACCGTGGTTGACGGTGCAAGCGTCGGCGCAGGCGGCACGAGGCGCACCACAGGAGCAGGGACTGGCGCAACGATCGGCTTTCTTGCAACTTCGCCGCAGAACAGATGCGCAAAGCGCTCCTCGCGCTGGCCGTACAGCGGCTCAGTGATCGCAACCATTGACGGCGATTGAGTGATGAGCAAATCAAGCTGCTCGCGCAGATAGTTGATCGAGCCGAAGATCGCCATGCGTTCGCTGCGCGCCATAAGCTCATAGGCCGTTTGGGGACCACGCAGCAGCAGCAAGGCGAGCAAGACCGCCTGCGGCTGGAGTAGGTTGTACTTGTGGCCCAACCGATGTTCGAACCTGTCGGCACGTGAGGCGAATTGCCTGCGCACAAGCTCTTTCTGTTCAAGCAACTTTATCGCGTGATTGATCTCGGCGTCTTCCAGCGACATTACCGGATCGCGTGAGGTCTTCTGGTTCACCGCCGCTTTCAGCGACAGGAAGGTAAGTGGATACACATCTGGCGTGGCCTCTTTCTTTTCAAGAAGACAGCCAAGAATGCGAGCTTCAATTTGGGTAAGGATAGGAAGTTGAGTCATGCGCAAGTTTTAAAATATTAGTGATAACTAACTCAATAGCGCGAGCACGCATAAGTTGCTAGCCGAATTGGCTCAAAAATATCGTTTTGGCATTATTTTCACGAGACGGTGGCCCAGATGAGGGGCCACCCAGCAGATGGCGACGCTTATACGCGTCTCTCGACCATCATTTTCTTGATTTCGGCAATTGCCTTCGCAGGGTTCAGACCCTTGGGGCAGGTTTGCGCACAATTCATGATCGTATGGCAGCGATAAAGCCGGAATGGATCTTCCAGATTGTCGAGACGATCCCCGGTCGCTTCGTCACGGCTATCGATCAGCCAGCGATAGGCTTGCAGCAGCACGGCGGGACCAAGGTAGCGATCGCCATTCCACCAATAGCTCGGGCATGAGGTGGAGCAGCAGGCACACAGGATGCACTCGTAAAGCCCGTCAAGCTTCTGGCGGTCTTCGTGGCTTTGCAGCCATTCCTTCGCAGGCTCTGGCGAAACCGTCTGCAGCCAAGGCTGGATGGACGCATGCTGCGCATAGAAATTGGTGAGGTCCGGCACCAGATCCTTGATGACCTGCATGTGCGGCAGCGGATAAACCTTGACCGCGCCTTTGATATCGTCGCAGCCTTTCGTGCAGGCAAGCGTATTTGCGCCGTCAATATTCATCGCGCAGGAGCCGCAAATGCCTTCGCGGCAGGAGCGCCGCAGTGTCAGCGTCGGGTCGATCTTGTTCTTGATGTAGAGCAAGGCGTCCAGCACCATCGGCCCGCAATCGTCCATGTCCACGAAATAGGTGTCCATGCGCGGGTTCTGGTCATCATCCGGCGACCAGCGATAGATGCGGTACTCGCGAAGATTGGTCGCGCCTTCCGGCTTCGGCCAAGTCTTGCCTTCCTGAATCTTCGAGTTTTTGGGGAGTGCGAGTTCAACCATGTCTCTACCCCTTAATACACGCGCGCCTTGGGCGCGATTTTAGCCGGGTCGATGCCGCCATCTTCATAGGCGAGCTGCGGCTCCGTATGCACCGCACGATAGGCGAGCTTGACCTTGCCGTTTGCATCCACCCACGACAGCGTATGCTTGCGCCAGTTCTTGTCGTCGCGCTTGTCGAAGTCTTCGCGGGCGTGCGCGCCGCGGCTCTCTTTGCGCGCCTCGGCCCCGTAAACCGTGCAAATGGCGTTCGCCATCAGGTTTTCCAGTTCCAGCGTTTCGACCAGATCGGAGTTCCAGATCATCGAACGGTCGACGACCTTGACGTCTTTCAGTTCGCCCCAAATCTTGGAGATGCGCTTGCAGCCCTGTTCCAGCGTTTCCTGCGTACGGAACACAGCCGCTTCTTCCTGCATGGCGCGCTGCATACGTTCGCGCAACACGGCGGTTGGCGTCGAACCATTTGCGTGGCGCAACTGGTCAAAGCGGTCCATGATCTTGTCGACCGAAGCCATATTCAGCGATGGGACAGCCGAATTGCGGTCAACCACCTGACCGGCCTTGATAGCCGCAGCGCGACCGAACACGACAAGATCGATGAGCGAGTTGGAGCCGAGCCGGTTCGCGCCATGCACCGAAGCGCACCCCGCTTCGCCAACAGCCATCAGACCCGGCTGGATGCGGTCGGGAGCTTTCGCGGTTGGGTTCAGCACCTCGCCCCAATAATTGGTCGGCACGCCGCCCATATTATAATGCACGGTTGGCAGAACCGGGATCGGCTCGCGGGTAACGTCTACGCCCGCGAAAATCTTGGCCGATTCGGAGATACCCGGCAGGCGCTCATGCAGAACGGCGGGTTCGAGATGGTCGAGATGCAGATAGATATGGTCTTTGAGCTTGCCAACTCCGCGACCTTCGCGAATCTCCAAGGTCATGCAACGTGAAACGACGTCGCGCGAAGCGAGATCCTTGGCCGAAGGCGCATAGCGTTCCATGAAGCGCTCGCCCTCGGAGTTGACCAGATAACCGCCTTCGCCGCGCGCACCTTCGGTGATTAGACAGCCCGCGCCATAAATGCCGGTCGGGTGAAACTGCACGAACTCCATGTCCTGCAAGGGCAGGCCCGCGCGCGCCACCATACCGCCGCCATCACCCGTGCAGGTGTGCGCGGAAGTCGCGGAGAAATAGGCGCGGCCATAACCGCCCGTCGCCAGCACGACCATCTTGGCCGAGAAGCGATGGATCGTGCCGTCATCGAGATTCCACGCGACCACGCCGATGCACGTGCCGTCATCATCCATGATGAGATCGAGCGCGAAATACTCGATGAAGAACTGCGCATTGTTGCGCAAGGACTGGCCGTAGAGCGTGTGCAGAATGGCGTGGCCGGTACGGTCAGCCGCGGCGCAGGTGCGCTGCACGGGCGGACCATCGCCAAAATTCTGCATGTGCCCACCAAACGGGCGCTGATAAATCTTGCCTTCCTCGGTGCGCGAGAACGGCACGCCATAATGCTCGAGCTCGTAAACCGCAGCCGGAGCCTCGCGTGCGAGATACTCCATCGCATCCACGTCGCCAAGCCAGTCCGATCCCTTCACTGTATCGTAAAGGTGCCATTGCCAGTGGTCCGGCCCCATATTGCGCAGCGAGGCAGCGATGCCACCCTGCGCCGCGACCGTGTGCGAGCGCGTTGGGAAAACCTTGGTGATGCACGCCGTCTTGAGGCCCTGTTCGGCCATGCCGAGCGTGGCGCGCAGACCCGCACCACCCGCGCCAACGATCACGACATCGAATTTGTGATCGACATATGTATAGGCGGAAGAAGCCTTTTCCGATGCCATTGGTCAGGCTCCAAGTGTCAGCTTGATCAGCGCATAGAGCGCCGCAGCGCCGATCAGAATTGTGAAAAACGTGTTGAGCATGAGCAGCATGAGCTTCATGCCCTCACCGTGTACGTAATCCTCGATGATGATCTGCATGCCGAGCCGCATGTGATACAGCACCGAAAACAGCGTCAGGCCGAGTAGCAGGCCGACAAAAGGATTCGCCAGCGCTGCGCGGGTTTCCTCATAGCTTGCGCCATTCAGTGCGACCACGAGCCCAACGAAGAACAGCGTGAGCGGCACATTGGCAATGGCGCTGATTCGCTGCTTCCAGAAATGACCGGTGCCCTCATGCGCCGAACCATATCCGCGAACCTTTTTCAGAGGCGTTGTCATGTCGCGCATCACATCGCTCCCCGTGCAAGAATGGCAAACAGCCAGATCAGGACAGTCACCGTCACCGAACCGATCAGCGTTGTCCACGCGATCTTCGAAGCGGTGTGCTTCTCCAGCCCGGTCGCAGTATCCCAGATCAGATGGCGGATGCCGCCGAACATGTGATGAATGAGCGCCCAAGTGTATCCGAACAGCACCAGACGCCCGATCAGGGTGCCGAACAGCCAGCTTACGAAATCAAAATAATGGGCATCGGTCGCAGCAGCGATCAGCCACCACACGACAAGCAAGGTACCGAAATAAAGCGCAGCACCAGTGATTCGATGTATGATCGACATCGACATGGTAATTGTCATTTTATAGACCGAGAGGTGCGGCGATAATGGACGCGCCTTTTTTCCCGGCGCTTGGGTGGCTGTGGATTGGCTCATGGCTCCCCTGACGTCGCTTGTCCTTCCGAACCGGACGCGCCGGTTCTAATCGCTTTTTGCACTGCGTCAAAGCCGAAAAACACTTTCGGCAGCACTATTTAAGGCAGAAGTTAGTCTTAATCGATTGAACCGGTTGCCGCACCGACGGCATATCCAGCTGTGGAAATTAACCATACTTAACGAATAGGCCGATCTTCCCCCTTTGGCGGCCTTTAAGGAGAGTTAATAAATCGTTAACGTTGGCATTGAGGAGGCTTGCATCTCATGGCTGGGGAGACAGGCTCAATGCAGTTAGTGAAATCATTTCTATGTGCGGCAGCTGTGGCGGCTGTAACGGCGACCGGCGCGATTGCGCAGGATTTTGCCTACGCAGACTCATACGGCAATCTGGTTATCGAAAGTGCGGCTGGCTACAAGCGCATTCTGGTCGGGCGCGGTCGCGATGCGGATCGCGTGAACAATTACCTCGACCGGGGACAGCAGCAGCGGCAGCCTGCCGAATATGTGTTACCGCGCAAGCTCTATCTCGGCTACCGCGATTGCTACCGGCCGGGCGCTTTCGTGAAGGGGCGGTCCTATATGTATGGTTTGGCCGACGGCGAAATGCCCGTACTTTCGGCTTGCCGGTAGACGCGTCATGAGTCTTGCGCTGGACCTTCCGCGCAGATCATCGACGGGCTTTCGCAAACTCGGCTTCGCGGGCGAGTTGCTGATTGCGATCATTGGCGGCATGACAATCGGTATCGCGGGCGCACTCGCGCTCGCTGATGGGGAACAGCAACCAGCACAGGTCGAAAAGGTACAGACCGAACCGATTCGGGCAACACCTGAAGCGCTGGCCAAACCCATGACGTTCAAGCTCACCGGTGACGGTGTGTTGATCGCCCAAGGCAGCATCGAACCCGGAACGGCTGCAAAGCTGGAATCCAGATTGCAGACGCTTGGCGAGAGCGTGAAGACTGTGTCGCTGAACTCCCCCGGAGGCTCGCTGAACGAAGCCATGTCAATGGCACGAGAAGTGCGCGCTCATGGCCTAACAACAGAGGTTGCAGATGGCGCGATCTGCGCGTCATCATGCCCGCTTCTGTTCGCAGGCGGCGTTGAGCGAAAGGCAGGCACGCGTGCGGCGATCGGCGTCCATCAATTTTATGCGCAACCCGTGCCAGGATTGCGCGGCAGCATCGACGCCGTGTCGGATACGCAGATTACCACCGCCCGCGTATCGCGGCATCTCGCCGAGATGGGGATCGACCCTGCCGCATGGCTTCATGCGCTCGATACGCCGCCAACCTCGCTCTATTATTATTCGACTTGGGAACTGGCCGAATACCGCTTCACGACAGCGCAAACAGCTACATCGTCTGATGGTGTTTTGAGCGAATTATTCCGACTGCTTGGGCACGGTTAGCCGCATCATTCCCCTCATCCGCCTGCCGGCACCTTCTCCCACAGGGGGAGAAGGAGGATAACTTCCTCGTTTCGGATAATCTCAGATGCTGGCGATTGAAACCAGCGCTCCAGCTTCCCCCCTTGAGGGAGAAGGTGGCGGCAGCCGGATGAGGGGTAATATCCCACTGCTATCCGACAACCCTGCGCTGTCTTAGTTCCAGTCGCGAATATCTACGAAGTGACCTTCAATCGCAGCGGCGGCGGCCATTGCTGGCGAAACCAGATGCGTGCGCCCTTTGAAGCCCTGACGACCCTCGAAGTTGCGGTTTGACGTCGAAGCACAACGCTCGTGCGGCTTTAAACGGTCGTCGTTCATAGCGAGGCACATGGAACACCCCGGCTCACGCCAGTCAAAACCGGCTTCGATGAAGATCTTGTGCAGACCTTCGGCCTCCGCCTGCTCCTTCACCAGACCCGAACCGGGAACAATCATCGCATTGACCGTCGAGGCAACCTTGCGGCCCTCGACAACCTTTGCGACTGCTCGCAAATCCTCAATGCGGCCATTGGTGCACGAACCGATGAAAACGCGATCCACCGCAATGTCGGTAATCCTCGTGCCCGGCTTCAATCCCATATATTCCAGTGCACGGTGCTTCGAGCGGCGCTTGTTTTCGTCCTCGATCTCGTCCGGATTCGGCACGAAGCCCATGACGGACGCAACGTCTTCCGGCGACGAACCCCAGGTTACGATGGGTGGCAGCTTCGCCGCGTCCAGCACGATCACCTTGTCGAAATGCGCGCCTTCGTCGGTGTGGAGCGTCTTCCAGTAATCGACCGCCATATCCCATGCCGCACCCTTGGGCGCTTTCGGACGACCGTTGATATAGGCAAAGGTGGTTTCGTCAGGTGCAATCAGTCCCGCGCGCGCGCCGCCTTCGATGGACATGTTGCAGATGGTCATGCGGCCTTCCATCGACAGCGAACGAATTGCCTCGCCCGCATATTCGATCACATAGCCGGTGCCACCTGCCGTGCCGATTTCACCGATAATGGCCAAGATAATGTCCTTCGCGGTGACGCCTTCCGGTAGTTGACCATCGACACGCACGAGCATGTTTTTGGCCTTCTTCTGAATCAGCGTCTGCGTCGCCAGAACGTGCTCGACTTCCGAGGTTCCGATGCCATGCGCAAGCGCTCCGAATGCGCCGTGTGTCGAGGTGTGGCTGTCGCCGCAGACAATCGTCATGCCCGGAAGGGTGAAGCCCTGTTCGGGTCCGACAATGTGCACGATGCCCTGACGATTATCATTCTCGGAATAGTATTCGACGCCGAAATCAGCGGCGTTCTTTGCCAGTGCTTCGACCTGAATGCGGCTTTCCTCATTCTTGATGCCGAAGCGGCGATCAGGCGAGGTCGGCACGTTGTGGTCAACAACGGCCAGCGTCTTTTCTGGATGGCGCACAGAACGGTTCGCCATGCGCAAACCTTCAAAGGCCTGCGGACTGGTCACTTCGTGCACGAGATGGCGATCAATATAGAGCAGGCAAGTTCCGTCTTCCTGACGATCGACAACGTGATCATCAAAAATCTTGTCATAAAGGGTGCGAGGAGCGCTCATTTGCGTAAATCCGTCGATTAGAATTTTGGAAAGCCCGACTTGGGCTGAAACGAACCAGTGCGGTCGTTCAGGCGGGAAGTCGGCTTGTCAGCGCGCCAGAAATCCGCGCAAAGAACCGTGCCGGCAGGCGCTTCTTGTCCTGCAGCACGAACCCTTTGTAATGCGGATCCGAAAATAGCCGTTCCATGTGCCGCCTAATAACAGCCTTTTGCCATGGCGGCAATCGAACAGCGTGCCGCAGATCTCAATCGTCATTCTGCTGCTGCTTGCCCGCATAGGGCAAATCATCTTTGCCGCGCGGATATTGTGGCCTGCGCTCCAGTGCGCCAAGCACCATGAGCACAATCAACGTAAGTAGCGTACCCAATCCAGCAATCTGCCAGAAGCCGAGCCCGGCTGAGAGACCAATAGCTCCGGCCAGCCACATGCCCGCACCAGTGGTAAGGCCATGCACCTCACCTTTTGCAAAGAGGATGGTGCCAGCCGCAAGGAAGGCGATACCCGCCGTTACCGCTTCTACTGCGCGGATTGGATCGAACCGGAAAAGCTCGCCCTCAAACATTGGAGCGTGCGCAATCTCGACGGTCAGAATGCCGAAGGTCGCTGCTGCCACACACACGAGAATATGCGTGCGCAACCCGGCGGGGCGATTGTTCACCTCACGCTCATAGCCAATCACCGCACCGAAAATCGCTGCAAGCAGCAGCCGCGCGGCAATAACGGGAAACGAAACATAGGTCGGATGACCGAATTCTTCGACAAGCGCTTCCATGAGAACCCTCAATTGTCAGCGCCAACGCGATAAGCCGGTTAATGTTCCGGTGCAGTTGTGGTGTTGAAGCGCATGCGGCGCTCCAACGCACGAAGGGCGAGGGAAAGTCCGATTGTCAGGATCAGGTAGATATAGGCCACGATAGAATATGTTTCGAAGAACCTGAATGAGCCCGACGCGTAGATTTTGCCCATCTGCGTTATGTCTGCGACGCCAAGCACGGAAACAAGCGAGCTGTCCTTCACCATCGCCACGAAATCATTGCTGTAGGGAGGCAAGATCGTGCGGAAGGCTTGCGGCCACACGACATGCCGAAAGCGGCGATAGCGCCCAAGACCAAGCGCCTTAGCGGCCTCGATTTGACCGACCTCGACAGACTGGATGCCCGCGCGGAATATCTCCGCGATGAACGCAGAATAGCCGATGGTCAAAGCAATGATCGCACGCCATTCCAGCGAGAAATCCCGGACTGAAGCTTCCGACAACAAACCCACCGCCTGCAACGGTTGCGTCAGCACATTCCAGAGCGCAACCATCGCCGGCGCACCGACAAAGGCGATCCAGAAGAGCAGGACCAGCATCGGAACGCCGCGCACAATCTCGATGTAGAAGCGCGCGATTTGGCTGATAACGGTGGAGCGCGACAGCCCCATCAGCGCCATCGCCAATC
Organism: Mesorhizobium sp.; assembly: GCA_049840935.1. Lineage (GTDB taxonomy): Bacteria > Pseudomonadota > Alphaproteobacteria > Rhizobiales > Rhizobiaceae > Mesorhizobium_G. The sequence continues at coordinate 26,247 of JASGJA010000007.1, forward strand.
CGAGCGCGGAAGCAAGCGCATACCCGATGAGAAGTCACGCGAACCGTAACGCCAATGCCTTTGGCTACGGTTGCGAAGACCTGTGAGTAAAGCCCGCTCGTCGCAATCAGCACTGCCACTGCGATAGCAATAAGGATTGCGGCCGCCAGCCAGTAGGGAAAATCCGGCCGTAGCGTTCTGCGATCGAATAGGATGCAGTTTTACTGACCCATCTTGTATTCGAGGAACCATTTGCGATTCAGCTTGTCGAGCGTTCCATCGGCCTTGAGCGCAGCAATCGCCTGATTTACGGGCGCGACGAGGTCAGACCCTTTCTTAAAGATGAAACCGAAATCCTCGCTGCCAAGCGGACCGCCCACGATTTTCAGAGCGCCGTCCGAGGCGTCGACATAGCCTTGCCCTGCGGTGCCATCGGTCAGGACTGTGTCGACATCGCCGGTCTTGAGCGCCTGCACGCTCGCGCCGAAAGTTTCGAACAGCTTGATGCGCGGGTTCTGCTCATTGCCGTCGAGGACACTGTAAACAGCAGTGTAGAATGGCGTCGTGCCAGCCTGCGCGCCAATCAGACCATCCGGGAAGGCTGCGAAGCTCTTTGCGTCGGTGAAGCGATCCTCATTGCCGCGTACGAGCATGAACTGCTCGGAACGCATATAGGGATCGGAGAAATCGACCTTCTCCTTGCGATCGTCCTTGATGGTGATGCCGGTCATGCCGATGTCGTACTGGCCATCAGATACCGCCTGTATCATCGCGTCCCATGAAACATTCTTGTACTCGACCTTAAAATTCAGCCGCTTGGCGATTTCGTTCATCGCGTCATATTCCCAACCGATGGCCTGCCCGGTCTTGGGATCCACGAATTGCAGCGGCGGATAGGCGTTCTCTGTCACCACAGTGACCGACTTGCCGCCAAGATCAGGCAAGGATTGTGCGACGGCAGCAGTTGAGAAGAGGCCCAGCAGGCCAGCAAGGAAATATCTTAGAACCATGATGCGCTCCGGGAAAAGGCGCGCAATCGCGCCCGCGACGTGCGAAGTTTAGCCGCTGCATCAAACGTTGCAAGCGGCTCACGCACACTTGCGGCGCTCCGCCGGGAAACATATTTTCGAACAGCGCCAAACAGGCGCCAGAAATTTCTGGCATAGTGGCTGCAGTTTTACAGAAGCTCCCGATAGGAGACGCATGTGCAGGTAGGTAACGCCCACTACCGATTTGAGAAGGATCTGCCAAAGAAGGCGGTGCTTTTCCCCCTGAGCGGCGCGCTTTTGCTGCCCGGTGGGCGTCTACCGCTCAATATCTTCGAACTGCGCTATTTGCAGATGATCGACTTCGCTCTTTCGGGCGACCGACTCATAGCCATGATCCAGCCTGCGCTGGATGGCGCGACCCGTTCGGATGGCGAACCGGAATTGTGTACCGTTGGCTGCCTAGGGCGTATCGTGTCGTTTTCGGAGACAGGTGACGGGCGCTATCTCATCGCCCTGCAAGGCGTTTGCCGCTTCCGCATCGTAGAGGAGTTAAATGTCAAAACACCCTTCCGCCAAGCGAAGATTGCACCATTCCTCACCGACATTGCTGAGGATCAGGGCGCAGATCGGGTTGACCGCACCTCTTTGCTAAACACGTTTCGGGCGTTCCTTGAGGCCAATGATATGGAAGCTGACTGGGAGGGCGTCAACAACGCCGGCAATGCGACGCTGGTCAACGCGCTTTCCATGATGGCTCCTTACGGACCTGCCGAAAAGCAGGCGCTACTCGAAGCGCCAGATCTCCGCACGCGCGCCGAAACTTTGGTGGCAATCACCGAAATTGCATTGGCACGCGACCGCGACGACTATGTAGGCAACCTTCAATAGCCGAGGTCGAGCATGAAACGTACGTCGAAATCCAAGGTCGTTGCCCACGAGCAGCCGATGGATATTCGTATGCTCGAAATGCTTGCATGCCCTTTGACCAAAGGTCCGTTGATCTGGGACTCTGCACGGAGTGAGCTGGTTTCGCGTGCCGCAAAACTGGCATACCCTGTCAGGGATGGCATTCCCGTCATGTTGCCTTCAGAAGCGCGACCCGTCGACGACGACTGAGACACCGGTTTCCGAAATTATCCATTTATATGCGAATTTGGGCCTCGCATCTTCGGGCGCGAATAGTTAAATGCAGCCCAACAGCGAGATCGGCCGAACAAGAACGAGAACGAAATGGCCCGCATTTATCAAACACGAGCATGGGGCGAGCAACTTTCGCCCTCTTTGGACGAAATTGAGCTGCTTGCGCTTGAGAAATACGCAGGCTTGCCAATGGACTTCCGCGACTTGACGGGCGAACTTGTCATTCAGATCGCAGATTTTCCGACCGACGAGATCATGGATGCGCTGTCTCTTGAGACTCCATTCGATCTGCTAGGTCTGTTCGAAGGGCGCGGCATTGCCGAACGCTGGAACCCCTCGACCGGCGAAGGGCCGAACCGCATCACGCTATATCGCCGGGCGATTCTGGACTACTGGTCGGAGAATGAAGAAACGCTCGGCTCCATTATCAACCACGTGCTGATCCATGAGATAGGCCATCATTTTGGCCTGTCTGACGAAGACATGGAGCAAATCGAAAGCTCTGTCGAGTAGGCTCAGAAATCGCCGAGCTTCATCAGCGGATCGTACTCAACGCCGTCCACGTCCTTTACGACTGACTGGCCGCAGCGCATCGTCTTGGTTTCCGCATCGAATGCGTAGGTCGGCGAGCCGTAAAGGTGCCAGCCCTTGTTCAAAGCATTCGTCACCTTGTGACAAAAGCTCGAATCGTCGGGGCCGCTCAAAAATCGGTAAAGCCTCATAACTGGCGCTCCGTAATTGCCGTCGCTTTGGCGATAAGTCGTTCAGCTTGGATTAAATGCAGCCGCTCGACCATGCGGCCGTTGAGCGAAATGACGCCCTTGCCCGCATTCTCAGGCACGGCAAACGCCGCCACAACCGCACGCGCTTCTTCCAAAGCCTCCGGCGGCGGCGCAAACACCTCGTTCGCCACCTCTATTTGCGAAGGATGGATCAGCGTCTTGCCGTCAAACCCCATCTGCGCGGCTTGGCGGCATTGGTCTTCAAACACCGTCGCATTGCTGAAATCGTTGAACGGACCGTCCAGCACATCCAGGCCCCCCGCGCGCGCGGCCATAATGATATGCGCCAGATGCGGAGCCAGAAAGCGGCGATCATTCGTAACCGCGATGCCAGTTTCCTTTGCAAGATCGTTGGTGCCTGCAACGAGACAGGTCAATCGTGCCGCACGGTCGCGGCCCAATTCGGCTATCGGCCCAAGATTGAGCATCGCGCGTGGCGTCTCGATCATGGCCCATATCCGCAGGTCCGCATCCTCCTCGTCCAGCGCATCGTCAACATCATGAATATCGCGAGGCGTATCGACTTTCGGCAGCAGGACAGCGTCGGGATGACAGGCGCGAGCAACGGCCAGATCGTCGGCACCCCATTCCGAGGAAAGCCCGTTTATGCGGATCACCTTTTCTGCGCCTCCTTTGGGAAACGTTGAAAAAACCTGTTTCAAGCGTTCGCGGGCCGAAGCTTTTTCAGCGGGCGCAACGGCATCCTCCAGATCGAAGATAATCGCATCGCAGTTCAAGCTGGCGGCTTTCGCAAGCGCCTTCTCGTTGGAGGCAGGCACGTAAAGAACGGAGCGCCGTGGGCGAAAGGTTTGATCTTGCATCACGCATCTATGCCGCGCGCTTAACCGCGTGACAAGGCTGGACCAGCGCGTCGCTGCGCCAGAGTGCTTGACAGATGCTGCGTCGTGGCGTTTCCAAAGTCACAGCGTGCCGGAGGCTGATTTGAACTACGACATCATCATTGTGGGCGGTGCTATTGTTGGAAGCTCTGCCGCCTATTTCCTTCGCAAGGAAGGATTTAGCGGAACGATTGCGTTGATCGAGCGTAATCCGCAATTCGAGCATTCCGCCACGACGCTCTCCGCCGCCTCAATCCGGCAGCAATTTTCTATCCCCGAAAACATCAGGCTTTCGCAGTTCACGCTTGGGCTGTTTCGACGACTCAAGGAGGAATTCGGCGCGGACGCCGATATCGGGTTTCGCGAGGGTGGCTACCTGCTCCTGGCATCGCCCGAAGGCGCGCCTGTGCTCGCCTCCAACCATCAAATCCAGAAAGCCGAGGGCGCCGACATCGTTCTGGAAGACGCTGACGCGCTTGCACGCCGGTTTAGCTGGCTCTCCACCGAAGGCGTTGCGTCGGGAGCCTATGGCTTGTCCGGCGAAGGTTGGTTCGATGCTCACGCCATGCTGATGCTCTTCCGCAAGGCGTTGCGCACAATGAATGTCGATCTCATCAAAAGCGAGGTGCGCACAATCGAGCGTGATGGCAATCGCGTGACGGGTGTAACGCTGGAGGATGGCCGTCGCCTCGGCACAGGCACGCTTATCAACGCCGCGGGTCCGAATGCCGGTGTCGTGGCAAACATGGCTGGCATCATCCTGCCGGTAGAGCCGCGCAAGCGCACAGTCTTTGTATTCGAAGCGCGCGAGCAATATGGCGACATGCCGCTGCTAGTCGATCCGAACGGCATATATGTGCGCCCTGAAGGCTCGGTCTACATCACCGGCGGCGCGGAATCCGAAGACGGCGAAGCAGCGGCAGACCCCAAGGATTTCGATCCCGAGTGGAGCCTGTTTGAAGACATGATTTGGCCGACGCTCGCCAATCGCATTCCGGCCTTCGAGGCAATCAAGCTGACGCGCGCATGGGCTGGCCACTATGATTACAACACGCTTGACCAGAACGGCGTGATTGGCCCGCATCCAGAGGTTGCCAACTTCATCTTCGCTAATGGCTTTTCCGGCCACGGTCTGCAACAGGCACCAGCAGTGGGCAAATCATTGGCGGAATTGATCGTACATGGCGGCTATCGGACCATCGACTGTTCAGCCTTCGGCTATGAGCGCATTCCGGCAGGACGCGCCTTCTGCGAACTGAATATTATCTGATCCCTTTGATTCAACCGGTAGTTTGTGTAAAGCGAACTCAAAGCCAATTTCCCGAACCAGATGACGGGTGGAAGCCATGGATAAGTTCACGAAACTGACAGGCGTTGCAGCGCCGTTGCGGATCGTCAACATCGATACCGACATGATAATCCCGAAGGATTATCTGAAAACAATCAAACGCACCGGCCTTGCCAAGGGCCTGTTCGCGGAAATGCGGTTCAACGAAGAAGGTCATGAGAACGCGGATTTCGTACTGAACAAGCCCGCCTATCGCAAGGCGCAGATCTTGGTCGCAGGTGACAATTTCGGCTGCGGATCGAGCCGTGAACACGCACCTTGGGCGCTGCTGGATTTCGGTATTCGTTGCGTGATTTCGACCAGCTTCGCCGACATCTTCTACAATAACTGTTTCAAGAATGGCATTCTGCCGGTTGTCGTGAGCCCGGAAGACCTTGAAAAGCTGATGGACGACGCGGATCGCGGTGCAAACGCGACCCTGACCGTCGATCTGGAAGAGCAAGAAATTCGCGGCCCGGATGGCGGCGTTGTGAAATTCTCCATCGACGAATTCCGTCGTCACTGTCTGCTGAACGGTCTGGACGACATCGGCCTGACATTGGAAAAATCCAGCGCCATCGACAATTTCGAAAAGAAGACCGCCGAAAGCCGCCCTTGGGCATAATCGGCTTCGGCCTTACCCCATCATCACTAGCGCGGTAAAAACCGCGCTTTTCGTTCTAGCAAGGGACAACATCATGGCAGTGCGTAAGCTTTTCCTCCTCTCCGGCGACGGCATCGGCCCTGAAGCAATGGCTGAGGTGAAAAAGATCATCGTAGCCATGAACAAAACCGGCGCGGGCTTCGAAACCGAAGAGGGGCTTGTCGGCGGCTGCGCCTATGACGCACACGGTCAGGCAATCTCCGAAGCTGACATGGAAAAGGCGCTCGCCGCCGATGCGGTTTTGTTCGGAGCAGTTGGCGGACCAAAGTGGGACAGCGTGCCCTATGAAGTTCGCCCGGAGGCTGGGCTGCTGCGCCTGCGCAAGGATCTTTCGCTGTTTGCAAACCTGCGTCCGGCGATCTGCTATCCCGCTCTCGCCGATTCTTCATCTCTCAAGAAGGACATCATCGAAGGGCTGGATATCCTCATCGTTCGCGAGTTGACCGGCGGCGTTTATTTTGGCGAACCGAAGGAAATCATCGACCTTGGCAATGGTCAGAAGCGCGGCATCGACACGCAGGTTTATGACACGTTCGAGATTGAGCGCATTTCCGGTGTCGCTTTCGAGCTTGCACGCACGCGCAAGAACCACGTCACCTCGATGGAAAAGCGCAACGTGATGAAGTCCGGCGTTCTGTGGAACGAGGTCGTGACCCAGACGCACAAGGCGAAATATTCCGATGTGAAGCTGGATCACATGCTGGCTGACGCAGGCGGCATGCAGCTTGTTCGCTGGCCCAAGCAATTCGACGTTATAGTCACAGACAACCTGTTTGGAGACATGCTGTCAGACGTTGCGGCCATGCTGACCGGCTCACTCGGCATGTTGCCATCCGCGTCGCTCGGCGCACCCGATGCCAAAACCGGCAAGCGCAAGGCGCTTTATGAGCCGGTACACGGCTCCGCGCCGGATATTGCCGGTCAAGGCATTGCTAACCCCATCGCCATGATTGCCTCTTTCGCCATGTGCCTGCGCTACTCGTTCGGCATGGTTGCCGAGGCAGACCGGCTGGAAGCGGCAATTGCCGCTGTGCTCGACGATGGCCTGCGAACGAAGGACATTATGTCTGCTGGAATGCAGGAAGTCGGCACCACCACCATGGGCGATGTCATTCTGGCGAAGTTCCTAGCCTAAGGCGCATTGACTCGCGGGCCATTCCGCGCGATAGCGCTGCCGCGAACGGAGCGAAAATGTTGAGCCATTCGGCCATCATTACTGTTGATCTCTCCGGCTTCGGACCAAACGTCCGTAGCCGGGATGCGCGCGTGTGCCTCCGCTCCACGAAAACCACGGCCAAAAAAACCACCGTCACCACGGTCTGATCTCCCTTGGCCAATCCGCCCTCTCCCCGGGTAAGGCCCGAGGGAGGCGGGACCCGCAGGCCGGCGGGTTCTTCTCCAAACCAAGCGGAGAGTGACAGGAGACTTTTTGCGATGGGTTTCAAGGTAGCTGTTGTCGGCGCAACTGGTAATGTTGGCCGCGAAATGCTGAATATTCTGGAAGAGCGGGGCTTTCCCGCCGACGAGGTGGTCGCGCTTGCCTCCCGCCGCAGTCAGGGCACCGAAGTGTCATACGGCGACCGCACCTTGAAGGTGAAGACGCTCGACACTTATGACTTCTCCGACACTGACATCTGCCTGATGTCAGCGGGTGGCAATGTTTCGAAAGAATGGTCGCCCAAGATCGGCAAGCAGGGTTGCATCGTTATCGATAACTCGTCCGCCTGGCGTTACGACGCCGATGTGCCGCTGGTCGTGCCGGAAGTTAATCCCGACGCTGTCGACGGCTTTACCAAGAAGAACATCATCGCGAACCCGAATTGCTCGACCGCACAGATGGTTGTTGCACTCAAGCCGCTGCACGATGCCGCGACCATCCAGCGCGTCGTCGTCTCGACCTATCAGTCCGTTTCCGGCGCAGGCAAGGAAGGCATGGACGAGCTTTTCACCCAGTCGCGCGCGGTGTTCGTGGCCGATCCGGTTGAGGCGAAGAAGTTCACCAAGCGCATAGCCTTCAACGTTATTCCGCATATCGACGTCTTCATGGAAGACGGCTTCACCAAGGAAGAGTGGAAGATGGTCGCCGAGACCAAGAAGATGCTCGACCCCAAGATCAAGGTGACGGCAACCTGCGTGCGCGTTCCGGTGTTCATCGGCCATTCCGAATCCGTGAATCTGGAATTTGCAAAGCCGATTACCGCTGACGAAGCGCGCGACATTCTGCGCGATGCGCCGGGCTGCGTTGTAATCGATAAGCGTGAAAATGGCGGCTACATCACGCCGATCGAAAGCGCTGGCGAAGACGCGACCTACATCTCCCGCATCCGCGAGGACGGTACGGTCGAAAACGGCCTTGCCATGTGGATCGTGTCAGACAATCTGCGCAAGGGTGCGGCATTGAACGCTGTCCAGATCGCGGAACTGCTCATCGCACGCGGCCTCATCACGCCGAAGAAAAAGGCGGCTTAAACTCCGTTCTCGTAGTTCCTGCTCTATAGGGTGGACCTTATGGCTCCACCTTTTTTGCTGCGTATTCTGCTAATACAGAACTTGTGACCTGTTGCTGTTTGTGATTAACCGCACAAACATTCGATAGGTCTAATATAAAATGTCACACAAATTTTTCGTTGTTCTGCCTTTCATTCTTTCCGGGTGTCTGGCGGTCGATGATTTTACACGCGAGAAGATTGAAGCTAGGCGGGCAGCGGCTGAGCAAACCCTCGAAATGACAAAGTCACTTGATAAAACTCAGATCTTCCTGGCCAACACAACGACAAAGGTTTGGAATGTGCATGGCACACAAATCGAATACCTTTCGCCAGATGGAAGCACGTATCTTTGGTATCCAGGAAACGCTGCGGTTCTTCCTGGTCGATGGAAACTGCAAAAGCAGTATTACGGTTCGGAAATCTGTTTTCTGTACGGCAGCTACACGTACAATCCCGTCACCCGCCAAACTGGCGGAAATTGGGAATGCGATATTGCGGCCTACTACCTTCTCGATCGCGACGAGATTGTCGATGGCGATCCACTAAAGCTGTCGAAACGAATTCCCTACGTTCTGCCAGCTAACAAAAATATCTCAATTGCTGAAGCAATGAAGAACGCGGGTAACCGCTTTACGCCGGCAAGAAACAAAGCGATGGCCCCACAGTACCCTCGAAACCAGCAATAGTATTCTGCGTATTAAAAAAGGCGGGCATTGGCCCGCCTTTTTCATTCTGTCCGATCCAGCAAATTTATTCGCTGGCGGCAGCTTCTTCAGCCGGAGCCTCAGCGGCGGTAGCGGCGGCGGCTGCAGCGGCTTCCTCAGCCTGCTTCTGCAAAGCAACGCGCTCCTGAGCCTTCTTGCCCGGAACTGCCTTGGTCGGGTTGCTACGCGCAGGACGCTTGGCAACGCCAGCCTGATCGAGGAAACGCAGCACGCGATCAGTCGGCTGTGCGCCCTGCGAGAGCCAGTGCTTCACGCGGTCGGCGTCCAGCTTTACGCGCTCAGCGTCTTTGGCCAGCGTCGGGTTCCACGAACCAACCGCTTCGATGAAGCGGCCATCGCGCGGCGAACGCGCATCGGCAACGACGATGTGATAGTAAGGACGCTTCTTTGCGCCCGCGCGGGAAAGGCGAATTTTCAGTGACATTGCAGTTCTCCTAAAGCTCTAATTTCTGTGTTCGATTTCCGGTCTCATCGATGGACGAGATCGGCGTCTTTTCTTCCTTCATTGACCGCCTCGTGATGCCGGATCACGTTGGCAATCAGGAAATTCAGGAACTTCTCAACGAAGTCGGGATTGAAGCGCGCGTCTTCGGCCAAACGGCGCAGGCGCGCGATCTGCTCGCTCTCGCGAACCTTGTCAGCAGGCGGCAGACCATGCTGCGCCTTGAGGTGGCTGACTGCTTCCGTGCAGCGAAAGCGCTCGGCCAGCATGTAGACGATCGCCGCGTCTATATTGTCGATCGATCCGCGCAGGTCTTTCAGCAGCACGCGCGCGCGTTCAACGTCTTCCTGTTCAGATGCCATCCTTACCCCTCACTTTTTCTTTCCAAGTCCGGGCAGACCGCCGGGGCCGCCAAGACCCGGTAATTTCATTCCACCCGGCAAGCCTGGAAGGCCGCCACCGCCAAGACCGGGAAGCCCTCCCGGCAAACCTTTACCAAGGCCCGCTGCTTCCGCCTGCTTTTGCAGCGCTTCGAGCTGCTTCGGATCCATCTTGGAAAGGTCAGGCATTCCGCCCATGCCACCCATGCCGCCGAGGCCCATCTTGGAAGCGAGACCGCCCATCATCTGGCGCATCATGCCGCCGCCTTTGCCCTTGCCGCCCATGGCCTTCATCATGTCGGCCATGCCGCGATGCATTTTCAGCAGGCGGTTGATCTCAGCAGCATCGGTGCCAGAACCGGCGGCGATGCGCTTCTTGCGGCTGTGCTTGAGCATGTCGGGATTGGCGCGCTCGGCCTTGGTCATCGATGAGATGATTGCGAGCTGCCGCTTGAACATGGAGTCATCCAGCCCCGCCGCCGCCATCTGATCCTTCATTTTGCCAACGCCGGGCATCATGCCCATAATGCCGCCCATACCGCCCATCTTTTGCATCTGGCGAAGCTGATCACCAAGATCGTCGAGATCGAATTTGCCCGACTGCATCTTCTTGGCCATCGCCGCCGCTTTTTCGGCATCGATATGTTCCGCAGCTTTTTCTACCAGCGAAACGATGTCGCCCATGCCGAGAATGCGGTCGGCGATGCGCTTGGGATAAAACTCCTCAAGCCCTTCCATCTTTTCGCCGGTGCCGATCAGCTTGATCGGCTTGCCCGTAACCGCGCGCATGGAAAGCGCCGCGCCGCCGCGACCGTCGCCGTCCATACGGGTCAGGACAATGCCCGTGATACCAACGCGCGAGTCGAAATTCGTGGCGAGGTTCACAGCGTCCTGACCGGTCAACGAGTTCGGCTACCAGCAGAATTTCATGTGGGTTAGCGGCCTTCTTGATGTCGGCCATTTCGACCATCAAAGGCTCGTCAATATGCGTGCGGCCAGCAGTGTCGAGGATCACCACATCATGCCCGCCAAGCTTCGCAGCCTGAACGGCGCGGCGCGCAATTTCCACCGGACCTTGGCCCACAATGATCGGCAGTGTTGCGACATGCACCTGCTCGCCCAATTGGCGAAGCTGCTCCTGCGCCGCGGGACGACGCGTGTCAAGCGAGGCCATCAAGACCTTCTTGCCCTGCTTCTCGGTCATCCGCTTGGCGATCTTGGCCGAAGTCGTGGTCTTACCGGAGCCTTGCAGGCCGACCATCATGAGAACCACTGGCGCAGGCGCATTCAGGTCGATGGGAACGCCTTCCGCGCCAAGCATATCGACAAGCTCGTCATGGACGATCTTGACGACCATCTGTCCGGGCTTGATCGACTTGAGAACTTCCGCGCCAACTGCCTTGGACCGGATCTTGTCCACAAAAGAGCGGATCACATCGATCTGCACATCGGCCTCGATCAGCGCGCGGCGCACTTCGCGCAGCGCTGCCGCGACGTCTGCTTCCGACAGCGCGCCTCGTCCAGTCAGATTGTTCAGGATTGAGCCTAGGCGTTCCTGAAGTGATTCAAACATCCAAATCTTCCTTGTCTCTGGCTTAAGCCCGAGAGGTAGGGTGCCAGCGAAGCTCCGGCAACAAACCGCCAAAACCAAAAAGCACCCGGGGGCGCATCGCGCTGCCGGGTGTTGGCCTCCGGGATCTGTTTATACCTCTAAGGGGTCCCGGTCGGCGGCTCGGAGTGAAACTCGTCGCTGAATTGCTGCGCTTACACCGCGAAACGTAACGAAAGTCAAGCTTAAGTGGACGAAACGTCCACTTTCAACGGCGAGCGTGAATGTAAAAGCAGCGCCGCCGTTATTCCAACGCAGATGACACCAACCGCGCCGAGAGCGAACGCGAAATCATTGCCCATAATGGGGTCATTGATCGGCACGCCGCGGAACAGAGCCAGACCTGCAAACTCATCCTGATGCGCCACCAGCGCAAAGCCAAACAGATTATTGCCCATGTGAACACCGAATGCTGCGCCGAGATTTCCGGTTAGCCAGACCAGAAACATCAACAGCACTGTCAGCGTGCCGATGCTGATAAGGACCAAAACCAGTTGCGACGCGGACATTTGCGACGTGAGATGCAAGCAAACGAACACGATGCTCGGCAGCACCGCCCAAATCAAAGGGCTGCGGAAACGATTGGCGAGATTGCGCGGCAGATAGCCCCGAAAGAGCAGTTCTTCCGCAGAAGTCTGCACAAAACACAGCAAAAGAATGGGCACGATGAAAACGAGCCATGTGCCGATATCGAGTGCCGTTCGTTCAAATTGCGGATTGAGAACGTAGATCAGGATTTCGGAGAGCACCGAAGTCAGCAAAACCGCGAGCAATCCCTTCGCGAAATCACTAAAATTGATGCGACGGTCTGCGCCGAGCACGTTGCTGAACCGTTCGCGGTGGACAAAGCGCGTTGCAATCCACACACCTATCCATATACCTAGGAAACTCCCAAGGGTCGCCAGCGTGCCGATCTTTGAGCTGAAGAAGGCCAGTGGATCGGCAGTCGGGTCGAGAAGCGCGGGCAAACCGGCGAGCAATGAAGTGCCGAGCCAGCACAGACCGATAATGATTATACCGAACAGCAAGCGCCACAGACTGACCCGTTGCGGCGGGCTGGATCGGTAGGCTTCAAAGGCAGGGCTGTGCATGGCTGATTGATCCGGTTCCACTAAGACAACTATAGATAGGCAGGTTCCGGTTACTGACAGGTCAACTGCGCGGAAGCGTCACGCGCGCAACACTCGCGCCTAATTGAATGCGTAGTGAATGCATTTTGTGTAACAAAACACTTGATTGCGCCTCATTTCTTGGTTGTAAGCCCGTTAACGACGTTGCGTTTAGTGTGTGATTTGCGGTGCGCGGAGCATTCGTCACTACGACCTAAAGAACCTTGATTTTCAGGAGAGATTTCATGGCAGGACGTGCCAGAAGCGTTTTGTTTGCCGCTCTTTTTCTTGGCGGTTTCAGTGGCGGCGCAGTCGCAGCCGAGTGCGGCAAGACCAGTTCCGGGTTTGAAGCCTGGAAAGCAAGCTTTGCGCAGGAAGCTGCTGCTCAGGGCGTTGGCCGTAAGGGCTTATCCGCGTTGGCAGGCGCAAGCTATGCAAATGCCACCATCAACGCGGATCGCAACCAGAAGAGCTTCAAGCTTTCATTCGACGCTTTCATGAAAAAGCGGGGTGCGTCAGCTATCATCTCCAAAGGCAAGCAAATGAAGCGCTCGAATGCCGCGCTCTTTGCCAATATCGAGCAGCGCTACGGAGTGCCCCCGGGACCGTTGATTGCCATCTGGGGCATGGAAACAGGGTTCGGCAGCTATATGGGCAAGCAGAACACGATTTCCGCCATCACGACGCTGGCTTATGATTGCCGTCGCCCCGACTATTTCAAGCCGCACGCAATCGCAGCGCTCAAGCTGGTGGACAAGGGTACGCTTAGCTCGTCATCCGTCGGCGCGATGCATGGCGAAGTTGGCCACACGCAGTTCCTGCCCGGCAACGTGCTTCGCTACGGCGTCAATGGCGGCGGCGGTGGCGGCGTCGACCTGCGCGAAAAGACTGACGCCCTTGCCTCGACCGCAAACTTCCTGCGCGGTCATGGCTGGCAGCCGGGTGCTGGTTACCAGCCGGGACAGCCAAACTTCGCAGCAATTCAGGGCTGGAACGCCGCAAGCGTCTATCAGCAGGCCATTGCAGCCATCGGCGCGGCAATCGACGGCGGCTGATAGTTTCAAAGACAGAAACAAAAAAGCCGGCTTTGCGCCGGCTTTTTTATTAGGGTGATTGCACCACTTATTTTTTGCGGTCGCGCGCGGCCAGCGTGCGAAGGCGCAGGGCGTTGAGGCGGATAAAGCCCGCAGCGTCCTTCTGATCATACGCGCCGCGATCATCTTCGAACGTCACCAAGGCGTCGCTGTAGAGCGACTTCGGCGAACGGCGGCCCGTCACGATCACATTTCCCTTGTAGAGCTTGAGGCGGACCTCGCCTTCGACATCGGTCTGGCTCTTGTCGATAAGTGCCTGCAACATTTCGCGCTCTGGCGAGTACCAGAAGCCATTATAGACCAGCTCCGCATAACGCGGCATCAGCTCATCCTTGAGATGTGCAGCGCCGCGATCGAGTGTAATCGACTCGATGGCGCGGTGCGCCACGATCAGGATCGTGCCGCCAGGCGTTTCGTAAACACCGCGCGACTTCATACCAACGAAGCGATTTTCGACCAGATCGAGACGTCCAATGCCATTGTCGCGACCAAGATCGTTCAGCGCGGCAAACAGCGTTGCCGGAGACATTTCCTTGCCGTTCAAAGCAACCGGATCGCCATTCTTGAACGTCAGCGTGATTTCCGTCACCGCATCTGGCGCGTCCATAGGCGAAACAGTGCGCTGATGCACATATTCCGGGGGCTCCTGCCACGGATCTTCCAGCACCTTACCTTCGGATGAAGAGTGCAACAGATTGGCGTCCACCGAGAACGGCGCTTCGCCCTGCTTGTCCTTGGCAATCGGAATCTGGTGATCGCGTGCGAAATTCAGCAAATCGGTGCGCGACTTGAACGACCAATCACGCCAAGGCGCAATGACCTTGATGTCCGGGTTCAGCGCGTAAGCCGAAAGCTCGAACCGCACCTGATCGTTGCCTTTACCAGTCGCGCCATGCGCGATGGCGTCAGCGCCAGTCTCGCGAGCAATCTCGACCAGATGCTTGGAAATCAGCGGTCGCGCAATCGACGTGCCGAGCAGATAGACACCCTCATACTGCGCATTGGCGCGGAACATCGGGAAAACGAAATCCTTGACGAACTCTTCGCGCACATCGCGGATGTAGATTTCCTTGATGCCGAGCAGTTCGGCTTTCTTGCGCGCGGGCTCCAGTTCGCCGCCCTGTCCGAGATCGGCGGTAAAGGTCACGACCTCCGCGCCCAACTCGGTTTGCAACCACTTGAGAATGATGGAAGTGTCGAGCCCACCCGAATAGGCAAGCACCACCTTCTTGACGTCTTTCGGCTTTGCCATTCACGACCCCAATAGCATGGAAATAATGTTGCCCGCGCTTTAGCGATTTACGGGCATGGGGGCAAGCGGCCCGACAACGCTGGCCCTGCAATCCTTTGCCTGTGTCACGAGATCGCCGCTGTTCAATTCGTCACAAGATATGGCATAGAGCGCTGGCTTTTTACGCTATGAGCCATCAGATGAGCTTCGTTCCCGATCTCTCCACTATCCTGCAATTCGCTGTGGCCACCTTTGTGACCTCAATCACGCCGGGGCCAGACATGACGCTGTTCGTTGGGCGCGCACTTTCCGAAGGTCGCGCTGCCGGCTTCGCCTGCCTCACTGGCGCACTGTCTGGAATTGTCATTCACACCGCGCTGGTTGCGCTCGGTCTGTCCGCGCTGATCGTTGCCTCGCCGCAGGCATTCCTCGCGCTCAAAATTGGCGGTGCAGGTTATCTCGTCTGGCTCGCCTATCAGGCGCTATGGCATGGCTCCGCATTCTCGCCCGACGCCACACCTCGTGCACCGCGCGCATTCTACAAAAACTGGGCGACCGGCGTCGGCATCAATCTGATGAACCCGAAGATCATTCTTTTCTTCATGACCTTCCTGCCGCAGTTCGTTTCGGCTCACGATCCTCATGCGCCGGGCAAGCTGTTCTTCCTCGGCATGATGTTCATCGTGCTGTCGCTGCCGGTGACAATTCCAATCGTCATTGCAGCAGACAAATTTGCGGCTCTTCTGCGCAAGAGCCCGCGCGTGACACGCATTGTCGATTATCTGTTTGCAGGCGTTTTCTCAGCCTTCGCGCTGAAGATACTCACCGCACAAGCGAAGTAGAATCCATAAACGCTCTCCCGTCATGCTCGGGCTTGTCCCGAGCATCCGCAGCGTTGCCAAATGGCCGTCGGCACAAGGCCGAGAATGACGGAACGCTGTATGGATGGCTACCAGCTTTCGCCGTGATTGGCGATCATCATAGCTTCGAGCGCAAGGCGCTCGTGCTTTTTCAGCCGTTCCGACTCGGACTTGAGCTGCCCGCAAGCGGCGAGAATATCGCGCCCGCGCGGCGTGCGGATCGGTGACGCATAGCCCGCATTGTTGATGTAGTCTGCAAACTTCTCGATCGTTTCCCAATCGGAGCACTGATAATTCGTGCCGGGCCACGGATTGAACGGGATTAGATTGATCTTCGCCGGAATGCCCTTCAACAGATTTACCAATGCACGCGCATGGTCCAGCGAGTCGTTCACGTCCTTGAGCATCACATATTCAAAGGTGATGCGTTTGGCATTCGACAGGCCGGGATATTTGCGGCAAGCGTCCATCAACTGTTGCAACGGAAACTTCTTGTTGATCGGCACGAGAAGGTCACGCAGATCATCATCCGGTGCGTGCAGCGAAATCGCCAGCATCACGCCGATCTCATCGCCAGTGCGGAAAATTTCGGGCACAACGCCCGAAGTTGACAGCGTGATGCGGCGCTTGGAAAGCGACAGCCCATCGCCATCCGATGCAATCAGCAGCGCGTTCTTCACCGCCTCGAAATTATAAAGCGGTTCGCCCATGCCCATCATCACGATGTTGGACACCTTGCGGCCCTCCGCAGGAACGATTGCGCCATCGGGCGTGTCGCGGTCAGGAAAATCGCCCAGCCGGTCGCGCGCCGTCAGCAATTGGGCCAGAATTTCTTCCGAAGTGAGATTACGCACCAGCTTTTGCGTTCCCGTGTGGCAGAAGGAACAAGTCAGCGTGCACCCAACCTGCGAAGATATGCAGAGCGTGCCGCGCCCCTCTTCGGGAATGTAAACGGTCTCGATTTCGACTGGACGCCCGGCACCGCGCGGTGGGAAACGAAACAGCCATTTGCGCGTGCCATCATTGGAAATCTGCTCTTCGACGATTTCGGGCCGCGCTATTGTAAAATGCTTCGCCAGCGTGGCGCGCAAATCCTTCGAGATATTAAACATATCATCGAAGCTTGAGACGCCGCGTACATAGAGCCAATGCCAAAGCTGCTGCACGCGCATACGCACCTGCCGCTCCGGCACACCAACCCCGGCTAGAGCCTCGCCCATTTCCTCACGCGTCAGGCCGATGAGCGATTCTTTCGCAGGCATGGCGGCGCGTGCGGCAAGGGATGCACGCATTGCGTCGTCTTTGATATCGAGCGAGATCGTCATGGCAGCCGTGAATATGGGAAATGAAGTTCGGTTTGTCGAACGCGCGCGGCCAATATCACGGAAATGACCGCGCGTCACCTGTATAACCGCCCACTTCCTTCGCCCCGTTTACGGGGAGAAGGTGGCCCGAAGGCTCGGATGAGGGGCAGCGTATCCCGTCAAATATGAATCGGCTTGAAGAAGGTCGCCAGCGCAGCCTCGCGAACGGCTTCCGACATGGTCGGATGCGCGTGGCAGGTGCGCGCCAGATCTTCTGACGATCCGCCGAATTCCATCAGCATGGCAGCTTCGTGGATCATCTCGCCCGCACCGAAGCCTAGAATATGCACGCCGAGCACGCGGTCCGTCTCCTTGTCGGCCAGCATCTTCACGAAACCATCGGTATGAAGCATGGCGCGCGCGCGACCGTTGGCTGTGAACGGGAACTTGCCAACCTTGTAGGCCACGCCCTCGGCCTTCAACTGCTCTTCGGTCTTGCCGACAGAAGCGACCTCCGGGCTCGTATAGACGACGCTCGGAATCACGTCATAGTTCACATGACCGCGCTGACCGGCCATCATTTCGGCAACGGCAATACCTTCATCCTCCGCCTTGTGCGCAAGCATTGGGCCGAACGTCACGTCGCCAATTGCATAAATGCCCGGCACATTCGTGCGGCAATGCCCGTCCGTTTTTACGCGCCCGCGATCCATCGCGATGTCCTGCTGCTCCAGACCCAGCCCGTCCGTATATGGCCGACGTCCTGTCGAAATGAGCACCACGTCCGCTTCGATTGTTTCAGCAGCGCCACCCTTGACCGGCTCGAACGTAACCTTCGCGCCCTTCTTGGCCTTTTCCACTCCGGTGACTTTCGCGCCGAGCTTGAACTCAAAGCCTTGTTTCGCAAGCATGCGCTGGAATTGCTTGGACACCTCCCCGTCCATACCGCCAAGAATGGAATCCAGATATTCCACTACCGTGACCTTGGAGCCCAGACGCGCCCAGACAGAGCCCAGTTCAAGCCCGATCACGCCGCCTCCGACGACCACGAGCTTTTCCGGTATCTTGTCGAGCGAGAGGGCGCCGGTTGAGGACACGATTACCTTCTCGTCAATATCGACCGGCACACCCGGAATGCCTGCAACGTCCGAACCCGTTGCGATAACGATATTCGTCGTCTCGATTTCCTGCATTTTGCCGTCGGCATCCGTAACGCCAACCAATCCCGGACCGAGAATTTTTCCGGTGCCACGGAAACTGTCGATCTTGTTCTTCTTGAACAGAAACGCGACGCCACTGACATTGGCGTTCACCGTCGTGTCCTTATGCGTCATCATCTTCTTGAGGTTGACCTTCGGCTTGCCGACCTCGATGCCAAGCGTATCGAATGAATGCTCGGCTTCAGCCAGCATTTCAGATGCGTGCAGCAGGGCCTTCGATGGAATGCAGCCTATATTGAGACAGGTTCCCCCAAACGTTTCGCGCTTCTCCACGACGGCCACTTTCAGGCCGAGCTGCGCCGCCTTGATGGCGCACACATAACCACCGGGGCCGGAACCAATCACCACAACATCATAAGCCATAATGCACCCTTTATCGTCCTGTTGCGCTGCCCGTATCGGGCACGCCCGCCAATCATTCCTGACAGCCTTTCAACTCAAACATGTCGAAAGGCACTTTTGTAAATCCGCCTTCACCAAAGGCATTTGAAGCACGCAACGCCGGACCAATATCCGCGAGGATCAACCGCGCGGGCGCAGGCGACCCCTCAGCGGGCAAAAGCCCGACCTCTCCCTTTTCATCCACGGCGTAAACCACGCCCTGCCACAGTGTGCAGGCGGCATATTCTTCGCCGGTCACGTCGCCCTCCGGGCAGTTTCGGGAAACGATGGCGTTGGGTCGAGGCTCTTCCTGCGTCCACATAACAATACCGTCGAGCACGACGTCACTGTCCATCACCATCTTGAAGCTGTTCGTCACGACCGCGTTTTCGCCGGTAGGACGGAAATCAATGCCAGCCACGCCGGTCTTGTCGCCATAAACCGCAAGCTCCATCGGGCAAGTCGCATGGGCCTGCGCAGACGACAGGCTCATTGCAACAGCGACAGGTCCGAGTTTGGATGCAATCGCTCCCAATCGTCACCCAATTAGCTGGACGAGCATCAGCACGATGCCAAGCATAGACACAGTCCATATCATCGAACGCAGATAGGGTATGCCAAAGGCATAGGCGGGGACATAGGCAATGCGCGCCCAGAACCACAGCGCAGCACCCGTCGCGCCCATACCGCCAGCCTTGCCGGTAACATGCAGTGCGAGCGCCAGCGCGATGAACGCGCCATAGGTTTCTAGGAAATTGCGCAAGGAACGCGTGAGCCTGTCTGTAACGACAGAGATGGGAATTTCCCCATCCCGCGCACCAGCGTTATAGGCAAGGCCCCCGTCTTTGGTAAGCCAGAGAGCCTGCGCCACAATCTGCACGATCAGGAGGACGACGCTCCATGCAAGATAGGTGAGTTCAGTAGACAGCACGCCAGCTTCCATCTCGCCCTCCTGAGGCTCGCAAAGATACAGCGTGTCGGATCACCGTTAGAGATCGAGGACCAAGCGCTCCGGATCTTCAAGGCTGTCCTTGACGCGCACGAGGAACGTTACCGCTTCCTTGCCATCAACGATACGGTGATCGTAGCTCAGCGCCAGATACATCATCGGACGGATCACGATCTGACCACCGACAACCACCGGGCGCTCCTGAATCTTGTGCATGCCCAGAATGCCGGACTGCGGCGCATTCAGGATCGGCGTCGACATCAGCGAGCCGTAAACACCGCCGTTGGAAATGGTGAACGTGCCGCCCTGCATGTCTGCAATCGAGAGCTTGCCGTCACGCGCGGCAATACCCAACCTCCCGATCTCCTTCTCGATCTCGGCAATCGACATTTGGTCGGCATCGCGCACAACCGGAACCACAAGGCCCTTGTCGGTGCCGACAGCCACGCCAATATGCGCATAGTTCTTGTAGATAATATCCGTGCCGTCGATCTCGGCATTCACAGCCGGGATTTCCTTCAACGCATGTGTCACGGCCTTGGTGAAGAAGCCCATGAAGCCGAGCTTCACGCCGTGCTTTTTCTCAAAAATGTCCTTATACTTGGAGCGCAGGTCCATCACCGCCTTCATGTCCACCTCGTTAAAGGTGGTCAGCATAGCGGCGTTGTTCTGCGCTTCCTTCAGGCGGCGCGCGATGGTCTGGCGCAGCTTTGGCATACGCACGCGCTCTTCGCGCACAGCGTCGCCCTCGCTTGACGGCGCGCGTGCGGCCGCAGGAACCGCCGGCGCTTCCGTAGGCTGCGAAGGCGCACCTTTTGCGATTGCATCCAGCACATCACCCTTCAACACTTGCCCGCGCTTGCCCGACCCCTGCACCTGATCCGTCGAGATATTCGCCTCGGCTGCGATCTTGGCTGCGGAAGGTGCGGCAGGCATTTTCGGTTCGATTGGACCTTCGCCCGCGATCTTTGCAGTCTTTGCCTCAGCTTCCTTCACCGTTGCAGCGCCCGCCGATCCGGCAGCTTGAGCTACCGCATCGGACTTCTTCGCTTCTGCCGGCTTTGCAGCGGCACCAGCCTCGCCAATCGTGCCCAGCAACGCGCCGAGGCCCACCGTCTCGCCCTCTTTTGCAGCGATCTCAGAGAGCGTCCCCGCTGCGGGTGCAGGCACTTCGACCGTCACCTTGTCGGTTTCGAGTTCAACCAGCGGTTCGTCGGCTGCAATCGCATCGCCAACCTTTTTGAACCACTTGCCGACAGTCGCTTCGCTCACGGATTCACCGAGGGTCGGAACGCGGATTTCGGTTGCCATTGGGGGGTTTCCTGTCCGTTTTCGATTTCGTTGTGGTTATTCGCCAAGCGCGTCGTCTAGGAACGCCTGAAGCTGCGCAAGATGCTTCGACATCAGGCCAGTCGCCGGAGATGCAGCCGCGGGGCGTCCCGCATACTGCACGCGCTGATATTTGGCATCGATATGCGCTAGCACCCATTCCAGATAAGGGTCGATGAACGACCACGCACCCATATTTTTCGGCTCTTCCTGGCACCAATACATCTGCGCACCGCGGAAGCGGGAAAGCTCTGTAATGAGCGCCTTGGCCGGGAACGGATAAAGCTGCTCGACGCGCAGAAGATAGACATCGTTGATGCCGCGCTTCTCGCGCTCCTCGTAAAGATCGTAGTAGACCTTGCCGGTGCACAGCACGACGCGGCGGATCTTAAAGTCCTTCACCAGCTTGATCTTCTGGTTCGGCAGCATCTGCGCATCGTCCCACAGCAGGCGGTGGAACGAGCTTTCGCCGGAAAGCTCCGCCAGCGTCGACACCGCGCGCTTGTGGCGCAGCAGCGACTTCGGCGTCATCAGGATCAGCGGCTTGCGGAAATCGCGCTTTAGCTGACGCCGCAGAATGTGGAAGTAATTGGAAGGCGTCGAGCAATACGCGACCTGCATATTGTCTTCCGCGCAAAGCTGCAGGAAGCGTTCAAGGCGCGCCGAGGAATGCTCCGGCCCCTGCCCTTCATAACCATGCGGCAGCAGGCACACCAGACCGGACATGCGCAGCCACTTGCGTTCGCCAGACGAAATGAACTGGTCGAACACCACCTGCGCACCGTTGGCAAAGTCGCCGAACTGCGCTTCCCAAAGCGTCAATGCCTTGGGCTCGGCCAGCGAGTAGCCATATTCAAAACCCAGCACTGCCTCTTCCGAGAGCATTGAGTTGATGACCTCATAGCCAGCCTGCGCGGGCGAGAGATTGTTCAACGGAATGTAGCGGTTTTCGTCGCGTTGATCGTACAGCACCGAATGGCGTTGCGAGAATGTGCCGCGCTCCGAATCCTGACCCGACAGGCGGATCGGATTGCCATCGAGCAGGATCGAGCCAAATGCCAGTGCTTCGGCAGTCGCCCAGTCGATGCCCTCACCGGTTTCGATGGCCTGACGCCTGTTTTCCAGAAAACGCCCGATAGTCTTGTGGACCTCGAAATCTTTCGGAACCTCGGTCAGCTTCTTACCGATTTCCTTGAGCGTCTTGACCGGCACCGCCGTCTTGCCACGACGCAATTCGTCCTGTTGGTCAGCAGAGCGCAGGCCCGACCATGCGCCGTCCAGCCAATCGGCCTTGTTCGGCTTGTAAGCCTGTCCCGATTCCCATTCGGTTTCGAGATGAGCACGCCAGTCCGCTTTCATCTTTTCGAATTCAGCTTGGGTGAGAAGCCCCTCGCTAATCAGCCTGTCTCCATAAAGCTGCACGGTCGTCTTATGGTTGCGGATCGTGCGATACATGATCGGCTGCGTGAACGCAGGCTCGTCGCCTTCATTGTGTCCGAAGCGGCGATAGCAGAACATGTCCACCACGACCGGCTTGTGGAACTTCATGCGGAACTCGGTCGCCACCTTCGCCGCGTGCACAACAGCTTCCGGGTCGTCGCCGTTCACATGGAAAATCGGCGCTTCGATCATCTTGGCAACGTCGCTCGGATAGGGCGACGAGCGTGAGAAGCGCGGATTGGTGGTGAAGCCGATCTGGTTGTTGATGATGAAGTGCAGCGTGCCTGCAACGCGATGACCGCGCAGGCCCGACAGGCCTAGAATTTCCGCGATAACGCCCTGCCCAGCAAAAGCCGCATCGCCGTGCAGCAGCAACGGCATGACCTTGGCGCGCTCTTCCAGCGGCACAATCTCACCGCGCTCGCGGCCTGCGAGCTGATCCTGCTTGGCGCGAGCCTTGCCCATGACCACCGGATCGACGATTTCGAGGTGAGACGGGTTCGCAGTCAGCGACAGGTGAACCTTGTTGCCGTCGAACTCACGATCAGACGACGCGCCCAGATGGTACTTCACGTCGCCGGAACCTTCCACGTCATCCGGCGCGTAGGAACCGCCCTTGAACTCGTGGAAAATCGCACGATGCGGCTTCGCCATGACCTGCGAAAGCACGTTGAGACGGCCACGGTGCGCCATGCCGAGCACGACTTCCTTGAGGCCGAGCGCACCGCCGCGCTTGATGATCTGCTCCAGCGCCGGAATGAGCGACTCGCCGCCGTCCAGACCAAAGCGCTTGGTGCCCTTGTACTTGACATCGATGAACTGCTCGAAGCCTTCCGCCTCTATCAGTTTCTGCAAGATCGCCTTCTTACCTGTCTCGGTGAAGCGAATTTCCTTGTCAGCGCCTTCGATGCGCTCTTGAAGCCAAGCCTTCTCCTCTGGATCGGAGATGTGCATGAACTCCACACCCATGGTCGAACAATAGGTGCGGTCCAGAATTTCGAGCATTTCCGGGATGGTCGCATATTCCAGCCCCAGAACATTATCGATGAAGATACGGCGGCCATAGTCGGCCTCCGTGAAGCCGTAGGAGATCGGCGAAAGCTCGTTGTAATCCTCAATCGGCTGCGCGATGCCGAGCGGATCGAGCTTTGCGTGCAGATGGCCGCGCATACGATAGGCGCGGATCATCATGATGGCGCGAACCGAGTCGCGCGTCGCCTGCAGCACATCCTGTTCGGACGCCGCCGCACCATTGGCAACGCTCTTCTCGCGAACCTTCTTTTCAATGTGCTTTTCGACCAAACCCCAATTGCCGTCGAGCGCAGAGACCAGCTCGCCATTTGCCTGTAGCGGCCAGCTTGGCTTTGCCCATGAGGCCCCTGCAGCACTTTTCTTGACGTCAGCCGGATTGTCCTTCAGCGAGTCAAAGAACTCACGCCATTCGACATTCACCGCTTCCGGATCGTCTTCATAGGCAGCGTGCAGTGCCTCGATGTAATCCGCGTTTCCGCCATAGAGAAATGATGTGATGGAAAGCCGGTCGTTGGCCTGGTCGTTACGTGCCATCTTCCCTAACGGAGCAAGCTCCGTCTCCTTGTCGCTGCGCCCGCAGCTAAGCTACGGGCGCTAATCCTTACAGGCCGTTTACGGCCAATTTGCCCGCTGAGCGGACGGCTCCTTACCCCTTGATCGCTTCAACCAGCGTCGTGCCGAGACGCGCCGGCGACGGTGAAACGCGGATGCCTGCCGCTTCCATCGCTGCAATCTTGTCTTCTGCGCCACCCTTGCCGCCGGAGATAACCGCGCCCGCGTGACCCATCGTGCGCCCTGCCGGAGCGGTGCGGCCAGCAATGAAACCAGCCATCGGCTTCTTGCGCCCACGCTTCGCTTCATCGCGCAAGAACTGCGCCGCATCTTCTTCCGCCGAACCGCCGATTTCACCGATCATGATGATCGACTTGGTTTCGTCGTCAGCGAGGAACATCTCCAGCACGTCGATGAACTCCGTACCCTTGACCGGGTCGCCGCCGATACCGACAGCCGTCGTCTGGCCAAGACCGGCATTGGTGGTCTGGAACACTGCTTCATAAGTAAGTGTTCCCGAGCGCGAAACAACGCCCACCGAGCCCTTGCGGAAGATGTTGCCCGGCATGATGCCGATTTTGCATTCGTTTGGCGTGAGAATGCCGGGGCAGTTCGGTCCGAGCAGCCGAGACTTCGAGCGCTCCAGCCGCGCCTTGACCTTTACCATGTCCATCACCGGAATGCCTTCCGTGATACAAACGATGAAGGGCACTTCGGCCTCGATCGCTTCGATGATTGCAGCCCCTGCACCTGCTGGCGGCACATAGATTACCGATGCATTTGCGCCGGTTGCTTCCTTGGCTTCGGCGACAGATGCGAAAATCGGCAGGGTCTCGCCCTTGGAGCCGGTCCAGGTTTCGCCACCCTTGCTCGGATGAACGCCCGCAACCATCTGCGTGCCGTGATAGGCCAGCGCTTGCTCGGTATGGAACGTGCCGGTTTTGCCCGTAAGGCCCTGCACGATCACCTTGGTGTTTTTATCGACGAGAATTGACATATTGAACGGGACCCCCGTCAGTTTCTTGAAAACAATCCGGCATGCATGTTTCCTGCATGCCGAGAGTTAAAATTCAGCCCTGAACCGCCGCGACAATCTTCTTTGCCGCATCGTCCAGATCGTCAGCCGGAGTGACGTTCAGACCCGATTCGCGCAGGATTTTCTTGCCGAGATCGACATTCGTGCCTTCCAGACGCACAACCAGCGGCACCTTAAGGCCCACTTCCTTGACGGCTGCGACCACGCCTTCCGCGATGATGTCGCATTTCATGATGCCGCCGAAGATGTTGACCAGAATGCCCTTCACAGCCGGGTCCGCAGTGATGATCTTGAACGCCGCCGTGACCTTCTCTTTCGAAGCACCACCGCCAACGTCAAGGAAGTTTGCGGGCTCCGCGCCATAGAGCTTGATGATGTCCATCGTGGCCATCGCAAGACCCGCGCCATTCACCATGCAGCCGATGTTTCCATCAAGCGCCACATAGGCGAGGTCATATTTCGAGGCTTCGATTTCCTTCGCGTCTTCTTCCGTGGTGTCACGAAGTTCGACCACATCCGGATGACGGAACAGAGCGTTGTTATCGAAGGACACCTTGGCGTCCAAAACACGCAGATGCCCGTTCTTCATAACAATCAGAGGATTCACTTCGAGCAGGCTCATGTCCTTCTCGACAAAGGCCTTGTAGAGCGCCGGAAACACCGACTCGCCATCCTTGGCCGCGTCGCCGGTCAACACCAGCGCTGCGTTGAGCGCCTTCACATCCGCCGCGGTCACGCCCTTCTCAGGATCGATAGCGACGGTGATGATCTTCTCCGGCGTGTCATGTGCGACCGTTTCGATGTCCATGCCGCCTTCCGTGGAAACCACGAACGCGACACGCCCAACGGAGCGATCCACCAGCAGCGAGAGATAAAGCTCGCGGTCAATATCCGCGCCGTCTTCGATATAGAGGCGGTTGACCTGCTTGCCAGCCGGTCCGGTCTGCTTGGTCACGAGCGTATTGCCGAACATCTCCTTGACGTTGGCAACGACTTCATCGACCGACTTGGACAGGCGGACACCGCCCTTTGCATCCGCACCGAGTTCCTTGAACTTACCCTTGCCGCGCCCACCCGCATGGATCTGGCTCTTGACCACGTAAAGCGGCCCCGGCAGCGCCTTTGCGGCAGCTTCACCTTCACCGGCGTTGAGCACCGGCACGCCTTCCGCAACGGGAAGGCCAAAGCTCTTGAGTAGCTGCTTGGCCTGATATTCATGAATGTTCATTGCTGGCTCCCGAACTGCTGGCTTGGGATTTACTTGAGTTGCGGAGCGATGCCTTCGCAGGCTTCGCACAGCGACTTGACCGCGCCGACCGACTTTTCAAACATGGCCTTTTCGTCCTTGTTGAAATCAAGTTCGATCACGCGTTCCACACCGCCAGCACCGATCACGACCGGCACGCCGACATACATGTCCTTCAAGCCATACTGGCCGCTGAGATAGGCGGCGCATGGCAGCACGCGCTTTTTATCCTTGAGATAGCTTTCCGCCATCGCAACGGCAGAAGCAGCAGGCGCATAGTAAGCCGACCCCGTCTTGAGCAGGCCGACGATTTCGCCGCCGCCCTTACGGGTACGCTCAACGATGGCGTCCAGCTTTTCCTGCGACGTCCACCCCATCTTGATGAGATCCGGCAGCGGAATGCCGCCAACTGTCGAGTAGCGCACCATCGGCACCATGTCGTCGCCATGACCGCCAAGCGTCATTGCGCTGATGTCTTCAATGGAAACGTTGAATTCTTCCGAAAGGAAATAGCGGAAACGCGCGGAGTCCAGCACACCCGCCATGCCGACAACATGGCTCTTCGGCATTCCGGAGAACTTCTGCAATGCCCATACCATCGCG
The DNA here is from genome assembly GCA_049840935.1 of Mesorhizobium sp. GTDB lineage: Bacteria > Pseudomonadota > Alphaproteobacteria > Rhizobiales > Rhizobiaceae > Mesorhizobium_G. The sequence goes on from JASGJA010000007.1 coordinate 52,998, forward strand.
TCGAGCGGGTTGGTGATGCAGATGACGAAAGCTTTCGGCGCATATTTCTTGATGCCCGCGCCAACCTGCTCCATTACCTTGAGGTTGATGCCAAGAAGATCGTCGCGGCTCATGCCTGGCTTGCGCGGCACGCCAGCCGTCACGATGCAGACATCTGCGCCTTCGATACCGGCATAGTCGTTCACGCCCTGAAACGCAGCGTCGAAACCCTCAACGGCGGAAGATTGCGCGATATCGAGGCCCTTGCCCTGCGGCAGACCTTCCGAAATATCGAACAGGATCACGTCGCCGAGTTCCTTGAGGCCGATGAGATGTGCGAGCGTGCCGCCGATCATGCCCGAGCCGATGAGCGCTATCTTCTTGCGTGCCATGTGGGGAGAATTTCCTTCGATCTGTCGCTTTGACATCGCGGCTGCCGCCGCTGCGAGTTAGCCAAATGCAGGGCGCCCCTGCGTCGGAATTCGGCGAATGCCATAGACTCGCTAAGGAAAAAATTCAAACGATTATTTTCAGCCCAATGTTTTCAATCGTTTAGATTGATTTTGACTTACGTAAACGTCAAAATTTTGCGTGATAATCAGGCATTTTTTATTATGACCGACGTTTGACCTCAACCTTATGACAATTATTGCGCGGCGGATTTAAGGCTCTTGCGCTGCTCAAACGCCTCCAGCCATTCCTTGCTTTGCATCTCGATCAACCGCGAAACGGTGCGATCAAACTCAAAGGCTTCCGTCGTACCCGGCCGGCCCGCATAAAGCTTGTCGGGCGAAGCATCCGCGCTGATCACAGCGCGGGCCTTGCGATCATATAGAGTGTCAACCAGCAGAATGAATCGCTTGGTCGCGTTGCGCAGCGTCGGGTCCAGCACCGGCACATGATCTATGAAAATCGTGTCGTAGCGATCCGTAATCGCCAGATATTCGCGCGCAGCCAATGGTTTTTGGCACAGATCAACAAACTCGAACCGCGCGCACGAACCAGCAGCCTGCGGAATCTGCACCTTGCGCGTCTTGATGGTCAGGTCCGCCGGTGCGATTGGCTGTCCCGCCGTCACGGATTTCCACATTTCCTCCATTCGATTGTCCGTCTCAGGACAGATCGGCGTCAAATAGACCGATAATCGATTCATCTTTTCGAGCCGATAATCTGTCGGTCCGTCGAGTGTCATAACGTCAGCATTGCGCGACAGCGTATTGATGAACGGCAGGAACAGCCCACGATTCAACCCGTCTCGGTAGAGATTCTCCGGCGCGACATTCGACGTAGCGACCAGCACGACCCCTTCCGCAAACAAAGCCGAAAACAGCCGCGAGAGAATCATTGCATCAGCAATGTCCGTTACGGAGAACTCATCGAAGCAAAGCACCCAAGCTTGTTCGGCCAGCGCCTTGGCGACCGGCGGAATCGGATCGTCCTCTTTAACCGTGCCCTCTTTGCGCGCCTGCCGATGCTTTGCAATTCGGTCGTGCACATCGGCCATGAAGTCGTTGAAATGGACACGCCGCTTTCTGCGAACCGGCAGCAGTTCGTAAAACATGTCCATGAGCATGGTCTTGCCGCGGCCAACGCCACCATAAACATAAAGCCCTTTGATAGGCGCTTTCGTTTCGCGCTTCTTGGCAAACAGCCAGCCGAGCGCGCTTGATTTGGTTGCCAACCGCCGCGCGATAATAGCGTCGATCAGCCGATCAAGCGCGCGGGCAATTCTTTCCTGCTCAGCGTCGCGCGTAACGGCGCCAGTTTGGACTAAATGCGTATAGCGTTGAAGAACGGTCGGGTGGGGCTCCAACCCATCTCGTATTGGCATAAGCCGGATCGCCCCGTTTCGACTGTTAGCGGCTCAACGAAATAGATTGTCCGCCGCTGGTTTGCCCATCGAAGCGATTCGCACCGCTGGAATAGAGCGATGCAATCTGGTTGCCGCTCTCATCATACATCACGACCTGCTTGCCCTGAACGTCCCAGCTCCGCATCTTTTGCATATCGCCTGCGCAGCCACGCGAACCGCCGCGCGACGCGTTGCCGAACTTAGTGAGCGAGAGGAACACCTGACAGCTAGAGCCGCCGACACTCGTGTTCCACGAACCGAGCATACCGTTCTTGGTAATGTCCGGTGCGTTGGTGGGCGGCGCGGCAGGCGTGGTGGGCGAAGCGGCTGCAACCTGCGGGTTCTGAGGCGCTTCCGGAAAGGCTCCCGGCGCAGTTGGAGGCGGCAGCTGCCCACCTGTCACGGTTCCGGACGGCGCTGCAGGCAATGGCTCGGGCTGGCTGTTCATCGATTCCATGCGCGAGCTTTGGCAACCTGCCAACGCCGTGGAACAGACCATCAATGCCAGTATTGCCGATTTCGAGAACGTCATTTCCAAACCTCCAGCCGCCGCTTCATTCCGTACGACGTTCCAAAACGAAGAAAGCTCCATGATTTCAACCATCCATGGTTAAGAAAGCATTTTCAGGGCGAAACTGTTGCAAATATATCTCGGCTATTTGCTGCTATACGGCTTCAGGAACTCACAACCGGCTGCACGTTATGAAACACGGGAAGTGCCTCCATGATCAAATATTTGATTCTGCTTATCGTCGCAGCCGTGGCGAGCCTACTTGGCTTCAACTCTTTAGCAGGCGCAGCGGCGACCGGCGCGAGGCTTCTGATAGGCATTGTGCTCGTCCTGTTCCTGCTCGTGCTGTTCGGTCTTGTCGTCGTCGCATAAGCGAACACTGGAAATTATACGCCGTTTCCGCCATATAGCCCGAAAACCATTTGGGATTATCCGGCGCAATGGCAAAGGCCGCGCAATTTGCGAAGATGAACGGGCTCGGCAATGAGATCATCGTTGCCGACATGCGTAGCCGTGCGGACCGAGTTGCGCCTGACGCCGCCATCTCACTAAACGCCGACCCGGCAACGCGTTTCGACCAGATCATGGCGATTCACGATCCGCGCACGCCCGGCACTGCGAACTATGTCGAGATTCTCAACTCGGACGGTTCGATGGCACAGGCGTGCGGCAACGGCATGCGTTGCGTTGTGCAAGCTTTGGCCTCGGAAACCGGAAAGAAGTCTTTCACCTTTGAAACCATAGCCGGAATCCTCACGGCGGAAGAACATGCTGACGGCTCGATTTCTGTCGACATGGGCAAGCCGCGCTTTGACTGGCGCGATATTCCGTTGGCCGAAGAGTTCCGCGACACCCGCATGATAGAGTTGCAAATCGGGCCTATCGATGCGCCGGTTCTGCATTCTCCATCTGTCGCCTCGATGGGCAATCCGCACGCGATCTTCTGGGTAGATAATGACGTTTGGTCCTACGACCTTGAGCGCTTCGGGCCTTTGCTCGAAAATCATCCCATTTTCCCGGAGCGTGCCAATATCACAATTGCGCATGTCACCGGCCCGGACAGCCTTGTCATGCGCACATGGGAGCGCGGCGCTGGCTTGACCCGCGCCTGTGGCTCGGCGGCATGCGCCGCTGCGGTGTCTGCCGCCCGAACTGGGCGCACTGGTCGCACCGTCAATGTCAGCGTTCCGGGCGGTTTGCTGCGTATCGAATGGCGCGGCGACGATCACGTCATCATGACCGGCCCGGCGGAGTGGGAATTTTCAGGTACTTTCGACCCAACCAGCGGTGCATGGACGCGTGATACGGAAAGCGCGGCTTGATGGCGGTCGAGATTGTCACATTCGGCTGTCGAACTCAACACCTATGAGTCGGAAGTTATGCGCCGGGAGGCCGAGACAGCCGGTCTGGGAGCGCTACGCGACGGCGCGATCATCTTCAACACCTGCGCTGTAACTGCCGAAGCGGTACGGCAGGCGAAGCAATCCATCCGCAAGGCACGCCGGGAAAATCCCAATGCGCGCATTATCGTGACCGGTTGCGCAGCGCAGACAGAACCCGAAAACTTCTCCGAAATGGATGAGGTCGATCTCATCCTCGGCAATGAGGAAAAGCTGAAAGCGCATTCCTATCGCGCCCTCCCAGATTTCGGCGTCAACGACACGGAGAAGGTTCGCGTCAATGACATCATGTCCGTCACCGAAACCGCGTCGCATATGGTTGACGCTATCGAGGGTCGCGCGCGCGCTTTCGTGCAGGTGCAGAACGGCTGCGACCATCGCTGCACCTTCTGCATCATCCCCTTTGGTCGTGGCAATTCGCGCTCCGTGCCTATGGGCGCCGTGATCGAACAGATCAAGCGCCTGACCGGCAATGGTTATGCCGAAGTGGTGCTATCGGGCGTTGACCTGACCAGCTATGGCGCAGACCTTCCCGGTGCGCCGCGTCTCGGCAAACTGGTCAAGACCATTCTTAGACAAACGCCTGACCTTGCGCGCCTGCGCCTTTCCTCCATCGATTCCATCGAGGCGGACGACGATTTGATGGATGCGCTGGCAACCGAATCGCGCCTCATGCCGCACCTTCACCTGTCATTGCAGGCGGGAGACGACATGATTCTCAAGCGCATGAAGCGCCGTCATTTGCGTGACGACTCGATCCGCTTTTGCGAGGATGTGCGCCGCCTGCGCCCGGATATCGTGTTCGGCGCAGACATTATTGCGGGCTTTCCCACCGAAACGGAGGACATGTTCGCGAACTCACTCCGAATAGTCGAGGAATGCGGCCTGACGCATTTGCACGTTTTTCCATATTCAGCGCGCAAGGGAACGCCGGCCGCGCGCATGCCGCAGCTTGACCGCTCCACAATCAAGCAACGCGCGGCAAGATTGCGCGCCGCTGGCGACGAAGCTTATCGCCGCCATCTCGACAGTCTTGTCGGCACAAACCAATCGATTCTGATCGAGCGCGAGGGGTTAGGCCGTACGGAAGGCTTCGCGCTCGCCGCAATCGACACTGGTACCCCCGGCGAAATCGTGCCAGCGCGCATCACGAAGCATGACGGTGAGCGACTGATTGCCGAGCTCGTCAGCAATATCAGCAATGCCAGGGCAGCCTGATGGCCGGACTTCTCAAGCGCATATTTTCCTTCGGCAAGAAGGAGGTTGTAGAGACGCCCGTCGAGGACGAGCCGCTCGCCCCAATCAATTGGGATGCGCTCAAGGAGCTTAAGCAACCCGACCCGACCCCCGAAGAACCGTCACAGCCGGTTGAAATTCCCGCGCCTGAAATCGCTGAACCAGAGCCGGAAGTCGAAACGCCATCTGCGCCACCGATTATTGAAGAGCCGATTGCGCCGCCTCCGCCTGAGCCGGATCTGCTGGACGAAGCGCCGGTCGAGCCCCTGCCTCCAACGCGGCCAGAGCCGGAAATCGCGCCCGATCCCATTCCGAGCGCTCCGCCCAAGCAACCGGCAAAGCCCAAGAAGGCTCCCAAGCCGGAGCCTGTGGCAGAACCTGCTCCTGAACCCGTCAAGCAGCCCGAGCCGGTTGCCCTAGAACCAATCGTCCCAGAACCGGTCATCGAAGAGCCTGTTGCCGAGACAATTCAAATACCGGCCCTGCCCGAGCCTGAGCCTGTTACAGCGCAGGAGCCAATCGAAGAACTGCCGCCGGTCGTGGTGGAACCACCCAGCGCCGACGCAACCAGCATCACCCGCCGGAAAAGTAACGGTCGCGAAGAAGGTCGAGGCTAAGGCCGAGCCGGCTCCAGTGATCGAAGCGCAGCCACGCCTCTCCTGGTATCAGCGCTTGCGGCAGGGCTTGGCGCGCTCCTCTCGCGAGCTTTCGAGCAACATTGCGGGCATATTCACGAAGCGCAAGCTGGACGAGGATACGCTGCAGGAGCTTGAAGACGTTCTGCTGCGGGCCGACCTAGGGCTTGAAACAGCGATGCGTGTCACCGACACGCTGGCCTCCGGGCGTTACGGGCGCGAGATCAGCGATTCGGAAGTCCGCACCGTCATGGCGACGGAAATGGAAAAGGTTCTCACTCCCAGTCGCGCAGGCGCTGGAACTCGATCTTTCCCATAAACCCCACGTCATTCTTGTTGTCGGCGTCAACGGCACCGGAAAAACAACGACCATCGGCAAGCTCGCCGCAAACTGCAAGCAGGCGGTCTATTCGGTCATGCTCGCGGCGGGTGATACTTTCCGCGCAGCAGCCATCGAGCAGCTAAAGATCTGGGGAGAGCGTACCGGCTCGCCCGTTGTTTCATCCAAGCTCGGAGCCGATGCCGCTGGCCTCGCCTATGACGCGTTCGCCAAGGCCAAAGAGGCCGGGTCTGACGTGCTTATCATCGACACGGCTGGCCGCCTGCAAAACAAGGCCGAGCTTATGGCCGAGCTGGAAAAGATCGTGCGTGTACTCGGCAAGCTCGACCCCGAGGCCCCGCACACGGTGCTCCAGACCGTCGATGCAACGACCGGCCAGAACGCCCTCAATCAAGTCGAAATCTTCCGCAATGTCGCAGGTGTGAACGGACTCGTGATGACAAAGCTCGACGGGACGGCGCGCGGCGGTATTCTTGTCGCAATTGCCGCCAAGCATAAATTACCCGTCTACTTCATCGGTGTCGGCGAGCAGATCGATGATCTTGAACCATTTTCTGCGGGCGATTTTGCCAAGGCAATCGCTGGTGTAGGCTGAGAAAAGTGCAGGTCAGGAAGCCATGAGCAACCCAATCCTTGAAGCCGGCCCCTCGGATCCCCGGCAAAAAAAAATCAGCCCCGGCCTGAAATTCGCGCTGGAAATGGGGCCGTTGCTCATCTTCTTTCTGGCTACCTTCAAGGGTCATTGGCTGGCTGCGATTTTCCCGGCTCTCGGCGCGCTCGGAAAGCCGCTCTTCATCGCAACCGCGTTATTCATGGCCGCCACGGCGGTTTCTCTTGTGGTGTCATGGCTGCTCACGCGCTCAATTCCGATGATGCCGTTGGTTTCCGGCGTCGTGGTCCTGATCTTCGGTGGCCTGTCGATCTGGCTTCAAAACGACACTTTCATCAAAATGAAGCCGACAATCGTCTATGCCCTCTTTGCCGCGATCCTGCTCGGCGGCTTAGCTTTCAATCGCCCGCTGCTTGGCTATGTTTTCGATCAGGCTTTCCAGCTCGATGATGATGGCTGGCGCAAGCTGACATTCCGCTGGGGCCTGTTTTTCGTCGTATGCGCCATCCTGAACGAAGTTGTGTGGCGCAGCCTCGGCGCGTTTTATCCTCCTGATATCGCTGATGAATATTGGGCAGCATTCAAGCTTTTCGGCTTTACGGCGCTGACCTTCATTTTCGTTTTTTCGCAGATGCCGCTCATCATGCGCCACTCACTGGATCAGCAGGTCAGAAAATAACCATCGCCCACAATTTGAGCACGAAATGCACAAGCTTTGCGCAAATTGCATAGCTCGAATGCTTTTAAGCCACTACCAGAAAATCAAGCGAGAGTTTATTTAGTCGGCATAACAAGAAAGGGGCTGGCGGTGGCCAGCCAAATCCAAAATGTTCAACCGTATGATTGCTCACTTCGCTGCGGACCGTAAGGCTCCCGCCAAAAACAAAGAATTCAACGCGCTGGAAAGCCGCTACGTCGATAGCTTGGCTCAGATCTACGCTCGCGTTTATGGTCGCTAAGCGACCGGTCAAGGTCTAGGGATCAAACGGCCAGTTCTTCGGGACTGGCCGTTTTCTTTTTAAGCGCGGTCGAACCCACCGAAGCACTTCCTAAAATTCCATAAATAAGCCATGCGCGAATTGCATTGCTGCGTTGCACTAAAATATTTTGCACCGCACAATATCACGCCTATATTTGGATTGTTCCAAAGGGAGGAAATTGGCAACCCGAAAGGAACCAGAAAATGTTCGAAGGCATTCGCAAAACCATCGCAAAGCGCGCTCGTTATCAGCGCATGGTCACTGAAATTCGCGGTCTGACCGACCGTGATCTCGCCGACTTCAACGGCAATCGTGATGAAATGCTTCGCGCCGCATATCAGGCTGTTTACGGACACTAAGTCCGAAAGCCAAGCGGGGCAAAGTTTCACTAAAGTCGGGGTCTCTCCTAACGGATCGAGGCCCCTTCCCAATCCGGCGAAGTAGCAGCGCAAGCGCGCTTTAGCCGGAGCGGGATTAATTCCGGCGGATCATCCCGCCAGCGCCTTCTCGATTTCAGGCATCAGGGTTCCATTCACCGATTCCGGTGACAGCGGGCCGACATGCTTGAAGAGAATGGTGCCGTCTTTTCCGATGACGAAAGTCTCCGGTACGCCGTAAACTCCCCAGTCGATCGCGGCACGGCCCTTTTCGTCCGTACCTATTGCCGAAAACGGGTTTCCCAACTCGCCGAGAAAGCGCCGGGCATTCTCGGGTTGATCTTTGTAGTTCAACCCGGCGATTGCGAACCGCTTGTCTTGCGAAAGCTGGAGCAGCACCGGATGCTCTTCGCGGCACGGCGCACACCACGATGCGAACACATTGACCAGCGTCACCTTGCCGTCAAACGCCGAAGTATCGAGGCCGGGAAGGCCAAGCCCTTCGAGCGGTGGAAGATTCGTTGCGGGCGCTTTCTGTCCGATCAGCGCTGATGGAACCACCGAAACATCTTCGCCAGACATCAGCTGGCGAAAGAAAACCACCGCCAGCGCGACAAACACCAGCAATGGAAGCAGCACCAACAAGAGGCGCGGCCCCTTTGCTGCCGGTCTTTCAATGCTCAAGATACTGCCCCGCGATCCGAGCGCCTGCGTAACCCTTGCTTTTCAAGCTCCGCGAGCTCCCGCTTGCGCGCGCTTTGATCGACCAGAATTGCGACGACAAGTCCGGCAAGTACGATAAACGTTATGCCATAAGCAGCGACGACATAGGTGTCATGCGCGCTCATACACGAACCTCCGCCCGCCGCGCCGCAAGCTGACGCATCGTCCGCACGCGACGTCGCCACACTTCCGTTCGCATAGCCATCAGGTGCAGTGTGAAAAACAGCAGCGTGAACCCAACAGCCATAACCAGCAACGGCCAAAGCATGCTCGGATCGATGGCAGGCCCATCCATGCGGATTACACTGGCAGGCTGATGCAGCGTGTTCCACCAATCGACGGAAAACTTGATAATCGGGATATTGATGAAACCGACCAGCGTCATGATTCCCGCCGCGCGCGCCGCGCGTGCAGGCTCATCCATCGCACGCGTCAGGGCAATAATGCCGAGATAGATCAGGAATAATACAAACACCGACGTCAGCCGCGCATCCCAGACCCACCACGTTCCCCACATGGGCTTGCCCCAGATGGAACCGGTAATCAGCGCAAGCGCGGTAAATGTCGCGCCAATGGGTGCAGCGGATTTCAGCGCCACGTCAGCCAGCGGGTGCCGCCAGACGAGCGTACCGAGCGCCGCAACCGACATGATCGTGTAGCACATCATGGACAGCCACGCGAAAGGCACATGGATATACATAATGCGAACCGTGGTGCCTTGCTGATAATCCTCCGGCGCTGCGAAGCTCATGTAAAGCCCGACCGCAAGCACAATCAACGTCAGTACCGCCAGCCAAGAAACCAGCCGGTCCGCCAGCGCAATAAAGCGCGTCGGATTGGCGAGATCGGAGATTTTTCGCGCCGGGGCTGCGGTTTCAGACATGGCTAGCTCAATAAACGTAGCGATTGTGGCGCGCAATTGACCTTTCTGACGCGCATCAGATAGCGTGCTCACGTGCAAGCGACTGGAGGAGCGCAAACGCTTCCTCCGCTCGCTCTTCAGGCACAAATAAGTGATCGTGATAAAACGCCGAAACGGGATTCACACCCATACCCGCTTCCGCAAGTCGGGCAGTAATGGCTGCCAAAAAGCCAACCGCCTCCAGCGAGGAGTGAACATTCAGCGTAATCATGCGACAGCGGAAACCGTATTCTACAGCCGTGGCCTCAAAATCTCCCGCCTGCGCTATGATCGTGATGCCTTCGTGCTCCCGAAAAATCATCAGCGGATTCAGACGCTCCGGCACGCTGGCCAAGGTCGCAAAACCGTAGACGCCTTCATGCAGCACAGGCGTCATGCCCCCAAGCAGTTTCGAGAGATTTGTTTCGCCGTTGGTCAATCGCTCGCCCATCTCAATGAAAGTGCTGCCGCTACCGGCCCAACCACTGCAAGAAACAACGTCAGCGCCGACAGCATCAGGAAAGGCGGCAGAAACGGATCTGGCTCCGCAACTGCGCCGTAGCTTGCCGAAACACCGAAGATCAGTACGGGTATAACCAGCGGCAGAATGAGCACCGAGATCAGCACGCCACCGCGTGGCAGCGCAACAGCCACCGCCGCACCTGCCGCTCCAATAAATGTAATCGCAGGCGTGCCCGCCAGCAGTGTTAGCGTGGTCGCGCCGATGCCTGTTGGCGTCATGTTCATCAGCACGCCGAGCAACGGCGCAGCAATCACCAGCGGCAGCACACCTGTTACCCAATGCGCGAGGCACTTGGTTATCACGGCCAACACGAACGAAAATCGGTCCGTCGCCAGAATGAGCAGGTCGAGCGAACCATCCTCCCTATCCGCCTGAAACAGCCGATCAAGGCCGAGCAGACTGGCGAGCAGCGCGCCGATCCAAAGGATCGCTGGGCCGATACGCGCCAGCAAATTCAGGTCCGGGCCAATTGCAAAAGGCACGGTGGCAATCACAGCGAGAAAGAACAGCACGCCGGTCAGCGCCCCGCCGCCTGCACGTACACCCAGCCGAACCTCACGCAGAAACAAGCGCTAGCATGAGTGGCGAATTTCCAAATATTGGGTATCTCGAAAAGATAGACCCCCACCCCTTACCCCTCCCCTCAAGGGGGAGGGGGGCCGGGGAGCACAGCGTTCTTCGTCCCCCTCCCCCTTGAGGGGAGGGGTAAGGGGTGGGGGTAATGGCTGGCACCGCATCGAACCCGTCAGCATCACGCACCCATCCTCAATTCCGCTGCGCCTTCCAGTCCAAGGGGATGATGCGTTGCGGCAATAATCATGCCGCCGTCGCCGAGGTGCGCACGCATAAGCTCCGCAAACTGCGTTTCAGATGCCTTGTCCAACCCCGCTGTCGGCTCATCAAGCAGCCAGACGGGCCGGTAAGAAACCAGCAGCTTGGCAATTGCCGCCCGGCGCTTCTGTCCGGTCGATAAATATCCGAATGGTAGATGCCCAATATCCGCTAAGCCTACCATCTCCAGCGCTTCCACGATCTCAAGATGCGCGCTACCTGAAAACTCTCGCCAGAAGCGCAGATTTTCCTCCACAGTCAGCGCCGTTTTCATCGCATTTTGGTGTCCGAGATAGTGGCAAGCACCGCCCACCTCATCGAACTCGGCATCGCCATCGAAGCGCACGCGGCCAGCCGCCAGCGGTAACAGCCCGGCTACCGCGCGCAGCAGGGTGGATTTTCCGGCTCCGTTGGGCCCAGTAACAACCAACCCTTCGCCCTCACGCAGCACAAAGTTGATGTCCGAGAACACCAGTTCCCCGCCTCGTTCAGCGGCCAGATTCTCGGCCTCAAGCAGCATTACCTCTCCTTCGCCGAAAGTCTGATCCGATTCGATGTGCGGCGCAGCAAAATTGGCAAAACTCTGTCTAGAACTATTCTACAAATTTCTCTATATGCGAGGAACCAACTCCAGCGGCCGGAGAAGGCAAACGAAATTTGCGCCGAACCAACGCACGCGCCGCCTTTACCGGCTCGGGTTGCTTGGGAGCGGACAGCGGAAATGGCCGTACCCGCACCTTTGCGCGTGATTGCATGCCATCGGAGTCCGTTCCCTTTCAGGCTGAACAGACTAAGGATGTATCGCACGTGGCGAAATCACTCGACAGTTTCAATTGCAAGCGCACCCTCACGGCAGGCGGTGCGGAATACACCTATTTCAATTTGATCGAGGCGGAGAAGAACGGTCTGACGGGCGTTTCCCAGCTTCCGTACTCCATGAAGGTGCTGCTGGAAAACCTGCTGCGCAACGAAGACGGCCGCTCCGTCACCAAGGAATCGATTCAGGCCGTTGCCGCCTGGCTGGTCGACAAGGGCAGCGCGGGGGTCGAAATCGCTTACCGCCCGGCGCGCGTTCTGATGCAGGACTTCACCGGCGTTCCCGCCGTCGTGGACCTTGCCGCGATGCGCGACGGCCTCAAGGCGCTTGGTGGTGATCCGGAAAAGATCAATCCGCTCGTTCCCGTCGATCTGGTTATCGACCACTCCGTGATCGTGGACGAGTTCGGCACGCCGATGGCTTTTGCCCGTAATGTCGAGCTTGAATATGAGCGCAATGAAGAGCGCTACAAGTTCCTGAAATGGGGCCAGCAGGCATTCCGCAATTTCCGCGTCGTGCCGCCCGGCACCGGCATCTGCCATCAGGTCAACCTTGAATATCTGGCACAGACCGTCTGGACCAACACGGAAGACGGCGAAACCGTCGCCTATCCCGACACTTGCGTCGGCACCGACTCGCACACCACCATGGTCAACGGGCTCGGCGTTCTGGGTTGGGGCGTTGGCGGCATCGAGGCTGAGGCTGCGATGCTCGGCCAGCCGGTCTCCATGTTGCTGCCGGAAGTCATTGGCTTCCGCCTCACCGGCAAGGTCAAGGAAGGCATTACCGCGACCGACCTCGTGCTGACGGTCACGCAGATGCTGCGCAAGAAGGGCGTCGTCGGCAAGTTCGTCGAGTTCTTCGGCCCCGGCCTTTCCAACATGACGCTGGCCGACCGCGCCACCATCGGCAACATGGCTCCTGAATATGGCGCGACCTGCGGCTTCTTCCCGGTCGATTCGGAAACGATCCGCTATCTCAACATGTCGGGCCGGTCGGAAGCCCGCATTGCTCTCGTCGAAGCTTACAGCAAGGCGCAGGGCATGTGGCGCGAGGCAGACAGCGCCGATCCGGTGTTCACGGATACGCTGGAACTCGACCTTGGCTCTGTCGTGCCGTCTATGGCTGGACCGAAGCGTCCAGAAGGCCGCGTACCGCTGGAAGGCATCGCCGATGGTTTCGCCAAAGCGCTCGAAGCCGAGTACAAGAAAACCGTCGACGTGCATAAGCGCTACGCTGTCGAGGGTGAGGACTTTGAAATCGGTCACGGCGATGTCGCCATTGCCGCAATCACCTCCTGCACCAACACGTCGAACCCTTCCGTGCTGATCGGCGCGGGCCTGTTGGCGCGCAATGCGAATCGACGCGGCCTCAAGCAGAAGCCTTGGGTCAAAACTTCGCTCGCACCCGGCTCGCAGGTGGTTGCGGAATATCTGACCAACTCCGGCCTCCAGAAAGAACTGGACCAAATCGGCTTCAACCTCGTTGGCTTTGGCTGCACCACGTGCATCGGCAATTCCGGTCCGCTGCCGGAAGCTATTTCCAAGACCATCAACGACAAGGGCATCATCGCCGCGTCAGTCCTTTCTGGGAACCGCAACTTTGAAGGCCGCGTGTCGCCTGACGTGCAGGCAAACTATCTCGCCTCACCACCGTTGGTGGTGGCGCACGCGCTGGCCGGAACCGTAACCAAGGATCTGACCACCGAGCCAATTGGCGAAGACAGGGACGGCAAGCCGGTTTACTTGCGCGAGATTTGGCCGACTTCCGCCGAGATCCAGGAGTTCATCGAGAAGAACGTCACGCGTGACCTGTTCGCGCGGAAATATTCCGATGTGTTCAAGGGTGATGAGCACTGGCAGGCGGTCAACGCGCCGTCCGGCCAGACCTACGCATGGGACGACGACTTCGACCTATGTTCAGAACCCGCCTTATTTCGCGGGCATGGGCCGCAAGGCTGGTCATGTCAGCGACATCAAGGGCGCTCGCATCCTTGGCCTGTTCGGCGACAAGATCACCACGGACCACATTTCGCCTGCCGGTTCCATCAAGGCGGCTTCGCCTGCCGGCAAGTACCTTACGGATCACGGCGTTGGCGTCGCGGACTTCAATCAGTACGGCACGCGTCGCGGCAACCATGAAGTGATGATGCGCGGCACCTTCGCCAACATCCGCATTCGCAACCACATGCTTGGCGAAAACGGGCGCGAAGGCGGCTACACCATCCACTATCCGTCCAAGGAAGAACTGCCGATCTACGACGCAGCGATGGAGTATAAGAGAGAGGGCGTTCCGCTCGTCATCTTCGCCGGCGTCGAATATGGCAACGGTTCGTCGCGTGACTGGGCGGCCAAGGGCACCAATCTGCTCGGCGTTCGCGCCGTCATTGCGCAGTCCTTTGAGCGTATCCACCGCTCCAACCTCGTCGGCATGGGCGTCATTCCATTCGTGTTCGAGGAAGGTACGAACTGGAAGACGCTCAACCTCAAGGGCGACGAACTGGTGGAAATCGACGGCATTGAGAACATCAAGCCGCGCCAGATGATGACGGCGAAAATCACCTATGCCGATGGCACGGTGAAGAACGTTCCGATTCTCTGCCGCATCGATACGCTGGACGAGCTGGATTACTACAAGAACGGTGGCATCTTGCAGTACGTTCTCCGCGACCTCGCAGCGTAATTTTACGCGACGGTCAACACATCGTCCTTCTCCCCGTTCACGGGGAGAAGGTGGCGGCAGCCGGATGAGGGGCAGCGCAAACTTTGAAAGTTCGCGCTGCCTTTTTGTTGGCACACCAAATCCGGAACGCAGAGCCGTGGGGTCCATTCAAGAGGATTTGCTATCCAAAGCGTCTGTTCTTCCGCTGGACGCAAATTTTTCACCCCATCGTGACTTCGCTTTGAAGTCCGGCTCTGGCACATAGCCAACGGAGAAAATTTCCAGTCTGCGACACACAATGAACCTCACCTCGCTTCCAAAAGCCATAAAGTCAGCACTCGTCGCGCTCGCAACGTGCATGATGCTTTCGGCGCCGAGTCTCGCAGGCACCGACAAGCCCGCGGGTGTCGTAGAGCTTTTCACGAGCCAAGGCTGCAATTCCTGCCCGCCTGCCGACAGCTTTTTCAATGAGCTTGTCCAGAAGGGCGATGTCATCGCGCTCGCCTATCACGTGGACTATTGGGATTATCTCGGCTGGAAAGACACGCTCGCCAAGCCCGAACACACCGAACGCCAATATGCCTATATGCGCAGCTTTGGTGACAGGTCGATCTACACACCGCAACTCGTCGTCAATGGGCGCGAGGACTTCATGGGCGGCGACCGCAAATCCGTCGAAAACGGTCTTAATTCGCTGAACAGCAAGGGCGAAGGCATGGTGGTGAACCTCACTGTGTCTGAAACGAAAGACAGCATCATCATCAAGGTGGGCGCAACGACGCAGCCTGCCGCTGAGGCAAATTTGATGCTGGTCTATTTCGAGCCGCCCAAAGCCATCGACATCGAAAAGGGAGAGAATGTCGGTCGCAAGGCCATATATCTTAACGCCGTGACCGGAGTCCGCGCTGCCGGCGTCTGGCACGGCAAGGCTGCGGAGTTCGAGCTCCCCAAAAGTGAATTTGAAAGCAAGGGCGGCTGCGCCGCACTTCTGCAAGGCGCTACAGAAGATGGAAAGCTAGGCCCAATTTTGGGCGCAACGCTGGTTCGACACCCCTAAACGACCAGCAAAAAACAAAAACCGGCGCAGCCAATGGGCTTGCCGGTCAGAAAATCCCGAACTTTGCGGGAGTAGCCTGATTCGATCCGGTAAGGCTCGTGGGCGGGGGGCTTGGGGTTACGAGCAAAACCGGACCGAACCGTCTCAGGCAACAGCAACACCGTCGATTTTATTTGGGGCATCAACTTGGATAAATTGCGGCAACAATGTGTTGAATGATCACCAATCGTTACAAAGTATTTCAACGTGTGATCGAAAAACGCCCGTACATCAGGCCACATTTACCACTAACTCTTGCATTTCTTTAATGAAAAGGCGACCCTGTACCACCGTTATCAAAGGGAATCTGAATGACGGAGCGCGGAACCGGATCGAAGGGCGAGGACGAGTCGGCAATACTCATCCCTTTTCCGGGAACAAAGCAGCAGAAGATGCTGCACCCGGTCTCATTCGAGCGTCGCGAACTTGAAACCATTCTGCGTTTATATGGACGTATGGTCGCCGCGAATGAATGGCGCGACTATGCGATCGACCACACGCCGGACCGGGCCGTTTTCTCCGTTTTCCGGCGCGCGAGCGAAACACCTTTGTTCCAGATCGTCAAAAATCCGGCGCTCGCGCGCAAGCAAGGCGCCTTTGCCGTCTTCACCGGCACGGGTCAGGTGCTCAAGCGCGGTCAGGAACTGGCGCGAGTACTCGGCGTATTCGACAAGAAGCTGCGCCTGATTGAAGGCTGAGCCTGTGCCTGCTCCTTTGACCGCCAGCGCGGAGTCGCAAAAGGTCGCTGCGCTTCGCCGTACCAAATTCGTCGCGACGTCCGCTCTCGTCCTTTGCGTGGCCGTGTTCGCCGCCGCGAAGCTGCTGGAAACCAGCTATCCCTGGCTCGCCTATGTTGCAGCATTCGCGGAGGCCGCGACCATCGGCGGTCTGGCCGACTGGTATGCCGTTGTCGCGCTGTTCAAGCGCCCACTCGGTCTGCCCATCCCGCACACGGCGATCATCCCGGAAAACCGCGAGCGAATTGCCGATAATCTTGGCCGCTTCATCGAAACAAACTTCCTGTCCGAAGGGCCGGTCCGCGAAAAGTTGAACGAGGTTGATTTCGCAAGCCTCGTCGCTGACTGGTTGTCCGATCCTCAACGCTCGCAGGGGTTGTCACGATTCGTAGCGCGTCTTGTGCCGAAGACGCTTGCGGCTGTCGATCAATCCGGGCTACGCGGCTTTGTCACCCAGCGCGTGGTGGAGCAGGTGAACAGGATCGAGGTTGCGCCCCTCGCCGCAGATTTTCTCGCCGCCTTCACGGAAGACCGCAAACACCAGAAAATCTTCGACGAACTCACGCGCGCTATCGAACGCTTCCTGAAAGACGAAACCGCGCTGGAGACATTGCGCGACAAAATCCGCGCCGAACTGCCAAGTGTGTTCAACCTGTTTCGCGCCGACGCCTATCTTCTCAAACGCATCGTCAATTCGGCTGGCAATCTTCTGGAGCAGGCTCGCAAAGACAAGAACCATCCGTTGCGTCACGAATTCGACGCCTTTTTCGCAGGCTTTATAAACCGGCTGCGCAACTCAAAAGATTACGCTCGCCGCGCCGAGCGCATGAAGCAGGATTTGCTGGCCCGTCCGCAGTTTCGCGAACTGGCCGACGATATGTGGGCTAGCTTCAAGCACTTCATCGAGCAGGATTCGCAGGCCGAGAATTCGCTCACGCGCAAACATCTGTCCGGCATGTTCGTGGAAATCGGCAGGCATCTGGCCGAAGACCCCGCCATCCGTGCCGACATGAATCAGGGATTTGTCGTTGCGCTCGCCTCCTTCGTCGAAAGCCCGAAGAGCGGCGTTTCGGCCTTCATCGCAGATCAGGTGAAGCGCTGGGATTTGGTGCAGCTAACCCGCATCATCGAAATCAATATCGGTCGCGACCTGCAATATATACGCTTCAACGGCATGGCGATTGGCGGCTTGGCCGGTCTCGCACTTTATATTTTCGAACGACTGTTTCTCACGAATTGACCGCGCCGAGCTTTGGCATATTCTCAATGAAAACAACGGGAGGATGAAATGGCTAAGCAACCTGAAATGCCCGATTTCATGGAAATGTTCTCCAAGTTCGGCAAAGACCTGAAAATGCCTGCCGTCGATGTGGAGGAGATTCTCGCGCACCACCGCAAAAACCTTGAAGCGCTGCAGAAAGCAGCATCTGCCGGAGCCGCAGGCGCAAGCTCGGTCATGGCGAAACAGCGCGAGGCGCTTCAGGACGGAATGCGCGACATAACCGACATGGTGCAAAACTTGCGCACCAGCGGCGCAGCACAGGAAGCGATCACCAAGCACACGGAATTCGCTCGCAAGTCATTTGAAGCTGCGGTGCGCCATGCTGGCGAGGTTGGCGAAATCGTCAAAAAGTCAGGAGAGGAATCGACCGAGATTCTCCGCGACCGCATCAAAGCCGCGATGGAAGAAATCCGCGAGGCTTACGAAAAGCGCATAGGCTGAGCCAGTCCTGCTTTACGCAACGCACAAACTCCAAATCCGCCATCCTCGGGCTTGCCCCGAGGATCGGCAACTTTGGCTATTTACCCCCTGCCGCCTGTTGCACGATAGATCCGCTCCGGCACGGACTTAGGATCGGGCGAACCTTGGTTGCCGCCGTTCATTTCAAGCTGCATGAAAACAGTATCCAGCCAGCGCTCGTGCTTGTAGCCCGAACCTTGCATCAATCCGCAATGGCGGAAGCCAAGCCGTTCGTGCAACCGCACTGACGGGCTATCGGCATGACCGTCCCCTATCACCGCGACAAGCTGGCGATAGCCATCCGCCTTGCACGCTGCAATAAGCGCCTGCATGAGCGCCTTACCCACGCCTTTGCCTTTCGATTCGGGCGCAATGTAAATCGAATCCTCTACGATGAACCGGTACGCTGGCCGTGCACGGAATGGTCCGGCATAGGCATAGCCAAGCACCCGACCATTCTCTTCCGCTACGAAATAAGGATATGAACTTTCGCGCAGGCTTCTATAGCGCTGTGTCATCTCATCCAGCGTTGGCGGCTCAAGTTCATAAGTCGCGGCGCCATGCAGCACCGCATCCTCATAGATCTCTGTTATCGCTGGAAGGTCGGCCTCAGTCGTATCGCGAATCGTAACGCTCATTGTCCCCTCGGCGTTGCCTGACCTAGCAATACGACCAAACAAAAAGGGCGGCCAGAGAGCCGCCCTTCGATTTCTTATGCCAGACCTGCTTATTCGCGGTTGCCCATAAAATGCAGCAGGAAGGTGAACAGGTTGATGAAGTCGAGGTAGAGCGTCAGTGCACCCATGATCGCCTTGCGGCCTGCAACGAGCACGTCGTCACCCTCGAAATACATTTCCTTGATCTTCTGCGTGTCGTAGGCGGTCAGGCCGGAGAACACCAGCACGCCAATCGCAGAGATAGCGAACTGGAGCGCAGACGACTGCAAGAAAATGTTCACCAGCATCGCGATTATCAGGCCGAACACGCCCATGATCAGGAACGAACCCATCGCGGTAAGGTCGCGGCGGGTCGTATAACCATAGAGCGAGAGCGCGCCGAACGCCGCTGCCGTCACGAAGAAGGTCTGCGTGATCGACTGGCTGGTGAATACCAGAAAGATCGTCGAGAGCGACGCGCCAACCAGCGCGGCATAGACCCAGAAGGTCGTCTGCGCGGCAGAAACGCTCATGCGGTCAATGCGGAACCCAAGGAAGAATACCAGACCCAGCGGAGCGAGCATGAGTACCCAACGGAGTGGTGACGTGAACACGGTGACACCGAACTGGGTCAGCATCTTGCCATTAGGCAGTGTCGCGGCCGCCGCCGAAGGGTCATTCGTCGTAGCCATCATGATGATAGCAAACGCGGCGACGCCAGTAATGACCATCGCCACAGCCATAAGGTTGTAAACCTTGAGCATATAGGAGCGCAGACCCTGGTCGATTGCGGCATCAGTGCGCGCACCCGTACCCATCTGCGACTGATAATTTCGAAGTTCAGCCATAGTTTCCTCTGTTGCTTCCATCCCGTCGGGTGTCGGGCAACTGCCCAGGCGCCGCTGGCGGGACTCCAGCATGCCTGTCCGAAATATGATCATTCTTGAAGATAAGAACAAGACCTGTTGCGTCCTGCAATGCAGCGTGAAGCGCGATTCCGCATGAAATTTTGCTAACATTTCAGTGATGCGGAAGCTTTTAAAGCTCGCGAAGCACCGGCGCGGCCTTCTGGCCCAGTACCCGCCACGTGCCGAGCAATCCGAAACCGACGGTCAGAATCAACGCCAGCACGATTGTCGCGACCGCCACTTCCGGCAGGAAAACGGATGGCAGTTTCATCACGACCGCCACCACATACCAAGCCGCAACACCGCCCGCAATTATCGCGAAAATCGCTGTCGCCAGACCGATCAGCAAATATTCGAGGCTGAAGGCTGCCATTAGCGTGCGTCGCGTCGCGCCTAACGTCTTGAGCACCACCGCATCGTGGACCCTCGCCCGGTTGCCCGCCGCGAGCGCACCGGAAAGCACCAGCACCGAAGCAACCAGCGCTACCGCTGCCGCCGCGCGTATCGCCGTGCCAAGCTGGCCGACAAGCTGATTTACAACATCCAGCGCATCCTTGACGCGCACGCTCGTTACTGCCGGAAATTGCTTCGTCACCGCATTAAGCAGCTTCGCTTCGTCGGCCGGCGCAGCGTTTTGTTCGCGCAGCGTCGCCAGCCAACTATGCGGCGCACCAGCGAATGTATTGGGCGAGAACACCATCACAAAATTGATGCCGAGCGATTCCCATTGCACGCGCCGCATATT
The DNA here is from genome assembly GCA_049840935.1 of Mesorhizobium sp. Classification (GTDB taxonomy): domain Bacteria; phylum Pseudomonadota; class Alphaproteobacteria; order Rhizobiales; family Rhizobiaceae; genus Mesorhizobium_G. The sequence continues at coordinate 73,257 of JASGJA010000007.1, forward strand.
GGCGATCTTCGCGGTGATGTTGCGTCCAAGCACATTGACCGTGACCGTATCGCCCAGCTTCAAGCCAATCTGCTGCGCCTCCTCTGCTGAGAAAGACACAAGAGGCTCGCCTGCATAATCCTTCGGCCACCATTCGCCTTCCGAAATCACCGCGTTTTCGGGAATCGCCTCGGAGTATGTAATGCCGCGGTCGCCGCGCAGCACCCATGCGCCTTCGGGCGGCACCTTCACCGTCTGCGCGTCGACACCGTTCAGCGCCACCACGCGTCCACGCAACATAGGCACGCGCTGCATCGTTCCACGCGGTGATTGAGCCTGCACGAATTTCGCAAAATCATCGATCTCGGCAGGCTGCACATCGACGAAGAAAAAATTCGGCGCGCGCTCGGCAATGGTTCCGGAAATCTGCCGCCGCAGATTGCCATCAATGAGCGCCAGCGTAACCACCAGCGTCAACCCAAGCCCCAACGACAGCACCACCGAAGGCGTCAGCGCGCCGGGCCGATGAATATTGCCGATTGCCAGCCTGAGCGGCGTCGAGCGCACAGCGGGAGCGCGCCGCGCCAAGGCCTGTACGAGCCCGCCAACACTGCGCAACACCAGAAATGAAAAAGCCACCGCCATTACGAAAATAATCGCGATTTGCTTGTCGCTGGAAAACAGGACGGCCAGAACGGCCAGCAGAATGCCTGCACCAATTGCCGTCGCCACATAGGCGGTGCGCGGTAGGCCCGTCGCCTCAAAGCCAAGCTCGCGAAACAGCGCTGTCGCTGGAACGTCCCGCGCCCTGCCAAGCGGCAACACGGCAAAGGCCAATGTGACCAGAGCGCCAAACACAACCGCGACCGCCAGCGCACCGGGATAGACACCGCTCTCCGCCGGAACAGGTATCAGCGAGGCAAGCGCTGCCTTCGCGGCAAACGGCATCAGCACGCCGAGCACCAATCCAATCGCAATGCCGATGGCCGCAATCAGCATGATCTGGATCAGATAGACGGAGAACACAAAACCGCCAGAAGCACCGAGGCTTTTGAACGTAGCGATCACGCCGCGCTTGGAATCGAGATAGGCGCGCACGGCATTTGCCACGCCAACCCCGCCCACCACCAACGCAGTCAGCCCCACCAGTGTCAGGAACTGCGAGAACCTCTCAATGTTTGCCGACAGCGCTGGAGCTGCATTGGTGCGGCTGCGAATGCTCCAACCCGCCTGTGGAAACTCCGCCTGCGCACGGTCTTTGACCGCCTGTAATTGTGACTCGCTCGAACCGCCCGGTAGCCGAACCTTGTATACATGCTCGACAAGGCTTCCCGGCTGGATCAGGCCGGAGGCTTTCAGCGCCTCCATCGACATAAGCAATCGCGGCGCGAAGCCAAACCCGTCAGAAATCGCGTCCGGCTCATTGGTCAGCAGCGCCCGCAACTGGATGCGTTGACTGCCAAGCTCTACCGAATCGCCAACCTTCAGCCCAAGCCGGTCGAACAGAATTTGCGGCGCGGCAGCGCCATAGGCCCCGTCGCGCGAACCAAACAGATCATCGCGTGAGAGCGCCGGTTTCGTCTCAAGCGTTCCGTACAGAGGATAGGCTTCATCGACAGCCTTGGCTTCCACCAGCGCCTGATCGGAACCATCCGTCAGCCGCGCCATGGACCGCATTCCGGCACTCACCGCGAGCGTTCCCAGCCCATTCAGAAAAGCGCGCTCCTGATCATTCGCCTCGCGCTGATTCAGCTCGAATCTCATATCCGCGCCAAGCAGCGTCTGGCCTTGGTTTGCAACGCCATCGGCAATCGCACGCGCAACCGAATTGACCCCGGCAATCGCGCCAACGCCCAGCGCAATGCAGGCCACAAAGATCAAAAAGCCTGAAAGCCCGGCCCGCATTTCGCGCAGCGCAAATCGCATTGCCAGCCCAAGCTGCGCCGCTCCTTTCGGCGGCTGATACGCGCTTGGCGAGAGGGTGGCGTCCATCGCTAGACTTTCACCATCGTTTCGATCCGGCCTGACCGCATGGCAATCTGCCTGTCACAGCGCTGCGCAAGCGCCGGATCATGCGTCACCAGCACCAGCGTCATGCCCCGCTCCCGCGCCTTGGCAAAAAGCAGATCGGCCACTTGCTTGCCCGTCGCCTGATCGAGATTGCCGGTCGGTTCATCCGCAATAAGAATGCGCGGCTCTGGCGCGAGCGCACGCGCAATCGCAACGCGCTGCTGTTCGCCACCCGAAAGCTGACCGGGGTAATGGCTTATCCGCTCGCCCAACCCAACTGCTTCCAGCTCCCGCGCAGCAACCGCAAAGGCATCACGATGGCCTGCCAATTCCAGCGGCACAGCAACATTTTCCAGCGCCGTCATATTGGGTATCAGATGAAACGACTGAAACACGATGCCGACATTGCGCCCGCGAAAGGCCGCGACGGCATCTTCGCTCAGTCCGGTAATCTCCGTTCCGGCGATCTTCACCTTGCCGCTGTCAACTCGTTCCAGCCCCGCCAGAACCATGAGCAAGGTCGACTTGCCGGAGCCAGAAGACCCGACAATGCCAGCCGCTTCCCCCGCCGCCACATCCAGCGAAACGCCTTTCAGCACGTGTACGGAGGAAGCCCCCTGCCCAAGCGTCAGCGAAACGTCCTTCAATTCGATGACGGGCATTGTCACAAGAAAATCCTATATGGGAGACAAAGGATGCTGCGGCTCATATGGGAACCGAAAGATGGTAATCAAACCGATGCGGATGGCGCTAGCCGCAATCTTCCTCGCTTTTGCTGCACCTGCGAAGGCTGATCCGTACCAGATCGTCGGATTCGGCGACAGCCTCATGGCCGGATTCGGCCTTCAAAATGGCGAGAGCTTCACCGACAAGCTGCAAGCCGCGCTCAAGGCAAAGGGTCACGATGTTGTGATCGCAAATGCAGGTGTTTCGGGCGACACGACCAGCGGCGGCCTGTCGCGTCTCGACTGGTCGATTCCGGACGGCACCAACCTCGTCATTCTCGAACTCGGCGCGAACGACATGCTGCGCGGCGTCGATCCCGCGCTTACCGAAAAGAATCTGGACACAATGCTCGCCAGCCTCAAGAAGCGCGGCATTCCTGTCTTGTTAGCCGGCATGCGCGCCGCGCCTAATCTCGGCCCCAACTATCAGGCGAATTTCGACGCCATCTATCCCCGCCTTGCGGAGAAATATGGCGTTACACTCTATCCGTTCTTCGTCGATGGCATCGTCGCGGACAAGACCTATCTGTTGGAAGACGGAATGCACCCCAATGCCGCTGGGATCGACCGTATGGTCGAGCGCATTCTGCCGACTGTCGAGAAGGTGATTGTGTCAAATGGAAAGCCAAGTTGAACACGCTGCCTTAACCAGTTGCCGACGCAACTGCGAAAACCTCTTGCCGCATTGCGCAAACGATGATTCGCTTGGGTTGCGCGTTTGATTCGAGAAGGGAGTTCTCCCTATGCCCCGATTGTTTACCGCTCTCGAAATTCCTCGTGACGCCGCACTTTCCTTATCGCTTTTACGCGGCGGCTTGCCGGGCGCTCGCTGGATCGACGTCGAGAATTATCACCTCACCTTGCGCTTTTTCGGCGATGTCGAAGGCCATGTGGCTGACGAAATCGTCAACGCGCTGGATCGCGTACACCGCCCATCATTCCAGCTCACGCTTTCAGGTGTAGGCGCTTTCGGCGGCAAGAAACCACATTCGATTTGGGCAGGCGTAGCCGCATCACCAGACCTTTTCGCGCTACAGGCGGAAATTGACCGTATCGCAGCGCGCCTCGGCCTGCCGTCTGACGCGCGCAAATTCTCACCGCATGTCACGCTGGCCAGATTGCGCAACACCTCGCCGGATGCGGTTGCGATGTATCTCTCGGCGCGCGGAAATTTCGCCGCCATGCCATTCAAGGTCGGGCGATTTGTCCTGATGTCATCCCGCGATTCGGTCGGGGGCGGACCTTATGTCGTCGAAGAAGCCTGGTCGCTCGGTGCAGACATTCGCTCGCCAAGTTTGGTGATAAGCCCGTCGGACGCCTCACGAAGCATTCGGTAGACCGACTCGAATCCATCATCACCGCCATAATACGGGTCGGGCACATCCCGGACCGGCCCCAGCGCATATTGATTGAACAAATGAATACGACCGCGCTGCTCCGGCTCCGCCACCCGGCGCAGATCATCCAGATTCGATCTGTCCATAGCCATAATTAGATCGAAACTCTCAAAGTCGTCTGCCCGAATTTTCCGCGCACGCTGATCGGAAATGTCGATGCCGTATCGCGCCGCGACCGCTATCGAACGCGGGTCCGGCGGCGAACCGTGATGCCATCCGCCGGTTCCGGCAGAGTCGATCACGAAGCGATTATCCCAACCCCTTTGCCGAACCGCATCGCGAAAAATCCCCTCGGCCAGTGGCGAGCGGCAGATATTGCCCAAGCATACGAACAGAACAGAGCACTGCCATTGTGAAGTCACGAATAACCCCTTCTACCGATTTGAAAGGTTGCGGTCTTGCAGCGGGGCAGAAGCTATACCACATCATTGGCAAAGATCGCGGAGGGATCGATGGACGCAGCGCGAATGTTTCGCACCGATGGAACGGAGAATATCCGGCAGAATTTCTGGCGCACGGCACGCAAGGCTGCGCGTCACGTCCCTTTCATGGAAGACGTTGTATCGGCCTACTATTGTGCGCTCGACAAGGACACGTCCACCAAAACCAAGGGCATCCTGCTCGGCGCGTTGGCCTACTTCGTTCTTCCCATCGATGCGGTGCCAGACATTCTCGCCGGGATAGGCTTCACAGACGACATTGCGGTGCTGTCTGCGGCTATCGCTGCCGTGCAGGCCAGCATCACGCCCGCCCATCGCAGTGCGGCGCGTAAGTCCATTGACGACTGGTCATAACGCTTTCATGAGACGGCAAGTCAAACTCTTGCCGTTTTCATGCCCTTCTCAATGTGCGCGCAGGCTTGGTGCGGCCCGTCCGGACTGCCCCGTTCTCGGCTATCCGGGCGCGGGATTTGGGCGGGATAACGGTTTGGTAACTCTGATTAAGTCAAAATGAACCAAATTGCCTCGCCCGTAAGGCACGGCGCATAGTGATTTTTTAGAACGGGAAATGTCTCAGCAATGTACAGATTGACTGCCTTGGTTACGAGTTTTGTGTTGGCGATAAGCGCCGCACCGGCGTTGGCGCAGTCGGCCACCAAAATCGGCCAACACAATGCATGGGGCACCTATAGCTATCAGGCGAATAACGGTAAGGTCTGCTACGTGCTCACGGTTCCGACCGACAAGCAGCCAACCACACTGGACCACGGCGACATCTTTTTCTTCGTAAGCCAGCGCCCTGGCGGCAAGGCTTCCTACGAGCCGCAGTTCATCGCTTCTTATGACTTGCAGGCCAATTCCAAGGTTCAGGTCACTGTCGGCAACAAATCGTTCTCGATGTTCACCAAGGGCAAGTCAGCCTGGGTCGAAAAGCCGGAAGACGAACCGGCGCTGATCAATGCGATGCGCGGCGGGTCTGACATGAAGATCGCGGCCAAGTCCAAGCGCGGCAACCCGACGAACTACACCTTCTCGCTCAAGGGCATTTCGGCAGCGCTCAGCTCAATCGCTCAGTGCAAGTAAGCCGGTATCGCCAGCGCTAAAAGTTTAGGCCGCGCCCTGCGGCCTATTTCTTTTTGTCGCCCGAAGCTCCCTGAGGAAACATCCCGCCCATAACGTTGCGCATCCAGTCCGTATTCTGCGGCATGCCGGAGAACCACGTCTTGAGCAGGTTTTCTGGCGAAAACCGATCGATCTCCGCGATCATGCGCTCTTCCATCTGTTTCATCATCGCCTGCTGAAGCGGCTGCACATCAGGCAATCCCATGAATTGCCGCGCTTCTTCCGGTGTGCAGTCGATGTTGATTGTCACCTTCATTCTTTTCTCTCCATTCTGGCGGCGTTCGCTCACCAAGATTGCGCATGTTTCGCGCATTGAACAACTGTCGAGAGAAATTCAAGCAACAAAAAAGGGCGGCTCAAGACCGCCCTTCCTGTAGAATCGACTTGCTCGTTAATTAGCAGGCGCAGGCTGCGTCGGCTGCGGAGCCGGAGCCGTGCTTGCCCGGCGGGTGCGCGGCCGAGCAGTCGCATCAGGCGCTGGCGCGGCTGGCGTTGCCGGGGCTGGCTCGCTGGTCGTCGCTGGCGCAGGGGCCGGAGTCTCGGACGTACCCGGAGCGAATACGAAATAGGCGATCACCGCGAGTACAAGAACAATCGCCGCGATAATTGCGCCATTCCCCATGCCGCGCCCTTCAACAACACGGCGATTATCCACGATGTTGTCGCTCGCGTTTGTCACACGCGGATCCAGCGGATCGATCGGTGCGCCAACAGGGTCCGTCACATGCTTCGGATCATTGGCGTAGTCATGCAGTTTGCGTGCAGGTTCAGCCATTGCCGTCCTCCTTGTGTTCAGCTTCAGACTGACAAACGTAATAAAGAAGCCGAGGTTCCAAGGAATCTCGGCTTTCGGTCGTCATGCGACCCAAAAGTCAGCAAAAAGCCCGATTTTTTCTATTTGGTCAGTCTGTTGCGTCTGAACCGGCTCGTCGGTGGTTGGGAGCACCGGGGTCGACATATTGAGATTTTGCTCGGAAGCTACACTCGCTACGACTGTTTTTTCTTCCTTCGCCTGCGCCGAACGTTGATACTCGCAAGCGCTCGCGAATGGTGCAGAGAAGGCAAGAAGGCTAATTGCTAGAACAGCTTTCTTCATTTCGTGCTCCTTTCAGTCAGAAGCCGCGAAGAATAACAAAGCAGTTCTTTGACAAATCACGCTTTGCGTGAACGCCTCAGCGCACCGCCGCTATACCAAGGACAGCGATGAACGAGATAAGGAACAGCACGTTCAACGTCGCAAGCAGCTTCATCGCGGGAAGCGCAAGAGATTTCGGCGATGGTGGTTGCTGTCGCTGTTCTGGTCATGCCTGCATCTTAATCGGCAAAGCAGGACGATTGGTTAAGCCGTTATCTCGAATTGCACGTTTTCACGCACGCGGATGCGCTGCTTCATAAATATCCAGCAATCGAGCCGAATCGACGCCCGTATAAATCTGCGTGGTCGAAAGACTTGCATGGCCGAGCAGTTCCTGAATCGCGCGCAAATCGCCACCGCGCCCCAGCAGATGCGTCGCGAAGGAATGGCGCAGAGCGTGCGGCGTTGCGGTTTCGGGCAGATTCAGCGCCGAGCGCATACGCTGCATTTCGCGCTGTATGATTGCCGGATTGAGTGGCCCGCCTTTGGCTCCGCGAAACAGCGGTTGGTCAGCCGCCAAATGATACGGGCAAAGGCTGCGATAGGTCGCGACCGCCTCATACGTTACCGGCAGAACAGGTACGAGCCGCATCTTGCCGCCCTTACCTGTTACGCGCAGTACATTTTCGCCCCGCGTGGAAAGGTCAGACCCCAGCAGTCCCAACGCCTCGGAAATACGCATCCCCGAACCATAAAGCAGTGCCAGCACGGCAGCGTTGCGTGCGGCAATCCACGGCTCTTCGGCAAGTTGCTCGCCAACATCGACAACCCTGCGCGCATCTGCAACCGTCAACGGCTTTGGCAATGATTTGGGCTGTTTCGGTGCGCGCAGTGCTGACGCACCAGCGGCATTGGCCAGCCCCTTGCGGTCCAGATACCGCAAGAACGACCGCACACCGGCAAGCCCGCGCCCCAACGTTCTCGGCCCTGCACCATCTGCGCGACGGGCTGCGAGAAAGGCGCGCAGATCGATTGGCCGCAACGCGCTCACATCGGAAACGCCGGGTGGCCCGCCACAATGCCCCGTCAGAAACTGCAGAAACTGGCGCGTATCCCGCTCGTACGCTTCGACAGTCAACTTCGACAGTCGCCGCTCGCTCGCCAGCGTTTTCAGCCAAGCCTGCCGTGCGTCGGCAAGATCGGGTTTGGCGGAGATTAAAAATTCCTGCATCGTTATCTCGAAACTGCAAAACCCTATCAGACCTCACCAACCTTAATGACAGGAAAACATCGATTGGCCGGAACCAATTTTGTGCTCGCCGATTTCGACAGACCAGATTGAGGGAATCCCTGAATGCGCCTGTTCCAATGCCAGAATTGCGGCAACGTCCTTTATTTTGAAAACGCCTATTGTGAGCAATGCGGCAAGCAGGTCGGCTATTTGCCCGACAGCGGCCAGATGAGCGCCGTCGATCCGGACGGGTCGAACTGGATCGCACTGGCAGATCCGCAACCGCGCTATCGCTTCTGCGCGAATTGGGAGCAAAGCGCTTGCAACTGGCTGACGCACGCGGATAGCGGCGAAATCTACTGCCGCGCCTGTCGCCACAACCGAACCATCCCCGATATTTCCACGCCGGAGCACTATCGCAACTGGCGCAAGATCGAAGACGCCAAGCGGCGCTTGTTTTATTCGCTGATCCGGCTTGATCTGCCGCTGCCAACTCCTGCCAGCGGCGAAACCGAGCCCCTCGTGTTCGACTTTCTCGCGGACGCTCCCGATGGCAGCACCAAGGTCATGACCGGCCATGACAGCGGCGTCATCACCATAAATCTGAATGAGGCCGATGATGCCAAGCGCGAGGCCGCGCGCACCGCGATGGGCGAGCCATACCGTGCGATCCTCGGTCATTTCCGGCATGAAGTCGGTCATTTTTATTGGGATCGGCTGGTCCGTGATGGCGGCCAGCTTGAAAGCTTTCGCGCCTTGTTCGGCGACGAGAGCGAAGATTACGGCCAAGCCCTTCAACGTCATTATCAGCAAGGCGCTCCCGCCGACTGGCGAATGAACTATGTGAGTGCTTACGCGACCATGCATCCATGGGAGGACTGGGCCGAAACATGGGCGCACTATCTGCACATCGTCGATACGCTCGAGATGGCCGCGTCGTTCGGCATCGAAACGCACCCCGCCGTCGCAACAGAAGCGCTTGCGACTCAAATCACGTTCGATCCCTACGAGACGGAAGACTTAAATGCGCTTATCAACGCCTGGCTTCCGCTCAGCTACGCCTCAAACAGCCTCAACCGCTGCATGGGTCTGCCGGATTTGTATCCCTTTGTCATTCCGCCAAATGCCATCCAGAAGCTGGGGTACATTCACAAGCTGATCCATCACCATGCGCAGTGAGCCGCTTAAGCCAGCGGGATCACATCGACTGATTGCGAAATGTCCTGCGAGCCGGCGGTGCGCAACACACCGCGCACGGGCGCGACGTCGAAATAATCGCGTCCACGCGCAGCGACGATATGGTCCAGACCGGCCATCATTGCATTGGTCGGGTCGAACTCGATCCAGCCCGCATTTGCGCCGCACCATGCCTGCACCCATGCGTGCATGGCGTCAGCACCCTCCAGCCGAGGCTTACCCTTCGGCGGTTCGGTGCGCAGAAAGCCGCTGACATAGCCGGCCGGAATCCCGATCTCACGCAAGCAAGCGATCATGATGTGGGTGAAATCCTGACAGACGCCACGACGTTTCGCGAATGCTTCCTCTAATGGCGTGTCCACCGTCGTCGCATCGCCGTCATATCGAAGGTCGCGATGCAGCGCGGCGTTTATTGCGCCTACGATTTCCATCGTCGTTGCGCCCTTGGGCATAACATCGCGCACATATTCGGCAATTGCGGGGCTTGGCCCCACCAGCGGCGATGTATCTACGAAATGATGCGGCGAAGTTGAACCGAGATTGCGCATGGCCGCCAGTTCCACCGGCAAATCCTCCAGCCGCGCGGAGACATCCATCGCGGGCGGATAGCCAAACCGGTCAACGCGGGCGCGCACCGTCACGTCAATCGTTTCGTTCGGCGTGTTGAAACAAACATCCACCGTGCGATTTCCGAAAAAGTCGATACGATCGATCCGTTCGTGTGGCGCGGGATCAATATCAATTGCGCCCGCCACAAGTCTCTGAATCCCAGGCTCATCGGCCGGCATTACGCGCAGCGCCTGACGTCCCGCCGCCATCCGGTCATAGCTACATTTGGTGTGGAGCAAAACTTCGTAGAGCATGGCTACTTCAGATAGGCTTCCGTGATGAGTTCCGACAGCGTAGCGATTTCGCCGTAAGTCTGGTTCAGCGCTTCGATGTCAAACGCTTCAGGCGTCTGCACGGCAATGTTGGTTTGAGCGCGCAGTGCCGCGCGCCCCAGTTCCGACATGTGTCCAGGCGCACCCGCATCAGGCAGCAGATCGACCTGCGCTTTTATCTCGTTCAACTGATAGAGGATCGAGCGCGGGTTCATGCTGTCCAGCCCCATCAGGTCGATCACCGTGGGCCGCGTGGTGCGCACAGTATAGCGCCTGCGATGCGAAAGCGTGCTGTCACCAACCTCCACCGCGAAATCGAGCGCGCCATCGGGCGCGTCCTCGTCGGTCATAGAAGTCAGCAATGACGTAATTGCCAACGCTCGCTCCAGCGAACGCCCAAGGGTTAGAAAGCGCCAGCCCACAAACCGATACATATTTTCATGCACCAGACCGGAAAAGCCGGTGATCTTGCGCAGTAGCACGCTCATCGCGCGAGCGCTGTCATCGCCTACGGTTGCGGTCAGCGCCATACGATTGGCGCTGTCCGCCAGATCGTTCAGTGCCATCCAGCCATCGACCGAAAAGCGGTCGCGAATCTTGGCCGCACTTCCGATCGCCGATGAGAACATGGCGCGCAGACTTGCCGGAATCGGCTCGTCGGCTTCAATATCCCGCGCGTCGATATATTCTCGAACGTAAGACAGCAGCGGACTTTCAAGTTCGCCCGCTTCCGCCAGCCGCGCAAAATAGGCGCGCATCAGCCGCATCGTCGATTCCGCTCGCTCAACATAGCGCCCAAGCCAGAACAAATTGTCGGCGGCGCGGCTCGGCAACGCTCCCTGCCTTGGGCGCACATAAGGCCCAGCAGGCGGCGTGAGCATCGTCTCGGTGCTCACCTTGCGATCCGAAACGACCCAAACGTCGGCCACGGCCCCACCCTGCTGCATGGCGACAGCCTTGGGATCGCTTGAATGGCCGATGCGCGCAAAACCTCCCGGCATCGCAACCCAGCCATCTGCGGTGCGCGCAAGATAGACACGCAGGCTCAGCGGACGCGGCAAAAGGCGTCCGTCCTCCCAGCTTGGCGTGGTCGAAAGCGTCACCGCTTCCTGACCAACAAAATGACGACCATTCTCTGGCGTCAGGACAAACTCTCGGCCTGCTTCACCCATGCCGAATGCAGACCGCGCTGGCCTCCCTGCCAGCCGCAGCGGCGGCACCGCCGGGCTTATCACCATGCGTTCAGTATTCGCTGCAACGTGACGCCGCTCCATTTCGGAACCACACCACCATGTTGCGATATTCGGCATCGCGAGCGGCTGCCCCATCATGGCTTCGCTAATGCGCGGCAGAAAGGCAAACAGCGCCTTTGCTTCCAGCGCACCCGCGCCCAGCGCATTGACCATGGAGATATTGCCCTGCCGAACCGCGCCAGCCAATCCCGGCGTTCCGAGCCTCGACGCGCCATCGAATTCAAGCGGATCGGCAAATGTGGAATCGAGCCGTCGCCACAGAACACTTATCGGGCGATTACCCGAAACAGAGCGCACCATCACTCTGCCGTTTTCCACGCTAAGGTCTTCGCCTTCCAGCAAGCCCATGCCGAGATAGCGCGCAATATAGGCGTGCTCGTAATACGTATCTGTCATCGGACCGGGCGAAAGAATCGCAATACCGTTTTCGTCGCCACCACGCATGAGGTTGAGCGACTCACGGAAGCGCCGGAAGAATCCGGCAAGGCGATGCACATGTGCCTCGGAATAGTAATCTGAGAAAACGCGCGCCGTTGCGACACGGTTCTCCAGCGCAAAGCCAGCGCCCGAAGGAGCCTGCACGCGATCTTCCAACACCCACCATTGGCCGTTCGGACCACGCCCAAGGTCAAACGCTACAAAATGAAGAAAGTGCCCGCTGGCTGGCCGCACGCCAACCATCGGACGCAGCCATTCCGGATTTCCCGCGATAATCGAGGCGGGCAACTTGCCTTCCGCCACAAGATTATTCGGCCCGTAAATATCCGCCGCAACATGTTCCAGCAGGTCAGCACGCTGGGTTAACGCCGAAGCGATGCCAGCCCATTCGCTCTCATGCAGGATCACCGGAATATGGCTCAGCGGCCACGAGCGGTCGATGGCGTTCTTCTGGTCATATTGGCGGAAATAGACACCTGCGTCGCGCAAATACTCATCGCCACGTGCAAAGCGGCCCGCCAGATCAGCAGGCGCGAGCGATGAGAAATAGCTGAGAAACTGCGACCAGACAGGACGGATCGCGCCGTTCTCCGACATGAGCTCATCGGCTACACCCGGCATCGGACGATACTCCGATGCAGCGTTCCACTTCGGCACTTTCTTGTCGCTTATGCTCGCCATCAAAGCCCTGCCGGACGGCGCATATCGAGCGTCATGGGAAATTCCGGCGATACGCTCGGCGGCTCTGCTTCATACAATCCGGCGGTATGACCGGACGGCTCAAAGCGGGCCAAACGGCGCGCTTCCGCTTCATTCGCGTTGACCGGGAACGTCTCGTAATTACGACCGCCGGGATGCGCGACATGATAAATGCAGCCGCCCAGCGCGCGCCCGCTCCATTTGTCGTAAATATCGAATGTCAGCGGCGCGTTGACCGGCAACACGGGATGCAAGGCCATCGCCGGTTGCCACGCCTTGAACCGCACGCCTGCCACGGAAACGCCCGCCGTCTCGGTCTTCTGCAGCGGCACGGCGCGCTTATTGCACGTCACCGCATAGCGGGAAGGATCGGCTGCGGTCAGCTTGACCTGCATTCGCTCGACAGAACTATCAGTATAGCGCACGGTGCCCCCAATCGCGCCTGTTTCGCCGAGCACATGCCACGGCTCAAGCGCCTGCCGCACTTCCAACCCCACGCCTTCATACTCTACCTCCCCGCAGAACGGGAAGCGAAATTCAAGCTGTGCCTCAAACCATTCCGGCTTCAGGTCCAGTCCGTGCAGTCGCAGATCGGCCAGCACATCCAGAAAATCGCGCCACAAATAATGCGGCAGCATGAATCGGTCGTGCAGCGTCGTGCCCCAGCGCGTCAGAGGCCCATCCAGCGGAGCCTTCCAAAGCCGCGCGATAAGCGCCCGAATGAGCAATTGTTGCGCAAGGCTCATGCGCGGGTTCGGCGGCATTTCAAAGCCGCGAAACTCCACCAGCCCCAAACGCCCCGTTGGCCCGTCCGGCGAATAAAGCTTGTCGATGCAGATTTCCGAGCGGTGCGTATTGCCCGTCACATCCACCAGCAGATTGCGCAGCAGCCGATCCACCAACCAGGGCAGAGGCTGCACACCCATACCCGGTACAGGTATCTGCGAAAGCGCCGTTTCCAGTTCGTACAGCCCGTCATGCCGCGCTTCATCAATGCGCGGGGCCTGACTTGTCGGCCCAATGAACAACCCCGAAAACAGATATGACAGGCTAGGATGCCGCTGCCAATGCAGGATCAGGCTTTTCAGCAAATCCGGCCTGCGCAGAAACGGACTATCACTCGGTGACTGCCCGCCCACCACGACGTGATTGCCACCGCCCGTACCGGTGTGCCGTCCGTCGATCATGAACTTGTCCGCGCCGAGCCGCGTCTGCCGTGCTTCCTCGTACACGATCTCGGTCGTCGCAACGCATTCGTCCCAAGAGGACGCCGGATGAATATTCACCTCGATCACACCCGGATCGGGCGCAACGCGAATGACATTGATGCGCGGGTCATGCGGCGGCGCATAGCCTTCAATCCGAACCTGCAATTTCTCCTGCTTCGCCGCCGCCTCCACAGCCGCAATCAGTTCCAGATAATCCTCGATGCGCTCCACCGGCGGCATGAAAACGCACAGCCTGCCGTCGCGCGGCTCCACAGCAATCGCAGTGCGAACCGCTCCACCGCCAGCATCCAGCGTTTGCTCGATAAGCGTACCAACCTCAACACTCGGTGCCTCAACCACCATAGAAGGCTGCTGCCTGTCGATCTCCGGCAAGGGTCCGCGCTCTTCGGTCGGATCGGCTGGCTGAATGTAAGGAAACGCCGAAGGCGGCACATAAGGCAGCGCGCCCAGCGGCAAACGGAAGCCAACAGGGCTGTCACCCGGCGCCAGAAACAGATGGCTGCGCCTCAGCTTCCACTTCTCGGACTGCCAGCCGTGACCGCTCGCCTTTGCCTGCCATCTTTGCACCGGCAGCACATAGCCGGATGGACTATTCAACCCGCGCTCGAACACGCGCGCAATGCGATTGCGATCCTCGGGGTTTTTGAGCTTGGAATCCTCCGGCGTCACATTTTCCGGCAAGTTGGCCTCTTTAAGAATCCACTCGGCCGGATCTTCGAATGCAGGCACAACATGGTCGTCGCTGATTGCCAGTTCACGCGCGATTGCCGAAAGCAGCCGCCCCGCCTGTTCGATGGTCGCCGCCTCGCCGCCTTCTTCCGGCGCGATCAGCGTCTCATCTTTCCAGATAGGCTTGCCGTCACGCCGCCAATAGAGCGAAAACGTCCAGCGCGGCAGGCTCTCGCCGGGATACCATTTGCCCTGTCCGTGATGCAGCATACCGTTCGGTGCGAACTTCTCGCGCAAGCGCCGAATGAGCGCGTCGGCAAGCCCGCGCTTCGTCGGCCCTACCGCATCCGTGTTCCACTCCGCCGATTCGAAATCATCAATTGAAACGAAGGTAGGCTCACCGCCCATCGTCAGGCGCACATCGCCTTCCTTGAGCAGTTCATCCACCTTATGCCCAAGCGCGTCCAGCGCTGACCATGATTCATCCGAAAACGGCTTGGTGATGCGCGGATGTTCGGCAACGCGCTCCACATGCATGTCGAAGTTGAAGTCGACATTCGCGAAACTCGCCGCCCCCGAAATAGGCGCAGCATTTCGATAATGTGGTGTGGCCGCCAGTGGAATATGACTCTCGCCTGTAAGCAGGCCAGACGTAGGATCAAGCCCGATCCATCCCGCACCCGGCAGATAGACCTCCGCCCACGCGTGCAAATCCGTGAAGTCGTGATCTGTACCCGGCGGACCGTCGAGCGAAACAAGGTCCGGCTTTAGCTGGATCAGATAGCCCGACACGAACCGCGCGGCCAAGCCGCAATGCCGCAACGCCTGCACCAGCAGCCAGCTCGTATCTCGGCAAGAGCCGGTGCGAACGCCGAGCGTTTCCTCCGGCGATTGCACGCCCGGCTCCATGCGGATGACATAGCCGATCTCACGCGAAAGCCGCGCATTCAGGTTCACGACAAAATCGACCGTGCGCTGCGGCTCGCGCGAAACGGTTTCCAGAAAGCTTGCAAGCAACTGCCCCGCAGGCTCCGGCGTGCGATAGATTTTCAGGTCTTCACGAATGTCCTCAGGATAGTCGAACGGATAAGTCTCGGCACTCTCCTCCACAAAGAAATCGAACGGATTGTATACCGTCATGTCCGCGACGAGATCGACCTCGATCTTCAATTCCGTCACGGGTTCGGGAAACACGAAGCGCGCCAGCCAGTTTCCATACGGGTCTTGCTGGTGATTGATGAAATGGTTCGACGGCGTAACCTTCAGGGAATGCGAGATCACGCGCGTGCGGCTATGCGGAGCGGGGCGTAGCCGTATGATCTGCGGGCCGAGCGAGACGGGCCGGTCATATTTGTAGTGGGTTAGGTGATAAATCCCCGCCTTGATCGACATATATGCACTGTCCCCTTCTTTGGTGTGCAGTGCATCATAATCGACCTGTTATGCCAAGCTGGAAGTTCTCGCAGCCGGCAAACCCGGCGAACGCGCCATTCTTGGCAAAACCGCGCGCCAATTAGCCTTCAGGACCGCCCCATTCCCCGGCGTCATACCTGCGCCAAAGTTCCTGCCGCACCCTGTGCCATTTCCCCTGCTGAAAAGTCTCGGAATATCGCCACGCCCGATCCTCCTCAAGGAAAGCGATTTCCTCCGCGCGCGAGCCATAATGCGCGACAAGACGATCCGCCTCGGCCTTGATCTCACCAAGTGCGATAAGCCGGGGCAAAACGCGATATTCCCAATAGCCCCAAACAAACGCTCCCCAAGCTGGCGACAGAGCAATAGTCCAAAATACCCAGTTCCATTTCTCCCACATCGGCAACACCACGATTCGTCGTATCAAATACCGCCATAATGTACATCGACCTGTTGTGCTTGTCATGAACATTTCGTTCCTATGGAACTGTTCGCTGCGAATCTCAGAAAAAGAGCGGAGGAACTTGGCATCTCAAACGCTGAGGTGGCTCGGCGCGCCGACCTAAGCGAACGGAGATACGGGAATTATGTAAGCGGGCGTCGCGAGCCAGATTTGGCAACGCTCGCGAAGATCGCCGCCGTACTTCAAAGCAGTCCGAATATTCTGTTGGGTTATGAAACCAACGACGGAAAAACAAAGCGCCGAATGCTAACCGACCGCTTAAACGTCGCGGCTCACGCGATGGGCGACCGCGAACTTGAAATCACGGTCATTCAAGCCGAGGCCGTCGCTGCGGCTTAGTCCGCTGAGCTGATCGACTTTTCAGGTACGCCGCGCTCTTGGAAGCGCCTTGGCTTCCTTTGCCAAAGCTGCAATTCCCTCATCAGCCTTTTGGTGTCGTTCAAGCTTCCGTTGCTCGTCGAACCTTTCGAACTCGGCTTCCGCAATTGCTCTTGCTTTGCTCGCGCTCGTCCGACCACCATTTCGCAATATGGCACGGCCAAGCTGTTGCAGCTGTTTGTCCATAAGGTCTTGAGCATCCTGCATCAAAACAAGCCGACCGATATCAAGCTGATCTTCGAAAATATCGAGCAGGATCGTAGTTAGCCTGTTCAGCTCTTTTATCTCGGACTCGGCAAGATAATTTTTGGAAACAGTGCAGTCCCGTTTTCGGATATTGGTGCTTGGCCAAGTTTGAAGGCCCATATTCTCGGCTTCATGGTTGGCACGCTCTGCGACAATCTCAGAAGGAGTCTGCGATGTGACCGCGAAAACCAGCTTCGCTTGCATCCTCTGAAAGAACTCGCTTGCCGATTTTGCACCATCGTAGTCCTGGCACATGGCGCAAATTTGCTGCAGCTCGCGATAAACATTCGCCTCATCGGAACGAATATCGCGGATTATTTCACGAAGTTCGGCTACCCTATCCCTGTTTTCAGGTTCTTTGAGCCGAAGCGAATCGACCACAAAACCCTTCTTTGCAAACTGCACGAGGATTCCTGTCGCCCATCGGCGAAACAAAGTCGCTTGTGCAGAAGATACTCGGTAGCCAACAGATATGATCATATCCAGATTGTAGTTTTCGACACTACGCGCGACGCGCCGAGTTCCCTCGGTACGAACTGTTACAATTTTTGTAACAGTTGGATCAGACGGTAATTCTCCATCTTCCAGTATATTCGCGATATGCCGCGAAACACTGGCAACTGTGACGCCAAATAATTCCGAAATCTGAGCCTGCGTCATCCAAAGATTTTCGCCTTCGTAGCGAATGTCGAGACGCAAACCCTTATCGGTTCCGTACACCAAAAATCGGTCGCCGGTATCCTCGTCTTCGACCAGACGTACCGGCTCGTTTTTATCTTCGTTCATGGATCACCCAACTCATTTCAACGGGCATTATCATATCTGCAAAACGAGGCACATGATGGATTTCTAAAACTCATTGAGGCATCTGGCCGCCCAAAAACCTCCCTCTCTCCCTCCCTCAAGAGTTGAGCTTCCGCCCCTTCGGCTCATGCCTAGCAGGCGCGCCCGTCCGGGTGCCGCATCTGGCGTGAATGCAGCTTGTTCAGCGAGGGACGCATATAAAAACGAGAGCTGTAGTCGCATGGGAAGCCAAGAAGCCTCTGACCATCGAGACAATCAAAATCGGAGGGCCGAAGCCAAGCGAAACCTTGTCAGCTTCCAACATAGGATTACCTATTGTTTGGCGGTGCTTCGATAATAACCTATCTCGTGGCGCTTTGGATTCGAATAGAATCGCGCAATTAAATTCCATGGCTATGTCAGAGATGCACTCCGTACATCACCGCCTAGAAAGCGAAAAAGCCGCGTAAAAACGCGGCTTTTCGTTGCTTTGAAAATTGGAGCGGGTGAAGCGATTCGAACGCTCGACCCTAACCTTGGCAACCGGTTCAGGCACTTTTCGCTACAGCAAGTCTTTTTATCCGTCAATGCGAAAAACCAATACGCATCAATAACTTGCATTGACATCGGTCTCGCCGCGCCTACGCTGCGAACACCCCCGATTTCCGTTCTGGTGCTTCCCCCTGCTTCCCCGGCCATGCTGCACCTGCGTGGGGAAGCAGATTTTGCCGATCGCGTGCGCCTCCGGTCAAGTCGCGCATCACAGCAGGGACCGTAACTGAGAAGGAATGCAGAAATGCCGAAACTGACAAAAAGGCTTGTCGACGCCCTGGAGCGTGACGCCGATCGCGATGTTTTCGTATGGGATTCCGAGGTGCGTGGCTTTGGTGTGCGTGTCAAACCATCCGGCACGAAGACCTTCATTATACAATACCGAAACGCTGAGCGCAGGACGCGGCGTTTCGTGATCGGCCAGTGCGGTGTACTGACGGCCGAAATCGCGCGGGACCTCGCAAAGAAGAAGTTGGCCACGGTGATCGACGGCGGCGATCCATCGCAAGAGCGTCACGCCGCCCGTGAAGGGATGACGGTCGCGGAGGTTTGCGACTGGTATCTGGAAGAAGCGGAAGCCGGCCGTCTGCTCGGCAGGAACAGGCGCCCCATCAAGGCCTCGTCGGTTGCAGGCGATCGCAGCCGTATCGAGCAGCACATCAAACCGCTTGTCGGGACGCGGGTCGTCGCTCACCTGAAGCTGGCGGACATCGAGCGTCTTCAGGCCGACATCTCGGCCGGCAAGTCGGCACGGGAACGCCATGCCGGACGAGGTGGCCAGACTTCGGGTGGAGTGGGCGTGGCAGGACGGGCGATCAGCACGCTGCGCAGCCTGCTCAATCACGCAAGGCGGCTCGGCATCATCGAGCAGAGCCCGGCCAACGGCGTACGGGTGATTGCGTCAAATAAATTGAAGCGGCGCCTGAGCGCTGGCGAGGTGCGCCATCTTGGGAAGATCATGACGCAGATGGAGCGGGAAGGCGAACATCCGACGGGCCTGGCAGCAATCCGCGCGATGCTGCTTACTGGTTTCCGGCGCATGGAAGTTTTGGCTATGCGAAAGGAATGGATCGAGCCGGACGACAATTGCGTGGCCTTTCCGGATACGAAGTCCGGCGCGCAGATGCGGGCTGCCGGCGACGCCGCGATTTTGCATCTGATGAGCCAGGGACAGCGCGGCAACTTTCCCTATGTCTTTCCAGCCGATTGGGGAGATGGGCATTTCATCGGCGTCGTCCGCGTTCTCGATCGGGTATGCGCCCGAGCCGGTTTGGAGAATGTGACGCCGCATACGCTACGCCACACCTTTGCCAGCATAGCCGCCTCGCTCGGCTTCAGCGAACTAACTATTTCTGGATTGCTCGGGCACGGCCCGAGAGGAGTGACGCAGCGCTACGTCCACCTCGACGCCGCATTGGTGATCGCCGCTGATCAGGTTTCGGCTGAAGTTGCGCGCTTGCTTGATGGCGGAGAAGTCATGTCCGTCAAGGAGGCGAAGCGAATTCGGTATTCAGAAGGGGCCTATGGCGTAACGGATGCGGTCGGTCTTGACGAGGAGGTGGCACGCCGGGCGGCGACGATACGCACACGACTCAATCGCTTCTCTTCAACGGAAATCGCCCTGCTTCTTCAGGCCGGATACGCGGGAGCTGACGCATCGCTGCGGGCGCGTAGCCTGGCGAGCAATGTGCCGGTGGCGGATCTTTCACGTCTGCCGAACGGCGCGATCGAACAGCATTTTGCGTGACTGCATGGGCCGGGTGCGAACGTGGGATCGAGCTTACCTATGATTGCTCAAGAAACCGAAAGGCGGCCAAGGCACTGATAGATCGGATTATTCAGAGGGTGGCCACCCTCACGCCGCGTCTCTATCAAGCAATGGATTGAAGGCCCTTGGCTTTGACCAAGTTCAACAGCTTGAGTGAGGGACCGTCCGGGCGTTTCTCGCCTCGCTCCCATTTGCTGATGGCATCCTTCCGCACGTTCAGATAGTGCGCGAAGACGGGCTGCGAGACTTGCTCGCGCTCGCGCAGCGCGCGGATTTCCTCCGGGCTCAGAGACTCGACCGCTGTCAGGCACATCGCATCGAACTCGCGCATCGTCGCCTTGTCGACCAACCTAGCATTGTGCAGTCCAGCAACCGTCTTGTGGACGGAAGCAAGGATGCCGCTGTCAGCCTTCCTGTTCTTCGTCATCTCTCACCACCTCGATCAGTTCACCGGCAGCTTGCGCAGCCCTGAGTTCCTCGTTCGAAAACCCGAGCAGCACGTCGGCCAACTGCTTGAGCGCCTTCAGCTCCTTTGCCGACACGTTCGCCTTGTCGTTCTTGGCAAAGCCGTGAACGAAGAAGCTATGGTCGCCGGTCCTGAACACGACAATCGTGCGAAAGCCGCCAGACTTGCCGCCGCCTTCGCGTGCGACCCGCTGCTTGAACACGCCCCCGCCAAGATCGGCGTCGAAGCGGCCATCCATCACCTCCGCCGCCGCTTGAAGCAGCCTATCGGCGGAGAGGCGGGACTTGCGCGCGAACCGAGCAAACTCCTTCGTGACAAAGACGGTCATGCTGATTGGCACTCGCGCAGACTTCTGTATATATAGTCCTTAGGGCTACATCTTTCAAGTGGCGGAGGTATGAGCGCTACCCCGTCGGTAGAACGGCCGGGGTCGTTGTCCACCATCTTCCCGTTCCGCGTGTCGCCATGTCAGCCCTTGCGCAGGGGATTGATGACCTCGACATGGGCGAAGTTTTTCTCTTGGTCCGTGACGACGACGCAACCGTTGGCCTCGGCCACGGAGGCGATGATCGTGTCGAGCGCGCTTCCGCGACGGTCGGTGGACTTTCTCTCAGCAATGAAGCGCGCCCATATCAGGGCAGCGGCTTCGTCGAAGGGAAGAATCCGACCCGCAAAAAGAGTCTGCGGTCCCCCAGGTCCGACGAACCAGTCCTCCAACTCATCGCGCTGTTTGCTTGCCGGCCTTTGGAGGATGGCGCAGCGAATCTCGGCAACGGTCAGGGAAGAGATATACAGATCGTCGTCCCTCTGCTCGGCCACCCAAGCGAGAAGGGACGGCGATGGCGAGGGCTTGGTGATGTTGCTGATGATGTTGGTGTCGAGCAGGAATCGCATTAGATGTTGATCTCGCGCCCTTCCTCGCGGGAGCGCATGAGATCGAGATCGGCGCCAACCAGCGGCGAGCGGCGCAAGGCAGCCAGAATGCCGCCCTTCGTCGATCCATCGCCTGCCATGGTCTTACTGACGGCCGAGCGGAGGCGTGAGGCTTCCGGGGTGTCCTCCGCGAGGCGTCTTGCAAGCGACCGAATCAGGTCGCGGTCGGCGTCGCGCCCGAGCACCTCGAAGCGAGCCAGGCCCTTCTCACCGAGGCGCGAGCGGTAGTTCTGAATTGCGCGACGTTGCGAGCTTCCCAAGGTTGATCTCCGGAAATGTTTCCAGTAATATAGCCGGCGAAAATGCGGTGTGCAAGGTCGCGCCACGGCGTGCGAGCGGTCGGGTCGCGGGGAAGTGAAATCGTTGGTCGGAATCGACATGAGAGTGGGAAAGCGCTCCGGCGGAATGCCGCCGATTTTGCGCTGCAACACGCCGGAATTTGCTTCCCTGTGCTTCCCCCATGCTTCCCCGACGGCGTTAGAAGGTCCGGGGAAGCAGAAAACGCCCCGGAGGGCGTTTTCTAACTGCTTGATTTTCCTAAAGAAAACTGGAGCGGGTGAAGCGATTCGAACGCTCGACCCCAACCTTGGCAAGGTTGAGAACAGCGATTTCCCGCGTTTTCTGGCATTATCCACCGATACCATAACACACTGAGAATCATTGATTTTCATCATCTGCGCATTTATCGTGATAGCTACGAATTACTTTTTGGTGGCGACACGGTGGCGACATGGTAACCCGCAAGCTTACAAAGACCACTGTCGATGCACTGAAGCCGTCAGAGAAGGCATTCATCGTCTACGACAGTGAGGTGAAGGGCTTCGGCATTCGGGTCGCGACGTCCGGCGATAAGACCTGGCAGGTAGAATATCGCCCATATCCGGGCGGCAGAGGTGTTTCGAAGCGCAGGATGGCGCTCGGCTCGGCTTCCTCGATTACGGCTGAGCAAGCGCGCCAGAAAGCCAAGGATATTCTTGCCGAGGTGCTTCGCGGCAATGACCCCGCAAAAGAGCGCGGAGAGCTGCGTCGAGAACTCAAGGTCAACGACCTGATCGACCTGTATGAAAAGGAAGGCTGCTACGTCCTGCGCGGCATCCGCCAAGGGCAGCCTATGAAGCCCGCCACAAAGACAAATACTCTTGCCCGCCTTCGGCATCACATATCGCCCCTACTCGGCACCAAGCGGGTTTCTGAACTCTCGGAGGCAGATGTCGAACGAATGGTGCGTGACGTCACCGCTGGAAAGACGGCCACCGAAAAAACAGGCAAAAGAGGGAAGATCGTCATCCGTGGTGGCGAAGGCGCAGCCCGTAAGGTCGCTCGCGATCTGTCCGCCATGTACACGTTCGCCGTTCGCCGAAAGATGGCGTCGACCAATCCTTGCGAGAACGCGTCGATCAGAAAGACGGATAATCAAAGAACACGCTACCTCAACCTCGATGAGGTTCGAAGGTTGGGCAAGGCACTGGATGAACTCCAGGCGGAGGGAGTTAATCCAAAGGCGCTCGATATCACGCGGTTATGGGCGCTGACCGGATGCCGCAGGGATGAGATTGCTGCACTCAAGTGGAATGAAGTGGATTTCGAACGGAGCTGCCTCGTGTTGGAAGATTCCAAAACAGGAAAGAGCATTCGCCCGCTTGCTGCTCCTGCGGTCGCGATGCTCTCTTCCCTACCGCGACAGGAGAAATCGCCATACGTCTTTCCGGGCACGCGCGGGAACAACCACTATCAGGGAACAAAGCGCATCTGGCCGAAGGTTATCAAACGCGCAGAATTGCCCGGTGTTACTCCGCACACACTGCGCCATACCTTGGGCTCAGTAGCGGTTTCGACCGGTGAAACCCTCACCATGACCGGTGCAATTCTGGGTCACAGCAACGCTCGCTCCACTTCAATCTATGCCCACGTTCAACGAGATCCAGCCAAGCAAGCTGCGGGTCGCGCCGTTGGCCCGATTGCAGCGGCGCTTCAAGGAACAAAGGACGGGGTGGTGGTCGATTTAAAAGTTCACAGGCATGAAAAAGGTTGAACAGCGTACGGATGCTTCTCTTCGGATGCCCCCGATCATCTATGGAGAAATTGCGCTCGGAATAGATGCTGAGATCAGAGCCCTATTTGGCTCACCTCGACATCCTAGAGTTCGGGAAAGATTTGACAACATAGACCAAGCAATCGCCGCAGGACGCAAATGCCTTGCGACAGCTATTCTGGCGCATAGGGCCGCCAGCGAAGACCGCCGCTCAAGCGACATCGCTAAAGAATGGCGAGACCTAGAACGCACCTTCGATCGTGCGATGAGATCGTATCGATCCGCAATCAACGGCCTTCTCCCGCCTGTCGGATACAAGCCAAACACCGGGAAGGTCCGGGCTGATAGCATCGCACAAAAATCGCTTGAATTTGTCAGGAGAACGAATTTCGAGCCGTCTTCGCTTGAACCATGGATGATTGAGAATCCGATTAGCGACATGCTCCGCGATTCGGTGCCGATAGAGTTGCGTGCATCTCTTTCTAGATATGCGTCTCATTCAGTAGTCATGGGATTCACCGCGCTTAGCGACCTGCATGATATTGCAGTTAAACGACGGCGCAACGCAGCAAAACAAGCGAAGAACGATGGCCATCCCGGCAAACGTGCATTCGTTGAGCGCTTCGCGGAGTTCTGGTGCTTTCTTTCCGGGAAGCTACCGAAAGCGGAAAGCGGTCCGTTCCTCCGGCTTTTGAGATCTGCATGGGTCGACGCAGGTGGAGAAATCACAAAAAACGAGGGAATGTTTAGTTCAATTGTAAAGGCGGTTCGAGCGGAGTTAGAGGGCGCCCCACCTACTCTTGAACTTGAATACCGCCCTCACTGGCTGGGGGAGTATAAACCCCCACGTTAGTTTTTTCTGGGTCTATAGGCTGATCCAGAAAAGGCAATCTCGCATGCTCCGCAATGTCAATGCATTTCAAGACATTTCGCGAGGCAAACATGCAATCCGATTCAATATCGCAGGCTGAAGCTCCGACGCGCTACTTGCGCAGAGCGGAGGCGGCCGAATTTGTCACAGAAACACTTGGGGCTCCTTGCAGCCGAAACACCCTGGCTCGCCTAGCTGTGCAAGGTGGAGGTCCGGCGTTTCGCAAGATAGGGCCCACGCCTCTCTATACCGAGGCTGATCTTCGAGCATGGGTCGAAAGCCGGCTTACCAAACGAGTGCATTCCACCGCCGAACTTTCAGCGGCGTAGGCGGTGCCCCATGACCCTACAAATACGAAACCCCGGCACTGAGACCGGGGCTCCGAAAATTGCGTTTGGCGGCGCAAAGAATGTCGGAACTATCTACACCAAAGCACCAAGCGTTTCAACGCCCGCTACTCTTCAAGATTGCGGCTCGTTCGAGAGCATCGGCACCATTTCTCGCCGCGTAATCGTCAACAGTGTTGCGGCTCGCCTGCATGTCAGCGCGGAGGTTGCTTCGGTCGCCATTGAGCTGGCACAACTCGGACGGAGGGCCTCATGAGCGCTCCCTCCATTCAAGAAGCCCTGCTCAACGCGCGGGCAGAACTGATTGAAGGTGCCGGTTTCTCCGGCGCTTTCACTCGCAAACATGGGATCGACCTGGCGGCAATTGCCGGCTTCGGCGGCGCATATGGGATGATGTCGATTGCTGATTGCGGAGGCGGTCGGTTTGAATTCGCGGCCGCTGAAGCTGGTGAACAGGCTTTCGTTTTCGAAGCCATCGGTGAAGACGGCGAAACCGTGGTCGACCTCGTTGCACTGCCTGTGAGCGATCCCACACGCAGTCTAAGCATGTTCGGGCGCTGCGGACTGCTCGGCCTCTGGGAAGCCATGGGGCCAGCGACCTATTTCATGGGTGGCGTTCTCGACGTTCGCCGGACGCCACTTCAATGGCTGCAATCAGGTTGTAAAGGCGCTGCCATTGTCACGCCGAGCGTTGCAGCGCGGCAGTTGGTGGAAACACCTGGCCGGCTCGCAGTCGAGAACCATATCCATGGGCGTGAACTTGTCGCACTACTCAAAACCGTGATCGACATAAACAGCAAGGTCATAGTGCGCCAGACCGCAAGGAGGGCAGCATGACCGCATTCAATCACATTCCTGACGGTTATGAGCCGGTCCAATTCAACGGAAATGTCGAGCCGGCGTCCGCCCAGAGGGCAGGCAAGCCCAAACCAAAGCTTCTGCGCACGAATACGAATGCCATCATGGGTATGGTTTTCGAACCAATCCGCTGGATCGTGCCGGGCTATCTCTCGGAGGGGTTCAGCGTCCTTGCGGGACGTCAGAAGCTTGGCAAAACATGGATGGTGATTGACTGGGCACTTGCCGTTGCTTGCGGTGGTGCTGCGATGGGAAGCATAGACTGCATTCAGGGCAATGTTCTCTACATCGACATGGAGAACGGTCCTCGCCGCATTCAACGGCGTATCAACACCATATATCCAAATGGCGCGCCCGACTTGTCCCGCCTCGATTGGTCGACGGATGCCCCGCCTCTCGATAAGGGCTTCATTGGCGCGCTGGATGATTGGCGTCGTTCGGTGCCTAATCCGCGTCTTGTCGTCATCGACGTTCTCCAGCGCATCAAGCCTGCTGGTAATCCTGCAAGGAACAGCTACGAGAACGACTATGTCATCTGGGCTCCATTGCAGAAATGGGCAACAGAGCATGGCATTGCCGTCGTAGGCCTTCATCACACCAAGAAGGGCGGCGCTGACGATCCGCTCGAAGCGCTTTCTGGCTCCAATGGCCTCTCTGCCTGTGCGGACACAACCTTGGTTCTTGATCGCGACCAGAACGGCACCACACTCTACGTGCGCGGTCGTGACATCGACGAGAAAGAGACCGCGATGGACTTCACAGCAGGCCTCTGGAGCATCAAGGGCGAAGCAGCTGATGTTCGTCGTTCTGATGAGCGCGGTAACATTGCGGTAACATTGGAACAAGCGACGGAGCCAATGAGCCCATCCGACCTCGCAGATGTTACCGGCATGAAGAACGGTAACATTCGAAAGCTGCTTTTTCAGATGTCAAAAGCCGGAGAAGTCAAGAAATCTGGGCGTGGGCGGTATGTTCACCCCTCAAAAGAGGTGGAACTTTCAGGGGGTGGTAACAACGGTAACAAGGTAACAATGGGGGGTTGGGCAGATGAGTGAAACGCTCGAATGTTACCATGTTACCGATGTTACCGGGGTAGAGAGCTTTACACAGAACATCGTACCATTCGGACTTTTCCGTCTCTGGAAAGCCAATAAGGCAGACTGCCGCTCATATCTCGCGGTGATGTCAGATGCTCGGCTGGGACGTATTCCTGGCGTCTGCATCAGCCCCAATCTATTCGGCTGCGTCACCAATCCTCACTGTGCCCTGTCGGTAATGCTGAAGGGGGCGTCTCAATGATTTATCAGGCTAGCCCCATAAAACGTCCGCGAGCGACAAAAGCCGAAATCGAAAACCGTCGCGCAGCGCTTTGGAATATCGTTTGGGAAATGCATCCCATGACGGTCAGGCAGGTGTTCTATCAGGCAACGGTTCGCAACATCGTCGAGAAATCCGAAGCCGAATACGCCAAGGTTCAGACAGACTTAGCCATCATGCGCCGCACTGGCCGTCTCAGCTATGACTGGCTGGCCGACAACACGCGCTGGCAGAGAAAACCACGTACCTTCAACAGCATTGAGCAGGCGTTGCAGGACACGGCGAGGTTCTATCGCAAGAGCCTGTGGACCGATGCAGAATGTTATGTCGAGGTCTGGCTGGAAAAGGACGCGCTTGCCGGTGTCGTGATGCCGGTCACTTCGCTCTACGACGTGCCCTTAATGGTCGCGCGCGGATATGCCAGCCTGTCGTTTCTCCATACCGCAGCCGAGTTCATCTCTTCGCTCGATGTCCCAGCCTATGTCTACCACCTTGGCGATTTTGATCCCTCGGGCGTGGATGCTGGCGTGAAAATCGAGCGTGACTTGAGGGAAATGGCACCTCGCAGCGAGATTCACTTCGAGCGCTTGGCAGTAACCCCTTCGCAGATCGCGGAGTGGGATTTGCCAACGCGTGCCACAAAGGCAAGTGACAGCCGGTCAAAGAACTTCGGTGACGTTTCGGTCGAACTGGATGCCATCGCTGGTCCGCCCCCTGAAAAGTGGTCCTCCCTTATGTATGGCTTTTGAGCCTTTGGAGGACTGAAGAGATGCCAAGAAAGAGACACAGCGCTGAAGAGATCGTCACGAAGCTGCGGCAGGTTGATGTTCTGACTTCGCAAGGCAAATCGGTTGCCGAAGCGATCCGATCGATAGGAGTGACGGAAGT
Organism: Mesorhizobium sp.; assembly: GCA_049840935.1. Classification (GTDB taxonomy): domain Bacteria; phylum Pseudomonadota; class Alphaproteobacteria; order Rhizobiales; family Rhizobiaceae; genus Mesorhizobium_G. Next base: position 100,917 of record JASGJA010000007.1, read on the forward strand.
TACATACTATCGTTGGCGATCTGAATACGGTGGTTTGAAGGGCGATCAGGTTAAGCGGCTGAAGGAGCTTGAGGCGGAGAACGCACGTCTTCGCCGTGCGGTTTCCGATCTGACCCTGGACAAGATGATCCTGGCGGAAGCTGCACGGGGAAACTTCTAAGCCCCGCACGTCGCCGTGCCTGTGTGGATCATGTTGTTGCCGAGCTTTGCGTGCGCGAACGACGGGCGTGCCGGGTTCTCGGTCAGCATCGTTCTACGCAGCGCAAGGTTCCAACGACACCGAATGATGAAGCGGCTTTGACCGCCGACATCATCGCGCTTGCCACTCAATACGGCCGCTACGGCTATCGCCGCATCACTGCGATGCTGCACCGTGACGGCTGGGTGGTGAACGTCAAGCGGGTGGAACGGATCTGGCGACGTGAGGGGCTGAAGGTTCCGCAAAAGCAGCCCAAACGAGGCCGTCTGTGGCTGAATGACGGCTCGTGCATCCGGCTGCGGCCGGAGTATCCCAACCATGTCTGGTCTTACGACTTCGTCGAGGACCGAACCCACAACGGAAGGAAATTCCGCATGCTCAACGTGATCGACGAGTTCACAAGGGAATGCATTGCCATCAAGGTGAGCCGGAAGTTGAAGGCCGTCGACGTAATCGATGTTCTGTCCGACCTGTTCATCTTGCGCGGTATTCCTGGTCACATCCGATCCGACAACGGCCCGGAGTTCATCGCCAAGGCCTTGCGTGAATGGATCGCCACCGTCGGTGCCAACACCGCCTACATCATGCCCGGCAGCCCTTGGGAAAATGGGTATTGCGAGAGCTTCAACTCGAAGCTCCGCGATGAACTGCTCGATGGTGAAATCTTCTACACGTTAAAGGAAGCCCAGACCATCATCGAGGGCTGGCGCCAGCACTACAACGCAGTGCGCCCCCACTCATCGCTGGGATACAGACCGCCAGCGCCAGAGGCGATCTTGTGGCCGGCTACGCAACCCGGACCAGCTTCGCCGGCCACACCAGCCGTAGCGCCAAGACCAAGCATGCACTAACATTGAAACCGGACCACCTGATGGGGGCAGGCCAGGCGGACCACTAGTAGGCGATTCCTACATGTTCCGGTTTTGTGAGGCCGCTTGTCTTGCTCATTTAGATCGAGTGGCGGAAGCGAAGCTAATTGTTCAACAGGCTCCAGAATCATTTGATTGCAGATTCTACGCCCAAAAATTCTTCCCAAATGTGTAGGGGGCGTGAAGACGCCGAACTGTGGCTAAGTGGATGGCGTAAAGCAGGGGTTTCAGTTTAGCACCGCAAAAGTCCACTTGCTGGCCGCACTTTTTCTACAGACCGGATCATGAAAATCGCAAACATGATCGCCTTTGTATGTTGCGTCTCCGAACTTCCCGCAGCCATCGCTAGCATCACGGAACAGGTCGCAGCGGGTGATATCTCACCGGACGAAGGAGCACTGATCGTCGGGCTGCTTGAGGCTCAGAGGAAGGCAATTGAAACGGTCGAACTGGTGGAGCGAGTTGCTGCGTTGGAGCAGAAGATTTCCAATTCTCGGTGATCGAACACGCGAGTTCGTTTGGGAGAAACGCCTAGATCGAAAAGAATTGCCCGCCTTATACTGCACAGAAATACCAAGCGGGACGTAACCAACTGCGTTGCGAAGTTATCCGTGCAAATTACGCTGCCCACTAGTTGGTAGCCGCCACACAAAAGTGTGACACGATTGCCTCTTTACGATTTCTTAGGGGCTACCTATAAAATATATAGGTAGAGACGTAAAAAATACATATGCCGATGGCTAAGATAATTCCCATTAGAGCCATCCAACCGGGGAAGCTATCGAGGCCGGAATTCAAAGCGGCTGTCGAGCGGTTGGTAGGAATGGGTGCTCTCAAGGTGCATGTGCATCTGAAACGAGATCATCCAGAGCGGGCGATATCACACGCTCAAATCGAAAAGTGTCTTCTTATGGGGACGCTTCAATGTGACCCGTTTTTGAACGGGTTTGGGAACTGGCAGGCGGAAATCTTCCGTCACATGGCCGGACATGAGTTGACGGTCGTGGCAGCGATCGAATGGGAGGAACAGGTCATCGTCATAACGGCGTACTGACCGGGAAATGCTGAAAGGATGGACAACAATGACGTATCACTACACGGAGTCTGGGCTTGACAACGTGTGGCTCATAGACGGTTACAAAATTGAGGAGCACAAGAACTACGGCCCACTGGTTTCAATTACGAATTCGCGGGGACTGCATGAGACGATTGGTCGTTGGCTAGTAGGGCAGCCACGGACCCTTACCGGTGCGGAATTTCGATTCTTGCGGATAGAGTTGGACATGTCGCAACGTCGTCTGGGGGAATTGGTCGGCTCCTCGGAACAGGTCATAGCCAACTGGGAAAAAGCAAGAATGAAACCTGTTGCGAATAAGGCGGCGGAAAGACTTCTCCGACTTGCGTACATCAATTATTTGGATGGCAAGCCAGAATTCTCAACCGTCATAGATCGCATCACTCAGCTAGACGCCGAAATCGCTGAAATGGAACTCAGGCTCCGAAAAGAAGACGACCATTGGGCCCAAGCCGCCTGAACACCTTGGAGGTCGAAGCATACGCTTAACCCCGCTCAGGCGGGGTTTTGCATTCCTCTCCCAGCGCGGCTTTAACCCGTTCGTACGGAATATCATTTGTCAAATGGCTCACAGAACGTAGGCATGGGCGTGAACAATTAGCGGCGACTAGCATAGGGCACGGTTGACAATTGGGGATTACCGCGCACGCACACTCCCGTTCTGGCGCATCATCGCGAGAATCTGATCGACCGGCTCCGAAACACTGTAGCTGGTGCCGCCTTCAGCGAGCAAAAGAGTGTATTTGCGCACTCCAGCGTCCGAACGCGACATATGGATGATCTTGGCCATGTTGATGGTGATCTCGTCACCATCGAGGGTGTGCAATTTAAGAAACATTATTCCTCCCGTTTTGGATTTGCTGTAACCACAAACGAAGCAGGTGCCCCACTGAGTGTGTATGTGGCGGTTTCGCTTACCAGGTAGAATCCACGCAGCCCATCATCTCGTCGTTTGATCGCGTAACCGCCTTCTGCCTTCGCAATGAGGCCAGTATTTCTGCCCGAAAAGTTCGCAGTCTGAGAATGGCAGTTGGGACAAAGAAGTCTCAGTTTGGTCCATCGGTCATCCGTGGAGACCCCATTTATATGATCAACCTGCAGCTTGAGAGGGTGGCCTGCCCACACCGGTTCACCATTGGGAAGCGGGCAATTGGCCCCGACGCAGCGATATTGCCCTCGCTCTCGCATGACCTGAGCAAATTTGCGAGTGGCCCTGCTATTGCGGGACGCGTTATAGACATAGGTGTAGGGCCAGTTTGTCGGTTCCATGAGTTCAACCGCTAAGGCATTACCCGTTTCAGGCCATTTCCCACTTCGTCGGCAATCACGAATTTCAAGCTGCCTTGCTTATAGTCGGGCAGCGCCGCCACTGCCTTGTCTTTGGCTTCGAGTTCTGAATTAGCCTCAAAGAGCACCGTGTCAGCGCTGCCCCAGTCATAGGCGGTTGTTACTTTATAGCGCTTCATAGATCGTCCGAAGCAAACTTCATTGTCTAGTATAAGACGCACGGACTTTCCGCTTCCTTTGGCGGCAATTTAAATTTTTCGGAATGAACGCCGCGAATACGCCGAGAGGTTTTCACTCCTGGATAGGAGTGTTTTCAGTAGGTCCGAAACGCCACATTGGCGGCGAAAGTGCGCCGAGTAGCCGCGCACCACTCTACTTGCGGCGTAGCCTCACACCCGCACCACCGCCATTCTCGGCAATGAACTCGACGCCTGCGGGCTTAATGAATGGTCCCAGGCTCTTCATTTTCGTGCAGCAGCGCTTCGAGTCCTTCCGCCTTCAAATCCTCCTGAAAGGCTTCCCAAGCGGCCTGATCGGTCTCGAATTTGTCATGGTACACGGTGGAGTTCCATTCCTCATCGACCAGTTCCAGCGTCCAGCCATCTTCATCTTCAAATCGGAATATCTCCACCTCAATAGTGATCCCGTCTGAGGTGACCGTCTGACTTAGAGGTGAGCGTATGGGCTTGGGGTCTTCGCTCATTGCCGCTCCTTCCTCAGCCTTACGCCTGGGCCTTCGCCGTTTTCATCCACGAAGATGACGCCTGCGGATTCGAGGGCTGCGCGAATAGCCCTGATTGCGTCCGCCGATACAGAAACATCGCGGTCGCTTTCGGCTCGCTTAATTGTTGGGAGCGAAAGCCCCGTCGCCTCGGCAATCTGAGCTTGCGAAAGGCTTACAAGGTGACGTGCGGCACGAATTTGAGCGGATGTCGTCAAAGGGGCTTGATACCTAAGTGTCAATATGGCATTGATACCAATGTATCAATAACTGACCCGTAGGGGATTTTCAATGCCGAACGCAGACGTTCCGGTGGATGGCGAAGCTATGCCTGAAGCCAACATCTCACGCCGCAGCTTCATGAAAAGCATTCCGCCCGCGATTGCGGTGGGCTCAGTGGTATCTATCCCCGCAATTGCGGAAGCAAAAGAAGAGCTTCCCGTAACCCGCGTGAACCGGATTGCCAAGGAACTCTCCAAGGCAATGGATGAGTGGATGGCGGACCTTGCTGTCCCCGGTGGCCCGCAGACCGTCATGAAGGCGCATGTCTATCCAGCGTCCTATTGGCCGTATCCGGTAATGTTCGAGGACATGGATCGTCAAAGGCATGATCCGAAGAAAACGCGCTCGGAACTGGATGCCCTGATTGATGTTCACAAGACGGCTTTTGACCGCTGGATCGCTGCCGCTGACGCAGAGGAAGCATTCAGTGCCGAGGAAAGAGAGCAGCCCAGTGAGCACTATGTGGCGGCAAAGCGGAAATGCAGCGTTGCCAGCAATGAGGAAGATGAAACGCTCAATGCTATTCTTGCCTATCGTTGCATGACGATGAGCGAGATTGCGACCAAGGCAGCGTATATCCGCACGACATTGAAAGGTTGCTATCTGGCTCATGAACAGGCCGAACTGCTCCTGACCTCGATGATCGACGAGGGAGCAGCGTTATGATCAGTCGTCGTCATTTCCTGCAAAATGTTCCGTCGGCGGTAGCAGTAGTGGGAACGACAATCACCGCTCCTGCTCTTGCAGAAACGCAATCGGAAATCGAGAAGCTGTACGCTGAATGGCGTGCAGTGCGCGACCGTGACTGCCTCGGGTGGAGAACCGAAGCTGAAGCGAATGCGAACTATGCCGAATATCGCCGTCTCCAAATTGCAATCGTGGAATCCGGACTGGTTCCAACCAGTGCCCGCGAACTGGCAATCCAGTTCATTGTAGATACCGACTTTACCGGCTCTGACTGGTCAACGCATTGGGAGAACATTGTTTTTGGCCTGATTGGAGAGCCGATTGACGGGGTGACGTCATGAGCCCGACCCCTCCCGAGCACGAACACAGTGCAGCCATCGACCAGGCCGTGGCATGGCTGCACCAAACGCCGCGTCATATGCGCCCCGGGCCTGTGGTGAAGCAACTGCAGCAGCAGTTCGGCCTTACAGCAGTCGAAGCCTGTGCCGCTCTCCACGAGTACAACATGATATTGGCGAGGGTGTCATGAACGACAACCCCTCCACGACGAAGCGGATGAGCTATCAGCCGGAATACGTCTACGGCGACATTCCAGATGCCAATGGACGCTGGACCGGCCAATACGGCCTCAAGCCTTGGCCCGCACACCTCCAAGCTCGACAAACAGCCTCCGAGAGTAATGCCTCATCCGAGCCGACGACATTTCTCTCGGTCACACCTTCCATGCGCAAGAAGCTGGCAGCCACCTTTGAAGCATTGATTGCTTTGCTGGATGAAATCGACGGCGACTGCGACGTTGAATCTACGCTTGGTGCTCCTGAGCGCTCCCCCGAGCCGCATCGAGGCAAGCGGGGACCAGTCTACGGCAAAGAGGCTCGCGACAATGAGGGCGACCAGACAAACTGGGCAGATGGCGCGAACGCAGCATTCGAAGATGATTGTGAAACCGACAATGAGGACAACGAGGATGGCGGCGACAATGAACCGAACCTAGGGTGGACGGGCCATGGCATAGGCTGCCTGAAGGGAGAGCAGACCGACGACCGTGAGGAAGATGCGGGCGACGATTGAGAGGATGAAAACGAACACTTTGACGAGGGGCAGTACGACAGTGGCATGCCCATTCCGGGCGGCGGTTCAGTCAGCCAACGCGAGGATGGATGGCGGCCTGATCCTAACCATGTTCCGCCTGTGAAGAAGCACCTGCGTCAGAAGCAATCAGCGGGGAAAAAAGGCGAGGTGCTGTTCCGGCGCGACGATCCAATTGCACCGCCTCGGTACATGACCAGTGATCCCTGGACGCGTAACTTGCCGCCAGAGGCTAACGAGGTTCTCATTCCCCACGTCGATCTGCGTCGGGCTGGGAAATGACCTTCGTCGACATTACTGGTTGTCCCCTTGTCAGTTGATCAGAGCCGATGCGCAGACCGTCAACAGCGACAAACCTGTTAACGTGCTCTATTTGATTCTGCGAGCAAAATGCTCGTATGTGATCCGCCACGGTTCGCGTTCGGATGCCCTTTCATCGCCGATCCAATGAAAACTGTCATCGGTGATCTCAGTGAACCGCCATCGCGTTTTCACACCGCGCGCATCCTCTCCGATCTGAACAATATCGTTTCCTTCTGCGCGACCGATCTGGCGGGAATAGTCTTGGTTGATCGGGTCGCTCCAAATGATATGCCAACCGTCGATTTCAGAATCGAAGACGCGGAGGGTCGTGCCGTACATTGTAGATGGCTCCGGACGTCTGGGTCTGATCCAGATGTCCTGAATGGCACGACCTTTCAGCACCCATCCGAAATGGATTTCGCCCGTTGCCCTGTCTGCCCTGCCGTCGCCAAGGTGATGAATTGTATCCATCTCCCAGCTTCCAACAAATCGTCCATAGAGCGCCATATCATTCGCCCGATCTGGCGAGGGACCTTCAGAATCAAGAGCGGCCAGAAATTGCGATTTTGACACGGTGCACCTCCTTCATTCACCAAAAATGGCGATTGGTCAGTATCGCACAGGCATGCTGACACCGCACAGTCAGCTTCAAAGCCCCCTATTGACGAAACTGCTCCAAGTGACTGGTTTGCCGAGCGGGAAGGGTCTGATCCATATCACAAACATCGCTAAATCCATAGCAACTGTAGCGGGAGTAGCAACTGTAGCAGGTGGCGGATTTCAATTTTGTCCGTTCTGACCCGAACGGTTAGCCATTCTGATCCAAATAGGATCATTTTCTGCATGTTGGGACTGAGCAATGTTTTCCCGCGAAAATGGCTGAAGCGTCGGGCCGGGTGGCGATATGGTGGCGACGTAGCGCAAAAAGCAAAACGGCCACCCGAAGGCAGCCGCTTTAAACGCTTGTTCCTATTAAGGAATTTGGAGCGGGTGAAGCGATTCGAACGCTCGACCCTAACCTTGGCAAGGTTATGCTCTACCCCTGAGCTACACCCGCTCGTGCGACGTTGCCGCCGCAAGCCGCGCCTATATGGCCGAAGAGCCGTAACATTGCAACAGGGAATCTCACGATAATTCGACCTATTTTCGTTGGGCTGGTTTCATTGATTTTCCTTGTTTCCTGCGGCCTGTTTGCTTAGACCGCGAGGCATAAGGGACCTCAAATGCCGGCAACACCTGAACAACTTTTCGCCTTCCTCGCCGATCACGGCATCGAAGTGACCACTTTCGAGCACCCGGCTCTCCACACGGTTGCCGAATCACAGGAATTGCGCGGACAGATTGCAGGCGCACATACCAAGAACCTGTTCCTCAAAGACAAGAAGGATAATTTCTTCCTTCTCACCGTTGAGGAAACGGCGAGCGTCGATCTCAAAACGATCCATCAAATTATCGGTGCGGCCAGCAAGGTTTCGTTCGGCAAGCCCGAAGCGCTCATGGAGTTGCTTGGCGTTGTTCCCGGCTCCGTCTCCATCATGGGGCTCATCAACGACACCAGCCATCGTGTGAAGCCGTTCATTGCCGCCAATCTGCTGGAAAGCGATGTTGTGAACGTGCATCCGCTGGTCAATACGGCAACCACTTCCATCAAGTCGGATGACCTTCTACGGTTCGTTAAAGCGACCGGACATGAGGTGCAGGTCTTGAAACTCTAGGCGGGATCGCCACATCCCGGCCAACCAAACAGAAAGGCTGAGTTCCATGAGCGGTCAGGACAGATCCTACGGAGCAGGCAGCGGCTACACGATGAACGCGCCTCAATACACCACCAACGTCCAGAGCACGCCTACACCGAGCGCGCCTGCACAAAGCGCGGGCACGTCCGGCGATCTCATCAAGGACACTACGACTGCCGGTTTCACCGCCGACGTCATTCAGGAATCGCGCAATCAGCCCGTGCTGGTCGATTTCTGGGCGCCGTGGTGCGGGCCGTGCAAGCAGCTCACACCCGTTCTTGAAAAGGCAGTGCTGGCCGCGCGGGGTGCAGTGAAGCTGGTCAAGATGAACATTGACGATCATCCTTCCGTAGCCGGGCAGTTGGGCATCCAGTCCATTCCCGCCGTCATTGCCTTCAAGAACGGTCAGCCCGTCGACGGCTTCATGGGTGCAGTGCCGGAGAGCCAGATCGACGCTTTCATCCAAAAGCTCAGCGGCGACAGCGCCAAGGCTGAGCTTGAGGAAGCGCTCGCCGCGGCCACTGAGGCCCGCACCGCGGGAGATGCGCAAACCGCTTCGCAAATCTACCAGATGATTCTCCAGCATGACCCTGAGTCGGTCGAGGCACTGGCCGGTCTGGGTGAAATTCTGTTTGACGCCAACGACATCGAGGGCCTCAAGCAATTGTTGGAAAGCGTACCGCCCGCCAAGTCCGATGCCGCGCCTATCGCTGCACTTCGCACCCGCCTTGCGCTTGCCGAAGAAGCCGAAGCGTTGGGTGACGCGGGCGCGCTCGAACAGCGCCTTGCGGAAAACCCGAAGGATCATCAGGCGCGCTTCGATCTCGCGCTTATTCAGAATGCGCGCGGCGAGCGCGAAGCCGCCGCCGACAGCCTGCTTGCGATCTTCAAAGCAGACCGCACTTGGAATGACGACGGCGCACGCGCGCAGTTGCTCAAGCTTTTCGAAGCATGGGGACCGACCGACGATGCGACGCTTTCAGCGCGCCGCAAGCTGTCGTCGATCCTTTTTCTTAAGCTGCCTTTACGCTCAGCGCGACATCAATATTGCCGCGCACCGCGTTGGAATACGGACACACCTGATGCGCCGTTGCGACAAGCTGCTCGGCGGTCGCCTGATCCACGCCTTTCGTTTCAACTTCCAGCGCGACACCCAGCTTGAACCCCTCTCCATGCGGCAGCAACGAAACGCTTGAGTTGATAGACGCGTCCTGCAACGTCGCTTTTGCGCGACGCGCAACGAGACGCAGAGCGCCCTCAAAACACGCAGCATAGCCCACCGCGAAAAGCTGTTCAGGGTTGGTTGCCCCGCCTGCTCCGCCAAGTGATTTAGGCATTGCCAGATTAACGTCCAGCAGACCATCGTCGGTCTTTCCGTGACCATTGCGGCCACCAGTTACATGCGCGTGTGCGGTATAAAGAGCTGACATCACTTGCTTCCTCATTTGATTTGTACACGATCTAATCGCACACAAATCAAATTTGGTCAAGCGGCTTTTGAGCATAAAAAAGCGGCCCGAAGACCGCTTCTTTCAAAACTATGAGAAGCCGAATTATTCGGCAGCAGCCGCGGCTGCTTCCGCTGCCTTCTTTTCGGCTGCGTCTTGAGCGGCCTTCTCGGCGGCCAGCGCTTCTGCGGCTGCAACCTTCTCGGCTTCAAGGCGAGCCTGCTCCTGCTGCACTGCGGCGCGCTCGGCGTCGTTCAGCTTGCGGGCGCGAACGCCGGTGTTTTCTGTGATACGAGCCGACTTACCGCGACGATCGCGAAGGTAGTACAGCTTGGCACGACGCACCTTACCGCGACGAACGATCTCGACGCCTTCGACCAGCGGCGAGTAAACCGGGAAAACACGCTCAACGCCTTCGCCATAAGAAATCTTGCGAACGGTGAAGCTCTCGTTGATGCCCGCACCCGAACGAGCGATGCAAACGCCTTCGTAGGCCTGTACGCGGGTACGCGTACCTTCGGTAACGCGCACCTGAACGCGAACTGTATCGCCGGGCTGGAATTCTGGAAGCTTGCGCTTGGCTTCAATACGGGCGGCCTGTTCGGCCTCAAGCTGACGGATGATGTCCATCTTACAAATCCACTTCTTGTTCTTCCGACAGTCAGAGCGCCCAACGCTTGCCAACCAGTGCAATCACCGTTCGGCTATGCCTTTCCACGAATGGTCCAGCAGGAGCGATTTCACCGCCATAGTTGACGGGACCGGACTTTTTGTCCGATTTCGGGCCGGGCGATACACGAGATTTGTGGCTTTGTCACGCCTTTACCGGCAATTTTGTCGAATCACCTGCCCTTGCAGCCTTCGCGATAGGGCTTTACACGCGCGGAACGTTTGCGGGGAGGTTTTGATTGAGCATTTTCGACGCCGTATTGCTGTTCGTCGCGGGTTATGCCGCTGGCATGGTAAACGCAGTCGCAGGTGGCGGCACTTTTCTGACGTTCGGCGCACTTTCGGTCACGGGGGTGCCCCCCATCGTCGCGAATGCCACGTCCTCGATCACGCAGTTTCCCGGCTACATCACCTCCACCCTCGCCTATTGGAGCGACATAAAGACCTTCTGGCGCGAGGCTTTGCTTCTCTGCTTTGTATCAGCGTTAGGAGCGTTTGCCGGTGCGATGATACTGCTCGCTCTGGATAACCCTTCTTTCCGTTCGATGGTTCCTTGGCTGTTAGTGGCAGCCACGGGGCTGTTTGCCGCCGGTCCTTGGCTCAAGCCGAAACCGAAACCGAACGCGAAGCCAGCCGCAGGAACCTTTATCGGCGCAGTCGTCCAGTTCGTGACCGCCATCTATGGTGGATTCTTTGGTGCGGGCATGGGCGTCATGATGCTGGCAACACTCGGCTTGACGCAAAGCGGCGATTACCATCGGCTGAACGCTCTCAAGAACATGCTCGCCATGGTCATTGCCGCAATCGCGATCATCGTATTCGTCGTAGGCGGTGTCGTCGCTTGGCCGGCAGCCGTTGTCATGATCCCGGCGGTCGCGCTCGGTGGCTATTCCGGCGTCTGGGCAGCGAAACGAATGCCGCAAAGCGTCATGCGCGGCTTCGTCATCGTTGTTGGCATATTGCTTGCGGTCTATTACTTTGTGACCGGCTGAAGCAGGTCGGGGCGGCGCTCCGCCGTCAAGCGCTCGGACTCCGTGTGTCGCCAGGCCGCGATGCGCGCATGGTTGCCCGACGTCAGTATTTCGGGAATCGCTCGCCCCTCGAATTCCGCAGGCCGCGTATAATGCGGATGCTCAAGCAGACCGTTCTCAAAGCTTTCCTGCACGCCAGATTCTTCATTGCCCATCACACCCGGCAACAGGCGTACGACCGCATCCAGCAGCACGAGTGCGGCAGGCTCACCGCCGGAGAGAATATAGTCGCCGATGGAAACCTCTTCCAACTGCCGTGCATCGATCACCCGCTGATCCACGCCTTCAAACCGCCCGCACAGAATCACGACCCCGGCCCAGCGGCCAGTTCGCGCACCCGCGCCTGAGTCAGCGGCTTGCCACGCGGGCTCATCAACAGCTTCGGCCTCGCATCATCGACAGGCGCCACATGATCGATTGCGCGGGCAAGCACATCCGCGCGCATCACCATGCCCGCGCCGCCACCGGCAGGCGTATCGTCCACGGTCCGATGCCGATCCGTGGCAAATTCGCGAATCTGTACCGCATCCAGCGACCAGCTTCCGGCCTGCATAGCGCGACCAGCCAGTGAAACGCCGAGCGCACCCGGAAACATTTCCGGATAAAGCGTCAGCACCGTTGCGCGAAATCCGCTCACCTGTTGCCTCCCGCTTCTTTGGGGCCTCTGTTGCGGCTGCGCACCTTCAGGCTCTGCGGATCGCCTTCGCCGTCCGAATCGTCGGCGTCGATCAGCCCCGCCGCCACCGTATCGATTCGGATATAGCCCTCACCGACGAAAATCTCCGGCACCGCCGCATGCGTAAACGGTATCAGCACGCCCTTGCGGCCATGAACGCGCAGTTCCAGCACATCGCCGCCGCCAAAATTCTGCACGGCAGTTACCTTGCCAATCACCGCACCGCTCTCATCGCGCACGGCAAGACCTACGAGGTCTTCATGGTAAAACTCTTGATCGTCAGCGACAGGCAGCCGCGACCTGTCCACGAAAAGCTCCGTGCCATTCAGTCGTTCGGCTTCGGTTCGATCAGCAACGCCTTTGAATCGAACAACCACGACTTCTTGCTGCGGACGAATCGACTCAATCTCGAAAGCGCGCCCCGCCTTGTCAAACAGCGGTCCATAATCACCAAGCGCGGCCGGATCGCCGGTAAAGCTCTTGACGCGCAACTCACCCTTTATTCCATGTGCAGCACCGACAACTGCAAGGAGTACTGGGCTTTCTGGTCTGTTCATCAGATGCATCTTCTTGTTTGTGTGCCCGTTTGCCAGTGAACTGACGCATAGAGCAAGTTTGCATATGCATTCCATTGCCTCAGCGAAAGACAGAAAATCATTTCCGCGCTGCTATGAGGGACAATTTGCGCTGATCCATGCATCTGCCACTTTTCATGTTATTCAAACAGTTGGCGCAGCGGCAATTTTGCGCCACGATATGGCTGCGGGAATGAACGTTTGGTACAGACGGGCCTCGTTCTTCTCTGTTGCTGAACTGAGTGCTATCTGATCCGCAGGCTGCGGACGTTCCGCCCATGTGAGACCCCTGTGCGAAGGGGAAAGAAGAGCGATGAGAGTGATTTCGACAACCAGACGAGAATTGTTGCAGGGCGCAGCTTTAGCCGCCGCTGCTGGCTTTGCCCCCAAATTCGCATTTGCACAGGATGCCGTGCGCCGGTTGATCGTCGCCGCCAATTCGGAGCCGCGCAATCTCAACCCAGCCATGGTGGCGTCTAACGGCGTGTTCTTCGTTTCCAGCAAAATCGTCGAGCCGTTGGCAGAAGCTTCCTATGATGGGCCAAATGGGCTCGCGCCACGGCTTGCTGTAAGCTGGTCCGGGTCCGACGATGGCTTGAGCGTCACCTTCAAGCTGCGCGAAGGCGTTACGTGGCACGATGGAAAGCCTTTCACATCCGCTGACGTCGCGTTCTCTGCGATGCAAATCTGGAAGCCGCTCCAGAACCTTGGGCGCATTGTATTCAAAGACCTTGAGAACGTCGAAACGCCGGACGAAACAACCGCCGTGTTCCGTTTCTCCAAGCCGACGCCGTTCCAGCTTGTCCGCAACGCCCTGCCAGCGCTCACCAGCGTTGTACCGAAGCACATTTACGAGAATGGCGACATTGCCGAAAACCCGGCCAATACCGCACCCATCGGCACTGGCCCATTCCGCTTTGGCGAACACAAGCCCGGCGAATATTACAAGCTCGTCCGCAATGAGAATTATTGGCAGAAGGATCTGCCGAAGCTCGACGAGATTCTCTACCGCGTTCTGCCAGACCGCGCAGCAGCTGCGAACGCCATCGAGGCCGATGAAATCCAGCTTGCTGCCTTCTCCGCCGTGCCTCTGGCCGATCTCGACCGCGTCTCCAAGATCGAAGGCATTGCTGTCGTCACTACCGGCTATGAAGCCCTGACCTATCAGCTTGTCGTCGAGATCAACCATCGCCGCAAGGAACTGGCTGACCTCAAGGTGCGCCGCGCCATCGCTCACGCAATCGACCGCGACTATGTCGTGCGCACCATCTTCCTTGGGCACGCGACTGCATCCACCGGGCCGGTCCCGCGCAACGACACGCAGTTCTACACGTCCGACGTACCGTCCTATCCGTACGATGTCGCCAAGGCCAACGCCTTACTTGACGAGGCAGGCTATCGCCGCGACACCAATGGTCGTCGCTTCACATTGAAGCTTTTGCCCGCCCCATATTTTAACGAGACGAAGCAGTTCGGAGATTATTTGCGGCAGGCATTGGCGGAAATCGGCATCGACGCGCAGCTAGTCAGCAATGATGCCGCCGCCCATCAGAAAGCCGTCTACACCGACCACGATTTTGATCTTGCCATCGCGCCGCCCGTGTTCCGTGGCGACCCTGCCATATCGACCACCATCCTCGTGCGCAGCGGAACGCCGGACGGCGTGCCCTTCTCCAATCAGGGCGGCTACGTAAATTCCGAGCTGGACAATCTGATCGACCGCGCTGCCGTCACGCTGGACGAGCAAGCCCGCATTGCGCTCTATCAGGAGTTCCAGCGTAAAGTCGTTGACGATCTGCCGCTCATAAATGTGGTGGAGTGGAACTTCATCACCGTCAGCCGCTGGTCAGTCAAAAACGTGTCGAACAATCCTCGTTGGGCCGTGTCCAACTGGGCCGACACGTCAATCGCATCCTGATGCGGCGGGACTGAATAGCGCCCGCCATGCAGCGCGCCCTCCGTCTGGTCGCACGCAGGCTGCTCGGCGCAATTCCCGTTCTGGCAATTGTCATCGCTGGCACGTTCCTGTTGCTGGAACTGGCTCCCGGCGATGCGGTCGACGCCTACATCGCCTCGACCGGAGGCGACGCTGCGACGATCGCGGCCCTGCGCGAAGTCGTGGGGGTTGAACCAATCCGCTTCAGCGCGCTTCGGCCTTTTTGTTTCACGTTTGGCGCATGGCGACCTTGGCTGGTCGATCAGCTTTTCGCGCCCCGTGCTCGACGTCATCATGGAACGCCTGCCGCGTACGCTGTTGCTCATGGGCTCCGCAACTGCGCTTTCCTTCGCGCTTGGCAGCCTGTTCGGCATTGTCGCAGGCGCACGCCCCGGAAGCATACGCGACCGCCTGCTGTCGGCTGGCTCACTTGCACTCTATGCCATGCCCAGCTTCTGGCTTGGTCTGGTCCTGAGTGTCGTCTTCGCCGTCAATCTGCGCTGGTTCCCCTTGTCCGGCTTTGAGACAATCGCATCCGACAAAACCGGCATCAGCCGCGCACTCGATATCGCCAGCCATCTTGCCCTACCGGTCACTGCGCTCGGTCTGGTCTATATGGCGCTCTACATGCGCGTCATGCGCGCCAGCATGGCGGAGGTCTGGCGGGAAGATTTCGTGCGCGCCCTTATCGCTCGCGGCTTCGGCCACGCGCGCATCGTCCGCCATGTCGCCCGCAACGCACTCCTGCCGCTCGTCACCATGCTCGGCGTGCAAGCCGCTGTCATGCTTGGCGGCTCTGTCGTCATTGAAAGCGTTTTTGCCGTTCCGGGCCTCGGTCGACTGACACAGGAAGCCGTCGCTCAGCGCGACACGCCGCTTCTGCTCGGCATCATTTTGGTCAGCGCCGTTTTCGTGATCACCGTAAATCTGATCGTCGATTTGCTTTACGCATGGCTCGACCCTCGCATCGGTGCCAGCGGAGAAACGCTATGACCGGCCTGCGGCGGTTTCTCTCAACCGGCGAAGCGCGTGTCGGCCTCGCCATGCTGCTGCCGCTCATCGCGCTCGCACTGCTCGCTCCCGTCCTTTTTCCGCGCGATCCTATGGCTATTGTCGGCGAACGCCTGCTGCGTCCTTTTCAGGAAAGCGCCCTGCCGCTCGGAACGGACCGCCTTGGCCGCGATGTCCTCGCCCAACTCGTCCACGGCGCGCAAACATCGCTGCTCGTCGGCCTCGCCGCTGCACTGTCGGCGCTTTGCGTCGGCGCAGTCATCGGAACAATCGCGGGGTTTGGTGGACGCCTCGCGGACGAAATCCTCATGCGCATTACCGAAGCTTTCCAGACCGTCCCGGCCTTTCTTCTCGCACTGGCGTTTGTCAGCGTTATAGGCCCCACCCTCGCATCGGTCATCTTCGCCATCGCGCTTGGCGCATGGCCTGCGCCCGCTCGCGTTGCACGCGCCGAAGTGCTCTCAATTCGTGAAAAGGATTACGTCGCCGCAGCCCGCGTCGTCGGAAAGCGCCCTTTCGAAATAGCTTTCCGCGAAATTCTGCCCAACGCCCTGCCACCCGTTCTCGCGCTTTCATCTGTTATTGTCGCAAGCGCGATCCTCATCGAAGCAGCGCTTTCCTTTCTCGGTTTGGGTGATCCCAATCGCATCACATGGGGTGGCATGATTGCAGAGGGCCGTACCGTTCTGCGTAGTGCATCTTACCTCTCGATCATTCCGGGCATCGCCTTGGTCATCGCCGTTTTAGCCGTCTACCTCCTTGGCGAAGGTGCTGCCAAAGCCCGCCTCAGCAAGCGGAGTTACGCATGACTCCGCTGCTCGAAATCGAAAATCTCACCGTCAGCTATGACGGCACAAGTCCCGCCCTGCAGGACGCCAATCTCACGGTTGCTGCCGGCGAACGCGTCGGCCTGATTGGCGAAAGCGGGTCCGGCAAAAGCACACTCGCGCTAGCCGTGGCTAGCCTGCTTCCGCGCTCGGCTCGCGTCTCCGGCTCGATCCGCTGGCAGGAGACCGACACTCTCCCGCGCAACGGCGCCGACATCGGCTATGTGTTCCAAGACCCCGCCGGCAGCCTCGACCCGGTCATCCGCATCGGCGTACAGCTTGCGGAAATCCTCCACGTCCTTCGCGGCGAGCAATCCCCGCTCGACGTAACAGACCTGCTCGCACGCGTCGGCTTCTCCGATCCTGAAATCATCGCCGCGCGCTATCCGCACCAACTCTCCGGCGGGCAAAAGCAGCGCGTCGCAATCGCTTGTGCGCTGGCAGGCCAACCTCGCCTTCTCATCGCCGACGAAGCCACAAGCGCACTCGATACCATCGTACAAGCGGGCATCGTGCGCCTTCTTAGCCGACTGACCGCAGACACCGGATCCAGCCTGCTGTTCATCACCCACGACCTCGCACTCGCCAGTACGCTTGCCGACCGCCTCGTCGTCCTACGTGATGGCCGCATTCTCGAAACAGGAACGCCGCGCGAGATAATCGAACACCCGCGCCATCCCTATGTCGCCAGCCTCGTCGCTTCCCATCTCGCGCTTGAGGGGCCAACGCTGCTCGAAACACAACGCGAGCATCCGCCATGACCGCGCCGCTTCTGGCCGTCCACGACCTCGCCAAATCCTTCGGCGGTACACTTGCCGTAGATAGGGTCTCGTTCGATCTGGCCGCAGGCGAAACGCTCGCGCTCGCCGGACCATCCGGCAGTGGTAAATCAACCATCGCCCGGCTGGTCATGCGCCTCATCGAACCTGACGCCGGTGGCATCGAGTTCATGGGCGAAGACCTTACGCGCCTTGTCGGCAGCTCGTTGCGCGCCCGCCGCCGCCACATCCAGATGGTCTTTCAGGATACCAATTCTTCTTTCAACCCGCGCGCCACCGTCGCATCCGCCCTGCTTGGCCGCGCTTGGCTTTCGGCAGGTCGAACTGCGCTGGACCGTCCAGGCCGGCATCCAGTTCGCCGCTGCCGTAGTCGAACGGGATATCGAGATGGTCGTCCAGGTTGGGGTGGCTGTCGTGGATGCGCGTGGCACGGGCCACCAGGTCGGCATCCGCATGCTGCGCCAGTACCGGCAAGGACAGCGAGAGGGTGCCACCCAACAGGAGCAGCCCGCGGAAAATATTGTGTTTCATGTCGTTATCCCGGAAATTCCGCTCGAAAGCATCAAGGGGTCGGGCGCGTCAGCTGGCGCGCGATGAGTTGCCAGCTTCCACCGGCCTTGGTCCAGACATCCAGGCCGGACAGGCGCGCGCTGCGCGGGGGCTGGCCGGCCTGCTGGATATGGAAGGTGTAGGTCGCCGTGACATAGGCCTGGTCGCCATAGACGCGCACGGCGACGCCTTCGGCATCGACGGCGGTGAAGTCGCGGTCCGCCGGGGTTATCGTGCGTTCGATCTGGCCCTGCTTGTCGACCACGACGCCATCGGTATGGCCGTAGCTGAGATCCTCATGGTAGAGACGCTGCAGAGCGGCGCGATCCTTGCCGCCACCGCCGCGCGCCATGCATCGATGGACTGGATGACTTCGGCGCGTTGTTCCGCGCTGCCGCGTTCGACGACAGGCACGGCCTCGGCAGCGATCGCGCAGTTGGCGCCAGTGAACTGCAAGGCGATGGCAAGGCCAAGTGCGGACCAGGATTTTGGAATTGACATGCAGGGTTGTCCTTTTGCAATCAGAAAGAGAATTTCGCGCGCGCGTAGTAGTACCTGCCGAAACCGCCTTCCGGAGACAGGTTCGAATACAGCGACACCGTCGGGTTGCGGATTGCGGCCAGCACTTCGTCCGGATGGCTGTCGAACAAGTTGTTGATGCCGAATGACAGCTTGAACGCGCTGCTGAAGCGATAGCCGGCGCTGGCGTTCACCACCACCTGCGGATCGAAGGTCTGGTCGTACGCCGCATTGCTGTTGCGAAGGGTGTAGCTGCCATAGCGCACGGCGGCAAGGTGTGCATCGACGGCGTCGAAGGCATAGTCCGCGGCCAGGCGCGTGAACGAGTGCGGGTTCGGCTTCCTCGATATAGGAAGCCGATTCGCGGCCGACATGGACAGGCCGGCGGATGCCAGCACCGCCGGGGTTTCCTCGACGTGGGTGATCTCGGTTTCGTTCCAGTTGTAGGACGCACTCAGGTCGAGGCGTTGTCCGGCATCGAAGCGGATATGGACTTGCGCAGCGTGGCATCGACGCCGCGGGTACGGGTGTCGACCGCATTGGTGAAGTATTGCAGGCCGGAATAGGTGGGATAGCCGGCGTCGGACAGCACCTGGCGCACCAGTGCGCCGTTGAGCGTCTCGGACAGCACGAAACGGTCGTCTATGTCGATGCGATAGATGTCCAGCGTGGCCGAAAGGCTTTCGCTGGGCGTCCACACCACGCCGGTGGAGAAATTCCGTGATTCTTCCGGGCGACAGTGGCGTTCGCCCAGCGCACGCGCTTCCGTGCTGTCCACACGCGCCAGCCGGTTGGTGGCCAGCACGCCGTTGGTGATGTTCGGGATGGTGCGCGAATACGCCGTCTGTCCCAATGAGGGCGCACGGTAGCCGGTTCCCGCGCTGAAACGCCAGGCCAGTGCAGGCGTGAATGCGTAGCGCAGCGCCAGGCGTCCGTTGCTGGTCGAACCGAAGTCCGAGTAATGCTCGCTGCGGGCGGATACCGTGGCGGTGAGCCTGGAAGTCAGATCGCCTTCCAGTTCGCTCAGCATGTGAGGGGCGAGCACCCGGAAGCGGCCATAGGGCGTCGTGGCGAGCACGTCCATGAACTGCGACGTATCGTCGAGCACGACGCGGAGCCCGAGCCGGCCGCCGTTGCTCTGGTGCTGAGCGGTCTCCTGGTCCTCCTGATAGAACGCCGTCGCCCCCTCGACGCGCGTGAGGCGGATGGTCCCAATGCTCGTGTCCAGCATGTTTCGCTTGTAAAAGCGACCGCCGAGCGTGAACGTCGTTGCGAGCGGGGCGCTGCTGAGCGAAGAGAAGAAGAAGACACGGCGATTGTCCGCCGCGTTGATTGTCGCGCCGCAGCCTCCGAGAAGGAAGCTCCCGATGCGGAACAGGGTCGAGCCATAGATGCTATCCCACTGGTCACCGTTGGTGCCGCAGGTGATCTGGTATTTGGCTGGTGCGGGAGGGGAGGGCGAGCTCGTCTTCTCGACCACGAACGAGATTCGACTCCTTGGGGAGCACCGGGGAGACGGTGATCGGCCCGCCGGTGCTCGTCCGTGGCGCGGTCCCACTTCCCGCTCTGGTATTCGCTCCACGCGAGGAGGATCTCGAGGTGCTTCTTCGCGGGTACGCCCCGCCGATTGGGCGCGCCGATCGGCTGATTGTCGTCGGGCTTCTCGGTGAAGACGGGCCAGAAGAGGTGGAGCCGGCGCTCATCGACGAAGAGGACGTCAGCTAATTGCCCGGGATATCGAGATCGATCTTCTGCCACGGTGTCCACGCCGAAGCGTCCACCCGGGTGCGGTAGAAATACGCATAGGGGGTGAGCCGCGTGCGGCCGATGACGTGGAGGACGTCGATTGGCGGGTGATCGGCGTCGCCGTCCTCGACCTGGTGGAACATCGCCACCACATCGAGCCGCGCCACCTCGTCGAGCTGTTCGAGGTAGTGGCCATACGCCGTCTCGGCCACGTCGTCGGTGATGTCCTGCTGGCGGAATTCGCGCTCGAGCGCCTCGAAGAAGGGCGATTTCGTCGTCCCGGAACTCGGGCTCGATCGAGTTCTCCGGGTAGAGGAAGACCTTGCGACTCGGCCTCCCAGACGCGATAGTTCTTCATCGACGTCCATTCTTCCGCGGCCTCCGCGGGCAGCTTCACGTGATCCTCGAGGTTGAGCAGCGCCCGCTGCACGAAGGTCTGCACCGAGCCGATCGCCTGGTTGATCCGCGAGGTGAGCTGGCAGGGCGCGATTTGCACGTCGACGAGGAGGGAGGCGAAGAGATCGTCCGGCTCGGTGAGGCCTTCGAGATCGAACAACAACGGCTGACGAGCGCGTCGCGCTGCTTGCCGCGGAGGACATCGCGGAGCGGCGGCGCGACGGTGAGCCACTCGTCCTCCGTGTGCCGGGCCTTCGCCGCCTGCACGATCTCGGCAGACCGGGATTCCGCGGCAGTCGTCGATGACATCGCCGCGGACGGCGGGCTCGTCTAGCGGCGCGATCCACCGAGGGCCTTGCTCGCGGAGACGCCGAGTCGTTTCATGGCCGCGAACGCGTCGGCAAGGCGGATCAGCGTCGCCGCGGTCGCCTTATCGCTGATCATCGAGACCCCGAAGGAGGATCCGATCGCGTCGCGGATCGCGGTGATCTCCGCGGTCGCCCAGCCGGTGGCCTGACCGAGCGTCGCCACCGCGTCCGCGTGCGCGGCGCCGAAGACGGAGAGGAGCGCCGCGCTCCCGTCCGGGAGCTTTTGGCGGAGCGCCTTGAGCCCGAGCAGCGTTTGCCAGTCGTCGAAGAGCGTACCCGGCGAATCCGAGGGAGACCGGGGGAGCGCGTCGAGATCCAGGATCGCCGTGTACCGCGTGATCTCGGCGGGCGAGAGCGAGAGGCTCTTCACGATCGACGCGACCTTGTTGAGGTGGCGATACGCGGCGCGCTGCGCCGTGCGAGCGCCGGTGGTCAGCGCGGTGGGGTCCGCGCCGAGGAACGGCGCGAGGAACGCCGTGATAAGCTTCGTGGAGCTCCCGTCGGTCGACAGCGACGAGAGGAGGAGCCCGGCCACCGGCGCGCCGACCTGCGTCGCGGCGGCGAGCGTCTGCTGGATGAGGCGCCCAGCCTCCGCCTTGGTGCTCGCCTCGGCGAACGCAAAGGAGCTTCGCTCAGCGGTGGTGAGCGTCGGATCCCCGGGGCTTGGAGGATCGATGAGCTTGGCCTTCGCGCCCAGCGCATCCCGAGAAATAGCCGGCCATGAAGTCGTTGAAGAACGTCGTTGGGTTTCCATCGTCAGGATCCCAGGTCCCGGCGATGATGGCGAGCATCTCCTCTCGTTGATCGGTGTGCAGCTCATTGAAGCCCGCGACGAGCCCTGCGAGCTTCTCCCCCGTCGGATCGGTGATCGTGGCCTTGTTCGCCTTGATCTTGGACAGCCCTGCGAACAGGGTGTCGAGCGTGGTGTCGATGGCGACGTCGGTCGGCGCGATCGCCGTGGCCTGCAATCGGATGTCCCGGAACAGGTAAAGAAGGTCCGTGGGGGAGATGCCAGCGCCCTTCACCCGATCGACGATGTCGGCGAAGCGCGGCGCGTCGGCCCTCGTGAAGGGATCGGCGATGGTCGAGAGCTTCTTGACGATCGACCACTCCTTGATGGAGAGGCCGAGCGCCCGGGCGAACGTGACGATGCGGTGGAGCTTGGAGAGGTTCGTGAGCGTGAGCTTCGCCGGCAGCGGGCCGCTCCCATCGTGATCGGGGATATCGCTGTCCTCGCCGATCTCGGCGTTGCTCACGGCGCTGTCGGTCAGGATCGCGAGATCCTGCGCTCCGATCCGGAGCGCGCCGGCGATGGCGTCAGCGTGGTCCAAGAGCAGCTCGGTGGTGCCCGGATCGGTGACCAGAATCCACCGCGAGCTCCGGATCGACGGGGTTCGTGACCGCCTTGTTCTGGAAGAGCTGCTCGTAGAACGATGGAGTCTTGCCGGCGTCCCTCGGCTGCGTGTCGAGATCGCCGAACCAGCTCGCGACGACGGCGACCGGGAGACTGCCATGCCGCGCGGAAGCGCTCCACGGCGCCGAGGGTCTCGAGGAAGGCGTCGTCGATCGTCGACGCGCCGAAGGCGATATACGCCTGATCGAGCTCCCGGATCGAGTAGCCGATCCGGCGCTGGAGCCGGAGGAAGCGGTGGATCGCGGTCCAGGCGTTGGACTCCTGGCCTACCGTGATCCCGCTGATGATCTGGTTATCCGGGTTGCACGCGTCGGTGCCAAGGCTCGCGGTGAGCGAGAGATCCCCGAACTGCGAAAGGAACCGGGTGTCGAGCAGCTCGAGGAGATCATCGTACGTCAGCCCCGATCGCGCGAGGAAGACTGGCACGCTGGTGAGCGTGCTCAAAGCCCCCGTGTTGGCGAGCCCCCAGTACGCGTACAGGCCACCGGGCGCAGGCGAGATGGTGCCGCCGATGATGACCTGCCGCTCCCGCTCGGAGAGGCCGAGCCGCTCGGAGGCGATGTCCGCCGCGCTCGGGGAGCTCCCGTCGAGGGTGCGCAGCGTCCACATCAGCGCATGGCGGGGCACGCCGAGGTGATCGAGGTAGACGCGCGCCTCCTCGGCCCAGAAGCTCCACGGGACCGCCCATGGATAGATATCGTTCGCGAGCGCCAGATACGCTGTCGCGCGCGGATCGGTCGCCGGGCTGTGGCCATGCAGCGGGGCCGGCACCGCGGCGAGCTCGTCCGCGGTCCCCGTCGTCTTGATGTGATCTGGATAATCGGGCGGATCATCGAGGACCTGGCTCGCCACGGAGTGCTCGAGGATCTCGTTGACGAGATCCACGTGCGGCAGCGGGATGTCGGAGTTGTCACAAGACAGCTCGATGCTGGCGATATCGGGCCTGCGCCCGACGTACAGCGGCGAGCCGCTCCCGATCAGAGATCCCGAGCGCTCCACTTCTCGCTCCCGCTCTTCACGAGGTTGGAGTCGTATCGACCGAGGAACTGGAGGAGATCGACGAGGTACGCCGCGGGCCCATAGACCGAGTTGCAATGGTCGCAGTCGCAGGCGTCGAGGGATCCGAAGAGGGATTTCCAGTCCGCGACCTCCGGCGGCGCGGCCGGTCCAGGGGAGCTCAGGTCCGGCAGCACGTAGGCGGAGGGCGGGTTCAGCGCCGGGCCCAGCTTCGTCTGGAGCGCCGTCGCGTAGGTCGCCATATGATAGGCGTTGTCGAAGATCATGCTCGCGCTGTCCGCGCCGAGCGCGCCCGAGTACTTGCTGAGGAAGGCCGTCTTGCCGAGGCGCCGGATCGCCCGCGCCGAGTGCAGATCGTCGTCGAGCAGGACCTTCATCTCGCTGTATCGCGGCGTGAGCTTGAACAGGCGCTCGATGTGCTTCAGGCTCGCGGTCGTGTCGTCTATCGCGCCGCCGGACAGGCCCGTCAGCGCGCCGGGGGTGTTCGCGATGTAATCGCCGACGCGGTGCTTGCCGAACTCGAAGCTCGGGTTGTGCGCGAAGAAGGTATCGAGGCCGCCGCCTCCGCCCGGCAGGGCCGCGACCTCGGCGGTGATGGAGAGCGTCGGATATGCGGTCTCCATGGTCCGCTTGAGCACGCGGGCGTAGTTCGCCTTCTGCTCGGTCGCGTTGGCGCCGGGGATATCGGCGGGAAAGCCGATGGGATGACCGCTCACGACCAGATCGAGGATGGTCACCCAGTCGGCTTCGCTGTAGCGCGCGAGATCGCTGACCGAGGTGATCGTGGCGGCCGTCCTCCGCGCCTGGAGCTCCTTGATCAGGGGGAAGTGATAGCGGGTGATGGCGCCGACCTGGAGCGCGAACTGGAGATCCGCCACGGTGCTGCCGCCGCTGAACGAGGGCGCGGTCAAGAGGGCCGCCCAGGAAATCCTCGATGCTGCCGGTGTTGGCGAGATACGTATCGAGGAACTCCTCCTGGACGCTCAGCGTCGAGAGCACGGTCGCGAGCAGAATCCCCGAGGTTGCCAGTCGCCGTGACCGGGGGCGTGTCGAACGCGATGGCGACCGCGGCCTGCCGGAGCTGGGTCATGACCGCTTCGAG
The DNA here is from genome assembly GCA_049840935.1 of Mesorhizobium sp. Lineage (GTDB taxonomy): Bacteria > Pseudomonadota > Alphaproteobacteria > Rhizobiales > Rhizobiaceae > Mesorhizobium_G. Next base: position 125,228 of record JASGJA010000007.1, read on the forward strand.
GGTGTCAAGGTAGACCGCCGGGATCCTGTTCTTGTCGAGGGCGGCGAGGAGGGCGCGCCGGAGCACGGCTTGCGGGTTGCGCAAAAGGCTCCTCCGCTCGGTGGAGAGGCCCTCTCGGATCAGGCCGTAGAGCACCTGATAATAGACGCCGGTGATCGCCGCGAGGAGGAGCGCCGCGACGAGCGCGGCGACCTGGGCCGCGTCGACCCCCGCCGAGCAGGCGATATGCTCGATCTGATCGGCGGTCGCGGCGGAGAGGTCGAAATCGGCGATGGTAGACGCAATGGTGGCCTCGAGGATCTGGAGCTCCGAGGGCCCTTTGTACTCGCCGCCAATCGTGAGATCGACGGTGGCGGTGGCCGGCGCATGGCAAATGCGCCCGGACTCGCCGAGCGGCGTCCCGGCCTCGCTCGCGACGCGGACCACGAGATCCGGCCGGACCTTGCCAGGGCGGGTGAGCGAGGTATAGGTGACCTGATAGCGGCCGGCGGAGTCGGTGCTATCGAAGCCGAGGAGATCCTCGCCGGTGAGGTTCTGGTCAACCACGCGCACGAGGGCGCTGGCGATGGGGATGCCGGTGGTGTAGCGGACGACGCCGCGGACGATCGAGGGCGAGGGCACTTCACGGCCCGACGCCGCGCTGAGGTCGACCTCGAGGCGGACGGAGGTGCTCTCGCTCAGGATCTTCCAGAAGAAGGAGCGGGTGACGAGGAGACCGCTGTCCTGAAAGACGCGGAGCGCTATCGTGGGGCGGCGGTCCTGGAAGATGCTGTCGAGATAATCGTCGTCGAGCGGGATGGTGAACGCGCCGTTCGCGTCGGTGAGCGCGACGGCGACGATGTCGGTAGAGAGAGATTCGCTGTCCCATGCCTCGATGCGGAGGTTCGGGACGCCGTGCGCGGTGCCGCGCTCGATGATGTGGCCGATGAGACGGTAAGTGGGCATTGGTTCTCCTCGTGGTGCAAAGTGCTGGGCGGAGCTGTGATGAACCTCGACGGGCCGCACGGTTGTCGTGGCGCGGGCAGGGCTCCGCCTTGCGGCGTCGCGTGTGGCGCGCGCGGGGGCTCGTGCGCTCGTGCGTGCGTGCGACTTCAGTGCGCTCGCACGGGCGAGCCATGGGCGATGGACGCGCGTGGCTCGCCGGTGCGCTCGACCGGCTTATCGCGGGGCCAGCGGCGATTTGTGAGAGTTGATTGGTGGCGGCTAGCTCAACGCATGGGGGACCTCGTTCAGTCGCTGTTGCACCAGGTCAGGAAACCTCTAATGGCGCCGAATTGGCACGAAGAAGCGTGCTCGTCCTGAGTAGGTGAGTCGAACACGTGCCCGACGCCTTCCAGGACTTATTTGTGTTTCACTGACGATCATTGCGGCTATCGATGCTGATTGCGGCGTGGCGACCGGCCTCAGCACGATACCCAGCGGCAAGAGCAATATCTTCCTATAGACCAATACTCGTCCTATACTCTCTTATGAGCCGCCAAAGCATGTCCCATGCTTTGTCATCATCGCCTGCCGCCTCGCGAATGGCTGCGACTGGGCCGCACGACTGACTCCATTTGTACTTGTTAAATAGATAATTGCTGAATTGGCGTGAGAAGTCCTTTCCAGGCTCATCTATATTGTGGAGATCTATGGCTAAAGCGTACCCGTATATAAGCATCTCGATGTCTTGGAGTTGGGCAGCCCGCTGGGAGGGGTCCCTTCCGATATATAGGCCGGGCAGCTTCTCTATTTTCTCGAGTATATCGAAAATGGTATGCATCTGCGTGTCTCCATGTCTGCTGGTCTAAAATCCAAATTTTATGAACTCGCGGTACTCCCAGAGTTCTTGATATGCGGAAATCGTCATACCGTCGGGGCCAGTGAGCGCGTCATAAACCATGCCATTCTTTACTACTACCTAGTGATCGAACCAGCCACGAGCTAGATCGCCGGCCGGATTGACGAAATCGCCGGCCGAGTTCTTGACTCTGCCCAAAACTTGACCAGGTCCCGTTATTCTTTTGATCTCACCCCCGATGGCTTTTTTAATGCTATCAGCAACTTTTTGGCAGCCATTCAGGCAGGCTTTGTCCCCAGGGTTTAATTTTCTCCAAGGCTGTCCCCCAACCCGCACTCCTCCCGCGCCCCTAGCCCCGCTCCCGGCCCCTCTTGATGCCAGCGCCTCAGCGCCATCTAGTGCAGGTCCTGCAGGCGCGAATTTGCGACCAACTGACGCAATGGCTTCTTCCGCTCCCACCCGAACGGCTTGTCCAACTTCCACGCCTGCTGCGCTGGCGGGTTTTGAGGCACCAATGGACAACAAGCCACCGACCACCTCGCCGGCGGCCTTGTAGTCGCCAGCTGTTCCCTTGCCATGCACTAAGCGCTCTGCGCCCGCGGCAATCTCATTCCAGTGAGAAGCAAGCGCGTATACTGCAAAGGGTAAGAGCAGGATGCCAACCGTGGCTGCTAAAGCACCAGCGCTGACGCCGGCGATGCCCGCAACAACACCTATTCAAATTCGAAGGCGATTCCGGTAGCGAGTCCCTTCGCAGCCCCCTCCGCGAAGGCTCCGACCGCTTCGCCTGTCGATAGTTCTGGTGGAAGTCCTGCGGATTCATCGATAGGAGCATCTGGTATGTTCTTATAGCTCTCCAGTTCACGTCGCAGTTGCGCTGGAGGTCCGGCCTGCTGCGATTTGGGTGCTTTTGCTTGTAATTGGTCGTCTGAAA
>JASGJA010000008.1:0-85095 GCA_049840935.1 Mesorhizobium sp.
TCAACGCCGTCTTGCACATCTTCAAGCGCTTTCGATGCGTACCGGTATTCCGCTGGTTGCCACCTGCGACGCGCTCTATGCGACACCTGAACAGCGGCCGCTTCACGATATAATTACCTGCATTCGCGAAGGGGTCACGCTTGCAAATGCCGGTTCGCTCCTGCTCGCAAATGCCGAACGACATCTGAAATCTCCGATGGAAATGGCGCGGTTGTTTCGCACGGCGCCGGAAGCACTCGCAGCATCCTCAGATATTCTTTCGCGTATCCATTTCACCCTGGATAAACTGAAATACGAATATCCGCATGAGCCAGTGCCGAAGGGCTGGAAACCCATGCCCTGGCTCAAACACCTCACCATGCAGGCGGTGGAGAAAGCTTATCCGGACGGCATCCGCGCAAGATTCGTAACCTTCTCCGCACCGAATTCAGGCTGATCCGCAAGCGACGTTACGCTTATTATTTTCTCACCGTATATGAACTGGTGAAGTTCGCGCGGTCGCTCGATCCGCCGATTTTGTGCCAGGGAAGGGGCTCGGCCGCCAACTCAGCAGTCTGTATTTCCTTGGCATTACTTCAGTGGATCCGGGGAAGTTCAATCTGCTCTTCTCTCGCTTCGTTTCGGCTACACGCAATGAACCGCCAGACATTGATGTCGATTTCGAACATGAACGCCGCGAGGAGGTGATCCAGCACATCTACGAACGCTATGGCCGAAGCCGCGCCGGCATCGCCGCCACTATCATCCATTATCGTCCGAGGAGCGCAGTGCGGATGTAGGCAAGGTGCTGGGCCTTTCCGAAGATGTCACCACGCGTTTGACCAGCACCGTTTGGGGTAGCTATGCCGGTTCTATGGAAGAGCAGCGTATCACCGATGCAGGGTTCGATTCGAATGCACCCGAACTTGCACGGTTGCGGTGGATTGTTGACCAGTTGCTGGATAAACCGCGCCATCTTTCCCAGCATGTCGGTGGTTTGTACTGACACAGGGCCGGCTCGACGAATTGGTGCCGATTCACAACGCCGCGATGGAGGACCGGAAGCTTCATCGAATGGGACAAAGATGACATTGACGTGCTCGGCTTGATGAAGGTCGACGTGCTGGCGCTTGGCATGCTGAGTTGCATTCGTAAGGCGTTTGAAATGATGAATAAGCACGGATTGGGAAACTTCACTCTCGCCACCGTGCGCAAGAATTTCCGGCGGTGTACGACATGCTTTGCAAAGGCGACAGCATCGGCGTGTTCCAGGTGGAGAGCCGCGCGCAGATCAACATGCTTCCGCGTCTTAAGCCGCGAAATTTTACGACCTCGCCGTGCAGGTGGCGATCGTGCGACCTGGTCCGATCGAAGGCGATATGGTGCATCCATATCTCAAACGGCGATCAGGATGGGAAACGGTGGAGTTTCCTTCTCCCGCTCCACCGCATGATCCCAAGGAACTGCGTGGAGTTCTCGGCGACACCTATGGCGTACCGCTTTTTCAAGAACAAGCGATGAAACTCGCCATCATAGCGGCAGGTTTCACTCCCGACGACGCAAATCAACTCCGGCGCGCAATGGCGACATTTCGCAACGTTGGCACAATCGATAATTTTGAAGAAAAGATGATCGAAGGGATGGTTGCACGCGGCTATCAGCGAGCTTTTGCACAACGCTGCTATAACCAGATCAAGGGGTTTGGCAGCTATGGCTTTCCCGAAAGTCACGCCATTTCTTTTGCACTTTTAGTATATGTTTCCGCATGGCTCAAATGTACGCATCCGGCAGTTTTTGCTGCCGCACTGCTCAATTCACAGCCCAGTGGGCTTCTGTGCTCCAGCACAAATAGTACGCGATACGTTTGAGCGCGGCGTCGAGGTGCGCGCTGCCGACATTAATCACAGTGATTGGGATAACAGCCTGGAAGCCAAATTCGAACAACGGCGTGGTTCACAAACGCTGGGATTGGGAAGTTGCCGCGAACCGGGTTGATAAATGCCATGCGTTACGCATCGGCTTTCACCGAGATCGATGGTTTCTCCGAGGCATGGGGACATGCCATCGCGAATGAACGCCGTGCCAGCGGTCTGTTCGCCAGTATTGAGGATCTGGCTCGCCGGGTACGAGTGCCACGAGCCAGTGAAGGTTCTCAGGATCGCACGTCACCGCTTCCGACACGCGCGCTGCGTCTTCTGGCGGATGCCGACGCCTGCCGTTCGATCGATCTTAAACGTCGGCCAGCGGCATCGGAGGTACGACGGATGCCCGGCGGCGACGAACTGCCTCTCTTCGCTGCCGCAGACGCTCATGAACTTGCTGTCGAACCGCCTTTTTCGCTGCCCGCCATGCCGCTATCGGAGGAGGTAACCGCCGATTATCAGACGACCCGCCTCTCACTGAAACAACACCCCATGCATTTTCTGCGCGAGCAGCTGCGTGCAGAGGGCATTTTGTCCAGCGCTGAACTGCTTACAGTACCGAATGGCCGACGCGCGAAAGTGGCGGGCGTAGTTTTGGTCCGTCAACGACCAGGCAAGGGCAACGCCATTTTCGCCACGCTGGAGGATGAAACGGGAATCGTGAACATACTGCTCTGGTCGAGGCTATTAGAACGTTATCGCCGTCCACTCATGGCATCGCGTCTGATGGAGGTGCATGGACGCGTGCAAAAAAGTGTGGAAGGCGTTCTACACCTGATGGCCGATCGCATCGTTGATCGCACCATTTTGCTCGATAGCTTGAGCGAGAGGGAAGTGATGTCTGCTGACATATCCTCCCGGTCCGATCTGCCGCGCGCCCGACACCCACGAGATGGACGTATTATCCCGAAATCACGTGACTTCCACTAAGCCCTTTTCGTTCAAGACAAAACGTCAAACAACCAAAGCCCCACTAAAACAGGCATTTGCGGAATTTCATCCGTAAGGAATTGTTCGCGCACGTGTGCTTGCGCTCAGGCCTGCGAGTTCTGCGTCAAATTCCAATCAATTGGGACACAGAGTATAAACTCAATTCGGTGGTAATGGGTTCTGGCGCTTGACTTTAGCTCTATTTGGCTGAGCTTAGAGAGCCTGGACCAGAAACGCCGAACGGATAGGTCTTGTCATGTCGCGCAAGATAATTGCCACCTCAGCCGCACCAGCTACACCGCCTTCCTATAGCCAAGCCGTCATCGCCGCGGGACTGGTGTTCGTATCTGGAACAGCGCCAATCGATCCATCGACAGGCCAACTCGTTAAAGGTCCAGTGCAGGCACAGGTCGCGCAATGCCTTCGCAACATCTCCGCTATTCTTGCGGCTGCGGGGAGCCGTCTGGAAAAGGCGGTCAGTGCGACGCTCATTGTGGCCGATGAGGAAGACTTCGCGAGAGCCAATGAGGAATGGCTTAAGTGGTTTCCAATCAACCCACCCGCCCGACAGGGAGCAAAGATGCCGGTCCGCATTCCGGACATGAAAGTCTCAATAGCGATGATCGCCGAGGCTTGAGCACTACCATCTGAGCCAGCCTATAGCGGAGCGTAGCGACTGCATTAGTAGCCGATTTCAGTTTTGTCCGTCTGTATGAACTCGGCTGGGCAGTTCTTGTTGACTGAGGTTTTGTCAATTGCCTCCAAGGTGCGTACGACTGAGGAAACGCTACCGGAGGGCATTGATCTCATCCGCTACCATTTGCTGCAGTCGCCAGAGACGGCGATCATGGATGCCGCGCAATTCGAGGTTGCGCACGGTTTGGAACAGATATTCTGCGCCCGAACCCATATGGCCACAGGCTCGCGCCAGGATCCGCGCGACGTCTGCATCGCTGCGCTTGCCGGCAAAGGTCCGTCCGTTTGGGTTGACCACAAATCCAAGAGCGGACAACGGCCCATCGGAAGTGTCGAGCTTTAACCAGGTCGGCAGGTAGGTGGAGGGCTTCGCGGTCATTTCTCGACGGATGAGCTTGGAGACGACTTCCGCCGGATCGCCATTCGGCACCCGAAAGGCGATGCCTCTACATTGCCCTCCGTGCATAAGGCCCATCATTAATCCCGGTTGCTCCAACGTGCCGCGCCAGCGTGTCTGGTGAATGCAGAAAGCACGATGATAACCGCGCGCGGTGGCGACGCGCTCCTCCACGTGTTCGACCTCCGGCTTCCAAATGAGCGAACCATAAGCGAATAGCCAAATCGGGCCAGCCGGCCTTACCGCCATCGCGGAGTCACGAATTCGAATGTAATCATTCTCGTCAAGATAGCTCAGCCCAGGCTCCGGACCAATATCGACGACATCACGATGACAAAGTGCCACCATTTCCTCGGTTAATGCCATCATGCGCGGTTTCATTCCCACCGGCACTCCCATGGTTGGACATCGATCGCGCCTATTGTCACAAAGCTTTGCAGAGTTATGAGAAAATGCAATCCACGCTTAGTGGACCAAATTGACCGGTTCTAGGCATGCTACTACCTCAACCTCTATAATCCATGATTTGGCTTGCAAACATTCGAAGAGACGAAAAGCTGCGGAAATAGGATGCGGAAGCTGAAGCCCAACGCTGGCTGGCGGTGGCCAAGGTCTGTTCAGTATCCGTATCAACCACAATCCCTAGCAACTGTAGCAGGTGGTGGATTTCAGTTTTGTCCAGGAGATCGCAGCAGGATCACTCAAGCGTCCCCAACTTCACGAAGGTACGCGCAAAGCATGTCTGACATCGCATCGGCATAGGCGACGGTCTCTGCATCCGTCCGGACGGTCTCCGAAAACTCCTTGCCGACGGCGGTCAGCGTCATCGTTATCAATTCGCCCGCGAGCAATCGGACTTTTTCCGAAACGTTCGGGAGCGCTTCGTGCATAAAAGCATCGACGATGCGATCGCCCTCTTTATGAATTTCCTGAGCTTCAGCGGCATCGCGATAGAGCGGTGCAGCATCATCCAGCGCCACACGCAGGGCGGCTTCGTCAATCTCGGAACGGACAAAGGCGTGCACAAGGCTCCGCAACCGATCGAGGGGCGGTTGGGCCTTGTCCTCCAGAATGGCACGCCACTGGTCGGTGGTTCTTTGCCATTCGTCGCTTTGGAGGCGAAACAGGATCGCCGCCTTATTGGGAAAGTACTGATAGAGCGAGCCGACGCTCACTCCTGCCTTCTCCGCAACGCGAGCAGTCGTGAAACGCTGGGCACCTTCTTCCGCCAGAACCTGAACAGCGGCTTCCAGAATGGCCACAACCAGCTCCGTCGAGCGGGACTGCTTGGGCTGCTTTCGTGAGGAAATCCGGGGGCTTGGCCGACTGCTCAAAAGATCCTCCCGGAATGCGAATAGAAAACGCGACGAAATCATCGTATTTAGATTCCATCGATAAATCAACGCTATGCGCGATTGGAAACGTGAATGACAACTCTAGACACAGCCCCGGTGGCACCCTTGCTGGATCGCCTGTTTGCAGGCGCTGCAGCCGCCACGAGCCCGGCGCTGGCATCATTGTCCCGCGGCGAACGGGACAGGCTGATGCATAGCAAGACCGAATATCGTCAGCTCTACGGGCTGATGAAAGATTTGTGGCTGCCTGTCTCGCGCGAAACGGGGGTTCTGCTCTACATGCTGGCGCGCAGCATCGGGGCGCGTAACATCGTTGAGTTCGGCACGTCCTTCGGCATTTCGACAGTGCATCTGGCTGCAGCTCTCCGCGACAATGGCGGCGGACGCCTGATCACAACCGAATTCGAGCCGTCCAAGGTGGCGCGTGCGCATGAGCATTTGGCCGAAGCCGGGCTGATCGACCTCGTCGAGTTTCGCGCGGGCGACGCCCTCGAAACTCTGCGTGCCAACTTGCCGAACGCCATTGATCTGCTGCTGCTTGATGGCGCAAAGCCTCTCTACCCCGACATTCTGGCTCTCATCGAAAGCCGCCTGAGGCCGGGCTCGCTGATCGTCGCCGACAACGCGGATTTGAGCCCCGAGTACCTCAGACGCGTGCGCGCACCCCGTCAAGGCTACCTGTCGGTCCCGTTCGTCGAGGACGTTGAGCTCTCGATGCGCCTCTAGGCGTCGCCTCTGTAATTGAAATCAGGATTTCATCACAATGATCGTCATCACCGCCCCTACTAGCCAGATCGGCAGCAAGGTCCTGAGTGGTCTGCTGGAACGCAATGCGCCCTTGCGCGTCATCGCGCGGACGCCCGTCAAACTGCCCGCCGTAATTCGCGACCGCGCGGAGATCATCGAAGGATCGCATGGCGAAGCGTCCGTCGTCGAGAGAGCCTTCGAAGGAGCCACAGCCGTATTCTGGCTTGCGCCGCCGGCGTGGACGCAGAGCCTGGAGGACGCCTATCTCGACTTCACGCGGCCCGCCGCTGCCGCGCTCCAGCGCCATCAAGTAGCGCGGATTGTCACCATCACCGCGATTGGACGCGGCACGGCGTGGCAGGACCATGCTGGTCCCGTCACGGCATCGATCCGCATGGACAACATGCTGATGGCGACCGGCGCAGCGTTTCGCGGCCTGGCTATGCCATCCTTCATGGAGAATACGGCGCGCCAGGCTGCAGTGATAAAAGCGAAGGGTGTGTTCTTCGGTCCGATCCGGCCCGACCGCCAGCTGCCCTTCACGGCAACGCGCGACATGGCCGCGGCCGCCGTGCGCCTGCTGGCCGACACCCGTTGGGATGGACAACAGGAAGCGCCGTTGCTTGGACCGGACGATCTGTCGTTCGACGACCAGGCGACGATCCTCTCGGACGTCGTGGGTCGCCCCGTGCGCTACCAGCAGATATCCTTCGACCAGTTCAAGCAGCAATTCCTTGACCGGGGTGCGAGCGAGCCCGTGGCGCAGGGCTATGTCGACATGTATCGGGCGAAGGACGAGGGGATCGACAACTCCGTGGGTCGCACGCCGGAGAACACAGGCCCGACCGACTTCCGTTCGTTTTCCGAAATGAACCTGAAGGCACTGCTTGCCGAATAGGAGAGGGCTAAACCTATTGCGTCAGGCGACGCGCGGACTATCAGGACGTATGCCTCAAGGTTCTGGGGCAGCAGAACAGTAAAACTTGGTGACGGTGCTTCTTCCCCGCTGAACGGCTCGCTGCGAAGCGCTTAACGACGCACGTAAGTTCGAATCTCGGCCGGTGAATTGGCGCGCCGGACAGGATGAAACTGGGTGCTCGTATGTCATTGTTTTTGCTATGAAATTGTGAGATACTAGAGAACCAAGGTGTCTTGCCTCGCCTCGACATTGAACCGGATGCTCGCCGCTACGAGCTGCGATTGGGGGACGCCGCTATGCGCTTCGAGCCGGTTGACTCATGCGCCAGCTACTTGATCGGCGGTGCTGTGCTCCTGGGCGGTGGCGTCGCTCCATGACGATCCTAGCGGCTGCATCGAGAGCCAAGTCTCGATTAGCTTGCCACTTTCTACGCGGTAGGACTGCATGCCTGCTCGGCTGCGGGCCTTGCCGGTTTTGGCGTCCTTCCACTTGAAGGCGAATCGAAACCACGCGCGGTTGCCTTCAAAGGCGTGACCACAACGCGAATGACCGAAGGCGCCGAGAACATAACAATTCATCCCTCCGGGTTATGGGCAACAAAATTGTTGTTGACTAGGAAACTTCTCCGAGTTAGTTTCCTAGTCAACAAGGAATGCCTCATGACCTCAGCTTCGGAACTAACCGACCACACCGGGTACTGGATGCGAATGGTGTCAAACGCTGTGTCGCACGAGTTCGCGCGCAAAGTATCGGGCGAAGATGTCACCGTCGCGGAGTGGTCGTTCATGCGGGCGCTCTGCGACTTGGAGCCGACACCTCCGTCAGTTCTGGCCGAGAGGATGGGTATGACGAAAGGGGCCATCAGCAAACTTGCGGAAAGGCTGGTAGCCAAAGGATTGGTTGAACGGGCGGAAAGCCAGGAGGACAAGCGCGCTCACAGCCTATCCCTGACGACAAAGGGGCAGGCCAAAATCCCAGTGCTGGCATCGCTTGCCGACAAGAACGACGCTGAATTCTTCGGCGTGTTGACCAAGGAAGAGCACGAAACGCTCGACCGTATCCTGAGGGTTCTCGCCGAACGGCGCGAGCTGAAGGTAACCCCGGTGGACTGAACCCGCCCGCCAAACTCACCACTGACATGAAAGGAAACCGCCATGGACGCGGAACGGATTTCTATTGCCCAAATTTGCCTGCACGCAGCTCATGACGGCAGCCTGAGCTTCCCGGAGATTGTCGGCAAGCTGATAGCCGCCGGCTTCGAGGGCTATACGGTCGACTATCGCCGGAACAGCCAGACCTATTACCTGCCGGACGGCGACAGCGTGACGATGGACATGCAACCCTCCGCCGGCAGCGTCGCCGCTACCTTCGATGCCACCGAAATCGAGCGTCTGGTGCGGTGGGCACAGGCGAACCCCGCCGACTACAGCTATGTCGCCTTCAGCGATAAGGCGAAGAATGCCGGCTGCGCAGGATATCTCGTCTCGTTCCTGGGTCGTCGTGTCGTCTATTTCGGCCGCACCGCCGAGACCCATGTCGAGCATTTCCCAAAGTGACGGGGTGTCGGCCATGACGCTTTCCGGATTTTTGATCGGCGGGGCCATTCCCGCCATCTGCCTCGGGCTCGGTACCGTATTCATGCGGGCGAGCTTGGGCGCCGGCGCATCCGTTCCCCTCTACCTGGCGGTCGTTGGCAGCGTCGTGGCGATGCTCGGCTGGGCGGCTTTCATCTGGACAGGCGGTCCAATTCTCTCTGTCCGTCCAGTGCTGCTCGCAGCGGCGATGGGGGTGACCTGGACACTGGCGATTGCCTGCATGGTTTATGCAATGGGCGTGCTGAACCTGCCGGTTTCGATTATCGCGCCCTTGACCAACAGCAATGCCTTAGTAGCTGTCCTTGTTGGCGGCGTAGTTTTCTCTGAATGGCGCAACCTCAATCTCTCGCTCGTCGCCCTTGGTACTCTTTTGATCTGCGCCGGGGCGACGGTAATTTCCCTCTCACGTTAAAGGGTATTTCAATGATGCTGGCGAACCTCATCAAAGCGACCGTCACATTCGTGATGTCGAACTATTCGCTGAGTTTCTTCGTGCTCGGGCTCATCGCCTCACTCATTGCGATTGCACGATCGAGAATGGCCATCGACCGGCCGCTTGTCGTCGAAAAGCTTCTCGCCTGGTATGTGTTCTTCAGCATTGGCATCGACAACTTCTATAATTTTGTCATGCACGTCTTTTTCGGCAAGCTATCCGCCGACTTCATCGGCTGGGCCGATAGTCCGTTCCAGTTCGAGGTCGGAACCGCGAGCCTGGGCTTCGCCGCGGTTGGGCTGCTTGCGGCTTTCCGGAGTTATGATCTACGCCTCGCGGCCGTGCTCGGCCCAAGCATCTTCACGTTGGGGGCTGCCGTCGGCCATCTCTATCAGATGGTGACCGCGCATGATTTCGCACCGGGCAATGCCGGCATCATCTTCTGGACCGATATCTTCATCCCGCTTTTCGGATTTGCGCTGTTGTGGCTGAGCCGTAGCAACGCGAGCTTAAAGGTGAAGTCGATCGCGCCCTAGCAACTTTGCTTTGAAGGCTTTGATTGAATAGAAGTGCAAAGGATGGGCTTGCCAACGAGCTGCGGGCGTCTGGCCTACTTTCAGGTATCGTGACATGGGCATTTTGCTGGCCTTCGCGCCATTCATAGCTTTCGCCTTGATTGATAGATTTGCGGAGTCGACGTTGGGCCTTGTCGTTGGCGCTCTCGTTTCGATCGGGCTGATCGCACGTGATGTGATGACGGTGGGACGCTCCCCCAAGATTTTGGAGATTGGTACGGCAACGCTATTCTTTGTACTTGCTCTCTACGCCTTGTTTGGCGCACCAACTTGGTCGGTCATCGGCGTGCGATTGTGCGTCGACACGGGCCTTTTGGCGATCGTCCTTATCTCGATGGCGATCGGTCGTCCCTTTACTCTGCAATATGCACGCGAGCAGGTCGCGGCTGAAGATCAGGCTAGTCCTGAGTTTGTCCGGACGAATTACGTGCTCACCGGTGCGTGGGCGTTTGCCTTCGCTGTCATGGTCGCGGCAGAACTGGCGCTGCTATACATAACGACCGTTCCCCATCAACTCGGCATTCTGGCGATCGTGGCCGCGCTTGTCTGCGCCGTGAAATTCACGGGGTGGTATCCCGATTATGTAAGGCAGAAAGCCAGAGCCTAGCCTTTTCGCTTCAGGCAACTTGGCCGGTGCGCCATTCCATGACACCCCACAATGGAGGCATCAATTAAGACAAGCTATTGAAATTACGCAACAAATTCGAGAGTTCGCTATATTGTCCTAGGTAGCTGAGGAAACTCAAGTAATTTCAAAATGTTAGAGATGGCGCGCCCGAAGAGATTCGAACTCCTGACCCCCAGATTCGTAGTCTGGTGCTCTATCCAGCTGAGCTACGGGCGCGCAGTGCCTAAATCGGCAAATCCGCAGGTCGATGCCGAACCGCGAATGGGCTGCTAACTAGCGAGGCTCCCGCTGAAATGCAAGCCGCAAGCAAAAGTTTTTCTGACGCTGTGGAACAGCGAACTCACGCAGGCCGCTTTATACCCCGTCTCGCATCTTCAAGTCGGATGGGCTGATCAGGTATCGCAACCGCAAAAACCGTACGTCCGCCCACGCTTTCGACCAGTTCCAGCGTACCGCCATGTGCCCGCACCAATTCCTGCGCGACGGCAAGGCCAAGGCCGGTTCCGCCGCTGCGTGCTGACCCCCTGAATGCCGTAAAGAGATTTTCGCGTGCCTTTTGGGGAAGACCCGGACCAGTATCCTCGACCAGGACGCGACTCACGGACCCATGCCGCTCAGCCGTCAGAGTAAGCCTGCGTACGACGGCATTGTCTCGGTCAGACACCATCGCCTCGATTGCGTTACGGCACAGATTTGTCAGTACGCGGAAAAGCTGTTCGGAATCGGCGTCAATTTCAAAAGCCGGGTCGATCGCATTGACGAACGCAATATCACCGTTTGCGGGAACGCCTAGAAGCTCGTGAACTTCCTCGACCAGTTGGCGCAACCTCACGCGGCGGCGCGAGGGCGGCGCTTCCTGGGTTTTGCCGTAGGCCAACACGCCCTCGGAGTAGGCCACCGCGCGGTCGAGCGCACGCAGCAGCTTCGGCGCAAACGCTTGTACGCCCGGATCTTTCACCTGCCGCAAACGATCCGACATGAGCTGTGCCGACGCTAGAATGTTGCGCATGTCGTGATTGATCTTGGACACCGCCAGCCCAAGGTCGGCCAGATGTTTTTGCTCGCCGAGCACCTTGTGCAAGCGCTCCTGCATGGCCGAAAGCTCGCGCTCCGCGACGCCGATCTCATCTTCGCGCGGCACTGGACGAATGATCCGGCCGGGATCATCCGGCGCTTCTGCAAACCGTAGCATCGAGCGCGTCATGTCGCGGATCGGGCGGATCATCATTCGATCGATCAGCGCATACACCAGCCCGGCGGTGATCAAAGTAATGAGCAGTGACACACCCGCCACATTACGCGCATAGGTAAGCATTGCTGCGCGCAAGCCACGGTCAGACATGACAATCTCGTAGCCACGATTGCTCTCGCCGACTGGCCCGAACACACGCAGGATATGACGCTCTTCAGAAAACAATGTGCGCATTGCCGCGCGTATGGCACCCAGTTGACCGGTATTCGCGAGATCGAGGTGTTCATCGACATCGGCGGGCATTTTAGTCGATGCCAGTAAGCGCGACGCCTCTCCATCACGCATGGCTATCGCTTTGACGCCGATGGATTTCAGCACATCATCCTGCACGCCTTGCGGCAGACTGTCAGGATCCACCTCCATCAGCAGCGTAGACATCGCGGCGGCTGTGTGCAGCCGATCATCCAGCCAGCGCAGACGGAAATTCGCGACGGACGGCAGGAAAATCAGTATCTCAACCAGCAGCACACAAGCCACTGTTATAAGCAGCAGCTTAACGGACAGGCCCCGCGCTCGCGACACGGCAGGCTCGCTTTGAACCCTTGCTTCCAGATTGACCGTCTCGGCCTCGCTCATAGCCCCTAAGCCCGGCTCCCATTGCCGACGTCAGCGACGTCGAAAGCCCCTCGCCCCACAGAATAGTGCAGCGGCGCGAAAAAGCAAAGTTCCTGCGGCTTTCTCTCCAAAGGGTATTCAAGCGGTTCGGTTGACTTAAAGGCGCGAGACACATATAAGCCGCGCACGCTCGGGCTAGCCTCCCGGCGCTTATTTTGTTGCGCCAGAGGGCTACGAGCCAGCTCCTGTTCAAGAACAGAACCAAGAAGGGCCGCACACCGCGGTATTAAAATAAATGAAGCGCACTTACCAACCCTCCAAGCTCGTTCGCAAGCGTCGTCATGGATTCCGCTCGCGCATGGCAACCAAGAGTGGCCGTCAGGTCGTAGCGGCTCGCCGCAACCGCGGTCGCGCCCGCCTGTCCGCTTAAAATCGTCCGGGCACGGCCAAAAATGGCCGAAAACAAGCCTTATGGGCGTCTTCGCAAGCGCGCGGAGTTCTTGAAGGTTCGGCACGGACAGAAACGTGGCGGGCCGCTTTTCCTAATGGAAACGCTCGCGCGTGGAGATGAGGAAGCCGCCCGTATTGGCTTCACGGTTTCAAAGAAGAATGGCAATGCCGTTCAGAGAAACCGCATTCGCAGGCGGCTAAAAGAAGCCGTGCGTGTTCATGCCGCCCATGACATGGCGGCTGGCAATGACTATGTGATCGTCGCACGCAAGGATGTGATTGCGGCGCCGTTTGAAACGATCAAGGCCGAGCTTTCGCGGCGGCTGCGCCGTAAATAGTCGACGACCCAAGGGCTTCTCATGGAAAATAACCGCAACTTCTTCATCACCATCGCCTTGTCGGTGCTGATCCTGACGCTGTGGCAGGTGTTCTACATGAATCCGCGCATTGAGCATCAGCGCCAGCAGCAGCAGGTGGAAGCCGAGCGCACTCAAGCCCAGCAGCAGGCTGCACAACCTGGCAAGGATATTCCCACCACCGCCGCGCAGGGCGCTATCCCCGGCAGCACGACCGCAGGCGCAGCAGCCAGTGCGAACCGGGTCGAAACGCTCGCTTCTTCTGGGACCCGAATTCCGATCGACACGCCGAGCCTTTCCGGTTCCATCAATTTGACCGGTGGTCGTCTGGACGATCTGGAGCTCAAGCACTATCGCGAAACCGTTGAGCCCAATTCACCTCAAATTGAGTTGCTCAATCCACAGGCTTTGCCGAACGGCTACTTCGCAGAAATCGGCTATACGGGCGGCAGCGATCTTGGCGCTCTGCCGGGGCCTGAAACAGTCTGGACCGCGGATGGCGCTTCGCTCACCCCCGCGACCCCGTTGACGCTAACCTACGTCAACGACAAGGGCCTTACTTTCAAGCGCACCATTTCGGTAGATGCCGAGTATATGTTCACCGTTACGGACACGGTTACAAATGCGTCGGGCCAGCCGGTCACGCTTTCCGGCTATGGCCGCGTCACGCGCTTCGACAAGCCGAACCACGCTTCAATTTATGTGCTGCATGAAGGACTCATCGGCGTCACTGGCGAGGAAGGCTTGCAGGAAATCACCTACAAGAAGATTGAAGAAGAAAAGCAGGTTAAACCCGGCAAATCGAATGATGGCTGGCTTGGCATCACGGACAAATATTGGGCCGTCGCGCTGGTGCCGTCCAGCAAACAGCCTTTCCAGCCTGCCTTCTCCTATTTCGATGATGGTCGCCCCCGCTTCCAGGCTGACTTCCTCACTGACGGCTTCACGGTCGCTCCGGGCGAATCCGCTACGGTCGAGAACCTGATTTTTGCCGGTGCGAAAGAAGTCGCCACCATCAATGCTTATGAAAAAGACCGCAGCATCCGTCAGTTCGACCTGATGATCGATTGGGGCTGGTTCTATTTCATCACCAAACCGATGTTCCAGCTCATCGACTTTCTCTACAAGCTGCTGGGCAATTTCGGTCTCGCCATTCTGGCGACCACGGTCATCGTCAAGGCGATCTTCTTCCCGCTCGCCAACAAGTCTTACAAGTCGATGGCGAAGATGAAGGTCGTGCAGCCAAAGATGCTTGAAATCCGCGAGAAATATGCGGACGACAAGATG
Source organism: Mesorhizobium sp. (assembly GCA_049840935.1). Taxonomy (GTDB): domain Bacteria; phylum Pseudomonadota; class Alphaproteobacteria; order Rhizobiales; family Rhizobiaceae; genus Mesorhizobium_G. The sequence goes on from JASGJA010000008.1 coordinate 14,077, forward strand.
AAGCAGCAGCAGGCCATGATGGAGCTGTATAAGACCGAGAAGATCAATCCGCTAGCGGGCTGCTGGCCGGTGCTGGTGCAGATTCCCGTGTTCTTCGCGCTTTACAAGGTGCTCTATATCACCATCGAAATGCGCCACGCGCCGTTCTATGGCTGGATTCACGACCTTGCCGCGCCGGACCCCACATCGCTGTTCAACCTGTTCGGCTTGCTGCCGTTCTCGGTTCCGGCCTTCCTGATGATCGGCGTTTGGCCGCTCATCATGGGCGTCACCATGTTCCTGCAAATGCGCATGAACCCAACCCCGCCGGACCCGGCGCAGGCGATGATTTTCAACTGGATGCCGGTCATCTTCACATTCATGCTGGCGTCGTTCCCTGCCGGGCTGGTCATTTACTGGGCATGGAACAACTTCCTGTCGATTGTGCAGCAGGGCGTCATCATGAAGCGTCAGGGCGCAAAGATCGAGTTGTGGGATAACCTCATCGGTCTGTTCCGCAAGAAACCATCACCAGCCGAATAATTACCGGCTGTGCAAAAGGCCGCTGCCAGGCAGCGGCCTTTTTTATTCAAGCGGGAGTCCATTGTGAGCAACGAAGTCGCCAGCGCGCAAAGCTATTTCGGCCAGCCTTGGGTCTTCATCCGTGGCGTGCCGGATATGAAATTTCTGCCTCCGGAAGGTCCGGCAGAGATCGCCTTCGCCGGTCGCTCGAACGTGGGGAAGTCCTCACTTATCAACGCGCTCATCGGCCAGAAAGGCTTGGCACGCACCTCGAACACGCCGGGCCGTACGCAGGAATTGAACTATTTTGTACCCGATGGCTTTTCTGGCGAGGCGGGCGATTTGCCTCCGCTGGCGCTGGTGGACATGCCCGGCTACGGCTACGCCAAGGCCCCGAAAGAGCAGGTCGATAAATGGACGCGGCTGGTTTTCGACTATCTGCGTGGCCGCGCCACGCTCAAGCGCGTGTATGTGCTGATCGACGCCCGCCACGGCATCAAGAAAAACGATGATGAGGTCTTGTCACTTTTGGACAAGGCAGCAGTCTCCTACCAGATCGTGCTAACCAAGACGGACAAGATCAAAGCTGCGGGTGTGCCGCGCCTGATCGAGGAAACCGCAACGCGCATAAAAAAGCGTCCCGCCGCTTACCCTCACATCCTTGCCACATCTTCCGAGAAGAATGCGGGCTTAGAAGAATTGCGCGACGCGATTGCCGCCGCTGTCGAAGGGCGCTAGACGAGACGCCTGCCATTGAATGGACTTACGATGACCGCTGACATACCGAACACCGCTGAAGCGCAAGCCGCCCTGCTCTCCCGCGCCCTGCCCTATATGCAGCGCTACGAGAACAAGACCGTCGTGGTGAAATATGGCGGTCATGCAATGGGCGACAACGCGCTCGGCAAAGCCTTTGCGCGTGACATAGCGCTGTTGAAGCAATCCGGCGTGAACCCCATCGTTGTGCATGGCGGCGGGCCACAGATTGGCGCGATGCTCACCCGCATGGGCATTGAATTGAAGTTTGAAGGCGGCCTTCGCGTTACGGACCAAAAGACGGTCGAGATTGTCGAGATGGTGCTCGCCGGTTCCATCAACAAGGAAATCGTCGCGCTCATCAACGCCGAGGGCGAATGGGCAATCGGTCTCTGCGGCAAGGATGGCAACATGGTCTTTGCCGAGAAGGCGAAGAAAACCATGGTGGACCCGGATTCCAACATCGAGAAGGTTCTGGATCTCGGTTTCGTTGGCGAACCTGTCGAGGTTGACCGCACACTGCTCGACCTGCTCGCGCGCTCTGAAATGATCCCGGTTCTCGCGCCGGTCGCGCCGGGTCGCGATGGTCATACCTATAACATCAACGCTGACACCTTTGCGGGTGCAATTGCTGGTGCGCTTAACGCCACGCGCCTGCTGTTCCTCACAGATGTTCCCGGCGTGCTGGATAAGGATAAGAAGCTCATCGACGAGTTGACCGTCGCGCAGGCAAAGGCGCTCATTAAAGATGGCACGATCTCGGGCGGCATGATTCCCAAGGTTGAAACCTGTATCGAGGCCATCGAGCGCGGTGTTGAGGGCGTCGTCATTCTCAACGGCAAAACCGCACACTCGGTCTTGCTTGAGCTTTTCACGGAGCACGGCGCCGGGACGCTGATCGTTCCTTAAAAGACGATCTGATCCATACCCCTCATCCGCCTGCCGGCACCTTCTCCCTCAAGGGGAGAAGGCAGAGATGTCAACGCCTCGCTTATCCTGCAACGTTGAAGACTGACGCCAACGCCGCAGTTTTCTGCCTTCTCCCCTTGAGGGCCAGAAGGTGCCGGCAGGCGGATGAGGGGTGCATCAACCTCACGCGTTCGACAGCAACAACAGAATTCCACTCACGATCAGTAGGCAGCCTGCAATTTCCAGCGCATTTATCTTTTCTTTGAAGACAAAGATCGACGTCGCGAAAGTAAAGATCAGTTCGATCTGGCCGAGAGCGCGCACATAGGCCACTGGCTGGAGCGCCATGGCGGTGAACCAGCAAGCCGATCCAACCACACTCGCCAGCCCGACCACAGTCGATGAACGCCATGCTCGTTTCACACGTCCGAACTCGCTTGGATCACGCACCGCAATCCAAATAACCATGATGATCGTCTGCAAGGTTGTGGCAACTGCGAGCGCCAGTGCCGCCTGCATCATCCTGTCATCACCGCCAAGCGACAACGCGGCCGACCGATAAGCCACGGCCGAAATACCAAACAGCGCGCCTGACAAAATCCCCGTCAACGCAGTTTTTCCAAACAGCGCAGATGCCAGGCTACGCCATGATAATGGTGTGCGCGCAACGGAAATCAGCATCACACCGATCACGCCGACGATAATCGCCCAGACTGCGCCTGACGTCAGCCTTTCGCCGAGGATCACAAATCCGAATAGCGCGGCCTGCACCGGCTCGGTCTTTGAATATGCGGTTCCCACTGCAAAATTACGCAGCGTGAACATATGCACCAGCACGATTGTCGCGGCGATTTGCGCCACGCCGCCGACCAGAGCCCAGAATGGAAACTGATACGAAATTTCAGGGATCGGCTTGCCGACCAGAAAATGCAGGCCCAGCACATATAAAATCGCCACAGGAAAGCCGAAACCGAAGCGCACGAAGCTTGCGCCCATGGTTCCAAGCGAGCCCTGCAATTTCTTCTGCGCCGCCGTGCGCAGATTTTGTAGAAACGCGGCGGTTATGGTGATGGGTATCCAGAGTTCCATGACATTCACTGGCAAGCTTGGAACTTGGGCCTAGCCCTCCGTCATGCGCTTGGCAACCGGCCCGCGCAGGCCACATACATCAAAGCGTCATGCCAACTCTTCAATCTGCTGCAAACTTGGCCTAATCATCGATTATGACAACAAAACTCGATCCCGCCAGATTTGCCCACATCACCGACTGGGTGTTCGATCTCGACAACACGCTATACCCGCACCACTCGAATCTCTTCTCGCAGATCGACGTGAAGATGACGGGCTACGTGTCGGAGCTTCTCAGCATATCGCGGGAAGACGCGCGCAAGCTCCAGAAGGATCTCTACAAAGAATATGGCACTACCCTGAACGGCCTAATGGCGCGCCATAAAATCAATTCGGACGATTTTCTGGAGAAAGTCCACGACATTGATTATTCGTGGCTGGTGCCTGATCCCGTGCTCGGCGCGGCGATCCATCAGCTGCCGGGGCGGAAATTCATCCTCACCAACGGCGACCGCCGCCATGCCGAGCGCACGGCGCGCCAGCTCGGTATTCTCGATCATTTCGATGATATTTTCGACATTGTCGCTGCCGACATGTCACCCAAGCCCGCGCGCGAAACCTACGACAAATTCGTGCAGCTTCACCGCATTAACGGCAGCAACGCGGTCATGTTCGAAGACCTTGCGCGCAATTTGCAGCAGCCGAAGGCCATGGGAATGACCACCGTGCTGATCGTGCCGCATAATTTCGAGCCGACATTTTCGGAAATCTGGGAGCGTGATCCCGCCTTTGACGATGACGTGGATTTCGTCACCGACGATCTCGCATCCTTCCTCAATGACGATACTTCAGGCGCCGAGTTCATAGAATTTGCTGATTATACCCCACGCCTCGTCGGCGGTGTCGGCGTAATCGATAATGTCCTGATCACCCGGCGAGATGGTCCCCTGCTCGGCCAGATAGTCGAGGTCGAATGCGTGCTGCCAGAACTCCTTGCCGAAAAGGATAACCGGCACACGCTCCATGCGTCCCGTCTGGATCAGCGTCAGCGTTTCGAAAAACTCGTCCAGCGTGCCGAAACCGCCGGGAAATACCGCGACGGCCTTCGCGCGCATCACGAAATGCATTTTGCGAATCGCAAAATAATGGAAATTGAAACACAGATCGGGCGTCACATAGATGTTCGGTGCCTGCTCGTGCGGCAGCACGATATTCAAACCAATCGATGGTGCGCCGACTTCTGCCGCGCCGCGATTGCCAGCTTCCATCACGCCCGGACCGCCGCCAGTGACCACCACGAACTCCCGATAGTAAGATTCGGCGGAATGTTTCGAGCAGAGCTGCGCGAATAACCGCGCTTCCTCGTAATATTTCGAATTTTTCAGCAGGTTTTCGCGCTGCGTTTCATTCTTCGCTGCCCATGCTTCGCCACCCGGCTCAGGCAGGCGCGCGCCACCGAACATCACCACCGTCGAGCGAATGCCGCGTTCGGCAAGCGTCAGTTCCGGCTTGAGCAATTCCAGTTGCAGCCGCACGGGGCGCAAGTCGCGCCGCGTCATGAACTCTTCGTCGGTCCATGCCAGTTTGTATGTCGGCGAGCGCGTTTGCGGCGTATCCGGCACGCTCTTGGCGCGCTCCAGATCCTCATCCGAATGCGGCAGAGGTGTCCAGCCGGCCTTATCCTGATTCATTCACAATTCCCCAAATCCACACGCGTTGACCCACCGATGCGGTTGACATAGGGTCCGCCGCGCTTTCCGACCACTGTCGCGAACAGCCCTTAACACCGCGTAACGGAGCAATCCATGCCGAAACACGATCTTGCCGCACTCGAAACGACCATCGAGAAGGCATTCGATGATCGCGAGGCGATTTCTACCTCCACACGCGGCGAAGTGCGCGAAGCCGTTGAAGCAGCGCTGAACCTGCTCGACAAGGGTACTGCGCGCGTGGCCGAACGCCAGAGCGACGGTCAGTGGAAAGTCAATCAATGGCTCAAGAAGGCTGTGCTGCTTTCCTTCCGTCTCACGCCGATGGGCATCATAAAGGGTGGTCCCGGCGAATCGGCGTGGTGGGACAAGGTTCCCTCCAAGTTCGACGGCTGGGGTGCAATGGAGTTTGAAAAAGCGGGCTTCCGTTCCGTTCCCAACTGCATCGTGCGCCGATCCGCCTATATCGCGCCGGGCGTGGTGCTCATGCCGTCCTTCGTCAATCTCGGCGCCTATGTTGATAGCGGAACGATGGTCGATACATGGGTCACGGTCGGCTCCTGCGCGCAGATCGGCAAGAACGTTCACCTTTCCGGTGGCGTTGGCATCGGCGGGGTGCTTGAACCCATGCAGGCAGGCCCGACGATCATCGAAGACAATTGCTTCATCGGCGCACGTTCGGAAGTCGTGGAAGGCTGCATCGTGCGCGAAGGTTCTGTGCTCGGCATGGGCGTTTTCATCGGCAAATCGACCAAGATCGTGGACCGTGCAACCGGCGAAGTGTTCTACGGCGAGGTGCCGCCCCACTCGGTCGTCGTGGCCGGAACCATGCCCGGTGCAACGCTGCCAAACGGGAATCCCGGACCAAGCCTTTACTGCGCCGTAATCGTCAAGCGTGTCGACGAAAAGACCCGTTCCAAGACCTCGATCAACGAATTGCTGCGCGATTGAAAAACGGGATCAACTACATCTGGCTGTTCTTGAAGCCGGCGGGCAGGCTCACCCGCCTGCCCTATTTTCTCGCGACCATGTTTATCTCGGTGATCTCCAGCTTTCTGGTTTATCGCCACGTCTTGTCATACATGCCGGTTGATGCGAGCGACCCTTGGCAAACACCCGGTCTTGAACAACTCATCACCGTTCTGTTCATCGTGACGCTTTGGCCGATGATCGCGCTCACCTCCAAGCGTTTGCAGGACATCGGCAAGCCGCCGATCATTTCCGTCGCCATCGCTTTGCCTGTGATTTCGGTCTTCGCATATCTCATCTTGAGCCTCTATCCGGGAACGAGTGGTCCCAACAAATATGGCGCCGTGCGCGATATGCCGCCTAGGTGACAGCGCAGCCGCTTTCTACTATCGCTTTTCGCATGAAACTACCGACCGATCCCGTCGAAAACCTTGCGGCGCTCATCCGGTGCCCCTCCGTCACGCCAGCGGAAGGCGGAGCTTTGAGTGCCCTCCAAGCCATGCTTGAGCCCATGGGCTTTGCGTCGGATCGGCCCGTTTTCTCAGAGAACGGCACACCCGACGTCGAAAATCTCTACGCCCGCATCTCCGGCAACGGCCCGCATCTCATGTTCGCCGGCCACACGGACGTCGTGCCGGTTGGCGACGAATTTGCATGGACGCACCCGCCCTTTTCGGCCACCATCGCCAACGGCCAAATGTATGGTCGCGGCGCAGTCGACATGAAGGGCGGCATCGCCTGTTTCGTAGCCGCCGTCGCGCGCCATATCGAGAAGAGTGGCAAGCTGAAAGGCTCTGTTTCGCTCGTTATCACGGGCGATGAAGAAGGCCCCTCGATCAACGGCACAGACAAATTGCTGAAATGGGCTGTTGAGCGCGGCGAAAGCTGGGATGCGGCAATCGTCGGTGAGCCGAGCAACCCCGACACGATTGGCGACATGATCAAGATCGGTCGTCGCGGCTCCATCTCCGGCACCATCACTATTCATGGCGTGCAAGGTCATTCGGCCTACCCCCACCTGGCAGACAATCCGCTGCGGAGCTTGGTCAGCCTGCTGGATGCCCTGCTCGTACCGCCGCTCGACAATGGCACGCGGGATTTCCAACCGAGCAATCTGGAGCCGACCACCGTCGATGTCGGAAATCCTGCGGTGAACGTCACTCCCGGCAAGGCGACTGCCTCCTTCAATATCCGCTTCAACGACACGTGGAGCGCTGAAAGCCTGCAGGCTGAAATTCACAACAGGCTGGATCGCGCCGCCCGCCGCACGAAATATCGCAAGAGCCGCAAAGAGCCGGTTTCGTTCGATCTCGTCTGGCGCGATCGGCCAAGCCACGTTTTTCTCACGCGCGACGACAAGCTGGTCAACACACTTACCAAGTCTGTCGAGTCCATTGTCGGCAAGCGCCCTGTTCTCTCCACGTCCGGCGGCACATCCGATGCGCGTTTCATCAAGGACTATTGCCCGGTCGTCGAGTTTGGACTGGTCGGCAAGACCATGCACATGGTGGATGAGCGCGCCGATATTGCCGACCTTGAAACCCTCACGCAGATTTACGAACGATTTCTCGTGGATTGGTTCGAATAAGATGCCGGAAGCTGGTGTTGTGCAGAGCGCGCTGGCGGGTGCGGCGCGCATGATGTTCGGAAAGCCGGATGGGCTGCGCCGCATGGACCTGTCGCTAGATGGCTTCTGGGATTCCTTCTTGGCAATCCCGCTTGCAGCACCTCCACTTCTTGTCGGCTGGATCGCATCAACAAGCGACTATCTCGCCAAGCCCGGCGCGAGCGGTTCTCAACTTTCAATCGTCGCAGCCAATGGTGTAATCGAACTGGCCGCGTGGATTATTCCGATTCTGCTGCTTGGATTGGTCGCGCGTGTCGCCGGCATTGCCGACCGCTTCATTCCTTATGTTGTGGCCACAAACTGGGCGTCGGTCATTATCGCCTGGTACATGCTACCGATCTCGTTGCTGCGATTGGTCACTCCTGAATCGCAAGATATAATCGCATCGGTGTCCCTCGTGTTTTTTCTAACAACGATGGTTCTCGTATGGCGGCTAACCAACGCGGCAATCGGCAAGGGCGCGGCGGTGAGTACCGCTGTTTTCACAGCCATGTTCGTCGCATCCATCGTGACAGTTTACTTGTTCGCGTGGCTGCTCGGCATCGACGCCTAATAATCAACCCGCACGAGATACAGTCCCTCCGGTGGAGCAATGCCTGCACAAGCGGCCCGATCACGCGCATCGAGAGCAGCCTTGACCCCATCCACCGGCCAGCCGCCTTCACCAACACGCTTCAGAGAACCCACCATCGAGCGCACCTGATTGTGCAAGAAGGCCCGCGCCGACGCGTGAACTTCAATCACCTCTCCAGTGCGAATGACATCCAGCCGGTCTAGCGTGCGCAACGGGCTGTTTGCCTGACATTGCGTAGAGCGAAATGTCGTAAAATCGTGCTTGCCAAGCAAGGGCTGTGCTGCCTCGTGCATCGCTTCTGCATCCAGCATTTTCGGCACCCACCAAACCTTGCCGGCGTCCAATGCCGGAGGCGAACGGCGGTTCAATATCCGATAAATATAATGACGCGCCTTGGCAGAAAACCGGGCATCGAAATCCGACCCCACGGCTTGAGCAGCAATAATCGAAACGCGCTCACCGCCCAATCGCAAATGCGCATTTATCGCATCGCGCACCTTGTCCGCTTTCCACTCGCGCGTCAGATCGATATGCGCGACCTGCCCCGTAGCGTGCACCCCTGCATCCGTGCGCCCCGCACCGCGCAATGCGCCGTCATCGCCTGAAAACGCGAGAACAGCCTGCTCGATCGCCGCCTGCACCGTGTGATGACCTGCCTGCCTTTGCCACCCGGCATAGGCAGAGCCATCATACTCAATGTCCAGCCGGTATCGATACACTGGTCAGGCTGCGAGTTGTGTGCGGAATGGTCTGGCATAAACCAGTTCGCCGCTCTCCGGCGCGTCGCCCCAAGCAAGCGCCTGCAACGCGTCACACTGATAGTCGCTCGCGAAGCCCGCCGCGCGAGCATGCGTATAGCCGAAACGCCCATAATATTCCGGGTCGCCGAGCACGATGGAAAGCGTCTCACCGGCGGCCTTCAATCGTAGATGCGCCTCGCGCACCAAGGCCCCGCCAATGCCCGTGCCATGAAAAGAAGGCTCGACCGCCAGCGGCGCCAAGGCAACAGCTTGCGTGCGCGCGCCATCCTTTTCCACATAGAGCCGCGAAAAAAGAATGTGCCCGACCACCGAGCCTTCTTCTTCCGCCACTAGTTCCAGCACCACATCGGCGTTGCTCACAAGAGCGTCAACCAATCCGGCTTCCATGGATTGTCCGAAAGCGTGCTCCTCAACCTGACGAATGGCTGCGCGGTCACGCGGCGTTGCCATGCGAATAGACATCATGCTCATTGGAGTTTCATTCCTTTTTTCATTTGTGCGCCGCGCAAAAATTCCTGCGCGGGCATCGGCTTTCCTCCAGCTTTTTGAACTTCGACAAGGCGGACGGCACCGCGCCCGCACGCCACCGTCAAACTGTCGTCCAACAGCGTGCCGGGCTCGCCCGAACCTTCCGTCTGTGTCGAACGCAGCACCTTGACCCGTTCGGCTTTTGCGCCGGCTTCATACCAAGCCCCAGGAAAGGGCGACAAGCCACGAATGTGGTTATGAACGTCAGCCGCAGGGTTCGACCATTGGATGCGCGTCTCGCTCTTTTCGATCTTGCTGGCGTAAAGCACACCGTCTTGCGCCTGCGGTGTCAGCGTCAGCGCATCGCGTTCAAGCTCTGCCAATGCCCGCACCATCAACCCGGCACCCACCGACATCAGCCGATCATGCAGTTCCCCGGCCGTCATGTCCGCACCTATCGCAACGCGTTCGCTCAGCGCAACAGGACCGGTATCCAACCCGCGATCCATCTTCATGATCATCATGCCGGTTTCTTTATCACCCGCCATGATTGCGCGCTGTATGGGCGCTGCGCCGCGCCAGCGCGGAAGGTGCGAAGCATGACCATTGTAACACCCAAGTCGCGTACCGTTCAGGATCGGCTCCGGCAGCAGAAGCCCATAGGCAACAACGACCGCGACATCGGCCTTCAACGCGCGAAAGGCTTCCTGCGCCGCCACATCCTTCAATGACAGCGGCGTGTGAACGGCAAAACCGCGCCTGTCTGCTTCCTGCTGAACCGGCGAGGGAACAGTATCAAGACCGCGCCTTCCGGCAGGGCGCGGTGGCTGCGTGTAAACCGCAACAATCTCGTGCCCTGCATCGGCTATTGTACGCAGCGTCGGCACGGAAAATTCCGGCGTACCCATGAAGATGACGCGCATGCGCTATTCCTCAAACCGCCGGAGAGCGGTCGCGGGCGAGCTTCTTGAACTTCTTCACCACCATATCGCGCTTGAGCTTCGAAATATGGTCAATGAAAAGCACACCATTGAGATGATCTATCTCATGTTGCAGGCAGGTCGCCAGAAGCCCCTCGGCAGCCACTTCCTGCTCTTTCCCGTTGCCGTCGACAAATCGAACGCGCACGGATGCCGGGCGCTCCACTTCCGCGTAATAATCGGGGATCGAAAGGCAGCCTTCCTCATAAACTGACCGCGCGTCCGAGGATTCGACAATCTCTGGATTGATGAAGACCTGCGGCATCTTCGGCTCGTCCTCCTTTGCGAGGTCGATAACCAGCATGCGCAGCGGCACGCCGATCTGGATCGCGGCCAAACCGATCCCCGGCGCGTCATACATCGTCTCAAACATATCGCGCGCCAGCGTCTTGATGCGCGAATCCACAGCGCCCACCGGCTCAGAGATCTGGCGGAGAATCGGATCGGGCAAAATGATCAGCGGCTTGATCGACATGCGCCTCACCTAAGATGTCACTCGGCCAGCGTCAACACCTTGAATGCATAAATGTTCATGTTTTGATCTGGTGGATCGCCGCGAATCGTTTATGGTGCGGGCATGAATGAACTCTCGAACATATTGGCTGAGCCGATCGCCCGGTTCGGCGCTACCACCGTGACATTGGGGCAGGCGCTGCTCATCGGTGCGACGCTCTTCCTTATATTGCTGGTTGTGCTGGTCGTCGCCCTGTGGCGGTCAGCGCGCGCTCGCGCGCTCGCGGCTGCGGAAGCAGCCGATCATGCGCGCGACATGGAAGGCCGTATGGCTGGCATTTTGCAGGCGCAAGCCGAAATGCAGGGTCGACTGGGAACGGTTGCCGATGTTTTTGGTGCGCGACAGGCAGAACTTACACAATCCCTCAGCCAGCGGCTTGACGCCATGACCGGGCGAATCGGCCAGACAATGGCCGAGCAAACAAGATCCACGCACGAGAACTTGGCGAAACTTCAGGAGCGCTTGGCCGTCATCGACACCGCGCAAAACAATATCCAGTCTCTAGCGGGACAGGTGGTGCAATTGCAGGCTATCTTGTCGAACAAGCAGACGCGTGGGGCCTTCGGTCAGGCGCGTATGGAAGCCATCGTGGCTGACGGCCTCCCCTCCGGTTCCTATCAATTTCAGGCGACTCTGACCAATGGCAACCGTCCCGACTGTCTCGTGACGATGCCAAATGATTCGCCGTCGCTGGTGATCGACGCCAAGTTTCCGCTCGAAATCGTGGAATGCGATCCGCGCCGCAGAAGGCGCGGACGCGCAGCGCGCTGCATCGCAATCTTTCCGTCGAGATGTCGAAGTCCATATTCGCGACATTTCCGAGAAGTATCTGCTGCGTGGTGAGACGCAGGATACCGCGTTCATGTTCGTGCCGTCCGAGTCAATTTTCGCTGAGATTTACGAAAATTTTGAAGCACTGGTGCAACGCGCGCATCGGGCGCGCATCGTCATTGTGTCGCCGTCGCTGCTGATGCTTTCCATTCAGGTAATACAAGCCATCCTGAAAGACGCGCGCATGCGAGAACAGGCGCACCTCATTCAGGGCGAAGTCGTGCGTTTGATGGAAGATGTTGGTCGTCTGGACGAGCGCGTTCGCAAACTCCAGAATCATTTCGGCCAAGCGGCGAAGGACATTGACGATATTCTCGTCTCTTCAAACAAGGTTACAAAGCGCGGCCAGAAGATCGAAGCGCTTGAATTTGCGGCCGAGGGCGAATTTGCGCAGGGAGAAACGGAATCAAAGGCAGTGCCTCGCGCCGTCGAGTCACCGCAAGGCACCTTGCGGCTGCGTGTTGTCGATGAAGCTTGATCTGTGAGAAATTTCAGCTAGGCTTAATATGCCTTGGCGAGGCCGTTTGTGCGGGTTCAAGTTCAAGCAATTGAGAGGATACGACGATGGCTAAAGGTGCGTCGAAGCCCAAGAAAGAAGTGCGCAAGCCTAAGAAGGATGCGAAGAAGCCGGCAATTGCTGGAGCCAAGCCGCCGGCCCCGACTTTGGCGGCGAGGCCGAAGTGAGCCGCGCATAATCCGCTTTCTTGAAATTGTACGATAGAATCGATATCTGAGCGATGCAGGGACGACCCTGCATTCCTGGTTTTTTACCGACGGGACGGCCCGCCATTTTTATGGAGGGCTTGCAATGGCTTGGCTGTTTCTCTTCGTTGCCGGACTTTTCGAAGTCGGCTGGGCAATCGGACTCAAATATACGGACGGATTTTCGCGACTCCTGCCTACGGTTTGGACGCTGGCGAGTATGCTCGCCAGCATTGTTCTGCTGGGTATCGCGCTGAAAACGCTGCCTGTCGGCACGGGCTATGCGGTCTGGACCGGAATCGGCGCCGTCGGCACCGCCATTCTCGGCATTTATCTGTTGGGAGAGCCTGCGACACCCATGCGTATCGGCAGCATTTTGCTGATCGTCGCCGGAATTATCGGTCTCAAGCTGGCGTCATAGCGTTCAGCAGGACGCACCAAAATAGCCGCCGCGACATGCATCGCGGCGGCTATTTCATTGATTCCGCCGATCAGCGACCGGGAGGTGCGCGGCGACCGCGAGCCTTGCGGGCCGCATAGCGCGCATCGCGCTTGGCCTTCTGCGCTGCTTCCAGCCCAAGCTGCACCGTCAGCCGCTCTTCTTCTTCCTGCTCCCGAATACGGGCCAGTTCAGCAGCTTCCTGTTCAGCCTTGATACGAGCTGCTTCGGCTTCAGCTTCGCGCTGCGCCTTTTCTGCAGCTTCGCGCGCAAGCCGCTCAGCCTTCAGTCGTGCCTTTTCCGCTTCACGCTTTTCCCGTGCTTCGAGGATCGCGCGACGTTCTGCAGCGCGTGCCTGTACTGCCGGATCGTCAGCGGAGGGCTTTGATTTGTACTTTTCGAGAAGCGCTTGCTTCGCGGTATTGGCCGCATCGCGCCGCTCGGAAAACGAGAGGTCCCTGTATATTGCCAATTTTCTTTCGTCCTGAGGAGATTATTCCGCGCCTTACATACTCACAGAGCGCGAGACTTCAAGGCCAAAATTGCCTGATTTTACCAATGCAATGCTGCCATGTTGCACGCGCAAAACAGTTTTGGTCGAAAATTGGCAATTCACTGTTCGCAATTCGGCCACTGGCAATGCCGAACCAGAGTCTCTACCTCCAGCGTCGGCAACGGAGCATCTTGATGGAACTCGGTCTTTACACCTTCGCTGATGTGAGTCTCACCAGCGGACTGGACGCGGTGAATGCCCAGACGCGGCTGCGCAATCTGATGGAAGAGATCGAGCTTGCCGATCAGGTGGGGCTGGACGTGTTTGGGCTTGGCGAGCATCACCGGCCAGACTATGCCGCGTCCGCGCCTGTCGTCGCGCTTGCCGCCGCCTCGCAGCGCACCCGCCGCATTCGTCTGTCGAGCGCCGTTACAGTGCTTTCCTCGGATGATCCGGTGCGCGTATTCCAGCAATTTGCGACGCTTGATCTTTTGTCGGGCGGACGCGCCGAGATCATGGCCGGTCGTGGCTCGTTCATCGAGTCTTTCCCCCTCTTTGGCTACAATCTGGAGGATTATGACGAGCTTTTCGCTGAAAAGCTCGATCTGTTGCTGCGCATTCGAGACAGCGAGCGGGTCACATGGACGGGCAGCAGGCTGACGCCGAAGATTAATGATCGTGGTGTTTACCCGCGCCCGGTGCAAAACCCTTTGCCCGTCTGGATCGCCGTGGGTGGTACGCCACAGTCTGTCGTGCGAGCCGCCCAGCTTGGACTTCCTCTGGCGCTGGCGATTATCGGCGGCGAACCAGCCCGCTTCGCGCCTTTCCTTGAATTGTATCGCGAGGCGGCGCAGCGTGCGGGTCACGATCCTGCGAAGCTAGCCACCAGCATCAATGTCCACGGCTTCATCGCTGATACGAAGCAACAAGCCGCAAATGACTTTTACGCGCCGCAGGCGGAAGTCATGAACCGCATCGGTCGTGAGCGCGGTTGGGGGCCGACTAGCCGCGCCCATTTCGATCAGGGTACTGGCCCCAACGGCCACCTGTTCGTGGGCGATCCGGAAGCGGTGGCCGAAAAAATCGTCGCGATGCACCGCATTTTCAAGAACGACCGTTTCATGATCCAGATGGCAATCGGCACCATGCCACACGCCAAGCTCATGAAGGCAATCGAGCTTTACGGCACCAGGGTTGCACCGATCGTGCGCAAGGAGACGGCAAAGCCATGATTCCCTTTTCCGTTCTCGACCTTTCGCCCGTACCGGAGGGCAGCGATACCTCCCAATCACTCGCTAACAGCCTCGATCTCGCGCGCCATACGGAGGCGCTCGGCTTCAACCGTTACTGGCTGGCCGAGCACCACAGTATGCCCGGCATTGCGAGTGCCGCTACTTCCGTGGTGATTGGCCATGTTGCGGGCGGTACCAGCCGCATCCGTGTCGGCGCGGGAGGCATCATGCTGCCCAATCATGCGCCGCTGATCATTGCGGAGCAATTCGGCACGCTGGATTCGCTCTATCCCGGTCGTATCGACCTTGGGCTGGGCCGCGCGCCCGGCACTGACATGCTCACCGCACGGGCCTTGCGCCGAAATCTCGAAAGCGGCGCGGACAGCTTCCCGCAAGATGTGGTCGAACTGATGAACTATTTCGCGCCAGCTCAAGAAGGCCAGCGCGTGCGTGCCGTTCCAGGCGAAGGACGCAATGTTCCGGTCTGGATACTTGGCTCCTCGACATATGGCGCGCATCTCGCCGCGCTGCTTGGCCTGCCCTATGCTTTCGCATCGCATTTTGCGCCGGCCGAACTGGACCATGCGCTTGACGTCTATCGCTCGCGCTTTCAGCCTTCCGCCCATCTGGACAAGCCCTATGTCATGTTGGGGTTGCACGTCAGCGCCGCCGCGACGGATGCCGAGGCGCGGCTTCTCTTCTCGTCGCAGCAACAGGCCTTTGTGAATCTGCGCTCCGGCAGGCCGGGCAAGTTGCCCCCACCAGTCGCCAATTTCGAACAAAGCCTAGACCCCGGCGCGAAAGCCATGCTGGATCACGCGCTTGGCTGCGCCATTACCGGCTCACTGGAAACGGTGAAAAGCGGCCTCTCGGCGTTCATCGAAAGAACCGGAGCCGATGAGTTGATGATTACGGCGCAGCTATTCGATCATGAAGCGCGCAAGCGGTCCTATAGCCTAGTTGCAGAGGCGCAGGCTTCACTTGGCTAGCGCTTCGACGATCTTCTTCGTTGGAAAGCAGGTCGGTGCGGCTCCATTCTTTGCCTGCCACACGCCGATGGAACGCCGCGTCTTGAAGCCGGGCAGCCCGTCGGCGCTACCCACATCATAGCCATGCCCCTCAAGCGCACGCTGCATCGCGGCAATGTCGGAGCGATAGAGCGGATCGACCTTCCCCCATTTTCCGAGAAAATTCTTGTCGCTCCCCGCGATGCGGTCAGCGGCGTGTCCTATAAAGAGCGCATATAGATCGCTCTCGTTATATTCTTTCAGTACGTAGAAATTCTTGCTGACGATGAACGCCGGACCATTGCGCCCCGCGGGCATCAGCAGGAATCCCTCGCGTGACAATTCCTTGGCCGGAAACGGCCTTTCCGTTGACGCGTTCGACACCAAGCGCCGCCCATTCGGAAATCTTCTTGCCTTGGTCCGGCCCCTCCAGCGCGCAGGAAACGCTTTCCGGCACAACCACCTCGAAGCCCCATTCGCGGCCTCGCTCCCAACCATAATCGACCAGGTATTTGCCGATTGAAGCCAGCGTGTCCGGTTCGGAACGCCAAATGTCGATCTTGCCGTCGCCGTCGAAATCGACGCCATGCTTCTGCACGGAGGTCGGCAAGAACTGTGGTTGTCCCAGCGCCCCGGCCCAAGATGAACGCATCGCCTTGCGCTCCGCAACACCCGTTTCAACAAGCTGCAAGGCCGCAATCACCTCGGTGCGGAACATATCCTTGCGCGTGGCGAGCCATGCCTTCGTGCCAAGCACTTCAAATGCATCATATGGCATCTTAGCCGCGCCAAAGCCGGATTCGCGGCCCCATATTGCGAGAATGATTTCGCTCGGCACGCCATAGCGCTTCTCGACAACGGCCAACGTTTTACCTTGCCGTCCCGCCCGTGCGCGACCGCCGCTGGTCACGGCTCCGATTGTCTTTTCCGCGAAATATTTTGCGGGCGTATTAAACTCCGCCTGATGCTGTTTTTTCGGCGTGGTCGGCTTTTCCCCCGGCAGCACCAAATCGGGCAGTTTTGCGTTGGGCTGAATACCATCAAACGCCGCTTCAAAAGTCGCGCGCGAAACGCCCTTTGCCGAGGCTTCCGGCCAAAGATCTTTCTCAAGCCACGCGCGAAACTGGCCGTCGAGTTTCGATTGTGCCTGCGCGGGCAGCACTCCCAGAAGCATTGCGAAAATCAGTGCTACCGGGAATTGCGCCATGACCCATCCTAGAAAATGGTTCGAGACTTTAGCGCCGCGGCCAAAGTCCCCTCATCCAGATAATCCAGTTCTCCCCCAACCGGCACTCCATGCGCAAGCCGTGTAATCTTCACATCCATGTGGGAAAGCTGGTCCGTCAAGTAATGCGCGGTCGTCTGCCCCTCAACAGTTGCGTTCACGGCCAGCACCACTTCGCTCACGCCACCCGCCGAAACGCGATCCACCAATTGCTTGATCGTAAGCTGGTCCGGCCCAATGCCATCCAAGGGTGACAACACCCCGCCGAGTACATGATATCGTGCGCTCATCGCGCCTGCGCGCTCAAGCGCCCAAAGGTCGGACACATCCTCCACCACGATGATCATGGCCGGGTCGCGCTTCGGGTCGGTGCAGATCATGCAGGGGTCTGCCGTATCGACGTTGCCGCAGGTCGAGCAAACGCGCACCTTGTCTCGCGCATCGGCCATTGCGCCTGCAAGCGGCCCCAAAAGCTGGTCTTTTTTCTTGATGAGATGCAGCGCGGCCCTGCGTGCCGAACGCGGACCCAGCCCCGGCACTTTTGCCAGAAGCTGTATCAGGCGTTCAATTTCAGGACCGGCGATTCGCTTGGACATGCAAGCGGTATAGAATCATTGCTGCAAGGCGAACAGGCTGTCCTATTCGGTTCGCTGCGCCAACAACATCGCTCCGATGGCAGACGCCTGCTCAGGGCTCGCATCAAACGCGGCGACAGAAGCATTCGCTGTATCAAATGCGGGGCGTATCTCGGCGGTCATCACCGGAGCATCCCCGCCGAACCGCGACTTGGAAGGCTCATCATCCGGCAAGCCAGTCACTCCCGGCAATTGGTCCGGTGCGGTGCCGGGTCTTGGCGTCGGCACTGCCGTCGTGTTCATCGCCAGAACCATTTCGCCAGCCTGTGGCGCAGTATCGTTGGCCGCAAGCGCTGTCAGGCTCGAATCGGGTGCGACCGGCTGCAAAGTGTTTGCGGCACCCGGCAGCGGTGTAGCGTCGTTAGACGCCACCATGACGGCAGGCTGCTCGGTCTGTGGCAGGTCATCACGCATCGGGCGACGGCTGCGCTTCTCATAAAACGCATTTCCGCCCGCAACGGTCGTATAATGCATGTTTTTGTAAGGGAATTTCAGTCCAGCCGTATGGAAGAACATCACCTCAGGCTTCACCTCCGGGTGGCGCTCGCCTTTCAGCACGGCATCCGCTGCGGCCATGACATCCGGCAAAGCCTTTGAATTCATCGGACGGGTCATAACACCGGGCGCAAACTGCTTGTTGGCTCCCACCACGCCGCAAATATTGTCGCCCCAGCGACGAGATTGCAGGCGGTTCATAACCACCGAGCCAACCGCCACAAGCCCATCACGGCTCGAACGATTGCTCTCGAAGAACATAGCTCTGGCGAGACATTCGCGGTCCTGTTCGGTCGCGCGATAAGCTACAGCGGCCTTGCCCGACGAGGTCGTCGGCGCAGCACTATAGGCGGCTGAAGATTTCAGCCCCTCACCAAGTCCGTCTGCACTTTGGCTGCAACCAGCCAACGCCAAAGCACCAAAAGCAGCCAGGGCTGCATGAATTCGTCCTGCAATTCTCACGAAAAGCGCCTCATTAGTCCCCCGGCCGCTGCTTCGAGTGCGGCCAGAATGCGGACATTTCAGGCAAAAGCATGGCGCGATAATGGTTAATTGTTCGCGAGTATAAATGGTTAATCGTTTGTCACCGACCGCTCAGAATGGCCGCGCGTGTCACATGAGGCCCCTCGCCGCTATCTAAAACGGCAATTTCAGACCCGCAGGCAGGCCAAGACCAGACGTCATTTCCTGCGTTTTTTGCTGAATCGCCTGCTCGATTTTGTTTTTCGCATCATTGTGCGCTGCTAGAATCAGATCTTCCAGAATCTCGCCCTCACCTTCCTTCACTAAAGAAGGATCGACCTTGAGCGATTTCATCTCGAACTTGCCGCTGAGCGTAACCGTCACCAGTCCGCCGCCGGACTGACCGCTCGCCTCAATCGCTGTCATCTCTTCCTGCATGGCCTGCATTTTGGCCTGCATTTCCTTGGCTTTGCTCATCAAGCCCAAGAGGTCTTTCATGGAGTGATCCTTCGCTTTTTACAGAGTTCTCGTCGTCTTCGTCTGACGTCGGCTCAATATCTTCAACAGTCTCAACTTCCGGCGCGTCGGGAATGCGAACATCGATTATCCGCGCGCCGGGAAAGCGGGAAAGTATCGCCGCAACAGCAGGGTCGCTGCGCGCATCCATAAAGGCTGTTTCGCGCTTGGCCGTTTCTTCTTCGGCCAAGGTCTGTCCGCCAGCTTCCTGAGACAGCGAAACCATCCAGGTTCGGCCAGTCCAGGCTTTCAGCTTTCTGGAAAGCTCATTCGGCAGATCGCGCTCCGCGCCCTCGGCAAGCGCAATCACCAGCCTGCCCGGCTCCAGCCTGACAGGGCGAACATAGCGTTTGATCGCGACCTTGAGCTTCATATCGCGATTGCTGTCCGCCAGCGTTACGATATCCGCCAGCGAGCGAACCGGCACTTCCGCGACCTCCGGCTCCATTACAGGTGCAGGCTGGAAAGCAGGCTCTGCCTGCGGCTGCACAAGGCGCATGGTCTGCGCGCCTCCACCACCAGCAGGCGTCATGCTCGTGCCGGATATTGCCGATGCGCCATTGCCGTTTGGCGTCGTTCGACCGCCGTTGGACGCAGGCCCACGCGGCGCAACGGTGCCACCCTCCTGCCCTTCCAGAGACTTCAAAGCCTCGTCCAGCGTGGGCAGGTCCGCCGCGTGCGCGAGCCGTATCAGCGCCATTTCGGCGGCCATCGCCGGACGGTTGCTAGCTTGCACTTCCGAAATCGCCTTCAAAAGCATCTGCCACGCACGAGACAGCACGCGCACTGAAAGCGTTTCCGCGAACCCTGCGCCTCGCTTGCGCTCCGTTTCCGTCAGCGAAGCGTCTTCCACGGCAGAGGGCACAAAGCGCAGCCGCGTCACCAGATGCGTGAATTCCGCAAGGTCGGTAAGGATGGCCACCGGGTCGGCGCCCGTATCATACTGCGCGCGAAAACCGGCCAATCCAGCCGCAACATCACCCTTCATAAGCACTTCAAACAGATCGACCACACGCGCGCGGTCGGCCAGTCCAAGCATATCGCGCACGGCCTGCGCCGTAACCGTTCCCGCGCCATGCGCAATCGCCTGATCCAGTATCGACTGGGCGTCGCGCATCGAGCCTTCGGCCGCGCGCGCAACCATAGCGAGCGCTTCATCCTCGATCTGGACATTCTCCAACCCGGCAATCCGGCCCAGATGATCGGTAATCAGCGCTGCATCTATCCGCCGCAGATCGAAACGCTGGCAGCGCGACAGCACCGTAATCGGCACCTTACGAATCTCGGTCGTCGCGAAGATGAATTTGACGTGCGGCGGTGGCTCTTCCAACGTCTTGAGCAGGCCGTTGAAGGCCTGCGTCGAGAGCATGTGCACTTCGTCGATGATATAGACCTTGTAGCGCGCCGAAACGGGCGCATAGCGAACGCGGTCAATAATATCGCGTATGTCGTCGATGCCGGTATGTGAGGCCGCGTCCATCTCGATCACATCGACATGGCGGCCCTCCATGATCGCGCGGCAATTCTCGCCCTCGATAGGCATCTCCACGGAGGGCGCATCAACTTCAGCGGTCTTGTAATTCAGCGCGCGCGCCAAAATCCGCGCCGTTGTCGTCTTGCCTACACCGCGAACACCGGTCAGCATCCATGCCTGCGCGATGCGTCCCGTCGCAAACGCGTTGGTCAGCGTGCGGACCATCGGTTCCTGACCGATCAGCCCCGTAAAATCCTTTGGCCGGTATTTGCGCGCCAGCACGCGGTATCCGCCCTGCTGCGCGGCATCCTTATTATCGGCTTCGTCGCTCATGCGCCGTAATTTTCCCGAACGCGCTGCAAATTTATTCCTTTCGCAGCGACAGGCTGCCGATTCCATTTCTCACTTCATGCGAGTTTCGCCCGTCGAGTACCGGGCAGTCAACTTCGACGCATGAGAGAAATGAGGCGGGAGGCTGGCACGATGACCCGTGCCGTGGCTCGTTAGGGCTGCTTCCTTCCGGACCTGACCCGGTTGGCGAGTGGCTCGTCCACCACCAACCTCCCGCGCTCCATATCGTCAATTGCGCAATCAATTGCAAGTCCTGCCTCTTGCTTTCGTGAATGAGAGCGCAACACCATCTTGCCGTAAGGGCAGGCAAGCCATAGCTTGCGGGAAATGGGAGGAAATCGGCTTGGCAGCAGTCATTCGGAAGGGATTCGAGCTGGACCGGCGGCTTGATGCGGACAGCGAGCCGTTACTTTGGCTTGGCTTGTGCGAAATGCGCCTGATGAACGACCGTCGCTGGCCGTGGATCGTGCTTGTGCCGCAGCGCGCGGACATCGAAGAACTGCACGAACTCACGCCGCTGGATCAGGCTATGCTGACCTTCGAGACTAATCTCGTCGCGCAAGGGCTGAAACAGGTCACCGGCTGCACCAAGATAAACGTCGCAGCGCTCGGCAATATCGTGCGGCAACTGCACATCCACGTTGTCGCTCGCAACGAAGGCGATGCGGGTTGGCCCGGACCCGTCTGGGGATATGGCCAGCGCGAACCCTATGAGCGCACCGAAATCCATCAATTCAAGGAGCGGCTCAAGAAAGCCCTCTAATTTTCACCCAGTAAATTTCACATTGTCGCGCGGGGTTAAAGCCGATTACCTTGGCATTCCTTCCAAGAATCAGCTCATCGGTTTCCCCTATGGCCTTCCGAATTTTCGATGCTCCCTTTCCAGAGCCAAGCGCGGCGATGGGCTTTGCCGGAAACCGCATCTGGCGGCTGTCGGAGGAGCGCAGCGACGATTTAGTGGCTATTGCCCTGCGTGATCCATCCATTCGCGCCCTTGTCGTCACCGGCGGACGGCTGTGCCTGAAACTCGACGGCAGCAGTTTCGATCCGTGGTTTTCGCCTGCCGAAGCCACCGCGCTTTCTGGTGATCTTGACGCCGCCATCCTGCTTGGTCGCGATGCGCGTGGTCCTGTCCTCGCCGTGCCAAGCACCATCGACCCCGAAACCTTGACCGACACCATCAAGGCCATCGATTTCCGCTCGATCAACATGCAGGGACTGCTCGAACCTGAACCGCTCGGCGCACTAGCCCAAGGCGCGGCTCTGCTCGCATGGAGCCAAAACCACCGATTTTGTTCCCGCTGCGGCGCGCCAACAGAACAGCGCGCGGGCGGCTACAAGCGCGTCTGCCCACAATGCGGTGCGGAGCATTTTCCGCGTACCGATCCCGTCGCCATAATGCTCACCGTCACACAGGACCATTGCCTGCTTGGCCGTGGACGGCATTTCGCACCCGGCATGTTTTCCGCGCTCGCGGGCTTCATTGAACCAGGCGAAACCATTGAGGACGCTGTGCGCCGCGAAACGCTCGAAGAAAGCGGCATCCGGCTTGGCCGTGTGCAATATTTCGCCAGCCAGCCTTGGCCGTTTCCCTATTCGCTGATGATCGGCTGTTTTGGCGAGGCCTTAAATGAAGACATCCACGCCGACCTCTCCGAACTTGAAGCCTGCCGCTGGTTCACACGCGACGAGGTACGGCTTGCTTTGGAAAAGCAACACCCGGACGGAATCTTCATGCCGCCCAAAGGCGCAATCGCGCACCATCTCATCCGCACATGGGTAGAATCGGATTAGTCGGCGAGCTTCCATTCGTCGCGGGAGTCGCTCGCCGGATAAACGCCGAGTATCCGCACTTCGCGCGAGAAGAACCGCAATTCTTCCAGCGCATTCTTGACGCTGGTATCCTCTGGATGCCCCTCAATGTCGGCGTAAAACAGCGTCGCGGTAAACGCCCCAAGCTGATAGCTCTCCAGCTTGGTCATGTTCACGCCATTCGTGGCAAAACCGCCCATCGCCTTGTAGAGCGCTGCCGGAACGTTACGCACGCGGAAGATAAACGTCGTCATCATGCGCGCATCTGGCGTTGGCCGTTCCACCCACGCCTTGTTCTTTGTCAAAACAACGAAGCGCGTGACGTTCGAGTCCGTATCCTCGACATTTTCCTCAATAATATCAAGTCCGTACAGTTCCGCCGCCAAGCGTGGCGCGAGTGCGGCCATGGTCCGGTCGCCAATCTCGCTCACCAGCTTTGCGGCCCCTGCCGTATCGCCCGCCACGACACCTTTCCAGCTATTTTTGCGGATATATTTCCGGCACTGCCCCAGCGCGTGAATGTGGCTGTGAACTGTCTTGATCTCCTTACGATCCACGCCGGGCAACACCATCAATTGAAAATGGATCGGCAGAAAATATTCGCCGATAATATGCAGCTTCGATTCCGGCAGCAGATGGTGAATGTCTGCGACGCGCCCCGCAATGGTATTCTCGATCGGGATCATCGCCAGATCGGCCTTGCCCGTTTCCACGGCGTTGAACGCATCTTCAAATGTCGGGCATGGCAGGGGCTGCATGTCGGGAAACATGTTGCGGCAGGCCGTATCCGAGTTTGCGCCCGGTTCGCCTTGGAAGGAAATTCGGTTTGTCTTTGCAGCGTTCATGGTCAAGCTCTCGACAGAATTTCGCGCGCGCGCTCAAGGTCTTGCGGCGTATCAACCCCCAGCGGCACAGTCTGTATGATTTCGGCATCTATGCGCATGGAAGCCTCCAGCGCACGCAATTGCTCCAACCTTTCGCGCCGTTCAAGCACTGATGGCTTTAGCGCGACAAAGCGCTCCAGCGCGGCGCGGCGATAGGCATAAAGCCCGATATGGTGATAGAGTGGCCCGTCGCCCCATGGCGCGGTCGCCCGCGTAAAATACAGCGCGCGCAGACGCGTTTCAGACAGCGGCGAACCGACAATCTTCACCACATTCGGGTTGTTGCGCTCGTGGTCGTCCGCAATTTCCACGCCGAGCGTGGCAATATCGACCGCTTTATCCTCAAATGGACGAAAAGCCGCCTGAATGGTAGCGGGGTCGATGGTCGGCAGATCGCCCTGCACATTCACAACCGTTTCCACCTCGCCGCGCGGATCGATGGTCCCCAACGCCTCGAAAATGCGGTCGGAACCCGATTCGTGATCGGCCCGCGTCATCACCGCTTCAAATCCGTGTGCGCGCACCGCCTCGGCCACAACATCCGTATCCGTCGCCACGACCACGCGACCTAGACCGCTTTCCGCCGCCCGTTTCGCGACGTGAACGATCATCGGCTTTCCCGCAATATCAGCGAGCGGCTTGCCGGGCAGGCGCGTGGAGGCCATGCGGGCAGGAATGAGTATAAGGGTAGACATGGCGACGCGGCCTTCGGAGGAAAGTGTCAAAAAGTCTCACTGGGTGCGCCCTTATAGGTGTTGCAACACCCATGCAAAAGACCTAGACGGAAAATGATCGCCATCTGCCGGGGATGCAGCGTGGCGGTGGAAATTTTGCACCACTACGCGGTCCTCAAGCAAGTGAATGGACCGGCCGCAAAGGGAGCCTAGGGCGGATGAACTCTTTCGAATTTAACAAGATCATCGGGGCGCTGCTCGCTACGGTGTTCGTTGTCCTGTCGCTAGGCATTCTGTCTGACGCAATTTTTGCCTCACCAGTGCCGGAAAAGCCGGGCTTCGGCATCGAAGCTGCTGAGGATACCGCTGGTGCGGGCGGCGAAGGCGGCGGCGCGCCTGCTGTCGAATCAGTTCTGCCGCTGCTGGCAAATGCCAATGTGCAGGATGGCGAAGCCATTCATAAGAAGTGCATGGCCTGCCACACAGTTGAGAAGGGCGGCGCAAACAAGACCGGCCCGAATCTGTGGGACATCGTAAATCGCCCCATCGCTTCGCATGAAGGCTTCTCCTATTCCGCAGCCCTCAAGGACTTCTCCAAGGGCGGCTCGGAACATTGGACCTATGAGAACCTCGATCACTTCCTCACCAGCCCGAAGGGTTTCGTGAAGGGCACCGCAATGGGCTTCGCTGGCGTCAAGAAGACGCAGGAGCGTGCAGACCTCATCGCCTATCTTCGCACGCTGTCAGACAATCCGGCTCCGTTGCCTGATGCTGCCGCAGCGGCTCCGGCAGCGGCACCCGCTGGCGAACAACCGGCTGCACAACCTGCCGCAGGCGAGGCTCCTGCCGCTGCGCCGGCTGGTGAAGCACCTGCCGCTGCACCCGCAGCGCCGGCTGGCGAAGCTCCGGCAGACCCTGCAACGCCCGCCGAACCGGCAAACTAACGAAGATTTCATCCAGACATCACGAAAAAGCCGGGTTCAGCCCGGCTTTTTTTGTTTCTGCTGCACTTGCGAGGAAAACTCTCCTCACTCAAAAGGAAAGGAACGTCGCTGATGAAAGGAATCGACATGCTGCGCCACTTCAAAGCCTTGGCCGCAACAGTCGTGCTCGTTTCGCTCGCGCAGGTCGCTTTCGCTCAGGATTGGCAGACAAGCTCCTCGCTCATGGGCGACACCAAATATGGTGCGAACTTTCAACACTATGATTATGTGAACCCGGAGGCTCCAAGGGGCGGTCAGCTTAACCAGACTGTTTCCGGCACTTTCGACAGCTTCAATCCTTATATCGTGCGTGGCAGTCCCGCCGCAGGTCTGTCACCATTCGGTGGCGGGCTTCTCTACGACACGCTTATGGAGCAATCCGTAGATGAGCCGGGTGTCAGCCACGCGCTGATTGCTGATGCGTATAAATATCCCGACGATTATTCGTCAGCTACTTACCGCCTCGATCCGGCCGCGCGCTGGCATGATGGCAAACCTATCACCGTCGATGATGTGATCTGGTCGTTCAAGGTGCTGAAGGAAAACAGCCCCATGTACGCCCGGTATTATGAGAACGTCACCGACGCGGTGGCACTCAACGAGCGCGAAGTGGAATTCCGTTTCGATCAGAAGGGGAATCGCGAGCTACCCAAAATCATGGGCGACCTCGTCGTGTTGCCGAAACATTGGTGGGAAGGCACGGACGCCAAGGGCAACAAGCGCGACATAACCAAACCCACGCTGGAAATGCCGCTCGGTTCTGCTGCTTACAAGATTTCCAGCTTCAAGACTGGGTCCGAGATCATCTGGGAACGCGTGCCTGATTATTGGGGCGCGAAGCTTGCCGTCAAAGTCGGTCGCGAAAATTTTGACCGCCGCCGCTACACCTATTTCCTCGACAATAATGCCGAGTGGCAGGCTTTCACCAAGGGCGGGCTTGAAGACTTCCACGAAGAGAATATCTCGCGCCGTTGGGCCACCGCCTATAATTTTCCAGCATTGCAAGCAGGCGACGTCATCAAGAAAACCTTCCCAAGCGCTTCTCGCGCGAAGTTTCAGGGTTTCGTGATGAATACGCGCAAGCCGCAATTCCAAGACCCACGCGTGCGCCATGCACTTACCATGGCTTTCGATTTCGAGACGCTGAACCGCACTTCTTTCTTCAATTCCTACGTGCGCACGAAGAGCTTCTTCGTTGGCGGTGATCTCGCGTCCAGCGGTTTACCCGAAGGCAAGGAATTGGAAATTCTGGAGCCATTCCGCGACAAGCTGCCGCCGGAGCTTTTCACCACACCCTACGATCTGCCTGTCTATGATTCACCCAAGGCGGAGCGCGCCAATCTACAAGCTGCGGTAAAGCTATTTGGTCAGGCTGGCTGGACGATCAAAGGCGGCAAGATGATCAACGAACAGACCGGCGAGCAGTTCAAGCTGGAAATTCTCGGCAATGATTCCACTGACGAAATCGTTTCGTTGCCCTTCATAAACTCGCTCAAGAAAATCGGCATCAATGCATCGTTGCGCATTGTTGACCCCAGCCAATACGTCAACCGTGTCAATAATTTCGATTTCGACATGATAAGCACTGTGCTGGCGCAGTCTGAATCGCCCGGCAACGAGCAGCGCGATTTCTGGTCCTCAAAGGCAGCAGATACGCCGGGTTCGCGCAACCTTTCCGGCATAAAAGACCCCGTTGTCGATGCGCTGGTGGATCGCGTTATTTTCGCGAAGGATCGCGACGACCTGCTAGCCTCCACCCATGCACTCGACCGGGTGCTGCTGTGGAACTACTACGTCATTCCGCAGTATAATCGCGGCGAGCGCTGGATCGCTTACTGGAACAAATTCGGGATGCCGGACAAGCAGCCGGAATATCTCGGTCCGGACCTCAATTCATGGTGGATCGATCCGCAAAAAGAACAAGCGCTCGCGGCGAAATATAAGAGCATCAATTGATGGTCGGTCTTTCGCGTCGCCGCTTCCTCGCAGCAACCGGCGCTACCGCAGCAGCGCCTCTTTTGCCCAATCGGCTCTTCGCTGCCACGCCGTCAAACGTTCCGGTACATGGGCTGTCCGCATTTGGCGAACTGAAATACGCGCCGGATTTCGCCCATTTCGACTATGTGAACGTGGATGCGCCAAAGGGCGGCCAGATGAATTTCCAGCCGCCAAACTGGATTTACAATCAGACGCCTTTCACCTTCAACACGTTGAATTCCCTGACACTCAAGGGCGAGTCCCCGCCTCGCACGGAACTCTGTTTCGATGCGCTCATGGCGCGAGCGCTGGATGAGCCCGACGCCGTTTATGGTCTTCTAGCCGAAACAGTTACCATCTCGGAAGACCGTAACACTTTCACTTTCAAGCTGCGGCCTCAAGCGCGCTGGCATGACGGCATCTTGCTGAGTGCCGATGATGCCGCCTTCAGCTACAATCTTTTCAAAGACAAGGGCCACCCGGATTTATCACTGCCTTTGCGCGATCTGACGGAAGCCTCCGTCGTCGATCAGGCAACGCTCAAGCTTGTCTTTAACGGCAACCAGTCGGCGCAGAATATTCTGTCCATCGTCGTCATGCCGATTGTGTCCAAGGCCTTTTATACGGCCAATGATTTCGAGGCTTCATCCCTAACGCCGCCGCTCGGTTCCGGTCCTTACCGGCTCGGCAAGGTCATGGCGGGGCGCAGCATCATCATGGAACGCGTGGAGGATTATTGGGGCCGCGATTTGCCTGTTCGCAAAGGCCAGTGCAATTTTGATCGTATCAGGCTGGATTTCTATCAGGAACGTCAGGCCGCATTCGAAGCTTTCAAAAAAGGCGATACGACCTTCCGGCAGGAATTTACCTCGCGCGTGTGGGCAACCGGCTACGATTTCCCGGCAATCAAGGATGGCCGCGTTATCAAACGCGAGTTTCCAGGCGAAGCTTGGCCGCAGATGCAGGCCGTCGCGCTTAATCAGCGCCGCGCGCAGTTCCGCGACGTGCGCGTGCGCCGCGCAATCGCGCTCTGCTTCGATTTTGAATGGTCGAAACGCGCGCTGTTTTTCGGCTCTTACGACCGCTCGCAATCCACCTTTGAGCAGTCAGATTTCAAGGCGCAGGGAATGCCCTCGCCAGCAGAGTTGGAGCTACTCGAACCGTTACGCGCAGACCTCCCGCCGGAAGTGTTTGGCGAGGCCATAACGCAAGCCGTGTCTGATGGCTCCGGTCGCGACCGTAAGCTGCTCGGCCAAGCCGCTAAGCTTCTGGCCGAAGCAGGCTGGAAGCGTCAGGGCAATTTTGTCGTCAACGATCAGGGCGGACGGCTTGCGGCCGAATTTCTCGCCAATGATGACGGCATTGTGCGGCTCTATTCGCCTTGGGTGGAAAACCTCAAAGCCATCGGCGTGGATGCCTCCATCCGCCTCGTGGACGCCACCCAGTATAAATCACGTCAGAGCGAATTTGATTTCGACGTAAACATGCTCGCGATGAATATCGGCGCGACGCCCACATTCGACTCGCTCGAAACGCTCTACCACTCCCGCGCGGCGAAGCGTCCCGGCACGCGCAATTATCCGGGCACGGAAAGCTCTGCCGTGGACGTTCTCATCGACAAGGCCGGTCAGGCGAAAAGTCGCGAAGAGCTTGTCACCGCGCTGAATGCGCTCGACCGGGTCTTGCGCGCGCGGCTCGACTGGATTCCAACATACTATCTGGCGAATCACCGCGCGGCCTATTGGGATATGTTCGGCTTTAACGAGCCCAAGCCCGATTACGGCTTTCCGGTTGAAACGCTTTGGTGGCTCGATGAGGCAAAGGCAAAGGCGATTGGGAAAGCTTGAACAAAATCTTCGAAGCGCCCGCTCGGCCAATCACCCCACCTGCCCCTTCGGGGCACCCTCCCCATCGAGGGGAGGGATGGAGCCCAACCTTTGCAGCTCGGCAGATGGGGTTAACTTCGCAGCGTTCACGCCCTCCCTCCCCTCGATGGGGAGGGTGGCCCGCAGGGCCGGGTGGGGTGTGAAATGGTTTGGAACTAGCTGATGGCAGCTTATGTTCTCCGCCGCCTGCTGCTGATGATCCCAACAATATTCGGCATCATGGCAATTTCCTTCGCTGTTATTCAGTTTGCACCCGGCGGCCCAGTCGAACAGATCATTGCGCGCATTAACGGCCAGAGTGCCGACAGCCGCCTCTCCGGTGGCGGTGCGGATGCTGGCGCTGGCGGCAACTTCGACGCGGGCGGCGAAAGCTCGAAATACCGTGGGGCGCAGGGGCTTGATCCCGAATTTATCGCCAAGCTTGAAAAGCAATTCGGCTTCGACAAGCCGCCGCTGGAACGCTTCGGTAAAATGCTGTGGGACTATGCGCGCTTCGACTTCGGCGAGAGCTATTTCCGCGACATTTCCGTGCTTGACCTGATCCTGGAAAAAATGCCGGTGTCGATCACCATCGGCCTTTGGATCACCATCCTGTCCAACCTCATCTCCATCCCGCTCGGAATCCGAAAAGCCGTGAAGGATGGCTCGCGCTTCGATATCTGGACCAGCGCAATCGTCATTGTCGCTTATGCCATTCCGGGTTTTCTATTCGGCATCCTGCTGATGGTGCTGTTTGCGGGCGGCTCGTTTTTCGACTGGTTCCCGTTACAGGGCCTGACTTCGGATAATTTCGACCAGCTCTCGTTCGGCGGTAAAATCCTTGATTATCTGTGGCATATCACCCTACCGCTGGCCGCGCTGGTGCTGTCTGCATTCGCCGTCACGACCCTGCTGACCAAGAACTCCTTCCTCGATGAAATCCGCAAGCAATACGTCGTCACGGCCCGCGCCAAGGGCCTTTCCGAAGGCCGCGTGCTCTATGGTCACGTCTTCCGCAACGCCATGCTGATCGTTATCGCGGGCTTTCCCGGCGCGTTTATCTCGGCGTTTTTTAGCGGCTCCTTGCTCATCGAGAACATATTTTCGCTGGACGGCCTCGGCTTGCTCGGCTGGCAGTCCGTGCTGAACCGAGACTATCCGGTCGTGTTCGCAACGCTCTACATTTTCTCGCTCATGGGCCTGCTCGTGAACCTGTTGTCCGACATGGTCTACACATGGATCGACCCCCGCATCGACTTCGAGCGGAGGGATGTCTGATGACGGTCGCAGACGCCATCGCCAAGCCCACCAAGCGACCGCTCTTTTCGCCGCTCAACCAGCGCCGCTGGGCGAACTTCAAGGCGAACCGTCGCGGTTACTGGTCGCTCTGGATTTTCCTCGTTCTGTTCGTGCTCTCGATGTTTGCGGAATTCATCGCCAATGACCGCCCGGTGCTGGCATCGTACAAAGGCGAAATCCTGTTCCCCAGTATCGTGGATTACCCGGAAGAAAAGTTCGGCGGGTTCCTCGCCGTCACGGATTATCGCGACCCAATCATTCAGGACGAGATCAACGCGAACGGCTGGATGATCTGGCCGCCGATCCGCTATTCTTATCGCACTCCGAACAACGAGATACCGCAAGCGGCACCCGCCAAGCCGTCATGGATGTACTCCAAGGAGGAGCGCTGCCAGCGCTATCCGCAGGGCGTCAACGATCCGAACTGTACGCTCGGAAACTGGAACTGGCTCGGCACTGACGACCAGACGCGCGACGTGCTTGCCCGCGTTATTTACGGCTTCCGCATTTCCGTTCTGTTCGGTCTGCTTCTCACGATTGGGTCGGCTGTCATCGGCGTGTCGGCTGGCGCTGTGCAGGGCTATTTCGGTGGCTGGACCGACCTCATCTTCCAGCGCTTCATCGAAATATGGTCGGCCATGCCGATGCTCTATTTGCTGATGATTATCGCAGCGATCCTGCCGCCCGGATTCTTCATTCTGCTCGGCATAATGTTGCTGTTTTCGTGGGTCGCATTCGTCGGCGTGGTGCGCGCCGAGTTTCTGCGCGCCCGCAATTTTGAATATGTGAATGCCGCCCGCGCGCTCGGCGTACCGAATGCCACCATCATCTTCCGGCACCTTTTGCCCAATGCTATGGTGGCAACGCTGACCTTCCTGCCGTTCATTCTTAACTCGTCCATCACGACGCTGACCTCACTGGATTATCTCGGCTTCGGCCTGCCCCCCGGCTCGGCGTCGCTCGGCGAATTGCTCAAGCAGGGTCAGGGCAATCTCAATGCGCCGTGGCTCGGCCTCACTGGCTTTGCCGTCATGGCCTTGATGCTTTCGCTCCTGATCTTCATCGGTGAAGCAACACGCGACGCCTTCGATCCCCGGAAGACGTTCAAATGAGCGAGCCGCTGCTTTCCGTCAAAGACCTGTCGGTCACGTTTACGCAGGGCGGGCGCACGAGCACGGCTGTCGATCACGTCTCGTTCGACATTGCCAAAGGCGAGACGCTCGCACTTGTGGGTAAATCCGGTTCGGGCAAATCCGTGTCTGCGCTGTCAATTCTAAAGCTCCTGCCCTACCCGCCCGCAAGCCATCCGAACGGGTCTATCGTGTTTGAAGGCAAAGACCTTCTGAAATGCGGTGAGCCGCAGTTGCGCGGTGTGCGCGGCAACGACATCACCATCATTTTTCAGGAGCCAATGACCTCGCTTAACCCCCTTCACACGATCTCGCATCAGGTGATGGAGGTGCTCAAGCTGCACAAAGGCATGGGCGACAAGGCGGCGGGCGCGCGCACGCTCGAACTCTTCAAGGAAGTTGGCATTCGCGACCCCGAAAAGCGGCTCGATGCTTATCCGCATCAATTGTCGGGCGGTCAGCGCCAGCGCGTCATGATTGCGATGGCGCTCGCCAACGAACCTAAAATGCTGATCGCGGATGAACCAACCACCGCGCTTGACGTCACCGTTCAGGCGCAAATTCTCGAACTGCTCGCCAAGCTGAAGCAGGAGAAGGGCATGTCGATGCTCTTCATCACGCATGACCTCGGCATTGTTCGAAAGATTGCGGACCGTGTCTGCGTCATGACCCAAGGCCAGATCGTCGAGCACGGCCCGACCTCCGAAATCTTCGACAACCCGCAGCATCCTTACACCAAGAAGCTGCTCGCCGCTGAGCCGAAAGGTAGACCTCCCGCGCCCGATCCCAAGGCGGAAACCGTCATGTCCGGCGATGACATCAAGGTCTGGTTTCCCATCCGGCAGGGCTTTTTCCGCCGCGTTGTCGATCACGTGAAGGCGGTCGATGGCATCGACGTTCAGGTGCGCGCGGGACAGACGCTCGGCGTCGTTGGCGAATCCGGCTCCGGCAAAACCACGCTCGGCCTCGCGCTTGCCCGCATGATTTCGTCAAAGGGCCGCATCGATTTTGTCGGTCAGGAGATCGACAAGCTCACCTATTCGCAGATGCGTCCGTTGCGGCGCGAATTGCAGATCGTTTTTCAGGATCCGTTCGGCTCGCTCAGCCCGCGCATGTCGGTGGCCGAGATCATCGAGGAAGGTCTCAAAATCCACGAGCCGAAGCTGACCATCGATGAGCGCGACCAACATGTCGTCGACGTGTTGAATGAAGTCGGCCTCGATCCGAGCACCCGCTTCCGCTACCCACATGAATTTTCCGGCGGTCAGCGCCAGCGCATTGCGATTGCCCGCGCGATGGTGCTGAACCCGCGTTTTGTCATGCTGGATGAACCCACCTCCGCGCTGGATATGAGCGTTCAGGCGCAGGTAGTGGACCTGCTGCGCCGCCTTCAGGAGAAGCACAATCTGGCTTACCTGTTCATCAGCCACGATCTGAAAGTGGTTCGCGCGCTGGCGAATGACGTTATTGTCATGCGCAACGGCAAGGTGGTTGAGCACGGCCCGTCGCGCCAGATTTTTGAGAACCCTGAAACAGACTACACGCGTGCACTGATCTCCGCCGCCTTCCACATGGAAACGGCAAAGGAAGGCGTCGTCAGTCAGTAGTTGAGATTGCGGCGAGCCATGCTTATGGATTCTATCCATGGATCGCATTCTTCTTTCGGTAACCGGATTCAACCCGCATCGCTGGCAGGAATTGCTGGCGCAAGACCGTCAGGTCGTTCTGGAGCCTGATGGGCCAAGCGATCCTTCAATCCGCTATGCCGTGGTCTGGAAGCAGAAGCCCAATGTTCTGGCTCGCTTGCCCAACCTGAAAGCAATTTTCTCGATCGGAGCGGGCGTCGATCACATTTTGGCCGATCGCACCCTGCCCGATGTACCCATCGTCCGCGTCGTCGATCCGAACCTCACGCAGCACATGGTGGAATACATTGTCTGGCGGGTGATGGATCACCATCGCCAAGGTTTGGCGTACCGCGCACAACAGACCCGTAAGGTTTGGAACGAGCGCGCACAGCGCACCGCACAGGACATTTCTGTGGGCATTATGGGCATCGGCGCGTTGGGAAGCGCCGCCGCGAACGCGCTCACCTCGCTCGGCTTTCACGTTAATGGCTGGAGCCGAACCGAACGCAAAGTCTCAGGCGTCAATGCCTACCGCGGCGAAAGCGGGTTGATTCCTTTTTGAACGCGACAGACATTCTTGTTGTGCTGCTGCCGCTCACCGACCAGACGCGCGGCATCATCAATTATGAACTTCTGCGCGAGCTTCGCCGCCGAAATGGGCTGGGCGGAGCGGTGCTGGTCAGTGCGGGACGAGGCAAATTGCACAAGGACGCTGATATTCTTCGCGCGCTTGAAGACGGTACGCTGAAAGAGGCCAGTCTCGATGTTTTCGAGCAGGAGCCCTTGCCGAAAACGAGCGTGTTCTGGGGCAATCCGAAGGTCTTCATCACGCCCCACGCCGCCGCAACGTCCGACCCGGCGCACCTTGTCGGCCCAATGCTGGAGCAAATGCGCGCCGCATACGAAGGCAAGCCTTTGCGCAACCTGGTGGACCGCACTGCGGGATATTAGTATCGGAAATACCCCTCATCCGCCTGCCGGCACCTTCTCCCTCAAGGGGAGAAGGAAGAAAGCTTCAACGTCTCGAATGCTCTGCGCCGTTTGCTGTTAGCGCAAGCATAGATATTTGTGCCTTCTCCCCTTGAGGGAGAAGGTGCCGGCAGGCGGATGAGGGGTATTTCTCGCACCGCGGGCGCGCTACACACTAAGGCCGCCTGTAGCGGGTAGGCTGTCCGTAGAGATAGCCGATGCGCTGAATAGCATCGGCAAGCGGTTCCAGCGACACCATCATTGTGTGGCCGTTTGCGTGAATCATCATTTGCGAATCGACCATGATCGCCACATGGCCCTTCCAGAACACGAGGTCGCCCCGGCGCAAACCTTTCGCCGGATCAATTTCTTCGCCGATCGTCGATTCCTGCATGTCCGTATCACGCAGCACCTTCCGGCCAGTCATCATCATTGATGTCTGAACCAACCCCGAACAATCGATGCCGAAGCCGGTCGTGCCGCCCCACAAATACGGTGTGTTCAGAAAAAGCTGCGCCACGGAAACATAGTCATCCGCTTCCGCATCGATCGGCTGAAGATGCGTTGCAATCAGCGCATTGCCGTCGGAAGTGAGAGCGTATCGCGTTCCGCGTGTTTCAGCTTCGCCCGAAATAGCAACCACCGATCCCATTGAAAGCACGGTGCCTCTAGGAAAGCGCAGATCAGCACCGGGATAGATGAATGTACGTGGAACCACCACGCGATGCGTCGGATGCTCCTGCGCTTCGGCCAGCGAGCCCGCGTCAACATATCCCACATAGCCATCGTTTTCGGATTGTACCCAAGCCCAGCCATCGGCCTCGTCAAACAGCAGAACCGGCGCGCCATAGATCAATTGCGTATCGATCCCTGCGCTTTCGGACGGCTTGCGCTTGAGATCGACAACCGGTGCTCGAACATAAGCGCGGCGACCTTGGGCATAGCGCGGAGCGTCCACCTCGCTCTTCAGCCGCGCATCTGCGAGATCGTCACGGATCGCATGAAGCCGTTTGTCGAAATGCGTCAAAGCGGAAGCTCCCTTGCCTTGGCAATAATCGTATCACCAAAGCGTTCGACATAAAGTGCGCCCTCGACCGTGCGCCCGACAAGCACATTGCGGCGGTCGTTTTCGTCTCGATGCCTGTGCACCAGTTTGAGAACGCCCATCGTATCCAGCGCGCGCGAAATGACCGGCTTCGTTACACCCAGGCGCGCGGCCAACCCGCGCACCGTGTGCGGTGGCTGCTCCAGATAGATGCAAAGCAGAATGGCGATCTGGCGCGTGCTGAGGTCAGGTCCATCTTGATGGACCTCTGCCAAGGCAACACGCTCCCAAAGACGCAGTGCTTGTATCGGACGCAAAACAATCGTCATGCGTACAGGATAGAAAACAATCGTTTCGCATCCGTTACAGATTTATGTGCCGAACCGCGTGCTGAGCACCTGCTCCAGCGCGCGAATACATTGCGCCTCACCGCCTACTGGCGACCAAGGTTTCGCGGTCGGATTCCACCCGAAAATATCGAAGTGCGACCAGCTTGCGGCCTTTTCGACAAATCGCTGCAAGAACAGTGCAGCAGTGATCGAACCCGCAAATCCATCGGTCGTCACATTGTTCGTGTCAGCTATTTTCGAGTCCAGCTTTGGACGATAGGCCTGCCAAAGCGGCATACGCCAAAGCGGGTCAGCAACCTTTGTGGAGGCCGCTTCCAGCTCTGCGGCGAACGCATCGTCATCCGTATAATAGGGCGGCAAATCCGGGCCGAGCGCGACACGCGCCGCGCC
This sequence comes from Mesorhizobium sp., assembly GCA_049840935.1. Taxonomy (GTDB): domain Bacteria; phylum Pseudomonadota; class Alphaproteobacteria; order Rhizobiales; family Rhizobiaceae; genus Mesorhizobium_G. The sequence goes on from JASGJA010000008.1 coordinate 49,781, forward strand.
GGTCAGCGTGGCCATATCGATCAAAAGCGAGGGCTCTTCTTCATCCGCCACAGCCAGCGCATCGCCAAGAATCAGACGACCCTCGGCGTCGGTATTGCCAATTTCTACCGTTATGCCTTTGCGGCTTTGCAGCACGTCACCGGGCCGGAACGCGTTTGCCGAAATGGAATTTTCGACCGCCGGGATAAGTACGCGCAGCCGCAGTCTCAACTTTCCGGCCATAATCATCGAGGCGAGGCCGAGCACATTTGCGGCGCCGCCCATGTCCTTCTTCATCAGCAACATGCCGCTCGCAGGCTTGATGTCCAACCCGCCAGTATCGAAGCAAACGCCCTTACCGACGAGTGTTACCAGCGGAGCATCTTTCGGCCCCCAGCGCATATCGATCAGGCGCGGCGCATGGGCAGACGCACGGCCAACCGCGTGGATCATGAAAAGCCGCTCTTTGAGCAAAGCATCACCGGCAACAACAGAGACTTCGGCTCCATGCTTCTTTGCCAGTAGGCGAACCGTGTCTTCGAGTTGGTCGGGGCCCATATCGTTGGTTGGTGTGTTGATGAGGTCGCGGGCGAGGAAAACGCCATCCGCAATGCGACCGGCGCGCGCCATGTCGGCACCTTGCGGCGCGACGAAACGCAGCTTGCGGTCGGTTTCCTTGCGATAGCGGACAAAATCATATGCGCCGAGTTTCAATGCCAAAGCCGCGAGTGTGGGATCGGCCAGCGACCCCGCAATTGACCAATCCCCTTCGGGCAAATCGCGTGTCAGAGACGCCAGCTTGAGCGTTGCGCTCAGTTCGTCGGACTGCCCGAAGAATGCGCCGCCCACGGCACCCGCTGCATCAGGAAAAGCCAGCAATTTACCGGCTTTGCCGGTATAGCCATTGGCCTTCGCCCATGCCAGCGCCTGCGATCCAGCACCGCTTTCTGCCAACCCATCGGCGGTGACGAGATGGACGGTTCGCGCCGTTTTTCCAGCGTCCAGAAACTCAAGCTGCATGGTCATTCCTTAACAAGTTCCGACGGTAATTAACCATCCGTTAGGGTTAACAGAATATTTCTTTCTGACAGCGCGGCCAATGAAGCCGCTGTGGAGTGAGGGACATGGTGGCGATGTGGACCAATAGGGCTGGGAAGGCAACTGGGAAACGCATGATCAGGGTCGCGGCGGCAATAGCGCTGGCGGCCAGTGTTTCGGCATGTGCGAACAGCAAGATGACGACTGGATCGATCAATCGTGACGATTCCGGCGCGCAGCAAACAGCAATCGCAACGGGTGATGCAACTTCGCTTGGACACGCCTATTCGAAGAACCCGGCGGATAAAAGCATAGCGCTGGGCTATGCCTCGGCGTTGCAAACAAACGGCAATAGCGATCAGGCTTTGGCAGTTGTTCGCAAGCTTGCAATCGAGCACCCGAAGGACCGTGAAATCCTTGCAGCATATGGAAAAGCGCTAGCCTCTGCCGGTCAACTCGAACCGGCACTGGACGCAGTTCGCAGAGCGCAAACGCCGGAATATCCCGACTGGCGACTGATGTCCGCGGAGGCCTCAATTGTGGATCAATTGGGCAATCGCGAGCAGGCCAGAGAGCTTTATCGCAAGGCGCTGGACATTCAGCCAAACGAACCGAGCGTGCTTTCAAATCTCGGCATGTCCTATGTGCTGGAAGGCAATTTGAAGACCGCTGAAAACTATCTGAAAACGGCAGTAAATCAGCCGGGCGCGGACAGCCGCGTACGGCAAAATCTGGCGCTGGTGGTGGGATTACAGGGCCGGTTCGGCGAGGCTGAACAGATCGCCGGGCAAGACATTTCGCCCGATCAGGCCAAGGCGAATATCGCTTATCTTCGCAGCATGTTGGCGCAGCAAAATGCCTGGGATCAGCTCAAGGCTCAGGATAAAAACACGAATTAGGCCCAAAAAGCGCGCAAACGAATGGGCTTTTTGCGCGCAAAACGGGCGATTTTCAGAAGAATACGGTCATAAAAGCTCGCGTTTGCGCGAGCTTTTCAGTTTTTACGCCCGTAAAAACAGGGGTCAGTGTGCTCCGCCGCCCATCATGCCGGAGAAGCCACCCTGCGCGCTGATCTGCATGCCCGCAGGACCAAGAATGACTAGGAAGAGGACCGGCAGGAAGAAAAGGATCATCGGCACAGTGAGTTTGGGTGGAAGTGCGGCCGCCTTTTTCTCAGCGGCGGTGAGACGCGCTTCACGGCTTTCCTGGGCAAGCACGCGCAAGGCATGTGCGACAGGGGTGCCATAACGTTCGGCCTGCACCAGAGCTTGCGTAACCGACTTAACGGCTTCAACGCCGGTACGGGATGCGAGGTTGTCATAAGCCTGCCGCCGTTCCTGTAGGAAGGAAAGCTCGGCGGTCGTCAGGACGAGCTCTTCAGCCAGATCGATGGATTGCGAGCCAATCTCCTCGGAAACTTTTTTCAAGCCTGCTTCTACCGACATGCCGGATTCAACACAAATCAACATGAGGTCGAGCGCATCCGGCCAAGCTTTCTGGATAGAAGTCTTTCGCTTGTTGGCCCGGTTGTTCACATAGAGGATCGGTGCATAAAAACCGGCATAAGCAGCCAGCACGCAGATGAAGAAACGGATCGGCGCGGCCTGCTCTGCAAATTCGCCCAAGCCATAGACGTAGAACAAAGCGCCGCCGAAGAATACGAATGGCAGCACGAGACGGAAAAACAGGAAGCGGTTCAGTGGATCATTGCCACGAAAGCCAGCTACCTTGAGCTTGGCCAGCGTATTTTCGTCAGCCAGTGCGCGGCGCAAATCGAGCCGGTCGACGATTGATCGCATGCCTTTGGACTCTTCGATGCGCAAACCGCGGCGTCGGCCTTCTGCCTCCGCCAATCTGCTGCGCTGGCTGTTTCTGAGTTCCTCGCGCTCAAGAGCGACGCTCTTCATCCGCGACTGAAGCGTATTGCCGCCAAAACTCGGAACAATGGTCAGCAGCGATGCAAAGACTGCAATGGCCACAAACAGGGAAACGAGAAAGGAGCCATCCGTTAGACTGCTGAATACGTAATCGGTCATGACTCAAACCTCGAAATTCATCATCTGACGCATGATGAAAATACCGATACCCATCCAGAACCCACCAATTCCCAACATCAGATTACCGGTCGACGTAGTGAAAAGCGGCATGATGTAAGTGGGACTCGTTAAATAAACGAGGAAGGCGACGACTATCGGCAGCGCACCGATGATAACTGCGGAAGCCTTGGCCTCCATGGAAAGTGCGGCCACTTTCGCTTTCATTTTCTTTCGGTCGCGCAGAACGCGCGAAAGGTTGCCAAGCGCTTCCGACAGGTTACCGCCTGCCTGAGATTGAATCTGAATAACGATTCCGAAGAACCCTGCTTCCGCGCATGGCATGGTTTCGGTCATTCGCATGGACGCTTCGGGAATTGTCATGCCGATCTGCTGTGCTTCCACGATCCTGCGAAACTCGCCTTTTACCGGCTCACGAGCTTCGGTCGCGATGAGGCGGATGCCGTCATTCAGCGGAAGACCGGACTTGACGGCGCGCACGATGATATCAAGCGCATTTGGAAACTCCTCAAGGAAGTGCTTCACACGGCGCTTGCGCAAGAACGAGATTATGAAGCGCGGCAAGCCGATGGCGCCAACCAGAGCGACCGCCGGAAGAAGATAGTAGGGCATTGCGATGAAATAGGCGCCAAACGTCAACAGCACACAGGAGATCGCCGAATAGATGTAGAAGCGTTCCATCGATGTGTTCAAGCCAGCCTGCTTGATCTGAATCTTGAGTGGCGGGCGCATCGTGTTTCGCTCACGAGCCTTGTTCCTGTCCTCAAGGTCTTTCAGCGTGTCCTGCACAGCCTTGCGGCGCTTGGTAACGTCGGCCTGCCGGTCGCGAACAATCTTCGCGGCGTAGCGGTCTTCCTCAGCGCGTTTGACGCTTTCGAAACGCCGTTGCTGATGTTTCTCTTCCCGGACGGAATTGAACAGGATTGCGTAGGCCAAGGCACCGGCAGAAATCGCCGAGAGCACCAGAATGCCTATGAAAGTGAGATCGAAACCGAACACGAACGCTTTCCTACTCTACACACCAGTCCAACACATTGCGCGGACATGCCGCTTACCCTTCATCGGCCTGTCGGCAGACAGATGAGAGGTGAAACAAATCACGCTTCACCTATGTAAAACTCAATCCCTCTGGACCTCCATCGCTTCGAGGGAATTGGCGAGCCGTTGCTCCTCGCCGAAATAGCGTGCGCGTTCCCAGAACTGCGGGCGACCGATACCCGTCGAAACGTGCCGACCGGTAAGCCTGCCATTCTGGTCTTCACCTGTAATATTGTAGAGCACGACATCCTGCGTGATGACGACATCGCCCTCCATGCCGATCACCTCGGTTATGTGGGTGATGCGACGCGAACCGTCGCGCAGACGTGCAGCCTGAATGATGACATCCACGGAACCAACGATGATTTCGCGAACAGTTTTTTGTGGCAGCGAATAGCCGCCCATCGCGATCATGGATTCCATACGATTGAGGCATTCGCGCGGGCTGTTGGAGTGGATCGTGCCCATAGAGCCATCGTGGCCCGTATTCATGGCCTGCAACAAGTCAAACACTTCGGGTCCGCGAACCTCGCCCACGATGATACGTTCAGGACGCATACGCAGGCAGTTCTTGACGAGATCACGCATCGTCACCTGACCTTCGCCTTCGAGGTTTGGCGGACGCGTTTCAAGACGCACGACATGCGGCTGCTGAAGCTGCAATTCGGCGGAGTCTTCGCAGGTGATGACGCGCTCGTCGCGGTCGACATAATTGGTCAAGCAATTGAGCAGCGTTGTTTTGCCCGAGCCCGTACCGCCGGAGATAATGACGTTGCAGCGGACCCGGCCAATGATTTTGAGGATTTCAGCACCCTCCGGGGAAATCGCTCCGAAGCGCACCAGCTGGTCAAGCGTAAGCTTGTCCTTCTTGAACTTACGAATGGTGAGCGCTGCGCCATCGATGGCAAGCGGTGGAGCAATAACGTTGACGCGCGAGCCATCCGGCAAACGAGCGTCGCAAATTGGCGAGGATTCATCAACGCGACGGCCAACCTGACTCACAATGCGCTGGCAGACATTCAAAAGCTGCTGGTTATCGCGAAAGCGAATGCCGGTCTGCTCAACCTTGCCGTTGACTTCGATGTAGATCTGCTTTGCGCCATTGACCATGATATCGGCAATGTCGTCGCGCGCCAGAAGCGGCTCCAAGGGGCCATAGCCGAGCACGTCGTTGCAGATGTCGTCGAGCAGTTCTTCCTGCTCGGCAATGGACATTGCAAAATTTTTGATGGCGATGATGTCATTGACAATGTCGCGAATTTCTTCCCGCGCATTGTCCGGTTCGAGCTTGGCAAGCTGGGACAGATCGATAGTGTCGATGAGCGCCGAAAAGACCTGACTCTTGGTATCGTAGTACGCTTCGCTGCGTTCGCGGACCGCTGTCTTAGGTGGTTCGGGCGCGCGCGCAGGCTCTGGCGCTGGGCGTGCGGCGGGACGCGGAGCGGTTAGGACAGCCGTTTCGCCAGCCGGCTGACGCGCGGGCGGAGCGGGAGGAACAGGCGGCTTCGCGCCATTTGCCCTCGGCTCCTCATTACCTCTTCTACCGAACATGACTTCCTACACACCACTCTTGTACATTGAGCGAGAGGACAAGGATTTACCCCTCCTCAACATCCAACTACTTCTTCCGCTTCAATCGTCCCAGCAATCCGCCAAAGGAACTCTTCTTTCGGGCCTTTATCTCGCCACGGCCTGTCAAAATGCGGGCGATCTCCGAAAACTGCTGCGTGATCGGGCTCTTGGCATCTGTCTCGCCAATCATGCGACCGCTGTTTCCCGCCTTGCCGAAAAGCTGCGGCTCGAATGGGATAATCGCCAATGGCTCGATGCCCAGAGGATCGGCGAACTCGTTGGGCGAAATTTCCGGGCGCTTCGGCATGCCTACCTGATTGAGGATCAACTTCGGCGGCGCATCGTTTGGCCGCAGCTTCTTGAGCATGTCGATCATCGTTTTGGCATTGCGCAAATTGGCAAGTTCAGGCGTTGCCGTGATGACGACCTCGTCAGCGCGTGTAAGTGTCTGTCGCGCCCAGCCGGTCCAGACATGCGGCAAATCGAGGATGAGTACCGGAGCGCTGCGCTGTGCCGTGTCTATAATCTGGCTGAAAGCATCGCTGTCGAAATCGTAGGTGCGATCGAGCGTCGATGGCGCGGCCAACAGGGAAAGATGCTCTGCGCACTGGGTCAGCAGGCGGTCCAGATAGACCTCGTCGACACGATCTGGCGCAAACACGGCTTCCGCCATGCCCTGCGGCGGATCCTGATCGAAATTGATGTTGGCAGTGCCGAATGCGAGATCCAGATCCGCAACGACGACCTCCGACTTGAACAGAGAGGAAATGCTCCACGCAACATTATGTGCGATGGTCGATGAGCCCACGCCTCCCTTTGCGCCAACAAAGGCAATGGAATTTCCCATCGGCGCCGCTTCGGGATCAATGAAGATGCCAGCAATGACGTTGATGATATCCGTCATCGTTATCGGAGCGACCATGTATTCGGAAATACCGGCCCGCATGAGATCACGATAAAGGCCCACATCATTATAGTGGCCAACAACGATTACCTTCGTCGCTGGATCGCAATATTCCGAAAGTTGCTGCAACGCACCCATCAAGTCTTTGGGTTCGTTGCGAGATTCCAGAATAATGAGGTTGGGAGTGGGCGCGCTCTGGTAAAACTCAAGCGCCGTCGCAAGTCCACCCATATGCACCTTGAGATGCGTCTTGAGCATACGGCGGTCCTGCCCCGCTCTTTCCACGGCGGTGGCTACTGCTTCGGTCTCGCAAAATGATTGAATCGAAATGCGGGGCACGGGGCGAACCGAGCGGAGCGCTGCGGCTTCACCATCTTCCTCTACGCCGTGATCCTCATATGCCAGGTTGCTCATGTCAGCGTCCCCTGCCCTCTACCAATACGTGCAGAGCATCTCTCATACGTCATCAATAGTTGATAGTTGGTGAGAATACCCTCGAATTTACGCGATAATCGTCGATGACGACGGCGCGGTTCTCGGCATCTATCGTTGTCTGCTTACGCGGTCCGAGCAGGTCGTTCGGGTTGGAAATCTGCGCCGCGATATTGTTCTGATAGGCGCAGCCGAAATTTGCATAGTGCGTATTGTCTTTCGTGCGCGTGAGGTCTTCCGGCCAAAGTCCGCACTCATTCGTGTGCGCCTTCACGCCCATGTAAGATACGCGAACCGGCGCAGAAGCATCTGGCGCACCGGCCTGATAGGTGGTGACGCTGATGCGGCCAGCGGGCACGCCATTGGCTTTCGCCACGCGAACGAAATCACGCGCCGCGCGAGAGGCCGCGATGTCGTTCAGCGCGCCAACCGGGCGCATGATCGTCAGCGCGGGAGCCGCGTGCTTGTCATAATTGGACAGAAAGCCTTCCAGTGTTTCCACTTGCGCTTTGGTCGCGCCCCGGTCAGACGCGCCGACGGGAAGGTCGATCGCCGACTCTTGCTCGGAAATCATAATCGGGTGGTTCGTGCGGTAATCATCCGGGATCGCGCCGGTTTTTACCCTGTCCGCGCATCCTGCAAGCGCAAGCATGGCCAGCGGGGCCGCTACAGTGACGATCCGCATAGTAGAGCGAAGCATGATGGTCCCCTCAAATCACTTATAGATATAGCCGACAGTGCCGTGGTACTGGCCGCTCGGCATTGCTGTTTTCGTGTTTCCGTAGATGCGGTTCACCTTGCCCATGAACATCGCATCAAGTTCGCCTGCCGGATTGAAGTTGTCGGTTGGCAAAGCCTGATCGGACCGCGCCGTTGGCTTGGTCATGATAGGGCGTTATGAGGATGACGAGTTCGGTCTCGTTGCGAACGAAATCGCGGCTGCGGAACATAGTGCCGAGTACTGGGATCTTCGACGCGCCAGGCAGACCGTTAATGACTTGCCGCACATCATCGCGAACCAGACCGGCGATCATCATGGTACCGCCGGAGGGCAGTTCGACCGTAGTATCGGCGAGACGTTTGCGCAGCGATATGATGTTTGTCTTTCCGCCCGTTGCAATCGACCCTTCACTGGTCGGCTCGGAAACGCTTGTACGGACCTTCAGGCTGATACGTCCCGCCGAAAGCACCACCGGCTTGAATTCAAGCCCGATGCCGTATTCGATCTTTTCATGATCCCATGTTGGATCGCCGTCCAGATTGTCCTCGGATCTGTTTTCCGTGTAACCGGTAACAATGTTAAATTCGCCACCAACGCGGAAGGTGGCCTGCTCGCCGGAGACTGCGGTCAATGTCGGTTCAGCCAGGGTCTTCATGACGCCGGCTTGCTCCATTGCATCTAACGAGGCATCAAGTGCCGTAACGCCCGTCTTGACCAGACCGAGCGTAGAACCGCTGCTGCCGATTAGAGATTTGCCCAAACCAAACACGTTGTTGCTCACTGCGCCGAACGAAATACCGTTCGGTCCGTCATTGCTGCCCATGAGGTTTACGCCGAGCTGCTTCATGACGTTACGGCTGACTTCCGCGACCGTCACCTTCAACATGACCTGATCTTCACCAATGATCTGGAGAAGATTCACGATCTGCGATTTTTGGCGCACCTCGTCTGGATTGCTAATGGAAACGCCGCCGCCATCCGTCGGAGCCGAGGCGGTCTGCGAATACTGACCGGTGGTCGCTTCACCGCCGGTTACGAAGATATTCGCCAGATCGGCGGCGCGTTTCGCGTCCAGTGGCGTGTCCACCGTGCCGGTCAGAATGACGTTGTCATTCAAAAGCTCGACCTTGACGTCCGAGGTCGGCAGAATTTTCTTGATGTAAGCTTCGAGGCCAGCGACATCACGCTCGATTTGGAGGTCGAGGCTGGCGATCTGCTCACCATTCGCGCCGAACACGAAGATATTCGTTTCGCCAACCGCCTTGCCGAAAAGATAGATACGGCGCGATGTGCGGGTTACTGCGTCGGCAACCACCGGATTCGCGACCAGAATGTCATAGGCGTCCGACGGCAGGTCGATGACGATCGACTTGTTGAGACCAAGCTTGACGCGCTGGCTGGCGGTCGTCGCGGTAACGCGAGTGGACGCGGCCAGAGCATCCGCTGCCTGCCAGCAAGGCGAGGTTACAAGCATGGCCGCGGTCGATGCCGCGAGGATTGCGGCCCGCGCTGATTTCAACATCGCACTCATTTGCGTCCCCCAACCTCTGAAACTTCGCCGGACTTGATCAGCCGAACCGTACCGGCACGCCCTTCACCAGAGACGAGATAATCCGCCTCGCGGTCGGGCTTTTCCTGTGCGTCGGCAACGGAGCGCAGAGCCAGCGTCAGACGGTCGGCCATTTGCTGCGCAACGGTGATGATTTCTGCTTGTTGCGAGGACAGCTCAAGCGTGGCTGTGTCGCCAACCTTGACCTTCTTGCCGTCCTCGTCTTCCTGAATGGTCTGGTCGATGGCCAGAACCTTGATATTTTGCAGAATGGTTTCGGTTGTGAAGCCATTCGCGCCGCCCTCCTGCGCATTGGCGCGGCGGGTCATGATGACGTCGACATAATCGTTCGGCAGGATGAACCCACCCGCAGACGTGTCGGCGGCGATCTGGACAGCCACGGCGCGCTTGCCTGCCGGAAGGATTGAGGAGAGGAAGCTTTGGCCATCGCCCACAAGCTTTGAGCGGCGTAGCGGCTCGCCTGTGTAAAGCGCAACGCGCGCAAGCGACGAGTTCAGCTTTTCAAGAGCGTCGCTTTCAGCGTCTCGTGTGATGAACCCTTCCGCTACGTTAGCTGCTGGCCAAGGCTGCCATGCGATCTTGCCTTCGAGCGCCGAGCCCATCGGCACATCGCCAGTCAGAACCATTACATCTTTCAGGGCAATGGAGGGTTGGTCCGATTGAACGACAATTTTTTCCGGAACCAGCATGGTTTTGGCCACATAGCCGGCACCAATCGCCGCTGCGACCGCCACCCCTAATATGAGGACTCTCGATGCTGCCATTCGCGTGGCTCCTGCCCGTACGGATCACCTGTTGTGACCGGACATTGCCGCGCCAATCGTCAAATTATGGTTAATGAAGCGCTTACGTTTGTGCTTAATTTTGTATTTCGAGCTAATATTCGCTCAGCCTGCGAGCCTGTTGAGTGCCCAAAGCACCAATGGAGACTCTGCAAAGGCGATCATGCCACCCGCACCGAGCGCTATCCCATATGGCACACCCTTAACGTCCGATGCGAAGTTGCGAAGGAACTGGGTTTGATAGGCCAGATGATGCCAGGGAGAACGGCGGAACATCAATATTGCGAGCGTGAGTTGCCCGCCGATCAGCGTTATTGCCATTAAATATGTGATGAGCGCAGGTCCGAACCCCATCCAGACTGCAGTCGCTGCCATAAGCTTGGCATCGCCGCCGCCCATTCCGCCAAATGCGAACAGTGCAAAAGTTATTGCCAGAACCGCGGCACCCGCAGCCAGATGCATGCCGATTGCGCTTGCTGCCATTCCCGTCATCGGGGCGACGATAAGGAATGCGCCGAACAACATCAGTGGTACGATATTGCCGATCTTCATGGACAGCACATCTGAGATGGCCGCATAAACCATGCAGAACGGGAACACGACGAAGATGATTGCTTCCTGCATTGCTATCGTTCCATGGTCGAAATTACGTTGCTATAAAAAAAGGCCGCCCATGAGGACGGCCTTCTGTTCGGTGATAACCGACCGGCCGTAGCCGTGAATTCGTCCGCTTACTGCGGGGTGTTGTTCTCGTTCACCGTCGAAGCGATGTTCGAGAACGTGGTGTTCAGCGAACCACCCAGCGTACGAGCGCCGACGATGATAGCGACTGCGATGAGGCAGGCGATCAGGCCGTATTCGATAGCGGTTGCGCCGGACTCGTCATTTACAAAACGTGCGATCAGTTTGGACATTCCCTTACTCCATTTGTTTGCAGCTCTCTGTCCGTCGGCTTTTTTCTTGCAGATCGGATGCTGCGAAACTACGCGGGAGCCGTTGCAATCGCCTTAAGAAATACCCTTACCAATTCCTTTCTTTTCTTATGTCTTCAATGTAGTTAATGTTGGATAACCTGTTTTTCATCAAGTAAAGTATTTATAGTTTTACTTAAATTCTATCGTATCTGCCGGATATACAATATAGACAGCACCTGGACGACACCTGCCCCATCGCCACAACTCTTAACCGTTAGTTCACCAATTTCATTCACTTTCCATTGAACCCAAAGTGGCTGGAGCCTCGCATGAATCCGTCCTTCGTAATCCGCTGCGCAGCATCTGCGATTTCCTGCGTGTTATTGCTGGGTGTGATTTCCGCCCAGGCGGCGGACGGTATCGAGGTCGAGACAAATCAGGCGCGTATCGTTAAGCTGCCGCAAGCTGCGGACACGGTGATCGTAGGCAATCCCGATATTGCTGACGTTGCGGTGCAGGATGACAAAACGATCGTTCTTACTGGTAAAGCCTTTGGCGTGACAAACCTCGTTGTGCTTGCCAAGGACGGCAGTGCGATTGTTGACCAGCAGGTCACAGTTTCGCGCCAGACCGTATCCACATTGCGTGTTTACCGCCGTGCTGCGGTGCAGACACTCTCGTGCACTCCAATGTGCGAACGAGCCTATACGAGCACCTACGAAGCTCGCTCCGACGCTTCGATGGCATCACAGTAATTAACGTAAGCGAACGACCTGACGTTAATCGGTCGTAAACATTCGTCACGCATTTCGAGCTTCGGCCCAAACCCAACCGCAACAAGTTTCGTTCATACTCTAACCCGGTGGGAAGTATCAGGGTTACGGGTATGACGACGAACACGGGTTCAGAGACGCGCGGACGCGGCGTGAAGCGCTGTTTTTTGCTCAGGCGATTTGTACGAAATTCAGATGGCGCGACTGCAGTCGAATTTGGCCTGCTCGCCATTCCATTTCTATTGACGCTGTTTGCAATTCTCGAAACGGGTGTTTCGATGGCGGTACAGCAGCTACTTGTAAACGCCACGGACAATGTCGCGAGGCAGGTCCAGACGGGTGATTTAAAGACAACGTCTCAAGCTGATTTGAGGCAAAGAATTTGTGCGCGCATTCAAACGCTCGTTGCAAGCGGATGCCCAGGGTTACGGGTCGATTTGCGAACTTACACGACATTTCAGGCTGCGGCCAATCAGACCATCTTTGTGCTTCCCGGTGAAACAGTAGCACTGGAGATGAACAGCGGCGCTGGTGTGGCATTGAGGGCGCAAGTAGGTGGCGGTGGTGCGATGCAAACATTGCGCGCGTTCTATTTCTGGCCGCTCATGACCGATTTGCTCAGCGAATCCATGGGCGACGGCAATGGACGAATGCTGTCTGTCCGCGTCGCGGACCTGGCAGAACGAAGCTTACTGAGGCACGCCATGAAAATATTCACACAAACCAGAAGCTCGATTCTTAGGCGATTTGGACGTGATCGTGGTGGCGTTGCAGCAGTCGAGTTCGCCATTCTGATGCCGGTTCTGCTATGCATCTATTTCGGATCTGTCGAAGTTATGCAGGCAGTCGACGTAAATCGAAAGATGAACCGCGCGTCCGCACAAATTGCCGATCTCATTTCGCAGAACATGAACGTGGATCGATCCAGCATCGATGCGATCATGCAAATTGGACAGGCATCGATGGCCCCCTACAACCGTTCGACGCCCGACATAAGAATCACGGCTGTCAAAATGTCCAATGACGCGACCCCAACTGCAACAGTTCTCTGGAAACGCAACCGTATCGGCGGGGCATTTAGCGCTGCCGGTTCTTCCAGCGAAGCCGTGTCCGTACCGGCAACCTTCAAGGAAAAAGGCCAGGTCGTTATCAAGGTCGAGACGTCGCTTGCCTATAATCTCATGCTGACATGGAACGGCAGCACTGCTTCAAATTACGGAGTCGCGGGCTTCTTCAACGGCATTCCAATGAAGAAAACCTATTATTTCCGCCCGCGCGTTGGCGGGACGGTGAACTGCAGCGATTGCTAAAGCGCTAGTCCGGCACTATTTCTCACCTGTGTTTTGCAACAGGTGAGCCTTGCCCAGAGCCTTTATCTTCGTGCTGGATTCCTTCGGCATCGGCGGAGCGCTTGATGCTGCCGCCTACGGCGACGAAGGATCGAACACTTACGGCCATATTCTGGAATGGTGCCGCGACGGCAACGCAAACCGGGAAGGCTTGCGCACAGGCGCGCTCAACCTGCCGGTTATGCGCTCTCTCGGCCTCGACCACGCAGCCGCAATGGCAGGCGATGCGCGGCAGGAAGCGACCGCCAAGTTGCAATCCGGCTCCTTTCATGCGGCAGCGCAGGAAGTCTCGCAGGGCAAGGATACACCCTCTGGCCATTGGGAAATCGCCGGCGTGCCGGTGCCATTCGACTGGGGCTATTTTCCCCAGACACAGCCCACTTTTCCGACGGAACTGACCCGCAGCATCATTGAAGCCGCGAAGCTGCCCGGCATTCTGGGCGACCGGCATGCATCCGGCACCGAGATTATCGACGAACTTGGCGAAGAGCATATCCGCACCGGCAAGCCGATCTGCTACACCTCTGCGGATTCCGTCTATCAGATTGCCGCACACGAAACACATTTCGGTCTGGAGCGGCTTTATGCGCTTTGCGAAATCGTGCGCAAGCTGGTGGATCCGCTGAACATTGGGCGCGTTATCGCCCGGCCATTTATCGGAGAACACAAGGGCGAATTCGTGCGCACGGCAAATCGTCGAGATTATGCCGTGCCGCCTGCCGAACCTACCCTGCTCGACCGGCTGACGGCGCGCGGCAGCAAGGTGATAGGGATCGGCAAGATCGGTGATATTTTTGCGCATCAGGGCGTATCCGAAGTGCGCAAGGGGCCAGCAACGACGCCTTGTTCGACAAGACGCTCGGCGCGATGTTCGATGCGCAGGACGGCGACCTCGTTTTCGCGAACTTCGTTGATTTTGACACGCTGTTCGGCCATCGGCGCGATGTTGCAGGCTATGCGGCCTCACTGGAGGCATTTGACCGCCGCCTGCCGGAAGCGATTGCCAAGCTGCGCGACGGCGACCTTTTGCTGTTGACTGCGGATCATGGCTGCGACCCAAGCTGGAAGGGCAATGACCACACGCGCGAGCGGGTGCCCGTTATCGGCATTGCGGTGGGCTTGCCGGGAGGTCCGGCGGGGTTGCGGCCCAAGCTATGCCGACATTGGCGAGACTGTTGCGGATCATCTGGGGCTGGGCGCAGGCGCGCATGGCAACTCCTTCCTGAGCGAGATTTCCTGACGTGCCTGAACTGCCCGAAGTGGAAACCGTCAGGCGCGGTCTTGCGCCCGTTATGGAAGGTGGCCGCATTATAGGCTTGCAGGCGCGCCGCGCCGATCTGCGCTTTCCGCTACCCGAAAAGTTTGCGGAGAGCCTGACGGGTAAGACTGTCGTTTCCGTGGGGCGTAGAGCAAAATATCTGCTGATCGAGGCGGGCGATGCGCCACTGCTCATTTCGCATCTCGGCATGTCCGGCTCATTCCGCATTGAAGCGACAAGCGGGCCGGTGACGCCGGGGCTGTTCCATCATCCGCGCTCGAAAGATGAAAAGCACGATCACGTCGTGTTCGAAATCGCGCATGAGGACGGACGAACCTATCGGATTATCTACAATGATCCGCGTCGGTTTGGCTTCATGCTTTTTGCGCAGGACCGCGAGACGCACCCCATGCTGGCGGAACTGGGCGTAGAGCCAACGGGCAATGCATTTGACGGGCCGACATTGGCCGCACTGTTCCGGGGACGGTCCACGCCAATCAAATCGGCCATGCTCGACCAGCGGCTGATTGCAGGGCTGGGCAACATCTACGTGTCCGAGGCGCTGTGGCGGGCGCGCATCTCGCCGAAACGCAGCGCCGGAAGCATTGTGCCCGAAAAGCAGGATACAGGCGCGCGCACGGACCGCCTTGCGGACGCCATACGCGCAGTGATTGCCGAGGCGGTGGAGGCTGGCGGATCGTCACTGCGAGACCATCGCCAGACAGACGGATCGCTCGGCTATTTCCAGCATCGCTTTGCGGTTTATGATCGCGAGGGTGAGCCTTGCCTGCACGCAGGCTGCAGTGGAACGGTGCGGCGGATCGCGCAGGCGGGACGTTCCACTTTCTATTGCCCCGCGTGCCAGCGTTAGGTAGAGGCTTGCGCAAAATTTGCGAGGAGCGAAGCTGTGACATACGAAACCATTCTTGTCGAAACGCGCGGTAAGGTGGGGCTCATAACGCTCAACCGGCCAAAGGCGCTCAATGCGCTGAATAGCCAAGTGATGGCGGAAGTGGTGGCGGCGGCTCAAGCGTTCGACGCGGACGCCAATATTGGATGCATGGTGATTACCGGATCGGAAAAGGCTTTTGCCGCCGGTGCGGATATCAAGGAAATGCAGTCCAAAGCCTATGCCGAAATGTATCTCGAAGATTTCTTCGCTGAATGGGAAGGGCTAACCCGCGTTCGTAAACCCGTCATCGCGGCGGTGGCAGGCTATGCGCTCGGCGGCGGATGCGAACTTGCGATGATGTGCGATTTCATCATTGCCGCAGAGAACGCAAAGTTCGGTCAACCCGAAATCACGCTCGGCGTTATGCCCGGCATGGGCGGCTCGCAGCGCCTGACCCGCTTCGTCGGCAAGTCGAAGGCAATGGATATGTGCCTGACCGGTCGCATGATGGATGCAGCAGAGGCGGAACGTTCCGGGCTGGTGTCGCGCGTGGTGCCGCTGGAGCAATTGCTCGACGAGACGATGAAAGCCGCCGACAAGATTGCCGCGCTTTCCCTGCCTGCCGTTATCATGAACAAGGAATCGGTAAACCGCGCCTATGAAACCACGCTAGCCGAGGGCCTGCGCTTCGAGCGGCGCGTTTTCCACTCGATGTTCGCGTTCGAAGACCAGAAGGAAGGCATGGCGGCCTTTGTTGAAAAGCGTCAGCCAAATTTCCGCAACCGTTGAAATCAGGCATTCAGGCCGTTGACGAGGCGCGGAAGCTGGACTATAAGCCGCGCCAACTGAGGCGGCCTTTGGCTGCCCCTTTGTTTTCGGCCCGGACCTGGTCCGACGCCAGTCACCTAAAACGTCTAGAGAGGCATCATGGCCAACACTCCCTCGGCCAAGAAGGCGACGCGCAAGATCGCACGCCGCACCGAGATCAACAAGAACCGCCGCTCGCGCGTGCGTACCTATGTCCGTAAGGTCGAAGAGGCGATTGCTTCCGGCGACAAGACGGCAGCAGAAGCAGCATTCCTCGCAGCTCAGCCCGAGCTGATGCGCGCTGCGACCAAGGGCGTGATGCACAAGAACACCGCCTCTCGCAAGGTTTCTCGCCTTGCCAAGCGCGTGCGTTCCGTTCAGGCCTGAGCTTCCGCAAAATTTGACTATTTGATCAAGCGCCCTCTGGGCGCTTTTTTCGTTTGCCGGCAAATTACCGGTTTTTTACGCTGGTGCGGTGTTCAGGATTTAATTCCGACCCCCGGCGCCAACACTATTTTAAACCGCACTGAATTTGTTACGAAAGATCAATTGGCTAAACGGTTTTAAGGAAATTCCACCCGTAGTTGCAGGGTTTTCTTGACGACATTTATATAACTATTTCAATATCTTACCGAACATCGCGAATATGAGCTACGCCACTCTACCGGCGCAAGCCGGCTAGCTTCGTGTCAAGCGAAAAAAAAAGAAATTTTGATCGGTCTAGCAGCACATTCTGAAAAGGTTTGAATCACAATACCTTGCCGAGACAATGACCGCTTTCTGGACCTCGCAAGGCCGTCGCGGGTTAAAAAAACGTTAGTTGCACCCTTGCTCTTGGCTCCGCGATATCGATAAGGTCAATTCATCAAACAGCGGGCCACGCCCGACAAACCAAGCCAAAGCGGCGGCTGTTCTGACCTTGGGAGCGATTCCGGGGCGAGTAAAGGTTTGTCTTGGTGTGGCGGGGAACGAGGTTAGTATTAGTCTGCGTGTTCTTTGCGCCGGTCGCGTTTTCATGACCGGAGGGGTTTTCGTACGCGAGGAACTCAAACCAAATTAATTGTGCGCCGACCAGCCGTTCCCAAGGCGGCAATGGGATAAGTGCGCGTGGAAGAAAAGGAAGGGTGGATGTCGATCAGTGTGGTGCCATCGCATTGGACGCAAGAGGATAACGGGGAGGACATGACGAAGGTCGATGCTGCAGCGCAGACATTTGAACGCGTCAAGGCCCAGTTGAAAGCGCGCCTCGGGACGGAAGTGTATTCGAGCTGGTTCCAGCGCATGAAGCTGGCGGAGGCATCGAAGAGCCTGGTACGCATTTCGGTACCGACGGCTTTTCTGCGCTCCTGGATCAATAGCCACTATCTCGATCTGATCGTGGAACTGTGGCGCGCCGAAGAGCCGGAACTGCTGAAGCTGGAAATCGTGGTGCGTTCGGCAGCACGTCAAACCCAGACCACGGTGGCCTCTCAGCCAGCGCCGCAGCCTGTGCGGAGCACGGCCTCCACACATGCCGCAGCAGCGACGTCGCCCCGTGTCGAACGCCATGCCAGCCCTAAGGCTGCGACTCCGTCGATGGCGGCAAGCGATGCGGGTCGCTCGCCTGTGCTCGGCTCGCCGCTGGATACGCGCTATACGTTTGCGTCTTTCATTGAGGGGCCGTCGAACCGCGTTGCCTTTGCGGCGGCGCGTGCCGTGGCGGAGTCCCATGCCAGCGCGGTGCGGTTCAATCCGCTTTTCCTCCATGCGTCGGTCGGGCTAGGCAAAACTCACTTGCTGCAGGCCATCGCGGCGGAGGCCGTGAAACAGAACCCGAAGGCGCGGGTGGTCTATCTGACGGCTGAATATTTCATGTGGCGCTTTGCGACAGCGATTCGCGACAACTACGCGCTGGTGCTCAAAGAGCAGTTCCGCGACATCGACCTGCTGATCATCGACGACATGCAGTTTTTGCAGGGTAAGTCGATCCAGCATGAGTTCTGCCACCTGCTGAACATGCTGCTGGACAGCGCCAAGCAGGTCGTGGTTGCGGCGGACCGCCCGCCATCAGATCTGGAATCGCTGGAGCCACGCGTGCGCTCGCGCCTTGTCGGCGGTGTGGCGCTCGAAATGTCAGCGCCGGATTACGCAATGCGCTACGACATGCTGAAGCAGCGGCTGGATTCGGCGAAGGGCGAAGACGCTTCTGTGGAGATTTCAGCGGAAGTGCTGGAGCATGTTGCGCGCACGATTACCGGTAGCGGTCGCGATCTCGAAGGCGCATTCAACCAGCTTCTGTTGCGCCATACTCTCGAACCGCAGATCACCGTGGACCGCATCGACGATATTCTGGGCCGCATCTACCGCTCAGGTGAGCCGAAGCGGGTGCGCATCGAGGATATTCAGCGGATTGTCGCGCGCCACTACAACGTGTCCAAGACGGAGCTTCTGTCGAACCGCCGCACGCGCACCATCGTCAAGCCGCGTCAGGTCGCAATGTTCCTGTCGAAATCCATGACGCCGCGCTCACTGCCGGAAATCGGTCGGCGATTTGGTGGACGGGATCATACGACAGTTTTGCACGCCGTGCGCAAGATCGAGGATCTTTCGTCATCTGACCAGACGCTGGCGCAGGAGCTTGAATTGCTGCGCCGCCTGATTGTCGATCAGGCGTAAGAAACGCTAATAGCGGCGCGCGCAGATTGCGTGCCGCTATTCCAGTTCGCTGGCAGCAGTTTCGACTGCTTTCACGCGCACGACCGAGACGGAGCACTTCGCTTCCGCAACCACCTTGGTTGATACGGAACCGAGGTGGCGCCGCATGGCGGATGAAGCGCGCGCGCCCATCACGATTCGGCCTGCATGGTTGCGCTCGGCGAAATCCAGAATCGCATCGGCGGGACTGACGGCCTCAAGCACGTGAAAACTGGCGCGGCCATCTGGCAAATGCAGCGGATGCGCCCAATCTTTCAATGAAACCAGCATGTTAACATAGTTCGAACGGCCATCCGCGTCGACCTGCGGCGAGTCGCCAATAATCTCGGTTTTGAGCACGGCAACACAGGCCAGCCGAGAATCGCGCCGCGCGGCGAGAACGATTGCCGTTTCGGTGCGGATTTCTTCGGCCAGAGCATCGATGCCGGCGGAGAGGTCAACCGCCGTGACAATCACCGGCGGGCCTTCGCCAATATCTGCGCTTTTTCTAAGTAGAAGTTCGGTGCGGGTATCCCCTCCTCCGAAAAGCCGTTGGAACAGCGACTTGAAACCCGTCGCTTCCGGCTTACGTTCGATCAACTTGACCTGATCTGGATGCCGCAGATCGTGGACCACTTGCGCCGCGTCGGTGTAGCGGCGTGCGCGGTCAACTTCCATACACCGCTCAATGATCTGTTCCAGCCAGCGCGGAACGTTTTGATTGAGCGAGCGCAAGGCGGGCGGGCGATGAAACAAGCGGCGGCGCATACCCGCTGTCGTTTGGGGCCAACCGAACGGCTCTTCACCGCTGGCGAGTTGGTAAAGAATGCAGCCCAACGCAAAAATATCGCTGGATTTGTCGTTGCGAATGCCAAGCACCTGTTCGGGCGCGATGTAGGCGGCGGTGCCCATCGGCACATCGCTTTGTTCGGCCAACAGGTCCGGCAATTCGGCATGATGTGCCAGCCCAAAATCGAGCAAAACCGCGCCGCGCTTGGCGATGATGATGTTTTCCGGTTTGAGGTCGAGATGCGCGACCTTCTGCTCATGCAGTGCAGCGAGCGCTTCGCCTGTTTCAATGCCGATGCGGCGAACTTCGTCGAATGGCAGGGGCGCGGACTTGGCGAGCGCTGCAACGCTTGTGCCTTCAACAAACTCCATCGCGATGTAAGGAACGTTGCGGAGATCACCAAACGCATGAAAGCGCGGCACATGCTTGCCCGAAAGGCGGCGCGCAATCATGTCTTCAACTTCGTAGCCAATGACCACGGACACATCCTGACCGGGATCAAGAAACGGGATTTTCAGGACGACATCGCCATCAATGCCCGGTTTGCGAGCTTTCCAGATGGATGCCATGCCGCCCGATGGAAGGCGCTCGACGAGCTCGAACCCATCAATGACCATGCCGGGGGTGAACGTCTGGCTCATGCACTACCTCCCGATTTTTAGCCGCATTCCAAGCCAGCCGGGCAAGCCCGCGCGGCTGATTTTCTCGGCTGTCTCGTCCCAATCGTAAGCGATACGTAACATAGTGACGGTCTTGGCGTCTGTGTCGAGCAGTGCCGCGCAAGCCGCCGGGTTGCCATCGCGCGGCTGGCCGACTGCACCTACGACAACCACGCTGCGCAGAGTGGCGAACAGCGGCGCGGGCTTGTTTGCCAGCGGCGTGAAGCTGCTGACCGCGCCACGCGCCGTGGAATAGAAAATTGCAGGCACATGAGTGTGTCCGCAGATCGCGATACGCGCCGGCACGGCTTCGAAAGAACGCTTCGCGTCGGCGGCTTCTTTTACATAAGGCCAAGCGTGAGGCCGCCACGCACCCGCATGTGTATAGAGAATGTCGCCGTCTTGGTGCGAAAGCGGAAGCTTTGCCAGAAATTCGCACTGATCGGCAGAGAGTTGGTCGATGGTCCAACGGATCGCATCGCGTGCGTTTTCGGACATGCCGGACGTATTTCCGGTGGCGGCAGCCTCATCGTGATTGCCGAGAATGCCAACCGCGCCGGATTCGATTAGAGCGCGGGCTTTCTCGACGATATAGGATGGGTCGGGACCGTAGCCGACCAGATCGCCCAGCAAAACAATGCGCTGCGCCCCTGCCCGCGAAATTGCCTCAAGTGCGGCGTCAAACGCTTCACGATTGGCGTGTATGTCGGAAAGTATGCCGATGAGCATGGAGATGCCCATACCACGCAGGCAGCCACTGGGCGATTAGGCGAAGGTATGAATGCCGATTTTCATGTGTAATGCGCGGACACGGAAAGCTGTTAACTGCCCCTCATCCGCCTGCCGGCACCTTCTCCCCGTAAACGGGGCGAAGGCGGATAGTTGTAGCGCTGGTTTCCATCGCCGTCGTCGCATGGTTTGCGATATGTCGAATATTTCCCCTTCGCCCCGTTTACGGGGAGAAGGTGCCGGCAGGCGGATGAGGGGCAATCGAACGCAAAAATCTATCTCGGATCACTTCTATTTTAGCGATTCGTAGAATATGTTCGCGCCGGGTTCGGCTCTCTGGCTGGACCTTGGGACGTAGAAACCCCAGGTTAAGTGGTCGATGTCGACCTGAACGACATCTCCTCGTGTCCTATATGGCCGGGGGTGCCTCGGCGCATGTCCAGAGCTTGCTTAAAGGCCGAGGCGGCCGTCTTAGTCCGGCTTTCTACACCCCCGGTCACCAGAGGGGCAGTGGGGCAAATTAATGCCCCTCGGTGACCATTCACGTCATGGGGAGTGGTGATGGAAAACTATAGTTTCTGGCAGGACTTTTTCGCGACCTATCGATCATCGTCCGACGCAATCAAGGCTTTATGGATCGTTGCCCCGCTGGCGTTCATAATAGCGCTGGTGTGGATTTTATTGAGATCATCAGCGGGCAAGCGCACGCAGTGTGGCCAGCTTTCACGTGTGCTTGAAAACAGCGGTTTTGAAAATTCGGTTCGCAGGAAAAGCGACGGCTAGGTTCTTATATTCGCGCGAGGTCGATTGCTGGACCGATTTGAAGTTTCCGACAGGACTGATAGGTACAGAACTAGCGTGGAAAGGTAGCCCTCGCCCCTCATCCGCCTGCCGGCACCTGACCGGGGAGAGACGCGTGGCTCTCCCCGGTCAGGTCGCCGCAGCGGGATGACGGGCAGCACTCACGAGCGATGGTTACGCCGCACGCAACCGCAGGCGATTGCGATGAACGATCAAGGTTATCAACAGGTCCAAGCCTAAGGGCTTTCCTGCCAGTCTAACGCTTGCCTTTCACCGGCTTTTCCTGTCATTTGGACCAAATTTATATGCGTGGCGGAAGCCCCTTCCGCCGCGCCAAGTTCGTCAAGTGAGCCTCCAATGCGTGTCATCATCGAACGGTCGAAATCTTCTCAAGTCGCTCAACCACATTCATCGCGTGGTGGAACGGCGCAATACCATACCGATCCTGTCAAACGCCCTGCTGACCGCGGAGGGCGCGACGCTTGAGATGAAGGCAACCGACCTCGATCTGGAAATGAACGAGGCAACCCCCGCGCGCGTTGAGCAAGCCGGTTCCACGACAGTTCCCGCGCATCTGCTCTATGACATTGTGCGCAAGCTGCCGGACGGCGCCGAAGTGATGCTCAAGGTTGACGATGGCGGTGCGGCAATGTCGGTGATTTCCGGCAGAACGTCGTTCCGGCTGCAATGCCTGCCCGCTTCGGATTTTCCCGCCCTTTCGAGTGGCTCCTATCCGCATATTTTCCGACTTGAATCGACCGCGCTCAAGGGCCTGATCGACAAGACGCAATTTGCGATTTCGACCGAAGAAACACGCTATTATCTGAACGGCATTTATTTCCACACGCATGAAAGCGGCGGGAAATTGAAGCTGCGCGCTGTGGCGACGGACGGTCATCGTTTGGCACGCGCGGAAATGGATGCGCCCGCGGGCTCCGAGGGAATGGCGGGAATCATCATTCCGCGCAAAACCGTAAGCGAAATGCAAAAGCTGCTGGATGATCCAGATGTCGCGGTGACGACCGAGGTTTCCGAAAGCAAAATCCGCTTCACAATCGGGCCAGTGATTCTGACCTCCAAGCTGATCGACGGAACATTCCCGGATTATCAGCGCGTTATTCCGGCCAACAATGACAAGAAGCTGATATTGGACCGTCAGAGCTTTGCATCGGCGGTGGATCGTGTTTCCACGATTTCATCTGAGCGCGGGCGCGCGGTGAAGCTCTCAATCGCCGAAGGACAAGTGACGCTGGCGGTGAATAATCCGGATTCCGGCAGCGCAACGGAAGAAGTCGTGGCAGAGTATTCATCCGACCCGATCGAAATCGGTTTCAACGCCAAGTATTTGCTGGACGTTGCCGCGCAGCTTGGGGGCACGGAAGCGCGCTTTTTGCTGGCCGATGCGGGCTCGCCAACGCTGATACAGGATGCGGCGGACGAACATACGCTTTATGTCCTGATGCCGATGCGGGTCTAGCATGAGTTTTATTGGTAAGCTTACGCTTACTGATTACCGCAACTACGGAAATCTCAGCATTGAGTTCGAGCCGGGCGCGGTGGTGCTGACCGGCGACAATGGCGCAGGCAAGACGAATTTGCTTGAGGCGATTTCGTTTCTTGCGCCGGGTCGCGGCTTTCGGCGCGCAACCTTGGCTGAAGCGGCTCGCGAGGGCGGAAGCGGAACTTTCGCCATTCATGCGAGCATTGATGGTGAGCAAGGCGATGCTGAGATTGGAACCGGCACGATTGCGCCGGATATTCTGACCGGCGAGTCTGTCAGGAAGGTTCGGATAAACGGCGCGAATGCGAAAAGTGCCGATGCGATGCTGGAATGGCTGCGCGTGATGTGGCTAACACCAGCCATGGATGGGCTTTTTACAGGACCGGCGGCAGACCGGCGGCGCTTTCTGGACCGTCTGGTGATGACGGTGAACACATCGCACGGCCAAATGACATCAGCCTATGAAAAGGCAATGCGAGATCGTAATCGTTTGCTTACGGACAATGTGCGCGATGTGGGCTGGTTCGAGGCTATAGAGGCGCAGATGGCCGAAGCCGGAACGGCAGTTGCAGCGGGGCGCGTTGAGACATTGCGGCTGATCGCGGCAATGATCGAAAAGCTGCCAAGCGACGGGCCGTTTCCTCAAGCGGATTTGGCATTGGACGGCGCTGTGGAAGCCTTGGTGGCGGAAATGCCCGCGGTTGAGGCCGAGGAGCATTTTCGACGCGTTCTGGCGGAAGAACGCGAGCGTGACCGCGCATCTGGGCGCGCGCTGGACGGCCCGCATCGCGCGGATTTGCGGGTGCGACATCGTCCAAAGGACACGCCAGCCGATTTGTGCTCAACCGGCGAGCAAAAGGCGCTTTTGATAGGAATTGTGCTGTCTCACGCACGACTTTGTCGCGATATGTCCGGTTTGACGCCGATTCTGCTGCTGGATGAAATTGCCGCGCATCTCGATGCCGGACGTCGCGCGGCATTGTTTTCGATTCTGGAAGAATTGGGCTGCCAGTGCTTTATGACTGGGACGGAGGCGGCGCTGTTTTCCAGCCTTCGTGGGCGCGCGCAGTTTTTGACAGTCGATCATGGCAGCGTGCGGGAGACGGAAAGTTGAAGGGGAAAAATAAGGCTCTAAACCGCTGGAAATAGGCGAAATGGCCGCTATGTTCTTGAAATGACGACTAAGCAACAGCTATCCGACAGTGAGATCGAGCGCTATGCGCGGCACATCGTGCTGCCGGAAATTGGCGGGGTGGGCCAGCAAAAACTCAAGCAGGCACGGGTGTTGGTGATTGGCGCGGGCGGGCTGGGTGCGCCGGTGCTGCAATATCTCGCGGCGGCAGGTGTCGGAACGCTCGGCATTGTCGAGGATGACACCGTTTCGCTGTCGAACCTTCAGCGGCAAATTATTCACGAGACAGGCGCGCTTGGCCTGCCGAAAGGCGAGAGTGCAAAAGCGTCGATCCTGCGCACAAACCCAAACGTAAGTGTTGAGTTACATAATGTCCGATTGACGGTGGACAATGCGCGGGATCTGATCTCCGGCTACGATATTGTTGTCGATGGCTCCGACAATTTTGCAACGCGGTTTGCGTTGGCGGATGCGTGCGAAGCAGAGGAAAAGCCGCTCGTTCACGCGGCAGTTGGCCGATTTGACGGCTCGCTGACGGTGCTGATGCCGTTTGGTTTTAACGGCGAGGGCAAGCAGAACCCACGTTATCGCGACCTGTTCCCTGAGCCCCCGCCAGATGGACTCGTGCCTTCCTGCGCCGAGGCCGGCGTCGTTGGGGCGCTGACGGGCGTGATGGGGACGTTGCAGGCGATGGAAGTCATCAAACTGATTACCGGCATCGGCGAACCGCTTGTTGGCCGATTGTTGCTCTATGACGGACTGGCGGCGCGGTTCGAGACCGTTCGCTATAAGCGACAAGCGCCGTAAGCTAAAAGTTTCAGCTATTTAGACGCGGTTTGGCAGCACGCGATCCGGCGGGCGGTGGCCATCTGCATAGGCGCGAATGTTGATGATGACCTTTTCGCCCATGTCTATGCGGCCTTCAATGGTGGCCGAGCCCATATGCGGCAGAAGCACGATCTTGCCCGCTGCGGCGAGCGCCAGCAATTCGGGCTTGATGGCCGGTTCGTGCTCGAAAACGTCAAGCGCAGCGCCAGCAAGCTTGTCCTGCTGGAGCAGCTTGATGAGCGCGTCTTCATCGATGATGTCACCGCGCGCAGTGTTCACGATGTAGGTGTTTGGCTGCATGAGCTGGAGCCTGCGCGCCGACAGCAGATGGAATGTTGCGGGCGTGGACGGGCAATTGACCGAGATGATGTCCATGCGCACAAGCATCTGGTCGAGGCTTTCCCAATAGGTCGCCTCAAGTTCGTCTTCGATGCGCTGCGCAACGCGGTGCCGGTTGTGATAGTGGATCGAAAGTCCAAACGCCTTTGCGCGACGCGCAACTGCGGTGCCGATGCGGCCCATGCCGACAATGCCGAGGCGCTTGCCCCAGATGCGGCGGCCAAGCATCCATGTGGGCGACCAGCCGGGCCACTTGCCGTCTTCGATGAGCATTTGTGCGCCAACGGTTACGCGGCGCGGAACGGCAAGCATAAGCGCCATTGTCATGTCCGCCGTATCTTCGGTCAGCACGTTCGGCGTGTTGGTGACGGTGATGCCCTTTTTCGCGGCTGCGGCAACGTCGATGTGCTCAACGCCATTTCCGTAATTCGCAATGAGTTTGAGATTCGGCCCCGCGCGCTCGATGAGTGCAGCATCGATCTTGTCTGTAATGGTTGGAACGAGGACTTCGGCGGTTTGCAAGGCATCTGCAAGCTCGGCGGGGCTCATCGGATGGTCATCGAGATTCAGACGGGCGTCAAAAAGTTCGCGCATCCGGGTTTCCACCGGATCGGGCAGCTTGCGCGTGATGACCACCTGAGGCTTTTTTCTGCCCGCCATTATTTCCTCGAATCGGACCCTGTTGAGACCTCTTTAACCAAGACCGGCGAAACTGGAAACCGGATTGGTCTGATGCGTTCTAGCAAGGCCGACGCGGGATGCAAAGCAGCGGACAGGAGAAGAAATTGGTGGGGTTGTTCTGGCGCGGTTTGCTGGCGGTTGCCTTGACGGCGACATTGGCTGTCCCCGCCGCTTTTGCGCAGGAATCAACACCTGATACGCAACCGACTGGCAGTATACAGCGCGGCCCAAGCGGCCTGCCGCTGCCGCGATTTGTCAGCCTGAAATCTGGCCGCGTGAATGTGCGCACCGGGCCGGGAATCAATTACGCGGTCGAATGGCTTTATCTAAAGGCTGGCCTGCCAATGGAAATTCTTCAGGAATATGACAACTGGCGACGCGTGCGCGATTCCGAAGGCGCGGAAGGCTGGGTTAACCAATCGCTGCTCTCTGGCAAGCGCACAGCGCTCGTTGCGCCTTGGCAAAAGGGCAAGGATATTCACATCAATCTGATGTACGAACCGGACGCGAAATCTTCCATCGTCGCGATTCTGGAGCCTGGCGTCGTCGGCAAGATCAAGACTTGCAACGGCGCGTGGTGCGAAGCGACGTTCGACGGCAATTCAGGCTGGATAAGCCAATCGCTGATCTGGGGCGCCTATCCAGACGAACAGGTTGGGGAATAAAAGCGCTCAGGCGCGCTTTGGCCTGACGCGGATTACAACGTCAACGTTGACGATCTCCATGCCTTCCGGCGGAGTCGGAAGGTTGGAAACCGCGATGGGCGATCCATCGATCTCAATGTCGAATACGCGATTTTCGCCCTCAACGAAGAAGTGATGGTGGTCCGACGTGTTGGTGTCGAAATAGGTGCGTGAGCCTTCGACATTCAAAATGCGCAGCATTCCAGCTTCCGTGAACTGATGCAGCGTGTTGTAGACCGTAGCCAGCGACACAGGTACGCCCGCGCCAACCGCTTCTTCGTGCAGTTCTTCCGCCGAAAGATGGCGGTCGCCCTTGGCAAACAGCAGACTTGCCAGCGCAATGCGCTGACGCGTAGGGCGCAGGCCCGCAGCACGTACGCGGTAATCAGCCGTTGCCTGACTATTATGATCCTGATCGTGCGTCATTTCGCCCTTAACGGTCACAAGCTCGCGTTTGTCTGGAGATAACTGTAAACTCCCTACAAACTCGCCTTTTCCTTTCCACATATATTCTGTACCCGAAAACCGATCAATAGCGGCACATTGACCACAGGCGACCGGCAGTTTAACCGTGCGTGGAATGTCTGATGTTTCTGACGTTATTGGCCAATATGCCATACAACGACAGACAATATGTCGGCGGCAACGGGGATGGGTTAATGACGGACCGGAAGTCCAGCTACGAATATGCGGATCTGCTAGCCTGCGCCAAGGGCGAATTGTTTGGCCCCGGCAATGCGCAACTCCCCTACCCTCCTATGCTGATGTTCGACAGAATTACCGAGATCAGCGAGACGGGTGGAACGTTCGAAAAGGGCTTTATCCGTGCGGATTTCGCAATCCATCGCGATCTCTGGTTCTTTCCATGCCACTTTATCGACAACCCAGTGATGCCCGGCTGTCTGGGTCTCGATGCGCTGTGGCAGTTGACTGGCTTCTTCCTTGGCTGGCTCGGCGAACCGGGCAAGGGCATGGCGCTTTCCACCGGGGAAGTGAAGTTCAAGGGCATGGTGACGCCAAAAGTCAAGCTCGTTGAATATGGCGTGGATTTCAAGCGCGTGATGCGCGGTCGTCTCGTGCTGGGGATCGCTGACGGCTGGCTGAAAGCAGACGGCGAAACAATATATACAGCGACCGACCTGCGAGTCGGCCTCGCAAAGCAGGAAGCTGCCACCTAAATTCTCCAGGCAGCTTTTGAGGGCAGGAACGGAGTGAACAATATGAGACGTGTCGTCGTCACGGGCCTAGGCATCGTGTCTTCCATCGGCAACGATGCCGCCGAGGTACAGGCTTCGCTGCGCGACGCCCGGTCGGGAATCAGCTTCAGTCAGGATTTCGCGGATCACGGCTTCCGCTGTCAGGTTTGGGGCGCACCAACGCTGGACCCAACGCCACTGGTGGACCGCCGCGCAATGCGCTTCCTGCACAAGGGCGGCGCGTGGAACCACGTGGCCATGCAGCAGGCTATCGCGCAGGCAGGATTGGAAGAGTCCGAAATTTCCAATGAGCGCACCGGCATCATCATGGGTTCCGGCGGACCATCGACCCGCATTATCGTGGATGCTGCCGAAATTACCGAAAAGAATCACAGCCCAAAGCGAATCGGGCCATTTGCAGTGCCAAAGGCGATGTCGTCCACTGCGTCGGCGACACTGGCGACTTGGTTCAAGATCCACGGAGTGAACTACACGATTTCGTCGGCCTGCTCGACATCGGCGCACTGCATCGGCAATGCCTATGAGTTGATCCAATGGGGCAAGCAGGACCGTGTGTTCGCGGGCGGACACGAAGATCTCGACTGGACGATGTCGAACCTGTTCGATGCTATGGGTGCAATGTCGTCCAATTTCAACGACCGGCCATCAGTCGCTTCGCGCGCCTATGATGTGAACCGCGACGGCTTCGTGATTGCGGGTGGCGCGGGCGTGCTTGTGCTGGAAGAACTGGAAGTGGCCAAGGCACGTGGCGCGAATATTCTCGCCGAGATCGTCGGTTATGGTGCGACTTCGGACGGCTACGACATGGTCGCGCCTTCCGGTGAAGGAGCAATGCGCTGCATGAGGCAGGCGCTTTCGACGGTCAAGAATCCGGTGGATTACATCAACACACACGGCACTTCGACGCCGGTGGGTGACTCCAAGGAAATGGGCGCGATCCGCGAAGTGTTCGGGGCCAACTCGCCCTATATAAGCTCCACCAAGTCGCTGACCGGCCATTCGCTCGGCGGTGCTGGTGTGCAGGAAGCCATCTATTGCCTGCTGATGATGCAGGGCAATTTCATTGGCGAAAGCGCTCATATCGAAGAGCTGGATCCAGAATTCGACGGCATGAACATCGTCCGCAAGCGCATCGAAAATCCGAAATTCGATGTGGCGCTGTCCAACTCCTTCGGCTTTGGCGGCACTAACGCAACGCTGGTCTTCCAGCGCTACGCATAAGGATTTTCCCTCATGGAAGGACTGATGAAGGGTAAGCGCGGCCTTATCATGGGCATCGCGAATGACCATTCTATTGCCTGGGGCATAGCGCAGACGCTTGCGGCGCACGGCGCGGAAATGGCCTTCACCTATCAGGGCGAAGCCTTTGGAAAGCGCGTTGCGCCTTTGGCGGAAAAGGTCGGCACGAAGCTGCTGCTGCCTTGCGATGTCGAGGACAGCGCATCGGTGGCCTCGGTTTTCGATACGCTGAGATCGGAATGGGGCAGCATGGATTTTCTGGTCCATGCAATCGGCTTTTCCGACAAGAACGAGTTGAAGGGCCTTTACGCTGACACCAGCCGGGACAACTTCACACGAACCATGGTGATCTCGTGCTTCTCCTTCACGGAAGTGGCACGCCACGCGGCTGAACTGATGACCAACGGCGGCTCGCTGCTGACGCTGACCTATGCTGGTTCGGTGCGCGTGATGCCCAACTACAACGTTATGGGCGTCGCGAAGGCCGCGTTGGAGGCAAGCGTGCGCTACCTCGCCAATGATTACGGCCCGCGCGCCATCCGAGTGAACGCGCTTTCGCCCGGACCGGTGCGCACGCTGGCGGGTGCCGGTATTGCCGATGCGCGCTACATGTTCTCCTTCCAGCAGCGCAATTCGCCGCTGCGCCGCCCGGTGACGCTGGACGAGATTGGCGGCTCGGCACTCTATATGCTTTCCGACCTCGGCAGCGGCGTGACCGGCGAAGTGTTGAACGTCGATAGCGGCTATCACGTCGTTTCGATGCCCACGCTCGACGAACTCAAGCGCACGGATATGCCGGGCAAGGATTGATCCACTTTGCGCTAGTCTTGCTGACGCGCTCAAGATTAAATCAAAGCGTTATTTAGCGACATCAAAGTTTCATATAGCAAGCTTATTAGCTCTTCCTAACACTTCAAAAACTTCTCACGGTGCTTGGGCTATCCTGAGAAATTCGAAGTATTGACGACCGGGGCGGTCGGGGTTCTTAGGGAAGAAACTATGCTTGTATTGGACAGCGTCACGAACGTGGCGCTGAGCGTCGATGACGTCTGCGCATTGGATGCAACACGCATCTCAAATCCGCACACCTTTCGCAAGTTCGCAGCTGGCCTGCGCATGGAGCCAGACTTCCTGCTCAATGACCGCTGGTCGCAACTACCCGCATTAAATTCACCAGCGCAGATGTTCGGCGTAATCATGCTTGAAATGCTGCCTCTGTGCTACGACGCGGCGGAGTTAGAGAAACTCGGCGGGAGCTTCAGTATCCGCATTATCGGTGTTGGCGATTACACATTCATCGCCATGAACCGTCGTGTCATTACATTGTTTGGTCTGCCGATTGACGCAGGCACAGGGATCGAAACGCTGGATCTCGAAATCGCACCTGATGTCTTGCAAGCTTTTTGCCGCGGGCTTCTGCTCGACATCGCAGATGATGTGCTCGAAGAGGATGAATTCGAAGATCGCGAAATCTCCAGCGCGGAATTACTGCTCCATGGCATGCCTTACGGCGGATATCTCGCTAACGACGCAGTCAAGGACTATGGCGACACACTCACCGCGGTAACCACAGGCAACGTTGGCGATATCAGTGTAAACAGTATTGCATTTGCCATCCTCGGAAAGAAGGGAGACAAAGATTGGTTCGCCATGCAACTCAATTCGGGCACAACTTACCGGATAGAAATGCGAGGTGCGGGGTCCGGTCGCGGGACGCTTGCAGACCCCTACCTCTATGGCGTGTATAATACCAACGGCACCAGGTTAGTTAGTCCCGTAGACGATACAACAGGGTTGGGATACGACGCCCGCCTCCTGTTTACCCCAACCACGTCCGGAACATATTATGTGTCGGCAGGCGGTGCCGGATCGAATACGGGAACGTACCAGCTCTCCGTGGTTGAGAACTCCAATGTCGTCCCGTTACTACCTGTGATAGAGCTCGGTGGTGACTTCCAATCTTCGCTGGACGGCGCAAAGAACAGCCGCATTGGCGCTGTTTTAGTAAATAGTGTGTCGGTGGGGACCATCAGCTATTCCGGCGACCAGGATTGGTATGCTGTCACGCTCGAAGCCGGGGGGACATATCGCATTGATATGCGCGGATTGGCTGCAGGCAACGGCTCGCTCGCAGACCCCTACATTCGCGGCATTTTTGACTCCAGCGGGGCAAATCTTCGCTACGATGACGATTCAGGCATCGGATATGACGCCTCCATAACCAACTTCAAGCCAAAGACAACCGGGATCTATTATATTTCGGCAGGAGCGGCCGGGAGCAAGCAAGGCACATATCGGCTGTCGGTCACGGATAGTTCTGAAGGATATATGACATCCAATGAACTGAACTACGACTTTGCCTCAACATTATCGTCAGCCAGAGCGGGTCAGATCGGCGCGTTGTCTGCCAATTCCATGGCGCTGGGGAACATCAGCTCTTCCACCGATCAGGATTGGTTTGCGGTCTATCTGAGTTCTGACACGACGTATCAGATTGACCTGATGGGCAGGGATTCAGGTTACGGCATGTTAGCTGATCCCAGTTTGCAAGGCATCTATGACGTCAATGGCACGCTGTCGTCATATCTGGGTAGCAATGATGCAGGGCTTGGCCTCGATTCGAGGTTCAAATTTACACCTCGAACAACCGGAGTGTACTATATCTCAGCAGGCAGCAACAAAGGGTATACGGGATCCTACGCGCTCACAGTTACAGCGACAGTCAATCCGGTTTCCAATACAGATTATCTGCTTCCCGTTGAGTTGAGCAAAGATTTCGGGCAGACGATTATCGATGCCGATGCCGGTAAAATCGGCGTCATGCTAGCCAACGGTGCAGCATCGGGAAATATCAATTACACATATGATAGAGACTGGTTTGCCGTCGCTCTCAATGGTGGATCAAAATACCGGATCGATCTGCTGGGCAAACCTTCGGGCAACGGCACGCTGGCAGACCCCATTATCCGCGGCATCTATGACGCCGACAGTAGATCCGTCAATCAAGGCAACGACAACTCCGGCGGAACGCGAGATTCCCGTGTTGATTTCACGCCAACAAAATCAGGTGTCTACTATATATCTGTAGGCGGATTCGGATACAGCACAGGCAGCTACCAGCTCTATGTTTCAGGCGCCGCCTACGTTTTATCCGAAGCTGACGCAATTTATATTGCAGATCAAGTAAGGATAACGGCTGACGGATCGAGCAACACGATCGATAGTGGTGCCGAGGCTGCAAATGCGGCAGCTCTAATGGTTACTATTGGCGCAAGTAGGGGCGCCGAGGTTGATATTAACTATATCGACAACGCTGCCACTGGCACAATCACTCGCGCCAATGAGCGCGTCTGGTTCGCCGTGAAATTGAACCGCGGGGTAACGTACAGCATCGACATGATGGGCGCAGATTCAGGACAAGGCACCCTCAAGGACCCCTATCTGTATGGTATTTTTGACGGCAATAGCCGGCTACTCAGTGCCGGTAATAACGACTTGAACAACAGCACTCACGACGCTCGCATCAACTTCACGCCGGATCATGACGATGTTTATTACATCGCAGCCGGAGCCAGTAATTCAAATGATCGCGGTACCTATTCTCTTAAAATCAAAGGAGATTGGACCCAAGCTGGCGCTACCAGCACCAGTATCAGCACCTGCGGTAGCGCCACGACTATTTGCGGCACCCGTTTGGGTGGAGCCGTCTACTCGCGCACAAAGGTGGGCGCGAGTGCTTGCGGAGCCAGAATTACGGCATATGGCTATTCCAATTGTGGCACCAATGTTTCTGCATGTGGTGCTAATGCGAATGTTATCGGCGCTCGCACCTGCACCGTTGTAACATCGGTCAATGGCGTTCGGGCTTCAGTTACAGGCGCTGCGGCTTGCGTAGTCGATGTTTCAGGCTGCGGTGCCAACGCAACGGCTACGGGTCTCCGCGCTTGCGCAACGGCGTTAAGTATATCGGGAGCACGAATAGGCGCCACCCTTCTTGCAATCTGTGGATTTGATGTTTCGATTTGTGGGGCCCGCGCTTCCATAGCGGGGATCTCGCTATGCGGCGGAAACGCTTCCTTATGTGTCGTAAGAGCATCTCTTGATCTGTGTGCAGGTTACGGAGTCGCATGTGTCGTGGATGTCGGCTTTGGTCTGGATTTCGGCGCCTGCTTCATTAATTTCCTACCTGCGGTTCCCTCCTGCTGAAATCGGGCCGTACGTCGAATTGCGAACCTGGGGAAATTGGCTAGCAGTTTTCATTCAACACGATATGTCAGCCATGCTTACTCAATTATGTAAGTATAGCTGACGTTATTTTCGAGAACTCCGGGCTTTCATTGGCGTTTCTGGCCGATGACAGATTGTTTTCGTGTACAGATAAAACTTAGTACAAAAGTATATAATATTATTGCTATCTAGCTGATATTTCTAATATATGCGCAGCTTAAGCGAAGCTGTCTTTCGCTTGGCATTGCGGGCTGGGGGCTGACCGCAATGCATGGCTGAGTGCCCATAATCTCTAAATCTCTGTGGGGAGAGAATTACCGCATGTTGCTTCTTGATAGTATTACCAATCTGACACTGAGTACCGACGACGTTTGCGCGCTGGACTCCACGCGCCTCTCAAGCCCGGATGCGTTTCGCAAGTTTGCCAAGGGCATTCGGATGGAGCAGGATTTTCTGCTGAACGACCGCTGGGCGCAATTGCCGCCAATGAATTCGGCAGCAGACATGCTCGGCGTGGTCATGCATCAGATGTTGCCGGTTTGTTATGACGCAGCTTGGCTCGAAGGGCTGGGCGGATCGTTCGGCGTTCGCGTAACCGGGATTGGCGATTACACGTTTATCACCATGAACCGCCGCGTCGTTACATTGTCCGGTCTGCCGGTCGATGCGAGCAGCGGTGCCGAAACGCTGGACCTCGAAATCGCACCTGAAATCCTGCAAGGTTTCTGTCGCGGGCTGCTGCTCGATATCGCCGATGATGTGCTCGAAGAGGACGAATTCGAGGATCGCGTACTCTCCGGCGCGGAACTGCTGCTCCATGGCATGCCATCCGGCGGATATCTCGCAAATGAAGCGGATACCCGGTTTGGCCAACGACTTATTAGTTTACACAATTATGAATTCGGTACCATTGCTGTCGGCGGCAAAGCGTCCGGCGCCATCGAAGTGAGCATGGGTGGAAACATGTACGCCTTCATGCTGAATGAAGGCATTACTTACCGGCTCGAAATGAGTGGTGCAGGGTCCGGCAGTGGTACGATGGAAAATCCCCACCTTACTCAGCTATTCAATGCCTTCGGACACCAGTTAAAGGATAAGGATAAGGATGGCATAGAATGGACGTCAGGGCTCAACAAGCAGTCGCGTATCATATTCACCCCGAAAAGGTCTGGCACATATTTTGTTTTGGCAGGCGGCGCTGGCGCGTCTGATATTGGGAGCTACAGGCTTACCCTGTCCGTGGGTGCCGATACCGTCCCGTTGCTGCCCTCGGTCGAGATAGGCGGGGATTTCCAGTCTTCCGTGGACGGTGCCAGAAGCGGCAGCATTGGAGCTGTTTCCATAAATGGCTTCGCAAAGGGAACAGTAAGCTATGCCAAGGTGTTGATTTTCACCCAGAAGTGATGGGGTGGATACCCCCTCCCGACGGCATCGCGATGTGCCAAGGTGATGTTGGGTAACGTCACGGGAAGGAGGGAATATCCATGGAATATGTTAGCATCGTCGGGCTGGATCTGGCAAAGCGGGTTTTTCAAGTTCATGGCGCGACTTCGGACGGACGCGTCGTGTGTCGCAAGAAGCTGTCTCGGGGTCAGCTCCGTGCTTTCTTTGCGCAACTGGCGCCGTGTGTCGTCGCGATGGAAGCCTGTGCGACAGCCTACTTCTGGGCTCGTGAGATCAGCGCGCTCGGCCATGAGGTCCGGTTGGTGCCGCCCGCATACGTGAAGCCGTTT
>JASGJA010000009.1:0-35693 GCA_049840935.1 Mesorhizobium sp.
GAGCGTATGGGGCTTAACCCGCCGCCCGCCATTCTGGTCAGCCCGGATGACGCGCTTGCATCGGTGCGAAGCGCCATTCTGCTCGGCGCTGTCGTGCCTGAAATGCGCGCGGAAACTGGCAGTCTCCTCGCCAAGCTCACCGAGCTTGCCCGCCTTGGCGACGAGATTGAGGCCGAGCGCAAGCGTCTGGCGTCTGCCGTCGAGGATCAGGTCACGGAACGGCAACGCCTCGTGTTGTTGCAGGACGAAAAGCGCCGACTGCGCGAGAAAAATGCGGCTGACATCGATCAGGAGCGGCAGCGTTCCGCCGATCTTGCAAAGAAGGCGAAAAGCCTGAAAGACCTCATCGCGTCGGTCGAACGCGAAGCGAAACGCAAGGCCGATGAAGAAGAAAAAGCGCGGCGCGAAGACGAAAAGCAGCGGCAGAAGGAAGAGGATCTCGCCTCTGCCCCCATCCCGGAAGGCAGTAGCCTGATCGGCGCAATTCCGTTCGCAACGCTCAAAGGCCAGGTTTCATTGCCCGCAACGAGCGAATCTCGCAGAAGTTTGAGTTCGCGCAACAGTAACGGCACGGTGATGCTCGGTGACACGGTTGCGACACAATCAGGGGCAATTGTGACCGCGCCGGTTGACGGCAGCGTTCTTTATGCTGGACACATTCCGGTCATACGGACAACTCTTGATATTTGATGCAGGCGATGGATATCATATCGTGCTTGCAGGGTTGGGCCGAATAACCGTAATGCAAGGACAAATGGTGCTTTCGGGCGAACCTGTCGGGTCGATGAGCGAGAGCAGAATTGTAAGTGCGGCATCGGATTTGCCTAAAGGTGCGAATCGGAACTCTACATAGAATTTCGTAAGGACGGGAAATCGGTCGATCCGTCCCCATGGTGGGCGAGCAGGATTTCTGGAAGGACATGAAATGATGCGCAAACTTTCTCTGCTGGCCGCGGGCGCCCTGATGGGTGCGAGCGCCTTGGCCGTCGTGCAGGGAGGTATTGGATCGCCAGCCAACGCGGCGGCGTCCGAAACCTACAAGCAGCTTGCTATTTTCGGTGATATTTTCGAGCGCGTGCGCAGCCAGGGTACGTCACGCCGCCGGATGAAAAGTCGCTCGTCGAGAATGCAATCAACGGCATGTTGACGTCTCTCGATCCGCATTCATCCTATATGAACGCCGAAGCTGCGCAGGATATGCGCGTGCAGACCAAGGGTGAGTTCGGTGGCCTCGGCATCGAGGTGACGATGGAGAACGATCTGGTCAAGGTCATTACGCCTATCGATGATACGCCCGCAGCCAAGGCCGGTGTTCTGGCGGGCGACTACATTGCCAAGATCGATGGTGAAGAAGTGCGCGGCATGACGCTGAACGACGCGGTCGACAAGATGCGCGGTCAGGTCAACACGCCGATCAAGCTGACGATTCTCCGTCAGGGTGCTGACAAGCCAATCGACGTTACGGTTGTCCGCGACATCATCAAGGTCAAGGCCGTGAAGTACCGTGTCGATAACGACGTCGGCTACATGAAAATCACGTCTTTCACCGAGAAGACCTATGACGATCTCGAAGACGCGATAGAAAAGATCAAGGCGCAAATCCCCGCCGACAAGCTTAAGGGCTATGTGCTCGACCTTCGCCTGAATCCCGGAGGTCTGCTGGATCAGGCGGTCAGCGTATCCGATGCCCTGCTTGACCGTGGTGAGATTGTTTCAACCCGTGGCCGCGATCCAAAGGATATCTCGCGCTTCGATGCGCGTGCCGGTGACGACCTCGGTGGCAAGCCCGTAATCGTCCTGGTCAATGGCGGCTCGGCGAGTGCGTCGGAAATCGTAGCCGGTGCGTTGCAGGATCATCGCCGTGCGACGATCCTCGGCACTCAGTCGTTCGGCAAGGGTTCTGTGCAGACGATCATTCCGCTCGGTGAAAACGGTGCGCTGCGCCTCACCACCGCGCTCTATTACACGCCGTCCGGCAAGTCGATTCAGGGTAAGGGCATCACGCCCGACATCAAGGTCGAGCAGCCTCTGCCGGATGAATTTAAGGGGCGTGACCTCACGCGTGGCAAGTCCGACCTCAAGGGTCACATCAAGGGTGTGGAAGAGGGCGAGGACGGCTCAGGTTCTGCGGCCTATGTGCCGCCGGAGCC
The DNA here is from genome assembly GCA_049840935.1 of Mesorhizobium sp. GTDB lineage: Bacteria > Pseudomonadota > Alphaproteobacteria > Rhizobiales > Rhizobiaceae > Mesorhizobium_G. Next base: position 2,151 of record JASGJA010000009.1, read on the forward strand.
GAAGGACGACATTCAGCTCAACTATGCGCTTGATCTGCTTCGCGGGATCAAGACCGATCCGGCTTTCCCGCCGAACCCTCAAAAGGCAGTTCTCAACCAGTAATCGACTGGTCAATAATCAAAGGGCGGCCTATGTGCCGCCCTTTTTCGTTGGTGCGCTGGAGATGTTACTTATCCCGGCGGGCGAACGCCAATCAACTTCGCGGACGATTGACGACGATCCACGCGAGACCAAGCCCGAACGCCGGTGGCACGATCAACCAGAGCGCCTTGATCCAGTCAGACAGCGCAACATAGGTTCTGAAAAAATCCTGAAAAACGCTGCACGTTTCCATTATGGCTCCCCGTAAATTGGATGGTCACCGAGAGGCTATTATTTGCCCATTCGCCCCTCTGGTGACCGGGGGAGTAGAAAGCCGTAACAGGACGGCTGCCCTCGTCTTTAAGCCTAAGCTCTGAACATGCACGAGGGCTCCCCCGGCGCGAACCGAGGAAGTGCCATTTCGGGCGGCACAAACCACCTGTTTTGGGATTTCTACATCCCAAGACCGGCCGGATGGCCGATCCGGGCGCGACCATATTCCGCAAATTGCTAAAATGAAAGAGGGCTGTCGCGGGCTTGGCTCGATATCTTCAGGCGCACCTTTTCGCTTGCAGCGTGCGCTTTCCGTTTTGCATCATGCAGCGGGGAATTCACAAGTGATTCGGCCTGTGCCGGCGGAGCGCACGCTTGCTGCCAGATGATCTCGACAAGCCTTTAGGGCAAAATCTGCCGCCTGTGCGAAAGCGTGGTCGCATAAACCGTATTGCTGGATGGGGCGCAGCACTCGGCGTGCTTATGCTCATTGTTTCTACCGGTATTGCGGTGCGCGAGCGTCCATTCCGCGCCGTCGAGCCTGCAAGTACAACTCAGGTCGCCGCAAAGAATACCAATACCCAAGGGGCGCAGCCGGGCGTAAAATCGCCCTCCGTAACCGTTACCTCTGGCGGTAGCGGCGGTGGTCCTTCCATCATAAAAGTTAACCCCACGACTGACGCAACGAGCACGGGCGCTATCGTGATTTCTGGTCCGAGCGCCATGCATCAGGATTTACGCGTCGCGCACATACCTGATCGCGCTTTGTTAGAGGACAGCAATGAGGGGCCGTTGCCGATCCGTGCTGCCGATGGCCGTCGCCCGTTTGATGTCTATGCCCGGCCTTGGTCCGGCGCGCGCGGGGCGAGAATTGCAATCGTAATTGGTGGTCTTGGTGTTTCGCAAACGGGCACTCAACAAGCCATTGAGGCATTGCCGCCCGAAGTAACTCTCGCCTTTGCGTCGCAGGGCAACAGCATTGGCCGCTGGATGCAGGAGGGCAGGCGTACCGGGCATGAAATCATCATGCAGGTGCCGCTGGAGCCCTTCGATTATCCAAACGTCAATCCGGGTCGCCACACATTGACCGTCGATGCCGCGCCCGACGCGAACATTGAAAACCTGCTTTGGACGCTTTCGCGCACGACCAATTACACCGGCGTTATGAACTACATGGGCGCGCGTTTCACCAGCGATCAGCAGGCAATGCAGCCTTTCATGACAGAGCTTGGCAAGCGCGGCCTGCTTTATCTGGATGATGGAACATCTGCGCGCAGCGTTGCGCCCGAACTTGCGAAGGAAAGCGGTGTGCCGTTCGTCGCGGCGGATACGGTGATCGACGCCGCGCAGGACCGCAACGCAATTCTCGAAAAGCTGGATCAGCTCGAGCGCACGGCGCGCGCCAAGGGTTTCGCCGTCGGAACAGGTTCGGCGTTTGGCGTAACGGTGGAAGCGGTGCGTTCGTGGGCTGCGGATGTGCGCCGTCGCGGCATCGAAATCGTGCCGATCTCTGCTGTCGCGGAAGACCCTCACCAAGGTTGAGTTTCAATGTCCAAGAAAAAAAAGGCTGGCGAACTGCCATATCGCCCATGCGTGGGCATCATGGTGCTCAACGCTCAGGGACTTGTCTGGACTGGCCATCGCAAGGTTGAAGGCGACAGCGAAATGACCGGTTCCTCGCAGCTTTGGCAAATGCCGCAGGGCGGCATCGACAAGGGTGAGGAGCCAATTGAAGCGGCGCGTCGCGAAATCTTTGAGGAAACCGGCATGGAAAGCCTTACCCTCATTGCCGAGGCCCCCAACTGGATAAATTACGACCTGCCCGCGGATCGAATCGGCATTACATGGGGCGGCAAATATCGCGGTCAGACCCAGAAATGGTTCGCCTTCCGTTTTGAGGGTAAGGAAAAGGAAATCCGCATCGATCCACCGCCCGGTGGTCACAAGGCCGAATTTGACGGATGGGCGTGGAAACCTATGGCTTCTCTGCCCGGCCTGGTCGTTCCATTCAAGCGCAGCGTCTATGAAGAGGTTGTGGCAGCTTTCGTCCATCTTGCAGACTGATATTGCAGTGCGGCATCGCAGCGACTACTGATAAAGCGATGCCGCAATGAGTCAGCGAGAATGCCTGAACGACCGGATGAAATTATTGCTACCGATTCGATAAATGGAGCGCGCGCTGGCGCGATCCTGACTATAGATCTGGGTGCTGTTCGCGAGAACTATCGCCGCCTGAAACAGCAGCTTGGTTCGGTGCCATGTGCCGCCGTTGTCAAAGCAAATGGCTATGGCCTCGGTGCGGATCGGGTGGCGCAGGCGCTGCTGAAAGAAGGCTGCAAAGACTTCTTCGTCGCGCATATCGGTGAGGGGCTGTCCCTTCGCCGCGCCATCGGCTCCACGCCCGCAATTTACATTCTCAATGGCTTGCCGCCCGGCAGCGAGCAGGATGCCGTAGAGGCCGGTCTCACACCGGTTCTCAATAGCCTTGATCAACTGGCTGCATGGCGGGCCACCGCGCACCGAAGCGAGCGCAAGCTGCCTGCCGTGCTGCAGGTCGACAGCGGCATGTCGCGGCTCGGCATGGCTCCGGGCGACGTTGATCGCCTCGCGCAGGATCCCGCTGCCTTCGACGGCTTGGATGTTGTTCTCGTGATGAGCCATCTTGCTTGCGCCGACGAACCGGAACACGTTGCCAATGAAATGCAGCGCAAGAATTTCGAAGTATTGCGTCGCAAGCTGCCGAGCGCACCGGCCTCATTTGCGAACTCATCCGGCATATTTCTTGGCGCGCCATATCATTTCGATCTGGGACGCCCCGGCGTTGCACTCTATGGCGTGAATCCTGTTCCCGGTAGGGAAAATCCGATGCAGCCAGTGGTTCGGCTGCAAGCGAAGATCATCCAGACACGCGAGATTCCTGCGGATATTGGCATTGGCTATGGGCACTCGGCTCTGTCCAGCGCTCCGATGCGGCTGGCTACTGTTTCGCTTGGCTACGCCGATGGCTGGCATCGCCGGGCGGCGGGCGCGGCCTGGCACAACGGAGTGCGCTTGCCTTTTGTCGGACGTGTCTCCATGGACAGCATTATTCTGGATATATCGGAAATCTCGCCCGGATCGCTCAGGGCAGGGGATCTCGTTGAGCTTATCGGGCCGAGCCAGAGCATTGACGAGGTGGCGGGATTTGCCGGCACCATCGCCTACGAAATACTGACTGGTCTTGGAGACCGGTTTGAACGGAAATACGAGGGCATTTAGCCCGAAGCATGAGGGGGCCTGAATGAGGGTTCTTATTTTGGGGAGCGGCGTGATTGGGGTCACAGCCGCATACTATCTCGCGCAGCAAGGACATGAGGTTGAGGTCATCGACCGACAGCCCGGCCCCGCGCTCGAAACGAGTTTCGGGAATGCTGGCGAAGTTTCTCCCGGTTATTCGTCGCCTTGGGCCGGCCCCGGTGTTCCGATCAAGGCCGTCAAATGGCTGCTCATGCATTTTGGCCCGCTCGTTATCCGCCCGAAAGTGGACATGGCGATGGTGAGTTGGGTCATGCAGATGCTGACTAACTGCACATCCGCTCGCTATGCCGTCAACAAAAAGCGCATGGTGCCTATCGCGGAATACAGCCGCGATTGTCTCAAGCAATTGCGCGCCGACATCGGCATTGAATATGACGACCGCGCACAGGGAACGCTTCAGCTTTTCCGCACGCAATCGCAGGTCGATCACACTGGCGGCGACATTGAAGTGTTGCAGCAATTCGGCGTGCCTTATGAGGTGCTGGACCCTGAAGGCTGCATTCGCGCCGAACCGGCGCTCGCCAATGTGCGCGGCAAGTTCAAGGGTGGCTTGCGCCTTCCCGGCGACGAAACGGGCGATTGCAAAATGTTCACCGAGCGTCTCGCCGAACATGCGCGCAAGCTTGGCGTGAAATTCCGTTTCGACACCACGATCAAGGGCATCGCCACGCAGGCGGGCAAAATTGCTGGCGTGGACACCAGCGCCGGCTTGCTCAAGGCAGATATTTATGTCGCCGCGCTCGGCAGCTATACGCCTCTCATCGTCAAGCCTCTTGGGCTCAACGTTCCCGTATTCCCGATCAAGGGCTATTCCATCACGGTGCCGATCACTGATGCGAGCGGTGCGCCGGAATCCACCGTTATGGATGAAACCTACAAGGTTGCCATCACGCGTCTTGGTGATCGCATTCGCGTTGGCGGCACTGCGGAAATTTCCGGCTACGACCTCGCTCTGCGCCCAAGCCGCCGTGCAACGCTGGAGCATTCCGTCACCGATCTTTTCCCGAAGGGTGGCGACGTGTCGAAGGCGACTTTCTGGTGTGGTCTGCGCCCGATGACACCGGATGGTCCGCCGATCATTGGCAAGACGCGCTACGACAATCTCTATCTCTCAACCGGCCACGGAACACTTGGCTGGACGATGGCCTGCGGTTCTGGCCGCGTCCTCGCAGATACCATTTCCGGTCGCAAGCCGGAGATCGATATTTCGGAACTCAACCTCACCCGCTACGGGTGAGGGGCGTTTCATGCCTCTCTACAAAAACAGCGCGCGTTCTTTTTCGACTGCTTTTGATATGAACGCGGCCACCGCCTGCACGCGGCGCAGCGTGCGCACGCTTTCATGATAGACCAGCCAATAGGATCGTCGGATCGGCGCCACACATTCGATCGGTACAATCTCCGGCACTGACCGTGCGATGAACGAGTGCAGAATCCCGATGCCAGCACCAGCGCGTACGGCTTCCGTCTGTCCCATGGCGGAGGAAATCGCGAAGCCGGAATCCCATTGAGCGCTAAACTCTGTCGCATAGTCCAGCGAGGCGTTAATCACCAGGTCGGGCACATAACCGACCAGTCGGTGGTCGCGCAATTCATCGCGACTCAACGGCATCCCGTACCGCTCGACGTAGCCGCGCGACGCAAACAGGCCCAACGTGTAATCAACCAGCTTGGCCGCCACCAGCCTGCCCTCTGTCGGACGCTCGACTGTAATCGCAATATCGGCCTCACGGCGCGAGAGAGAGAACGACCGCGGCACCGGCACAAGCTGGATTTTCAGTTCGCTATGCTGCGCGGTCAGCGCGCCAAGCCGCGACGCCAAGAATGCAACACCGAATCCGTCAGGTGCGCCGATGCGTACCGTGCCTGTGAGGTTTTCGCCTTCGTCAGTGATTTCTGAGCGCGCGGCGATCATATCGGCTTCCATCCGCTCGGCAACCGCCAGAAACCGCTCGCCAGCCGGGGTCAGTTCGCTGCCCGTCGTCAACCGTCGAAACAATTTAGCCTTGAGCGAATCTTCTAATGCGGCCACGCGGCGCGAGACTGTCGCGTGGTTAAGGTCCAGCCTGCGGGCTGCGCCCAAGATCTGGCCAGCCCTTGCTACGGCAAGGAAAATACGGACGTCATCCCAATTCATGTTGCTAATATTAACTTGCAAAAATCAAAGCTCAATCTGGCCGTGAGCATTATTTTGTGCACAACGGTTGGGATTCCGGTCGCGTTGCTTTTCAGCGCGGAAGGGACAAAATGCGAGCATCGAATTCTAGGGAGAGAACCATGATTGAATATGGTCATTTCATCGGCGGCAAGCGCGTCGCCGGAAAGAGCGGTCGCAAGCAAGACGTCATGCAGCCAATGGATGGCACTGTGCGTGGCACCGTTGCGCTCGCAACCGCTGCTGAACTGCGCGAAGCCGTCGAGAACGCGAAGGCTGCACAGCGTGGATGGGCGGCAACCAATCCGCAGCGCCGCGTACGTGTGTTGATGAAGTTCCTCGAACTTGCCAACAAGGAATATGACTCTCTGGCTGAAATTCTTGCGCGTGAGCACGGCAAGACCATTGCCGACGCGAAGGGCGACATTCAGCGTGGCCTCGAAGTCGTTGAGGTGTGCATTGGCGCGCCGCACATGATGAAGGGCGAATTCACCGATGGCGCTGGCCCCGGCATCGACGTGTATTCCATGCGCCAGCCGCTCGGCGTCGTTGCAGGCATCACGCCTTTCAACTTCCCGGCCATGATCCCGCTGTGGAAAATTGCCCCGGCAATCGCTTGCGGTAACGCATTCATCCTCAAGCCCTCCGAGCGTGATCCGGGCGTACCGCTGCGCATCGCTGAACTGTTCATCGAAGCCGGTCTTCCGGCAGGCGTGCTGAACGTCGTGAACGGCGACAAGGAAGTCGTTGACGCAATTCTTGACGATCAGGATATCAAGGCTATCGGCTTCGTCGGCTCCACGCCGATTGCGCAGTATATCTATTCGCGCGGCTGTGCGGCTGGAAAGCGCGTGCAGTGCTTCGGTGGTGCGAAGAACCACATGATCATCATGCCCGACGCGGACATGGATCAGACCGTTGATGCCCTCATCGGCGCCGGTTACGGTTCGGCTGGTGAGCGCTGCATGGCGATCTCGGTCGCCGTTCCGGTCGGTCACGAAACCGCAGAACGCCTGATGGAAAAGCTCGTCCCGCGCGTCGAAAGCCTGAAGGTTGGCCCGTCCACGGACTCGTCCGCTGATTTCGGCCCGGTCGTCACACAGCAGGCGCTTGAGCGCATCAAGGGCTACGTGGACCTCGGCGTGAAGGAAGGTGCGAATCTCGTTGTCGATGGTCGCGGCTTCAAGATGCAGGGTTATGAGAATGGCTACTACATGGGCGGCTGCCTGTTCGACAACGTAACGCCGGACATGCGCATCTATAAGGAAGAGATTTTCGGCCCCGTTCTTTCGGTGGTTCGTGCTCCGAACTATGAGAACGCAATCAAGATCACGAATGAGCACGAGATGGGCAATGGCGTTGCCATCTTCACTCGTGACGGCGATGCGGCGCGCGATTTCGCCAGTCGCGTTCAGGTCGGTATGGTCGGCGTGAACGTGCCGATCCCGGTGCCGATTGCGTACTATACCTTCGGTGGCTGGAAGGCGTCGTCCTTCGGCGATCTGAACCAGCACGGCCCGGATGCGTTCCGCTTCTACACCAAGACCAAGACGGTAACGTCGCGTTGGCCGTCCGGCATCAAGGACGGTGCGGAATTTGTCATTCCGACGATGAACTAATCGGCTTTTGCCGGACAAAGAAAAGGCGCCCCTGCGGCGCCTTTTTTTATTGGCCTCAAGCGAGCCTATTTTCTGAACGGAAACAGCGCCCGCAGAGCCGGGTCGCGCAGCCACAATCCGCCCCACATGAAGAGCCCTAGATAGATGCTAAACAGCTGATGGCTGAACAGTGGGCTTTCGGCGCGCATCTGCGTCGCCATCGCGCCCCCGAACAGGCCCATGAAGAGCACCGCGCCAAGAATGTTGGTGCGCGGATAGACGTAGAGCAGCGTCAGCAGCAATTCCAGAATGCCGATGTAAAAGCTGTAGCCTGCGGGCCATCCCAACTGTGCCATTGTCTCTTCCGCGACCGGCATTCCGAGCAGCTTCGGTGTTACCGACGCGCCCAGCATAAACAGTACGAAGAACCCGGACAGCGCGTAGCCAATCCGCGTCATCATTTTATCGTTCATAGAATTTTCCCCTTCCATTCGATCTGGACCTAGGACGGATGGGGCACTCCGATCCCGACAAGCCAGTGTCGAATATCTCAGCCGCGCTGTTGCAGCGCGTGGCGCATAAGCAAGTTGATGAGGTGGCTCGCTTCCTCGCCGGCCGTTCGCTCATCCTTCGCCAGCATGGCGCGGATGACGCCGACGTGTCCTTCGACCGACTCTGCGCAGTCCTCCCGGCGTTCTGTAACGATACCAAAAGCGTCGGCTATGCGCTTGCAGTGGCGCAGCTACGCGCGCTGCAAATGGATTGTCGGTTATTTCTGTCAGCGCTTCGTCCAGCATATTGTCCGCTTCCAGAAAGCCGGCAAGATCGTCCGCGTCAGCCGCCTTATACATTGCGTTCATGGCGGCTTCAAAACGTCCCGCCATCGGCTCCGCCATCAGGCGTGCAGCAGAGCGTGCAAGTATGATTTCCGGCCCTCGTCGCGTTTCGAGAACACGCGGCCAGTCGGCAGGGTCGAGCGGTGCAATCTGGAGTCCTGCGCGCGGGCGAACGCTCATCAACCCTTCCCATGCGAGCCGTTGGATTGCCTCGCGCACCGGCGTGCGCCCTAGGCCGATCCTATCGATCAGCGCACCCTCCGTTACCAGCGAGCCGGGTGCGAGTTCGAGTGTAACGATCTGCCGCTCCAGTTCGTGATAGGCACGCGACGCTGCGGGCTGGGGATCTTGAAGTACGGTCTGCGTTTCGTTCATTTAATTGATATATCACATCAGAAAACCCATTGACAGAAATCTTTTATGCAGATATACAACTGATATATCAGAGGAGCGACCGCTATGTGGACCGGTGTTTTTCCAGCAGTAACGACCAAATTCACCAAGAACGACAAGCTTGACCATGCTGAGATGGAACGCTGCTTCCAGATTCAGATTGATGCCGGCGTAGACGGCATCATCGTCTGCGGCTCGCTGGGCGAAGGCCCGATGCTGAGCCATGACGAGAAGATCGAAGTGCTCAAAACCGCACAGAAGGTTGCGGGCAAAAAGCCAGTCCTGCTGACGATCAACGAGGCAGGCACCCGCGAGGCGGCATCGCTCGCCAAGCGCGCAGCCAAGGAAGGTGCGGATGGCCTCATGGTCGTGCCGAGCCCGATCTATCACACCAATCCGGACGAGACTGTCGATGCGCTCCGCGCAGTCGCCAAGGCTGGTGATCTTCCGGTCATGATTTACTCCAACCGGCTGGCCTACCGTGTGGACGTCACTTGCGACGACATGGAAAAGCTGGCGAAAGATGAGCGTTTCGTCGCCATCAAGGAATCGTCGGACGATATCCGTCGCTCGACGGAAATCATCAATCGTTTCGGTACTCGTTTCGACCTTTTCACTGGCGTAGACAATCTCGCTTTCGAAGCGCTCTCTGTTGGCGCAATCGGTTGGGTCGCCGGTCTGGTCACGGCATTTCCGCGTGAGACTGTCGCGATCTATCAGTTGATGAAGCAGGGCCGTCGCGAAGAAGCGCTGGCGATTTACCGCTGGTTCCGCCCGCTGCTCGATCTCGATGTCTCGACTTATCTGGTTCAGAACATCAAGCTCGCCGAAGTGTTCGCCATAGACACCAACGACCGCGTTCGCATGCCGCGTCAGCCGCTCTCCGGCGCCCGTCGCAAGGCGGTTGAAAAGGTTGTAAAGGACGCGCTTGAAGTGCGCCCGAAATTGCCGAAGCTCTGAGGGCGAACTTCGCTGTTGATCTTCGACGAGGCGGGTTTTGTCCAAGGACAGTTGTGACATTGCGATCATTGGCGGCGGCATCATCGGGATTGCCGCTGCTGCCTATCTCGCTGAGGCGGGGCGCGGGGTCACGGTGTTTGACCGCACAGGCATTTGCGAGGAAACCAGTTCCGGTAATGCTGCCGCCTTTGCATTCTCTGATGTGTTGCCGCTCGCCCATAAGGGCATGATGCGCAATCTGCCGCGCTGGCTCAGCGATCCGCTAGGCCCGCTGGCAATCCCTCCCAGCTATCTCCCGAAACTTCTGCCTTGGCTGTTTCGCTTCTGGCGTGCGGGCTCCAAGGCTCACTATGAAAATGCTCTGGCTGCGCAGGTTGCCCTTATGCAACTCGCGGAGGCTGAATGGGCTGCGTTGATGGATCGGTCCGGCACGCGGTCCTTCTTGCGTGAAGATGGCTCGCTGGAGCTTTATGAGAGCGAGAACGAATTTCAGTCCGCATTGTCGGGCTGGCAGGCGCGAGCACGTTTTGGCATCGATTTTGAGCATGTGGCGCGGGACGGTCTTGAACGGCTTCAACCCGGCCTCTCGCCGCGCTTTATTCGGGGTACGTTTGTTCCGGGCTGGAAGACGGTCAGTAATCCACAGGATCTAGGCAAGGCTGTCTGGCGCTATGCGGAATCCAACGGCGCGCGTTTCGTGCATAGTCTGGTCAAGGATGTGAAGACCGACAGCAACGGCGTGATGCTCGCGCTAGAAGACGGCAAAACGGTACGAGCCTCCCGGCTTGTCATTGCCGCTGGTGCGTGGTCACACCTCCTCGCGAGCAGCTTTGGCGACAACGTGCCGCTCGAAACGGAACGTGGCTACAACACGACATTCCCTGCCACCGCCTTCGATATAAAGCGGCAGCTCATCTTTTCCGGCCACGGCTTCGTCATCACACCGTTGCAAGGCGCTGTGCGCGTCGGCGGCGCGGTAGAACTCGGTGGGCTGCGCCTGCCGCCGAACTACACGCGTTCAAAGGCGATGGTCGAGAAGGCCAAGACATTCCTTCCGGGCTTCGATAATCGCGATGGTCGCGAATGGATGGGCTACCGGCCTTCCATGCCGGATTCGCTTCCGGTCATCGGCGCTTCTCGCGCGAATTCGTCCGTGCTTTATGCTTTTGGTCACGGGCATCTTGGTTTGACACAAGCTGCGGCGACAGGGCGCTTGATCCGCGACCTCATGCTCGGCCAAACATTGCCTGTCGATCTGAAACCTTTTTCGGCCCAGCGTTTCTAACGGAGTAAAGATGGCCCGCCACACCTTCACTTGCATCGATGGCCATACGTGCGGCAATCCTGTGCGTCTCGTGGCGGGTGGTGGTCCGCTGCTGCAAGGCAATTCAATGATGGAGCGCCGCGCCCATTTTCTCGCTGAGTTTGACTGGATACGCACCGGCCTCATGTTCGAGCCGCGCGGTCACGACATGATGTCTGGATCGATCCTCTATCCGCCGACGCGAGAGGATTGCGACATAGGCATTCTGTTTATCGAGACCTCCGGCTGTTTGCCCATGTGCGGGCATGGAACCATTGGCACCGTCACGATGGCAATCGAGAACGGGCTGGTGCGGCCCAAGACGCCGGGCCGTCTCAATCTGGATACGCCAGCCGGTCTGGTTGTCGCCGAATACAAGCAAGTGGGCGACTATGTGGAAGAGGTGCGAATCACCAACGTTCCATCATTCCTCTACGCGGAAGGGCTCACCGTCGATTGCCCGGTGCTGGGTGAAATTGTTGTGGACGTTGCCTATGGCGGTAACTTCTATGCCATCGTCGATCCGCAGAAAAACTATCGCGACATGGCCGACTACAGCGCTGGCGAGTTGATTGCGTGGAGCCCAATTGTGCGCCAGCGATTGAACGAGAAATACAGCTTCGTGCATCCCGAAAAACGAGAGATTGACCGCCTGAGCCATATGCTGTGGACCGGCGCGCCCATCACGCCGGAAGGCGACGCACGCAATGCGGTGTTTTATGGCGATAAGGCCATTGATCGTTCGCCTTGCGGCACAGGTACTTCGGCCCGCATGGCGCAATTGCATGCCAAGGGCAAGCTCAAGGTCGGCGAAAACTTCAATCACGAATCGATCATCGGGTCGCTATTTAAAGGGCGCGTCGAGCGGGAGGTGGCCGTCGCGAACAGGACGGGAATCATTCCGTCAATTGGCGGATGGGCGCGCATGACCGGCTACAACACGATCTTCATTGATGACCGCGATCCGTTTGCGAAAGGATTCGTGGTCAAATAGAGCTCCAGTATACGGGGAAATATGTGCGTCGGCGAAAGTTTCTTTGTTAGGAGGCGCTAAAACATCTGGATTCCTGTTTCGGTATGCGCTAGGCGAAGCGCCGAAATCGGGAGAGGGGACCAGAGATAGGACTGCAACAGCGGGCTGCTGCTTCATCAGAGTTGAAGAAGCTGGCAAGAAATGGCGTTGCATTCCTTAGCCAATCGCTTAGGACTATCGGAACAACATAACGGAATGCGACTGGCAACGGCGACATTCCCGGGGAGCAATGCAGCTATGCAGTACTTTATCCAGCAGCTTGTGAATGGGCTGACGCTGGGGGCTATCTATGGGCTGATCGCGATTGGCTACACGATGGTCTATGGCATCGTCGGCATGATCAACTTCGCCCATGGCGATATTTTCATGGTTGGCGCGTTTGTCGCGCTTATCGTCTTTCTCATCCTCACATCGGTATTTGCCGGAATAAACGTCGTTTTGTTCCTGCTGATAATGATGGTCGTGGCGATGGTTATGACCAGTCTCTATAATTGGACGATTGAGAAGGTGGCTTACCGGCCGTTGCGCGGTTCATTCCGCCTCGCGCCGTTGATTACGGCTATCGGCATGTCGATCTTCCTGTCCAACTTTGTGCAGGTTACACAGGGTCCGCGCAACAAGCCGATCCCGCCACTCATCACCGAGGTTTACAACATCGGTGGCATCTCGGTCTCGCTCAAGCAGTTGGTGATCGTGGTGGTCACGGCGCTGTTGCTTGCAGTGTTCTGGTATCTGGTCAACAAGACCGCTCTGGGTCGCGCGCAGCGTGCCTGCGAGCAGGATCGCAAGATGGCTTCCCTGCTTGGCATCGATGTGGATAAGACGATCTCCATCACCTTCATCATGGGTGCTGCGCTCGCCGCTGTCGCCGGTACGCTCTACCTCATGTATTACGGCGTGGTTTCGTTCTCAGACGGCTTTGTGCCGGGTGTGAAAGCGTTCACCGCTGCGGTTCTTGGCGGCATTGGATCGCTTCCCGGTGCGGTAATCGGCGGTGTCCTCATCGGTCTCATTGAATCTCTTTGGTCAGCCTATTTCTCGATCGACTACAAGGACGTTGCTGCGTTCTCGATCCTCGCGATCGTGCTGATCTTCCTGCCGTCCGGCATTCTTGGCCGGCCTGAAGTTGAAAAGGTCTGATCCATGGCCGCTAGTGAAAAAAGCGAACCAGAGAACAATATCGCATTGGCATTGCGCGAGGCATTTTATGCCGGTCTGCTTTCCTTCGGGTTGTTCTTCCTCTTTGTCGGTCTTGAAACCACGCAGAACATTCGCAACGAGTTGATCCTCGTTCAGCGTTGGGGGTTGCTGGCAACCCTTGTCGCGCTGGTAATGGCTGTACGCTTCGTATTCGTTGCGTTCATCCTGCCTGCTGCGGCTCGCCGCAAGGCCCAAAAGGCTGCGTCGACGGTCGTTGCGGAGCCGAATTTTGTGACGCGGAATTTTTCCAAGCTCGCAATCGCGTTCCTTGTGGTCTTCCCGATTGTGGCGATCACCCTTTCCGGGCTCCAGGGCTCTCTTAAGTGGATCGACAATTTTGGAATCCAGATTTTAATTTACGTCATGCTGGCATGGGGGCTAAACATCGTTGTGGGCCTCGCTGGATTGCTCGATCTCGGCTATGTCGCCTTCTACGCGGTTGGCGCATATTCCTATGCCCTCCTTGGACACCATTTTGGCCTCTCGTTCTGGCTATTGCTGCCTATGGCAGGTATTCTGGCGGCCTTCTGGGGTGTTATCCTTGGCTTTCCAGTCCTGCGCTTGCGCGGCGATTATCTCGCGATCGTCACGCTGGCATTCGGTGAAATCATTCGCCTCGTTCTGATTAACTGGCGCGAAGTCACCAATGGCGCTGCGGGCATCTCCGGCATTCCCAAAGTCAGCTTCTTCGGGCTGTTTACGTTCAACGTTTCTGACCCGAATTACATCGCGAAGGTTTTTAGCCTTCCGCCGTCGAGTGTCTATTACAAGATATTCCTCTACTATCTGATCCTCGCACTCTGCCTTCTTACGGCCTATGTGACTATTCGGCTTCGTCGTATGCCAATTGGTCGTGCATGGGAGGCGCTTCGGGAAGACGAAATCGCTTGCCGCTCTCTGGGCATCAACACCACGACGACAAAGCTTACGGCTTTCTCCATCGGTGCGATGTTTGCCGGGTTTGCAGGTTCGTTCTTCGCTGCACGTCAGGGCTTCGTCAGCCCGGAATCCTTCATCTTCATCGAGTCCGCGATCATTCTCGCAATCGTTGTTCTTGGTGGCATGGGTTCGCTTATTGGCATCGCTGTCGCCGCTGCGGTTATGATCGGCGGCACGGAGCTTCTGCGCGAATTGCAATTCCTCAAAGTGGTATTCGGCCCAGACTTTACGCCTGAGCTGTACCGCATGTTGCTGTTCGGTCTGGCAATGGTTGTGGTGATGCTGTGGAAGCCGCGTGGCTTCGTCGGCAGCCGCGTGCCCACTGCCTTCCTGCACGAGAGAAAGACTGTCTCTGCCTCCTTCACCAAGGAAGGACACGGCTGATGAATACGAGCGTATCAGGCATGAATGATCCCATACTCAAGGTCGAACACCTGTCGATGAAGTTCGGCGGATTGGTCGCCATCGGTGATCTCTCGTTCGAAGCCAGGCGCGGTGAAATCACCGCGCTGATCGGCCCGAACGGCGCCGGAAAGACAACGGTGTTCAATTGCATCACCGGTTTCTACAAGCCGACTGAGGGCATGATCACCCTCACCTCGACAGACGGTACCCAGTATCTGTTGGAACGTCTGCCAGGGCACGACATCAACAAGCGCGCGAAAGTCGCGCGTACATTCCAGAACATTCGCCTGTTTTCGGGGATGACGGTTCTGGAAAACCTGCTGGTCGCTCAGCACAACAAGCTGATGAAGGCGTCCGGCTATACCGTCATGGGTCTGCTCGGCATTGGTGGCTATAAAGCTGCGGCGAATGAGTCAGTCGAGTTGGCCAAATTCTGGCTCGACAAGGCGGATTTGACCAGCCGCGCGGACGAGCCAGCCGGTTCGCTGCCTTATGGTGATCAGCGCCGTCTCGAAATTGCGCGTGCAATGTGCACGAAGCCGGAACTGCTTTGCCTCGACGAGCCAGCGGCAGGTCTTAACCCTCGCGAATCTCTCGCGCTCAACACCTTGCTCAACGACATCAAGGATACGACGGGAACGTCGATCCTGCTCATTGAGCATGACATGTCTGTGGTCATGCAGATTTCCGACCATGTCGTGGTGCTCGAATATGGTCGCAAGATTTCCGATGGCGATCCGTCATTCGTGAAGAGCGATCCGCGCGTCATCGCTGCCTATCTCGGCGTCGAAGACGAAGAAGTCGAAGATGTGCTCGTTGAAGTCGGTGACGAAGAAGTTATCGAACAGCTCGATGCCGAGCCGGACCCTGCACACGGTCCGGGTGCATCGTCATCCTTATTGGCGGGGCCAGTGAGCGACACAATCGGGCACAGTGATCCTGATGGTGAAGTCATGCGCGTTTCACCGGGCGCGTCTAAAGCCGCGCAAGTCGATGCATTGAGCCGCAAGCGGGCAGCCAGTGCTCCAACCAAAGCGCCGAAGGCAGCTGCAAAACCGGCGGCGAAAAGCGCTTCACCGGCGACATCGGCCAAGGCATCAAAATCTACATCAGGTTTAGGCATTGCCAACAGGCTTTCAGCGCCGCGTGGTGGGAAGTCGGATGATCTCCTGCTCATCAAGGGCATTGGTCCGATCAACAAGCGCAAGCTGAACGAACATGGAATTTATCATTTCGATCAGATCGCGGCATGGAAACATGCCGATATCGTGGCGGTAGAGGCCTATCTCGAATTCGATGGCAGAATCGCGCGAGAGGATTGGATCAGTCAGGCGAAGCAGCTAGCGGCGCAATCCGCCAAGCCGGCCAAGCGTGGGAGCACTAAATAATGTCGAATGGTCCGCTCCTTCAAATTCGCGGCGTCGAAACTTTTTACGGCAATATTCGTGCGCTCAACGGTGTGAATGTTGACGTCAATGCAGGTGAGATTGTCACGATTATCGGCGCAAACGGCGCCGGAAAATCCACGCTTATGATGACGATCTTCGGTAGCCCGCGTGCGCGTGCTGGCCAGATCACCTTCGACGGCACGGATATCACCAACATGCCGACCCACGAGATTGCGCGGCTTCGTATCGCGCAATCGCCCGAAGGTCGTCGTATCTTCCCGCGCATGACTGTTCTGGAGAATCTCCAGATGGGTGCCAGCCTCGATAATCTGAAATATTTCAACGAGGACGTGGAGAAGGTGTTCACACTTTTCCCTCGCCTCAAGGAACGCATCACTCAGCGCGGCGGTACGCTTTCGGGTGGCGAGCAGCAGATGCTGTCAATTGGTCGTGCGCTCATGGCGCGTCCGAAGTTGCTGCTTCTCGACGAGCCGTCGCTCGGTCTTGCACCGTTGATCGTCAAGCAGATCTTCGAAGCGATCCGGGAACTGAACAAGACGCAGAAGCTGACGGTGTTTCTCGTCGAGCAGAACGCGTTCGGTGCGTTGAAGCTCGCGCATCGCGGTTATGTCCTCGTCAATGGCAACGTTACGATGAGTGGTTCGGGCAAGGAATTGCTTTCAAATCCGGAAGTGCGTGCGGCCTATCTCGAAGGCGGGCGACATTGATCGTCTCGCTCGGTCTGGTTGCAGGCATGAAGACGGCAGGCAAGGTTTAGGAATTGAACAATGCAAGGAATTCTCTACGAAGAAGCCTCCATCTGGCAGTTCTTTTTCGTGACTCTCGTGCTCGGTGGATGGGCGGCCTGGATGACGGGCAAGGCTTGTGCGCAGACGTGGCGGCCATACGTAACGCTTGTGCTTTATTTGATGGCGCTCGGCGTTGGCGTACGCTTCATTCACCACGCGCTGTTCGACGGCACGATGTTCTCACTGCAATATTATATCGTGGATACCATCGTGCTGCTGGTGTTCGGTATCCTCGGCTATAAGTATACGCGCACCAACCAAATGGTTACTCAGTACCACTGGTTGTATGAACGTGCTTCACCCCTCAGCTGGAGGGCAAGAAGCTAAGCTTCGCCAATACAACCTCGTAAGGGGGAATTGGCGTGACAAGTGCTGTAAAATCAGCATTGTACCTTTTCTGCGATTGGGTGGGCATCGCCGAAATTCAACCAAACGCCCACTCATTTAATGGGAGCCACTCTATGAAGAAAACTCTTTTGTCCGCCGTTGCCATGACCGCGCTTGTCGCGTTCTCCGGCAGCGCATGGGCGGATATCACGATCGGCGTCGCTGGCCCGATCACCGGTCCAAACGCCGCTTTCGGTGCACAGCTGCAGAAGGGCGCTGAACAGGCCGCTGCAGACATCAACGCTGCCGGTGGTATCAACGGTGAGCAGGTGAAGATCGTCGTCGGTGACGACGTTTCCGATCCGAAGCAGGGCATCTCCGTCGCGAACAAGTTCGTCGCTGACGGCGTGAAGTTCGTTGTCGGTCACTTCAACTCGGGCGTTTCGATCCCGGCTTCTGAAGTTTACGCTGAAAACGGCATCCTCGAAATCACCCCGGCTGCTACCAACCCGGTGTTCACCGAGCGTGGCCTCTGGAACGTGTTCCGTACCTGCGGCCGTGACGACCAGCAGGGCGTTGTTGCTGGCAAGTATCTCGTAGACCATTTCAAGGATGCGAAGATTGCAATCGTGCACGACAAGACCCCTTACGGCCAGGGCCTCGCTGACGAGACCAAGAAGGCGATGAACGCTGGTGGTCTGCAGGAAGTCATGTACGAAGGCGTGAACATCGGTGACAAGGACTTCTCCGCGCTTATCGGCAAGATGAAGGAAGCTGGCGTCTCGATCATCTATTGGGGCGGTCTGCACACGGAAGCTGGTCTGATCATCCGTCAGGCTGCTGACCAGGGTCTCAAGGCTACGCTCGTTTCGGGCGATGGCATTGTGTCGAACGAACTCGCTTCGATCGCTGGTGACGCAGTTGCCGGCACCCTGAACACCTTCGGTCCGGATCCGACACTTGACCCGGCCAACAAGGAGCTGGTCGAGAAGTTCAAGGCTGCGGGCTTCAACCCTGAAGCTTACACGCTGTATTCCTATGCAGCGATGCAGGTGATCGCAGAAGCTGCAAAGGCAGCTAACTCGATCGACACGCAGGAAGTTGCCAAGGCTATCAAGGCAAACACCTTCAAGACCGTGCTCGGTGAAATGGGCTTCGACGAGAAGGGTGATCCGAAGCTGCCAGGCTACATCATGTATGAATGGGTCAAGGGCGACGACGGCAAGTACACCTACAAGCCGCAGCAGTAAGCCTTACGGTTCAATAAAAAGGCCCGGCGGAGCGATCCGCCGGGCTTTTTATTTGGGCTTAAGGGGCTTTGTTATTCAGCCAAGCATGAACAATGCTGAATGCCTGCGCGACTATTTAGCCCTTCACTATTACGCCATATATGACATTATGATTGGCGCCGAAGAAAACGTCCGCATCGATTATGGAATTATCGACGCTGCCTTCGATGATGTTCCACATTTGCTTTTCGGAGCGAAGCAGCAGCGGCCAGTTCATGAAGGTTTCCATAAACCCATCGTCAGCAATGCCCTGTGCGAAATTCGCAAAAAGGAAAACCCCGCCGGGCTTGAGAAGACGCAGGCAGCGCTGGGTCAGCTTGGTGGCGACATTCTGCGCCAGATAGTCATAGAGCCCTGCGGCATAGACGAGATCAAATGTGCCGATCGAGTTCGTGCTGCCAAGAATGGAACGCACTGAACCGTCCAGCGGTTCAACCGCGGTGCCCTCCCACTTCTCGCGAATGGTGGCAATGCTTTCCGGATCTTGATCGAGAGCGATCCAGCGCTTCAGCTTCTTGCTTTTCAGTGCTTTGGAAAGTTCTGCCTCGCGCAGGTGTCCTGCTGCGATGGTGAACACTTCGGTTCCGGGTCCATTCGCTTCGGCAACTTCATCAACTTTTGCCGCCAGAATTTCGCGCCGCTCGCGCACGGCCTGTGAAGATGCCGAATTGCTCGTGCTGGCATAGAGCAGCTTTCCGAGATCGGAAGCCTCTTCCAGATCTTGGTTGGCGCCCGGATGGCGATATATGAAGTCCAGAAGATGCGCGTCGCCGGAATAGCCGCGCGGCTTGGTGAAAGACCAGCGAGTGAATGGGTCTTGAAGGAAGAAGCTGGCAACCGGATGTTGCTGAGCCAAGGGTATCAGTGCTTGCCAAACGCTCCCGGAATATTTCAGGCGGATTTTGTGAAGCTCCCGTGCCACGCGATTGATAATTGGGGCGGGATCTGATTTCGCGACGAATTGTTGGTGCGCAAAATTCAGGATCAGCGCCAGATGGGCAGACGCTTCCTCAAACTGTGTTTCGAATGCGACGGGACGTGGATGTGCGAATTCCCGAAGAAGAGCTTCGGGCGTGATCAGGCTTTTGCCATCAAATGCGAATTCAGCCAAGTTGGATACCTTTGTAGTGACAGCGAATGGGGATGGTTCACCCACCCTGGGCGGATTGGCGAATCGAGCTAATCTAGCGTAGGATTACCTATTCCGCTTTTTCCTACGACAATTCGCCTCTAAATTAACTAAAATTTGGTTTGCTGCACTAGCATTCCTTAAGACCTGCCCATTAATAATTTTATGGCGTCAGCGGGTCGTATTCGAGGCCGCAGGAGAGCTGTTTGTTGATCGCCCGTGACGGAATAGGTTCGCGCTGCTCGATAGCAGTTGTATAGGCGGATGGATGAGTCCGCTTCTGTATGAACCATATGAAATGGAACTGACCGAGCCGCGCGTCGTGCGCTCGGAGCAGGAGTTGCGTGCGCTATATGATGAGCGAGGCGCCGCGGCACGGAGTCAGGAGTCCCGCAATGGGCTTTGGATTTCGGTCGCCGTTTATTTGCTTTTTGCAATAACGGATATTTTGCTCATCCCGGATGTGGCGATTTTCACGGTGTCGGCGCGCTTCCTCCTCGCAGCGCTGGTGCTGACCGTCATTGAGCTGCAATACAGGTTCAAGGTCCAGACGACCTGGCTCGACTTTACTTGTGCACTAACGATCATTTCGGGTTATCTAGTCTGGCTGATTCCCGCATCGGAAACGATATTCAAGCAGACATTTTCCTATTACATGATTTTTGGCGCGATCTTCATGATGGGCGCGAATCTCTTTTTTAGCCTTCGCTTCTTGATGTCGGTCATTACATCGGGGCTTGTTCTTGTCTTATTTTTGATTGCGCTTTTTGAGTTTTCGCCGGACTGGGCATATCGAGTAACCTTGGTCGTCTTTTATGTGTCTTGCTTTGCGTTCTCATCACACATCAACTGGAAGCTCAACCGGGAGCGCTTCAATGTTTTCTTGAAAGCGCTGGAAGCCGAGGCCAGACAAAATGAGACGATTGAGCGCGGGCAGGCACTATTGCGCCTGTCTCGTACCGACTCACTCACGGGATTGAAGAATCGTCGCGCCATCGATGAAAGCCTGCGCGAGTATTGGCGTGAGTGGAAGCAATCCGGCCGGAACTTCGCTGCTATCCTGATTGATGTCGATCATTTTAAGAAGTTCAACGACTATTACGGTCATCAGGAAGGCGATGGTTGCCTTGTGTTTGTCGCTGAAGCCCTGGGTCATGTCGTCAAAGACTATGAAGCAACCATCGGGCGCTATGGCGGTGAAGAATTTCTCGTTCTGGCGCGCGCCAGAAGCAGGCGGCAGATTGCCGAACTTACCGAGGCGATGCGCAGGGCAGTCGAAGATCTGGGCTTGATTCATGAGAAGCGACACGACGGTCTGTCGGTTGTGACGGTTAGCATTGGCGGCGCATTTACGCGCAAACAGATCGGTACGAAGTTTGAGAAGATCATTCATGAAGCCGATCGTGCGCTTTATCTGGCGAAGGCCAATGGACGAAACTGTGTGCGGCTATTCGATCCAGCCGATCTGGAATTTGGCGCCGAGAGCGAAGATATTGCGCTTTGGCTGAATGAGGCCATCGCGCAGGATCTCGTGGCGCTCGCCTATCAGCCGATACTGGACATCCGGACTGGTCGCATGGAAGCTGTCGAAGCTCTAATGCGACTCAAGGCGCCCGACGGAAGCTCCATATCTCCAAATCTTTTCGTGCCCATTGCGGAGCGAACCGGGGCGATAATTGAACTTGGTCGGTGGGCGGTCGAAAAAGCCTGCACTGAAATGCTGGTCGAAAACCGGATAGAGATGGTGACGGTCAACGTTTCTCCGGTGCAACTCAAGGCGCCCGGCTTTGCAGCGTCGGTGGGGGCAATCCTGTCGGACACTGGCGTTAAGGGACAACGCTTGGCTTTCGAGATCACCGAGGGTCTCGACCTTGAACGTCAACCAGAAATCGCGACCTGCATCAGTGACTTGCGCGCCTTGGGCATAAACATCTGGCTGGATGATTTCGGCACCGGTTTCGCAAGTCTGTCGTGGCTCAGATTGATCGACTTCGACACGGTGAAAATCGACCGTTCCTTCCTGCACGATGCAGCCTTGCCAAGAGGAAAAGCGATGTTCCAGGATATGATCAGTCTGGTCCGCAATCATGGCCACAAGATTTTGATCGAGGGCGTCGAGACCGAAGAGCAGATGGCGTTCCTGCGCAAACTCGGCATCGACAAGGCGCAAGGTTTCCTCGTTGGGCGTCCCGTGCCCGCCCGGTCATATCCGCCGCGCGACGTTAATCCGCCTGAAGTCCACGCTCGCAGACTGGCCTGATTGAACTCACCTTGATCTTCTCGCGCAGGCTCGCGCGCTGAGAAAGGTGGACACCGGGAAAGGCTGCTTGACAGAATTTAATTCATGATATTTAACTAATAAAGATATATTGGTATTAAACTTGAGAGCTTTCGCGGCCGTCGCGGTATTCTGGAGCACACAGCATGCGGTTTTGTGGACTTACGAAGGTCGTGAGTGGTTGTCACATTGCGTTGCGGTTTTCCGCATTGGCAACCCTTGGGCTCTTGCCATTTGCAACCCCCGCTGCACCTGCTGAAAAAGGAAGCCAAATCACGGTAGGGGGCAATTTGCGGGATGATCGTGTTGGTGGCTCGGTCTCCTATCTGCAGGCGTTGTCGGGAAACCTTCGTAAAGCGGGACCGCTTCTACGGTTTGGAGCTTCCTCGGGCGAAACGGATGATGATTATATCGTTATTCCGGACGACGGGAGCAGCAGCTATTCAGTTGAGGCACTTGCAGGTTGGCAAAGCTTTTACCGCGGCTGGAGGTTTCGTGCATTTGCTGGAGCTATCTATCGGGGTCGTTCTGGCGAGAACAGTGATACGGACGGACTTGGATTTAAGGTCATGGTCCAGACCAATTCAGCTTGGTCCGCTCCCACCTATGTTAATGCCACCGCGAGCTACGACACCGCAACGGATAAAGTCGTTTCGCGTCTTCAGGTTGGGAGGCATTTCGGGGAAAAAATAATTGGCCCGGAGGGAGGAGTTGTGTGGTCCTCCGATAGCCAAAGATACGACTTTGGAATGTTTATGACAGGCGTAAAACTGGACAAGGTCGGTCTGTCGTTTCGCGCGGGCTACAGTCACAACGAAGGAGCCAGCACCAGAGGCGACTCCCCTTATCTGGGCGTAAGTGCCACGTACCAGTTCTAAATCTTTGCGATATCTGGCTGGAAAATTTTCTGAACTCGCATCGATGTTTGGCGGGTTTTCAAAGTGCAATTCGTCGTGCCGGCGGTCAGCAAGTCTTCACGCATCCGTTGAGCAACTTTGGCCTTGGGCATTGGCCCTTGCCGCGTTTTTTTTGGGGGTGCTTGTGCTTGTAGAGCACAAATTTACCCCAGCGTCTTCTCACTTTGTGCTGGCATTTGGGTTCATCGCAATCTGGCGATACAGTTGGGGAGCATTGCATTTCATTCGTGCTGCTATCTACCTGTGTTTTGTGTTTCCGCTCACACGGGCGAAGGTGCAAGGGTCTGGTACCACTGGCCGCATTGATCACGTCTACGGAATTATCTGTTCCTTTCGCATACCGGAGGATCAGTTCCGCACCGTCTACCGCGCCCTGATATCGAATTGCATATCCAGCGCGATCCCTGCCACCCTCGTTGCCTCGGTCACGTCCGATAGTGACTGCGCAATCCTGGCGCAACTTCTGGAAGAGGCGGGAAATCCGGAAACCATACGCATCATCGTGCAGTTTCAGAGGGGGACGGCAAGCGCGAAGCAATGGCGATGGCGCTCCGGGCCATAGCGAGAGAGCAGCCCACCCAAAATTCCGTGACGCTCTTTTTGGACGGCGACGTCGTACTTGCTCCGAACGCTCTTGCGGAATGCATCGGATTCATGCGCGCCGATTTAAAATTGGCTGCATTAACGACAAACAACGATGCGGTCGTCGAAGCCAACGATCTGGCGCGTCAGTGGTATCGGCTCAGATTTGCACAAAGGCATCTTCTCATGTCGTCGCTCGCGCTGTCGGGCCGGCTCCTCGTGCTGACAGGCCGCTTCTCCCTGTATCGAACGGTACAGGTGATAAAACCCGCATTTATCGAGATCATTGAACGCGACAGTATTGAGCATTGGCTGCATGGCAGCATCAAATTGTTGAGCGGAGATGACAAGTCGGCTTGGCATCAAATTCTGAAAGAGGGTGGCAGAATGACCTATCTGCCACATGTCATGGCGACTTCCTTCGAGGCGTTGCCCGGAAATCGGGGCTTCGTCGCTGAGAGCACGCCTTTAATGATGCGGTGGTTCGGCAATATGCGTCGCGCAAATGGCAGGGCGATACGGCTCGGGCCAAAGCGTTGTGGCCCCTTCCTGTGGTGGTGCCTTATCGACCAGCGTATTTCGCCTTGGACCACACAGTTTGGTTGCGCAATGGCCATTATTGCGTTGGTGCGCGGTTCATCTGATCTGCTGACGGTTTGCGTTGCGTGGATGGTCGTCTCGCGCACGGTAATGGCAGCCGCATACGGCGCATTTTCAGGCAGGTTCAATCCTGCATGGCCGCTATTGCTTCTTTATGCACAGTTCTGGGGAAGTTCATTAAAGATATTCCTCGCGTTTCATCCTTACCTTCAAAGCTGGACACGGCAGCGCATATCAAGAAATGACACCGCCAATGCTGCTCGGCTGACCGCAACCTCGCTTTATTTATTTTCGATGCTCTTCGTTGCTGCTGCCGCTGCCAGCATGGCGAATCTTATGGTGGGTGCGTGATGAGCGTACACGCAACCACAAGACCGCTGCCGCGCGGGTTGGAAGTGGAGCGTCGTGATTCCAGAGAGAGCGTGGAAGTTACCCTACCCTTCAAGGTCTTGCACGGAACTCATCGTTACGAAGGTTTGCGCTTATCTCGCACGCATCTTGTCGTTGCGCGAACTTCTGAAGCACCAGATTTTGAAGAGTTGCGACCAATTGATGTGGCGCTCCATCTTTCCCTATCCGGCACGGAAACTGTCCTGCCTCTTAGTATCGTTGTGAATGCTTCGGATTTCTCGGCGAATGGCGAATGGACATTGTTGGCCTCGGCGATGAGGCCGCCGCCACATTGAACCATTTTGTTCGCATCGCAGTAACCGGCTGGCTTCCCCGTGCGGAAGATCTGGCAGAGGGTTGGGATGGTGAAACGCCAATTAAGCCGCCTTCCGCGCCTTCCTCAAGGGCGCGCCTGTTTCCATGGCTGGTCTTTGCCGCAAGTGCTGGTCTGCTGATCCTGGGCGCCGGTCTTGTCGCGAAGGATGTCTATTACGGTTTGACTCGCATACGTGCGGAAGCCGCAGCAATTTCTGCCCCCCGTACTGATTTGATAAGCCATGAATATGGCACCGTCGCTCCAGATGTTGCCGCGGTGGGCACACCGGTAACTCAGGGGAAGTTTCTTGTCCGGATTATCTCTGATGATGTTGAAGCTGCGATCAAGATGGAGGCGGCAGACCTTGCACTTTTGCAGGAAAACGACCCCACCGCTTCTTCTAACCGTCGAGAAATCGTTCGGTCGCGCTTGGCTGCTCTTGAGCGACGCAAGCAGGCACTCACATATCGCTCGCAATGTGTGTGCAAGGTTATCTGGGCGGCTGCTCCTAACTCTCCGGTCGCGCCAGGTACGCTGCTGCTCAGCCTTGTTTCATCTGGCGCGGCAGAGATTCGTGTCGAGGCTTTCGTATCACCAGCCGATGCGTTGGACATCACACCCGGCCAGCTTGCTACGGTTACGCCGGCTGGTTCGGCGGTAAGCCACACGGCGCATGTCAGCGCGGTGAAATATGAGTTCGTGCCCGCTCCGAAAGTCGGACTCGGCAGGCGCGATGGTTTCGTGACTGTCGAGTTGGCGATCGACGGCGCGGTTGATGACTCGTTCCCGGAACCCCCGCAGACGTTTTGATATGGAAGTAGAAATGCCTTCTTGTGACACTCCGAAAATCCGTTCCCTTGCGTTGGCTGCAGTGCTTTCATTTCCTCTGGCGCTCATTCCTGTGGCAGGGTTTGCAATGTCACCGGAGGAACGCACGCATCTCGATCTGAGTGAATATTCGGTCCACGACAAGAACGCGGGTTATTTCAATAAAGACGAGCGCAGGGCCGAATTAGCCGAAACAAACGACCCCGCGTTGCTCAGGGTGATCGCGCGTCTGGAAAAGCGGGAGTTGTGTGCGGCCAGCGGGTCGGTTCCAGTGATTTCAGGGGCGGAAATCACGCCTCGCTTCTACGAGGACCGCGATGCATGGCGGCGCGCTGCGGCACCCTATCACGACTTCGAGGACATGGTTAGCAATCTGGCAGCTCAACAATTCATAGCGCCCCAAAAGGGGCCGGTGATTGTCTCATTTCCCTGTTGGACAATTGGGCGAATAGGATGCCTTCCTCAGTTTCGATATCGCGACCTCAAAACGTCAAACATGGTACCAGATCGAGTCGTCCTCTCTTTGCAGCGGCCTTTGCCTATTCCATCGTTCGGGGGGATGTTTGGACATGAATCGAGAAGGCTTCGGATAGAAACCTGGCTGACCAAGGCTCCAAAATGCATCTTGGTGATCCGGGTACTTCTGACAACACCTGCTGCAACAACCATTTCTATCGTCGCGCGCTTTACGCAGCCATTATTGGTGTTGCGGTAGGTGATGACGACCTTTTCGTATCATAGCGCTATCTATTCTGCACTTTCAGACGCTTCACCCGATGGTGCGCTTCGCCTTGAAATCGTGCGTCAGCAATATTCGGCGAAGTATCAAGTCTACGCGACAATGTATCTTGCCTTCATCGCTGAAGTTGCTGCCCGACAGGGTTATGATTTGTATGGGCTCAAATTCGACGGGCGTTCTCTTGATCAGGTCGTGAGTTTTGCGGTGGCGTCGATGTTATCCCCTGAAACTGCTGCACAGGCTGCCAAGACACCGAATCAGGACACCGAGTTTCTTAAGGACAAGCAATATTTCAGCTGGCTGGAGATTCTGTCGCGGCGCCCGCTTTGGCGTGACGCATCTGAAGCGCTGCTTTCTTCGCGTCGTCCCGCATATGATCGCAGCCTCGGCGGCTACACGACGCTTTATTATTTTCCTGCAGTTCCCGCGCAAAACTAGTCGGGCCTTGCAAGAAGCGCTTTAAAAGCAGGGAACTGGTAGCGAAGGAGGGATTTGAACCCCCGACACAAGGATTATGATGCCTCTGCTCTAACCGACTGAGCTACTTCGCCCCAAAGTGAACGGCGCAGGTGCGCGGCTCTGTCCGAGGACGGGCGGATATAGGATTGCTCCGCGGGGTATGTCAAGTTGCGGATTGCACTGGGAGCAGTGCAAATCTGCTTATGCGTCCGCGCCGAAAACCACCAGCAAGTCCTTGGCGTCGATCTGGTCACCGCTGCAGCACCAAAACCTCTGCGATTGTCCCGTCGCGTTCCGCGTGCAGCGCTGTTTCCATTTTCATCGCTTCGATGGAAAGCAGCACGTCACCAGCCTGAACGCGTTGACCAGCATTTACTGCCAGCGTCGAGACAACGCCGGGCATTGGTGCGCCGACATGCAGTTCGTTGCCTGCCTCTGCCTTGCGTCGTGCCTTGCCGTTGGATGCGCCGTGCGCGCGATCCGGCACTTTGATGCGGCGCGGCTGGCCGTTTAGCTCGAAGAATACCGTCACCATACCCTTTTCGTCGGTATCGCCGATTGCGAGGCAGCGGATCACCAGCGTCTTGCCGCGCTCAATGTCCACAAACACCTCGCCCTCTGCCTCCATTCCGTAGAAATAGGTTGGCGTCGGCAGCACGCTGACGGGACCGTATAGTTTCCTGCGCGGCTGCGAAGTCCGTGAAGACCTTCGGATACATCAGCCATGATGCAAATTCGTATTCGCTCAGTTCGCGGCCGAGCTTCTCTTTCGATGTCCTTGCGGCTTGCTTTGAGGTCGGCTGGCTTCAACAGCGCGCCGGGGCGTTCAGTGTAAGGCTTGTCGCCCTTGAGCGCCTTTTTCTGTAACGCTTTCGGCCAGCCGCCAGGGGATTGCCCCAGATCGCCGCGCAGCATCGACACCACCGAATCGAGGGAATGCACTTGCGTCCTTAGCCGAATTCTCGACATCCGCTACGGTCAGATCCTGGCTCACCATCATCAGCGCCATGTCGCCGACAACCTTGGATGACGGCGTCACTTTTGACGATATCGCCGAACATCAAGTTCACATCGTGATAGGCTTGCGCCACTTCATGCCAGCGCGTTTCCAATCCCAGCGAGCGCGCCTGTTCCTTGAGGTTGGTGAACTGTCCGCCGGGCATCTCGTGCAGGTAAACCTCGGATGCAGGGCCTTTCAGGTCGCTTTCAAAGGCGGTGTACTGGTTGCGCACCGCTTCCCAATAGAAGGAAATCCGGCGGATCCAGTGCGGATCAAGGCCGGGATCATGTGGCGTGCCGCGCAGCGCTTCGACAATCGAGCCCAAACATGGCTGGGACGTATTTCCTGAAAACGAGTCCATCGCTGCATCGATGGCGTCAGCGCCGCTTTCGACCGCCGCCAGTACAGTTGCCGCCGATAGGCCGGACGTATCATGCGTGTGGAAATGGATTGGCAGGTCAGTCGCTTCGCGTAGCGCCTTGAACAGCACACGCGCCGCACCCGGTTTCAGCAGACCGGCCATGTCTTTGACTGCGATGATATGTGCGCCAGCCTTCTCAAGTTCCTTCGCCAGATCAACATAGTAGCGCAGATTATATTTCGCGCGCTCCGGGTCGAGAATATCGCCTGTGTAACACATAGCGGCTTCGCAAAGCTTATCTTCCTTGCGCACGGCATCCATTGCCACCCGCATGTTTTCTACCCAGTTCAGGCAGTCGAACACGCGGAACAGATCAATGCCGCCGCTGGCGGCCTGCTTCACGAAATGCTGCACGACATTGTCCGGATAGTTCGTGTAGCCAACGCCATTCGCGCCGCGCAGCAGCATTTGCAGCAATATGTTCGGCGCGGCCTCGCGCACATTGCTCAGCCTCTCCCACGGGTCTTCGGTGAGAAAACGCATGGCGACGTCGAATGTCGCGCCGCCCCAGCACTCCAGTGAGAGCAATTGCGGCAGGGCGCGCGCATAGGTTCCGGCAATTCGGGCAATGTCATAGGTGCGCATGCGCGTTGCCAGCAGCGATTGATGACCGTCACGCATTGTCGTGTCAGTCACCAGAACTTGCTTCTGTTCGCGCATCCAGCGTGCAAAAACTTCCGGGCCAAGCTGATCCAGCTTTTGTTTTGTGCCGTCCGGAATTGCTCCGGTGAACCACGGAATGACCGGCCCTGCTGCCTCCGGGTCTGGGGCGGGGCGTCCACGTGTTTCAGGGTGTCCGTTTACGGTGACGTCAGCCAGATAGTTCAGCAGCTTGGTGGCGCGGTCTTGCCGCTTCACCTGCGTGAAAAGTTCGGGCGTCGTGTCGATAAATCGCGTCGTGTAGGAATTATCGTGGAAGCTCGGATGCGAGATAATGGCTTCGAGAAATGTCAGATTGGTAGCCACGCCACGAATGCGGAATTCGCGCAGCGCACGGTTCATGCGCGCGATTGCCTCTTCCGAGGTCGGAGCCCAGGCCGTCACCTTTTCCAGCAGCGGATCATAGAAGCGTGTGATCACCGCGCCGGAATAGGCCGTGCCGCCATCCAGCCGAATGCCGAATCCGGTCGCGCCGCGATAGGCGGTGATGCGACCATAGTCCGGAATGAAATTGTGCTCAGGGTCTTCGGTCGTGATGCGGCATTGAAGAGCGTGGCCGTTCAGCTTGATGTCTTTTTGCTTCGGTACACCGGATTCGGGCGTGCCGATTGCGTAGCCGTCGAGGATGTAAATCTGCGCCTTGACGATGTCGATGCCGGTCACGGCTTCCGTAACCGTGTGCTCCACCTGAATGCGCGGGTTCACTTCGATGAAGTAGAACTTGCCGCTGTCGGCGTCCTGAAGAAACTCGACCGTTCCAGCTCCGATGTAGTCGGTTTCCTTGGCGATCTTCAGCGCATGGCCGCACAGTTCTTCGCGTTGCGCATCGTTTAGATATGGAGCGGGCGCGCGCTCGACGACTTTCTGGTTGCGCCGCTGGATCGAGCAATCACGCTCGAACAGATGGACGGCGTTGCCATGCGTGTCGCCCAGAACCTGCACCTCAACGTGGCGCGCACGCTCAACCAGCTTTTCCAGATAGACTTCGTCCTTGCCGAAAGCGGCCTTCGCCTCGCGCTTGCCTTCGACAACTTCGCGCAGAAGATCGGCCTCGGAGCGAATGGCGCGCATACCGCGTCCGCCGCCACCCCATGATGCCTTCAGCATCACCGGATAGCCCATCTCACTGGCGAGCCGCTTCACTTCGTCCATATCATCCGGCAGCGGATCGGTCGCCGGCACGACCGGTACACCGACCTGAATGGCGAGATTGCGTGCGGCTACCTTGTTGCCCAGCCGCCGCATGGTTTCAGGCTTGGGGCCAATGAAGGTTATCCCTGCTTCTGCGCAGGCCTCTGCAAATTCAGGGCTTTCGGAAAGCAGGCCGTAGCCAGGGTGAATGGCATCCGCGCCTGACTCTTTCGCGACGCGCAAAATCTCGTCGATCGAGAGATAGCTTTCGATTGGCCCCATGTCTTTGGCTAGCCAAGGGCCGCGTCCGACCTGATAGCTTTCGTCTGCCTTGAAGCGATGCAGGGAGTATTTGTCTTCTTCCGCCCATATGGCGACGGTTTTCAGGCCCAGCTCATTGGCTGCGCGAAAAACGCGAATGGCGATTTCCGACCGATTGGCAACGAGAATTTTCTTGATAGCCACGCACAAGCTCCAGATCGTCGCAGAACTGATGCTATCTGCTTAGCCGAAAAATTGTGCAGTGCAAACAAATTTGGCAGAATGAAAACGACCAAGCTGCGTCGGGTGATTATCACCTTGCAGCTTGGCCGCTTTGGACGTGGAACAGGGGGGCGTATCCGCGTCTTATTTGTTGAGGATCAGCTTGCCCTGCCTCGTGATTTTCAAACGATAGAGCGACTCGCCATGCGCAATGCCAATCTCATGTTCGCCGCGCTCGAACAGCGTGGTGCTCGACAGAGTCCGCACGCCGATACGTCCGGCGTCGAGCGGGCGTTGCACCTCGCTCCGGTCGTTGCGAAGCGCGCGGTGGAACTGGGGATTGTACGTATTCATCAGAGACCCCTTCGTGCTTGATCGGGTGGTTCGAGCTGAACCGCTAATTTCTTGACTGAAAATATCAAGTTTAATTCGGAACGCAAGCGGCGAATTTGAAAACCACCAATTTTCGTCGTTGGATGAGCTTTCCATGTGGCAATTATTCACCCTCATCCGCCTGCCGCCACCTTCTCCCTCAAGGACAAACAACTACCACCTGCGTCTCCGTCTTCCTTCTTCCCCGCCACCCAATCCACTCCCTCCTCTCTTCTCCGGGGATGAGGGGTAATTCAAAGCGCTTCCATTATTTCTGGCCCACTCGATACGGCTTGACGATGCATTGAACCGATTTAACTTAGCGCCGATTCAAAAATCTGGTGGGTTTGCATGGACACCGCGCAAAATTTGGCAGCGGCGCAGCGTGGGCGCTGGGCAGTGGCAGGGCTGTTCTTCATGAACGGTTTTCTCGTGGGAAGCTGGGCGCCGCAAATTCCTGAACTGGCGACGCGGCTTCGCGATCCGCAAGTCCACGCTCGGCATTCTGATTCTCGTTTTTGGTCTTGGGCGCAATGTCCGTTCATGCCGCTTTCGGGTGTGCTCATGGCTCGCTATGGCTCTCGCCGTGTCGGTCTCGGCTTTGCTGCAGCCTGCGTGTTTGCGTTGCTTGCGGTCGTGTCAGCTCCTAACGTTCCGCTGACGGCAATAGCGATGTTCTTTTTCGGCGGGGTGGTGGGCGCTATGGATGTCGCGATGAACTCCAATGCCGTGGCGGTGGAAAAGAAGCTGTCGCGCGCGATTATGTCGTCATCGCATGGCTTCTGGAGTCTGGGCGGGTTTGTGGGCGGCGGTCTGGGCGGGTTGATCATCCAGAATTTTGGGGCGCTTACTCATGCGGTCGGCGTCACTTTCGCGCTGGCAATTATGCTCACTCTTGCTGCCCGATATGTCGTTGACGACAAGCAGCCGGAAGCAAGCGAGCAGAAAAAGCCGATGCGGTTGCCGCGCATTGCATCTGTTTATCTTGTGGGCGCTGTGGCGCTTTTCGCAATGATCCCGGAGGGCGCAATTCTGGATTGGGGCGCGCTCTATCTTCGCAACGAACTTGGCGCGTCAATCGCCACAGCCGGTCTTGGTTTTGCGTTTTTCGCTGGCGCGATGGCGATATTGCGATTTGTAGGGGATCGTGTTCGCAATCGTTTCGGTGCAGTTCAGACCATGCGCATTTCATGCCTCATCGCGGCAGCGGGCATTTTGGTTGCGGGGTTGTCGCCGTGGGCCTGGCTGGTCATCGCATCATTCGCGGTAGCTGGCGTCGGCATCGCCAACATCGTGCCGATTGCCTTTTCTGCCGCGGGCAACCAGCCCGGCATTTCTGCCAGTACAGGCATGAGTGTCGTCACAACAATCGGCTATTCCGGTATTTTGCTCGCGCCATCGGCCATCGGCTTTGTCGCTGAGCATGTAGGTTTTTCGTGGATTTATATCGCGCTGGCCCTGCCGCTGATCATCGTTTGCGTCTGTGCGGGAACTCGTCCGGGCTGCGGATTTTCAGCCTGATCGACAGATAGCCGGACCGGAGATGATTTAACCTAATTCCTTCCCCCCGATCACGGGGAGAAGGGTGTACCGTGCTTAGTTCTTAAAGTTGTCCCATCAGCAGCAGCACCAAGACAACGACGAGCAACACGCCGACGATACCTGACGGGCCGTATCCCCAACCGCGCGAGTAGGGCCAGCTCGGCACCGCACCGATCAAGATCAGAATAAGAATGATGAGAAGAAGTGTGCCTAAGGTCATATCCGGGTTCCCTCCGACTATTCGGACCGGAAATGAAATGCGCGAACCCGGCTAAGGGTTCCCGAATGCGCTTTGGACGCATTCGGGAGATCGATTTATTCCGCGGGTGCGGGTGTGCCGCCGCCGTCAGCCGGTCGCGGAGCCGTGCGGATTGTGCCCTTTTTCTCACGTCGAAATACGCCATCTTTCAGACGCCCAATGAATCCCTTTTGGCCGGACGTACGCTTATCTCGCGTAAACACCATCAGCATTGAAGGCGTCACGATCAGTGTCAGCACGGTCGCGAAGGAAAGCCCGAACACGATGGCCGACGAAAGCGCGATCCACCGTTGCGTCGATGGTGCGCTGATCGTCGTTTCGTGGTGGAAGATTTCCAGACGAAGACCGAAGGCGATGGGCAGCACGCCGAAGGATAGCTGACACTGCCGTGAGCACCACTGGGCGCGCGCGTTCGCGGAGGTTTGCATACTGCGTCGAGCTTGTTCCTGAACCTTCCTCGCGCAGCCGATCATAGGGTATCGGTATCAGGTTACGATGTTGTTGTTGACGACAGCATCGGGCCAGCGCGATAATGCCGATGCCGGAGATAAACGATAACGAACCTGCCCGGTCAGCATCATGCCAAGCAGCGCGCCGATCGTCGCCATTATCACGCAGGACAAACATCAAGAAGCATGCTGGTGAAACTTGTCGAACTGCGCCAGCAACACGATGAAGATCAGGAAGATGGCCGCGCCGAAGGCATTGCCGAGGAACGCCTGTGCCTCCGCGCTATCCTCATCCGAGCCATTCTTTTTCCAGTCGATACCGGGCAAGTCCATCTTGCTGACAGCTTCTCTTACTTCATTCTGCACGGCATTTACCTGATAGCCGGACGCGACGTTGGCCTGCACGTTGATCGTGCGCTTGCCATCGATTGCGGTTCAGGATGCCGACTGTGTGTTCAGGCTTGCGCACCACGAAGTTTGAAATCGGCACCGACCCGTTGGCCGTTTCGATGCGCAACTGATCCAGTTCCGTAAGCGTGCGACGGTCCTCCGGCAAGCGCAGCCGAATGTCCACAGCGGCGTCAGCACCAGCAGGTCGATAGTCGGTCAGCTTAAGCCCGGTGGTGACAAGCTGCACAGCCGTGCCGACTGCCGTTGGCGATACCCCATATTGCGCGGCCTTGGAGCGGTCCACTTCCAGC
>JASGJA010000010.1:0-218510 GCA_049840935.1 Mesorhizobium sp.
TCAAATGCATCGATCTTTTCAGAATTTTCGATCATATGACAACATACTATACTAATATTCCATATAATAGATGATTATGGTTGCCTTGGGAATATTAGAATTGGCTCGGTTTGAGGAAACCGTTGGGGGGTCGATCTTGTCAGTTGCAAACACCAATATGCAGGATAATCGCACGAGTTTGGCGCGGTTTCGCGACACGTTGATTTAAAGCGACGTTGCTGCGGAACTCAGGGCGGGGCTGATCGGAGCCAAAGCGCATATTGAGGGTCCCTATGGCCGCAAGGAAATGGTCTATGCCGACTATGTGGCTTCGGGTCGCGCGCTGAGGCAAGTCGAGAGCTTTATCGTCGACGAGATTTTGCCTTACTATGCCAACAGCCATACAGAAGACTTTACTGCGGTGGGTTTGTAACACGCATGCGCCGCGAGGCGCGCGCTATGATTGCGAGTTATTGTGGAGCGACCGCAGAGCATGCAGTCATCTTCACCGGTTCAGGTGCAACCTCTGGCCTTAACCGGCTTGTCGCATTGTTTGGCGCAGCGGAGTTGGTCGCGGCTGGAAAGACGGTGCGTGTTATCGTGGGACCGTATGAGCACCATTCCAACATTCTGCCGTGGAGGGAGAGCGGCGCGGCGGTTTTCGAGATTGATGAAGCACCGGACGGCGGTCCTGTTCTTGGCCAGTTGCAGGACGTGCTGAACCAAGGGGGCTTTGACCTTACTGTGTGCTCGATGTCCGCCGCCTCGAATATTACAGGCATTCGCAGCGATATTCTCGGCATTACCCGCATGGCGAAAGCCGCAGGTGCAAAAATGGTCTGGGATTATGCGGGGGCGGGTCCATATGTGCCGATCAACATGTCGCCCGGTGAAGGAGCGGAGATCGATGCGATAGCTCTTTCGCCGCATAAGTTCATAGGCGGACCGGGGGCTTCCGGTTTGCTGATCGTCCGAAAGGACAGCGTCGCCACGGGCAAACCATCATGGCCCGGCGGCGGGACGGTGAAGTTCGTTTCGTCCCAATGGCATGATTACCTCGATAGCGTAGAGGCCAGAGAAGAGGCTGGCACGCCCAACGTAATTGGCGACATACGTGTCGCGCTGGCATTCATCGTTAAACACGCGATCGGGCTGGATGAAATGGAAGCGA
The DNA here is from genome assembly GCA_049840935.1 of Mesorhizobium sp. Classification (GTDB taxonomy): domain Bacteria; phylum Pseudomonadota; class Alphaproteobacteria; order Rhizobiales; family Rhizobiaceae; genus Mesorhizobium_G. The sequence goes on from JASGJA010000010.1 coordinate 1,151, forward strand.
GGAACCGCGAGCTTCGGCAACGCGCATTCGCTGTCTGGAAGGACATTCCGCAATTGGAAATGCTAGGGCTGCCCCTAGCTGGACGCCTACCCATTTTCGCATTCCGCATTCAGAACGAACGAGGTGGCTATGTTCACCAACAACTGATCACACGAATGTTGAGCGACAGGTTTGGAATTCAGGCGCAGGGTGGCTGCGCATGCGCAGGCCCATATGCGCACCGGCTGCTGGAGATTGGTGAAGAACAGTCGGACGAAATTCGAGCCGCAATACTTGCGGGCGATGACGTCAAGAAACCAGGATTTACCCGGCTGAATTTCAGCGTGCTGCTTACCGATGACAAGGTCGACTTTATTATCGCGTCCGTAGCACAACTGGCAAAAGATGCGCCGATGTTTGAGAAGGAATATACTCGACCGCAACCATGCGGCCCTGTAGCCGGGCTGGTTTGATCGCGAGGGATATTGACATGCGCAAGCCAGAAGTTGCCGCGTTTTATGATGAGCGCACCGGCAGCGTGCAGTACGTGGTTTCGGACACCGCGACGGGCAAATGCGCAATTATCGACCCCGTTCTGGATTATGATGAAAAGTCAGGCTCGACAGCAACGACCAATGCCGATGCGATACTGAAATACATCGCTGAGCACGGGCTTTCGGTGCAGTGGATATTGGACACGCATCCCCACGCCGATCATTTTTCGGCTGCCCATTATCTCAAGGGGCGCACGGGCGCCCCGACCGCAATAGGCGAACATGTCAAAAAGGTTCAGACCATATGGAAAGACATATATGGCTGGACGGAGTTTGCTTGCGACGGGACGCAATGGGATCACCTGTTCCGCGACGGCGAGACTTTCCTGATCGGCGAAATTGAAGCGTCGGTGATGCATTCGCCTGGACACACGCTGGCCTCGATTACCTATGTCGTGGCAGATGCGGCCTTTATTCACGATACGTTGTTCATGCCGGATACCGGCTCTGCGCGGGCCGATTTTCCCGGCGGAAGTGCGGATAGGCTTTGGACCTCCATACAGTCCATTCTCGCCTTGCCGGATACAACCCGGCTGTTCACCGGGCATGATTACCGAACTGGCGGGCGCGAAGCGCGCTGGGAAAGCACCGTAGCGGAGCAAAAGACCACGAATCCACATGTCGTTGGGATTTCGCGAGACGCGTTTGTGACCTTGCGAGAAACGCGTGACAGCACGCTGCCCATGCCGAAACTCATTCTCCATGCATTGCAGGTGAACATTCGCGGCGGAGAGCTTCCGTCACCGCACGCGAACGGGCGTCGCTACCTGACAATTCCGCTCGATGCCCTGCCCGGCTCCGTCTGGTGAGGGCTTGATCGGGAATTTCGCGAGGATTGCCGGATAGTACAGTTGCCGCCGCGCTTTTGCCGCGCCACGATCATGGTGCGGGAGGCCCGGAGGAGACGATATGCTAGATAAGACGCCCAGCACAAAAGTGTCGGCGTTCCTGGAGAAATTCGGGAAGGCGCTAGCTGAGCAAGACATTGAAGCAGCAGTCGGCTGCTTCCAGGCAGATTCGTATTGGCGCGACCTGATCGCCTTTACATGGAACATCAAGACACTCGAAGGTCAGGATCAGATACGCGACATGCTGAAAGCACAGCTCGCGAAGATTGGTCCTTCCGGCTGGAAGATTGCCGAGGGCGAGGAAGCGACCGAAGCGAACGGTATTACTGAAAGCTGGATTTCAGTTCGAGACGGGAGCCGGTCGGGGATATGGGTTGCTGCGACTCAAGGAAGGCCGGATATGGACCCTGCTGACCGCGCTGACTGAACTCAAGGGTCACGAAGAGAAATCCGGCTATACGCGCCCGCTCGGCGCAAAGCACGGACATGGCAAGGACCGCAAGACATGGCGCGAGGAGCGCGACGCGGAAATTGCCGAACTTGGCCACAGCAAGCAGCCCTATGTGCTTATCATCGGCGGGGGTCAGGGTGGCATCGCGCTGGCGGCGCGGCTCAAGCAATTGGGCGTGCCGACTATTATTGTCGAGAAGAACGAGCGCGCGGGTGATAGCTGGCGCAAGCGCTACAAGTCGCTCTGCCTGCACGATCCGGTCTGGTACGATCACCTGCCTTATATCGATTTTCCGAAGAACTGGCCGGTGTTTGCTCCCAAGGACAAGATCGGCGATTGGCTGGAAATGTATGCCAAGGTGATGGAGCTGAACTATTGGGCGTCCACCACGGCCAAGAAGGCAACCTTTGACGAGAAAACCAAGGAATGGACTGTCGTCGTTGAGCGCGACGGCAAGGAAATTACCCTGAAGCCGAAACAGCTTGTGCTGGCGACAGGAATGTCTGGCAAGGCAAACTGGCCGAAAATCAAAGGGCAGGATGTTTTCAAGGGAGAGCAGCAGCACTCCTCGACGCATCCCGGGCCGGACAAATATAAGGGCAAGAAGGTCGTGGTGATCGGGTCGAACAACTCGGCGCACGATATTTGCGCGGCGCTGTGGGAAGCGGGAGCGGACGTAACGATGGTGCAGCGTTCGTCCACGCACATCGTCAAGTCCGACACGCTAATGGATATCGGTCTGGGCTCGCTTTATTCCGAAAAGGCGGTGAACAGCGGAATGACGACGCAAAAGGCGGATATGATATTTGCGTCCCTTCCCTACAGGATACTGCATGAGTTCCAGATTCCGCTCTACGAGCAGATGAAGGAGCGCGACAAAGACTTCTATGCCGCGCTGGAAAAAGCCGGCTTCATGCTGGATTGGGGCGATGACGGATCCGGCCTGTTCATGAAATATCTGCGGCGCGGCTCCGGCTATTATATCGATGTCGGCGCATGCGACCTTGTGATTGACGGCTCCATCAAGCTCAAGAGCGGTTCGGACGTTCAGGAACTGACGGAAGACGCCGTGTTATTGAAAGACGGGACTCGCCTCCCCGCCGATCTGGTGATCTACGCCACAGGCTACGGCTCGATGAACGGCTGGGCGGCTGACCTCATTTCCAAGGAGACCGCCGACAAGGTTGGCAAATGCTGGGGCCTTGGCTCCGACACCACTAAGGACCCGGGACCGTGGGAGGGCGAACAGCGCAACATGTGGAAGCCAACCCAGCAGGAAGCGTTGTGGTTCCACGGGGGCAACCTGCATCAATCGCGGCACTATTCCCTCTATCTCGCACTGCAATTGAAAGCGCGCATGGAAGGTTTGCCGACCCCGGTCTATGGCTTGCAGAAAGTGCACCATAAATCTTAGTTGCGCGCAGAGGCACGCAGTCTGATCGAAAATTGCGTGAGCGGGCCGAAATTCGGTCCGCTCTTGCTATTTTAGCGAGCGCGCAGACTCCCCATTGAAATCACCTTGAAAAGCCATCAGAAGCGTGGCCGACTGGTGTGGTAAGCTCACCTTGTCCGGTCAACCGGGAGGATGATCATGGCCGATAGCGCGCCTTTAAAATTTCACGTGCCGGAGCCTGAAGTCAGGCCGGGCGGCATTCCAGACTTCTCAAATGTCGTTATTCCGGAAGCTGGCTCGGTCGAGCGGCGGCCGGTCGATGCGGAACCAGAATCCATTCGCAAGCTGGCATTCTCGATCATTCGGGTGCTGAACCGCGAGGGAGAAGCGGTTGGGCCTTGGGCGGGTTCGCTGACCGACGAGGAACTGACGGCAGGCCTGCGCCACATGATGACATTGCGCGCTTTCGATGCCCGCATGCAGATGGCGCAACGGCAGGGCAAGACGTCCTTCTACATGCAGCATCTTGGCGAGGAAGCCGTATCCACGGCCTTCCGTAAGGCGCTGTCCAAGGGCGACATGAATTTTCCGACCTACCGGCAAGCCGGTCTGCTGATCGCGGACGGCTATCCGATGGTCGACATGATGAACCAGATATTCTCCAACGAGCGCGACCCACTGCGCGGGAGACAGCTTCCAGTGATGTATTCGTCGCAGGAGCACGGGTTCTTTACGATCTCCGGCAATCTTGCGACGCAGTTCGTGCAGGCGGTGGGTTGGGCAATGGCCTCGGCCATCAGCCAGGACACGCGCATCGCAGCGGCATGGATTGGTGACGGATCGACCGCGGAATCCGACTTCCACTCGGCGCTTGTTTTTGCCTCGACCTATAAGGCGCCGATCGTTCTGAACGTCGTCAACAATCAGTGGGCAATCTCGACATTTCAGGGCATCGCGCGTGGTGGTTCAGGAACATTCGCGGCGCGCGGTATCGGCTTTGGCATTCCTTCGCTGCGCGTAGATGGCAATGATTTTCTGGCCGTACATGCCGTGGCGAAATGGGCCACGGAACGTGCACGCCGCAATCTCGGACCGACGCTGATCGAGTATGTGACCTATCGCGCGGGTGCGCACTCCACATCGGACGACCCGTCGGCCTATCGCCCAAAGACGGAATCCGATGCGTGGCCGCTTGGCGACCCAATTCTCCGGCTCAAAAACCATTTGATCCTGCGTGGCATCTGGAGCGAAGACCGCCACAAGCAGGCAGAAGCCGAAGTGATGGACGGCGTTATTGCGGCGCAGAAAGAGGCAGAGAGCCACGGCACCCTGCATTCCGGCGGCAAGCCATCCGTCCGCGATATTTTCGAGGGACTTTTCGAAGAAATGCCACCGCATTTGCGCCGCCAGCGCCAGCAGGCAGGAGTGTAACCCATGCCGCGCAAAACTATGATCGAGGCCATTCGCGATGGTCTGGACGTTATGATGGAGCGTGACAAGCGCGTCGTCGTTTACGGTGAAGATGTCGGCTATTTCGGCGGCGTGTTTCGCTGCACAGCGGGCCTGCAAGCCAAATATGGAAAAGAGCGCTGCTTCGATGCGCCGATCAATGAATCGGGCATTGTGGGCACGGCTATCGGCATGGCCGCATATGGCCTGCGCCCCTGCGTGGAAATCCAGTTCGCCGACTATATGTACCCGGCTTACGACCAGCTTACGCAGGAAGCGTCGCGGCTGCGCTATCGCTCGGCGGGCGACTTCACCTGTCCGCTCGTGGTTCGCATGCCAACTGGCGGCGGCATTTTCGGTGGTCAAACCCATAGCCAAAGCCCCGAAGCGTTGTTCACGCATGTTGCTGGCTTGAAGGTTGTCGTTCCTTCCAACCCGGTCGATGCGAAGGGCCTGCTGATTGCGGCGATTGAAGATCCCGATCCGGTGATCATTCTGGAGCCGAAGCGCCTCTACAACGGACCATTTGACGGTCATCATGACAGGCCTGTCACGTCATGGTCCAAGCACGAACTGGGCGAAGTGCCGGATGGACATTATGTCGTGCCGCTCGGCAAGGCAGCGATCCGGCGCGCGGGTTCGGCGGTTACGGTGCTTGCCTATGGCACGATGGTGCATGTTGCGCTCGCGGCGGCTGAAGAAACCGGCATCGATGCGGAGGTTATCGACCTGCGGACACTTGTTCCGCTTGACCTCGACACAATCGTTGAATCCGTGAAGAAAACGGGCCGCTGCGTGGTGATCCACGAAGCGACGACCACTTCCGGCTTTGGCGCGGAACTGGTGACGCTGGTGCAGGAAAACTGTTTCTACCACCTCGAAGCGCCGGTGGCGCGCGTAGCCGGATGGGACACGCCATATCCGCACGCGCAGGAGTGGGATTATTTCCCCGGACCTGCCCGTGTTGGGCGCGCGCTGATCGAAACGATGGAGGCTTGAGACATGGGTGAGTACGTCATCAAGCTGCCCGATGTGGGCGAAGGCGTTGCAGAGGCTGAGCTTGTCGAATGGCAGGTGAAAGTTGGCGATCTGGTGCGCGAGGATGCGGTGCTGGCCGCTGTCATGACCGACAAGGCAACGGTCGAAATTCCCTCGCCGGTCGATGGCAAGGTGATCTGGCTCGGCGCTGAAATTGGCGACACAGTTGCTATCGGTTCGCCTATCGTGCGGCTGGAAGTGGCTGGCGAAGGCAATGTGAAAGGTGGGGAAGCCCCCGCCGCCGAACCCGTGAAGCAGGAAGCGAAGGCACAGCCTGTTGCCCCCGCGCCTGCAAAGAAGGAAGAGCCGGCACCCGCGCCAAAACCCGTGGCTGCGGCTCCGAAGCCCGCACCGGCTCGCGCGCTTTCCGGCGCCCCGCGTGCCGAGGGTGAAAAGCCGCTGGCTTCGCCTGCCATTCGTCTGCGCGCCCGTGAAGCGGGCGTCGATCTGCGGCAGGTTGCAGGATCGGGTCCGGCTGGTCGCATAAACCACGAAGACCTTGACGCCTTCATTGCGCGTGGACCGCAGCCGGTCGGCAAGGGTGGCGGCTTGGTTCAGAACAATGATGTGTCTGAAATCAAGGTTGTCGGTCTGCGCCGCAAAATTGCGGAGAAGATGCGCCTTTCAAAGTCGCGTATCCCGCATATCACCTATGTAGAGGAAGTGGACGTCACGGCTTTGGAAGAGCTGCGCGCGTCGCTCAACAAGGATAAACGCGCGGACAGGCCGAAGCTGACGCTCCTGCCCTTCCTCATGCGAGCGATGGTGAAGGCAATTTCCGAGCAGCCGCAACTGAATGCGCTGTTCGACGACGATGCCGGGGTGATTCAGCAGCATGGCGGTGTGCATATCGGTATGGCCGCTCAAACCCCAAGCGGCCTTGTGGTGCCCGTGGTTCGCCACGCCGAAGCGCGCGACCTTTGGGACTGCGCATCGGAAGTGAACCGCTTGGCTGAAGCTGCAAAATCCGGCACGGCAACGCGCGAGGAACTGTCTGGCTCGACCATCACCATCACTTCGCTTGGTGCGATGGGTGGAATCGCAACGACGCCGGTTATCAATTACCCCGAAGTCGCGATTGTCGGCGTGAACAAGATGATGGTGCGCCCCATGTGGGATGGCACGCAATTCGTGCCGCGCAAGATGATGAACCTCTCCTCGTCATTCGATCACCGCGTGATCGATGGCTGGGATGCGGCGGTATTCGTTCAGCGCATCAAGGCGCTGCTTGAAACGCCTGCGCTGATCTTCATGGACAATTAGGATCGGGACCATGAAAGAAATTTCCTGCAAACTTCTGGTTATCGGTGCGGGTCCGGGCGGCTATGTCTGCGCTATTCGTGCGGGTCAACTTGGCATCGACACGGTGATTGTGGAGGCAAACAAGCCGGGCGGCACCTGCCTCAATATTGGGTGCATTCCCTCCAAGGCGCTGATCCATGCGGCTGAGGAATTCGAAAAGGCAGCGCATTTCGCCGATGGTGCAAGCCCGCTCGGCATCAGCGTTTCCGCACCGAAACTCGATCTGGCAAAGACCATCGCGTGGAAGGACGGCATTGTTGGCCGTTTGACCGGCGGCGTTTCCGGCCTGCTGAAAAAAGCCAAGGTCAAGGTGGTACCGGGCTGGGCAAAATTCCGCGACGGCAAAACCGTTGAGGTTGAAACCGAGACCGGCACGCAGGTCATCCGCGCGGAAAATATCGTGATTGCCACCGGCTCTGTGCCGGTCGAACTGCCATTCCTGCCGTTTGGCGGAAATGTAATTTCTTCGACTGGTGCACTGGCTCTGACCGAAGTTCCGAAGACGCTCGCGGTCGTTGGTGGTGGCTATATCGGGCTCGAACTCGGCATCGCTTTTGCCAAAATGGGCGCAAAGGTAACGGTGGTGGAAGCGCTGCCGCGGGTGCTTGCGACCTATGACGCTGAACTGACGCGCCCGGTGACGAAGCGTCTTGCGGCGCTTGGCGTGAATGTGCTGACCGGAGCAAAGGCAAAAGGACTTTCGCCCAAGGGCGACGCGCTGCTGGTGGAAACCGCAGATGGCAAGGACGAGAAGATCACCGCCGACAAAATCCTCGTTACGGTGGGCCGCAAGCCTCAGACCGAGGGTTGGGGGCTGGATCAGATCGACCTGACTATGTCTGGCCGGTTTCTCCGCATCGATGACCAGTGCCGCACGTCTATGCGCGGTGTTTATGCTATCGGCGACGTGACAGGCGAGCCTATGCTGGCGCATCGCGCGATGGCGCAGGGCGAAATGGTTGCCGAGATTGTCGCGGGCCATAAGCGCTCGTGGGACAAGCGCTGCATTCCGGCGATTTGCTTTACCGACCCGGAGGTCGTGTCGGCAGGGCTTACGCCAGACGAAGCGAAGGCTGCAGGCACAGAGGTCAAGATCGGGATGTTCCCCTTCACCGCTAATGGCCGTGCCATGACCAAGCTGGGCGAGGAAGGCTTTGTGCGCGTGGTTGCGCGTGCGGATAATCATGTCGTGCTTGGCATTCAGGCGGTCGGTCAGGGCGTGTCGGAACTGTCCGCTGCTTTTGGGTTGGCAATCGAGATGGGTGCGCGGCTGGAAGATATTGCCGGGACGATCCATGCACATCCGACGCAAGGCGAGGCGTTGCAGGAAGCGGCACTGAAGGCGCTCGGCCACGCGCTGCACATTTGACGATTTAGTTTGGTGGGCGGCAATTCAGTAAGTTTGCGCCGCCCGCTTTCGCTTAAAGCAATCCGGCCTTGATCGCTTCGTCTTGAAGGTTTTGACGAGGGCGCGGGCCGATCTGCTCGATGACCAATCCGGCGGCGAGCGAGCCAAGATCACCGCAGCGCTTGAGATCGAAGCCCTGCGTGTATCCGTAGAGCACACCAGCCGCATAGAGGTCGCCAGCGCCGGTCGTGTCTACCACCTGCCGCACTTTTCTTGGCGCAATCTCATAGGTTTCGTCGCCGCGAACGATCAGGGAGCCTTTCTCCGAGCGCGTGATGGCGGCGAGTTTGCAATCCTTGCGGATCAAATCCACCGCCGTCTCGAATGACGAGGTTTCGTAGAGTGATTTTACCTCGTGGCTATTGGCGAAAACGATGTCGACGGTTCCAGAGCGCATAAGGTCAAGGAACTCATCGCGATAGCGTCCAACACAGAATGAATCCGAAAGAGTCATCGATACCTGTCGGCCGGCGGCATGCGCGTATTTGGCGGTCAAGCGGATGGCGTCTTTGGCGCGGGGTGGATCCCACAGATAGCCCTCGAAATACGTAACCTGAGCTGCGCGCGCCTTGTCTTCCTCGACATCCTCCGGCCCAAGTTCCACGCACGCGCCGAGATAGGTGTTCATGGAACGCTCGCCATCGGGCGTCACGAAAATCATAGAGCGCGCGGTTGGCGGCGGACCGGCCAGAGGCTGCGTATCGAACGCCACGCCCTGCGCGCGAATGTCGTGTGTGTAGATTTCGCCTAGCTGGTCACGCGCGACCTTGCCGAAAAAAGCGGCCTTGCCACCAAGACTTGCAACGCCCGCCGCCGTGTTCCCTGCACTGCCGCCCGAAGCTTCGATGGCCGGCCCCATGCGGCTATAAAGCAGTTCGGCGCGCTCGGTATCGATGAGGTTCATCGCACCTTTGATGATGCCGTTCTCCACGAGAAACGCCTCGTCGCTGTGCGAGATGATGTCGACAATCGCGTTGCCGATGCAAAGAACGTCAAACTTGCTCATGCGCGCCCCAACTGTGTCACGCGCTGCGGGTCTAAATGCTTTGGCTTGCAAAGAAAAGCGCTGAATTCAATTACCGACAGGCGCGAAATTAATCCGCAGTTCGCGCCACTTGTCATAGGCTTTCGGATGCTGCGCGACACTGTCGAATGGAGCGCATTTTTCAACCGCGCGAATAGCGCTGGTTGCCAAAGCCTTTGCGGATTTGTCTTGCGGCAATGCGATGGCTGCGGGCTTACGTGCGAGTGAGCCATCCTTTTTGAGAAGCACCTGAATGGTGACGGGTGCTGGTGCTTTGCCGTCGATGGGCGGCATCGTCCAGCATGGCGCGATTTCAGCCTGAAGCATCATGACAAGCTGCATTTGCATGGCGTCTGGCAGTTTCGCCGCATAAGCTGAGGCAGGCGTGAGCGCCGCGATTGCGGGCAGAAGGATGAGGAAGTTCTTCATCGCAGCAAAAATCCTTTGCCGAGCTTGTCTCCCTCCTCCAATGAATATTCAGCTCTGCCAGTATAATAAGCCCGTCCGCCGACCCGCGCAACAATCGCATCATGCGTGCCGACATTAGAGCGGCGCACCACCTCGCCCGAAAAATGCGCGCCGGTGATGCTTTCGAACAGTCGCGGTTCGCCTTCGCGAAGATTGCCCTTGGCGTGCATGGCGGCGAGCCGCGCCGTGACGCCGGAGCCAGTGGGTGAGCGGTCAACTTCGGCATCGGCAAATATGCAGACGTTTCGGGTTGCCATCCCCGCCCCGCCATCGCCGCCATCCGTCAGGATGGTTCCGTATAGAAAGCCAAGGTCGTCATGTTCGGGATGGGTGATGGAATGCGTGCGCTTTACCGCCTCGGTCAAAGCGGTGGCTGCGTCGACAAAATCGCGCACACGGCTGCGCCCAAATTCCAGGCCCCATTGCGCGCAATCGGCGAGCGCATAGAACGCCCCGCCATAAGAAATGTCGAATTTCACGGCGCCCACACCGGGCAAGTCAAGCGAACGATCGCGCTCAAAAAGGAAGGCGGGCACGCTCTCGAACGACACCATGCCAGCCTTGCCGCCGCTGACCGCGACCGATGCGCGAACCAGACCGCAGGGGCATTCGATATTGACTGTCGTAACCGGCTCGACCGGCGGCACAAGCCCCTGCTCCACCGCATAACGGCCAAGCGCGATAACGGCATGGCCGCACATGGTGGAATAGCCCTCATTGTGCATAAACAGCACAGCCATATCCGCTTCCGGCAGAGTGGGCTTCACTAGCAGCGCGCCATACATGTCGTAATGACCGCGCGGCTCAAAGATCAGGAGCTTGCGCAGATCGTCGAGATTGTCGCGTGCGTAGGCGCGCTTTTCCAGAATGGAACTGCCCGGAACGGCGGGATAACCAGAGGTGACGATCCTAACCGGCTCGCCGCCCGTATGCATGTCCACGACGGAAAGCGTCATTCGGTTTTGCCTGCCATTATTTGAGAGATGCGCGCGGACGGCATGATTTCGCCGCAGAAGCCAAATGTGCCGCTGTCCAGAATTTCTCGGGCGGCACGCTCGACTGCTCCAAAAGCGAGGTTTGAAAGACGTGGCCCAAGCGAGATGCGTTTGACGCCAGCCTCGGCCAGCGCTTCGACGGTGAAGTGTGGGCTGCCAGCAAGCACATTCACTGGACGCGTCACCGCAGCGCAGATTTCCCTGATAATGCCGATATCGGTAACGCCCGGTGCGAAAAGCACATCCGCACCCGCTTGCTCGAAGGCTTGCAAGCGGCGGATGGTATCTTCGGCGTTCGGACGGTTCCAAAGAAAGTTTTCGGAGCGGGCGGTCAATACGAAATCATGCTTCAGCGATCTGGCAGCTTCGGCAGCGGCTGCGATGCGCTCCACCGCATGATCGAAGTCGTAAATGGGATTAGCGGGATCACCGCTGTGATCTTCAAGCGAACAGCCTGCCAGACCGGCAGCTTCTGCCGCAAATACTGTCTCTGCGGCGCTGTCAGCGCTGTTGCCCTTGCCTTTTTCAAGATCGGCGGAAAGCGGGAGGTCCGTTGCCGCGACCATTTCCCTGCAATGCTGGATCATGGCTTCAAAGCCAACGTCGCCGTCGTTTAAACCCCGCGTCCATGCATAGCCCGCGCTGGTCGTTGCCAAAGCCTTGAACCCACAGGCCGCGAGCAATTTTGCAGTTCCGATGTCTGCTGGATTCGGCATGACGAATATGCTGTCATGCAAGTTTCTGAATGCCGCGCCTTTGTCCACGATTCATCCCTCTGCTTCATCGCATAAAGACAGTAAAGCGGCTCAAGGTTGCAAAAAAGAGGACAGATAAAGCCGATTGGCTGGTCAGGCGGTTCCGGTCGATCCAAAACCGCCCGAAGAACGGTCGGTTGAGGCGGCAGCATTGCGCTCGCTGATCGTGGCGCGCGAGACGGAGGCAAACACAATCTGTGCAATGCGCATGCCGCGTGTGACCGTGAAATCATCCTCGCCCAGATTGACGAGCAAGACCTTCACTTCGCCCCGATAATCGCTGTCAATTGTACCGGGCGTGTTCAGGCAGGTGATGCCGTTCTTGAGCGCGAGACCCGAACGCGGGCGTATCTGCCCCTCAAAACCGTCGGGTATCTCCATGACGAGGCCAGTTGGCACCAGCGCCCGCTTTCCCGCTAGAATGACCAGAGGCCGATCTTCAGGCACAGCTGCGCGCAAATCCATACCCGCCGCGCCGCTTGTCTCATAAGCGGGCAGCGGAAGCTTCTCGGCATGAGGCAGCCGAACGACGCCGATTTCAGGATGACCGTCGCGGACGATTTTCATGGCCGACGATATTGGCTCGGCAAGTCGCCGGGTCAATTGCAAATGCGCCCGATCAACACGATATCCACGGCTTGTCGCGTGTTTCTCGACAGCAGGGCTTTCCACTGATAGAAGCCCGCCGCGAATGGAACCCACAAAATGACCGAGCCAATTAAGAAGGCGGTCGCGCGCCGCCGCACTTTTGCGATTATCGCGCACCCTGATGCGGGCAAGACCACGCTGACCGAAAAGCTTTTGCTTTTCGGCGGCGCTATTCAGCTTGCAGGCGAGGTGAAAGCCAAGAAAGACCGCATGAACACACGGTCCGACTGGATGAAGATCGAGCGCGAGCGCGGCATTTCGGTCGTGACGTCGGTGATGACGTTTGAATATGGCGATAACGTTTTTAACCTGCTCGATACGCCCGGCCACGAGGACTTTGCCGACGACACCTATCGTACGCTTTCGGCGGTCGATAGCGCGGTGATGGTGATCGACGCCGCAAAGGGCATCGAGCCGCGCACGCTGAAGCTGTTCGAGGTTTGCCGCATGCGCGACATTCCAATCGTCACCTTCGTCAACAAAATGGACCGCGAAGCGCGCGATACGTTCGAGATTTTGGACGAAATCGAGCAGAAGCTGGCGCTGGACACCGCGCCGATTACCTGGCCCATCGGCAGCGGCAAGTCGTTTGCTGGCACCTATCACCTGGCGGAAAATGCTGTGCGGCACGGCGATGCCGAAGTTGAGCGGCAGAAGGTGAACGGGCCGGATTCGAACCGAGTTGCCGGTTTGCTGCCGGAGAACGACCGCGAAGCTTTCATTGAAGAACTGGAACTGGCGCGTGAAGCGTGCAGGCCGTTTGACCACAAGGCATTTCTTGAGGGGCACCTTACGCCGGTATTTTTCGGTTCAGCGCTGCGCAATTTTGGTGTGCGCGACCTGATTGAAGCGCTTGGCGCATGGGCTCCACCGCCGCGCGACCAAGAGGCTGATACGCGCGTGGTGCATTCGACGGAGGACAAGATGACCTCATTCGTCTTCAAGATTCAGGCCAATATGGACCCCAATCACCGCGACCGCATTGCATTTGTGCGTGTGTGCTCCGGCACGCTGGAGCGCGGCATGAAGGCGAAGCTGGTGCGCACCGGCAAGCAGATGAGCCTCAGCGCGCCGCAGTTCTTTTTCGCGCGCAGCCGTGTGACTGCGGACGAAGCCTATGCGGGCGATGTTGTCGGCATTCCCAACCATGGAACGCTACGTATTGGCGACACGCTGACCGAGGGCGAGGACGTTATTTTCAGGGGCGTTCCCAACTTCGCGCCAGAAATTCTGCGCCGCGTGCGACTTGGCGACGCCATGAAGGCGAAGAAGTTGAAGGAAGCGCTGCAGCAGATGGCCGAGGAAGGCGTCGTACAGCTATTCCAGCCAGAGGACGGCTCTCCGGCGATTGTCGGCGTGGTTGGTGCGCTGCAGTTGGACGTGCTGAAAGAGCGCCTTGCAGCGGAATATAGCCTGCCAGTCGATTTCGAAATGTCGCGCTTCTCGGTGTGCCGCTGGATTGCCGCGGATGATCGGGCGGAAGTGCAGCGCTTTATCGACGCCCATCGCGGCGATATTGCTCGCGATCTGGACAATGATCCTGTGTTTCTCGCGCAGCACAGCTTTTCGCTGAACTATGAAGCCGAGCGGTGGAAGGCAATCCGATTCACCGACGTGAAGGATTATCAGGTTCGCGCCGAAGCGGCCTAAAGTCGACCTAGGCGCTCCACCAGCAAGGCAAAAAAGCCATCAGAATCGATATGGCGCATGACGGTTGCGTTCCTTTTTCGATTGGTAACGCCCCACCAATCAACGACCGTCATGCCCATCGTCAACTCTGAGCCGAGTTCGACTTCGACATTGACCGTGCGACCCTTGAAAAGCTCGGGCTTCAGCAGATAAGCGATGACGCAGGGGTCGTGCAGCGGGCCACCGTCGGTACCGTATTTTTCCTCATCGAACCGCTCGAAAAACTCCAGCAGGGCGACGGCAGCGTCGCCAACCTTGGTGCCCAGTTTGCGAAATGCATCTACGCGGGCGCGTGTCGTCAGAGCCTTATGAGTGACATCAAGCGGCATGATGACAATGGGAATACCGGACTTCAGCACTACATCGGCAGCGTGCGGATCGACATAGATGTTAAATTCCGCAGCGGGCGTGGTATTCCCACCCTCGAAAAAGCCGCCGCCCATCAGAACAATTTCTTTTATACGTGGCGCAATCTTCGGCTCGCGAATGAGCGCCAGCGCAACGTTTGTCAGCGGACCGAGCGGGCAGAGCGTGACGGTTCCGCCCTCCTCTCGCATCAGGGTTTCAACAATAAAATCGACGGCGTGTTGTGGCTGGAGTTCCATTTTTGGATCGGGAAGGTCGGGACCATCCAGACCGGTTTTTCCGTGAACATACTCAGCGGTGACCAAATGGCGCACGAGCGGACGCGGGGCGCCCGCGAAAACCTTTGTGTCTGGTCGCCCGGCCAGTTCGCAGATTTTGCGCGCGTTCTTTTCTGTCAGCGCAAGGGGAACGTTTCCAGCTACCGCCGTGATTCCCAGCACCTCAAGTTCCGGGCTCGCCAGCGCCAGCAGAATAGCGATTGCGTCGTCCTGACCGGGATCAGTGTCGATAATGATTTTACGAGGCATGCTGACCTTTCCATTGACTTGAATTCGAGATGCGGACGGACCATATCAACACCAAGGGCTGAAATGCCATCCGGGTTCAGCTTCTATGTCGCTCTATGAGGACAAGATAATGACGCGTATGACTATGTTTTCGTCGCCGTTGCTGCTTGGCTTCGATGCGATGGAAAAAACGATCGAAAGAGTTGCCAAAAACGGCGATTCCTACCCGCCCTACAATATTGAACGTATTCGTGTTGCCGATGGAGAGCCGGAGCGCTTGCGCCTGGTTTTGGCCGTTGCCGGCTTCACGGAGAGCGATCTCGATCTGACGACCGAGGACAATCAGCTTGTCGTGCGCGGCAAGCAGATGGACGAGGAAGAAAGAGAATTTCTGCATCGCGGCATTGCTGCGCGTCAGTTCCAGCGCATTTTTGTGTTGGCAGACGGAATGCGCGTGCTGAACGCAGAGCTGAAAAACGGACTGCTGTCGATTGATCTCGACCGACCGCAACCCGAAAAGCTGGTCAAAAAGATCAGCATCGCAGTGAAGGAATAACCGGTTCTCCCGAGATCACGGGAACCACTTGCTCTGACGCGGGTTGGCCTTGAGCGCCCCGCCAAATGGAGGCTTGGAAATGACCGATACTGAAACCGAAATCAACATCACAGAGGCCCAGCTTGCCCATATTGGCGAAGGCGTGGTGGCCTATCTGCGCGAAATGCCGAGCGAGGAGTTGAACGGGAAATTCCCATCACTCCCGAAGATCGAGCCCGGCACGCGGCTTTGGGCGTTGTTTGCAGCCAATGGCCAACCGATTCTGCTGGCCGATGAGCGGGGGCGTGCACTCGCAGGCGCGATGGAAAACGACCTGACGCCGGTTGCCGTACATTGAGACAATAAGAAAGGCGCGATCCCGAAGGAATCGCGCCTTGCTTTTAATATCTGGAATTTCAGGCTGCGTTCGGCGTAGCCGTCTCGGAAAGCAGCGCGAAGATCGCGTTGGCATCACGCGTTCCACGAATCTTTGTCACCGTTTCATTGTCGCGCAGAACGCGAGCAATGCGCGACAGCGCTTTCAAATGGTCCGCGCCAGCGCCTTCCGGTGCGAGAAGCAGGAACACCAAGTCGACCGGCTGGTCGTCCAGTGCTTCGAAATCAACGGGCGTTTCGAGCCGCGCGAATACGCCGACGATTTTCTTCACGCCGCTCAGTTTGCCGTGGGGAATGGCGATCCCGTTTCCTACGCCCGTAGAACCAAGCCGTTCCCTTTGCAGAATGGTGTCGAAGATGACACGTTCCGGCAATTCGGTGACTGCGGCGGCCTTCTCGGCCAACAACTGCAAGAGTTGCTTCTTTGAGTTCGCCTTCAAGGCCGGCATAATTGCCGACACCTCGACCAGATCGCTCAAATCCATTCCAGAGTCCTTTGCACATAGCCCGGCCATAAGGCCGGAGCAGGTGTTTTAGCTTCTCAGGGGTTTCAATTACCCGTTGCCTTGGGTCTTGGAGGGATCGATCCAGCCGATATTCCCATCCGCCCGTCGGTAAACGATGTTGACGTGCTCGTTCCCCGCGTTTCGAAACACGAAAACCGGGCTCTCCTTCGTATCAAGTTCGATAACGGCAGAAGCCACGGACATGGTCTTCAATGCCACGGTCGATTCGGCCACGATGGCGGGGGCGAAATCTTCCGGCACTTCTTCGTCTTCATCCACAACAGCGGTCATGACCGTATAGGAAATGTCGATCGGCTGACCGTTGGTGCTGTGGTTGTGCGACTTCAGCTTGCGCTTGTAGCGACGCAGGCGCTTCTCCAGCCGCTCGGCGGCAGAATCAAAAGCCGCGACCGGCTCCTGTGCATCGCCAGTTGCCTGAAGGCTTATGCCTGTATCCAGATGAATCATGCAGTCAGCGTTGAAACGCGAACTGGCTTTCGTAACGGTGACATGGCCGGAAAAACCTCCGTCGAAATATTTCTCAACCGCGTCGTTAACCTGATTTTCAATGCGCGAGCGAAACGCGTCACCGATATCCATTTGCCTGCCGGAAATACGCAAAGTCATGTAAGCGAACCTTTATGCTCAGACAACCGTCCGAGGTCACTCTATACCCGTGGTCTGGGGGAACAAGGTTTGCAGTAACGACAAACCGGATTTGATCTTCAAATTTTCTCGTTGATCACGAATGTCGAGCCACCAACGCTTAATTTCCTGTGCCGGGTCTCTTGCGGGCGGGCTTCTAGACATTCGTCTGGCGCTTGTCAATCAAGCTGCCGCCTGGGCCCGCTTTTCTCGTCTCCGCTGCACGGAAGATAGTATATTCATGCCTTCGCGATATTTGGCGACCGTGCGGCGCGCTATGTCTACGCCATCCTTGCGCAGGATATCCACAATCGCATCATCTGAAAGTGTTTCTTCGCCCTCGTCACTAATAAGTGTGCAAATCCGGTCGCGCACGGCTTCTGACGAATGCGCCTCGCCGCCCTCGGCGGACTGAATAGCTGCGGTGAAGAAGAATCGGAACTCGAACACGCCTCGGGGCGTCGCCATATATTTATGCGCGGTGACGCGGCTGACCGTTAATTCGTGCATTCCGATGGCGTCGGCCACGGTTTTCAGGTTCAGCGGCCGGAGATGGCGGATGCCATAAGCGAGGAAACTATCCTGCTGACGGACGATCTCGGTTGCGACCTTGAGAATCGTTCGTGCGCGCTGATCGAGGCTGCGGGTGAGCCAATTGGCGCTTTGCAGACAGTCGGAAATGAATTCGCGCTCTTCGCGATTGCGGGCGGCGGCGGACACTTCCGTATAATAAATATTGTCAACCAGAACCTGCGGCAGCGCGGCAGCGTTCAACTCAAGTGCCCAACTGCCATCGCTGTTGGCTCGTATATTCACGTCTGGAACAATTGTGTCGACCGATCCGCTGGTAAACGCCAGACCGGGGCGTGGGTCCAGCGCCCTGATTTCGGCGACCATCTGGTTCAAGTCTTCCTGATCGACGCCGCAAATACGCATAAGCGCTGCAAAATCGCGGCGGGCGAGCAGTTCCAGATGGTCGAGCAGCCTTGCCATCGCAGGATCGTATCGGTCCAGAATCATGAGCTGAATAGCCAGGCATTCGCCAAGATCGCGCGCGAAAAGTCCTGCCGGTTCAAATGTTTGACAGATTGCGAGTGTGCGCTCCACTTCACCCGGAGCGACGCCAAGCCGGTCAGCAGTCTCGTCCAGCTCTGTACGCAGATAGCCAATTTCATCCAGGCTGTCGGTCAAATCCCAGGCGATGGACGATTGGACGGGGCTCAAGCCCGCGAGGACGATTTGCTCACCTATGTGGTCGCGCAATGTGGGTTGTGATCGCGCCACGTCTTCGAGGTCGAAGTCGTCATAGCCGCCCGCGCCGGAACCAACGCCGGATTTCCAGTTCGCGGCCAAATCGGGGCCAATTGGCTCGCGCGCATCATTGTCGTCCGGAAAAACATTCTCAAGCGATGTGTCGAGCGTGCCAGCCATATCCGCACTGGCAGGCGGCGCGCCGGTCTCGAACCATTCCTCGTCATCGCGCTCAGGGGCTGCGCGTTCCTGCGGCTCGTTATCGGGCCCATCTTCGGCGTCGCGCCGTTCGAGCAGTGGGTTGCGCTCGATCTCTTGATCTATGAACGCTTCCAATTCGGCATGGGTGAACTGCAGCAGCTTGATGGATTGCATCAACTGCGGCGTCATCACCAGCGATTGCGACTGGCGGAGTTGGAGTTTGGCAGACAGTGCCACGGGCTTTACTATTACTCCGAACAAACGACGTCCTGAACAGGCGCAAGGTATTCGAAGTCAATCTGGCCCGGATATTGCTTGTCAAGGCCAGCTGTTGCCAGAAACGTCAATTTGCGCTGATCTGACGCCCGATTGCGCCCAATTTGCAATTGAAGGTTGCCGGAAAGTGACCTTTTGAGTGCAAAACGCGACCGGAGCGCAAGATTGCTTAAAGACTAAATGCCTCGCCGAGATACAGCCTGCGCACGTCTGGATTGGTAATTATAGCGTCTGGCCTGCCGTGGGTGAGAACCTCACCGGCATGGATAATATACGCGCGGTCGATGAGGCCGAGCGTCTCGCGCACATTGTGGTCGGTGATGAGTACGCCGATTCCGCGAGCGGTCAGGTGGCGCACAAGCTGCTGGATGTCGCTGATCGCAATCGGATCGATGCCAGCGAAAGGCTCGTCGAGAAGCATGTAGTTCGGGCGACTGGCCAATGCGCGGGCGATTTCAAGCCTGCGTCGTTCGCCACCGGAAAGTGAAATCGCGGGAGCCTTGCGCAGATGGCCGATGTGGAACTCTTCAAGCAGCGCATCGAGATCCGCCTCGCGGCGATCGCGGTTCGGTTCGATGACTTCAAGCACGGCGCGAACATTGGCTTCCACGCTCAGCCCACGAAAGATCGATGCTTCTTGCGGCAAATAGCCAACGCCGAGGCGCGCGCGCCGATACATCGGCATTCCCGTTACATCGAAACCGTCGATGCGGATGGTGCCTTCATCAGAGGGGACTAGCCCTGTGACCATGTAAAAGCAGGTAGTCTTTCCCGCGCCGTTGGGACCGAGCAGACCGACAGCCTCGCCCGCGCGCAAGTCGAACGACACGCCGCGCACGACCTGCCTACCCTTATAGCTTTTAACCAGGCCGGTTGCGGTGAGGATGCCCTGCTCAGGGGGCGCGCCATTGGGCCGACCCGCCGGGCCGGTGCGCGCCTGCGTTGCTGCCGCTTCAAATTGGGACATTACTGACTTTGCGATTGTTTCTGCGATCCGGGCTGCATGAGGACGCGCACGCGGCCCGTGCTTTGACCACCGCCGCAACCATCGACGTTGGCAAGTCCGGTTTTCATTTGAACCGTCAGCTTGCAGCCAACGAGAACATTGGGACCATCTGACAGCACCACTTCCTTGCCGGAAAGGGTCAGCACTTCGGTTTTCATGTCGAACGTACCGCGGTCGCCCGTAGCGACCTGCGTTTCGGCTTTGACGTAGACCTTACCTTCGACTTCGAGGTGATCGATGTTCGAGGAGCCGCCCGTCGCAACATTGGTGTTGCCGTCCTTGATGTAATAGACGGTCATCTTGCCGGCTTTGAGAACGGTCGCTCCCTGCACGACGTTCACATTGCCGGAGAATATGGCCATGCTTTCGGACTCGTTGACCTCAAGCCGGTCGCTTTCGATCTGGATCGGCTTGTCGCCGGAGAGCTTCAGGCCGGAAAGCTGGCTGGCCGAACCATTTTGCTGCGCGAACGCGCCAAGCGGAGCAGATGCAGCCACAACGCAAGCAACAGCCGCCATGCGCCAATCGATGCCAAAACCCCTCATATCAGCTCCCGTCCGACTTTTGCAGCGAAGCGTCCTTTGGTTCGACGACCATACGCACGCGCTTGTCAAATACCATACGCTGGCCCTGATCCTGAATGGTCATCGAATCCGCCTGGATGCGAGAACCTCTCAGTTGAATATCAACGGGGAGATCTGATTTCAGATTACCCTTGGCTATATCGATGTAGGCCGTATCGAGTTTTACCGACATGCCGTCAGTCGTGCTAACCGTCAAGCCGTTTTCGAGTTGGAGCGTATTCGCCTGCTGATCGTAGAAGCCGCGCGCGGCTGCGATGGTGGCGACATTCTCCTCGTCATAGGGAAGCTTGGCGCTGATATCTTCAAGCTCGATGAGGCCGGGCTTGGTCAAATCCTGATAGGCTCTGAGTGCCGTCATCGAGTAGGGCTTGTTCAGCTTGGTGAAACCTTCGAGCTTCGGGCTTGCCATAACCAGCTTGCCATCGGAGATGGCGGAATCCGCGACGTCGAGGCTCACTTTGCCGGGAGTGACCGCATAGGAATAAGCGAAAAAGCCGGCTGCTATGGCAATTGTCAGAAGCGGGAGCGCGACCTTGAGAAAGGAAACCCGGCGCGAATGGCGCTGGGCATTGCGGAAGGCGGCAAACTTCTGCGCACCGTCATCCGACGCCACGGGATCAAAAGTCTGCGTTGGTCGTACACCAGGATTGCTCAGCACGTTTGCTAATTCCATCTGCCGCCGGTCGGCGTGCCAAAAATGAAGTCAACGGGGGGAGATTTATCAAAGCGCTCTGCACCCACCGACATACCAATATAGAATTTCCTTACCCGCCAAACCACCGGTTTTTTCGATGGGCGGCCCAAGTGGTAACGGAAATGCTATCTCCGCGCGCTCATCCCACGTTAATATGGTGATTTAGTGTTTCGCAGGGAAGTGAGCATCTTGCCGGAGCTAATGGCATCTCAGCGTTTACACAGTGTAAATCTTCGCGCGAAATTCGGGACCACCCAGCTTTGAGGGAACATTTATTCTGAGAAGACGCGCAAAACGAGAACGGGATTTTGTTTTCGCGGAATAAGTTTGATGGATTGCATCTCGATTTTTGCTATCCGCAGCCTAATGTGTCGCCAAACATTTGGGAGAAAGAATATGACGAAGGAAACGCGTGGCCGAGGCAAGGTCTACGGTTCGATCACCGAAACGATTGGCGACACGCCACTGGTGCGGTTGGACAAGTTTGCCAAGGAAAAGGGTGTTGTTGCCAATCTGATTGCCAAGCTTGAGTTTTTCAATCCGATTGCCAGTGTGAAGGACCGCATCGGCGTTGCCATGATCGAGGCGCTGGAAGCCGCAGGCAAGATCACGCCGGGCAAGACCACGCTGATCGAGCCGACTTCCGGCAATACGGGCATTGCGCTGGCCTTCGCGGCCGCAGCCAAGGGCTACAAACTTATCCTGACCATGCCGGAGACGATGTCAGTCGAGCGCCGTAAGATGTTGGCGTTGCTTGGCGCTGAACTCGTGCTGACCGAAGGCGCGAAGGGCATGAAGGGCGCAATCGCCAAGGCCGACGAACTGGCGCAGACGATTCCGAACGCGATTATTCCGCAGCAGTTCGAGAATCCAGCTAACCCGGAAATCCATCGGCAGACCACCGCCGAGGAAATCTGGAACGATACGGACGGTAAGGTCGATATTTTCGTTGCGGGCATCGGCACCGGCGGCACGATCACCGGCGTCGGGCAGGTTCTGAAGAAGCGCAACCCGAAAGTGCATGTGGTCGCCGTCGAGCCGGAAGCTTCTCCGGTGCTTTCGGGCGGTCAGCCCGGTCCGCATAAGATTCAGGGCATCGGTGCAGGGTTCGCGCCAGCTATTTTGGATACGTCGATCTATGATGAAATCGTGAAGGTTTCCAACGACGACGCGGTTGCCAATGCGCGGCTGGTGGCGCGACTGGAAGGTGTGCCGGTTGGCATTTCTTCCGGGGCTGCTTTGCAGGCGGCGATCGTTGTCGGCTCGCGGCCTGAGAACGCGGGCAAGAACCTTGTTGTAATCATTCCGTCTTTCGCGGAACGTTATCTCTCGACGGTTCTGTTCGAGGGTTTGGGGGCGTAAATAGCCCCCAGAAAGCAGACACCCGCGCCGGATATGCGGGCGCGGGCGCTGCTGCCTGAGAGTCGGCTTCGGAAAGAAACGTTTTTACTGCGCCGTCGAATGTTCGAACGAGCCGCCATAGCGGCGTGCGCAGGCAGGGCCGGGGCCACGCATGTAGTGGCGCTCTGGTCGATAGCTAGGTGCTACGAACTCGCGTATCAGTGTCGCGCAACGCGCAACTTTTATCCACACAACCATTGCCCAGTCCCCTTCGGATGTCCCTTCCGAATATGAGGTGAATTTTTACGGCCAACTGGTGAATCGACCGTGAATCGATTTGGAGAAAGACGGGCGCAAAGGCCGAATTTGGCCATTTCAAGCTAATTCTTTTGAGGTAGATGTGCGTCCTCTGATTGCTGTGCTGAATCAGCAACACCACTAGAGCGCGCATTTCCGTGGAATCTCGGAACCGACTTTCCCCTGCTGCGTTCGAGGATAAATTCATGCGGTGTGGTTTCGTCCACGCCATATTTTTTGATCCTGAAGGGAAAGTAGAATGGCGCCGCGTCCAGTCTGGAAGGGCTATCTCAAGCTTTCGCTCGTTACCTGCGCGATAGAACTATCCAACAGCACGACCTATTCCGAGAAGGTTTCGTTTCACGTTCTGAACCGCAAGACGGGAAACCGCGTGAAGCGCATCTATGTGGATTCCGACACCGACAAGCCGGTGGAGAATGACGAACAGGTGAAGGGATATGAGGTCGAGGGCGGCGAATATGTTCTGATGGAGGAGAAGGATTTCGACGCAGTGCGGATCGAATCCTCCGACACGGTTAGCCTCGAAAGCTTTGTCGAGAAAAGCTCCATAGAACAGATCTATCTAGACACGGCCTATTACGTCGCGCCCGGCGACAAGGTTTCAGAGGAAGCCTTTGCGGTGATCCGCGACGCCATGCGTGCGAAGAAGATGGCGGCGCTGGCGCGCATCGTTTTGCATCGCCGCGAGCGGCCTGTCGTCGTGGAGCCGTTGGATGATGGTCTGCTGCTGACGACGCTTCGGTATGAAAGCACCGTGCGCCGACCGGACACTGTGTTCGATGAAATTCGCAAGGTGAAGGTGGATAAGGACATGCTGGACCTTGCCGAGCACATCATCGACAAGAAGAAAGGCAAATTCGATCCGGCAGCATTTGAGGACAAATATGAGAATGCGCTGCTCGAGATCATAAAAGCCAAGAAGGCGGGCAAGAAGATCGCCGTGCCGAAGAAAACCGCGAAACCGTCCAACGTGGTCAATCTCTTTGATGCGCTGAAAAAGAGTTTGGCCGAGGACGGTGGCGACGATACGCCCAAAGCCAAGACCAAAAAGAAGAAGGCCGCATAGGCCGTGGCTGATCCGCTCCAGACCTATCGCGACAAGCGCGACTTTTCGCAGACGAAAGAGCCGCGCGGGCTAATTGCGAGTCGCAAGGAAGGCGGTGGCAAATTCGTCATTCACAAGCATGCGGCGACCCGGCTGCACTATGACCTGCGGCTCGAGCATGACGGGGTGCTGTGGAGCTGGGCGGTGACGCGTGGACCAAGCCTCGACCCCTCAGAGAAGCGGTTGGCTGTTCATGTCGAGGATCATCCTTACGACTATGGCAGCTTTGAAGGCTCGATTCCCAAAGGGAATTACGGCGCGGGCGAGGTGATCGTCTGGGACGAAGGTACATGGAAGCCGGAGGGCGACCCAGACAAGGGCATGAAGAAGGGGCATATCTCCTTCGAACTCGACGGACACAAATTGCATGGCGGCTGGCATCTGGTGCGGCTGAAACCGCGCAAGGGCGAGAAGCGTGACAACTGGCTACTGATCAAGGCGGAAGATGCTGCTGCGCGACCCGACGGCGACATTCTAGAAAATGAGCCGAACTCGGTGGTGTCCGGTTTGAGCATTAAAGACATTGCGGATGGCAAGCTGCCAAAGCGGACAAAGACCAAGAGCGAAAAGACTCGTCCAGCGGCAAAAATGCCGGACTTCGTGCCCCCGTGTCTGGCGACGCTCAAGACAAGCGCGCCCGAAGGCAAGGATTGGCTGCACGAAGTGAAGTTCGACGGCTACCGCATGCAGGCGCATATTGAAAATGGCAAGGTCAAGCTGCTGACGCGAACCGGATTGGACTGGACCGAGAAATTTGGCAGCGCGCTCGAAAAAGCGCTGGCCGGACTCGATTGCGAGAATGCGATTCTTGACGGCGAGGTGGTGGCGCTGGATGACAGCGGCGGCACGTCTTTCTCCAATTTACAGCAGGCGCTTTCGACCGGCGATGCGGACGCGCTTAGCTATTATCTGTTCGATGCGATGTGGCTCGATGGCGAAGACCTGCGCAAGGAACCGCTGATCGAACGCAAGGCGAGGCTGAAAGAACTGCTTGGACCGGATGAGGCGGATTCGCCGCTGCGCTATAGCGACCATTTCGTGCAACCGGGCAGCATGATGCTCAAACATGCATGTCGGCTGGGGCTGGAGGGCGTTGTCTCCAAGCAAGCTGATGCTCCCTATACAAGCGGTCGCGCGGCGGTGTGGATCAAATCCAAATGCACGCAGCGGCAGGAATTTATCATTGTCGGATATCTGCCATCCGAAAAAACCGGGCGCGGGCTACGCTCGCTGCTGGTGGGATATAATGAGAAGGGCAAGCTGAAATATGCCGGTCGTGTCGGCACCGGTTTCACGGTCAAATCCGGCGACGAGTTGCTCGCCAAGCTGAAGAAGCTGACGGCGGATAAGCCGGGATTTGCGGGCGAAGGCAGCCGCCAGCGTGGCGCAATCTGGGTGAAGCCCGCACTCGTGGCCGAGATCGAGTTTCGCGCATGGACGCAGGATGGTATTCTGCGCCACACCTCATATCAGGGATTGCGCGAGGACAAGCCTGCTGCCGAGGTGGTTGAGGAAAAGCCTGTTAGCGATGCGCTGAAACAGCGGCCAGCGAAGGTGAAAACATCAGTGAAACTTTCAAGTCCTGACAAAGCCCTTTGGCCCGATGAAGGTGTTACGAAGCAGGCTCTGCTCGAATATTATTCCGTTGTCTGGCCGCGCATGGAGCGCTTTGTTGTGGAGCGTCCGCTGAGCTTGGTGCGCGCGCCAGATGGCATCGACAAGCAGCGCTTCTTCCAGAAGCATGCGTCGAAAGGCATGGATAGCGCAATCGGCGTGGTGAAGGACGCGAAGGACGGCGAAGAACTGTTGTTCATCCGCGACTTCGATGGGTTGGCAGCGCTGGTGCAACTCGGCGTGGTGGAGGTCCACATCTGGGGCAGCACGATTGCCGAAATCGAAAAGCCGGATCAGATTATTTTCGACCTCGACCCCGATGAGGGACTGTCGGTAGACGATGTATTAGCCGCGACATTGGATGTGCGTGCACGTCTGGATGAACTGGGCTTGCCAAATTTCGTGAAGCCATCGGGCGGCAAGGGCTACCACGTTCTGGTGCCGCTGAAGCCTTCCGCCAAATGGGATGCAGTGAAGGAGTTCTCGCACAAGTTTGCTAAGGCGATGGAGCAATCCGCGCCGGAGAAATACACCGCAACGCTTTCCAAGGCAGCGCGAAAGGGCCGCATATTCATCGATTATCTACGCAATGGCCGAGGCTCGACAACGGTCGCGCCCTATTCCTCGCGGGCGAAGAAAGGGGCGACGGCTTCGCTGCCGGTTCCGTGGTCTGACGTCGAAAAGGGCCTGCCGCCGAACGCGTTTTCCATGACGGATATGGCCGAAATCGAAAAGCGGATCAAAGCCGCTGACCCGTGGAAAGGGTTTTTTGAGGCAGGCAAGAAACTGCCGGGATAGGGTGGTCGCGAAAACCTACTGGCTTGGTTCGGGGTTGCGGAGAATAGCCTTGAAGGTCGTGCGAACGTTGTTTTCCACCTCGCGCGCAACGTCCTTACGGCTGCTGGCCGAAGTGAAGGCTACCGGCTCGCCAAAGTGCAATTCTGCATCCATTGCGCGTTGCGCCAGCATTTCAAGCAGACTCGGCAGTAAGCCGATGTCTCCCGTCCATGACAGGAAAAGGCGGCGATATCGGCCGAGCGGCATGCCGTGCAGGCGGGTGTAGGAGAGCGTGACCGGCTGGATGTAAACCGTTTCGGCACCCTCATCGAGTGCGAGCTTGGCGGCTCCGAAAAGCGTGCTCTTGAACGGCATGAGATAATTGCCATCGGCAGTGGTGCCTTCAGGAAACAGCACCAGCGCATCACCGCCGATCAGGCGCTGCGCAATCTCGCTGGCTTGCTCGCCCGCTTTTCGCTTTTGCTCGCGCTCGACAAAGACAGTGCGGTTGAGCCGTGCGATGGCGCCCATTCCCGGCCAGCCTGCAACCTCCGCCTTTGCGATGAAACGCACATCTGCCTTCGCGCCAAGCATCATGATGTCCGCCCACGAAATATGGTTCGACGCGACGAGCAGCGGGCGTTTCTTCGATAGCGCGCCGTGCACACATACGCGCAGGCCAAGACATTTGAGGATCAAGCGATGCCAGAGGCGGGGGATTATGTCGGGCGAGAACAGACCGCGCAGCGCCAGCAATTGCGCCAAAGCCAAAAAGGGCGTGACGAGCACGAATAAAGCAATGGCACAGAATGTTCGCAGTTTGGCGATCATCGGCTATCGCAGGTCGCGCCGCATGACCAACGCGTTTGTGCGGCCATGTGGGCCTTTGGATTCGTAATAGTTAGGGCGCTTGCCGACCTGATGAAAACCGAGCCGCCGGTAGAGGCCAACAGCGGGAAGGTTGGTTTCATCGACCTCAAGGAAAAGCGCTTCGGCGCGGTCGGCGTGAAGCTTGCGCAAAACGGCATCCATCAGACGCCAGCCAAGCCCCTCGCGCCGCCGGGTCCGCGCTACGGCTACCGTGAGGATTTCAGCTTCGCCCGCTGCCTGTCGTGCGAGCACAAAACCCGCAATGTCCTGATTGGGATAGCCAACCTCGCGCGCGGCAAAGCCAAAAACCGGCCCCTCCGAGAGCAGCGAAATAAACTCCTCTGCGCTCCACGGACGCACGAAATCTTCACGATGCAATTCGGCAAGCATATCGGCGTGGCTTGGGTCCAGCGTTTCCAATGCGTAGTCGCGACTCAGGAACGGTAAGCGCATTTCATGCCCTCGGCAGAACGAAGCCAGCTTGCGGCTTGGCGTCTGGCTCACGAAGATAAAGCGGTTTCGGCTTTTCTTCGCCATCTCCTTTGGTTGCAGCAAGACGCGCATATATGGCGATATCGGCAGTATTGCGTTCGCTGCCGATGACGAGTGGAAAATCACAATGCTCGGCAATGCGTTTGGCGGCTGTGCCGGCTACGACTGGGCGGTGCGTTTCAGCCAATTGCAGCGCATCTTCCAGCGATATGATGGCTGGCGGAAAGATGGGTTCACCAGACGGGCCATACAATGCGGCCTGCAATGCGCCTTCCACCGATTCGAATGCGGCGAGAACAGTTGTGTTACCGCTGGTTTCTCGTGTTTCGGCGGCGACAGCTTCCAGTGTGGAAATGCCGATAGCAGGGATGCCTAACGCGAGTGCAAGGCCGCGTGCAGTCGAGACGCCGACGCGCACGCCGGTGAAGGAACCCGGACCGACCGAAACAGCAATGCGCGCAAATGACGAATAGTCTGTTTGAGCCGCTGACAACGCATCTTCAATCACAGCCATCAGATGTTCGGCGTGGCCTTTGCCAAGATCGAGAACGGCGCGGCCAGTCTCACGCATGGAGTGCGCGTCAAATATGCAGGCGGCACATTGCGCCGCCGAGGTATCGATTGCCAGTATGAGCATTGCAACTGCGCCGCTTTATTGAGAGCGGCGCTGCTCCTTGAGTTCGAGCCTGCGGCGGTGAAGCACAGGCTCGGTGTAGCCGTTCGGCTGCGCGCGGCCCTTGAACACCAGATCGCAGGCAGCGAGAAACGCGATCGACTTGTCAAAGTGTGGAGCCATCGACTGATAGTTCGGGTCGCCTTCGTTCTGGCGGTCAACGACCGAAGCCATGCGCTTGAGCGTTTCCATGACCTGCGTTTCCGTGCACACGCCATGATGCAGCCAGTTGGCGATGTGCTGCGCGGAAATGCGCAAGGTTGCGCGGTCTTCCATCAGGCCGACATTGTTGATGTCCGGCACTTTGGAGCAGCCGATGCCTTGATCCACCCAACGCACGACATAGCCAAGAATGCCCTGCGCATTGTTGTCCAATTCACGCTGAATATCCTCCGGCGTCCAGTTGGGACGCGTGGCGACGGGGATGGAAAGAATGTCGTCCAGCTTTGCCTTGGTGCGGCTCTTGAGCTGCTCCTGAACTGCGTGGACATCTACCTTGTGGTAGTGCGTGGAGTGAAGCGTAGCGGCGGTGGGTGATGGCACCCATGCGGTGTTTGCACCAGCCTTGGGATGCGCGATTTTCTGCTCCAGCATCGCTGCCATCATGTCAGGCATGGCCCACATGCCCTTGCCGATCTGCGCGTGGCCCTCAAGCCCGCATTCGAGTCCGGTATCGACGTTCCAATTCTCGTAAGCCTGAATCCACGCGGCCTGCTTCATGTCGCCCTTGCGGATCATGGGGCCAGCTTCCATCGAGGTATGGATTTCATCGCCGGTGCGGTCGAGGAAGCCGGTATTGATGAACACGACGCGCTCGCGGGCAGCGCGGATGCATTCCTTGAGGTTAACGGTGGTGCGCCGTTCCTCGTCCATGATGCCCATTTTGAGCGCATTCTTCGGCAGGCCAAGCAGTTCTTCCACGCGACCGAAAAGTTCGACCGCAAAAGCTACCTCTTCCGGCCCATGCATCTTCGGCTTTACAATATACATGGAGCCTTCGCGCGAATTCTTGCGGCGACCGTTCGGGCCTATGTCGTGCAAAGCGATGAGAGCGGTCATGGTGGCGTCCATGATGCCCTCCGGCACCTCATTTCCTTCGAGGTCGAGAATTGCCGGATTGGTCATCAGGTGCCCGACATTGCGCACCAGCATGAGCGAACGGCACTTCAACTCGAAGGGCTTGCCATCCGGTCCCTTGTATTCGAGGTCTGGATTGAGGCGGCGCGTGAAGGTCCTGCCTTCCTTGGTCAGTTCTTCTTCCAGATCGCCTTTCATGAGGCCGAGCCAGTTGCGATAAACTACAACCTTGTCCTCCGCATCGACGGCAGCAACGGAATCCTCGCAATCCATGATGGTCGTGATGGCAGCTTCCAGCCACACATCCGAGATATTTGCGGGGTCGTCCTTGCCGATGGGCGACGATGCGTCGATGAGCACTTCAATGCCGAGATTGTGGTTGCGCAGCAGGAATTGGGACGGCGCGTTCGGCTCACCCAGATAGCCTGCGAACTTGGATGCGTTCTTGAGGCCGACAGTGCGACCATCGAGCAGCGTGACGGCCAGCTTCTTGTCGGTGACGGCGAAGGATTTTGCCTCGGTCCAGGACGCGCCAGCCAGCGGAACGGATTCGTTCAGAAAAGAGCGCGCCCACGCAACGACCGCCTTGCCGCGCGCCGGATTGTAACCCTTGCCGCGCTGCTTGCCGTCAGTGTCGTCAATCGCATCGGTGCCGTAGAGCGCGTCGTAAAGGGAACCCCAGCGCGCATTTGCGGCGTTGAGCGCAAAGCGCGCATTCATGACCGGAACGACAAGCTGCGGGCCTGCGATGGTCGCGATTTCGGGATCGACATTGCCGGTGGAAACCTTGAAGGCAGGGCCTTCCTCCAGCAGATAGCCGATTTCTTTCAGGAAGGATTTGTATGCGCCGAGGTCTGACGGAACGCCATTCTTGCGGTGATACTGATCGATCTTGTCTTGCAGCGCATCGCGTTTGGCTAGCAGTTCGCGATTGCGCGGCGCGAGGTCGTAAACCAGCCGCGCAAAGCCCTTCCAGAACGCGGCCGGATCAATGCCGGTGCCGGGTATCGCCTCGTTCGTGACGAAGTCATGGAGTTCGCGTGCAACGCGCAATCCGTCGATTGCGATCCGATCCGTCATGTATGGGCTCCAGATGCAAAAACAGGGAGTTTCTGGGCGTTTGGCATGGCAAGCGGCATCGGTCAATTAGACCAGTGCACTATAGATCAACTGGCAAGGCGTGGCCTGCCGCTGGCTGTGGCGATGATATCGGCTTCGATGAACATGCGACGACCTTCGATCATCGAGGTGCGAACACCGTTTTCCACTTCGATTTCGACCGCCGCTGCGCCCGCCGCGATGGCGCGCTGACCAGCCGTTTCGCGCACGAAACGATCCGCAGCAGACATGGCGGCCGCTTCTTCTGTGAAGTCGGTTAAGTGGTCTCCCGCAGCAAGCCTGAACAGCCCCTCACTCGGTTGGCTTACGCGCGCCTGTACCTGCACGCGCACCTGCCCCACCACTGCGCCAAGCGCATTTGCAACATCGGCATCCGGCGGAACCAGACATTCGTTTCCGACAAGCGGCGCCAGACCCGCATAGTGCAGACCAGCCGACGCACCAAGGCCGATCACTGGCCGGTCGAGCGAAACAGTAAGGCGTGCGACGCCGGACTTTCCGTCAAGCGACCGCTGCACCATATCGTGGGCGACGGTTGAAGCGCCGTCGAATCCATCTTCGGCAAACGCGGTTTCCAGAATCGTTTCGGCGGAGGCGCGTGTTACGGCAGACAGAACGCGTAGCGATATTTCCTCGCCGGAAGACGCAATGGACTGGCCGCGACCATCGCGGCGACGTGCGAAAAGCTCAGCACCGAGTTGGGCAGCTTCGGCGTTCCAATTGTTCTGCTTGCCGAGCACATGCGCTGCATCGGAAGGCGTGAAGCCGCAAAGGTGAACAAGCCCGCGCGCGACAAGGCGATTGAGCGTAGCCATTTGCGCGTTGGTGGACAGCGCGCGGTCTATGGGAAGCGGTATGTCGCCCAAGGAATCATAGAGGCGCTTTTCTGCAGGATTGAGGCCAGCGGCGAGACGATCCGGCACGCCGGTTTTAACGGCGAAGCGGCCATCCATTCGACTCGGATTGGCAGCAAGCGATTGACGTTCGAGTTCGCACCGGATGGCATCCGGGTGCAATTGACCGGCCAGCGCCAGTGGCACGAGGCGGCGCGGGCCAAGCAAAATGCGCGGCACTAACGCGCCTTCCTCCAGCGACACTTCCGAGTCGCCGCCCAGCCCGAATGTACGCATGGCGACGGCTTCGACCATCGTGCGGAAGCCACCCACAGTCGCGCCTTCAGGGTCGAGACGCGGGCGGCCATGGTCGAGCACCGCGACGTCTGTGGTTGTGCCGCCAATG
This sequence comes from Mesorhizobium sp., assembly GCA_049840935.1. Classification (GTDB taxonomy): domain Bacteria; phylum Pseudomonadota; class Alphaproteobacteria; order Rhizobiales; family Rhizobiaceae; genus Mesorhizobium_G. Next base: position 32,743 of record JASGJA010000010.1, read on the forward strand.
TCGGAAACGACGGCGTTGTCGAGCGCGGTCAGGTGCCGCGCGCCGACAAGGCTGGCAGCGGGACCGGACAGGATCGTTTCAATAGGGCGATGGCGTGCAAAAGCGGCAGAGACGAGCGCGCCGTCACCGCGCACGACCATGAGGGGAGCAGTGATTCCACGCGCCGCCATGAAGCCTTCCGTTGCTTCCACAAGGCGATCGATCATGGCGATGAGGCGCGCGTTAAGCAGTGTCGTCAAAGCACGGCGCGGCCCGCCAAGCTTCGATGTGAGTTCGTGCGAGGCGGTGACGGGCAGATGCGCGACGGACCGGATACGCTCGCACGCCGCGATTTCATGCGCCGGATTGCGGGTGGCGAAATAAGCGCAGACCGCAAAGGCTGATACGGCTTGCGACAGTTCCGGTAGCGCGGCGTCCAAAGCGGAAAGGTCCAGCGGCGCGGGATTGCCGTGGACGTCATGCCCGCCGGGGCAGAAAATCACCGGATCGGAGCCGAGCGCGGCCTTCAAACCATCGCGCGACATTTCAGCTTCGGAAAATCCGATCATGACCAGCGCGACGCGTCCGCCTTGCCCCTCCACCAACGCATTGGTTGCGAGCGTCGTGGACATGGAGGCGAGTTTGATCGCCGGGGGTGGGATGGATGATTGCGCAAGCACGGCATCGACAGCACCGGCAATGCCTTTGGCGAGGTCATAGCGCGTGGTGAGCGACTTCGCCTTGGCGAGAATCCCGTCTTTCTCGGACCACAACACCGCATCGGTGTAAGTGCCGCCGGTGTCGATGCCCAGAAAAACGGGGCCGAGAAAAACGGGAGGCCGAGCCGCCATTCAGCTTCGCCGCTAACAGGTCGCGTCAAACATCGAGATTGGCAACGCTGAGCGCGTTGTCCTGAATGAATTCGCGGCGCGGCTCCACTTCGTCGCCCATGAGGCGCGCGAACAACGAATCCGCATCGGTGGCGTCATTCACTTTGACTTGCAGCAGCGAGCGAACGTTCGGGTCGAGCGTCGTTTCCCACAATTGCTCGGCATTCATTTCGCCAAGACCTTTGTAGCGCTGCATGGTGACGCCCTTGCGGCCCGACGCGAATACAGCTTCGAGCAGGGCGAGAGGGCCGGAGATTGTCTGCTGTGTATCCTTGCGGCGCAGAACAGGAAGATCGCCATAAACCTCTTTGAGACGCGGCGCGAAGCGATGCAGACCGCGCGCGTCTGCGGAGTTGATGAGGCCCATATCCAGATGAGCATATTCCTTCACGCCGCGCACGGTGCGCTCGAACACGAAGCCGCCCGGCCCTTCGTTTGAGGTCGAAGTGCGACCTTCCCAACCGCGCTCGGTTTCCTCGGCGATCGCGTCGAGGCGGCGCGCAATTTCGTTCGCCTTTTCCGAGGCCGCGCCAAGGTCGGTCAACAGTTCAGGTGTGAGCGCGCCAGCAATTGCCGCCTGTTCGACCACCGCAGGATTGTAACGCGAATGCAGGCCGCTAATCAGAGTGCGCATCGAAAGTGCTTCGCTTATGGCCTGAAGCAAATCCTGGCCGGTACGGACTTCGCCGGTTCCCAAAGTCAGCGATGAATCCTCAAGGCCGGAATCGATCAGATAGTTCTCGTAAGCGTTCTGATCCTTGAGATATTGCGAGGACTTGCCGCGCGTGACCTTATAGAGCGGCGGCTGGGCAATGTAGAGGTGCCCGCGCTCAATCAACTCCGGCATTTGACGGAAGAAGAAAGTGAGCAGCAGCGTGCGGATATGTGCGCCGTCTACATCGGCGTCGGTCATGATTATGATCTTGTGGTAGCGCAGCTTCTCGACATTGAAATCATCCTTACCGATGCCCGTGCCGAGCGCCGTAATCATCGTGCCGATCATTTCAGATGACAGCATACGGTCGAACCGCACGCGCTCGACGTTCAGGATTTTGCCGCGCAGGGGCAGGATGGCCTGATTTTGGCGCGAACGCCCGCCCTTGGCGGAACCACCTGCGGAGTCACCCTCGACGATGAATATTTCAGACTTGGCAGGATCACGTTCCTGACAGTCGGCAAGCTTGCCCGGCAGCGATGTGATGCTGAGCGTGGACTTGCGTGTGATGTCGCGCGCCTTGCGCGCGGCTTCGCGGGCGGCAGCAGCCTGAATGACTTTCTCGACGACTACTTTGCCCTCGGCGGGGTGCTCTTCAAGCCAAGTGCCGAGTGCTTCGTTGACCAGATTTTCGACAACCGGACGAACCTCGGAAGAAACCAATTTATCCTTGGTTTGCGAGGAAAATTTCGGATCCGGAACTTTTACGGAAAGGACTGCGGTAAGGCCCTCGCGGCAGTCATCGCCGATGAGCGAAACCTTTTCCTTTTTGGTTTGGCCCGAGCTTTCCGCATAGCCCGTAACTTGTCGAGTTCAACGCTCCCCGGAAGCCTGCGAGGTGCGTGCCGCCATCGCGCTGCGGAATGTTGTTGGTGAAGCAGAGCACGTTTTCGTGGTAGGAATCGTTCCACCACATTGCGACTTCGACGCTAATTCCGTCGCGCTCGGCACGGATGGCAATGGGCTTTTCGATCAGCGGCTTTTTTGCGCGGTCGAGATATTTGACGAACTCCTCAAGGCCGCCCTGATAGAGCAGTTCTTGCACCTTGATGTCGGCATGGCGCGCGTCTGTAAGAATGATGCGGACGCCGGAATTGAGGAAGGCGAGTTCGCGCAGCCGGTGTTCCAGCGTGCCATAGTCGAACTCCACCATCGTGAAAGTTTCTGTGGACGGCAGGAATGTGACTTCCGTGCCTGTCTCGTCGCCCGCCTTGCCGGTCACGGCCAAAGGAGCGTCCGCCACACCATGCGTGAAGGCCATTTCGTGGATCTCGCCCTTGCGGCGGATTTTCAGCTTGAGCCAGACAGACAGAGCGTTCACGACCGAAACACCGACGCCGTGCAGGCCGCCGGAGACCTTGTAGCTGTTCTGGTCGAACTTACCGCCCGCGTGAAGCTGCGTCATGATGACTTCGGCGGCTGAAACGCCTTCGCTGGGGTGCAAATCGGTCGGAATTCCGCGCCCATTGTCCGTAACGGTGCAGGAACCATCGGGATTCAGCGTGACCGTGACCTTCGTTGCATGTCCAGCCAGTGCCTCGTCGATGGCGTTGTCCACCACCTCATAGACCATGTGGTGCAAGCCGGAACCATCGTCCGTGTCGCCGATATACATGCCGGGCCGTTTGCGGACAGCATCCAACCCTTTCAAAACCTTGATGGAATCGGCGCCGTATTCAGCGCTGCCGCCGTTGCCGTTTGGTAGCTCGTCGCTCATGAAAAACTTTCGGTTTGTGACGATTGCGGATATTCGAAATCTTCAGCCGAATCGAACATCCGAGGATTGCTCAGATATAGGCATTTTGGCCCTTTTTTCCAATAGTTTAAGCCATTTTCAGGGCAATCGCCGGTGGAAACCCGTTCCCGCTTGCGGCATCTCGCCATTTGCATGGCGGTTAGTGCGGCCTTAACTACCGTAAATGGACACCAAACCAGCACCGTTTGTGCCGCCGGCACCGCAACCGCGCACCTCGCCGCCCTCGACGCTGGAAATGATACGGATCGTCTACCGCAACCCGCTCGAATTGTGGGGCGAGCCTTCCTACAATGAGCCGTGGATTTCCGTGACAGGCATAGGCGGGCCGCTGGTGATTGCCAATGACCCCGGCCTGATACGGCATGTGCTGGTCGATAATGCCAAGAATTACAAAATGGCGACGGTGCGCCAGCTTATACTGCGGCCAATATTGCGTGATGGGTTGTTGACGGCTGAAGGCGCTGTCTGGAAGCGGTCGCGAAAGGCCATGGCTCCGGTGTTTACGCCGCGCCATATTTTCGGCTTCGCGCAGCCCATGCTGAAACGCACGCTGGCATTTGCTGAAAAATATGAGGGCGAGGCGGGCATCGTGGACATTGCCCACGACATGACCATGCTGACCTATGACATTTTGGCCGAGACGCTTTTCTCAGGCGAGATTGCGGGCGAGCCTGGCAGCTTCGCGCGGGAGATAGATCATCTTTTCGAGACGATGGGTCGGGTCGATCCGCTGGATCTGCTGCGCGCGCCGGAATGGTTGCCGCGCGTTACCCGCATCCGTGGGTGCAAAACGATGGCTTATTTTCGCAAGATCGTTTCGGATACGATGAATTTGCGCGTCGATAGGTTGAAACGCGATCCGAAGGGCGCGCCGGAGGACTTTCTGACGCTGTTGCTTCGGGCCGAAGGCCCAGACGGGCTAAAGCGCGAGGAGATCGAGGACAACATCATCACATTTATCGGGGCGGGGCATGAGACGACTGCCCGTGCTTTGGGCTGGACCCTGTTTTGCCTTGCAGAAGCGCCGTGGGAGCGCGAGCCGATAGAGGCCGAAATCGACGCCGTTCTGGCGCGTGAACCTGACCCGACAAAATGGCTGGATGCAATGCCGCTGACGCGCGCTGCATTTGAGGAGGCGTTGCGGCTTTATCCACCTGCGCCTTCTATTAATCGCGAGCCAATCGAGCCTGAAACCTACAAGGATTTGTATATTCCGCCGAAGGCCGCCGTGCTCGTCATGCCGTGGACGGTGCATAGGCATCGCAAGCTTTGGGACAAGTCTGACGCATTCATTCCGGCGCGCTTCCATCCCGGAAATCGCGATAAAATCGACCGGTTTCAATATTTGCCGTTTGGCGCGGGTCCGCGTGTCTGTATCGGCGCGGCGTTCGCCATGCAGGAAGCGATTATCGCGCTGGCCGTGCTGATGTCGCGCTATCGTTTTGACACGGTAGCCGAAACGAAACCTTGGCCGGTGCAGAAGTTGACCACACAGCCGCAGGGCGGAATCCCCATGCGGGTGACGCCGCGCGGTTAGTTGCCCTGAAAAATATTCGGGACGTGGATGGGCCAACGCCACGGCAGCACAGCAACCATATCGAAGCGAACGGACAAACGGCCATAGTCGCGCTGGCGCGAGAGCCAGAGATCGGCGGCGGCTTCGATGCGGTGTTCGGATTGGCGAGCGATTGCTTCCATCGCCTCGATGAGGGATTTGCGCGCCTTCACCTCAACGATCAGCACCAGATCGCCGCGTCGGGCAATAAGGTCGATTTCCCCCAGCTTTGTGCGGTAACGTCGCGCGACGATGCGAAAGCCTTTGGCCATGAGGGCGAGCGAGGCAAGCCATTCGCTGCGATGGCCACGCCGGTAAGCCTTAATGCGATCAGCCATTCTTTTTGCGCAGTTCCAACAGGCGGCGATAAAGGTCGGGCTTATGGCCGCCCGTCATGCGCGCTGCTTCTGCCGCGGCCTTAGACGTGGACATTTCTGCGGCGAGGGAGAGCAGCAGCGCATCGGTATCCTGTGCTGATGCGGGTTGCTCTATGGGTGGACCAATGCAGACGACGATTTCACCCCGTGGTTCGCCTTCGGCAGCATAGGTGGCGGCAAGATCGGCCAATGTGCCGGTGCGCATTTCCTCAAATGTCTTGGTGAGTTCCCGACCAACCGCAGCCTGTCGATCAGCGCCAAGCACCTCCGACATTGCTGCCAGACTTTCGGGAAGACGGCGGGGCGATTCAAAGAAAATCAGCGTAGCGGGAACATGGCGCAACTCTTCAAGACGGTTGCGGCGCTGTCCATCTTTTGGCGGAAGGAAGCCGGCAAACAAAAATGCATCGGAAGGCAGGCCGGAAGCTGTCAACGCTGCGAGAACGGCGGACGGACCGGGAATAGGCACGACGCGCAGCCCGCGCTCCAGCGCTTGCCCCACAAGCCGGAAGCCGGGATCGGAGACAAGCGGCGTGCCGGCATCAGAAACCAGCGCAACGCTGCGACCTTCTTCCAGCGCAGCGATGAGGCGCGGGCCAGCTTCGGCGGCATTGTGCTCGTGATAGGCGTATGGCTTTTGCCGAATGCCGTAGCGGTCGAGCAGGATGCGGGTGACGCGCGTGTCTTCACAGGCGAGCACATCGGCGGCGGCGAGCGTTTCCAGCGCGCGCAGCGTTATGTCGCCAAGATTGCCGATTGGAGTCGCCACCAGATAAAGCGCGGGCGCGAGCGGGCGCGCGGTGATTTCAGTCTGGCCGATCAGATATGACTTATCGCTCATGTTCTCTCTTTGGCATGGCGAATGGTTGCGTGGAAAGCCTTCTTACCGCGCGAGGTCGGCGACGAGTGCGTCCAGCACGATCATACCCTGCTGCGTGGCGCGCAGGCGTGAATTTCCGATGGATGATATCAGCCCTTCGTCCTGAAGGATGGCAATGCGCCTGCCGGAAAGGCTGCGTCCCGACAACTGCTCATACCGGGCAAGGTCGATGCCCTCCGTCAGGCGCAGACCCATGAGAAGAAACTCGTCCGCTTCTTCCTCACGCGTCAGAACTTCTCCACCGATTACGCCATGCCCACGCAATTCAACCAGATCGAGCCAGTTTTCAGGATTCTTTTCGGTAAAGGTGACGATGCGCCTTCGGTTTTCGACAAAGCGGCCATGGGCGCCGGGACCAACGCCGACATACTCGCCATAGCGCCAGTAAATGAGATTGTGGCGGCTTTCCGCGCCGGGTTGCGCGTGGTTGGAAATCTCATAGGCGGGCAGGCCGTGTGCGGCAGTGACTTCCTGCGTCACCGTATAAAGATCGGCCGCGTGGTCGGCGTCGGGTATCTGGAATTTCTTCGCTGCGTAAAGGGCGTGGAAGCGAGTGCCCTCTTCAATGGTCAATTGATAGAGAGACAGGTGATCCGCAGCATGGCCGATGGCCTGCTCAAGCTCGGCGGCCCACGCGTCGGGCGTCTGGCCGGGGCGCGCATAGATCAGGTCGAAGGACAGGCGCGGGAAGATTTCGCGTGCGAGACCGATGGCGTGCAAAGCCTGCTCGACGTCATGCAGGCGACCAAGGAAACGCAAATCCGCATCGTTCAGCGCCTGAACACCAAGGGATACGCGATTGACCCCGGCGGTGCGATAACCGCGAAAGCGCTCTGCCTCGACCGAGGAGGGATTGGCTTCAAGCGTGATCTCGATGCCATCCGGCACATGCCAGTTGCGCGCGACAGCGTCGAGGACGGATTCAACCGTGCCGGGCAGCATGAGCGACGGCGTGCCACCGCCGATAAAGATGCTGGCGACGGTGCGCGCGCCGGTACGCTCCCGCATGGTGGCAAGTTCGCGCTCGAATGCTTGCACAAAGCGCGGCTGGTCTACCGGCTGATGCCGAACATGGCTGTTGAAGTCACAGTACGGGCATTTGGCCGCGCAGAACGGCCAGTGGATGTAGACGCCGAAGCCGGGGTCGTTCATGCCGATCCCAGTTTCGCGCGGGCGAATTTCTGGAACGCGCGAGCGCGATGCGAAAGCGCGTCGGGCTGTCCAGGTTTCCAGCCATGCTTTTGCTCGGCGGTCATTTCGCCGAACGTAACGGAATGGCCTTGCGGCTTGAAGACTGGGTCGTAGCCGAAACCAAGCTCTCCGCGCGGCGGCCAGACGAGTGTTCCTTCGATTTCTCCGCGAAAATACTCCGCTTCACCATCCGGGTAAGCGAGGCACAGAACAGCGACGAAGCGGCCTGTGCGCTGATCTGGCGACGTCGCGCCTGCGGCCTGCATCGCGTTTTCCGCGCGGGTCATAGCGCGCAGAAAATCACGCTTGCCGTCTTCGCCTTCCGCCCAATTGGCAGTGTAGACACCGGGCTCGCCACCGAGCGCGTCAATCATAAGGCCGGAATCATCCGAGAGCGCGGGCATGCCGGTTGCGACGGCAGCGGCATGGGCCTTGATGTAGGCGTTCTGCTCAAAGGTCGTGCCGGTTTCGTGCGGTTCCGGCAGGCCGTATTCCTTTGCGGATTTTGCCTCAAAGCCGAAAGGCGCAATCAGGTCCGAAATCTCGCGCAGCTTGCCCTCATTATGGCTCGCGACGACAATTTTGCGGGCGGAAAGGTCGTTCATTCGATTCCCCAGATACGCGGTTCGGCAAATTCGATGGAATTGCCAGATGGGTCACGGAAGTAAAGCGAGCGCCCACCCTTCGGCCATTCAAAATCGGCCTCAATCTCGATGCCCGATTCTCGCAGCTTTTCGGCCCAACGGTCGATTTCGTCGCCACGTGCTGAGAAGCAAAGATGGCCGGGGCCGGTCGCGCCATGCGGCGGAACCGGTAGGCGGGTGTCTTTGGTAGGTGGTACACGCGTTGCCTCTGCATTGAACAGAAGAACGACACCATCGCCGCAGCGGAAAAAGACGTGCCGACCTTCGGCCTTGGTGAGAACCGGCAGGCCAAGCACATCGCCGTAAAAAGCCTCGGCGGCATCCAGATCCGTCACATAAAGTGCGGCTTCGAGGATAGCCGAGGGTTGCATGGTTAGGTTCCCGCCATTTTTTGCAGATCGACCAGCCGGGTGATGCCCTTGCGTGCAAGTCTCATCAGCGTGGCGAATTGCTCTTCCGTAAATGGCTCGCCTTCCGCTGTGCCCTGAATTTCGACAATACCGCCGGTGCCGGTCATCACGAAATTCGCGTCAGTGCCAGCGGATAAATCCTCTAGATAATCGAGGTCGAGAACGGGCTGGCCATCATGGATGCCGCAAGAAATTGCCGCCACGTGGTCCTTGAGCACTTTTTGCAACGTAATCATCTGCCGCGTTTCCATCCAGCGCAGGCAATCATAAAGCGCAACCCAAGCACCGGTGATGGATGCCGTGCGCGTTCCGCCATCGGCCTGAATGACATCGCAATCGACGGTGATCTGGCGTTCGCCAAGCGCTTGCAGGTCCACCACGGCACGCAGCGAGCGTCCGATAAGACGCTGGATTTCCAGCGTGCGCCCACCTTGCTTGCCGGACGCAGCCTCACGGCGCATACGGTCGCCGGTCGAGCGTGGCAGCATTCCATATTCCGCTGTAACCCAGCCCTTGCCAGCATTGCGCAGCCAGGAAGGGACCTTTTCCTCAAGGCTGGCCGTGCACAGGACATGAGTGTCGCCGAATTTGACGAGGCAGGAGCCTTCGGCATGTTTAGAGACGCCGCGCTCAAAAGATATTGCGCGCATTTCATCAAAATCGCGCTTGGAAGGACGCATGTGTTTTACCGCTATGTTCGGATTCGATGCGGGCTTTTAGCCCTGACCCGCCCGAAGCGCAAAGGAAAAGGCCGATTCTTCACCGTGCATGTCGTTCAAGCTTAACGGCGGTCCTGCCCTTGTACTGCGCTTCGCCATAGCGCCGATAGCCGAGCTTGTCCGCCAAGCGCAGCGACGGCACATTTTCATGGTCAATAATGCAAACGGTACGCGAGGGCGCTCGCTCAGCTTGTAGCCGGCCAAGAGCTGCCTGAGTCGCTTCCAATGCGTAGCCCTTCCCATGAAAGGCGGGCATAAATGCCCACCCCGCTTCGGGGTATGGATCGAAATCATCGCCAAGCCCGCGATGAAAGTCAGCCAGCCCGGTATGTCCGATATAAGTGCCGGTTTCGCGCAGAGTGACGGCGAATAGACCGTAACCCATCAAGGACCAGTGCCCTGCATTGCGAAGGAGCCTTATCCAACTGTCCTCGCGCGTCGCTGGCTGGCCGGTGCCGATATATCGCATGGCTTCCGGATGGGAATTCAACGCGTGCAAAGCATCAAAATCGGCAAGAATATTTGGGCGAAGAATGAGGCGTTCTGTTTCAATCATGACGCGCTTTTACCGCGTGGCCTCGCGGTTCCGAACGGCCACGACTACTTAACTCTGCGGGCCAGCATATTCTTGCCCACCGCGCTGAGATTTCTATATTGAGCACTATGACGATGCCGATCAAAGACCCAACATTGCAAACGCTGGACATGCGCTCGCGCGATATTTTCCGGCGCATAGTCGATTCTTATCTGCTGGATGGTGAGCCTGTGGGTTCGCGTAACCTGTCGCGTATGCTGCCGTCCTCGCTTTCGCCTGCGACCGTGCGCAATGTGATGAGCGATCTGGAACAGGCGGGCCTGATTTATGCACCGCACATCTCTGCCGGCCGCCTGCCGACGCAGAAGGGCTTACGCTTTTTCGTAGATGCCTTCATGGAATTGGGCGACCTGACCGACGATGAGCGCCGCAACATCGAGACGCAAATGCTGGCCTCCGGTACGGGCAACAGCCTTGAGCAAATGCTGACTGATGCGAGCCAGATGCTTTCGGGCATGTCGCGTGGCGCGGGGCTTGTGCTGGCTGCGAAAAACGAAGCCGCGTTGAAGCATATGGAGTTTATCCAGCTTGAGCCGCAGCGGGCGCTGGTGGTTCTGGTTTCGCAAAGTGGTGACGTCGAAAATCGCGTGATCGACCTGCCGGAAGGCGTGACAGCTTCGCAATTGCAGGAAGCGACCAACTTCCTGAACGGTCACATACGCGGGCTAACCCTTGCGGAAGCGCGCACGAATATCGAACGGCTGCGCGTGGAGACCAAGCTGGCGCTCGACGCGCTTTCCGAGCAACTCGTCGAAAAAGGGCTGGCCGTTTGGGCCGGTGCGGATAGCGGCCTTCCGGCGAAGCTGATCGTGAGAGGCCGGGCGAACCTGCTCGAAAACATGTCCGAGCAAACCGACATGGATTTGCTGCGCCATTTGTTCGATGATCTTGAGACGCAGGAAGGACTGATCCAGCTTCTCGATCTTGCGGAAGAAGGATCGGGCGTGCGGATATTTATCGGCTCGGAGAACAAGCTGTTCTCGCTTTCGGGGTCTTCGTTGGTCGTCGCTCCATATCGCGACAAGGATGCGCGCGTTGTCGGCGCATTGGGTGTGATCGGTCCGACACGACTCAATTACGCCCGCATCGTGCCGATGGTAGATTATACGGCGCAGTTGATCTCGCGCCTGCTGCGCTGAAAACATTGCGCGATTTGCGGTAGCCCTGCCGATCTGCTTCGGCTATTGAGGCGTCTTTCTGAATGGGGACATTGAATGTCTTTGCCTGCCGAGTCCTGGATTGAGCGACGTCAGTTGCGGCGCAAGCTGACCTTCTGGCGCGTGGCGGCGGCTTTGGTCGCTGCGATTGCGCTTGGCGCGTTCTTCTTCGTCTCGGGAGCGGAACGGTCGGGCCGCGCCGCGGACCACATCGCGAAGGTGCGGATCGAAGGCACGATCACCGAAGACGAAGACCTCATCAAACGGTTGGAAGACGTTCGCAAATCTGCCGCCGTGAAAGGTGTGATCCTGTCGATCAACTCGCCGGGCGGCACGACTGTGGGCGGCGAGGCGATATTCGAAGAAGTCCGCAAAGTGGCGGCAGACAAGCCGGTGGTCGCGCAAGTGGGTACACTTGCAGCTTCCGCAGGATATTTGATCGCGAGCGCCGCCGATCACATCGTGGCGCGGCAGACTTCCATTGTCGGGTCCATCGGTGTTCTTATCCAGTATCCCGATGTGACGGGGCTGATGGACAAGCTCGGCATCAAGATGGAAGAAATAAAATCGTCGCCGCTGAAAGCAGAGCCTTCGCCATTCAACCCGACAACCGATGAAGAGCGCGCAGCAATCCGCTCGATGATTATGGATAGCTATGACTGGTTCGTCGGACTTGTGGATGAGCGGCGTCCGTTGACCAGACAGGAAGCGACGCAAATCGCTGATGGCAAGGTCTATACCGGACGACAGGCGCTGAACCTGAAACTGATCGATGAACTGGGCGGGGAAGATCAGGCTGTGTCCTGGTTGAAGACCAAAGGCGTCAAGGACGGGCTGGAGGTGGTGGAATGGAAACCTGCGCCGACTGGCCTTGGTGCCTATTTAATGGGCGCCAGCGCGGGCGAACCGGCATCGGGCATTGAGGCGCAAGTAAAATCATTCCTGCAATCGCTCGGTGCGAAGCGCTTGTTCCTTGACGGTCTCGTATCACTCTGGCAACCTGAATAAGCGATCGGCCAAGTGCCGAAACTCCATAAAAATCATTGATGTAATCGCGCAAACTGCAAATAACGAGGGGGAGCGGCTGATGATAAAGTCTGAGCTCGTGCAAATTATTGCAAATCGAAATCCGCATTTGTTCCTGAGAGACGTCGAGAATATCGTTAGCGCCATCTTCGAAGAGATCACCGATGCCCTCGCAGCGGGCAATCGCGTCGAGCTTCGTGGGTTTGGCGCGTTTTCGGTAAAAAATCGTCCGGCACGCACAGGGCGCAACCCGCGCACCGGCGATGCGGTTGACGTCGATGAAAAATGGGTTCCATTTTTCAAGACTGGCAAGGAATTACGCGAACGCCTGAATAACGCCAAATAGGCGTTCGACGATACTTGCAGAAACGGACAGCAACCCATGTTGAACCGCCTTGTGATCGTCCTCGTTCTGGTGCCGCTCGCGATTATCCTGATCGCGTTTGCCGTTGCCAATCGCGCAGCGGTTCCGACCACGTTCGATCCGTTCAATCCGGGTAATCCCGCGCTGACGGTTCAGTGGCCGTTGTTCATCGTCATCTTCATTGCGTTCGCGTTGGGACTGGTGATCGGCGGCATTGCTACGTGGATCGGGCAGAGCCGCTATCGCAAGCTGGCGAAGCAACGCGGCATCGAAGCGGAAGCTCTGAAGCAGTCTCAGGCGCGGATGCTGAAAACAGTACCGCAGCAAACATCGCTTTCGCGTCCGGCGGCGTAGACCATCGATATGATTATCGTTTCATCTGATGAGGTCGATAGAGCGCTGACCTTCGCCGGATTGGTGGAGACGTTGCGCGAAGCGTTCCGGGCTGGCGCGGTGCAGCCGGTGCGTCACCATCATGCGGTCGAAAGGCCGGACGGAGCCACTTCGACGCTGCTTCTAATGCCCGCATGGACCGATCTCATGGCAGCGGGAACGTCGCAAGGCGGCTATATGGGCGTTAAGATCGTGACCGTCTCGCCCGACAATAACAGCATCGGTAAGCCTGCGGTTATGGGCGTGTATCTGTTGTTGGATGGCATAACTGGCGAACCGAAAGCGCTGATTGATGGCCAAAGGCTGACCCAGTGGCGCACAGCTTGTGCTTCTGCTTTGGCTTCAAGTTACCTTTCCCGTGAAGACGCGTCGCGCCATCTCATTGTCGGCGCTGGTGCGCTTTGCACATTTCTGGCGCGCGCCCACGCGGCAGTGCGACCGATACGCGAGGTGCGCATCTGGAATCGTACGGCTGCGAATGCCGACCGTGCCGCGATGGCGCTGAAATCTTACGGCATTGCTGCGAAAGCCACCGAAAACCTCGAAGAATCGTTGGGCTGGGCGGATATCGTTTCGTCCGCGACGATATCGGATGTTCCGCTGGTGATGGGGGCGGCGTTGAAGCCGGGAACGCATGTTGATCTGGTGGGGGCATTCACGCCGGACATGCGCGAAAGCGATGACGAGGCGATCCGGCGCTCGCGCGTTTTTGTCGATACGCGCGCCGGGGCTACGAAAGAAGCGGGTGACATAGTGCAAGCCATTCGTTCGGGCGCGTTGACGCAGGACGCAATCATTGCCGATTTGCATGAGCTGGCGCGAGGCGAGAAGCAGGGCAGGCAATCTGCCGATGAAATCACGCTGTTCAAGTCAGTGGGCGCTGCGCTCGAAGATCTTGCCGCAGGCATTGCTGTGTTCAAAGCAGTAAGCGAGCGCTGACGCGCTGTGCTCAATTCGTTGCGTGGCGACTGAGCCTGTGCCACAAGCAGCGTCGTCTTTTCCGGGAAATGTCAGTGAAACCCGTACGGAACAATAAAGCGGAGCATAACCGCAATCATGGGCGTGATGAGCCCAAGCGCGAAGAAGACGCGCCGACACGTCGCGTGCTGCGCAGGCGCGATGGCGCACTGCCGGGTGAACGTCTGCCGCTAATTCTGGAAGTTTCGCCGAACGCGGAATATACGCTGCTCGACAGTGGCGCTGGGCAAAAGCTGGAGCAATACGGACCATATCGCATCGTTCGCCCGGAGGGCCAGGCTATCTGGCAACCTGCGCTACCCGAACGCGAATGGCAAAAGGCCGACGCTATATTTACGGGCGATACGGACGAAGAAGGGCTTGGCCGCTGGCGCTTTCCCAAATCGCCGCTGGGCGAGACATGGCCAATGCGCCATGACGGTATCGATTATCTCGGCCGGTTTACGTCGTTTCGACATGTCGGTGTGTTTCCCGAACAGGCTTCGCATTGGGACCATATGGCGAAACTGATCGAACAGGCGCGACGGCCTGTGAAGGTGTTGAACCTGTTTGGCTATACGGGGTTGGCTTCGCTGGTTGCCGCGCGTGCCGGAGCGGAGGTCACGCATGTCGATGCCTCGAAGAAGGCAATCGGCTGGGCGCGCGAAAACCAGGCGATGGCGCGGTTGGCGGACAAGCCGATCCGCTGGATTTGCGAAGATGCCATGAAGTTTGTCGAGCGCGAGGAGCGGCGCGGCAACCGCTATGACATCATCCTGTTCGATCCACCTGCCTATGGCCGTGGTCCGAAAGGTGAGGTCTGGCAATTGTTTGATGATTTGCCTGCGATGGCCGATCTGTGCCGGTCGATCCTGACGCCGAAACCGCTGGCCGTTGTGCTGACGGCCTATTCGATCCGTGCATCCTTTTTCGCGATCCACGCGTTGATGCGCGACACGTTCGCGGGGATGGGCGGAACAGTGGAATCGGGCGAACTAATCATACGCGAGCAATCGGCAGGCCGAGCACTTTCGACTTCGCTCTTTTCCAGATGGGTGGCTGCATGAATGTTCAGCGGCAGGGCGGGCCGGGGCAGGTGAAGGAAATTACCAGCCTCGCCAATCCCATCATCAAGGACATCAAATCGCTGGCGATGAAGAAATTCCGCGACCAGCAGAACGCTTTCATTGCCGAAGGATTGAAACTCGTCATTGACGCGCTCGATATGGGCTGGACGATCAAGACGCTGATCTTCGCGAAATCCAAGCTGGGCAACGCGGCTGTGGAGAAGGTTGCCGCTCGAACGGTTGCCGCAGGTGGTACGGTTCTCGAAGTTTCGGAAAAGGTGCTGACGGCAATCACCCGTCGCGACAATCCGCAAATGGTGGTGGCCGTATTTGCGCAGCAATATCTGAAACTTTCGGACGTAAGGCCGAATGCGGGTGATGTCTGGGTGGCGCTCGACCGCGTGCGCGATCCCGGAAATCTTGGCACAGTCATTCGCACAGTCGATGCGGTGGGCGCGAAGGGGGTTATTCTCGTCGGTGATACGACTGATCCATTTTCGCTGGAAACGGTGCGGGCCACGATGGGTTCGATCTTTGCAGTGCCGGTGGCCAAGGCAACGACCGAAGCTTTTATGACGTGGCGAAAGAGCTTTCCGGGCAAAGTTGCCGGGACACATTTGAAAGGTGCGGTCGATTACCGATCAGTCGATTTCGGAGGAAAACCGATTTTGCTTCTCATGGGCAATGAGCAACAAGGCCTGCCAGACGATCTGGCGGAGAGCTGTGACGTGCTGCTGCGCATACCCCAAGCGGGACGAGCGGATTCACTCAATCTGGCAGTTGCAACCGGCGTCATGCTGTTCGAAATCAGACGCGGCGCGCTGAAGCTTTCCTGATGGCGATCCGCAAATATTTTCCCTACGCAGCATTGGTGGTATTGGCCGTTGCACTCGACCAGTGGATCAAGGTGCTGGTGGAAGCGCACCTCGCCATGCATCAGCAGGTCGATCTGCTGCCGTTTTTCGCGCTGTTTCGCACCTATAATACCGGCGTTGCGTTCTCGATGTTTTCGTGGATCGGCGACAAGGGGCTGATCGCGATTTCGCTCGGCGTGATTGCGTTCATGCTCTATCTCGCAGCGCGCACAAGTTCTGCGCTAGCGCTGACCGGCTTTGCGCTGGTTATTGGCGGTGCCGTCGGCAATCTGATCGACCGGGCCATATATGGGCACGTCATCGACTATTTCCTTTTCCATACGCCGGTTTGGTCTTTCGCAGTGTTTAACTTGGCTGACGCTTTCATTACGGTGGGTGCAGCCCTTATCCTGCTGCATGAAATTTTCTGGAATCGTTAGACGCCGGAGGTCGCAATGTCCGATAGTTTCAAAGCCATTCTCGTTTCGCGTGACGAGGAAAAGCGGCAATCGGTGGATGTGACAGAGCTGACCGACGCCGACTTGATGGAAGGCGATGTGACGGTCGCGGTGGAAGCGACGACAGTCAATTACAAGGACGGGCTTGCGATTACCGGCAAGTCCCCCGTAGTGCGACGCTGGCCATTGGTGCCGGGCATCGATTTCGCAGGAACGGTTTTGTCCTCAACCAATTCGGATTGGAAGCCTGGCGACAAGGTTGTTCTGAACGGCTGGGGCGTGGGCGAAACGCATTTCGGGGCCTATGCTGGCCGCGCCCGCGTCAAGGGCGATTGGCTTGTGCCGCTGCCCAAGGGAATGACCGCACGTGACGCAATGGCCGTTGGCACGGCTGGTTATACCGCGATGCTTTCAGTTATGGCGCTGGAGCGCCACGGCATTACGCCGAAGAACGGGGCGGCGATTGTTACGGGTGCTGCGGGCGGTGTCGGGTCAGTGGCGATTTCGATCCTGTCTAAGCTCGGCTATCACGTGATCGCCTCGACAGGCCGCACCAGCGAGACGGATTTCCTCAAGGAACTGGGCGCTTCGGAAATCATCGACCGTGCGGAGCTTTCCGGCCCCGCAAAGCCGCTGGCAAAAGAGCGCTGGGCGTGCGGCGTCGATGCGGTTGGCAGCCACACGCTCGCGAATGTGCTGTCCATGACATCATATGGTGGTGCGATTGCGGCCTGCGGGCTGGCGCAGGGCATGGATCTGCCAACAACGGTCGCGCCGTTTATCCTTCGCGGTGTTGCGTTGCTCGGCATCAATTCCGTCATGGCGCCGAGGGCGTTGCAACTCGAAGCGTGGCGTCGGATCGGCGCGGACCTCGACATGGCGAAGCTCAACGCGCTTTCCACAATGATTGGCTTCGACGATATTGTCGGCGCGGCACGTGATATCATTGAAGGCAAGATACGCGGACGTGTTGTAGTGGATATGGAGAAGTAATTTCCAGCGGCGCGCGCTTCCCGCGCACGCCACCGAAGCGATGGCTATACCAAATCTCCCGGCAGCAGTTCTGCCGGGATGTTCTGATAGGACACCGGACGGAGGAAACGGCGGATCGCCATCGTGCCGACCGAAGTCGCGCCGAAATTGGTGGAGGCCGGGTAAGGCCCGCCATGCACCATCGCTTCGGACACTTCAACGCCGGTTGGGAACCCGTTTGCAAGCACACGGCCAACCTTACGCTGGAGGACCGGCATAAGCTTCGCCGCTTCCGTGTAATCACCCTTGTCGATGTGTAGCGTGGCGGTGAGTTGTCCATGCATTGCGTGTGCGATTTTCGCCATGTCCTCAACGCTGCTGACCCTCACCACGATACCAAGTGGGCCGAACACTTCTTCGGAAAGCACCTCGTTGGCGAGGAACATATCGCCGGTTGTCTCGAACAGATAGGGCGAGGCTGCACGGTCATTGCAGGCGGTGCCGATGAGTTCGCCTACGTCCGCGCTGTTCTCGATGCGCTGCGCGCCGTCGCGATAGGCCTTCGCGATGCCATCTGTCAGCATGGTTTGCGGTGCGACGGAGCGCAAAGATTCGACGGTGGTTTCGGTGAATGCTTTGGCCTCCGGCCCGTCGAGAATGATCGCAACGCCGGGATTGGTGCAGAACTGGCCTGCGCCCATCGTGAGAGAACCAGCCCAGCCCTTGGCAATGGCCTCGCCGCGCGCCTTTACGGCTTCGGGCATTACGAACATGGGATTGACCGAGCCAAGCTCGCCGAAGAACGGGATCGGTTCGGGACGCGCCGCGCACAGGTCGAACAGCGCACGACCGCCACGCAGCGAACCAGTGAAGCCCACAGCCTTGATGAGAGGATGCTGGACCAGCGCACCGCCAACGGCATGATTGACGCCCTGCACCAGCGAGAACACGCCGGGGTGCAGTTTGTGCTTGCGGATGGCCGCATCAATGGCCTGCGCCACCAGATCGCCGGTACCGGGATGGGCCGAATGACCCTTCACGACGACCGGACAACCAGCCGCGAGCGCCGAAGCCGTGTCGCCACCTGCCGTGGAGAACGCCAGCGGAAAGTTTGATGCACCAAACACGGCGACGGGGCCTATAGGTTGTTGCAACAGTTTGATGTCCGGACGCGGCAGCGGCTGACGGTCGGGCAGTGCCACATCGTGACGGCGGTCGAGATAGTCGCCCTTTTCTATATGATCGGCGAACAGTTTGAGCTGACCCGTGGTGCGTCCGCGTTCGCCGGTGAGGCGTGCGGCAGGCAGGCCGGTTTCTTCTCCGGCAATCTTGGTGATTTCGTCGCCACGCTTATCGATTTCTTCCGCAATGCTGCGAAGGAACGCCGCACGCTCGGCACGGCTCAGCGCCGAATAAGACCAGAAAGCCTCCTCGGCGGCGCGGGCAGCACGATCAACCAGTTCGGGCAAACCATCCGCGAAGGTGTTGGGTTCGCCGCTGGAAGGCTGCGACGTAAACGTGGTTTCTCCGCCGACCCATTCGCCGGCGATGAGGTGTTTTCCTTTAAGCATGGTGTCTCCGGCTCCGCCTATTTGCCCCAGCGCAACGCCAGCACGTCGAGGTCGCGCGCAAGATCAAGCAACCGGGATTTGGTGCGTTCGCTCATGGGCTTCAAGGGGTGGCGTACATGATCGGAGCGGATAACGCCACCCGCTGCAAACACAGTTTTGCAAGCGCGTAGGCCACATTGGCGGTTTTCGTGATTGATGAGCGGCAGGCACTTTTTCCATTGGTCCAGAGCTGCATCGGTGCGCCCGGCGCGATAGTCCACGACAATCGGGCGAATTAACTCCGGGAACATAGCGGACGTCATGGTGCCGGTCGCGCCCGCATCCAGATCGGCCAGCAGCGTGACTGCTTCCTCGCCATCGAACGGACCCTCGATATGATCGCCTGCGGCTTCGATCAAGGCAGCCAGCTTGTCGGCGGCAAAGGGGCACTCGATCTTGAAATAGGAAACGTTTTCCAGTTCGCGCGCCAGCTTCGCGAGCAGATCGACGGGAAGCGCTACGCCCGAAAGCGGCGCGTCCTGCACCATGATTGGAATGCTGATCGCGTCGTTGACGGATTTGAAATGCTCGAAGATGCCCAGCCGGCGCGGGAAAAGGCCGGAGCCGTGATAAGGCGGCATCATCATGACCATCGCCGCGCCGAGGCTTTCCGCGAATTTCGCCCGCTCGGTCACGATGCCGGTCGAGAAATGGCTGATCGTGACGATGACCGGCACACGGCCAGCGGCATGTTCGAGGCTGACACGCGTAAGGCGCGAGCGCTCCTCATCGGAGAGAAGGAACTGCTCCGAATAGTTGGCGAGAATGCAGATTGCGTCCACGCCCTGATCGATCATGCAATCGATCACGCGGCGCATTCCCTCTTCATCCACGCGGCCATCATCGAAGAATGGAGTTGGAGCGACCGGCAGGATGCCGGTCAACGGCTTTGAAAGTCTCATATCTGTTTCCTAGTGCGAATCTTTACCGACTTCGCTGCCACGGCAACCGCGCAGGAAGTCGAAATCAGCGCCGGTATCTGCGCCGGTAACGTGGTCGTGGTAGATCATTGCATAACCGCCAGCCGGTTTTTCGACGGGGCTTTTCCATGCTGCCAGCCGAGCGTCGATTTCCTCTTGAGGCAAGTCCAGATGCAGGCGGCGGTTCGGTACATCCAACTCGATCATGTCTCCGTTGCGAACGATGGCGAGCGGCCCACCTGCGGCAGCTTCCGGTGAGGTGTGCAACACGACGGTGCCATAGGCGGTGCCGGACATGCGAGCATCCGAAATGCGCACCATATCGGTGATGCCCTTCTTCAGCACCTTGGGCGGCAGGCCCATATTGCCGACTTCCGCCATGCCAGGATAACCGCGCGGGCCGCAATTCTTCAGCACCATGACGCAGGTTTCGTCTATATCCAGATCAGGATCGTTGATCTTGCGCTTGTAGTCGTCAATGTCCTCGAACACGACCGCACGCCCGCGATGCACCATCAGTGACGGGCTTGCAGCGGAAGGTTTAAGCACCGCGCCATTGGGCGCGAGATTGCCGCGCAGAACGGCGATGCCACCTTGCTGCGTCAACGCCTTGTCGGCAGGCAGGATCACGTCTCCGTTCCAGTTTTTAACGTCTTTCACCTGTTCCCACTGCGTTTCGCCGGAAACGGTGAGCGCATCCTTGTGCAGCATTCCCGCTTCGCCGAGACGCTTCAGCACGACCGGTAGGCCACCCGCATAGAAGAATTCTTCCATCAGATATTTGCCGGAAGGCATGAGGTTGACGATGGTGGGGACGTCGCGGCCCAGCCGATCCCAATCGTTCAGCGTGAGATCGACGCCAACGCGGCCCGCCAGCGCCAGAAGATGCACGACGGCGTTCGTTGAACCGCCGATTGCGCCATTGGCGCGGATGGCGTTTTCAAACGCTTCTTTCGTGAGAATGTCCGATGGTTTCAGATCGTCCTTGACCATCTGCACGATGCGGCGCCCGGTCATCTGCGCCATAACGCGGCGACGGCTGTCCACGGCGGGAATCGCGGCATTGCCGGAAAGTGCCATGCCAAGCGCTTCGGCCATGGAGGCCATTGTCGAGGCCGTGCCCATCGTATTGCAGGTGCCGGACGAACGGCTCATCGCCTGCTCTGCATCGAGGAAATCGGCTTGGCTCATCGTGCCTGCTTTGATCGCTTCCGACATCTGCCAAAGAGCCGTGCCGGAACCGACGCGTTCCCCCCGAAACCAGCCGTTCAGCATCGGCCCGCCGGTGACGACGATTGATGGGATGTCGGTGGAGGCAGCGCCCATTAGCAGCGATGGCGTGGTCTTATCGCAGCCGACCATCAGGACCACGCCGTCGATGGGCTGGCCTCGCATGGCTTCCTCGACCGCCATGGCGGCGAGGTTGCGATACATCATGGCCGTGGGCCGGTAGGTGTTCTCGGAGGCCGAGAACACTGGAACTTCTACGGGAAAACCGCCAGCTTCCCAGACGCCCGCCTTCACCTTTTCGGCCAGTTCGCGGAGGTGGCCGTTGCAGGGTGTCAGGTCCGACCACGTATTGAGAATGCCTATGACGGGACGCCCGTCAAACAGGTCATGCGGATAGCCCTGATTTTTGAGCCAACCGCGATGATAGATACTGTCGCGCGAGGTGCCGCCATACCATTCCTGAGAGCGCAGCTTACGCGGCCACTCTGCGGGCACAAATTTCGATGGTTTGATTTTGGGGTGTACGGTCATGGAGGTTACTCTTTGGAATGCGATGCGGCGGTGGCCGCCTTGCGTGTCGAAACTACGACGAGCAGCCTTTGCAACGCAATGAACGCAAACAGCAGCAGGCCGACGACAATCTTCGTCCACCAACTCGATAGCGTGCCGTCGAAAACGATATAGGTCTGTATCAGGCCCTGGATCAGCACGCCGATGAAGGTGCCAGCGACAAGTCCAACCCCGCCCGTGAGAAGCGTGCCGCCGATGACCACGGCAGCGATAGTGTCAAGCTCAACACCAACCGCCGAAAGCGAGTAGCCCGCAGAGGTGTAGAGCGAAAACACGATGCCGGAGAGGCCAGACAGAAAGCCGGACAGGGCGTAAATGCCAATAGTGGTGCGCGCGACCGGAACGCCCATCAGTTCGGCGGAGGTCTTGTTGCCGCCAATAGCGTAAACATAGGAACCGAAGCGCGTGAAGTGCGCGAGGATGATACCCGCGATAAACACCAGCACCATCAGCCCGCCAATGAGTGTGAGGCGACCGCCGCCCGGCATACGGTAATAAAGGCCGGCCAGCGTTGAATAGAATTCGTGGCTGATCGGAATGGAGTCGGTCGTGATGACGAACGCCATGCCACGCGCGAGAAACATGCCCGCCAGTGTTACGATGAAGGCCGGTACGTCGAGATAATGAATGATGACGCCCATCAGCGCTCCAAACGCCGTTGAGATTGCCAGCGCTATGACGAAGGCGGCGAGCGGATGCACGCCATACCAGCCGATCAACACGGCAATGAGCACGCCCGTAAAGCCGATCACCGAGCCAACCGACAGGTCGATACCTCCCGAGAGAATGACAAAGGTCATGCCAACGGCGGCAATGCCGAGAAAGGCATTATCGGTGAGCAGGTTTCCGACAACGCGCGTGGAAAGCATATTCGGGAACTGGAACACGCAAATCGCATAGGCCACCAGAAAGAGGACAAGTGTTGCGTAGAACGGGAGGAGGCGCGACGACATGATTATGTCTCCGCCCTGCGTGCCGAGACGCGACGAACAAGCCCCGCCGCCCCTGCCGATTGCGCAAGCAGGATCATGATGATGACACAGGCTTTTACGATGAGGTTATATTCAGGCGGGAAGCCCGAAATCAGAATGCCTGTGTTCATGGCCTGAATGATGATTGCGCCAAGCACGGACATCAGGATCGAGAAGCGCCCGCCGAGCAGCGAAGTGCCGCCGATCACCACGGCGAGAATGGCGTCGAGTTCGAGCCAGAGCCCCGCATTGTTGGCGTCTGCACCGCGAATGTCGGCGGTCACGATGATTCCCGCAAGCGCCGCGCAGAAGCCGCAGAACATGTAGATAATGATGAGCAATACGCGGCTATTTATGCCTGCATAAGTGGCCGCGCTGCGATTCACACCGATGGATTCGATCAACAGGCCAAGCGCGGTGCGCCGCACGACGAACACGGCGACAATCGCCAGAATCGCCGCGATGACAACGGGCATGGGTAAGCCGAGGAAAGAGCCGGTGCCGAAGAAGATAAGGCCGGGCTCAACGAAGGTTACGATCACCCCCTCGGTTATGAGCTGTGCAATGCCCCGCCCCGCGACCATGAGGATCAGCGTCGCGACGATGGGCTGGAGTTCAAGTACTGCTACCAGCAGGCCGTTCAGAAACCCGCAGGCAATGCCAATCGCGAGAGCCGCCGTCAGCACGGCGGGAAGCGGATAGTCCGCAACGGTCATGGTTGCGGCCACAGCGCCCGCCATCGCCATAACCGCGCCGACCGAAAGATCGACGCCTTTGGAGGCGATAACGGCGGTCATGCCGATGGCAAGAATGGCAACAGGCGCGCCGCGGTTCAGCACGTCGATCAAGCTGCCGAACAGGCGGCCATCCTGAATGCGCAGATTGAAGAAGCCCGGAAAGGCGAGCCAGTTGAGGAACAGGATCGCAGCGAGGCAGATGAGTTGCGGCGCGGCACGGCGCAGACCGGCGGAGAGCTTGGTCATTCCGCGGCCTCCCTGCTGCCCTCGGCAGCGATGGCGCGCATTATGTTCGCGGTGCTTATCTCGTCGCCGTTCAATTCGCCAACATGGACACGGTCGCGCAATACGCGAACGCGGGTCGAGTAGGCGACGATCTCCTCGATTTCAGAGGAAATGACGAGCAGCGCGAGCCCTTGATCACAGAGGCGATTGATAAGCTGGATGATTTCGGCATGTGCGCCAACGTCAATGCCGCGCGTTGGCTCATCAAGTATGAGAAAGCGCGGCGAGGTCGCCAGCCAGCGCGCGAGAATAACCTTCTGCTGATTGCCGCCGGAAAGCAGTTTCACAGGCTTCTCTATGTCGGTGGTGCGAATGTCGAGCGCCTTGACGAAACGGTCGGCAAGTTCGGTTTGCTCGCGCGTGGACATGCGTTTCAGCCAGCCTTGGCGGGCTTGCAAGGCAAGCGCAATATTCTCGCGAACGGAGAGGTCGCCGATTATGCCATCCAGCTTGCGATCTTCTGGGCAAAGGCCGAAACCAAAATGCACAGCTTCGCGTGGCGATGTAATCTTAACCGGCTTACCATCGATAGAGACTGTGCCTGAATCCGGCAAATCAATGCCGAACATAAGCCGTGCAGTTTCCGTGCGGCCTGAACCGAGCAACCCCGCAACGCCGACCACTTCGCCAGCGCCTATGCTTAGATCGAAAGGCTCAATAGACCGCGCGCGGCCAATGCCTTTGAACGCGATTTCCCGCTCGATACTGGCGGGGGCAGGTCGTCTGCCATGCTCCGTTGCGGCGGCCAGTGTGCGGCCAAGCATCATGGAAACCAGTTCGACTTTCGGCAGCGAAGCGGTGTCGCGTGTGCCGACAAGCTTGCCGTTGCGCAGCACCGTGATGCGGTCGCTGACGGCATAAACCTGATCGAGAAAATGCGTGATGAACACAATGCCGAGGCCGCGCGCTTTCAGCTTGCGCATAACGCCAAACAAAAGCTCGACTTCGTGACGGTCGAGGCTGGCTGTGGGTTCATCGAGAATGAGTACGGAGCCGGACATGTCCACGGCGCGGGCAATTGCGATCAATTGCTGCACCGCGACCGAGAAGGACGACAATTGCGCCGCAACGTCGATATGAATGTCATATTGAGCGAGCAGCGCCTTGGCGTCGGCCTGCATTTTGCGGGTATCGACAAAGCCGAAGCGCTTGGGTTGCCTGCCGATATAGATGTTTTCGGCAACTGTCAGGTTCGGTAACAGGTTCACTTCCTGATACACGGTGCCGATGCCAAGCTGCTGCGCGTGCTGTGTGTCGCGCACAGTTACCGGCGTGCCTTTGACGGCAATCACGCCACTGTCGGCCTTATGAACACCTGTCAGAATTTTGATGAGAGTTGACTTGCCCGCGCCGTTCTCTCCGAGCAAGGCGTGGATTTCGCCCGCCCGAATGGAGAAGCTTACCTCGTCCAGCGCTTTAAAGCCGAGAAACGATTTCGATATGTTCTGCGCTGCAAGCAGGTCTTGAAGTTCACTCACAATGTCCTCCACGCGTGGCCGAGTTTGGCCACTCGTCAAGAAAATGGTCAAGCCGGACGCCGCACGCGTCCGGCTCGTCCCGGGAGGATCGGTTAGTAGCCGAGGCCCTTCTTTTCTTCATAGACCTTCATCGGATCGTCAGCCTGCGTGTAAAGCTTGGATTCGGTGATGATGGTCTTTGGCGGAACGGTGCCATCGGCCTTGAACTTTTCCAATGCGTCGAATGCCGGACCAGCCATGTTTGGTGTCAGCTCAACGGTGGCGTTTGCTTCGCCGTCAGCCATCGCCTTGAAGATGTCCGGCACAGCGTCGATGGAGACGACCTTGATGTCGGTTCCCGGCTTCAAGCCTGCTTCCTTGATAGCCTGAATTGCGCCAACGGCCATGTCGTCATTGTGTGCGTAGAGAGCGCAGATATTCTTGCCGCCATTCTCAGCTTTCAGGAAACCTTCCATGACTTCCTTGCCCTTGGCGCGGGTGAAGTCGCCCGTCTGGCTACGGATGATCTTGACGTTTGACGCGCCAGCAATGGCTTCCTCAAAGCCCTTCTTGCGATTGATCGCTGGCGAAGAGCCTGTCGTTCCCTGAAGTTCAACCACGTTGCAGTCTTTGCCTGCGACATCTTTCACAAGCCACTCGCCTGCCACCTTGCCTTCTAGCACCTGATCGGAAGCAACCATGGTCATGTAGAGATCGTCAGAACCTTCAATGCCACGATCCAGCAGAAAGACGGGGATTTGCGCGTCCTTGGCTTCCGTCAGAACGGTTTCCCAGCCAGTTGCGACGACCGGTGCAACGAAAATCGCATCCACACCTTGCGCAATGAAACCACGGATAGCCTTGATCTGGTTTTCCTGTTTCTGCTGGGCATCGGCAAACTTCAAATCCACGCCACGCTTTTCGGCCTGCTGCTTGGTCACGCTGGTTTCAGCAGCGCGCCAGCCCGACTCCGAACCGATTTGCGAAAAACCCACAGTCAGACCTGCCGCGCTGGCCGCACCGCCAATAGCGAGAGCCGTCGCCGAGGCGAGCAAAAGGGTCTTGAAAAGTTTGGTCATTGTATTCCTCCCAAGGATTCAATCACGCGCTGTCGCAGCGAAGTTGCGAGCTTGCCGTGTAGCCAGACCAGACCCCAAACAAACATATCCGTCAAATCATCTATACGCATTCTAACTTACCATTTATGATATGATACGTTGAGCGGAAAATCGACTATGCCGACAAAGACCCAATTCCTTACGTTGAAGCAGCTGCGGTTCATCGAAGCGCTGCAACGCCGTGGCAAAATGGGTCTAGCGGCGGAAGACATGCACATGTCTCAACCGGCTGCATCGCGCGCCTTGTCGGACATAGAAGCGCTGCTGGGCAGGCAGATTTGCGCCCGCAACGCTCATGGCTTTGTGTTCAACGAATTTGGCGAGGCGTTGGCGGTGCGCGCAAAACGCGTCATCAACGAGATGGACAATCTAGGTCGCGACCTGAGCGAATTGGCGGACGGCTTGCGCGGTCGGGTACATGTGGGGGCGGTAACAACCGCCGCCATTGCATATGTCGTGCCCGCATCGCTTGCGTTACGTGCGATAGCGCCTGACGTGCAGATTCAGATCGACGTGGAGCCGAGCGCAATGCTGATGCGGCGAATGCGTGAGGGGACATATGATTTCGTGCTTGGCAGGCTTACGCCGGACGACGATCCGTCTCTATACGATATCCGGCGCATAGGCGAGGAGACACTGCGCTTTGCTGTGCGCAGCGAGCATCCGCTGGCGAGCAGAAAGAAGCTAACCTTTGCGGATCTGAGCGCCTTCGATTGGGTTATGCAGCCAGCGGGAGCGCCCAGCTGGTCGGCTGTCGCAGAAGCGTTTGCGCTGGAGGGAGCAGAATTTCCAAGTCGCGTGACCTATTCCGCATCGATCCTGCTGACCCTGGCAATCGTGGCGCGCACGAACGCTATTGCACCGTTTGCCGACGAGGTAGCGCATTTGCTCACGGCTGAAGATTTGAGCGCCAATATCGTAGCTCTCGACATGGCGGGCGAGGCGGTTGTGTCGTCCTTCAACATCATCCTGCCACGCAACGAATTGCTGTCGCCGCTGGCGAGGCGTTTCCTTCAGCTAGTCCAAGCAGAAGTCGACAGGCGTTAGGCCGGATTCACGGAAACGTTCGTGCCTGTCGCATCGACATTGCAGCTCATCGGCTTGCCGTTGGCGTTGAGGTCGACAACGTAATTATTCGCATCCACCTTGCGCGAGGACACGGGCAGTACCTTTGAGCTTTCGGTGCCGGATTGCGCTGCTGCCGCATTCGCGCACATCAATTGCAAGTCGGCTGGGGCCGTTTCCAGCGTCGTGCGCGACATCTGGTCCTGCGTTGGCGCTGTCGATTGGCACGCACTCAAAGCGAGTGCGGCGAACGCCACGCCACTCCAACAAAAAATTCCCTTACGCATGTTCGTTGTTCCCTCTCCGAACTTGCCGTCAAACGCCCTTGTAAAGCGCTGCGCCCTGCATCAGCACGATCACCTTGGCTCCCACCTGAATGCGGCTGTGCAGGTCAATAATGTCGTCATTGACCATGCGGATGCAACCCGAAGACACGTTCAGCCCCATCGTCCATGGCTCCGGTGTGCCATGAATACGGTAGATCGTGTCGTGATCGCCTTCATAGAGATAAAGCGCACGAGCGCCGAGCGGATTGTCCGGCCCGCCCGGTTGGCCTGCTGCCCATTTCGCGGCTTTGGGGTCGCGCGCGACCATCTCTGCGGGCGGGGTCCATGTCGGCCACTCAGCAACGCGGCCCACCCGCACGATGCCTGCCCAGCCAAAGCCTTCGCGACCGACGCCGATGCCATAGCGGATTGCCGTCTGATTGGGCTGTACCAGATAGAGAAAATGCTGGTTCCCGTCGATGATGATCGTACCCGGCTTTTCAGCCGTGCGAAAACGCACCACCTGTCTCTGAAAAGCTGGTGGCACCTGCTTGTTCTTACGCCAGTATTTGTAAGCTTCCGTCTTGCCGTAATCGACCCATTTGCGGGTCTTGGGATCATAGACCTGTGTGCCTGCCGCCCATGCGGGCAGAATGGCACAAAGGCTCGTTGCGAAGAGTGCTGCCCCTGCCGCCAGAAGCTGACGGCGTTCGATCTTCGATGCGCTCATTGCTTGGCCCACCCCTTTACCCGTTCGGCATGGTCTTTCACCCACTGCTCTGCGTAGGCCAATGGCTCTTTGCGTTCGACTTGCAGCGCATAGCTCATGTCAATCGCTTCATCCGGTGTGAAATCCACATGCTCTAGAAAGCGCACGACATCAGGATGCCTCTGTTTGAGCGAGCTTGCATACGCGATGCGGTAGCTTGCAGCATCCCAGCCGACATTCGCGCTCGATTTTGCAAGCCATGCCGGATCTTCGGAAGGCAACACAATATTCCACTTCGCAGGATCGTAGGGCGGCTCGGTGAGGCGCACAATGTCGTGCAGCTTGAACACGGCGCTCGGTGCATAGCAGGCGAAGACGATGGGCTTCTCCACGGCCTCAGCCGCATCGACCGCAGCCATGCCAACATCTTCCGGCATTTCTAAAAGGTCGAGGTTCTTTGCGTAGCCATAACTGTTGGCGCGTACACGCTCGATTGCCGTTGACGACCATGTTTCGGCACCGATCCATAGCTCACCTTTGCCATCGCCATTGGTGTCCAGCGCGGCGGTCTTTTTAGCGTCGGATAGATCGGCAATATCCTTGATGCCGATTTTATCGGCGGCGGTGCGGTTGGCGCATATGCCCTGCCATGCGGGAACCGACACAGGACTGAGCGCGACTGTGCCGGAACCTTTCACGTAGCGGTCAACGAGGTTGTTGAGATTGGGCAGCCAGACTTCCGGGTGGACGTCCACCTTGCCGGCGTCCAGACCGTTGAAGGCAATGAGGGTGCCCATCTCGACCACATCAGCATCCAGACCAAGTGTCTGCTTGATGCCGACCTTGAGAATATTGGCGCTTGCCTGACCGGATGCCCAATTGGGCATTGCGATAGTGAGGTCAGCGGCTGACGCAACGCAACTCAGCAGCGCGGAAAAACCGACCGCTAGCAAGCCGCTTAAAGTGGCTCGTCCCATCATCCAATCTACCCTCAATTGCCGGTTCTGCGACCGTTTGCGCGTGAGGATAGACTAACTCGCGCCAAGGTTGAAGATAGCTTCTAGCTATTGATGGAGCGCATTAATCCGCCATCGACGCGAAGGTTCTGGCCGGTAATGTAGCCTGCCCCCTCCGAAACGAGGAAGGCCACAGTCGCCGCGACCTCTCCCGAGGTGCCGTAGCGTTGCATGGGAACGGATTCGCGGCGCTCTTCAAGAGCGGGCAGACTGTCGATCCAGCCGGGCAACACATTGTTCATGCGTACATTATTGGAGGCATACTCGTTTGCGAACAGTTTTGTATATGCCGCAAGCCCTGCACGTGCCACGGCGGACGTCGGGAACATGGACGCTGGCTCGCTTACCCATGCAGTCGAGATATTGACGATAGATCCCGATTTCTGTTGCACCATGATCGGCGCAACAAGTCGCACGGCGCGGACAACATTCATGAAGTAGACGTCAAGTCCGGTGTGCCATTGCTCATCGGTTAATTCGAGCAAGGGGGCGCGCGGTCCGTGACCGGCGCTGTTCACCAGCGCATCGATCCGTCCCCATTTCGACATTGTCGTATCGACCAGTTTTTTCAGATCGTCATTCGATTGGTTGGAGCCAGTGACGCCGATGCCTCCGAGTTCGTTGGCGAGTGCCTCGCCTTTTCCAGACGAGGAAAGGACGGCCACCTTATAGCCATCCTCAGCGAGCTTTTTCGCGGCCGCGGCACCCATGCCGCTGCCGCCTGCTGTGATGATTGCGACCTTAACGCCTGCCATTTCCGAGACTCCTTTTGAGGCCGGAAATTGCACGATCCATCGCGGCAATGCAAAGGCGCACACACCGCAATTCTTAGTCCAGTCTTACTTGACCACAAGAACCGGCACTGGGCTGCCCGCGAGAACTTCGGAAGTCTGACTGCCGAGAATGAGACGACCGAGTCCGCGCCTTCCGTGGGATGCCATCACGATAAGGTTGCAGCCTTCAGCCTTCGCTGCCTGAAGAATGGCTTCTGCTGGCCAGCTATCCGGTGCGTGAATGTATTTGCCTTTCAGGTCCAGCTTTTCCGCTTGTTGACGCACAGTGCCGAGAAGTTGCTCGGCTTGTTCCTTTTGCGCCTTTTCGTAGCCGGCTATGTCTGTGGCCGTTGGCACCCAGCCAGCGCCTGCGGCCCCGGCGGGGAAGGGGATCGGCTCGGTAACGGTGATGATCGTGACCTTCGCGCCCAATGCTTTCGCGAGCGAAAGACCATGATCAATGCCACGTTGGGCAAGTTCCGATCCGTCCGTTGAAATCAGAATGTGAGAATACATTTCCTTACTCCATTCAGTTGCGCGCCTGGCTGAGGCTCACGCCTTGGCGAGCGCTGCTGCGATTGCATCCTTCAACGCAAGTCGTTGCCTGCGCAAACTGTGTTCCAGTTCTTCGCTGACAGCCTCGATCCGCGTTTCGGCACGATGAATCTGATCGTTCACCCGATCATACTTTGTCAGAAGCTTTGCGAATTCGCCATCTGCTGCTTTCAACGCATGGATGGCGTCGAGCTGTCCGGGAAACTCCTCACCAAGCGTATGTGGCGTATTCGACATTTCTTACTCCTTAAACCTGTCTCCTGCTGAGCATAGGCACTCCGCACCTGCGAGCCTTGATCCAGGTCAATATGAGCGACAACTATCCCATTTCCAGGGCTTGCCGCGCATTCGATCAAAATCACGCTATTGCGCTTAATCTTCATTAGGCACGCCAGTCAGACCGCGCTTGCGCGAATACCCGTTTTGTCGCTTCTTAACGTAGGGCGAGGTGAGGCATGGGACAGATACATTCTATATTGTGGGGCGAGCGGTCGCTGCCATTCACTTATTGGATCTGCTATATTGGTGGGTCCCTTCTCGGTATTGCGGGCATATACGGGGTTGCGGAGGCCGCTGGCGTTTTCGGCAGCGCTTCAATGGTGAAATGGATTCTTTTCCTGAGTGTCAGCTGGGGTTTGTTCGTGACCTACTTCATAGGCACGGCGGTTGTGCTGAGTGCGATGAACCGGCAACCGCAAGACATTTGGTCAATTCTGGCAATCGCTACAGTGGGATCGATCGCGCTATACAGCACCTATGACATCATCCGGAAGGATGGGCGTGATACGGCGATGACGCAGGAGCAGATTTTGCGCGAGATCAAATCGCTCTCCAAATCATAGGGTACAATTCGCAGGTTGTCGTAGGACCGTCAGATTTTGCGCGTCTATAGTGGACGTGCAAACGGTCCACTGGGAGACGCCTGCAATGAAGCAATTGAGCGACGCGGAACTTGATCTGCTCGACCGCTATTGGCGGGCCGCCAATTACGTATCGGTTGGACAGATTTATCTCATGGACAACCCGCTTCTGCGGGAGCCATTGCAGGCAGAGCATGTCAAGCCGCGGCTTCTTGGCCATTGGGGCACGACACCGGGCCTGAACTTCCTTTATGTCCATCTCAATCGACTGATCAAAAAACACGGCACGGACGTGCTTTACATCTGTGGTCCGGGACATGGCGGTCCCGCCATGGTGGCGAATACATGGCTGGAAGGCACCTACAGCGAAATCTACCCGGAGATTTCACCCGATGAAGACGGCATGCGCAAACTGTTCAAACAGTTTTCATTTCCCGGTGGGGTGCCAAGTCATGTAGCACCCGAAACGCCGGGTTCGATACATGAAGGCGGAGAACTCGGCTATGCGCTTGTTCATGCTTTTGGTGCAGCATTTGACAATCCAGACTTGCTGGTCGCCTGCGTGGTGGGCGATGGCGAAGCCGAGACGGGACCGCTGGCGGCGGCTTGGCATTCCAATAAGTTTCTCAATCCTGCGGTGGATGGCGCGGTGCTGCCTATCCTGCATCTCAACGGATACAAGATTGCCAACCCCACCGTTCTTGGTCGCATGAGCGACGGCGAGCTTCGCGATCTGTTCGTCGGTTATGGCTATGAACCTTTCTTTGTCGAAGGACATGAGCCGGCCTCGATGCATCGCAAGATGGCTAAAACACTCGAAAAGGCGTTTTCGAGCATTCGCGAAATCCAGAATGATGCACGTGGTCGCAATTCGAGTGCGAACCGCCCCAAATGGCCGATGATTATCCTGCGCAGTCCAAAAGGTTGGACAGGGCCGAAGGAAGTCGATGGCCTCAAGGTTGAAGATTTCTGGCGCTCGCATCAGGTGCCGGTCTCCAATGCGCGCGGCGACGCCGCGCATCGCAAGATTCTTGAAGAATGGCTCCAAAGCTACCGTGCGCACGAATTGTTTGATGAGCAGGGACGCCTGATGCCCGAACTTGCCGCGCTTGCGCCGAAGGGCAAGAAGCGGATGGGCGCGAGTCCCTATGCCAATGGCGGGTTGCTCAAGCGCGATCTCGTGCTGCCCGACTGGAAAAGCCTTGGCGTTCAAGTCGTTGTTCCGGGTGACACCATTGCAGAAGCAACGCGCGCGATGGGTGAATATTTGCGCGATGTAATCAGCCTGAATGCGGAGCATCGCAATTTTCGCCTGATGGGACCGGATGAAACGGCGTCGAACCGGCTTGATGCCGTATTCGATGTAACTGAGCGGGTTTGGATGGAAGAAATCAAGCCTTACGACGTGCACTTGGCGCGCGAAGGTCGCGTGATGGAAGTGCTCTCAGAGCATATGTGTCAGGGGTGGCTCGAAGGCTATCTCCTGACGGGGCGGCATGGTCTGTTTTCCTGCTACGAAGCCTTCATTCACATTGTTGATTCAATGGTGAACCAGCACGCGAAATGGCTAAAGACCTCGTCGGAATTGCCTTGGCGCGCACCAATTGCTTCGCTGAATTATTTGCTGACATCGCATGTCTGGCGGCAAGACCATAACGGCTTCAGTCACCAAGACCCCGGCTTCGCGGATTTCGTGGCAAACAAGAAAGCCGAAACGGTGCGGCTCTATTTCCCGCCGGATGCCAATACCCTGCTTTGGGTAACGGATCACTGTCTGCGAACATGGAACCGCATAAATGTCATCACGGCGGGAAAGCAACCCGCGCCGCAATGGCTGACGGTCGAGCAGGCAGAAGCGCATTGCCGGGCCGGTGCGGGCATTTGGGATTGGGCGTGCCAAGGCGAAACCCAAGCGCGAGCCGGATATTGTCATGGCATGTTGTGGCGATATTCCAACGCTCGAAACGCTTGCGGCGGTCGATATTCTGCGAATGGCGCTGCCTGACCTTTGTATTCGCGTGGTGAATGTCGTGGACCTTATGACGCTGATGTCACACGAGGCGCATCCGCACGGCTTTACCGACGAGGAGTTTGATACGCTGTTCACAAAGGACCGCCCGGTGATTTTCGCCTACCACGGCTATCCTTATCTCATCCACCGCCTGACCTATAAGCGGACTAACCACGACAATCTGCATGTGCATGGATTTCAGGAAGAAGGGACGACGACGACACCCTTCGACATGGTGGTGATGAACGAGCTTGACCGCTATCATCTTGCGCTCGCTGCGCTGAAATATCTACCCGATTTGGGCGAGGCAGGGAGCGCGCTGGTAACGCGTTTGAACGCGAAGCTCGACGAGCATTTCAAATACATTCGCGAGCACGGCGAAGACATGCCGGAAATCCGCAAATGGTGCTGGACGGCCTAAACGGATTTTAGCCGCTGGATCGTTGCGGGGTGATCCGGCAGCACCTCGCCTTCGGATGTTGGCCCGATGCCTGCGGCGTTGGCTTCGTCGGTATCTATATGCATTTCAGTGACTGCGGTTTCGCTGTAGCGAACCAGCGCTCCGCCCAGCGTAACGCCGCGATGCTCGTCGCCCACGCGCACGTCGACGAGTTCGCCGTCTTCAAGGCCGAGCCGTTCGCCATCGCGCGGGTTGGTGTGAATGTGGCGGGCGGCAACGATCAGCCCGTCGGTCAGGAGGCTGCCCGCGGGGCCGACAATGGTGATCGAAGGCGTGCCGTCGAGCTTGCCGCTCTCGCGCACCGGCACGTCGATCCCAAGCGCGAAGCTATCAGTTCGCGAGACTTCGATTTGTGTACGCGCTCTCAGCGGACCTAATATCGCGACACGTTCCAGACGGCCTTTCGGGCCTTGAAGCGCAACTCGTTCTTCCGCAACCCAGTGGCCGGGCTGCCGGAGTGGCGTGGCGGGCTTCAACTCATAATCTTTGCCAAAAAGCGCATCAACAGACTCGCGCGAAAGGTGGACGTGGCGCGCTGAAACGGCGACGGGAATGCGCACATCGACCGGGTCCGGCCTCTTGAGCGCGGCGGCAGTTTCTCGCGCAATCATCAATTGCTCGGCGGTTTCAGTAACCAAAACCCGCACGCGTGAGCCGTAGGACTGGATTTGCGGCGCAGCATAGTTCGCGAGATCGACCGACTGGTTGCGCTCATAGTCGAGCGATAGGCCCATGAAGTTCAAACCATCGCAAATCCGCCTCCGCATTGAGGGCGAGTTTTCGCCGATGCCGCCGGTAAAGACCACAGCATCGAGACCGCCCATCGCGGCGGCGTAAGAACCGATATATTTGCGGGCGCGGTAGGCATAAATCTCGATTGCCAATTGCGCTTCCGCGTTGCCATTCGCTGCGCTCGCTTCAATGTCGCGCATGTCGGAAGAGCCGGTCAGCCCTTTCAGTCCGCTATCGCTATATAGCGCGTCCTCAATCTGCTGCGCCGAAAGACCAAACTGCCGAGCAAGAAAGCCGAACGCACCGGGATCGACATCGCCGGAGCGGGTTCCCATCACCAGACCTTCGAGAGGGGTCATGCCCATCGAACTGTCCATGCTTGCGCCGCGATTGACGGCACAGGCGCTCGCGCCATTGCCGAGATGCACGCTGATAATCTGAAGGTCCGACAGCGGACGTTGAATTTCTTCCGCCGCCCGATGTGCCACATATTTATGTGAGGTGCCGTGAAACCCGAACCGGCGCAGGCCCGCATCGCGCCATTTTTTCGGTACGGCGTAGGTGGTGGCAAAGGGCGGATTGGTAAGATGAAACGAGGTGTCGAAAACGGCAACTTGCGGCACATTGGGCCAGAGCTTGCGACTAAGTCTTATTGCCTGCAGGCTTGCCGGGTTGTGCAGCGGAGCCAGCGGGGTCAACTCCTCGATGGCCGCAATGCTTTTGTCATCTAGCGTTGCTGGCCCGGCGAAGGTCGCGCCCCCGTGCGCCACGCGATGACCGATTGCGTCGATGCTTGTTAAGCCGAAACGCGGCAGGATGGCGGGAATACGTTCAAGCGCTGCCTCGATATCAGCGCAGTCGATACTGCCTTTTTCGTCAACATCCGCTTTTCGGAAGCGAAAGTCACACTGGCCGTCCCGAAAGCGCTCGAAGGCGCCTTTGAGCGTCTCGGCCGTCGCTGCGGAAACCTCGAAAACACTGAATTTCAGGCTCGAACTTCCAGCGTTGAAAACGAGAATGTTCATCCGCACTCCAGCAATTCCACCTGTCCTGCATCGTTCCTAGCAACGCATGCAGAGGCAGTCCATCCCGATCAGCTGGACGACTGGACCTGCGGATTGGCTTCCGATGGCTACTGTTGGTGCTGGCCGATTTGCTTGGGGATTACCGAGCGCCATCGACTCCGTGGACAATCCCATATACGTTTACAGGTGGAGTGCCTGAGCATTTTTGACTACGTATGAGGGATGCGTATGGAATTGCTAGACCCTCTTCTCGATTCTGAAAACTCATTCATTTCGACTGGGCGTCTTCCTGCGGCGCCTCGAATTCGTGAGCTCGTAAGCGACGCGCATACGCGTTTCAGTTCGGTTTCGCTTGGACAGGTTTCGCAAGTTTATCCTGCACTGGCGCGCGTGCCTGTCGACCTTTTCGGAATCTGCGTCGTCGGTACGGACGGCAGCATTTTCTCCGTTGGCGAAGCGGAGCATGGCTTCACCATCATGAGCGTTTCCAAGCCGTTCATATTCGCGCTGATCTGCGATGTGATCGGCGCGACTGGTGCTCGTGAACGCCTCGGCGTGAATGCGACAGGCTACGCTTTCAATTCGCTTGCGGGCATCGAGCGCAATACCGATGGGCGCACCAACCCTATGGTCAACGCAGGCGCGATTGCGACGACGAGTTTGGTGCCAGGTGCAAACTTGGAAGAGAAGTGGAAGTTCATTCGCGAAGGCATGTCGCGCTTCGCAGCGCGTGATCTGAGCGTGAATGAAGAAGTCTACGCCTCCGCAAGCGAGACAAATTTCCGCAATAGAAGCATTGCGTGGATGCTTGAGAGCGCAGGCAGGCTCTATTGCGATCCACTGGAAGCGGTCGATCTTTATACTAAGCAATGTTCGCTGGACGTAACGGCCAAGGATCTCGCCGTTATGGGCGCGACGCTCGCGCATGGCGGTTTCAACCCGGTCTCCCGCGAGCAGGTCGTGAAGCCGGACGTATGCCACTATGCGCTCGCGGTGATGCTGACGGCAGGGCTCTATGAAACATCGGGTGATTGGCTTTACGAAATCGGTCTTCCGGGAAAGAGCGGAATCGGTGGGGGGATTGTAACCGTATCACCCGGCAAGGGCGGCTTGGGTACATTTGCGCCGCCGCTCGATGAAGCAGGTAACAGCGTGAAAGGGCAACTGGTCGCTCAATTCCTGTCACAGAGACTGGGGCTCGACATGCTGATTTCATCGCCGGACTGATCGCGCTGCATCAATTGAGAGCGCTTGGATTTGAAGAGGGACCAAATGGCCAAGACAGCTTCTGCCAGCCGGCAACACAGCGAAAATGCATCCTGGATTCCCATGATCGCCATTGCGCTTGGACAGGCCATCATGTCTTTCAACGTGGCATCACTACCGGTGGCACTTGGGGGCATGGTCGAAAGTTTTGGTGTGCCGCCAACCACAGTGGCAACAGGTATCGTTGCCTATTCCATGATCGTTGCCGGCTTCGTCATGCTGGGCGCAAAGCTTGTGCAGCGCTATGGTGCATTGTGGGTATTCCGTGCTGCGGTCGTGGTCTTCTGCGCATCCCAGATACTTATGACCCTTAGCCCGAATGCTTCGATGATGATCACAGCGCAGGCGCTTTGTGGCGCAGCAGGTGCGGTCATCGTGCCCTCGCTCGTTGCGCTGATTGCGGAGAACTATCACGGAACGCAGCAGGCCACTGCGGTTGGGGCGCTCGGCTCGGCGCGCGCTGGCGCGGGCGTGTTGGCCTTTCTGATTGGCGGTGTGCTGGGGACCTTTATCGGTTGGCGTCCTGTGTTCGGCATTTTGATCGTCGCATCTGCCGTGGTTTTCCTGTTGAGTTTCCGGCTCAAGCCGGATCAGGGCCGACCGAATGTGCAGATCGATTTCTTCGGCGTTCTGCTGGCAGCGGCTGCGATTATTCTCATCAGCTTCGGCTTCAACAATTTGAACGGCTGGGGGCTATTGCTTGCGCTCCCGAACGCACCGTTCAACCTTCTGGGGCTTTCTCCTGCGCCACTGTTCATCGTGGTAGGCATTGTATTGGGGCAGGCGTTTCTGGTGTGGACGCGTCGGCGTGAAGCGAACAATCGCACGCCGCTTTTGCCTCTCGAAGTTCTTGATTCGCCACAAGAGCGCGCGGCGGTTTACGCCATGTTTGCGGTAGTCGCATTGGAAGCCGCACTGAACTTCACAGTGCCGCTTTATATCCAGATCGTGCAGGGGCGCACACCATTGGCGACTGCCGTTGCGATGCTGCCGTTCAATCTGACGGTGTTTTTCGCGGCTATGTTCATCGTGCGTTTCTATGACCGGTTCACACCGCGCCAGATTGGTCGCACAGGGTTTGTGCTGTGCACCATCGCGCTTCTGTGGCTGGCATTCGTGGTGCGCAATGACTGGAGTTCAATCCCCGTGCTGTTCGGGCTGATCCTGTTCGGCATCGGCCAGGGATCGCTCGTAACGCTGCTGTTCAACGTGCTGGTCACGGCCTCGCCGAAGGAACTGGCGGGCGATGTCGGCTCGCTTCGTGGCACGACGAACAATCTCGCGGCAGCGGTTGGCACAGCGGTCGCGGGT
Source organism: Mesorhizobium sp. (assembly GCA_049840935.1). Lineage (GTDB taxonomy): Bacteria > Pseudomonadota > Alphaproteobacteria > Rhizobiales > Rhizobiaceae > Mesorhizobium_G. Next base: position 70,649 of record JASGJA010000010.1, read on the forward strand.
GCGTTGCTCGTCGGTTTGCTGAGTTCAATCGTCATGCGTCAGCTTGCCGAGAACCCAACCCTGCCGATTGAAATTCAGTCAGAGGTCAATCTCGACAGCATTACGTTCGTTAGCAACGATCAGCTGGAAAGTGTAATTGCCGCAACGAGTGCGACACCGGAGCAAAAAGCCGAAGCGCTGCGCATCAATACCGAAGCGCGGTTGCGTGCGCTCAAGATCGGTCTGCTGTTGATGGCCGGGCTCGCGCTGCTATCGATCATGCCCGCGTCGCGTTTACCCAATTACAGGCCGGGTGAGATTCCAGAGCCTTGATCATCGGTTCGTGGCTGGGTGCCAAACAGCTGGCTTACCCATTCGCTGGATGGGTGTTGAGCGCAAAAGGACAATATCGCGATACTGATCGGGACGCCGATGAACGCCCCGAATATGCCCCACAAATATGCCCAGAAGAATACCGAAAAGAGCACGATGATCGGGGACATTGAAAGTGCGCTGCCCGAAACGTGAGGCTCGACATAGCTACCGACTACCGACTGAATGACGTTGAAGCAGAGGAAGATAGCGACCACACTACCCCAACTGTCGAACTGCGTAGCGGCGAACAAGGTGGGGAACAGCGTGGCAATAAACGGCCCAAGGAAGGGGATATAGTTCAACACGAATGCGATGAAGCCCCATTCCTCCGCCAGTGACAGCCCGACAGCGCGCGCGAAAAGCCAGACGAGCAAGCCTGTGAGTACGCTCATTGCCGTTCGCACCAGCACATAGCGCCTCAGCTTTTGCGACGTCAGCCTGCTGCCTTCCAGCAGAACACGCGCGGTAACGCGATTGCGCAAGCTGGCGATGCGGCGGGACATGTCGCCAACTTCCATGAGACCGAGCAGTACATAGACGAGTGTCACGAACCAGAAGGTGAAGGTGGTGTTCAGGCGTCCGGTGAGATTTTGCAGGGTACGCAACACCCATGTGACGCTGAAATTATCCGCCCACAAAACGTCAACGGCTATGCCGTGTCCTTCAAGCCAGACACGCACCTGGTCATAGAGCTGCTGGAAGCGCGCGGCGTCCGCAAACATCCATCTACCAACGCGGCCAAATGCCCAGCCGACCAGTGTAACGAAACCGAAGAGCACGATCACGACCGCCACGAAGGTGATGATGAACGCGAGAGCTTTTGGCATTACGGTCTGAAGGCGCTCCTGCATGGGCCATGCAAGAGCGATAATGAAAAGCCCGAAGGCAAGCGGTGCGAAAACCGACGCCCCGAGCCAAACCATCCCGATTGTGAGAATTGTTGCAATCAGAACCAGCATCGCAGTCGTCAGATTGCTGGTTCCAGCTTGCATGTCCATTCGCGTTTCGTTTCGGTGCTAAAGCGTATTCTTATGTATTGCCCCATCTTTCATGATGACCGCAAGGTTCTTAGTCGGGTCTTCCAACAGATGAATGTTATCCAGCGGATTGCCATCCACCACCAACAGGTCGGCGAACGCATCTTTTTCCACGACACCCAATTTACCCGGATATGGATTGCGCAGGTTGGAAAGATAAAGCAGTTCCGCATTCGTCGACGTTGCGGCCTGCAACACTTCGGCATTGGTGAACCAGTTGCTTAGATGCGTCAGCATGAAGCTCTGGCGGGGTGTGAGCGCGGGCGAGAACAGAACGTCCGACCCCCATGCGGTCTTGATCCCGTACTTCTTGACGAATTCGTAGACGCGCGGCGTTCCGGCAAACAATTGCAGGACGCGTTCAGCGCTCGCTCCCGATTGGGGCGCCGCGTCGTCATTGGTGAGGAACGGCTGCATGCTGAGCCAGATGTTCTTTTCGGCGAACATACGCGCTGTTTCTTCGTCCATGAGGTGCGCATGCTCGATACAGGCGACGCCGGCTCTAATCGCGCGCTGCACTGTGTTGGGCGCATAGGCGTGCACGGTTACGTACGTGTTCCAATCCGCCGCCACTTCGACTGCGGCGCGAATTTCGTCTTCGCTGAAGGTAGACATATCTAGCGGGCTGCGCGGCGAGGAAACGCCGCCGCCGCCGACCAGCTTGATCTGCGAAGCACCTTGAAGAAGTTGCTCGCGAATGCGGAGCTTGAGATGCCCGACGTCGTCGGCAAGCGCTGCCGCTCCTATCTTCTCGCTGAGGCTTAATTGATCGCCATCGCGCGGAATGTCGTAAGGCATACGCAAGTCGCCATGTCCGCCAGAGGTCGTGATCATCGCACCTGCCGGGAATATTCGCGGGCCAGGAATGACGCCGCCGTCAATGGATTGCTTGAACGAGAATACCGGGCTTCCAAGATCGCGAACGGTCGTGAAGCCACGCAACAGTGTGCGCTGGGCCTCGGCGGTTGATGCTGTGAACACCAAGCCAAGATCGCCGGTCATCAGCATGTTCAGCGGTACTGCAGCATATAGAGTGTGCCAGTGGGCATCGATGAGGCCCGGCATCAAAACGCGGTCGCCGCAATCGACGATGGTGGCACCGTCGGGTGCAGGCGAGTTTCCGGTATCGATCGACGCAATCTTGTTGCCTTCGATCAACACTTGCCCGGAGGTCAACGATCCTGATTTCCCATCAAATATGCGGGCTTTCGTAAACAATACAGGCTTGGCTGGTTCCTGAGCGGAGGCCGGTCGTGGCAGGGCCGCCGCGCCAGCTGTTGCTCCAATCGCCGCAAGGAAGCCGCGCCGGGAAAAACTGTCGAGCCGTTTCGCTGCAAGATGCAGGGCGGGATTGTGGCAAGCACACCCGACTCCATTTACGAGATGCTGATATCTGGAACCTAGTCGTAGCATGGCGTTGCTTTCCTCAGACTAGTCGAGTGCAGACACTAACACCGTATCTGGAAAGCTGCCACACTATCCGTGTGCTAAATCGCGCAGACTTCCGAGCGCGTCAGAAAGCGCATTTCCCGGCCATTATCGAGAGAGAACATACCGCCGCGACCAGGTATGGCGTCGATGGTCAGGTCGGTATGTTTCCATGCCTCGTATTGAGACGCGCTGATGTAGAAAGGTGTTTCGCCAATGAGGCCGAGCAGGACGTCGCGGTCTCCCACAATAAATTCACCCTGCGCATAGCACATGGGCGATGACCCGTCGCAACAACCACCCGATTGGTGAAACATGACGGGGCCGTGGTCCGCGATGATCGCGTTGAGGAGGGCTATTGCCTGCGGCGTCGCAGACACTTTTCCCAGAGAAGTTTTTTCAGCCATATGCATCTCCTTGATGGATGGGCGGCGCAGCCACCTGCGCCGCCCATGCCTTGGGAGGCGTCAGAAGAAACCAAGCTTCTTGGGGCTGTAGCTTACCAGCATATTCTTGGTCTGCTGATAGTGGTCGAGCATCATTTTGTGTGTTTCGCGACCGATGCCTGACTGCTTGTAGCCGCCGAACGCAGCATGTGCGGGATAGGCATGGTAGCAATTCGTCCACACGCGGCCTGCCTGAATCGCGCGACCGAAGCGGTAGGCGCGCGTGCCGTCGCGAGTCCAGACGCCAGCGCCCAAACCGTAAAGCGTATCGTTCGCGATGCTGAGTGCTTCTTCATCGTTCTTGAAGGTGGTGACGGCCACGACTGGACCGAAGATTTCCTCCTGGAAGACGCGCATCTTGTTGTTGCCCTGGAATACGGTGGGCTTGACATAGTAGCCGCCTGCCAGATCGCCGGGCAGTTCGTTGCGCTCGCCGCCGGTCAGCACTTTTGCGCCTTCCTTCTTGCCAATGTCGAGGTAGGAAAGGATCTTTTCAAGCTGTTCGGATGAGGCTTGGGCGCCGATCATGGTAGCAGGATCGAGCGGGTCGCCCTGTACGATGGCCTCGACGCGCTTGATCGCCTTTTCCATGAACTTGTCATAGATTTTTTCGTGAACCAGAGCGCGGCTGGGGCAGGTGCAAACTTCACCCTGATTGAGCGCGAACATGACAAAGCCTTCGATTGCCTTGTCGAGGAAATCGTCATCCTCGGCAGCAACGTCGGAGAAGAAAATGTTCGGGCTCTTTCCGCCGAGTTCCAGCGTGACTGGAATGAGGTTCTGCGAGGCATATTGCATAATCAGACGGCCGGTCGTCGTCTCGCCGGTGAACGCAATTTTTGCGATTCTGGGGTTCGACGCCAAAGGCTTACCGGCCTCCAGACCAAAGCCATTTACAACGTTGAGGACGCCTGCCGGTAAAATATCGGCGATGAGTTCCAACAGGATATGAATCGATGCAGGGGTCTGTTCCGCAGGCTTCAGCACCACGCAATTGCCTGCTGCGAGAGCTGGCGCAAGTTTCCAGACGGCCATCAGGATCGGGAAGTTCCACGGGATGATCTGGCCAACGACGCCAAGCGGCTCGTGGAAGTGATAGGCGACAGTGTCGTGGTCGATCTCGGAAAGAGCGCCTTCCTGTGCGCGGATTGCGCCAGCGAAATAGCGGAAGTGATCGATGGCAAGCGGAATATCGGCAGCAGTGGTTTCGCGGATGGGCTTACCGTTGTCCCATGTTTCGGCCAGTGCAAGTTTCGAGAGATTTTCTTCCATCCTGTCCGCAATGCGGTTCAGCAGAAGCGCACGTTCTGCGGCGCTGGTCTTGCCCCAGCTATCCTTAGCCTTGTGCGCGGCATCCAATGCTGCTTCGACGTCTGCGGCTTCGGAACGCGCAATCTGGCATAGCACCTGACCGTTTACCGGCGACGTATTGTCGAAATATTTGCCGGACTTGGCAGGCACCCACTTGCCGCCAATGAAATTGTCATACCGCTTTGCGTAAGGGCTTTTTGCGCTGCGGTGGAATTCAACCTTGTTCATGGATTCCTCCCAGAATCGACGCCGGAATTGGCGCATGCGGAGAAAATGCCAAGGCGAGATATTAAGTCATCCCGTGCGGGCGCGACTGCTGGACAAAACTGTCTCAAAACTGCGACAGTCGAGCCTGCTATTTTTTACAGATCGTGCTTCGCGACCTTCCGGTGCAGGGTCGCGCGAGAAATACCCAAGGCGCGTGCGGCGGACGAAATATTTCCGCCAGAAGCAGCTAGTGCTTGCTGTAAAGCGCTTCGCTCCGCGTCGTTCAAAGAGGGCGAGGTGCCTTGAGCGAAACCGAAATATTCGCTCGCTGGGCGGGGAATTATCGCTTCGCCCTGCGGTAAGCCAAATGCTATTCGCGCGCTGTTGGATACACCGACAACCAGATCGTCTTTGTCCACTGCAAGCAGTGCCGAAGGCGACGATTCCTGAATGGGCGCGAGAACGACACGCGCATTGGGGAATGATTGCCGAAATCCATCGGCTTCGATGCGCTTTGCGGCATCGCCAACGGCGATCTGGATGAGGTTCAGAAAGCCTTCCGTGAGATCGGCCCGACAAGAGGAAACGTCCAGCACGGCTGCGAGATTTCCGTGATGGTCGAAGATAGGCGCTGTTGTGCAGGACATCAGCGTGTTGCGGGAAAAGAAATGCTGGTCGCGATGAATGGTGACGAGGCGCTTTTCGACAACACACGTTCCAATGCCATTGGTGCCTTCGGCCTGTTCGCTCCAGACATTGCCTGTCCAGAGTCCCCAATCCTCGAATGTCGCGTCGTCCGCATGTGCGCCTCTGCGCTCTATGGGAACGCCTTCGGCATTCGCCAGAAGCACGCAGCACCCTACCCCGCCAACAGCCAGATAAAGCCGGTCGAGCGTACCCTTTGCAGCATGAGCCAGCGGCGCGACCTTCTCGCGCGCATGGTGAAACTCGGTATCCGTCAGGCGGCGCGGCTGTCTGCGCTCCGATGGATCGAGATGGTGCAATGCAGATGATCGCCGCCAAGACGCAACAAGTGCGGAGCGCACGGCGTCGCTCGACTGCACGGCAGCATTGATCCGATCGGCATGGTGGTCTGTCATGGGCTCCTCCACCCAAAGGCACGGCATACTGACGCCGCGCCGCCATTCCATCAACCCTTGCGATAGCCCGTTTTTACGAGCGTTTCTGTGCTACTTTCTGATAGTGTCGAAATTCGCTCAAGTATTCAGTATAAATGCGTTCTACTGGAACGAATATAACGCTCCAAGCGCGAGGCGTCTATCCTTGGAGATGAATCTCGCAGTGTAGGTAATGAGAAAGGCTACTCCGTGAAAATCAGCGCACGAAACACGTTAAAGGGAACGATCACAGAGGTTGTGAAGGGCGCAACGACCGCCCATGTCAAAATCGACATCGGTGGCGGAACAATCGTGACCGCATCCATCACCAATGCTGCGGTCGACGAATTGAAGCTGACCGTGGGCGGAACAGCCTATGCCGTGGTCAAGGCATCTGACGTCATGGTCGCGGTCGACTAATGTACGGAATTTTTGAGCTTAACGGTACCCGCTGGCCGAAGCCAGCGGGCTGTGCCGAGACGGCGGCTCGTGCGATACGCAGCACGATACAAGGAAACTAGGTGCAAGCGGAGGCGGGTAACAATTCAGCCTTGCGGCTAGTACTGACATACAACCGGATATGTCTCAGCTATTATGTCTTCTCATCTGTGGTCGGTGGCGCTGATCTGCGAAGACCTGACCCTAAATTGCCATTGTAGCCACGCGAGATACGCATGCCCGTTCACGAATCTTCCAAAGGTTATGAAAGTGCGGCCAAGACTTACGTGAGTGGCCGTCCCGGCTATCCGCCCGAAGCCATCACATGGCTTCGAGACGTTGTCGGTGTTGGCCCCGACCGCAAGGTGCTGGAGTTGGGTGCCGGAACGGGAAAGTTTATTCCTACGCTGCGGCAATGCGGGGGAACGATCATTGCGATTGAACCAATTGCCGCCATGCGCAAAGAACTCATGCTGGGATTTCCTGATGTGGAGGTTTTCGAAGGTTCGGCGGAAGCGATCCCCTTGCCGGACGGTTCAGTGAATGCAGTCGTCTGTGCGCAGGCATTTCATTGGTTCGCAACCAGCACTGCCGTACAGGAGATACGCAGGGTGCTGGCGCCGAGTGGAGCTCTCGGGCTGATCTGGAACGGGCGCGACGAAAGCATACCGTGGGTTGCTGCGCTTGCCGCTATCACCGACCCGTGGGAGGGCGATACGCCACGATATCGAACTGGCGCATGGCGCAGTGCATTTCCTGCTCCGGGATTTGAATTTATCGACCAACGACATGTGAGAAACGCTCATGTCGGTAGTCCTGAACATGTCATCGTTGAGCGTACATTATCTGTAAGCTTCATCGCTACCTTGACGCCGGAGCAACAGGCAGAGGTTGCGCGGCAGGCTCGTGCATTAATTGCCCGAACCCCGGAACTCGCGGGCAAAAGCGAGGTAGCATTTCCTTACGATACAAGCATGTTTGCCTATCGCAAGATTTAACAACCGACTTAGGCCGCAGTGACACGGTGGATATCCCCGTCTTGGCACTTTTGCCGATGAAGCAGGAAGCTTCTTCGGAGGTTACGGCATGTCTTCCGATAATCTCCTGCGTACCCTCTCGGCAGTCGCTGAGCGCCTCGCATTCCTTGTTTATCGCCGCGATGCGGCGTTTTCTGGGGCTGCCATGATTGTCCGGGTGAACTCGAAGGTGCACCGGCCGCCGCACACCCCCATGCGCCTTTGAATTTAAGCGCTGCTGTCATGGCGCCGTCATGCGTTTGCAACATGCTCATGCCCAAGGAAAGTCGTCAAACACTCCCAAGGAGCATCCGCATGCGATCCAGATCATGCCTTCTCGCGCTCGCTACATTGCTGGCAGGGCCTACCACCTCTGCCGCATTGGCTGAGCAGAACTTCAACCGCATCGCGACATTTCCCGTTGCTGACAATCTGCCCGCGGATTCAGCGAAAGAGACATTAACCTCCGCTGAAATCATTACCGCCAGCGAAGACGGCAACACGCTGGTCTATTCCGACAGTCCGCTCGGCGCGATCGGCTTCATCGACATAACGAATGCAAGCCAACCTGCCCCCGGAGGTTCGGTCAAAGTGGGTGGCGAACCGACTTCGGTCGCTCAGCGCGGCGGCAAAGTGTTCGCCGGTGTCAACACCTCGAAAAGTTTCACTGACCCGTCCGGAAAACTGGCTATCATCGACTTGGCGTCGAAAAAGGTCGAGTCAAGTTGCGACCTTGGTGGCCAACCCGATTCTGTTGCCGTCAGCAAGGATGGGCGTTTTATTGCCATTGCGATCGAAAATGAACGCGACGAAGATCTGAATGACGGCGCGCTGCCGCAAATGCCTGCAGGCAACCTCAAGATCGTGCAGATCGCAAATGGAACCGCCGACTGCGCTTCTATCCGCACGGTTGATCTGAGCGGGATAGCGCTGATCTCGCCCGAAGACCCGGAGCCGGAATTCGTAGCGTTCAACGATGCTGGCGAAATCGCGGTCACGCTTCAGGAGAACAACCACATTGCAATCGTCGATGCCGAAACCGGAAAAGTGACCTCGCATTTTTCCGCCGGAACTGTGACGCTGGAAAACGTAGATACAAAAAAAGATGGCTCGCTGGATTTCTCAGGCAAGATTGAGAATGCCCCGCGCGAACCCGACGCAGTAAAATGGATCGATAATGACCGGCTCATAACCGCCAATGAGGGTGACTGGAAAGGCGGCACGCGCGGCTTCTCAATCTTCTCCAAATCCGGCGAAGTGCTGTTCGAGTCCGGGACCTCGTTGGAATATGAGGCCGCCAATGTCGGTCACTACCCGGAACACCGCAACAAGAAGGGCATCGAGCCCGAAGGGCTCGATGCCGCAACATACGGCGCGGACCGCCTGCTGTTCATTGGCGCAGAGCGTGCCTCCATCGTGGGTGTCTACAAAGACACGGGAGGTGAGCCACAGTTTCTTCAGATATTGCCCTCTGGCGTGGGACCGGAAGGACTGCTCGCAATCTCGCAACGCAATCTGTTCGTCACATCTAACGAAACCGATCTTGTTGAAGATGGCCTCGCTCGTTCGCATGTGATGATCTATGAGCGCACCGAGGGTCCTGCCATCTACCCGATGCTGACGGCATTACTGACCGACAACGGCATGCCCATGGGATGGGGTGCAATGTCCGGTCTAACTGCCGATCCGCAGGTTTCCGGCAAGCTTTATGCGGTTTCGGATTCAGTTTTTTCCGGTGCTCCAGCCATCTACACGATTGACGCGACCAAAACGCCGAGCTTGATCACGACCAAGACCATCGTCAAGCGCGGAGCATATCCGGCACAAAAACTTGATCTCGAAGGTATTGCTACCGATGGGAACGACGGATTTTGGCTCGCAACCGAGGGTAATAGCGCCAAACTGACGCCGCACGGTATCCTGCACATCGATGCGTCCGGCAAGATCGACGAAGAAATAGGCTTGCCGGCTGAGTTGCTCGCTGGCGAAACGCGCTTCGGTCTTGAAGGCATAACCACAATCGGCACCGGCGACGACCTGACGCTTGTGGCCGCCGTGCAACGCGAATGGAAGGATGACCCGAAAGGTCAGGTGAAACTGGTTGCCTATCATCCCGAAAGCAAGGCGTGGTCGGCAGCGCGCTATCCCCTCGAGAAGGCGGACGGAGGTTGGATGGGGCTTTCGGAAATCACCGCTTATGATGGCAAGCTTTACATCATTGAGCGCGACAACCTCATCGGCACATCGGCCAAGGTGAAGCGCATCTACGCCGTGTCCTTGGAAGACTTCAAGCCAGTAAGCTTGGAAAGGGAATTGCCGCTCGTTCAAAAGACACTGGTGCGGGATCTGTTGTCTGATCTGAAGTCTGCGACCAATGGCTATGTGGTGGATAAGGTTGAGGGCTTCACCATCGACAAGAATGGCAATGCCTTCGTGGTCACGGACAATGACGGCGTCGACGATTCATCCGGAGAAACCCTCTTCCTAAAACTCGGCAACATTGTTTCTACGCAATGACCTAAACGACTGGTCGTGGTTCAGCGCCCCGGCCAGTCGCTCTTCAGAAAAATACGTTCTTGCGTGAGTGATTTCGGCCGCCTTTATGGCATTTGCTCAACATCACATCATCAAGCCGCGCAGCAATGCAGCCGCCTCCTTGAAAATCCATAGTGGCGGCATTGTTGCTGACGGCCTTCATGCCGGCAGCTCTCAGCATACACAATTGTTATCTGCGCTCTGTGTGCATACAGGCATCACTGACGTCCGCCCCTCGCGATAGAAGGCGAACGCATCAATTTGTGGTGGTTGCCACGGCAAACCCACACTGTTTCTGCTCCATCTCAATCTGCTTCGTGATCCTTATGGCATTCTGCGCATAAGCTTCCGTCACCGACCCACTATTGACCCTCTTGTCCTTGAGTGGGCTGACGTTGGCACAAAGATGGAACACATGCGTGTCAGCAGATTTCTGAGCACCCTCTTCGGGCGCAATCCAATATACAACGTCCTGACCGTTGGGATTTTCGGCAGTTTTGGTTGCTGCGGTGATCGTACCCGTATCTTTGGCGATATCCTGCGCCTGAGCCGCAACCTCTGGCGAACAGGCAGTTGTCGGTTGGCCCGTTTTTATCTGGGTCGCGCATTCGTTCATGTCCTGCGTATACTGCTCGATTGATGGAGGCTGATAACTCACCCCGATCAATGTAGCGATCACAGCCAGAACCGCGCCGACCCCGCCGGCAACTTTCTTGCTTCGAGGATCTAGATTCTTGTCGTTCAATATAAGGAGGATCAACGGAACGAAGGCGATCAGCGTGATGATCGCACCAAGCTGATTCTGGAAAAAGAAACGGGCTTTGTCGGATGCGCGGGCCGGATCTTTCTCGTTGGCTCGCTTCCAAAGGAAGTTGCCGATGATTGCGAAGACCGCGATGCCGATCAGAAGGCCAACCAACAGGGATAGGTTGCCTTCATTGAACTTGCCCTTATAGAGCATGATAATACCGTAAATCTCGCCGCCGATAGCAATAAGCCACGAGATCGCCGCCATGATGCGCAGCGTCGCTGCAGAGGATTTCTGCCCTTGCGAGGCCTGCCAGTCTTTAGTGACGTCTCGTTCCGGCTTGGTGTCGCTCATCACGAATTCCCCTTATAACGTCTTTGTGGTCTGCCCCACGAGGTGATGAAAAATGGGAGCGTCACCACAGGCTTCGACTCCATTTATATTACGCGGTCGCCTATGCGTCCACTTGAGCAACAATCCCAACCACTAGTCCAAATTATGACCGGCAACAGCTCTAAGACAGCCACCTGCTCAAAAACGCTTACGACCCATGACCATCGCCCTTGGCGACTGTGTCGCAAGGGCAAAGTCATCTTTCATCGAGACGATCCGATTTTGCCGCCTCGATACACGTGGAACGATCAATAGAACACTAAGCCGTCGCCTGAGGCGCAAGAGACGCTGATTCCGAACGCATCCTTTTACGAGGCGCCGAAATTACCTATTTCGATTTGCTTCAATCGCGATCAGCGGCTCTGCTAATCAAGGAATTCCATTACAGCCTTTATGGTTGCTGCAGGATTTTCTTCCATGATCCAATGCCCGGAGTCTGGGATTACGCCCTCCGTAACATTTTCGGCAGCGAAGCGCATAACGACTGCCATCTGCGGACCGAACGACTGTTCTCCACCGATAGCCAGCACCGGCATCCGAAGCTTACCATTGCTCGCAAGAAACGCCTTGTTGTCGATAGCATCCTGATCGAATGCAGCAAATTGAGCAAATCCGGAGTGCATTGCGCCGGGTTGCGCGTAAAGAGAAGCATAGTGTTCTCTGGAAGCTTCATCGAAACGGGATGGGTCAGCTGAAAACTCGTTCCAGAAGCGGTCAAGATATATTCGCTCCCTCCCTGCCACGAGACGTTCCATGTCGGGGCCACCAAACCTGAAGTGCCAGAGAAGAGGGTTTTTGAGGATTTCTTCCCACGGCCCGATGCCTGGAACCGGTGCATCAATCAGCACGAACCGGGAAACCTGATCGGGGTGCTGTACGGCGAAAGCAAAGCCAACCATGTTTCCAATATCATGGGTGACGAGTTCAACCGTCTGAACGTCGAGCGCGCGGAGGACCTCTTCCATATCATTCGCTTGCGTCTTTTTATCGTATCCCGTTGCCGGGTGGGAAGAGAGGCCCATGCCCCGAAGATCCGGCACGATAACGGTATGGTCCTTCATCATTTCCACCGCGAGTGGTTCCCACATGTCGCCTGTCTCGCCATAGCCGTGCAGCATCAGGACTGCGGGACCGCTGCCGCCTACGCGCACATGGATAGTTGCACCCTGAACCTGGACCTCACGTATTTCAAAGCTGGCCGGAAACGGTTTGATCTCCGCAGAAGCGGGTTGCATCGCTAAAAGGAGTAGTGCCGCAGTCGCCGCTATCGATCTTAACATCGCAAACCCCTCCTATTATGTATCGGTCGATACATAAATGCGCAGGTCGATTTGTACGTCAAGCCTATTATATACCGATCGGTACAAAGAGGGTTGGGTGATGACTTTAGGCAGACCGCGGGAATTCGATAAGGAGACGGCAATTGTTCAGGCGATGCGGCTCTTCTGGCGCAAAGGCTACGAAGGCACCTCAATGTCGGATTTGACCGACGAGTTAGGAATCACGCGCACAAGTATCTATGCTGCATTTGGCAACAAGGAGTCGTTATTCCTCAAGGTTCTGGATAGATACGATCAGGAAACGGCGCATTTCATAGACACGTCCTTGAACGCCCCAACGTCACGTGCAGTTGCTGAAGGTTTGCTATATGGTGCGTGCGCCTTTCATTCTGAGACAAATAATCCCGCTGGGTGCCTCATGGTGCATGGCGCCTTGGTCGGTGACGATATAAGTGAGGCAGTTCGCAAAGAGACTCGAGAGCGACGCAACCGGCTGACCGATCGGATCACGGAGCGTTTGGCGCGTGCACAGGTCGAGGGTGACTTGCGTCAGAATGCTAAGCCTGCAGCTTTGGCCAGGTATCTGGTTTCAGTATTGCGTGGTATCGCCGTCGAAGCGGCGAGCGGAGCAAAGCCAGATGGGCTTCGAGACGTCGCGGATATTGCGCTCACCGCATGGCCGAGCTGACCGAACCTGATACGCATCACGGTCGACTCAAATCCGTAGCAAAAGTCAGGAGTAGCAACTGTCACAGGTGGCGGATTCTGGATTTGCAGTAGCGTACCGGCAAAGGACGTCATACTGTTTCTAGGGTCCTGAAACTTGAGGTCATGAATGCGCAGGTTAGCGCTCAGTTACTTGACTATAATTCTCATCCTTGCTGCCCCGCTGACAGCCCTAGCTGACCCCGCAAACGATGAGATCGAAATCCGCGAGAGGCTTCATCAGTGGCGTACAGCGTTCAATGCGCGAGATGTACAAGGGGCCTGTGATCTTTTTGCCCACGACCTCAAATACGCTGTCCCGGGTCATACACACGGAACCTACAGGACGATGTGTGGCAACTTCGAAAAGTTGTTTGCCAAACCGGGACTGAAGTTCACTTACGCAAAACCCGACATTCACGAGATACTAATATCGGGCGATCTTGGCATCGTTCGACTGACATGGACGCTCACGACGGATGCAGATGGCGATCAGGAAGCCAGTGTTGAAGAAGGAATAGACGTCTTTCGGAGACAAGCCGATGGGAAATGGTCCATCACGAAGTTTATCGCATTCTAGGCCAACAAGGTTTGACCGTTCTGCTGTTTTTGTCCCGCAGCGGTTGGGCGGCTTTCAAGAGAGAGTTCTGTCAGTTCGTTTAGGGTACCGACGAAATTAAAATGCAAAGTATGAATTATCTTAAAGGCTTGTACAGCATCTTATGGCGGACGAGAGGGATTCGAACCCTCGATAGAGTTGCCCCTATACACGCGTTCCAGGCGTGCGCCTTCAACCACTCGGCCACCTGTCCGTTGCGCTGCAGAAAATCAGCGGCGCGCGGCTCGTCGAGTCGATCCGAACAGGCAGTACCTCTCACGCCAGTCAAATGTTTTTGCCGACTGGCTTGAAGTGCTGCTGAAGCGACAGTTCTTGGAATAGCCAACCGAAAGCACGAGCGAGTTGATTTTGGTGCGTTTCGTACAGCAACACAGAAAGAACTGCGCACAGGTTCTTCAAAATCACAAAATTAGTAAAAATGATGGAGGCGAAGTGTGTTCTCCACTGGTGTTCTCAGCATTGGAAATTCACCACTTTTTTGAGAACAGCCAACGGATGTCAAAAGATCTCTGTTCTCAACCGCCTATTCGCGTTCTATTTTCCTTTATAATTCCTAATTATGCTTTCGTATGTGGCGATGGATTTTTCATAATCTCTTTGAGAACGTGAACTCAAAGTGAAAATCAAATAGAAATCGCCTTCCTCGGCATATGAAACATGCTCCCAATTGCCGTTATTTTCCGGAATAAAGCTCAATGAGCGCAGCTGCGTTCCGTCAGCAGTCGCTAGCGAATTTACTTCTTTAATCTCAATGCCAGAACTGGATTCCAAAATGTTTTTCTTATCATCTTCGATAAACTGATCTAAGGGTTTTATATTAGGAATTCGAGGTTTATATTGCGCACGCGCATAAATCACCGATTCTGCATTTGCAAAAGTATATCCATCAGGCGCAAGGGCTTTAGATCCATAATGATAGCTCTGTTCTTTATCTTGATGCCATCCTTTTGGTATTTCTAACTTCGGCCACCAGAACATTAATATGCCATTTGAATTGGGAACAGCAATTCTTTCAATCTCGGCAAATGCAAGGGCGGGTAATAAGCTAATTGAGAGCGCTTAAAATAATTATTTTCATGGTTTTATAAAGACTGTAGACTTGTTATAGCAATATTTAAATTTAATTCTGCTTGCTGGAATAGATTGAAAATTCTTCAAAAATTGGAGCAAACGGAGAGCAATTCGGTGCAGGGTTGTGATTGGGATTGAGGCTCGCGATCTTTCTCATCGGGCGACTGAAAAACCGCGGAGATTTTTCGTCGAAAATTGTATGGCGGACAGAGAGGGATTCGAACCCTCGATAGAGTTGCCCCTATACACGCGTTCCAGGCGTGCGCCTTCAACCACTCGGCCACCTGTCCGTTTGCGCTGCAGAAAATCAGCGGCGCGCGGCTCATCTAGTCGATCCAAACGGGAATGCCAAGCCTTCCTAAGCAATTAAGTGCATGATTGCGATGTGAGGCGTAAAACCTTATCTATCCCGCAATGGAATTGCGCCGATGATCCGATTTTTCTTTCGCCTGCTCGCAACCCTTGTGCTCGCCGGAGCAGTGATAATGGCCGTACTAGATGCGACTCGCACAGTTGCCGCCGGTGCGTTGGTCATGACACCGCTCGCAGACAGCTGGAGCGCGACTTTTCCTGCGTCGCTAGCCTCGGTGCAGGCCTTTCTACAGGCAAAAGTGAATTGGCTTTGGGATCCGGCGCTTACGACTATCCTGAAATTGCCCGGATTTGCGATGTTGGGGGCCCTGGCCTTTCTGCTTTACGCAATTGGTCACAAACCCGAACATTTGCGCGACGAATGGGCCTGAACGTAACAAACGCTTGGGATTGAGCGAATTGCTGTTCAGAAAACAAGAAAAGGACGAAGATATGTTCTTTCTAAGCGATATGCTGAACAAGAAACTGCAATTGCCGAAGGCGAATGAAGCGCTTCCCGGTCGCGCGCAGCCAATCCCTACAGCTTCCAAGCACTATGTTTCAAAGCGGCCTTTGAAAGGTCCGTATCCAGAAGGTTTACAGACCGCCTTGTTCGGGCTGGGCTGCTTCTGGGGCGCCGAGCGCCTTTTCTGGCAGACGGACGGCGTTTGGGTCACTGCGGTGGGGTATGCCGGCGGCATCACGCCAAACCCGACCTATCAGGAAACCTGCACCGGACTGACTGGTCATACAGAAGTTGTGCTGGTGGTTTTTGATCCCGACGATCGTTTCCTACGACACACTGCTGAAGATCTTCTGGGAAGCGCATGATCCCACGCAGGGCATGCGACAGGGCAACGATGTTGGCACGACCTACCGTTCCGCGATCTACACATTTGGCGAAGCGCAATATGACGCGGCAATCGCCTCGCGCGACGCCTATCGAGGCTTCGCTGCAAAAAGCAGGCATGAGCAAGATCACCACGGAAATTGCGCCTGCACCGGAGTTCTATTTCGCCGAGGCCGAGCATCAGCAATATCTGGCGAAGAACCCGTATGGCTATTGCTGCATTGAAGGGAACGGGCGTGTCTTGCGCCGTTCCGCAAAAAGTCGAGATGTGAGTGTCATGGCTGGGTGCTTTCTGCGCCCAGCCATGGATTTTTCCAGAGGGTCAAAATTCCGCGTGAAATTTGCCAATGACCGTGCAAAGGTGCCGGCTAAGCGGTGGCTGAAGTGCTATCCGCGAGGCTTGGTCGTGCCTTGCACGATGGGCAGATAAGAACAACCGACAGGGTGTGGATCACATGAAACGTTTTGTACTCGGCCTTCTGGCCGCTACCGCTATGGCTACCTCTGCTTTTGCCGAGGACATTCAGCCTGCACTGCTTTTCGATCTCGGCGGCAAGTTCGACAAGTCGTTCAACGAAGCAGCCTATAACGGCGCCGAGAAGTTCAAGACCGAAAGCGGCATTTCATATGTGGAGTTCGAGGTCTCGAACGCTTCGCAGCGCGAACAGGCACTGCGCCGCTTCGCTGAGGATGGCCGCAATCCGGTAGTCATGGTTGGCTTCTCATGGTCGGACGCGCTCGCCAAGATCGCCGACGAATTCCCTGAAACCAAGTTCGCTATCATCGACATGGTGGTCGATAAGCCGAATGTGCGCTCCGTGGTGTTCAAGGAGGAGGAAGGCTCCTATCTCGCTGGCGTGATGGCGGGCATGGCTTCCAAGTCCAAGAAGGTCGGCTTCGTCGGCGGCATGGACATCCCGCTGATTCGTAAGTTCGGCTGCGGCTATGTCGGCGGCGCGAAGGCCGCAGGCGCAACGGACGTCATCCAGAACATGACCGGCGACACGCCTGCCGCATGGAACGATCCGACGAAGGGCGGCGAAATCGCCAAGTCGCAGATCGATCAGGGCGCGGACGTGGTCTACGCCGCAGCCGGTGGCACGGGCGTGGGCGTTTTGCAGGCTGCTGCTGACGCAGGCAAGCTCGGCGTCGGCGTCAATTCCAACCAGAACGGCCTCTTGCCGGGCAAGATCCTGACCTCGATGATCAAGCGCGTTGACGTTGCGGTCTACGATGCTTTCACCACGGCGAAGGACGGTTCGTTCAAGCCGGGCATCAATGTTCTCGGTCTTAAGGAAGACGGCGTTGGCGTCGCAATGGACGACAACAACAAGCCGCTCGTTACGCCTGAAATGATCGCTGCAGTGGATAAGGCCAAGGCCGACATCATCGCTGGCACGATCAAGGTTCACGACTACATGACGCGACAATCAGTGCCCATATTGATTGCTGGTGTGAAATAAACGTGAAAGGCCGCCAATTGGCGGCCTTTTTGTTTTACCAGTGAGGCGGTTTGGTCACCTCATGTCCGGGCGCGGCCTGTTCTTCAAGAGCCAGAAATCGCTCGGTCAGCGCATCCAGCTTCTTCTGCATGCGATCGATAACTTTCCATTGTTCGGCTATTTGTTCCGACAATTGCTCGATCATGCGTTCCTGCTCGGCGGCGCGAACCTCCAGATGCACAACCCGGCTGCTTTCCACTATTTGCGCTCCCTTGCGTTGCTGACGCCATGTTGCCTGTGCGTTTCTGGCAAGGCAATCGCGCACCTGCTCCTACGGAAATTGACAAGCCCACAAGGAATTGTCGAAACTGCAATTGCGGGCAACGGGAACTTGCTCGCTCCGTCACCGTCCGATCAACGAGGCGGCGGCAATAATAGGGGTAAACATGGCCGAACTCGCAATTGCGCTCAGCGGCATAAACAAGAGCTTTGGCCCCGTCCACGCCAATCGCGATATTAATCTCGAAGTGCAGCGCGGCACCATTCACGGAATTATTGGCGAGAACGGCGCTGGCAAGTCCACGCTCATGTCGATTCTGTATGGCTTCTATCAGGCCGATAGCGGGGAAATTCGCGTCAACGGCAATGCCGTAAGCATCAAGACGCCGAATGACGCCATCGCAGCGGGCATCGGCATGGTGCACCAACACTTCATGCTGGTGGAGAATTTCACCGTTCTGGAGAACATCATTCTCGGCGCGGAGGGCGAGCCGCTGCTGAACAAGTCCATCGCCAAGGCGCGTTCGGAACTCGCGCGGCTCGAACGCGAATATGGGCTGGAAGTCGATCCAGACGCGCTGATCGAAGAATTGCCTGTTGGTTTGCAACAACGCGTAGAGATTCTGAAGGCACTCTATCGCGGCGCAGACATTCTCATTCTCGATGAGCCGACCGGCGTGCTGACCCCAGCCGAAGCCGATCACTTGTTCCGCATTTTGAAGCAACTCAAGGAGCAGGGCAAAACGGTCATTCTGATCACGCATAAGCTGCGAGAGATTATGGCTATCACCGACAATGTATCGGTGATGCGGCAAGGCACGATGGTCGCCACCCGCGAAACCAAGGGGACGACCGTCGAGGAGCTTGCCGAACTCATGGTTGGCAGGCGCGTGCTTCTGCGCGTCCAGAAGGGCGAGGCGAATCCCGGCGAGGTGAAGCTGTCGGTGCGCAATCTGACCGTTCGGGATTCGCGCAAGGTCACGATGGTCGATGATGTGTCCTTCGACATTCGCGCGGGCGAGATTGTCGGTATCGCCGGCGTTGCGGGCAACGGCCAGTCGGAACTAATCGAGGCGATTGCAGGAACTCGCCGCGCTGTGTCGGGTGCGGTGATGCTCGACGGCAAGCCGATCGACGTGACCGGCACCGCCGACCCTGGCGAATTGCGGGACCGCGGTTTGGCGCATGTGCCGGAGGACAGGCACCATGTCGGCCTCGTGTTGGCCTTTGAGGAAGCCGAAAATTCAATTCTCGGCTATCATGACAAGCCGCAATATCTGAACGGGCCATTTCTCAATCTGAATGCCATCGAGGACGACGCCACGGCCAAGATTCAGGCTTACGATATCGTCCGACCAACCCGCATCTCAAAACCGCGAATTTCTCCGGCGGCAATCAGCAGAAGATCGTTTTAGCGCGCGAGATCGAGCAAGACCCCGGCGTTCTTGTTGTCGGGCAGCCGACGCGCGGCGTGGACGTCGGCGCGATCGAGTTCATCCACAAACGCCTTATCGCTATGCGAGACGCGGGCAAGGCTGTCCTGGTCATCTCCGTGGAACTGGATGAAATCCGCTCGCTATCGGACCGCATATTGGTGATGTTCGCAGGTCGCATTGTTGGCGAACGCGGACCAGAGGCAACCGAAGGCGAGTTGGGCCTGCTTATGGCTGGCGTCGAGCACAAGGAAGCTGCTGAATGAGCGCCCCGTTCGCAAAACTGCCGCGTTGGGCGGATTATGGATTGATCCCGCTCATCAACCTGTTCGTCGCTTTCATCGTTGCCGGGCTCGTCGTCATGCTCGTTGGCGAAAATCCGTTCCGCGCGGCTATGATACTTGTCGAAGGCGCTTTCGGGCGTGGGCAGAACATCGCCTATACACTATACTACGCAACGAATTTCATCTTCACCGGGCTTGCTGTGGCCGTCGCGTTCCATGCGGGGCTGTTCAATATTGGCGGTGAGGGACAGGCCTATATAGCCGGGCTCGGCGTCGCCTTTGTTGCGCTGTCGCTGGATACTGTCCTGCCGTGGTATCTCACATTCCCCATCGCAATCGTCGCGGCGGCGGGCTTTGGAGCCTTGTGGGCCCTGATCCCAGCCTATCTGCAGGCAAAACGTGATTCCCACATCGTCATCACGACGATTATGTTCAATTACATCGCAGGCAGCCTGATGGTTTACATGCTTGTCGATGTAATCAAGCCGCTTGGGTCGATGGCTCCGCAAACCCGGCCTTTCGAGGCTGGCGCGCAACTACCCAAGCTGAACTGGATCATCGAACTGTTCGGCGCGAAAATCAGGTCTGCGCCGCTGAACCTGTCCTTCATCCTCGCGCTCATCATGGCCTATCTGGTTTGGCTGCTGATCTGGCGCACCAAGCTCGGCTATGAAATCCGCACGCTCGGTTTCAGCTCCAAAGCCGCGCGCTACGCGGGCATTTCAAAGTCACGCATAATCATAATCACAATGCTCATTTCCGGTGCGCTCGCGGGCATGATGGCGCTCAACCCGACAATGGGCGACCAGCACAATGTCTCTCTGGATTTCGTATCGCAGGCGGGGTTTGTCGGCATCGCTGTTGCGCTTATGGGCCGCTCGCATCCGGCGGGCATCATTCCGGCGGCAATCCTGTTCGGTGCGCTCTATCAGGGAGGCGCGGAACTCGCATTCGAAATGCCAAATATTTCGCGCGACATGATCGTGATTATTCAAGGTCTGGTGATCCTGTTCGCGGGCGCGCTCGAACATATGTTCAGGCCAACGATCCAGACATTGTTTGCAAGCCTCAGTCCAAGGTCGGTGGGCCTAGGCGCCGCGAAGAAAGAGGGGGCGTGAGATGGATTTCCTGAACGCCCTCGTCCTCATTCTGGACTCGACCATCAGGCTCAGCGTTCCCCTGCTTCTTGCCTGTCTCGCAGGGCTTTATTCCGAGCGCGCGGGCGTGTTCGACATCGGACTCGAAGGCAAGATGCTGGCGGGAGCTTTCGCAGGCGCTGCCGGGGCCGCGGTGACGGGCTCGGCTTGGCTCGGCCTGCTGTGCGGCATTCTGGTTTCGGTTGGCATGGCATTGGTGCACGGCTTTGCGTCGATCACCCATCGCGGCAATCAGATCGTTTCCGGCGTGGCCATTAACTTCATTGCCGCCGGTTCGACAATCATTCTGGGGCAGGCTTGGTTTCAGCAGGGCGGACGTACGCCCGCTTTGGGTGCGGCGCAGCGCTTTGAAGCAATCGAGCTACCGGGTGCGGCGGCATTGCGCGACGTGCCGTTGGTCGGCCAGATCTATTCCGAACTTTTGTCGGGCCACTCGCTGCTGACTTACTTTGCGTTCCTGATGGTTCCGTTCACGTGGTGGGTGCTTTACCGTACACGGTTCGGCTTGCGTCTTCGCGCCGTAGGTGAAAACCCCGCCGCTGTTGATACGGCGGGCGTGTCCGTGGCGTGGCTGCGTTATCGCGCCGTCATCTGCACCGGCATTTTGACGGGCATTGCCGGATGCTATCTCTCAATGGTCCAGAATGCAGGCTTCGTGAAAGACATGACGGCGGGCAAAGGCTTCATCGCGCTCGCCGCGCTGATCTTTGCCAAGTGGAAGCCCGTGAATGCTATGTTCGCCTGCCTGCTGTTCGGCTTTCTCGACGCCGCGTCAATCCGCTTGCAGGGAACACCGATCATGGGCGTGCGTGTGCCGGTGCAGTTGATGCAGGCTCTGCCGTATATCCTGACGGTGATCCTGCTGGCAGGCTTTATCGGCAAGGCGATCCCGCCGCGCGCGGGCGGCGTGCCTTATGTGAAGGAGCGCTAGATGAGCCGCGATCTGTTTGAAGCCGCAACCGAGGCGATGGCAAAAGCCTATGCGCCATATTCGAAATTTCCGGTGGGGGCCGCACTTCGCACCGAAGATGGCCGCGTTTTCTCCGGCGCAAATATAGAGGTCGCGTCCTATCCCGAAGGCTGGTGCGCTGAAACAACCGCGCTTGGGCATTACATCATGGGCGGCGGTGGCAAGATTACCGAAATCGCAGTCGTGGCCGAGCGCATGGCGCGAGTCACGCCTTGTGGCGGCTGCCGCCAGCGGCTTGCCGAATTCACGACCGCCGACACCAAGCTGCATTTGTGCGACGAAACGGGCGTGGTGGAAACTGTGACCATGGGCGAAATTCTGCCATTCGGATTTCGCGGCGACATTCTTAAATGAGCGCGGTCGATGTTCTTGTCGAGCGGTTGAGCGGCCTCGTGCCGACAACGGCAATTGTGCTCGGCTCCGGGTTGGGCGATCTGGTTGAATCCGTGAAAAAGCCGATCCGTGTGGCCTATCGCGATTTGCCGGGGTTCCCGGTAGGCGGCGTCTCCGGTCACAGCGGCGAGGTGGTTGCGGGTTATCTGTCAGATGTGCCGGTTCTGGTGCTGGCTGGTCGCGCTCACTATTACGAGCATGGCAACGCAGCGGTCATGCGGCCTGTATTGGAAGCGTTGGTGGGCCTCGGCATCACCAAGCTGTTTCTCACCAATGCGGCTGGTTCGATCGATACGGACATGCCACCCGGCTCGTTGATGATGATTACGGATCACATCAATTTTTCGGGCTCGAATCCATTGTTCGGTGAGCCTACGGACCGTCGCTTTGTGGGCATGACCGAAGCCTATGATGGCAAACTGCGCAATGCTTTGGAGAAAGCGGCGGCAGCGAGTCATACGCCACTGCATCAGGGCGTTTATATGTGGTTTTCCGGGCCATCCTTTGAAACGCCTGCGGAAATCCGCGTAGCGCGCATGATGGGCGCAAACGCGGTCGGAATGTCGACTGTGCCGGAGGTCATTCTGGCGCGCTTTTTCGGCATTCGCGTTGCGGCCTGTTCCGTCATCACCAACTATGCGGCGGGAATGACTGGCGCAGAACTCTCACATGATGAAACGCGCGAAGTCGCGCCGCGTGGTGGAGCAAAGCTGGGCCGATTGCTGCAATATTTGTTCGCGTCCGGCAATCTGGATTTCTGACCGAGATGCTGCCGCAGGAAATCATACGCAAAAAGCGCGATGGGAAATCGCTGTCGCAGGAAGAGATTGCGCAGTTCGTAGCGGGCCTGACTTCTGGCGCGGTCAGTGAGGGCCAAGTGGCCGCGCTGGCAATGGCGGTATTCTTCAACGGAATGAGCCGTGATGAGGCAGTGTCGCTGACGCTGGCCATGCGCGACTCCGGCGAGGTGCTGAACTGGTCGGATTTGCCCGGTCCAGTAACTGACAAGCATTCGACGGGCGGCGTGGGTGACAATGTTTCGCTGATGCTTGCGCCCATTGTCGCGAGTTGTGGCGCTTACGTCCCGATGATTTCTGGCCGTGGCCTTGGTCATACCGGCGGCACGCTGGACAAGATGGATTCGATTCCGGGCTATATGAGCCAGCCGCCCAACCAGCTGTTTCGCCAAACTGTCATGGAAGCGGGTTGCGCAATCATCGGCCAAACCGCCGATCTGGCTCCTGCGGACAAGCGCTTTTATGCTATCCGCGACGTGACGGCGACGGTCGAATCCGTGCCGCTCATCACCGCGTCGATTCTTTCGAAAAAGCTTGCAGCTGGCCTGCAATCGCTTGTGCTGGACGTAAAGGTTGGCAGCGGCGCGTTCATGCAGCGGGCGCGTGATGCCAATGCATTGGCGACCAGCCTCGTAGAGGTCGCGAATGGCGCGGGCCTTAAAACCACTGCACTCATAACGAACATGAATGAGCCGCTTGCGTCAGCGGCGGGCAATGCGGTCGAAGTGGCGAACGCGGTTGATTTCCTGACGGGGCGCCGCCGCGATACACGCCTGCTTACGGTTACGCTCGCGCTTGCCGCCGAAATGCTTATCTCGGCAGGCATCACCTCCACCAATCAGCAGGCTATGCGGCTCGCGCGTGATGCGCTGGAGAGCGGCAGCGCGGCGGAGTCTTTCGCGCGCATGGTCGCTTTGTTGGGCGGTCCGGCGGACTTCATGGAAAAAATGCACGAGCATTTGCCGACAACGCCAATCCAACGCGCGGTTAAGGCAGAGCAAAGCGGCTTCGTTCGCGAAATATCGACCCGTGATATCGGTATCGCCGTTGTCGATCTGGGAGGTGGTCGTACGCGGCCGCAAGACAGTGTCGACCACGCGGTCGGCCTGACTGAACTATTGCAGGTGGGGACAGAGGTTCATGAGGGTGATGCGCTGGCTATCGTCCATGCGCGTTCCGAAGATGATTTTCAACGCGCTGCTCAGCATGTTCGCATTGCATATATAGTCGGGGAGCCGCGACCTGCCCCCGCCAAGAGTGTCCAGCGCAGAATCAGCGTTCGTTATTGAACGAGCAACAAAGTGTGGTCCTGAACCTGAAAGCGGTCCAGACGGCGCAGAAAGCTCATGCCCACCAGCGTTATGTGCAGGTCGGAGTCCTGAAGGATCAACGCTTCGACGTCCTTCACGCGAATGCGCCCGATTTCCATTGATCCGATCATCACGGCTGCGGCAAGTGTCTTGCCGTTCGCGGTCTGCACCTCATGCTGAAAATCGCTCTGCTTCAACTTGATTCCAGCCTTTATCGCTGTGCTCACATTAATGGCGACAAGCGTGGCTCCAGTATCTACCAGCGCCTTCACATTGCGGTCATTGACACGGAACTGTCCTTCAAACTGGCCCTTGGCATCTGCCGGTATAATCACCTTCCGGCCTAGCGGCTGGGCGGTCGCGCGTTCCGTTTCAATGGTGTTGACAGCCGAAACCGTCGCTTCATCGGGAGCTGGCGTGATGACCCAGCGTGCAAATTCATGCAGCCGCACACCGTCTTCCCGGCCCGCCGAGAACCACGAGATAAAAAGCACGATACCCGCAAAAGCGATTGCCAGACGCAGCATGACCCCTCCGAAACCCCTACCCTATTTATAGGAAAGTCGTGGCAAAGAGGCTAATGTGAACCGGAGGTTTTTCGCATCCGCGGTTACGAATCCTTTACGTCAGCGAGATTGCGCTTACTTTGTGCCGTACATACGGTCGCCCGCATCTCCCAGACCGGGCAGGATATAGCCCTTTTCGTTCAATTGCCGGTCGATGGATGCGGTGAACACCGGCACGTCCGGGTGCGCAGTGGTGAAGCGCTCTATTCCTTCAGGAGCCGCCAGCAAGCAGAGAAACCGGATATTTGTCGCGCCGCGTTCCTTGAGCTTGTCTATTGCGGAAATCGCGGAATTCGCAGTTGCCAGCATTGGGTCCACCACGATGATTAAACGGTCTGCGAGATCGCTTGGCGCTTTGAAGAAATATTCGATTGCTTCCAGCGTTTCGTGATCACGGTAAAGGCCGATATGCGCAACGCGCGCAGCCGGAACAAGATCGAGCAGACCCTCAAGCAAGCCGTTACCCGCGCGCAGAACTGAGGCAAACACCAGCTTCTTGCCTTCCAGCGTCGGCGCGTCCATCGTTTCCATGGGCGTTTCGATCTTCATGGTGGTGAGTTCGAGATTGCGCGTCACTTCATAGCCAAGCAGCAGGGAAATTTCCCGCAACAGGCGGCGGAAACCCGCTGTTGAAGTGTCCTTGTTCCGCATGATGCTGAGCTTGTGCTGCACCAGCGGATGATCGACAACGGTCACGTTTTTCACGGCAATCTCCAACAAATCCGGCGAGCATACTAACTACATGCGTTGCGCATGTAAGGCCTTGCGATGGCGTGGCCACAATTTTATCCCCGCGTCTGTTCACCGCGTCTTAGGTAATGGTGTGGTTGGGGACGATCAGCTATGGTCCCGCCAAAATTTGCGTGGCCAATATTAATTGGATCGACATGACTGAGCAAAGAACAACTGCAAGCGGCGGGATGGAAACATCCTTCGGGTTCCGCAATGTGGCTCCGGGCGAGAAGCAGCCGCTCGTCAATGAGGTGTTTCATCGTGTGGCCAAGCGCTACGATTTGATGAACGACCTTATGTCGGCTGGCCTGCATCGCTTGTGGAAGGATGCGATGGTCGCGTGGCTCAATCCGCGCCCGCGCCCCGACTGGAAATCGCTCGATGTTGCGGGCGGCACAGGCGACATCGCTTTCCGTATCGTAGAAGCTTCTCGCCGTCAGGCCCACGCCACGGTTTTAGACATTAACGGCTCAATGCTGGAAGTTGGCAAAGCGCGCGCAGAAAAGAAGGGCCTTTCGGCTAATGTCGATTTTGTGGAAGCCAGCGCTGAAGAACTGCCGTTCGATGATGGTACGTTCGATGCCTACACAATTGCTTTTGGCATTCGCAATGTGCCCGACATCAATTTGGCATTGCGAGAAGCTTACCGCGTCTTGAAGCCCGGTGGGCGCTTCATGTGCCTTGAGTTTTCGGAAGTCGACATGCCCTTGCTCGACAAGGCTTATGAGGCGTGGTCATTCAAGGCCATTCCCGAAATCGGCAAGGTGGTTACGGGCGACCGTGAATCATATGCTTATCTGGTCGAATCCATCCGCAAATTTCCAAACCAGACGAATTTCGCTGACATGATACGCCGAGCGGGATTTGAGCGAGTAAGCTTCCGCAACTTCTCCGGTGGTATCGCGGCGCTTCATTCCGGCTGGAAATTGTGACGGGGCAAACACTATGAGTAGTGTCGGAGCTGCCCTGAGGCTCGTTCGCGCTGGCTGGATCATGGCCCGCGAAGGTGTTATCGCGGCATTGCCGGGCGATGAACTGAGCGGCCTGCCTAAATTTGGCTGGCGCGTTGCGCGCTTGCTTACACGCTGGCGGGTTCGTGGTCGTGATCGCGGTCAGCGCCTTTCCGATGCCGTTGCGCGGCTTGGTCCGTCCTATGTGAAGCTCGGCCAGTTTCTCGCCACGCGGCCTGATGTCGTTGGCGCGGAAATCGCTCGCGATCTTTCCAAATTGCAGGACCGCATGGCGACGTTTCCGACGTCGCAAGCAATTGCTGAAATTGAGGCTTCGCTCGGACGGCCAATTGATGAGCTTTACGAGGATTTCGGCGAGCCTGTCGCGGCGGCTTCAATCGCGCAGGTGCATCCCGCCAGCGTGCAATACGAAAACACTTTGGACCGTATGGCGGTAAAGGTCATTAGGCCGGGCGTTCGCAGGCTGTTTCACCGCGACCTGGAAAGCTATTTTCTTGCTGCGCGCCTGCAGGAGCGCTTCATTCCCGCCACGCGCCGCCTGCGTCCTGTCGAGGTTACGCGGATACTCGCGCAGACAACGCGCGTTGAAATGGATTTGCGGCTTGAGGCGGCTGCTCTTTCCGAACTCGCGAGAAAATACCGCAGGCGATCCCGGCTTTCGTGTCCCCAAGGTCGATTGGGAACGTACAGGTCGCGATGTGCTCACGATGGAGTGGATCGACGGCGTCAAGCTGAACGACATTGAGGGATTGCGCGCCTTGGGGCTTGACCTCGAAAAGCTGGCAGCAAATCTCGTTCAATCATTCCTGCGCCATACGCTGCGCGACGGATTTTTCCATGCGGATATGCATCCGGGCAATCTGTTCGTTGAAGCCGATGGGACGATTGTCGCTGTCGATCTCGGCATAACCGGACGACTTGGCAAAAAGGAACGGCGCTTTCTGGCCGAAATTCTCTACGGCTTCATCACACGCGATTATCGCCGCACTGCTGAAGTTCATTACGAAGCGGGTTACGTGCCGCGCACGCACAGCGTCGATGCGTTCGCGCAGGCGATCCGCGCCATTGGCGAGCCTATCCACGGTCAATCCGCCGAAACGATTTCAATGGCGCGTTTGCTGACGCTCCTGTTCGAGGTGACTGAACTGTTCGACATGGAGACGCGTCCCGAACTGCTCATGTTGCAAAAGACGATGGTCGTGGTCGAAGGAGTGGCGCGCACGCTCGATCCGCATTTCAATATGTGGAAGACCTCGGAACCTGTCGTAGGCGACTGGATCAGGAATAATCTCGGCCCGCGCGGTATCATGGAAGATGCCCGCGAAGGCGTATTCGCGCTCGTCTCACTGGCGCGTCAAGCACCAGACCTTGCTGCGCGCACGGAGCGTCTTTCGCGTGAGATCGACCAGATGGCGGAACATGGCTTGCGCTTCGATGAGGCGACCGCGCGCGCAATCGGTAAGGCGGAGGCGCGGGGCACGCGATCCGGGCGAATTGCGCTTTGGATTATCGCTGCTGCCGCCGTTTACCTTGCGTGGATTGTAAGCTGATAGAATGTAGGCGTGGGATCGGGTAACAGGTAACGCATGACCCTTTCGGAAAAGCGCATTCTGCTCATCATTGGCGGCGGCATCGCGGCCTATAAAGCGCTTGATCTTATCCGCCGCCTGCGCGAGCGCGGCGCGGCTGTGCGCTGCATAATGACTGCCGCTGCGCAGGAGTTTGTCACGCCGCTTTCGGTCGGCGCTCTTTCCGCTGATCACGTATTCACTGACCTGTTCGAGCGGCAGGACGAGCAGGATGTTGGCCATATCCGTCTGGCACGGGAATGCGACCTGATTGTCGTCGCACCCGCAACAGCGGACCTGATGGCAAAGCTGGCGAACGGCCACGCAAACGATCTGGCCTCTACCGTGCTTCTGGCAACGAACAGGCCAGTGCTTTTCGCGCCAGCCATGAACCCCAAAATGTGGACGCATCCCGCCACGCGCCGCAATCGCAAGACGCTTGAGCAGGATGGCGCAAAGTTCGTCGGCCCCGCGCGCGGCGAAATGGCCGAAAGCGGCGAGTCGGGCGAAGGACGCATGTCTGAACCGATGGAAATCGTCGCGGCAGTCGAGAGTTTGCTTGCGCCGAAGGCTGGCCCGCTGACTGGGCGTCGTATCATTGTCACGTCAGGCCCGACGCATGAGCCCATCGACCCGGTGCGCTACATCGCAAATCGTTCTTCCGGCAAGCAGGGCCATGCCCTCGCCGCGGCGCTAGCTCGACTGGGCGCGGAGGTGCATCTGGTATCCGGCCCCGTCACCATTCCTGACCCGCAAGGCGTGGAAACGCAGCACGTTGAGACTGCACGGGAAATGCAGGCGGCGGTCGAGAGGCTGTTGCCCGCCGATGCCGCCATCTTTGTCGCTGCCGTTGCCGACTGGCGCACCGAAAGCGAAGCCGGGCAAAAGATCAAGAAAGTAGCAGGTGAAGGCCCGCCAGCGCTCCAGATGATCGAGAACCCCGATATTCTTGCGGGTGTTGGGCACCACAAGAAGCGCCCCTATCTCGTCGTCGGTTTTGCCGCTGAAACACGCGATGTGGAGCAGAATGCAACAGCGAAGCTCAAGAAAAAGGGAGCGGATTTCATCGTTGCCAATGATGTAAGCCATGAAGGTGGCGTCATGGGCGGCGACCGCAATCGCGTTGCCATTGTCTCAAAAGACGGCATCGATCGTTGGCCCGATCTTACCAAGGAAGAAACCGCCGAGCGGCTTGCAAAGCTGATCGCCGAGCGCCTTCGAACCGTTTCCGTTTAAGCCCTCCTTCCCTCAGGGAGATAGAGCCATTCTGCACCATTCGGGTTGGTGCAATTGACGCCGCCTTCTCTTGAGGAGAAGGAGGGGTTCAACAAGGTATGACTGGCAATCCCCAAGGGGTTGACCTACATTGCTTTCATTGCAAGAAAGCCGCCGACGAGCGGAAACACAGCTATGAACAGTCTCGATCTCCCAGGGCGTCCACAGGATACCCGCATCGTGGTGGCGATGTCGGGTGGCGTCGATTCGTCCGTAGTTGCGGGCCTGTTGCACCGTGAAGGCTATGATGTCGTGGGCGTCACGCTGCAGCTCTACGACCATGGCGCAGCTGTGCATCGCACTGGCTCATGCTGTGCCGGTCAGGACATTGCAGACGCGCAGCGCGTGGCCGAAACGCTGGGCATTCCGCATTACGTGCTGAATTACGAAGCACGTTTTCGCGAAGCGGTGATCGATCCATTCGCTCAGAGTTACGTCTCCGGTGAGACGCCGATCCCTTGCGTTTCGTGCAACCAGACTGTGAAGTTCGCTGATTTGCTCCAGACTGCGCGCGACCTCGGCGCCGATGCCTTGGCCACCGGACATTATATTCGCAGCAAGGCGAATGGCGCACATCGCTCGCTGTATCGGCCCGTTGATACCGATCGCGACCAGAGCTATTTCCTGTTCGCAACCACGCAGGATCAGATCGACTATCTGCGTTTCCCGCTTGGCGGCCTGCCAAAATCGGTAGTGCGCGAGATGGCCGAAGAGATGGGACTGGTCGTTGCCGCAAAGCCCGACAGTCAGGACATTTGTTTTGTGCCGCAGGGCAAGTATTACGACATCATTGCCAAGTTGAGGCCGACTGCGGCAACGCCGGGCGATGTAGTGCATATCGACGGGCGCACCCTTGGGCGGCACGAGGGCATTCTGCATTACACGATTGGCCAGCGCCGTGGCTTGGGAATTGCGTCTGGCGAACCACTCTATGTCGTGCACCTGGACGCTGAGCGCGCACGCGTGATCGTCGGCCCGAAGGATGCGCTGGAAACACATCGCATTTATATGCGCAATGTGAATTGGCTTGGCGACGCTTCGCTTGAAAGCTTGCCGCCGGAAGGCATCGAGATTTTTGCGAAGGTGCGTTCGACGCGCCCGCCGCGTCCCGCCCAGTTGCATCATGCGAATGGCGACACTTGGGTTGATCTTCACGTTGGCGAGGCGGGTGTCGCGCCGGGGCAGGCTTGCGTGCTTTACAGTGACGAAACCAATGAAGCGCGCGTATTCGGCGGTGGATTCATTGAGCGCTCAGAACGCAGCCGCGAAGCGGAAACCATGCTTTCGCGTCTGCGCGCCGCGCCGGTTCGGGGCAACGCCGCCTGATTAGGCATGCCCTAAATCAGTCGTGACTGACGGTGCCTGCTGTCAGGATTTTTAGCACTTCCACGGCTTCCTCGCCGCTCGTGCGGGGTGCTTCGCGCGTGCGAATGCAGTGGATGAAATGCTCCAGTTCCCGTGTCAGGGGCATGCCCTGCTCAACGGGAACATAGGCTGGCTCGTTGTGCGTAAAGGCCCAATGGCCGCTGTCCTGCCAAACGGCGTGGCGATAAACGGCCAGCTTCCGCTCCCACGGTTCCACATCGTCAAACACCGCCATCGCCTTGTTGCCGACAACGGTCAGTCGGCGCTCGCGGTATGGGTTTAGGCGCGAGGTGAACAAATGGCTTCGCAATCCGTTCGGAAAACGCATATGCAAATGCGCAAAATCGCTAAGGTGGTCGAGCAACGCCGCACCTTCCCCGCGTATCTCAATGGGCGGCTGGCCGGTTATCGCCAGAATCATGGAGAGGTCATGCGGGGCGAGATCCCACAGTGCATCGTTCTCGGTGTGGAACTTGCCAAGCCCCAGACGGTGCGAATGGATATAGCGCACCTCGCCAAGCTCGCCCGAATCGATAAGCGCTTTCAGCTTTTCAAAGGCCGGGTGAAACCGCAGCACATGGCCGACCATCAATATGCGCCCGGCAGCATGAGCTGCTGCGACCGTGCGTTCGGCATCGGCGACCGTCAGCGCTATCGGCTTCTCGACCAGCACGTCCTTGCCATTCTCGACAGCCATGATTGCTGATTCGGCGTGAAACTGCGGAGGCAGCGCCATGACGATCGCATCTATATCCTTGCGGGTGAATAATTCGGAAGGCGGGATGGCCTCGACGTCCTGATCACTGGCAAAGCCTTCCGCTCGCGCCATGTTTTGATCGGAAACAGCCTGCAGCGCGCCAAGAGACGCGAGGGTGCGAATGTGATTCGAACCCCAATACCCACAACCAAGAACAGCAATACGCGGCTTCATAAAAGCCCTATCAGAAAGAATGCTGGCGGACACATAACCAGCCATTTCGCCGAACTCAAGCGGCCTGACCTGTCAATAAGGTGCAGCACACAGTCATATTGCGTGAGGAAAGGCACTGCCATGGTGCCGTCAAATGACGACCACACGTACTAACAGTTCCTTTACGAAGCTTATCAGTCAATTACCAACGACTTAGGCAATTTTTAAAGCTGTTTGTTTAGCTTGATACCTGATTGGTTCCTTTGTGTTTTGTATTGAGAGTAGCATGACCGATCTGATTAGACCGCGTGTCAAGTATGTTATTGGACCGGATGGAAGCCCGCTAACCATTGCGGATCTGCCACCATCCAACACCCGCCGCTGGGTGATTCGTCGAAAAGCGGAAGTCGTTGCGGCTGTTCGAGGCGGTTTGCTCAGCCTCGAAGAAGCATGTCAGCGTTATAAGCTGACGACTGAAGAGTTTCTTTCGTGGCAGGCTTCCATCGAAGAATTTGGGCTGGCCGGTTTGCGCACCACGCGCATCCAGCAATACCGGCACTAATCCAGTATCATCCAACATCGAGACTTAAGAGTAACGCCGCACACATGCGGCGATTACTTTTTATCGTCTGCGGATCCCAAATCGACACGAAACAAAAAATCGACCGGCGAATACCGGTCAATTCTAACGTTTCTGATTCGCTGTGATTTCAGACGGCGTTGCGAATATCGTGGTCGTCGCGTCCGCGCCCGTCGCGCGATTCGAGCAATTCAGCTTTTGCCAGATCGGCTTCTGCTTCTGAAAGCAGCAATTCTGCGGATTTTCGCTGTTCGATCAAACCTGATTGCGATGTCTTTAGATTATCACGGCGAAGACGTGCAGCCTTGGCGAAGGTCGGATAAGCGAAATGGTTCACATCCGTGATGCCCGCCTTCTTTTCTTCAGCCACCACCTGCATTTCCAGTTCCGTGGCCATGCGGTCGAATTCCGCAATCATCTGATCCAGTTGCAGTAGCTGGCGACGCTTTTCTTCAACCTGAAAGCGCTTCAGCCTGACCAGATTTTCACGTGAGGACTTCATGTCTCGAACTCCGAAATACGCCGGTTCTGCCTTTTCGACGGCAGTCGGGCCTCGATTTGAGGCCAAGGCACTTTACAAACAAAATCTTTCACAAACGCTTTGCCGGTAACCATTCGTTTACAGGCATGGTTAATCTTAGAGGAAAGCCCTTAAGGCACCGTAAAAGAAATGGTTACCATCAAGGGCAAAGTGAGGAGTCAATTGAATCGCTTAGATGGCGTTCTTGATGTAACCGCGTGAATTTCTGAATAAATTTTAACCATCTAAATCAATGAGATGGTTGAATTTTTTCAGAATTAAATCTGATCGTTGCGTAAGCAATTAGGTTTTGTTAACCATTTCGTGGCAGCTTCGGTTTTGGCAATGGCTGCTCTCCCCCGAGGGATGAAACGGCGGGGCATTGAGCGGAAGAAGGGGATCTAGATGCGCGTTCTGCTGATTGAAGATGACAGTGCAACCGCACAGAGCATCGAACTGATGCTGAAGTCGGAGAGCTTCAACGTCTATACCACCGATCTGGGTGAAGAAGGCGTCGATCTCGGCAAGCTTTATGATTATGACATTATTCTACTGGACCTGAATCTGCCTGACATGTCTGGCTACGAGGTGCTTCGCACGCTGCGCCTTTCCAAGGTCAAAACGCCGATTCTCATTCTCTCCGGCATGGCTGGCATTGAAGATAAGGTGCGCGGTCTGGGCTTCGGCGCAGACGACTACATGACCAAGCCTTTCCACAAGGATGAGCTGGTCGCCCGCATTCACGCCATTGTGCGCCGCTCGAAGGGGCATGCGCAGTCGGTCATCGCCACCGGCGACCTGATTGTGAATCTTGACGCGAAGACCGTCGAAGTCGGCGGACAGCGTGTGCATCTGACCGGCAAAGAATATCAGATGCTGGAGCTTCTATCGCTCCGCAAGGGCACGACGCTCACCAAGGAGATGTTCCTCAATCATCTCTATGGCGGCATGGACGAGCCGGAACTCAAGATCATCGACGTTTTCATCTGCAAGCTGCGCAAGAAGCTGGACGCAGCTTCGGACGGCCAGAACTATATCGAAACGGTCTGGGGTCGCGGCTATGTGCTGCGTGAGCCGGACGATCTGCGCGAAAGCGCCTGATGCGAATCGAATAATAAAAAAAAGCCGCCTTCGGGCGGCTTTTTTGTTTGTAAATCAAATATTTGAAGCAAGAGCGCCTATTCGGCGCTGAATGCAACTTCGTCAGCAGTGGCATGGATCGAAATGGTCATGCCGGATTCCTTGGCGAGCAGTAGCGTATAATAGGGCTGCACTGCGTGCGCATCGATAGGCTCTTCCGGTTTTCCGCCTGAATGCAGTTCCAAAAACTTTGCAGGCACACGCAGCATTGGGCCGCTCGACGCGAGCCGGAACTTGGGATGTGTCTCCAGCCCTTCCAGCGTAACGACGATTTTTCCGCCGCGCGGAATGGCTGCGTTGGCAACCAGAATGAGATTCAACAGCAGCTTTACTTTGTTCTTGGGCAGAAGCGCGCGGGTACCGTTCCAGATCAGGTCCGGCTTTTCGCCTTTCATAAAAGACAATGCCACCGATTCGGCGTCGCCAGTGTCGATCAGCATTCCCGCCGAACCCGCAGCACCAAATGCGATACGCGCAAACTGCAATCGCGCTGAAGCATTGCGCGCGCTGGCCCGAATAAGGTTCATCGCGTCTTCGTCCGCGCCACCCTCGTCGAGCAGTTCAAGACCGTTATTTATCGCGCCCACGGGTGATATGATGTCATGGCAGACGCGGCTGCACAGGAGCGCAGCAAGATCTGCTGCAGATAAAGTGATCAGGTCGGCCATCCGCTGTCTTTTCCTTACCCACGATACCGCCCGCCAGAAAATCGCAGCAATAAACCAAATCACATTCTTGCGAGCAACTTTCTGGTTACACAGCGTTCAGTTTCCATTCAAGAAACGTGGCTAAACTTACACTGATACCGATAGGCAACAATCAGTTGTGTGCTTATTGTCAGGGTTAACAATTAGAAAAGATTTTCCGATTAATTTTCCCTGCAATGGGAGCATAGGCTGAGCAAGCCCGGCATTCATATTCAAGGATGCTCCGCATCGGAGATAGGAACATGGACCGCAGCAAACTAACCCGCCGTTCGGCGCTGATCTTGTCGGCCGCCGGTTTTATATCGCTCGCAACACCTGCATTCGCCGCGAACGAATACAGCATGCAGGAGATCGTGGATTCCGGTCATCGGTTCTTCGGCGCAACATCTGGCGGTCTCGCCAGTGTTGTCGAGAAGGCTTTCGCCTCATATGGCCTGCCAAATGGCTATGTGCTGGGCGAAGAAGGTTCCGGCGCTTGGATCGGGGGTCTCACCTACGGCGAAGGCACGCTTTACACCAAGAACGCGGGCGATCACCGCCTCTTCTGGCAAGGCCCTTCAATTGGCCTCGATTT
Source organism: Mesorhizobium sp. (assembly GCA_049840935.1). Classification (GTDB taxonomy): domain Bacteria; phylum Pseudomonadota; class Alphaproteobacteria; order Rhizobiales; family Rhizobiaceae; genus Mesorhizobium_G. The sequence goes on from JASGJA010000010.1 coordinate 105,529, forward strand.
TGGTGGCGAAGGTTCGCGCACGATGATGCTGGTCTACAATATGACCGATACGAGCAATCTTTATAATCGCTTCGGCGGCGTGGCTGGCTCGGCCTATGTAGTGGCTGGTGTCGGCTTCAATGTCATGAAGAACGGCAATGTTCTGCTTGTTCCAATTCGCACCGGCGTTGGTGCGCGGCTCGGCGTGAATGTCGGTTATCTGAAGGTTACGGACCGCCCAACCTGGAACCCGTTCTAAGCATCAAGGCAGGCCCAAGGATTGGAATTGCCTGCCATTGATGGCACATACAGCCATCCTGGAACGAGACTCGCTTAGTGATCCAGTCCGTAATTATCTTTCTGCTTGGCTTTTTGAGCGCCACTTTTGTGGCGCTGCTCGCCTTGCCACCTGTGTGGCGGCGCGCGGTGCGCCTTACCAAGCGCGGCATCGAAGCTTCACTTCCGCTGACAAGAGAAGAACTGCTCGCATCGCGAGATCAGCAGCGCGCGGAATATGCGATGGCGTTGCGACGCGTGGAAATGCAACTTGCGGAAACCAAGACCAAATCATCGACCCAAACCGCCGAGGCCAGCCGTCAGCGGCGCAAACTCGACCGCCTACAGACGGATAAGGAGCAGTTGCGCGCGCGCGTGACTGAACTTGAAGCGCTGAAAGACAATTTCCAGCGCGAGATTCAGGCGCGTGAAGACATAGTCAAGCAGTTTGCCGCCAAGGCCGAAGAAGTCGAAAACGCGCTGGCCGCCCGCATTGAGGAACTTGGAAAACTCGGCGAATTGTATGAAGAGGCGAAGCTGACTTCCACCGCGCGGCATGTCGAACTATTGGCGAATGAAACCGAAATGGATCGGCTTGGCCGGGAAATGGCGAAATTGCGCCGCGAGCGTACACGCGCCGTCAAAAAGTTGGAGACTGTTGAATTGACGGACAAGTCGATCACCGACAGCATTGAATATGAGCGCAAGCGCATCCGCGAACTTCAGGAAAAGCTGGACAAGTCGATTGCCGATCTAAGCGACCGAGATGACAAGATTGCGCGGCGTGAGCGTGAGATCGAGCGGTTGAAAGCCCGCACGAAGGAAATTGTGTCCGAGGATTTGAAGGTCATCGAGTTGCAAAAGGAAAATCTGCAACTCACTGCCGAAATTGAAGACCTGCAAACCAAATTGGAGCAGGATGACGAACGCATGCGGGAAGCAATGCATGATCTTGCTGCCCGCGTCGTGGTTCTCACAGCATCTCGTGAAGGTCAGCGCGAGCCGATAATGCGCGCATTGGACAAGCAAGCACCGAAATTTCCGGATCGTGCGGTGGAGCCGCCGCCAAGTCTGGAAGAGCGCATTCGGCGCGTCAGCCGCGAGCGTGCAAAATCATAGCACCGGAAAATGATGCAGCGCGATTGCCGTCGCAGCCGCCGCATTCAAACTGTCGAAATCTTTGCTGATTGGTATCCGCACGCTGTCGATGCGTTGCAAGATCGAAGCGGGTAGACCGGGGCCTTCCGCGCCCACATAGAGCGCCACCCTACCACCGGGGGCGACTTCTCCAATATCCGTGCCGCCGCCGGGCGACAGCGCAAACTGCCTAAACCCAAACCGATCCAACATATCGGGCAAATCGTTCAAAGCCTCGAAGCGGGCAAATGGAACTTTAAGAACCGCGCCCACGGAAACCCTAAGCGCTTTGCGATACAGCGGATCGCAGCTCGTTTGATCGAGCAGGATACCACCCGCACCGAACGCCGCGGCGTTGCGAAATATCGAGCCGATATTGTCGTGATTTGAAATCCCGGCGCAAACGACCAGCGTGGCTTGCTCGGCTTGAGCCACAATCAACTGCTCGGCTGTCGCTAGCTCATTGCGCCTGCCGATTGCCAGAATACCACGGTGCACGTGGAAGCCCGCAATCTGATTCATCACTTCATCATCGACGATATAGGCGGGCACGTTGGGTCGCTTCGCGAGCGCGTCCGCCAGCAGCGGCATCCGGCGATCCAGAAGCAAAACGGATTCAGCTATATAACTTTCGGAGCGTAGCAGGATTTCCAGAACGACTTTGCCTTCAGCGACAAACCGCTCCTGCCGGCCAACCAGATCGCGTTCCTTGATGTCGCGATAGGCCGCAATCCGCGCATCGTTTGGGTCTTCAATTCTTGTCTAAGTCATATGCAAGCAAATAGACCGGTCGCGAAGACCGGTCCATCTCGCCTGCGAGAAGCATAATTACATTTCGCCGAAAATATCGTTCAGCGTGTTGTAGAGCTTGCGCACTTCTTCCGACTTGCAGGAATAATAGATCATTTGCCGGTCACGACGGGTCTGTACCAGATTCAGGCCGCGAAGTTTCGCGAGGTGCTGGGAGAGCGCCGACTGGCTCAACGAGACCTGTTCAGCAATTTCGTTGACCGACATTTCTTCATCAAGAAGATGCCCGACAATTGCGAGCCTCTTGCGATTTCCCAATGCTGTCAGAAATTTGGCAGCATCACCCGTCACATCAGGTTTCTGTTTGTTTAGCATTCCTAATCCGCCAATTAGTTTTGCAAGGAGCCGTCCGCACAACCCTTGCCATTTCAGTCACGTACCCGTCGAAATGTTACTCCGCATAATTGCTAATACTAGCATGCAACACCGCAACGACAAAATGGAACCTACGGCTCCACTAATGCAACTATAGGAGTATTAGCACTACGTCTCATTAGCAACCCCTATACGTGCAAGTTTCACTAAAGTTCCGCGCAACTCGTCGCTTTTTTTCATTGGAATAGGGTAATTCAAACGTTTGAATGTTGTATCTGACGTAAGGTCAACGCCCTCTGCATCTATCCCGATCAGCCGCCAACGACCGTCTTTAGCACCCGCCATGCGTGCATAGTGCCCGACAGCGTCAGCGTGGTCGCTGTTCATATGGTCGATTGCGGACTGTTCCATTTGCTCCAGTTCCGCATTCGGACCAGAGGTTCGCAACTCGTCTCCCGTCAATCGGTAAGCTTTGCCGAACCCTCCATTCAGGCTCGCGCGCTCCACGCGAAGAGCGAAAAAGTTGAAATCGCCGAGCCCGACATAAAGCTTTGCTTTGGGATGCCGGTTGAGATAACGGCGCCGCGCTTGCTCATAAGCAGCACTCTCGCGCTCAACCTTTTCGGCGTGGCAAACAAGCGAAATGCGAGGATAGGCCAACGGATCGCCCTTGCCGGGTTCACCAAGCAGAAGCGAGCATCGCGGGTCTGCGAGAATGGCTTGCGTGTGTTGCGAAAGGAGCGAAACCAGAATTATCGGCGTGCCGTCCATCGCAGTCGCCACACCCGCGCGGCTTACAAACGGCGAGCCATCTTCGCCATCCAGTACAGCCAGCGCACCGAATTGAGCGGTGCGCAGCAATTGCTTGGCAAGGTCTATCGCCTCGGCGTCGGTGGGGCGAATGACGTCTTTCTTTTCGCTCATCGGGTCACTCCAAACGAAAGGGTTTCGCTCAACCGCCCGAATGTCAGGCCGTGCGCCGCTTATTTTGGCGCGAGGCGGATAGCGCCGTCCAGCCGGATCGTTTCGCCGTTGAGCATCTGGTTTTCGACGATATGCACGGCAAGCGCCGCATATTCCGATGGTTCGCCAAGACGCGGCGGGAAGGGCACTGCCGCACCCAACGAATCTTGAACGTCCTGCGGCATGCCCGCCATCATCGGCGTTTTGAAAATGCCCGGTGCAATCGTCATGACCCGGATGCCTACGCGGGAAAGGTCTCGCGCGATTGGCAGGGTCATGCCCACGACGCCACCCTTGGACGCGGAATATGCAGCTTGCCCGACTTGTCCGTCATAGGCCGCGACGGATGCAGTATTGACGATCACGCCGCGCTCGCCGCCAGCCAGCGGCTCCAGCTTTGATGCCTGATCGGCAAAAAGCCGGATCATGTTGAACGTGCCGATGAGGTTTACTTCAATGACCTTGCGGAAGGAATCCAGCGGATGCGGTCCTTCCTTGCTAACCGTCCGCGCACCTACAACGATGCCCGCGCAATTGACGAGGATACGCGGCGCGCCAAGCTTGGCAATCACGTCGGCAACGGCATTCTCGGCGCTTTTCGCATCGGAAACGTCGCACTTCAGAGCAAGCCCACCAATGGATGCTGCAACCTGTTCCGCCCGCTCGAAGCCCAGATCGAGCACCGCGACCTTTACGCCCTTGGCGGCAAGCGCCCGTGCCGTGGCTTCTCCGAGGCCGGAGCCTGCGCCGGTTACGATTGCAACTTGACCTTCCGCTATCATGCGGATCCTCCCAATATTAAAGATTTCAATTTAGCTCTAGGGTGCCTTCGCGAAGGATGCAACGGCACTAGCGACGTGGCGCAAGGTCGATGTGTTTTACCTCGCCTTGCAAACCCGCGAGCGCGTCCGGCGTTATCTCGTGCACCAACAACCTGCGCGGATCGACCGGGCGCGGCATGGTGATTTGCCTCAAAGGCACCATCTTGAACCCAAGCGGCCCGTAATATGGCTCATCCCCCACCAGAATAACGGCACTATGCCCGTTATCTGCGGCCGCTTTCAGTGCAATCGCTACGAGCTTGCGTCCGATGCCGAGATTTTTATGCGCAGGCCGTACAGCCAAGGGTCCGAGCAGCAATGCGCGCCCGTTACCAATGGCGACGGGAGTTAGCCGAACAGAAGCCACCACGATGCCGTTACGTACGCCCACGAAAGACAGGCTACGGTCGTGCGGCCCGCCTTCGCGAATCTTGTAGGCGGCCTTGGCAAAACGGCCCGGCCCAAAGGCCTCGGCGTTGATAGCTTCGATTTCAGCGTCGTGGGCCGGTTCTTCCGGCAGGTAGAGAACGTCCAGAGGGAGCATTGTGTCACTCATTGAGCAGTAGGAAGCCGCACGCATGGCGGCACGAAGGGCGATCGCTCAGGCAATGGCCGATCGTCGTCGTATAATCCTGATCTGCTTCGACACGATTTTCATGGGGCGAACCCGCTATCATCAAATTCGCGCCCCGTCCAGAAGAGAGATTCGCTCACCAGTATGATGATGCGGGCGCGCCGAACACCACTTCGTTAATTCTCCGCCGCGTCGCGGGTGTCGTGTCGGCTGGCAAATCCTTGACCGGAAAGAAACCGGCCTCGGCAATCTCGCGGTCGGGCTGCTTGGGTGAAGTCTGCCGAAACGACTCGACCACGAAGAGCGCGACGTGATCCCGGCGGCTCGCTTGCCGATTAAAATGCAGGCTGGCCAGCGTGGGCGGCGCCGTTATCTCGATATTGCCTTCCTCGACCAATTCGCGCTCCAGCGAATATTGCATGGTTTCACCTGTCTCGACGCCGCCGCCGGGCATTTGCCAGCCGGGAACATAGGTGTGGCGGATCAGAAAAACCGTTCCTGCCTTGCGGTCGAACACAAGTCCACGCACGCCCAGCGTCATGGGTCGGCGCAACAGAAAATAGGTGTGAAAGAGCCGCGCACGCAGTCCGGGCCAGCCCGTCTGACGGAATCGTGCTTCGTCGTGTTCCATCAGCGGCAATTCCCAAGGTGACAAGAACGCTTGCACTGTCCTAAATGCATGGAATGTTCAGGCTCGCCCATATTTCGGATGTCCATCTCGGTCCGTTGCCGGACATATCCTATCGAGAACTCGCTTCCAAGCGCATGGTTGGATACGTTAATTGGCATCGCAATCGTCGGCATTCACTGCATGACGGCATCGTCGCCTCCATCACGAACGACATAAAAGCGCATAATGCGGATCACCTCGCCGTAACCGGCGATCTGGTGAATCTTGCACTCGACGCTGAGCTTGAAATGGCGCGCCTTTGGCTGGAGACGCTTGGCGATCCCAACGATGTTTCTGTCGTGCCGGGCAATCACGACGCCTACGTGCCCGGCGCCTTCGGCAAATGCTGCCGCTCGTGGCAGCGCTGGATGACGGGCGATAATCAAACCGTCCCCGTTAGCCGCGAGACGTTTCCGTATTTGCGTGTGCGCGGCAAGGTCGCGCTCATCGGCGTTACCTCGGCACGGGCGTCAGCTCCCTTCATGGCCAGCGGCTATTTCAAAAGCGGTCAGGCCGCGCGCTTGCGTGCAATTCTGGACCAAACGCGGGAGGCGGGGCTTTTCCGCGTCGTCATGATCCACCATCCGCCAGTGCGCGCTGCGGTGCCGCAGCATAAGCGCCTGCTCGGTATCGGCCGCTTCCAGCGCGTCATGCTCAGGCATGGCGCGGAACTCGTCATTCACGGTCACTCGCACCTTCCCTCGCTCTTTCACGTACAAGGGCCGTCAGGGCCTGTTCCGGTTGTCGGTGTGGCCGCGACAGGGCAGGCGCCGGGCGGCTCAAAGCCTGCGGCCCAGTGGAACATGTTCGAGATTGGCGGGCGAAAGGGCCATTGGTCGCTAAAGCTGATACGCCGAGGTCTCACGGGGCTATCAATGCCACCCGTCGAATTGCAGAGCATAGACCTGATCCATGCACCCGCGCCGGTGGTCGAGACGATAACCGTCGAAGAATAGCTATTGGTGGGCGATGCGGTCCCACAAATAATTGGCCAGCATTGCGAGGCCGAAAAGACCGCCCAAAAGGAAGATCGTCAGTCCCCAGAGAACCGATTTCAATCCGCTTTGCTGAGCCTCCGCAACAACGACGGTTTTCACCGGTTCAGACACAGTAGCCGGAGGCGTTGAAGCGCTGACTTCGCGCGCTAACTTAGGCTCTTCATAATTTGAAATCGGCTTGGGGCTGACGCTCGCGCGGTAGGCGAGTGGCGTGCCGCCTTCCAGCATTCGCTCCCGTTCGACCATGCGTTCAGCGATGTAGCGCGTCACCTGATCGGCAACCGGCTTTGGATCGGTCGATTCCGCCAATATTACCCGACCATTTCGCGTATCTTTGAGAAAGCGATAGGTGCGCTTGTCACGACCCATGCTCACATGGCTCACCCCATCGATCCAGAAGCGCGGCTTCAATCCCGATGAAAGCGCGAAGTCGAACATGTCCAGATCGACAGGAACTTCCTGAATCACCGAAGTCAGTTCGTTGGCGAGTATTTCCAGCCGCATGCGCTCCGCATCGCGCATTTCAATCACGACATCGTCGCGATCAGCCTCCGCGTTCTTAACCGAACGCACAGCCTCAGCGAGTTTGCGCGAAGGGTCCAGCACTCTCACATTGTCGTTCGGGTCACTCATACAAGGGCACTCAATGGCTTTGCTATGGTGAACAAAGCGTTAACATAGCAAATTGCGAATTGCACCAGAGTCTAAAGAGCTAGCTCGTAGCCTGCTGTTGAAATGAGTTCCGCAACCTTATCAGGCGCTTCCTCGGCCAGCATGTGCCCCGCGCGTGCCAGCGTGATCTTGGTCCAGTGCGCAGGCATCGCATCCATCTGCGAGATTGGCAGCACACTGTCGAACGCGCCCCAAAGCACCGCGACCGGCATCTTAAAAGATTGAACGCTCTCCGCAGGAATGACGCCCTGCCGCCCGTCGCGCGTGATCAACGCGGCGATCTTTTCGAGCATGGCTATCTGGGCTGGCGGCTTGCCGTTTCGTCTGCACGTTCTTCGGCATCCTCTTTCGCAATCGTCGGCATCCGGCCCGGACATTTCTTTCAGGCACGCCGCAATAGTCATCGGCATCCGCCGCACTACCATAGCGCCGAAGCAAGGGGGCGTTTATCTCTGGTCCATAACCACCCGGCGACAACAGGGTAAGGCTCGCCGGTAATTCCGGGTTCGACATTGAAATGAGCGTGGAAATTGCCCCGCCCATCGAATGGCCGACAATATGCGCCCGCGCGATTCTCCGCTCAGCAAGGTCGGCGGCAATCGCCTTTGCTGCCGTTCCCGGCGAACCCGGCATTTGGATAGTTCAGCGACCTGCCATGTCCCGGCAGGTCGTATGCGAGGATCGTGCGACCCTGCAGCTTTTCAATCACCGGCCGCCAGATCGCGCTGGTCGCGCCGAAGCCGTGCAGCAGGATGATCTGGCGTCCCGCTGCCGGATTGAACTTCGGCGTAGAGCTCGCTCATGATTTTGCGAGGATCCTGTTGGCAGCAGACACGATTGCTTCGAGCGAAGCTGCAACGATGTTGGTGTTCGACGCCAGCGCCGAATGTGCGCTTGCCGTCATGCTCGATCTCGACATAGCTGATCGCTGCCGCGTTCGAGCCCGTGATGCATGGAATGTTCCGAATAGTCGAACACCGACATCGGCACGCCGATATGGCGAGACAATGCGTCCACGAAGCCGTCAATTGGCCCGGTTCCCGAACCGGTGATTGTCACTTCCTTGCCATTGTCGATGATCGTCGCTTCGAGGTTCGCGCCGTCCCTTGTTGGACGGATCGGTGAAGGTGGAATGGTCGACGAATTTCAGCCGTGCGCCTGGCTGGTCGACATAGACCTCCATGAAGCGCTCATGAATGCGCTTCGAGGAAACTTCCTTGCCCTCGGCATCTGTGATCGACTGAATGTCCTTCGAGAATTCAATCTGGAGGTTGCGCGGCAGGTTCAGTCCGTAATCCGCCTGCAAGACATAGGCGATACCGCCCTTGCCGGACTGCGAATTGATCCGAATGATGGCCTCGTAAGAGCGGCCCACATCCTGCGGATCGATTGGCAGGTAAGGCACTTCCCACAATTCCTTATTGGCCTTGGTCAGCGCCTTCATGCCCTTGTTGATTGCGTCCTGATGCGAGCCGGAGAAGGCCGTATAGACCAGTTCGCCCACATAGGGGTGGCGCTCTGCAATCGCGCAATTGGTTGGAATATTCATAGACCGCCTTCATGCGCGGAATATCCGAGCAATCCAGTTCGGGATCGACGCCCTGCGTGAACATGTTCAGCGCCAGATTGACGATATCGACATTGCCGGTGCGCTCGCCATTGCCGAACAAAGTGCCTTCAACCCGATCAGCACCCGCCATCAATCCCAGTTCTGTCGCGGCCACGCCCGTTCCGCGGTCATTGTGCGGATGCAGTGAAATGATGATCTTGTCGCGATTGTCGATCTGGCGGCACATCCACTCGATCTGGTCGGCGTAGATGTTAGGCGTCGCCATTTCCACCGTTGCGGGCAGGTTGATAATCAGCTTGTTCTCCGTGGTCGGCTGCACGATTTCGGCAACCGCATTGCAGATTTCCAGCGCCACTTCCAGCTCGGTGCCGGTGAAACTTTCCGGCGAATACTGGAAGCGATAACCGCCGCCTGCCTTGGCCGCCATGTCGGTAATCATCTTGGCTGCATCGGTCGCAATCGACTTGATGCCGCGCACATCCTTTTCAAACACCACGCGCCGCTGCAATTCGCTGGTGGAATTGTAGAAGTGGACGATTGGCGGTTTTCGCCCCTTCCAGCGCTTCAAATGTGCGGGTGATCAATTCGGGGCGGCACTGCACCAGCACCTGCAAATCGACATCGTCCGGCACATTGCCTTCCTCGATGCACCAGCGGGCGAAATCGAAATCCGTTTGCGATGCCGAAGGAAAGCCAATCTCGATTTCGACGGAAACCCATATCGAGCAGCAACTGGAACATACGCGCCTTGCGCTCATGACCCATCGGATCGATCAAAGCCTGATTGCCGTCGCGCAGATCTACGGAACACCAGATAGGCGCTTTCTCAATGCGCTTCTCCGGCCAAGTGCGGTCCTTGAGGCCGACCATCGGGTAGGGCTCATATTTGCGGGCGGCTGTCGGCATGCCTTTGGAGGCGGTAGCCGAAGCGCGAATGCTTTGCGGTGCGTTCATTTTAACTTCTCCCGGCGCGGGCGGTTCTCAATGACCGGCCTCAAGCGCCTAAACGTAAACTCGGTTTGCTATAGGGTGCTGACAAGGAGCGGACGCACGGGGCGGTTCATCGACCGCCGGGCGCTCCTTCAACGAGCCCGGCGATCGCCGCTAAGGCCGAGAAGAAGTAGGGTGGATGCAAGCGCGCGCACAGTCTCAACCGCGAAAGCGGTCGAACGCGAAATTGTTTTTGCACCCATCGAAGACATGCCAGCCTAATAACCGAGACAAACCATCTTCACAAGGGCCGAGTTGGGCTTTTCGGGCGCAATCAAATGGGCCACACTGCATTTCCGCCTTGGGAGGGTATCTATGAACTTCGTGTTCTTCTCGCCGCATTTCCCCAACACCGGATCGGATTTCTGCGACCGCCTGAAGAAAGCGGGCGCAACGGTGCTTGGAATTGGCGATGCGCCCTATGATGCGCTTGAACCGAAATTGCGCGCGGCCCTCTCGGAATATTATCGCATTGCCGACATGGAGAACTACGATCTCACCTATCGCGCGATGGGCTACTTCATCCACAAATGGGGTCGTATCGACCGCTTCGAGTTGCTCAATGAGCATTGGCTTGATCTGGAGGCGGGCATTCGCACCGATTTCAACATCGAAGGGATCAAGCTGGACTACGTAAAGAACATCAAGCGCAAGAGCCGCATGCGCGCATCGTTCCGCAAGAGCGGAGTTCAACACGATAGCCCAGCGCAAGACCTCCGAGCGCTCAGGGGCGTTGGAGTTCATTCGCAAGGTTGGCTACCCGGTCGTGGTAAAGCCGGATTCCGGCGCAGGCGCGGCGCACACTTATAAAATCTCGAATGCGGGCGAACTGGATGACTTCTTCCGCATCAAGCCCGCTGGTGTCAGCTTCGTAATGGAAGAATTCATCGACGGGCTTGTCGTCACCTATGACGGGCTGGTGAATCGCGACGGCGAAATTCTCTTTGCGGCCAGTACGAAATATGACGGCTCCATCATGGATGTGGTCAACAAGAACCTGCACATGAGCTATGTGTGTCGGCCTGAAATCCCGCCGGAGATCGAGGATGCGGGGCGCAAGATCGTCAAGGCTTTCGACCTTAAAGAGCGCTTCTTCCATATCGAACTGTTCGAGACGAAGGACGGCCGCATCGTTGCGCTGGAGGTCAATATCAGACCGCCCGGCGGCTATATGACCGACGCCATCAACTACACATACGACATCGACATTTATGCCGAATGGGCAAACATGGTGGTGAACAATTGTGTCAGCGGCAATTTCAAAGGCAAGTATTTCACGGCCTATGCCAGCCGGAAAAATCACTACCGCTATCGCCACAGCCATGATGAGGTGATGGGCGCGTTCAAGGGCATGGTGGTGCGTCACAATCCGATTGAGCCAATATTCAGCAGGGCAATGGGCAATTACGCCTATCAATTGCGGTCGAAAGACCCCAAAGCTTTGCGCGAGGCAGTCGCTTTCATCCAGCAAGAGGTTTGAGTTGGATATTTCCTATCACAAGGCCCACAGCGCAGCGTTGGGGCGCGACATGGAATATAAGCGGTACGGCTATGCGGGCCGTCCGGTGGTGGTGTTCCCGACTTCGCAGGGCCGCTTTTACCAATTCGAGGATTCGGGCGGCGTCGGCGCGCTGGCGCGCTTCGTGGACGAAGGTCGCATTCAGCTTTTCACCGTCGATGGCATAGATAGCGAGAGCTTTTTTGCAAAACGATCGAGCTACGAGCACCGCATCGCGAGACACGAGGCCTATTTCCGTTACATTCGCGAGCAGGCGTTGCCGGAAATAAACGCCATTGCTTCGGCATCAAACGGTGGCCGGATTCTCAAACCGTTGTTCTCCGGTTGTTCGATGGGTGGCTATCATTCATCGAATTTTGTCTTTCGTTTCCCCGACCTCGTGAGCGGAGTGATTGCCCTGTCAGGCGTTTATTCAACCCGCGATTTCTTTGGGTCGGAACTTGGCGGCGATATCTATTTCAACTCACCGCTGGATTATTTGCCCGGGCTGAATGACAAGGCCCTTCTTGCTCGCATCCGGTCATTGCGGCTGATCTTCTGTTGCGGACAAGGCGCGTGGGAAGAGCGGATGCTGGAAGACACGCGCACGCTGGAGCAAATCCTTCACGCCAAGCAAATCCCCGCTTGGGTCGATTATTGGGGCGGCGATGTCGACCATGATTGGCCGTGGTGGCACAAGCAACTCGACTACTTCATGTCGCGCTGGCTCGACGAGGACTTAAAAGAGCGGCTGGACTGAAGATTTTCCAACCCCTCATCCGCCTGCCGGACCCTCCCCTCAGGGGGAGAAGGGTACTTTCTCGATGTTCCGCAAACGATGCGACGATGGCGATTGAAACCAGCAGTGCATTATCCTCCTTCTCCCCTTGAGGGGGGTGCCGGCAGGCGGATGAGGGGTGAATACTCACCTCACGCAAAGGGAACCGCGACGGTTCCTTTCGGCAATTTCGCCTCGTCGTCCGGCTCGACATGAATGGTCACGCGCACGCTCGGAATTTCCGCTTTCAGCGCTTCCTCGATGCGGTCGCAAATGACGTGGCTTTCGCCCACGGTCATGTCTGAAATCCACCACCAGATGAAACTCGATAAAGGTTGCGCGTCCGGCAATGCGCGTCTTGAGATCATGTACTTCAAGCGCGCCCTTGGAATTGGCGGAAACGATGCCGCGAATATGCATCGCTTCTTCTGGATCGACGGCCTTGTCCATCAAGCCGCCCAAAGACGACCCAATCACCTGCCATCCCTGATAGAGAATATTGAGCGCCACAATCGCGGCCAGCGCCGGGTCTAGCCAGAGCCAGCCGGTTGCCACAGCGCCAAGCAAACCTGCGAGAACACCAACCGAAGTCACCACATCAGACATGATGTGCTTGCCGTCAGCGACAAGCGCGGGCGACCGCTGGCTTCTGCCCGTGCGTATCAGGATCGTTGCCCATACCGCATTGATGACCGACGCGACGGCGTTTACGCCCAGACCCAATCCCGGCTCTTCCAGTGGGCTAGGATGCTGCCAGGCTTTCCAAACCTCACTGAGGATCAGCAGCGCCGCCACGACAATCAGCACGCCTTCGAGCACGGCGGAAAAATACTCTGCCTTATGGTGTCCGTGCTGATGGTCACTGTCGGCGGGTTTGTGGCTGACCTGAATGGCCCAGAACGCCGCGCCGGCAGCGATCACATTAACGATGGATTCCAGCGCATCCGAATACAGTGCGACTGAACCCGTCAGCCACCACGCAGCGAGCTTCAACCCAAACACCGCAATAGCCACGGGGATCGACCACATCGCCAATGTGGCTACTTTCGATTTCGAGGCCATCACGAGTTCGGGCATTGCTATTTCCGTCGAGAAACAAAAGACCGCTCTAGGCGGCCTTTTCTTTTGCTTTACGCGGCAGATGCGCAACGACGTTTTCAATCATGCGCATACCGGCATTCTGACCGAGGGTCATGATCAATTCGGGATGGAATTGCACGGCTGCAATCGGCTCTTTCCTGTGTTCAAAAGCCATAATGACACCGTCCTCCGTCTCTGCTGTGACAAGGAAATCATCTGGCAGGCGCACAGGATCAGCAAAAATCGAGTGATAGCGGCCAACAGTCACTTCTTTCGGCAGGCCCGAGAAAATCACACCCGGTTTTGAAACGCGAATGCGCGACGGCTTGCCATGCATCGGCACATGCAGATGGCGCAACTCGCCACCATAGGCTTCCGCCAGTGCCTGCAAGCCAAGGCAGACGCCAAAGATTGGCAAATCACGCTGCCGCGCCTTCTTGATCGTCGCAGCGCAATCGAAATCCTTCGGCGAACCGGGGCCGGGCGACAGCACGACCAAGTCAGGCTGCAAACGGTCGAATATCTCGTTCGGCACAGGTGTGCGAACCGTCGAAACATTTGCGCCGGTCTGCCGGAAATAATTCGCCAGAGTGTGCACGAATAAATCCTCGTGATCGACCAGCAGAATGTTAACGCCTTCACCAACGCGGGCGGTCTGGCGTTCGGTTCCACTTGCGTTGGCGGTCTTGGCATCGCGAATTGCGGAGAGCATGGCAGAGGCCTTCAATTCGGTTTCGGCTTCTTCTTCTTCGGGGACTGAATCGAACAGCAGTGTTGCACCGGCTCGCACTTCTGCAATGCCGTCCTTGATGCGGATGGTGCGCAGCGTAAGGCCGGTATTCATGTCGCCGTTGAAATTGACCATGCCGATAGCCCCGCCATACCAAGCGCGCGGGCTCTTCTCATGCTGTTCAATAAAGCGCATCGCCCACAGTTTCGGCGCGCCGGTAACGGTCACGGCCCATGCGTGGGAAAGGAATGCGTCGAACGCGTCCATGCCCTCGCGCAACCGGCCCTCAATGTGGTCGACCGTGTGGATCAGGCGCGAATACATTTCGATCTGACGGCGACCGATGACGCGCACCGAGCCCGGTTCGCAGACGCGGCTCTTATCGTTGCGGTCCACATCCGAACACATGGTCAGCTCGAACTCGTCCTTCTTTGAGTTGAGCAGTTTCAGAATCTGCTCCGAGTTCAGAAATGGCGTCGTCACCGCGCTTGATCGTGCCGGAAATCGGGCAAGTTTCCACCCGCCTTCCATTCACGCGCACGAACATTTCCGGCGAAGCACCGATCAGATATTCACCGTCGCCGAGATTGATGAAGAAGGAATAGGGCGACGGATTGATCGATTTGAGCTTACGGGAAATGTCGGAAGGCTGCGTTTCGCAGCGCTCGTAAAACATCTGCCCCGGAACGACCTCAAAAAGGTCGCCGCGCTTAAAGCTGTCCATCGCCTTGCGCACGAGTTCTGCATATTCGCCGGGCTCGTGATCGCCACGCGGCGGTATCCGATCCGAGGTCTTGAATGGCTGTTCGTTCTGCTCGCGCGGCAGCCCCTCGGTGGAGACGCCGGCAAAGGCGAAGTCATAGCTTTCGATCCATGCCTTGGTCGAATAGTGATCGACCACCAGAACCTCATCCGGCAGATAAAGCACCAGATCGCGCTGGTCTTCCGGGCGTTCCAGATGCAAATCGACCGGATCGAACTGAAACGCCAGATCATAGCCAAACGCGCCATAGAGGCCGAGCGTCGCGTCTTCCTGTGTTTTCATCAGCGAAGTAATGGCGCGCAAGACAGTAAAAACGGATGGCGCGCGCGAGCGCTCCTCTTCGGTATAGACCCGACCCGGCTCTGCAATGTCCACGCGGATCAGATCGTCGCCGCGCCGCGAAACCTTGGCGTGGGTCAGTCCCGTAAGTGCTTTTCCGACGATGGACAACAGGGCGCGTCCGCGCTGGTTGAGCGCTTCGATATGCATGACGCGCCCGCGCGCGGTAACGACAAGCGGCGGATCCACGATTGCGGTATCCCAGCGCGTATAGCGGCCCGGATACTCATAGTTGGAAGAGAAAACCGCGCCGCGGCGGCTGTTCAGCCCATCGACATAGCTTTCGATCGCGCCCGCATAAGCTGTTGCGCGCCGCGTTCGGGTGATTGTCACACCCCCCTCGGTCATAAAGCGCTCCGCGCCGTTGTCCAGAACTTCCAATGTCATTCCTGTCTCCAACACTCAGGCAAGGAACCCTGGCAACCCACCAAAAAGCAAATGGCCGCCCGGAATTTCCGTTGCGGCCACCTCAATTTCACGCACGCGCGCAGGATCAGGCCGCTCTCAGCAGGCCCACCACCACGCATTTGCGATCGACTTAATCTTCATGTTCGCATCCATAGCTGCGATTTTCCTGTGCTGCAACAATTTCTGCAAGTGGACCAGATTCATCGCTGGAAATGCTATTGCAAATAAAAAAATACAAATGTATCGCTAATGTGTTGGGAGGAGGAAGCGCACGAATTGCGAGTTATCGCTTTTTGCGCGGCTTAGACGAAGTGTCCGCACTGCGGACGGGGTAATTTATTCTGCTTCGATAGAGCCGTAGCCGCTGCTCCTCACCGAAAAGAGCTTGGGCCGATGCCCATCCGGAACCGTTTTCATACGGCCGCCGGAACAGGTGGGACCGTTATTCAAGGAGGAGTGAAATGAAGCGTATGTTGAAGATTTGCGCCAGTTTCGCGGCCATCGCCGCGGCAACTGCGAGCATGCCGACCGCAGCTTTCGCGGATTGGCTGGAAACGGCGGCTGCACCGCTCAAAGGCACTGAAATCAGCGGCATTTTCCTTGATCGTCCGGGCTACCGCGCGATCATCAAGCTGCTTCCGGAATTTGAGAAGAAGACTGGGATCAAGGTCAATTACGAGATCGTGCCCTATGAAAACACCCGCGAAAAGCAGGTGCTGAATTTCACCTCGCAGGGTGATCTCACCATGGCGCTGGTCGACCTCGTCTGGATCGGCGAGTTTGCGGAAAGCGGCTGGATCGATCCTATCGAGAATTTCTCCAAGGACGCCTCTATCACCGACCCAAATTTGAAGCTCGAAGGTTTCTTCCCGCTCCTGCTCAATGCATTCGGTT
Source organism: Mesorhizobium sp. (assembly GCA_049840935.1). Lineage (GTDB taxonomy): Bacteria > Pseudomonadota > Alphaproteobacteria > Rhizobiales > Rhizobiaceae > Mesorhizobium_G. The sequence goes on from JASGJA010000010.1 coordinate 121,794, forward strand.
CATGGGGTGGCACGACCTACGGCCTGCCGTTCGACAATTATTCCGGCCTGCTGTTCTATAATTCCTGCCAGCTCAAGGATGCCGGTTTCGACAAGCCGCCAGCAACGTGGGAAGAGTTGAAGGACGTCTACGCCCCGAAGCTCACAGATGCATCGAAGAACCATTATGCGTACGCTCTGCAATCGCTGCGCGGCGAAACGCAGTCGGCAGACAGCTTCATGCGCTTCCTCTGGCCGTTCGGTGGTTCGCTGCTGAACAAGGAATTCAAGTCGAACCTGATGAGCAAGGAGAGCCAGACCGGCCTCAACTTCCGTCAGGATTTGATGAAGTTCATGCCTCCGGGAATCGTCAGCTATGACCATGCGGAAGCGGTCAACGCACTGGCGCAGGGTCAGGTATCGATGATTACCGAGTGGTCGGCCTTCTACGGCACGCTCGTCGATCCTTCGACCTCCAAGCTCGGTGATTGCCTTGGTGTCGCGCCCGAACCGGCAGGCCCTGCCGGACGCCTGCCAGCACTTGGCGGCTTCTCGCTGGCGGTTGCTGCACAGGCGAGCGAAGAGCAAAAGAAAGCCACGTGGCTCTTCATCCAGTGGGCCACATCTGAAGAAATCGCCAAGCCTTACGTTGAAGCTGGCGGTGTTTCTGGCCGCATGTCCGTCTACGAAGATCCAGACATCAAGGCGAAGTACAAGTTCGTCGAGCCGATGGTCGCTTCGTGGCAGGCCGGTGTGCCGGAATTCCGTCCGCGCTTCCCCGCATGGCCGGCGATTTCAGAAGTCATCGCCGAGTGGGGCACCAAGATCATGCTTGGTGAAGCCACCGTCGAAGGCGGCTCCAAGGAAATCGGCACCCGCACTGAGGAGATTCTCGGTAAGGAAGGCTATTATGACGGCAAGAAGGAACTCCTTCAGTAAGAGTACCTCCCAAGGCTGAGGCGCGTAGCCTTGGCCGGTGGTGGGCCTGCCGCAAGGGCCCACCACCCGACTTGCAACCGATTGCGGATTCGGTGGGCAAATGGCCGAACTCTATGCACAAGCTCTTGATGAACTCGGCGTTTGCCTTGCCAAAGTAAAGCGTACAGATATCGACGCCGCGCTGGGTGAACTGGCCTCGGCAAATCGCATCGCGCTCTATGGCGTGGGTCGTGAGGGCCTACAGATGAAGGGGTTCGCGATGCGCCTCTTTCATCTTGGTCTGAAAGCCTCCGTGGTCGGAGACATGACGACGCCGCATATAGGAAAGGGCGACCTGCTTGTAGTCTCGGCTGGTCCGGGAAATTTCTCCACCGTCTCCGCGCTGATGGGTGTTGCGCGTGAAAGCGGCGCGCGAACCTTGTTGGTAACGGCAGTTCCAGACGGTGGCGCGTCTAAGCTTGCGGATACGGTTCTGATCGTTCCCGCGCAGACGATGGCGAACGATCAGGGAGCGTCCACCTCCGTGCTGCCGATGGGATCGCTCTATGAGGGTGCGCAGTACATATTGTTCGAGATTCTTATTCTCGAATTGCGCCAGCGCCTGAACATTTCGCCTGCCACTATGCGCGGCAACCATACGAATCTGGAATAGTTGGATGGCTCAAACAACCGCTACGCCCAATCGGGGATATGGCCGCTGGACACCCTTGTGGTTCCTCGCACCAGCCGTTCTGACGCTGTTTCTGATCGGTATTTACCCAACCATATTTGCGCTGGTTACGTCGTTTCGGCAATACAACATCACGCGCCCGCGCGACGGTTTCCCCTTCATCGGATTTGAGAATTACATCAACGTACTGAGCGATAGCACGTTCTGGTCGTCGCTGCTGCTTACCGGGCGATTTTACATAACCGTTCTGCCGATCCAGATCGTGCTCGGCGTGGCGATAGCGCTGCTGCTGCACAGGCCCGGCATGGGCTTTCTGAAATCGCTGGCGCGTGTCACGCTCGTCGTGCCTCTGGCCACCACATATGCTGTCGTCGGTCTCATTGGCCGCTTGATATTTAACCGCGACTTCGGCGTCGCCAACCAGTTTTTAAACTGGTTCGGTTTTCCGGGCTTTGATTGGCTTGGCTCGCAAAGCGGTGCGTTCGCCGCCATCGCCATCATGGATATATGGCAGTGGACACCGTTCTGCGCTCTCATTTTCCTCGCGGGCCTATCTATGGTGCCGGGGGAGATCGAGGAAGCGGCACGGCTTGAAACATCGTCGAAGCTGGCGCTGCTGCGGCATGTGCAATTGCCATACCTACTGCCGGGACTGACGGCGGTTATGATTCTGCGCTCGGCTGATGTGCTCAAGCTTTTCGACATGGTGTTTGTCATGACGCGTGGTGGACCTGGCTCGGCCACTGATCTCGTGTCGGTCTATATCCAGCGTGTCGGTTTCCGTGTCTTCGACCTTGGAACCGCCTCGGCCCAAGCCATCCTGTTGCTGATCCTGACCATCCTCATCAGCCGTCTCTACATTCGCCTGATCTATCGGGAGGTAAACTGATGCGTCCTTCCTCCAGCAACATCCTGCACGCACTTGGCTTGTGCGCGGTCATCGTCTTTTCGATGTTTCCATTCTACTGGATGGTGACGGCGAGCTTCAAAACCCAGACGGACATTCTGGCGTCGCCGCCGCTCTGGTTCTTCATGCCAACATTGGAAAACTATCAGGCAATCTTTGTCGATTCCAAAGTCATCGGCGCGGTTGGCAATTCACTGATCGTCGCGACTTGCACCACCGCTCTTGCCGTTCTGCTCGGCGCGCCAGCAGCCTATGCGCTCGCGCGCTTCGAGTTTCGTGGCAAGGGTGATCTGTGGTTCTGGTTCATCTCAAACCGAATGATAAGCCCCATCGTGCTGGCGCTGCCGGTCTATATTCTCGCCATGCAGGCGCGGTTGCTGGACACGCATCTGGTGCTGATCCTCATTTATCTCACCTTCAATCTGCCGATTGTGGTGTGGATTTGCACCGATCAATTCAAGTCGATACCGCCCGATCTGGAACAGGCGGCGCGTTTGGATGGCGCGGATCAGTTCACAATCTTCCGCAAGATCTATCTGCCGCTCGGCGCGCCGGGAATTGCTGTCTCGGCAATTTTCTCCTTCATCTTTTCGTGGAACGAGTTGCTTTACGCTCTGGTGCTGACCCGCAAGAATGTTCAGACCGCGCCTGTCGTCGCCACCAGTTTCATGTCGGGCTACGAACTGCCGTGGGGCAAGATCATGGCGACCGGCACGGTGATCGTGCTGCCTGTCACCATCTTCGCGCTTATCGTGTCGCGGCACATGGTGCGCGGCCTGACTATGGGCGCAACGAAATGAGTGGCACCGCCATACCGCTCGGGATCAATCTGTCCTTCTGCGTAAAGCGCTGGGTGACGGTCGATTTGTGGGCGCCCATCGTTCGCGATCAGTTCGGGCTGAGCCTTGTGCAGCTTTCCTATGATCTGGTCGATCCGATGTGGCCCACTGCGCTGCTGGACCGCCACGCTGCTACCATCAGGCGACAGGCTGCGGCGCACGACATTACCATTCACAGCGCCTTTATCGGCCTTGCTCACTATACATACAGCCAGCTTCTGCATCCCGATCCGGATGTTCGTGCCTACGCAGAAGATTGGCTTGGCCGTGCCTACGCGTTCGCCGCACAAGCTGGAATCACGCGGGTCGGCGGACCGCTCGGCGCAATCGCGTCTCACATCGATGGTGAGGAATCGGAAGCAATTCCCGACGAAGACTATGAGGACCTTATCTCGCGCATGTTGCGGCTTGCTGAGCGTGCGAAAGCGGAAGGCTTGGAGGAGCTATACGTCGAGCCGACGCCTATGCGCCGCGAATGGCCGTGGACTGTTCAGCAAGCCCGCCGCATGGTCAAAGATGTAAAGGGTAGCGCGGTTCCCTGGAGCTATTGCGTTGATTGGGGTCACGGCACATTCGCGCCGCTTTATGGCGCTCAAGCCATTGACATGGAGCCTTGGCTGACGGGCCTCTCGGATTGCATCACCGCGATCCATATCCAGCAGACTGATTTCCAGTTCGACCGGCATTGGGATTTCACCGAAAAAGGCAGGGTGGATGCTTCTGACGCCGCTGCGTTGCAGCGCAAGGCGGGGCTGGGCCATGTGCCGACATTTCTCGAAGTTTTCTATCCATTCGAGCGTGATGACCGTTCCATTCTTCAGGCGCTTCGTGCAACGACAGCGCTCCTGAAAAAGAGCTACGCCTGACCAATGGATACGACCAACCGCGCCCCCGTCCAGACCACCTCTGCCGAAATTGAAGCGCAGCAGGTTCGCGCGCGCGTTGCTTGGCTCTACTTCGTGGGCGGCCTGACGCAGCAGGAAATTGCGGACCAGCTTGGCCTGACGCGGCTGCGCGTAAACAAGATACTCGGACAGGTCCGCTCTGACGGGTCGGTCGTCGTGGATATCCGCCTGCCGCTCGCCAATTGCGCTGAACTGGAGCAGCGTCTTAAAGACCGTTTCGGCCTGGCGGATGTGAGCGTCGTTCCGAGCCTCGAAAACGAGGCCGAGCAGCAGCGGGTCATCGGCGATGCCGGATGCCGTATGCTGGACCGCATACTCACCAACGGCATGGGCCTTGGTGTCGGTTGGGGCGAAACGCTTTCCGCCGGATTGAAAAGCCTCACGCCGCGACCAATGAGCGATAGTTGGGTGACGTCGGTCATGGGCGGGCTGACGCGCGGCTCCGGTTCCAGCACGTTTGAAGTCGCAACCGGCTATGCGCGCGCCATCTCCGCCGAATGCCATTACCTCACTGCGCCGCTGTATTTCCCAACCGCCGAGAGCCGGGAGGTTCTTTTGTCCCACCACGGCATTAAGGAAACCATGCGCCGCGCGCGCTCGGTGGATGTCGTGCTTTTGTCGTGCGGTGATATGTCGACGCGTTCGCTTCTCGTGCGCACACCGACCGTTCTGGAAAACCTTGAAGGTCTTAAAGCAGCGGGTGCAGTTGGCGACGTGCTTGGCATGTTCCTTGGACCGGATGGCGCGCCGGTCGATCATCCGTTGAACGAGCGCGTGCTTTCCCTCACGCCGACAGAGTTGAAGTCGGTTCCGCATTCCATTCTGGCATCGGGCGGCAAGCACAAGCTGCCCATCGTGCGGGCGATTCTCAACAAGGGATATGTGAAGCGGCTGGCCACCGACGAGAAATGCGCCGCCGCCATCCTCGAAACAAGTGGTGCGGGAGTTAAAGACGAATGAGCTTCTTGAAACTGGAAGGCATCAAGAAAGCCTTTGGCGATATCGAAGTCATAAAGGGCGTCAGCTTTGCTGCCGAAAAGGGAGAGTTTGTCGTGTTCGTCGGTCCTTCCGGCTGCGGCAAGTCCACCTTGCTGCGCATGATTGCGGGGCTGGAAGACGTCAGCGAAGGCAAGCTTTCAATCGAAAACCGCGACGTAACCTATGAGGAACCCGCCAAGCGTGAAGTCTCGATGGTGTTCCAGTCTTATGCGCTCTATCCGCACATGAGCGTGTTCGAGAACATGGCCTTCGGCCTGCGCATGAACAAGCAGCCGGAAGACCAGATCAAGGCGCGCGTGTTGGAAGCGGCGCGCATTCTCCAGATCGAGCCGCTTCTGGAACGCAAGCCGCGCGCGCTATCCGGCGGTCAGCGTCAGCGCGTCGCCATTGGCCGCTCCATCGTGCGCAATCCCAAAATATTCCTGTTTGACGAACCCTTGTCGAATCTCGACGCGGAGCTGCGCACGCAAATGCGTGTCGAGATCGCCAAGCTTCACCGCAATCTCGGCGCGACGATGGTCTATGTTACCCACGATCAGGTGGAGGCCATGACGTTGGCGGACCGCATCGTGGTGCTGCGGGCTGGCCTTGTGGAGCAGATTGGCACGCCAACCGAGCTATACGATCACCCCGCAAACACCTTCGTCGCGGGCTTCATTGGTTCGCCCAAGATGAATTTTCTGAACGCCAAGGCGGAATCCGACGGCAAAGTGCTCAAGCTGGCGCATCCGGCGTTTACCGGCGGTGGCCTGTCTTTGCCCACACCCAAGGCGTCAAAGGTCAAAAATGGCGATACGGTTACGGTTGGCCTTCGCCCGGAACATCTGACGCTTTCCTCGTCTAATCCGTTGCTCTCGCTTACGCTCGATCTTCAGGAAAATCTCGGCGGTGCGACGCAGATCTATGCCCGAAGCGGCGGCGAAACCATCATCATGGTCACGCCGGGCAGACCCGAAATTGCCGTCGGCGAAACCGTCGCTGCGGGCATCGACCATCGCAATATCTATCTCTTCGACGCTTCCGGCCTCGCTCTTTAGCCGGAGAACAGGATACGGACATGCTTGCCCTCGTACTCGAACGCAAAGGCGAACTTTCGTTACGCGAAATCGACCTTCCCACTAATGTTGGCCCCGATGACGTGAAGGTTGCGATCCACACGGTCGGCGTGTGCGGCAGCGACGTGCATTATTACACGCATGGCGCCATCGGCCCATTTGTTGTGCGGGAGCCGATGGTGCTTGGTCACGAAGCGGCGGGCACGATTGTCGAAGTTGGCAGCAACGTGAAAAACCTGAAAGTGGGTGATCGCGTCTGCATGGAACCCGGCGTGCCTAACCTTTCGTCACGTGCAACCAAGCTCGGCATCTACAATGTCGATCCCGATGTGCAGTTCTGGGCAACGCCGCCCATTCACGGCGTGCTAACGCCGGAAGTCGTGCATCCTGCTGCCTTCACCTTCAAGCTTCCCGATAATGTAAGCTTTGCCGAAGGTGCGATGGTTGAGCCGTTCGCGGTCGGTCTGCAAGCCGCGACCCGCGCGCGTATCACACCGGGCGACGTTGCGGTGGTTATCGGCTGCGGTCCCATCGGCATCATGACTGCGCTGGCCGCGCTCGCGGGCGGTTGCTCGCGCGTATTCATATCTGATCTCAGCGCGCCCAAGCTCGAAATAGCCGCGCAATATTCTGGCATCGTGCCAGTCAACATCACCAAGCAATCGCTCGCCGATGTTCTCGCCGAAGCCACAGAAAGCTGGGGTGCGGATGTCGTGTTCGAGGCAAGCGGTAGCCCGCGCGCCTATCAGGGCATCTTCGATCTTGTGCGTCCCGGCGGCGCGCTGGTGCTGGTCGGCCTGCCTGTCGAGCAAACCAACTTCGACGTACCAGCAGCAATCGTGAAGGAAGCGCGTATCGAAACCGTCTTCCGCTATGCCAATAATTTCGACCGTGCAGTGAATCTCATCGCCTCCGGCAAAGTCGATCTCAAGCCGCTCATCACGGACACGTTCGACTTCAAGGACAGCATTGCCGCCTTTGACCGCGCGGCCAAAGGCCTGCCGCAAGATGTAAAGCTGCAAATTCGTCTGGCGTCCTGAGGAGCAAAGCGATGGCCGATTTGATGAAGGGCAAGGTTGCGGCAATTACCGGCGCGGCATCCGGCATTGGTCTGGAGTGCGCGCGCACTTTGGCCGCCGAAGGCGCAACGGTGGTGCTGGTAGATCGCGCGCAAGACAGGCTTGAGAAAGCATGTGCCTCCATCGGCACACGTGCGCTGCCGCTGGCCGTCGATCTGCTCAATCCGGCAGAGGTTTCGGGCATGCTGCCGCAAATCCTGAAACTTGCGGGCGGGCTGGATATATTTCACGCCAATGCCGGAGCCTATATTGGCGGTCAGATTGCGGAAGGTGATCCCGACGCGTGGGATCGCATGTTGAACCTCAACATCAACGCTGCTTTCCGCTCTGTGCATGCCGTGCTGCCGCATATGATTGCACAAGGTTCTGGCGATATCCTGTTCACCAGTTCAATCGCGGGTGTTGTGCCTGTTGTGTGGGAGCCGATTTACACCGCCTCCAAATTCGCGGTTCAGGCATTCGTGCATTCCACGCGCCGGCAAGTCGCTCAGCACGGCGTGCGCGTCGGTGCGGTTCTCCCCGGCCCTGTCGTCACCGCGTTGCTCGATGATTGGCCAAAAGCCAAGATGGAAGAAGCGCTTGCCAATGGCAGCCTGATGCAGCCGAAGGAAGTCGCGGACGCGGTGCTCTTCATGCTGTCGCGCCCACGAAACGTCACCATCCGCGACCTTGTTATTTTGCCCAATAGCGTTGATCTTTAGGAGCTATGACAACATTCGACACTTTCTTCGACGAAAAGATTGCTCAACTTGGCGATTGGCGCGGCACAACGCTCGCGCAGATCAGGACGATCATTAAGCAGGCCGATCCCGCATGTGGTCGAAGAGGTGAAATGGCGTGGTGTGCCGGTCTGGTCTCTATGACGGCATCATTTGCACCGGCGAGACTTACAAGAGCACAGTCAAGATGACCTTCGCCAAGGGCGCGGCTTTGGACGATCCGTCGAAGCTGTTCAATTCGAGCCTTGAGGGCAATGTTCGTCGAGCCATCGACTTTCGCGAAGGCGAAAAAATTGATGAGGCTGCACTCAAGCGCCTCATCAAAGCCGCCATCGCGTTGAACCAAGCCACCAAGGCCGCAACGAAGCGTCGCTAATCCTCCAGCGCGCCCGGACGATGCGTTGCGCTTGGGCGACTTCCAACCAACTTGAGCAGATCATCGCCGGAATAGGCTGCGCGTCGGTTGCGCCGCGTCAGGATCAATCCCGCCTGCGGCGCAAGCACGTCCAGCCGCCCGTCAACTTCTCCCGGCGAATGCACGATTGTCACGAGCCTTTGCCCTTCTTCAACGCGATCACCGGGTTTAACGTGATAGAGCAACGCGCCAGCGCATGGCGCACGCACCATTTCAACATTCTCGATCGGTGAGGCAACTCCCCGAAACGGCTTGGCCGGTGCTATTGCGCTATCCTCGATGACACCGCGCATGACAAGAACCCTGTAAAGCCCCTCGGCGTCATGCTGCGCAAGCGCCGCATCGACGTCTGCCAACCCTCGATATTCAACCGTCGAAACCACGCGCCGCGCAAAACGCGCCCGCTCAGCCGGCGCACCAAGATAGGGATCGATGGACGCCTGATCGAAAGCTGCGCCGCAATCTCCGTCCCACAAAATCACGGCATCCATATTCATCGCGGCGGCGCAATCCTGCATGAATGGCCAAAGCACGGTCGGCACGTAAAGATATGCCAGACTTTCATCGTCACAGTGCAAATCCAGCACAATGTCGTGGCCCATCGAAAGCGCCACGAGCCGCGCTTTCAGGCGCTGATCGGCAGTGGATTGATCGAGCAGATATTCCGGATTGTCATCGGGCGAAGACAAAAGCGGAAAATCGCGATTGAAGTTCGTCTGGGTTCCGAAATGGAAACGCCCCATCAGTTCGCCTGCAGCATACTGCGCGCGGCCGATTGGATTGGCCGAAGGAACGACGGTGATTTTGCCTCGAATGCGACCTTCCTGCTCGGCCTTGCGCAGCATCGGCATAAGCGCATCGATGGCGACAACGCCTGGCAGTTCGCCTCCATGCAGGGCAGCCTGAAGATATGCCGAAGGCGCATTGCCCTTGCCTTCGAAAATATAGACGGGAAAGGCATATGAAATGCCCTGAGTGTCACCAGCTATCTGCTCAACCGTTTTGCGCATTCCAACCTTGTCGGATGATTGCGCTCGGCGCTCAAGGAGAAAATGATTGTGGCAGGATGAAAGGCGCTTTGCCGGGCGGAGTTTTCCCAACGCTCAAGCGGCACTCGAAGGCGGCAGCAATCACATCGTCGCGGATAACCTGTTCCGGCGTTCCCGCAGCAACCATATGCCCGCGCGCCAACACGATGATGCGATCTGCATACATCGCTGCAAGGTTCAGATCGTGCAGTATGGCAACCACGCCACCACCGCGCTCAACATAGTCGCGCGCTGTTTGCATGATTGCCAACTGGTGCTTGATATCGAGGCTGGAAACAGGCTCATCGAGAAACAGATAGCGCGGCTGGCCGTCCAGCACTGGCTCCCAAACCTGACATAACACCCGCGCAAGCTGCACCCGCTGCTGTTCGCCGCCGGATAATTCCTGATAAAATCGTCCTGCAAACCCATGCAGATCGACGGCGGCCAGCGCTCGCTCTACCAGATCATTGACACGGGATGCGCCGCTGCGGCCCGAAAGAATCCCCAGATTGACGATTTCGCGCACTGTGAATGGAAACGATAGCGTAGTCGCTTGCGGTAATACCGCTCGCCTCAGCGCCTGATCGAGCGAGCGCGTGGCCGACACTTCATGGCCGTTGATGCTCACCGAGCCGCCATAAGCGCTTTCGCCGGACATGGCCTTCATCAGCGTCGTTTTGCCGGAACCGTTCGGCCCAACGATCACAGTGATTTCGCCCGGCTTCGCTTCGAAGCCGATGCCCCGGATGATGGTCTTGCTGCCGATTGCGACTGATACGTTTTCGAGCTTGATCATGGTCAGAGATCCAGCACGCCGCGCTTGCGCAAAAGAATCCATAGAAAGAACGGCGCACCCGCAAGCGCTGTAACGATGCCGATAGGCAATTCCGCCGGGGCAACGATTGTTCTGGAAACTGCATCCGCCAGCAGCAGCAGGCTAGCGCCAAGCAGCGCGGAGGCTGGAAGCAGATAACGATTGTCTGGCCCGATAACGAGCCGCAGCATATGTGCAACGACAATACCAACAAAGCCGATGCCGCCGCTTACCGCGACGGAAGCGCCAACCGCCGCCGAAACCGACAATATGGCCGCATATTTCAGGCGCTGCACCGGCACGCCCATGTGATGCGCGGTCGGTTCGCCGAGCGCCAGCGCATTCAGACCGCGTGCGAGAAACGGGCTGACCGCCAGAGCAGCAATAATGATCGGCGCAACGGCATAGATTTTCGACCATGTTGCACCGGCCAGCGATCCAAGCGACCAGAATGTCAGGTCGCGAAGCTGCCGGTCGTCGGCCATGAAAATCAGGATCCCCGTCACCGCCATCGCCAGTGCTGCAAGCGCAATGCCCGCCAAAAGCATGGTAGCAACGGATGTTCGTCCCTGCCGGGTCGCGACTTGATACAAAATGAAGGTCGTCACCAGACCGCCGACAAATGCCATTATCGGCAGCGCAAGCGATCCCAACGCTTCATTAAATGATCCCAATAGTGTCGGCCCCAGCACGATCATGCTGACTGCGCCAAGGCTCGCGCCCGACGAAACGCCGACCAATCCCGGATCGGCGAGCGGATTGCGGAAGAGCCCTTGCATCACTGCGCCCGACACCGCGAGCGCTGCCCCCACCAGAACACCAAGCAACAGACGCGGCAGGCGAATGTCGTAGATAATGATGCGGTCGCGCAGGGTAAACGTGTCCGCACCACCCAGCAGGTCGCGCAAGACCACCAGAGCCGAAGCACCCGATGCGCCCGATGCGAGGCTGAGGAGCATCGTTGCAGCAAGAAACAGCGCGAGCAGAATGATTGCCAGTCTGGCGCGGCGAGTGCGGTCGCCCTCAGCCGTGCCATGTGTGTGGACCCGCTCTCCGGCAGACATCGTATTGATTGCCACGGTCCTGCCGTCAGTTTCCTACGGTCTCGCCGTAAAGAGCTGTTGCCAGTTCGCGAACTGCGCTCGCCGTGCGTGGGCCGAAGCCGAGCAGATACGCGCCATCCATACGCACGACCTTCTTTGCTTCGCCTGCAGGTGTTGTTGCAATCGCAGGGTGCTGAAACACCTGATCGTCGCTGATTGATTGCCCCGCGCGATCCATGACCAGAACAGCGTCCGGCCTAGCCGAAATGACGGCCTCGTCGGTCATCTGCTTGTAGCCGGAGAACCCTTGCATGGCGTTTTCCGCACCCGCGAGATGAATCATGCCATTTGCTGCGGTGTCGCTTCCTGCTGCAAGAATTTTCCCGCCTTGCATGGACAGCACGAACAGCACGCGCTTTCGCTCGGTTACGTTCTTGGTGATTGCTTCGGCAGCGCTAAGCTCGGAATCCACCTGCTTGGCCAGAGTGTCGGCTTTCTCCTTTTCGCCAAGTGCAGCGCCGACAATCTCGATCTTGTCTACGATACCCTTGTGATCGAATGTTTCAGGAACTTCGACATAGGGCACACTTGCCTTCTTCAGCACGTCCACGGCTTCCTTCGGCCCGGAGGTTTGCAGCGCGATAATCCCGGACGGGTTCACGGACAGCACACCTTCCGGCGATAGCTGACGCATATAGCCGACATCGGGAAGCTTGAATGCCGCTTCGGGATAGACGCTGGTCGAGTCGCGCGCGACCAGTTTGTCCTGCACGCCAAGCGCGTATACGATTTCTGTGATCGATCCACCTATCGCAACGACGCGCGACGTATCGCTCAAAGCCGTCGCTTCCTCGGAATGCGCGATACCCGCAAAGCTCATCGTCAGCAGGAGCGCTGCCGCCAAACCACGCTTTTTCATTCTCTGTTCCTTATGCTGCGCTTTGCGCTGCGATGCGGGGCAAGCCGTCAACCAACTCACGCCATGCCTTTAGTTCGCCTTCGCCTTCATGACGCTTGCCGAAGAACTGGATGATCATGCGGCCTTCGGAATCATAGGCTTCGATGGAGGTCACATGTCCGTCCTTGGTCGGCTTGCGCACGCCCCAGACCTCACGAATGTGATCCGTCCGCAGGTGAAGGTGGAATGTCTCGTCCAGCACATTCAGCCACGGCCCCATCGGCTTGATGGAAGCAATCGGGCCGGAATGAATCTGGATGCAGCCGCGATTGCCGACAAAGCACATGATCGGCAGGCCGGTTGCTGCCGCGCCTTCCATCATCGCGCCAACGGCCTGCTGGTCGAGGCTCCACGCGTAGTCCTGTCCAACCATCCGCATCGCTTCACGGCGCGAAAGCTTCAGCGAACGCAAGATGCCGAAAAATTGATGGACGTCGGTCATCTTGCTCCACTTGTCGCGAAGCTCATCGGCGGTAGCGGACGATTCTTCAGCGCTTTCGGGCGCAATGTCTTCGACCGTCAGGGTCTGACTCTGGTCGGGGGACACATGCGCCGCAACCAGCGCTTCGAAGGCTTTCACATCCGATGCCGGCCGCAGATGCACCTTGTGAACCGCTTCGCCAGCGGCATCGAAGAACTGAAGCGAGCGCCGAATTTCCTCGCCATCACGCTTCTCAACAGCAAAGCCGTGTTTCCAGACATGCGGGAAAATACGCAGGTCGATCTGCTCACCCAGCGTCAACACGGTGTGTTCGCCGGGGATCACTTTATCGTAAACGCCGATTTTTTCATGCACCGCGCTTTCGTTGCGCGTCAGGGCCATCACTTCGCCAACGGCTTCCAATCCGCGAAGTATCTCCGCAACGTTCGGAACGATGCGCGTAACACCGTCGCCGCAATGCGCGGCCACCAGTTCAGCTTCCGATATGCCCAGATTCAATGCGAGGTCGCGCTCCCGGGTTTCGGGATTTTCTTGCCGCGCCTGACGGATTTCCGCTGCGTTGGGCCGCACCGCCTTGTTCATTCTCACCCTCTCTGTTGCCTTGCAGCCGCACTCGCAAATCTTACGCTTTTTGCGGCACTGTAACTATCTTGACTCTATTTGTCAGCTTTACTAGCTGTGCATTACCGGAGTTTAATAGTCAAGTTACGATGACCGGAAGATGAGTGCAAGCAAGCGGTTGCGCGAGCCAGCACAGGCAACGCAATTGGAGTGGGATATGGGGATTTTTCGGCAGAGCAGTCTGCTGCTGGCTTGCGGCGTGGCGACGGGGGTCGTCATTTTTTCGCAGGCGGCAATGGCACAGGGGGGAACAGAAGTAGAGCTTGCACCGGTCGTGGTTGAAGGTGCGCAACAACAACTGCCAACTGATCAGCCGATTCAGAAGGGCACTGAGACGAAAATTCAGCGTCCCGCCATCCAGAAGCGCATGGTTGAAGATTTCAACGATCTCGGCCGCCGCGTAGATGCCGGTGTCAATTTCGACAACAACAGCAACAGCATCAACTTACGCGGTCTTCAGGATGACCGCGTGCTCACCACCATCGACGGCGTGCGCGTGCCGTGGCTGGTCGATCCGCGCGATAGCGCCAAGGGTGGCTTGAACGCATTCGATTTCGAATTCGCTGTCCACGCTCGACATCGTTCGCGGTGCAGAATTCCAGCCGCTTCGGTTCGGGCGCTTTGGGTGGCGTTGTGCAGTTGCGCACGCTTGATCCCGAAGATTTGATCGAAGATGGCCGCAAGTTCGGCGCGATCCTAAAGGGCGGTTATGACAGCGCCGACCGTAGCTGGCGCAGCAATGCTGCCGTGGCCGGTCGCGCGAACGACACATGGCTGCTTGTCCAGGGCGGCTATCGCAAGGGCCATGAAACCGAAAACATGGGCGATGTCGACGTTTACGGCGCCACCCGCACGGAGCCGAATCCCGGCGATTACGATCAGCGCAATCTGCTGGTCAAGCTGCACCAATATGTCGAGGGCGGGCATCGCTTCGGCCTGACGGGCGAACTCACGAACCGCGACTTCAATTACGAAAACAAAAGCGGCACCACATCGAGCTATCAGGAAGGTAGCTTCATGTCGGGCAACGAGGTGGACCGCAAGCGCGTGTCGGCAGACTATAAGTTCGAAATCGCCGGACAAGTCGCATTTTGTCGATACGGCCAACCTCACAGTCTATTGGCTTGAGCAGAAGCTGGACGCGACCACCGACGCGATCCGTCTGCCCGATGCGCGGTCATTCATCCCGGCCATTCCGGCATTTCCGCCGTTCTTCCCAGGTTTCCCGAGTGGTGCAGACCTGCTCTACGGCTATCCGTCGGGTCCGTATATCCGCGATAACTGGATCAAGCAGACCAGCTACGGCTTCAATGGCGATGGCACCAAGGAACTGGATATCGGCAGCCATTCCAACACGCTCCGCTTTGGCGGCGAACTCTACGGCCAGAAAACCACGCAATACTCTTATGGCGAGGACAACTGCCCCGATGTCGATTGGTCGACGATCGCTGATCCTTACGGCCCGCAAAGCTGCCGATTCCTGCACAGCAACACGTCAGATATGCCCGATGTTGACAGCACCTTCTTCGGCGCGTTCGTTGAGGATGACATCAAGCTGGTGAACGATAGGCTCACTATCACGCCCGGCCTGCGCTTCGACTGGTATCAGCACAGCCCGAAATCGACGCCGGAATATGAACGTAGCCCGAACTACGATACGGCCTATCTCGTCGATAACAGCGATTCCCGCATTTCGCCGAAGCTCCGCGTCGCATGGCAGGCAACGCCGAATGTCGAGTTGTTTGCCCAGTGGGCACAGGGCTTCAAGGCTCCCAGCGCACAGCAGCTTTATGAGAACTATGCCAATGCCGGGCAGTATGCGCGCATCGGCAACCCGGACTTGAAGCCGGAAACGAGCAACGGCTTTGAAATCGGCGCTTCCTACGAAACGCCGGACTACGGTATCTCTGCCAATATCTTCAACAACTACTATCGCAACTTCATCGAGGAAGTATCGTTGCCGGCCGACAGCCGACTTCCCGCTGATCTTCTCCGTGGAAAACCTTGCAAAGGTGCAGATCTACGGTGCGGAAGTTCGTGGTTACACGCGCTTTGCCAGCAACTGGAAGGCGTGGGGCTCGCTTGCCTATGCCGAAGGCAAGAACACCGAAACGGATGAGTATCTCAACTCGATCCCGCCGCTGCGCGCCATTCTCGGTCTTGGCTACGAGCAGGAAACCTGGGGCGTGGATGTTTCCACCACTCTGGCTTCCGCGCGTGACAAGGTCAGCGACGGCGGCTTCGCGGCTCCGGGATATGGCATTGTCGATTTCACCGGCTATTGGGAACCGGCGCAGGTCAAGGGTCTGCGCATTCAAGCCGGTGTCTACAACATCTTCGATAAGAAGTACTGGAATGCGCTGGACGTGCCGGATGGCACCAACCCGGACATCTATGATCGTTACTCCGAGCCCGGCAGAACGTTCCGCCTGGCCATAACCCAGAAGTTCTGATGAGACATTTGAACAAAATCGCCATTGCTGCCGCGGCGCTGCATTTCGCAGCCGCCGCGGTGGCGCACGCCCAGACCGACGCCGCCCAGCAGGGCGGTTCGTTGTCCCTTGAATTGAACGCTGCACAGCCTTCCGAAAAAGGGTGTCGGCTAACATTCGTGGTCAATAACGGTCTTTCCGCCCCTCTCAAGGCTGCGTCTTTCGAGCTTGTCCTGTTCAACAAGGACGGCGTAGTTGACCGCATCACGGCGTTGGCCTTTAAGGACATGCCTGCGGGCAAGACCAAGGTTTCGCGCTTTGATCTGTCGGATGTGGATTGCGCCAAGCTTGGCCGCGTCCTCATTAACGCCGTAACGGAATGCGAAGGCGATGGCATTGCGCCGGAAACATGCTCGCGACAGCTCAAGGCAACGTCGAAAGCTGGCGTCGAATTTGGAACGTGAAGCCGACAGGCTTCCGGCATACTGATTGGACAAGAGAGTGACCGACAACAGACGTATATACATGCGCGCTTCTTCGTTTTTCGGGAGCAGCGTGCCGACGCTCGCCGTTTTCGCCGCGCTCGCCGAGGGGACCTCCGGGGCGTCCGCGCAGGAGGCGGGCAGCTCGCATGCCGCGTTGCTGCCCGTCAACCTGTCCCCTTGGGGCATGTTCATGAGTGCGGATATCGTCGTGAAGGCGGTGATGGTCGGCCTCGCCTTTGCGTCATTGGTGACGTGGACGATATGGCTGTACAAGACGATAGAACTTTTTACTGCACGCCGTCGCGCCGAAAAGGGATTGGTGGAAGTTGTCCACTCGCAAAGCCTCAAGGATGCCGCTCAAATCATGGGCAAGCGGGGCGATGCCGCAGCGCTGCTGGTGCGCGCGGCCAGTGAAGAATTGGAACTGTCCGATTCCGTGCTGGATCATGCCGGAGGTGACGGCGTGAAAGAACGCGTTTCCTCGCGTCTTAGTCGAATTCGAGGCCCGCGCGGGTCGTCGCATGACGCGCGGCACCGGCCTCATCGCGACCATCGGCGCAACGGCTCCATTCGTCGGCCTATTCGGCACTGTTTGGGGCATCATGAACTCGTTTATTGGTATTTCCCAAGCCCAGACTACCAACCTCGCAGTTGTCGCGCCGGGCATCGCGGAGGCGCTTCTTGCAACGGCAATCGGCCTTGTGGCTGCCATTCCCGCCGTGGTGATCTACAACGTGTTCGCGCGTGCGATTTCCGGCTATCGGCAAATACTGGCCGATGTTTCAGCGGGCGTTGAGCGGTTGGTCAGCCGCGATCTCGACCGCCGCGCTTCACCACGTCATCGCCTTGCGGCGGAGTAGGTCATGGCCGCGCGTATCAGGGAAAATTCCGGCGACGATCTGGAAGAAACGCACGAGATCAACGTCACGCCATTCATCGACGTTATCCTCGTGCTGCTCATCATCTTTATGGTCGCGGCTCCGCTGGCCACTGTCGATGTGAACGTCGATCTGCCCGGCTCTACAGCTCCCGCCGCGCCCAGACCGGACAAGCCTGTATTCCTCACGGTGAAACAGGACCTTACGATTTCGCTCGGCAACGAAACCGTGCCACGCGATGCCTTCGCCGCAAAGCTCAATTCGCTCACCGGCGGCGACAAGGAGGCGCGGATTTTTCTGCGCGCCGACAAGACGGTTCCGTATGGTGATCTTACCGATGTAATGAATTTTCTGCGTGCCAGCGGCTATCTGAAAGTGGCGCTCGTCGGACTGGAAGCCGGACAAGCGCCGGCTGCAGGGCAATGAGCGTTCAGGACCATCACGAGATTGAAATCCAGCGCACGCCTTGGGTGCGCGAAGCGTTGCGCTGGGGCGCAGCGGCGCTCGTCGTTTGTGCCGCTCATGGTGCGGCGGCGTATGGTGTTATCGCGCTTGCGCCGGAGCCCGAACCGATGGCCGTTCAGGAGGCAATGGATATTGAACTGACGCCGTTGGTGGTCAGCACGGCAGAGCCCGTTGTTGAAGACGCCGCTTCCGAAGAACTGCCGGAGCAACTCGCGGAAGAGCCTGACCTGCCAACCGAGCAGCCTGAAGTGATCGAGGAAGAGACGGTCGAGGAAGAGCCAGACACGACTGAACCCGAAGAAGTCGAGCCTTTGGAAGTTGCCAAGGCCGAAATCACGGAAGAGGTTGAGGAAACCGACCCGATCCCGGAAACGCCGGAGGCCGTTGTAGCACTTCCTCAGCCCCGTCCTGAAATTGTTGAAGAAGTCGTGGAAGTCGAAAAACCGAAACCGGAAAAGCCGAAACCCCGCAAGGTGGTGAAGAAGCCGGTCGTCGAGACCGAGAAGCGGCCTACCAAATCGCAGCAGTCAACAGCGGGAGCAGCAGCGCCGAGTGCGCCGCGTGTAAGTCCAAATCGGTGGTACGCACAGGTTCAATCAGCTATCGCGCGGCGTAAGCCACGCAGCCTTGGCGAATCCGGACGCGTGAGTGTCCGCTTCGTGGTCAATCAATCTGGCAACATCGTTTCATCCGGCATTGCGCGATCGTCGGGAAGTTCACGGCTGGATCAGGCCGCTCTCGGCATGGTTCGCGGCGCACGTGTCCCTGCACCACCAGAAGGTTCAGGTATCACAAGCCATCCCTTCACTATTCCCGTGACGTTCGAGTAGCTTATTGCCTCGCTCCCTTGGCATGCGCCACCCACTGCCATTCACGGGGATGATCGGCGCTTGTCCCGCAGCATCTGGGACTTTAAGTTTGCTGGCACTACGATCCTTAGGGACAAGCCCAAGGATGACGGCCTGTAAAGCATGAAGGTGCAAAATTGTGCAGGCGCTGTCTACCGCTTCGCCTCTACCGCATCCCAGAAGATCGCGGCAACATCTGCACCACCGAAGCGCTTGATCTCGCGAATGCCTGTAGGCGAAGTCACGTTTATCTCGGTCATGTAATCGCCGATCACATCGATGCCGACGAGAATGAAACCGCGCTCCCGAAGCGATGGTCCAATCCGCTCGCAAATCTCACGTTCGCGCGCCGTCAGTTCGGTTTTCTCCGCACGTCCACCGACATGCATGTTCGAGCGGGAATCGTGATCGGCGGGCACGCGATTGATTGCACCAACTGGCTCGCCGTCGATCAGGATAATCCGCTTGTCGCCCTTGCGCACATCCTTGAGATAGCGCTGCACGATATAGGGCTCGCGGAACAATTGGCCGAACATTTCCAGAAGCGAGGCGAGGTTCCGGTCGGCCTCCGCCATATGGAAAATGCCTGCGCCGCCATTGCCGTAGAGCGGCTTCACGATGATATCGCCATGTTCTTTACGAAACGCCGCCACTTCCAGCGGGTCCTTGGTAATCAGCGTCTCCGGCATCAGGTCGGGAAACTCGGTGACGAATATCTTCTCGGGGCTGTTGCGGACCCATGCCGGATCGTTGACCACTAGCGTCTTGGGGTGAATGCGCTCCAGCATATGTGTGGTGGTGATGTAGTTCATGTCGAACGGCGGGTCTTGCCGCAGCAGGATAACGTCCATCTCCGACAAATCGGTCCGCACCGGCTCACCGAGCGTGAAGTGGTCGCCTTTGGTGTCGCGCACCTGCATTTCTTCTATGCGGGCAAAGACCTTGCCGTCCTGCATCGAAAGCCGGTCCGGCGTGTAATGGAAAAGCTTGTGTCCGCGCCGTTGGGCTTCCAGCGACAGCGCAAAGCTGGTGTCTCCCGCAATGGTGATTGTCGAGACATGATCCATCTGAACGGCGACTTTTAGCGACATGACGACTCCGAAATTGCGCTGGTCGGCAATCCTGTACAGCCTTGGCGAAGCGCTGCCAATCGGCCTCGATAGATGGGATTAGTCCAAGCAGGCGTCTTGCATGGCGCACTTTGTGCGGCGTAGAAGCGTTGCAGAGCCTGTCGGAGGAATTTCAGTCGCATGCAGTCGGCCGTCCGCTACCCCGAACTCAATGGAGCATCGGTGCTCATAACCGGCGGCGGTTCCGGCATAGGCGCTGCACTCACCGAAGGTTTCGCGAGGCAGGGCAGCAAGGTCGCGTTTCTGGACATCGCCGAAGACGCAAGCATCGAGCTTTGCAATCGCGTTGAAGCCGAAACCGGCATCCGCCCGCTTTTCCTGAAGACGGACCTACGTGATGTTGCCGCGCTCAAGGCATCCATTTCGCGCGCTGCGGAAATACACGGAACCATCACCGTTCTGGTCAACAACGCCGCCTTTGACGAGCGGCACGACCTTCAGGAAATGACGGTTGAATATTGGGAAAACAACCAGTCGATCAATCTGCGCCCGCATGCATTCAGCGCGCAGGCCGTTGCGCCGGGAATGAAGCGGGCGGGCGGCGGCTCGATCATCAATTTCACCTCCACTTCGTTCCTCATCAATCATCCCGACATGCCGTCCTACACCGCCGCGAAGGCAGGCATTATCGGGCTGACCAAGGGCCTTGCCGGGCTGTTGGGCAAGGATCACATCCGGGTCAACGCCATCGCGCCCGGTTGGGTCATAACCGACCGGCAGCGTCAGCTTTGGGTTACGGAAAAGTCGCTTGCATCGCACGTTGCCAAGCAATGCATCAAAGATGTTATGGTGCCGGATGATATGGTTGGTCCGGTCCTGTTTCTCGCGTCGAACGCTTCACGAATGCTTACTGCACAGACCTTAATCGTCGACGGGGGTTTCCTGTGAGCAGCGCGGCAGTGCCCGTTGTCGCTGCCGTCGATTGGGGCAGCACCCGCGTGCGTGTCTGGCTGCTTGACGCCAAGGGCGAACCACTGGGCGAACGGCGCAGCGACGAGGGCATGCTTTCCGCCGCAGGCATAGGCTTCAAGAATGTGCTGGATCGCCACCTTGCCGAACTCGGTGCGCCGGAAGACCTCCCTGTCATAATTTGCGGAATGGCGGGTGCGCGGCAGGGCTGGATCGAAGCGCCCTATGTCGAAACGCCTGCGCTTCTCGATGCGGTGCTTGGCGGCGCGGTTTCCGTGCCCGGCAACAGCCGTGATGTTCGCATCATACCCGGCCTGGCCCAGCGCGTGGCCGATGCGCCGGATGTCATGCGTGGGGAAGAAACGCAGCTTGCGGGTATTGCCGAATTGCGCCAGCCCGGCAGTCATGTCGTCTGCATGCCGGGAACGCATTCCAAATGGGTGTCGATAAAGGACGGTGCCGTTACCGGCTTTGGCACGTGGATGACGGGTGAACTCTATTCGATATTGACGCAGCAATCCGTCCTGAAACACTCGGTCGGCGGTGGTGCGACCGCAGTGCTTGTTTCATCCGAAGCATTCGCTAACGGCGTCGAGACCGGCCTCACGGACCGCGCAGACCTCACCTCGCATCTGTTTGGCATTCGCGCTGGTGGCCTTTTGCTTGGCCTTCGCCCGGAAGATGCGGCGGCACGCTTGTCGGGCCTGCTTATCGGCGCAGAAATCGGCGCTGCCGAGCGGCGCTATCCGGCAACCGGACCTGTCGTGCTGGTTGGATCGGGGCTGATGTACAATCTCTACGAACGCGCCTTCGAGGTTGCTGGCATCGAAGCACGGCGCGCCGATGCCGAGAGCGCAGGGCGGCGCGGGTTATTCGAGGCCGCCAAGCGCTGCGGCATGATCGGATAGAACAATGAAAACAGCCGAATTTCCAAAGCTCAAGCGCAATCTCGTTGCGATTCTGCGCGGGCTTCGTCCCGAAACTGCACTCGACTACGGCCGCGCGATATACGAAGCCGGGATCGAAGCCATCGAAGTGCCTTTGAATTCGCCCGATCCATTCGTTTCCATAGAACGCCTCGTGAAAGAGCTGCCTGAAACGGCGCTCCTCGGTGCGGGAACCGTATTGACTGCCACCGATGTTGATAATCTTCATAATGCGGGTGGGCGGTTGCTTGTCAGCCCGAATATTGACGCCGAAGTCATGCGCCGTGCTGCGCAGCACGGCATGGTCACGATGCCCGGCGTGTTCACGCCCTCCGAAGCATTTCAGGCCATTGCGCTTGGAGCATCTGCATTGAAGTTCTTCCCCGCGAGCGTATTAGGCGCAAAGGGTATTGCCGCCATCAAGGCTGTGTTGCCTGCCAATACAATCATCGGTGCGGTCGGCGGCGTTTCGGAAAATGACTTTGCCGACTATGCAAAGGCCGGTGTCACCGCCTTCGGCCTTGGCTCCAGCCTTTTCACCCCATCGCTCAGCGTCGAGGATGTCGCATTGCGCGCTCGCGCGGCAGTCATCGCTTACGACGAAGTCTTCGGGAGGTAGCCATGAGCGGTACAGCGCGCATTACCGACCATGTTTGCCAGCTCGGAGAGGGTCCAACCTACGATCCGGCCACCGGCACGCTTTACTGGTTCGACATTGTCGGCTGCAAACTGCTCGAAAAGCGCATGCCAGATGGCGATCTGGTCATCCATGATTTGCCATTCATGGCGAGCGCGCTGGCGGTTATCGATCCGACGAGGCAGATGCTTGTCGCAGAGCACGGGCTTTATATTCGCGACGTTCCCACCGGAAAGCTGACCCTTCACAAAGCGGTCGAAGCAGACAATGAAATCACCCGTTCCAACGACTCGCGCGTGCATCCGGGGGGCGCTTTGTGGTTCAGCACAATGGCCAAAGACGAGCGCACCGGTGCTGGCGCGATCTATTGGTACAGGGAAGGTGAGGTAAAGCTGCTTTTCCCTTCCATCACTATTCCCAATTCTATCTGCTTTCTCGCCGGATGGCAGCATCGCTTACTACACCGACACGCATCAGAACATATTGATGCGCGTTGCCTGCGACCCGGAAACCGGGCTTCCCACGGGCGAGCCGCAAATCTTCTATGCGCATACCGGAAACGGCGGCTTGGACGGCTCAGTTGTCGATGCGTCCGGCCAGCTTTGGAATGCGCGCTGGGGCGGTGGCTGCGTTGATGTTTATTCGCAAGACGGCAAGCATCTGCGGAGTTTGCCTGTACCTGCAAAGCAATCGACCTGCCCGGTCTTTGTCGGCAAGGCTGCGTCGCATATGGTTGTAACCTCCGCATGGAAGGGCATGACCGAGCAAGAACGCGCTGCCGACCCGCAGGCCGGTAGCACCTTCCTGCTTGACGTCGAAGTTGCGGGCCGGTTCGACTCGCCGGTGCGGCTCTAAATAATGTCTCGCCCCACGCTGCTGCTCGCATACGAAACCGAAGCAGCTTGCCGCGCGCAATTGCTCCGCGAGGGTTTCGAGGCGCGCCACGCTTTTGAGATAAGCTCCTATCTCGCGCAATCCACTGATCTGGCCGCGGAATTTGATGATCTGTACGCCGCATTTGCGCGCGTCGGCATCGCGTTCCAGCCTGTAGAACTCGACAGGCTCGATTCTGCTCTCGCCGAAAGCGATGCGTCTGCAACGCTGGTCTGGACACTAACCGACGGTATTGCCTATTTCCGGGGCAGCATCGCACCCGCTTTGGCTCGCTTGCGTGGCTTCCACACACTCGGGTCGGACGACTCGCTCTTCGCGCTCTGTCAGGACAAGTTTCGGTCCGGTGCTGTGCTGCATGCGATGGGCCTGCCATGTCCGCGCGCGGGCCTTGCTCGCGATGGCGTCTGGCTGGTCGAGCCTCCCGCATCTGCGCTTGGCTGGTTTGTAAAGCCCAACAGGCTCGGCGCGAAAATCGGCATCTATCCGGATTCGCATGTCCAGCAGTTGGAAGACGCGCTCGAAATCAGCCGTCGAGTCCACGCGGCCTATCGGGATGATGTGATCGTACAACCCTATGTCGGAGGGCGAAACGTCCGCGCCAGCTTCCTCGCCGTCGAGCGCAGCGCGACTGTCGAAAAGCTCGGCGTCAGCTTTGTCGATTCCGGGGGTGATTTTCAGACGATGCAGGACAGTCTCGCCCTTTACGGCGAAACAGGCGGCGCGGCCAAGGCATCTGGCGCGTATGCGCAGCCGGAACTTCTCGACGTCGCGCTTTCGCTGCCGCACGCGGATCAGGCAATCCGCGCCGTCGCCGCGCAACTGGTGCAAACGCTCGGCCTGCGCGACGTATTTTCGCTGGATTTAAGGGTGGAGCCGGATGGCGCGCTCCACCTCATCGAATTTGAGGTATGTCCGGGCCTGCCCTGCTTCGATTTCCGCGATTATTGCAGTCGCATATGGGGGCTGAGCCTTCCAGAAGCTATGGCGCAAGCCGCTCTGGCTCGGCTGACCCGTTAAACTTTCGCGATGCAGACCGAAGCGGATCCACTCCGCACCATGCCGATCTGCGTTGCTGCGCCCTTGGAGAGATCGAGCAAACGTCCACGTACGTAAGGGCCGCGATCATTGATGCGCACGACTACGCTCTTGCCGTTGCGCGCATTGGTCACTTTCAGCTTGGTGCCAAACGGCAGGTATTTATGCGCTGCCGTCAGATTGGATTGATTGAAGCGTTCTCCGCTGGCGGTGGAACGACCGTGAAACCCCGGTCCATACCAGGAAGCCTTGCCGCATTGGGCATTCGCGACCGAAATTCCAGTCAGCGATACCAAAGCCGCTGCGACCATGCCGGCGAGTGCCGACCGCTTCAATCCATTCATCAGGCGTTTCCTGTGCAATTAACGTTGGGCGCCGGGTAGGAATGAAATTTGCAGTTGTCAGGGCCACAATGTGACCATTGCAAGGCAACGCCGTGCCATGCCATGCGGTTCCGCATGTCGATGTAAAGTATTTCATAGACTATCTTGAAGCGTTAAATGGGCAATTGTTCCTAAAGTATGGCATAATATCAAATATGAATTATGCATTGATCCAGATTTAGTCAGATTAAATTCTGCTCCTGAAAGTTAGACACAGAACTACGTTCTGCGCGCGAATGACGCAGCGGGGCATCGTGAACCGTGTCCGTTTTTTGCACCGGTTCCATCATCCACTCACCTTGCCTGCGTCGAACGGTAGCAAAAGCAGCGGAGAGCACGGAAATAACTGGATAATTACAGTTTAGAATAATTCTAAAGCATTGAAATAAAAGGATTTTGTGGGCCGCTTTGTTGACAGCAGCAACGGATTCGGTTTTATGACCATGAACCTTTGATGTGTGGGCCTTTAACCCACTCGATTGGAGGAAATGGTGATCGCCTTCTTCTCAGCGCCAGTCAGCGCGCGTCCAAATCCCTGCGCAAAGCGCATTTCCATGCATCCGGCTGCATTTGCTTACGTGCGCCGTGAAGCGGGTTGCGATCTAACGCCTTATGTGCGGGAACAAACCCTTTCGGATTACGAGCCGTTTGCGCTGCCTAATCCGCCATCCGCAATCGAGACGTGCTGGCCCGCTCCGGGTCCGCGCAGATAAATCAGGGAGACTACAATGGGGAAAACGACATTCATCGGGCCGCGCCGTGGGAGGCTGGCTGCCATCGCGGCAACCGCTGCACTTACCGCGGCGATTTTCGTCCTGCCCGCAAAAGCTGAGACGACCGATCCCAAAACGGTCATCAAGAATTATTCTGACATTGCGCTTGCGATGTATACGGATTCGCTCACCACTGCGCAGGCTCTTGATGCTGCGGTCGATGCATTGATTGCCAAGCCATCTCAGGAAACGCTGGACGCTGCTCGCACTGCCTGGAAGGCTGCGCGTGTTCCCTATCAGCAGACGGAAGTCTATCGTTTCGGTAACGCCATCGTCGATGATTGGGAAGGCAAGGTAAATGCCTGGCCGCTCGATGAAGGCCTGATCGACTATGTCGACAAGTCCTACGGCACTGAGTTGGATGAAAACTCGCTCTATACCGCCAACGTCATCGCCAATAAGGAAATCGAGATCGACGGCCAGAAGGTCGATACCTCCAAGATCACGCCGGAACTTCTGTCGGGAACGCTGCAAGAAGCTGGCGACATCGAAGCGAACGTTGCCACCGGCTATCATGCGATTGAGTTCCTGCTCTGGGGGCAGGATCTGAACGGCACTGGCCCCGGCGCGGGCAACCGTCCCTACACCGACTATGACAACGCCAACTGCACCGGCGGCAATTGCGATCGCCGCGCCGAATATCTCAAAGCCGCGTCCACACTGTTGGTCAGCGACCTGCAGGACATGGTCAACAACTGGAAGGATGGCGGCGAGGCGCGCAAGGCTCTCGACGACGGCGACGTGAAGGCCGGCATTTCGACCGATCTTCACCGGCATGGGTTCGCTTTCATATGGTGAATTGGCGGGCGAGCGCATGAAGCTCGGCCTTCTGCTGCACGACCCGGAAGAGGAGCATGATTGCTTCTCTGACAACACCTATAACTCGCATCTCTATGACGCGACGGGTATCCGCGACATCTATCTGCGGCAGCTACAAGCGTGTTGATGGTTCGGTCGTTTCCGGCCCTTCCGTGTCTGATCTGGTCAAGGAAGCCGATCCGGCAATCAACACCGAACTGACCGGCAAGCTCGACACGACGATTGCCAAGATGGAAGCCATCAAGAAGCGTGCCGAAGGCGGCGAAGCCTATGACCAGCAGATCGGCGAGGGCAACACCGAAGGCAATGCGACCGTGCAGGCCGCGATTGATGCGCTTGTTGACCAGACCAAGTCGATCGAACGCGCTGTTTCGTCGCTGAAGCTCGACGCCATCGCATTCGAGGGCTCGGACAGCCTGGATGCGCCCGACAAGGTGTTCCAGTAAGCAAAAAATGACCAGCCAGACGGGGCTGCTTTGCCCCGTCAGCCACCAGAGAAAACGATGCTGATTTGTCACTGCAACCTCATCACGGAGAAAGAGATCGAAGCAACGATTCTCGAATTGCTTGACGAAGATGCCTGGCAATTGATCGTACCTGCGAAAGTTTACCACAGGCTTCGCATGCGTGGTCGTTGTTGCGGCTGCTTTCCAAATGTGGTGGAAACGATCATTCGGATAACCGAAGCATACCATTCGCGCTCGGAGGCGGGCGGTTTGGATGTCGTTTCACACCTGGATCGCGTCAGGGAACTGCGCGTCCAATTTGGGAGCAAGACCTATGAAGGGCGACAAAGAAATCATCGAGCGGCTTAATGAGGCGCTTTTTCTAGAACTTGGCGCCGTAAACCAATACTGGCTGCACTATCGTCTGCTGGAAGACTGGGGCTTTATGAACCTCGCAAAGAAAGAGCGCGCGGAATCCATCGAGGAGATGCAACATGCTGACAAGCTCGTTGCCCGCATCATCTTTCTCGAAGGGCATCCGAACCTTCAGTCCGTCGCTCCGCTGCGTATCGGCCAGAACGTCAAGGAAGTGCTGGAAAGCGATCTTGCCGGCGAATATGACGCCCGGACTTCCTACAAGAAGTCGCGCGAAATCTGCAACGAGAAGGGTGACTACGTCACCATGAAGCTCTTCGAGGAACTGCTGACAGACGAGGAAGGTCACATCGACTTCCTCGAAACGCAGCTCCAGCTTTTGGAAACCATCGGCGAGGCCAAATATGGCCAGCTCAACGCCGCCCCGGCCAACGAAGCCGAGGACGCTCACTAAGGAAATGCCATGCGGCGCAAAATAAGCGTTTTGCGCCGCACGGCTGATAAAGCCATCATGCCAATTTCGCGTTTTTCGCGTGCGCTGACCTTTGCGCGCGCTGTTCTTCCCTGCGCCCTTTTGTTGGCGGCTTATCCCGCTCATTCGGATGACCAAAACCCACCGGGGCTGGCAAACATCCGCAGCGATATTGACGAGAAAGACCTCGGGCGCGTCCGCGACGTTACAAAGCCCACTAGCGATTTCAGCAAGTCAGAGACGTTCGAGCTTATGCCCGGTGGGGCTGGAACGACGAAAAAGCGGCCCAATCAGGACGCTTTCTCCCAGTCCTCGGCAAACATCACTTTCGAGGAAGAGGGCACTTTCAAGCTCGGCAATGGCCTGTTTCGTAAGGTCTGGGTTTCCGCTCCTTCGTCAACGCAGGCGTCGGACGGCCTTGGCCCGTTGTTCAACGCGCGCGCCTGTCAAAGCTGTCATTTGAAGGATGGTCGCGGCCATCCGCCGGAAGGCGCGGCCGACAACACCTCCATGTTCCTGCGGTTGGCGCGCGTGGCAGACACCGAGGAGGAAAAACGCGCCGTGGCCGATCATCGTGCGCTGAATTTCCCTGATCCGGTATATGGTTCCCAACTTCAAGACCTCGCCGTGCCCGGTCTCGCGGGCGAGGGCCGCATGAAGATCACTTACGAGGAAATTCCGGTCGCCTTGGGTGACGGCACAAAGCTTTCGCTGCGCAAGCCGACCTATTCAGTCGAAAATCTTGGCTACGGGCCTATAGACCCGCGTACCACGCTTTCGCCGCGTGTAACGCCGCAAATGATCGGACTCGGCCTTGTCGAACAAATTCACCCCGCAGACATTCTCGCCAACGCCGATCCAGACGACAAGAATGGCGACGGCATTTCCGGCAAGCCAAATATTGTTCGCGACGGCAAGACCGGAGAACTTACGCTTGGCCGATTTGGCTGGAAGGCGCAGACGCCGAGCATTCGTGAGCAGTCAGCGGATGCGTTTGCTGGCGATATCGGCATTTCCACGCCAGAAGTCCCGAAAAGCTGGGGCGATTGCACCGAGGCGCAAGCCGCGTGTCTTGCCATGCCGGTCGGTGTGCAGGAGCGTTTGGGTCCGGTTGAAGCGCCGCCCCCCGTCATGGACCTTGTGACTTTCTATTCGCAGAATCTGGCTGTTCCGGCGCGCCGCGACATGGACAAGCCAAACGTTCTTGCGGGTAAAAAGCTGTTCTATGAAAGCGGTTGCATTTCCTGCCACACCCCGAAATTCGTGACCCGCAGGGACGCCCCAAACAAGGCGCAGAGCTTCCAGCTCATCTGGCCTTATTCTGATTTTCTTCTGCACGACATGGGCGACGGCTTGGCGGACGGACAGCAGGTGGGGGAAGCCACCGGAAGCGAATGGCGCACGCCGCCGCTTTGGGGCATTGGCCTGACCAAGCACGTCAACGGTCACACCTTCTTTCTGCACGACGGGCGTGCGCGCAATCTTACCGAGGCGATCCTCTGGCATGGCGGTGAGGCACAAGCCGCCCGCGATAAGTTCGCCGGACTATCGGCGGGAGACCGCCAAAACCTGATTGATTTTCTGGAGTTTATGTAAATGCTCGATGTCAGGCGCCGCTTACCGAATGTCATGATCGTAGCGGCGCTGACGACCCTGTGTTGGCTCAATCCCGCACAGGCCGCAAACCAAACCATCGTCAACGCCGTCGACGGTTTCATTCGCCCTGCCTATCAAAATTTTGCCGACGCAACGGGGAAGCTCCATCCGGCGCTCAACACGCTTTGCAAATCACCCGATGAAAAAGCACTCGAAAACGCGCGTGCTACGCTCCGACAGGCGCTTATCGCTTGGGGTGAAATCGAAATCGTCCGCATTGGCCCGGTGACGGAGGAAAATCGGCAAGACCGCATCCTGCATTGGCCCGACCGCAAGGGCATTGGCTTGAAGCAGGTTCAGGCTGCGCTTGCGAACGAAGACCCTACAGCATCGGATGCCGCACGGCTGGCGCAAAAAAGCGTCGCTATGCAGGGCTTGGGCGCGCTGGAATATCTCCTATCCGGCACGGGTGCAGATGACAAAGCTGCATGGGGTGACACCTATCGCTGCCGCTATGCGCAGGCGATTGCGGGTAACCTGTCTGCAATGGCTGAAACCATCGCGAAGGAATGGGATGCGCCGGATGGCTTTGCGGCCACGTGGGAAAATCCCTCGCCGGAAAACACACTTTACAGAGACGACGCCGAGTTGCTGACAGATCTGCTCGACATTTTCGTGCAGGGAACCGAAATGGTTCGCGATGTGCGGCTGAACGGGTTCTTCGGCGTCAACCCCGATGACGACAAGATCAAGCAGGCGATCTATTGGAGATCAAACGGCACCGTAGATGCGCTAACCGCGAATATTGACGGCATGTCGAAGCTGTTCAAGGCGTCTCACCTCGGCGATCTCGCCACGGGTGACGAGGCCTATCTGGGCGGCTCGATCAGCGCGCAATTTTCCAACGCGGAAGATACTTTGAGCAACCTTGACGGCAAACCGCTCGAAGACATTCTTTCTGACGAGAAGTTGCGACAGAAGCTGTCTTTCTTCCGGGTTCTGACCTCAAGCCTCTCCGAAATGTTCGGCACCCGCCTTTCTGGTGCACTAAAGCTCACCGCTGGCTTCTCCTCATTGGACGGAGATTGACCATGCCCAAAAATCTGATCGACCGCCGCGCCTTCATGAAGGCCGCCGGGCTTGGCTTTGTTGCTGCACTTAGCCCGAAAGGTCTTGCTGCCGCTGCCGAGGCCGACGCGGTATTTGCAACCGCATTCCAGCGCCGCGATGGCAGCTACGGCGCCGCGATCATGACAGAGCAGGGAAATGTGGTTCATTCGGTAGTGCTGCCTGAGCGCGGACATGACATTACCTTTGATCCAATATCGCGCCGCTCGGTTGTCTTTGCCCGGCAACCCGGCACGTTTGCCGTCGTATTCGATCCCGCAGGCAAGGCCGAACCGATCACCATCGACAGCGTAGAAGGCAGGCACTTTTACGGTCACGGTGCGTTCTCGCCGGATGGCGGCCTGCTTTATGCCACCGAGAATGATTTCGACAACGCTACTGGAATGGTCGGCATCTACGATGCGCGCGATCAGTTCCGGCGCATCGGCGAGTTTCCCACCTACGGCGTTGGTCCGCATGAATTGATCCTGCTGAGCGATGGTCGCACGCTCGCGGTGTGTAATGGCGGCATCGAAACGCACCCCGATTTCGGGCGCGCCAAGCTCAATCTTCCAACAATGAAGCCGTCGTTCGTGTTCATCGACCGGCTGACTGGCGACTTGCTGGAAAAACACGAATTGCCATCGAATCTGCACCAGCTTTCCATCAGGCACATGGACATCGCCAGCAACGGAAATGTGTGGTTCGGCTGCCAGCACGAGGGACCGGCGACCGAAACGCCACTGCTCGTCGGAAAGGTCGAACGCGGCAAAGCATTTGGGCTGATCGATATGCCTGAGAAAATTCTCGGCGGCTTCCGCAATTATATTGGCTCTGTCGCCGCTAATCGCGATGCCGGAACGATTGCCGTATCCTCGCCGCAAGGCAACGCATATGCGGTATTGGATGCAGCCTCCGGCGCGGTGCTTTCCGCGGCGAGCCTCACGGAGGTTTGCGGGCTTGCGCCGGATGGGTCGGGCTTTCTCGCCAGCACCGGCAAGGGAGAAATCGTTGCGCCCGGCAATAGTTCGGTCAGCGAACCGGACTATGTCTGGGATAACCATTTGCTACGCATCGACCGCAAGCTGCTCTGAAACCGCGCCTATTCCGTTTTATCAACTCTGGAATAGAGCATTGCAAACTGATAACCGCAGGTCATGCCGCATGTGCTTGACCAGATCGATTTGGAACTGCCAGTCCGGGCAGCGATTCCACCGCTTCTCGCTGCTTTGTCAAACGGCAATAGTGCCGTTCTGGTTGCGCCACCCGGCGCTGGCAAAACCACGCTTATCCCACTTGCCCTGATTGATCAGCCTTGGACCGCGCACGGCAAGATCATCCTGCTTGAGCCGCGCAGGCTCGCAGCCCGCGCTGCTGCCCGCCGCATGGCGGAACTGCTTGGCGAAGAGGTCGGCAAGACGGTCGGCTACGCGATGCGCATGGAAACGCGGATATCCGCCGCTACTCGCATTCTGGTCGTCACGGAAAGCGTACTGTCGCGCATGATCCTCGACGATCCCGAACTTTCCGGTGTCGCCGCCGTTCTGTTCGACGAATATCACGAGCGCTCGCTGGATGGCGATTTCGGATTAGCACTGGCCCTCGACGTGCAGGGCGCTTTGCGGCCAGACCTTCGCCTGCTGGTCATGTCTGCAACCATAGATGGCGCACGCGTCGCATCGCTTCTCGGCAACGCGCCTGTCATCGAAAGCGAAGGGCGCAGCTTCCCTGTCGATATCCGCTATTCGGAACGACCGGCAGGCGAGCCCGTTGAGGATGCGATGGCGCGAGCCATCCGCGAAACCCTCGCGACCGAACAAGGCAGCATTCTGGCCTTCCTGCCCGGCCAGCGCGAGATCGAGCGCACGGTGGAGCGCCTGCAAGGGCGCGTTGCTGCCGACACCGATCTTGTGCCGCTCTACGGCATGATGGACGGAAAAGCGCAGGACCAAGCCATCCGCCCGTCGCCGCCCGGTCGCCGCAAGGTCGTGCTCGCAACCGCTATCGCGGAAACGTCGATCACCATTGATGGTGTGCGCGTTGTCATCGATTCCGGCTTGGCGCGTGTGCCGCGCTATGAGCCTTCCATTGGCCTTACCCGACTGGAAACAGTGCGCGTTTCGCGTGCCTCCGCCGATCAGCGTGCGGGCCGTGCAGGTCGCACGCAGGCCGGTGTTGCGCTGCGCCTTTGGCGTGCCGAACAGACCACCGCACTACCCGCTTTCACGCAGCCTGAAATCCGGGAAGCAGACCTCTCCGGCCTGTTGTTGGACAGCGCCGCATTCGGCGTTTCCGATCCCACCAAACTCGCATTTCTCGATCCGCCACCCGCCCCGGCCTTGTCAGAAGCGCGCACGCTGCTGATGGAACTCGATGCACTCGACGCCACCGGCCGTCTAACCGAAACGGGCGCAGCCATACGCAAACTCGCGCTGCCAGTCAGGCTGGCGCACATGGTCGCCGAAGCAGCGCGCAGTGGCGAAGCACATGAGGCCGCGCTGCTGGCCGTATTGCTCACCGAGCGCGGCTTGGGCGGTGACTCGATCGATCTCGAACGCCGCATGGCGCGTTTCAAATCCGACCGTTCGCCGCGCGCCAACGCCGCGCTCCAGCTTGCAGAACGACTGGCAAGGCAGACCGGCGCAAAACAATCTCAACCCGCTACTCCGGCGCATATCGGCGCGATGCTTATCCATGCATGGCCCGACCGCGTTGCGAAAGCGCGCGGTGCGCGCGGCAGCTTCGTGCTCGCAAATGGTCGCGGTGCTGCAATTCCAGAAACCGACCCGCTGGCTGGCGAACAATATCTCGTCGTTGCGGATTTGCAGGGCAAGGCGCAATCGTCCCGCATTGCCGCTGCTGCCACCATCAGCGAAGCCGAAATTCGCGCTGCACTTGGTGACAGGATCGACCGACAGGTCGAAACGCAGTTCGATTTGGAACGTGGCACGGTCCGTGTACGTGAAGTTACGCGCCTTGGGGCCATTACCTTCACGGAGAGAACATTACCCTCGCCCAAGGGCGCGGATGCTGACGCTGCCATCATCGCTGCCGCGCGTGTGCATGGCCTCCAGATTTTGCCGTGGAGCAAGGAAGCTACCCAATTGCGCCGTCGCCTGCACTGGCTTCATCGGGGCCTTGGTGAACCGTGGCCTGATATGGCGGACCCATTCCTTGCCGATCATCTGGAAGACTGGCTGCTGCCATTCCTGACCGGCGAACCCGACTTAAAGCGCGTCGATCCGGCAGCGTTGCGCATGGGATTGCTGTCGCTCGTACCCCACGATCTGCAACGCAAGCTGGACGCGCTTGCCCCGACGCATTACGCCGCGCCTTCTGGCAGCAACGCCCCAATCGATTATGATGGCGACAAGCCCACGCTTTCCATCCGCGTGCAGGAATTGTTTGGACTTTCGCAACACCCTTCCATCGCGAACGGCACCGTGCCGCTGACGCTGGAGCTTCTTTCGCCGGCTCATCGTCCCATCCAGCTCACCAGCGACTTGCCCGGTTTCTGGCACGGCTCTTGGGCGGATGTTCGGGCCGATATGCGGGGTCGTTATCCAAAGCATGTTTGGCCGGAAGACCCTATGTCGGCGCAGGCCACCAATCGCGCCAAGCCACGCGGCAAATGATTTGCCCATGCAGCGCGCCCGGAGCATAACAGAGCAATGAGAGAAGACGGCTTTAATCCTTCGCCATCCAACCGGCTAAGGCTCAATACGTTGATCCGCCTGCGCTGGCTGGCGATTGTGGGGCAAAGCCTCACTGTTCTGACTGTCGCCTATTGGCTCGATTATCCGCTGCCGGTCAGCCTCTGTTTCGCGCTCATCGCGTGCTCTGCCTGGCTCAATCTGTTTCTGGCGTTTCGTTATCCCGCCGCGCACCGTCTCGGCCCCTCGGCCGCCTTCGGCATATTGATGTTCGACAGCGCGCAACTCGCCGGGCTGCTTTATATGACCGGCGGGTTGACCAACCCATTCGCCCTGCTGCTTACCGTTCCGGTCGTCATTTCCGCCACGTCATTGCCTTTGCGGCTAACCGCAATATTGGGTGGTTGCGTCATGGCGGCGGCAACGCTGCTGGTGTTCTTCCATCTGCCGCTTCCGTGGGTGGATGGCGAAAGCCTCAACATCCCATTCGTCTATGTTGCGGGCATGTGGATGGCGGTTTTCTCCTGTATCTCCTTCACTGGCCTTTATGCGTTCAGGGTTGCGGAAGAAGCGCGGCAGCTAGCCGACGCGCTCACCGCAACCGAACTCGTGCTGCTGCGCGAACAACATCTGTCCGCGCTGGATGGCCTCGCGGCTGCTGCTGCGCACGAACTCGGCACGCCGCTGGCAACCATTACCCTTGTCGCGCGCGAGATGGAGCGTTCGCTCGGCAATGACAGCCGCTATCGCGAAGACGTCACCCTGCTCAGAACGCAGGGCGAGCGTTGCCGGGAAATCCTCAAGCGCCTCACCAGCCTTTCGAGCGAAAGCGAAGAACACCTCGCGCGTCTGCCGCTCACCTCGCTTATCGAAGAAATCACTGCCCCGCATCGCGACTTCGGCATCAGCCTTGAGCTTGTCCCCGAAATGCGAGTCGGCCCGGAACCGGTCGGCCAGCGCAACCCCGGCGTCATTTACGGCTTGGGCAATCTGGTCGAAAACGCCGTCGATTTTGCGCGCGAGAAAGTCACTATTCGATGGAACTGGGACAATTCCTCTGTGCGCATATCCATCCTGGATGATGGGCCGGGCTTTCCGCCAGAAATCATCGACCGCATTGGCGAGCCTTATGTCTCGACGCGGCAGGGCAATCCCGATTCTGGCGGCGGTGGATTGGGGCTTGGCCTTTTCATCGCCAAGACCTTGCTGGAGCGGTCCGGCGCCGATCTCAAGTTCGGAAACGCGACCGGAAGAGGCGAAGGCGCGCTCGTGGAAGTCGTCTGGCCACGCCGAATCTTCCTTGGCGGCGAGGCTCAGTCAGAAATGCGCAAGGAAATAGCCTGAATATTCATATGCACTGTTGGAACGTGCCGCTCAAAGTGGCTATATATGTTCAAGAAAAAGGCAGCATTGATCCAAAATGAGCATCGAAGCCAACGCACCCCAAGTAACCGGCGACGACACTTCGCTTTTATTGGTGGATGACGATAAGCCCTTCGTCACCCGATTGGCCCGCGCCATGGAAGCGCGAGGCTTCGTAGTCGATACCGCTGAAAGCGTTGCAGAAGCAGTGGCGAAAGCCAAGGCGCATCCACCGGCTTATGCTGTGGTCGATATGCGTCTGGGCGACGGCAATGGTCTGGATGTGGTGGCAGCAATCCGTGAGAAGCGTGCCGACGCGCGTGCGGTTATCCTGACGGGCTACGGCAATATCGCGACCGCCGTCACCGCCGTTAAGCTTGGCGCTATAGACTATCTCTCCAAGCCCGCCGACGCTGACGATGTGTTCGCTGCGCTCACCAACAGTGGCGAACAGCGCGCGGCTCCTCCAGAAAATCCGATGTCGGCAGACCGCGTTCGCTGGGAGCATATCCAGCGCGTGTTTGAAATGTGCGACCGCAATGTTTCGGAAACGGCGCGGCGGCTAAACATGCATCGCCGCACGTTGCAACGCATCCTCGCCAAACGCGCGCCGCGCTGACCGCTACTCGCTTTCGCCGTCGAGTGCGGCGATCTGCACACCGGCAATCTCCGCCGCCAGCAATCGCGCCGCGCCTGCACGCGCCAGCCGCAGCATCAGCGATTTACGCGTTGCCGCCGCCATCCGATGTTCCGGCGCATCGCGCATTATTTCCGCGCCATAGCCGTCAGAAAGAATAAAGCCGCATTCTTCCGGGAATATCTCGGCTGGCACGCCGGGATGCGTTGCGAAGAAAAAGCGATCCGAATGCAGCCTGTATTCCGGCCATTTGCGATCCACCCGGAAATCCTCGATCGAGGATTTGATCTCAATGATCCAGATGTCGCCCTGCCGCGTCAGCGCAACGAGATCGGCTCGCCGTCCGGTCGCGAGGCAAAGCTCAGGTAGAACATGCATCCCCATTTCGGTTAGCAGACGTTGCACGCCACGACGCACGAGCATCGCGCGATCTGATTGGCGTCCGTCGACAAGTGGATTCACGGAAAAGGGCGAAACGATAGGCATGGTTCAACATGCCATGTTTTGTTCACGTTTTGAACCCGTTTTCTGCGCCCCTGCAATATCATCCAGAATTGGGCAGTCCGGGCGATCATCGCCGTGGCAAGCGCTGACCAGTTTTCGCAACGTGGCCTGCATGGATTTCAGTTCCGCAATCTTTTGCTCGATTTCATCGACGTGGGAAAGCGCGATTGCCCGCACATCCTGACTGGCGCGGTTGCGATCGCGATAAAGCGCCATAAGTTGACGGCAATCGTCTATCGAAAAGCCAAGCCCTCGTGCGCGCCGTAAAAACGAGAGACGATGTATGTCGTCCTGAGAATAATCACGATAGCCGTTTTGCGCACGCGCGGGATGGATCAGGCCAATATCTTCGTAATAGCGAATCGTTTTCGCCGGCAGGCCGGATTGTTCCGCAGCTTGACCAACATTCATTGCGCAATTCCTCACAGCTCCGTGATCGTCACTTTAGCCCGTTCGATATAGCAAACGCGTCGCCAAGCGCAGGACCAAGCCAAAATTGTTGCCGAAATGCCATAGATGCACAGGACACGCGATCTCTGAGAGCAAAGATAGGGTTGCGGACCTTGGCAATCAAATAGTCGCCCGCTTAACAATTGCGGCGAAGATGAGGCCGAATCGAAACTGGCGGGTTGGCGGGCGGATGAAGCTGAAAGCAGCATTGGTAGCGATGGCATTGAGCACCGGGCTTGCCGGTTGCAGCTTCGATGGTGTGCCCACGCTTATGGTCGCCAATTATGGCGCGACCCGCGATCTTGGTTATTCGCTGCCCGCAATTCCGGTTTACAAGGTGCCTGCGCAGTACCGTCGCCAGATCGTGCGCTATGACACCAGCGAGCAGCCGGGCACCATCATCGTCGATACTGGCCGCAAGTTTCTCTACTACGTTCTGCCTGATGGCAAAGCCGTTCGTTATGGCATCGGCGTAGGTCGTGAAGGTTTTGAGTGGCATGGAACGGCGCGCGTTGCGTTGAAGCGCGAATGGCCGACCTGGACACCTCCGGCAGCGATGATCAAGCGCCAGCCGGAATTGGCAAAATGGGCGGGCGGACAGCCGGGCGGGTTAATGAATCCGCTCGGTGCCCGCGCCCTTTATCTTTTCAACAAGGGCGGCGACAGCGGTTATCGCCTGCATGGCACACCGGAATGGTGGTCGATTGGCAAGGCCATGTCCTCCGGCTGCATCCGTTTGATGAATCAGGACATTATCGATTTGTATGATCGCGCCAGCGTTGGTGCAAAAGTAATAGTGATGTAAGCGAACCGTCCGGCAACAGGGACTGAAGCGTACTAAAAAGCCGGGCATTGCCCGGCTTTTTTGATTCTGCTTTATCGCTTGGTTCAAACGACCTGTTCGACTTCCTGAACTTCTGGAATGAAGTGCCGCAACAGGTTTTGAATGCCATGCTTGAGCGTTGCCGTAGATGACGGGCAGCCTGCACAGGCACCCTTCATGTTCAGAAATACGGTGCCGTTTTCGTATCCGCGGAAGGTGATGTCGCCGCCATCCTGCGCGACCGCCGGACGAACGCGTGTATCGAGCAATTCCTTGATCGTCAGCACGATCTCCTCATCGGCCTTGTCGTAAAACTCGTCTGCCTCCTCGGCGTCTGCCTGACGCGGCGCGCTGTTCGCCATCACGGGCACGCCGGTCATGAAATGCTCCATGATCGCGCCGAGAATTGCAGGCTTGAGATGTTGCCATTCAGGACCGTCCGTTTTCGTAACGGTGATGAAATCATAGCCGAAAAATACGCCGTTCACCCCATCGATAGCGAACAAGCGGCCAGCCAGCGGAGACGCCGCCGCCGCGCTGTCGGCATCGCGGAAATCAGCAGTGCCGTCCACCAGCACTTCACGGCCCGGAAGAAACTTCAACGTCGCCGGGTTCGGCGTGGCTTCGGTCTGGATGAACATGGCAAACTCCGCGCGCGTCGCGCTTCTTTCTTAGAACCATTCTAAAATAGACCGGAACGCCGCTACGTTCAAGCCCGTGGCCGCTTATATATGGCATCTGCGGGCATTATCACAGGCTGATCGCGCGAAATAGGGCACCCCCTCATCCGCCTGCGAAACCGCAAGGCTCACTAAGTCAGGCTGTCGATCTCTTCATCGGAGAGATTCATCGGCACGACGGTAACGGGGATGGGAAACGCCGCCGCCTTGCCTGCAATCGAGGCGACCAATGGGCCGGGGCCTTCCTTGTTGCCGCCTGCGGCCAACACGAGGATGGCAATATCCTGATCGTCTTCGATCAGCTTGTGTATTTCCTCGGTCGCCTTGCCTTCGCGCACGACCAGTTCCGGCTCAATACCCAGCGTGGCTCTGATTTTGGCAGCCGCTGTATCCAACGCTGCATTCGCCGTCGCCGTAGCTTCCTCGCGCATGATGCGTTCCACACCAAGCCATTGTTGGAAGTCGGTAGGATCGATCACATAGAGCAACACCACGACACCATTGGTGTTCAATGCGCGCTTTGAAGCATAGGCGATTGCGCGCTCGCATTCGGGCGTATCGTCGATAATCGCCAGAAACTTGCGTCTGTGTCCGACCTCGCGGCTCAGTCGTTTGGATACCATGGAATCAGGTTTTCCAGTGTCGCTATTTCGCGGCAATCTGCCACCGGCCCGGCCCGCTCGCAAGCGGGCCGATTACCCGGCTTATTAGTCCTGCAACAGGCCGATGATCGAGCGCACATCATGCATGGTGGCCTCGGCCAGCGCGCGGGCGCGGTCGCCCCCGTCGCGCAGAACGCCGTCCACATAGGCACGGTCGGCGCTGATGCGGCGCATTTCCTCGGCAATCGGAGCCATCGTCACCACGGCAAGCTCGGCCAACGCAGGCTTGAAGATGGAAAACTGCGTGCCACCGAATTCCTTCAACACCTGCTCCTTGCTGATGTCAGCCAACCCCGCATAGATCCCAACGAGGTTTTCCGCCTCCGGCCTGCCCGCCAGCCCGTCGACTTCGCTTGGCAATGCATCGGGGTCCGTCTTTGCCTTCTTGATCTTTTTCGAGATGGTGTCGGCGTCGTCCGTCAGGTTGATGCGCGACAAGTCCGACGGGTCAGACTTCGACATCTTCTTGGAGCCGTCCCGCAGCGACATGATGCGCGCGGCTGGGCCACCGATCACCGGTTCGGTGATAGGGAAATATCCCGTCACCGTTTCGTCGCCGACCTTCATTTCCACGCCCAGATTGCGCGCGGCAATGCGCTCCGAAAAGTCATTGTTGAACTTTTGCGCAATGTCGCGGGTCAATTCGAGGTGCTGCTTCTGGTCTTCACCGACCGGCACGTGCGTCGCGCGGTAAAGCAGAATATCTGCCGCCATCAGGCTCGGATAAGCAAGTAGACCGAGCGAGGCGTTTTCACGATCCTTCCCGGCCTTGTCCTTGAATTGCGTCATGCGATTCATCCAGCCGATGCGCGCGACACAATTGAATATCCACGCCAGTTCCGCGTGTTGCATAACGCGGCTCTGGTTGAAGACAATGTGCTTTTGCGGGTCGATACCCGAAGCCAGAAACGCTGCCGTAATCGAGCGCGTCTGGTCTTCCAGATCGTCATGGACGAGCTGTGCCGTCAGCGAATGCAGATCCACGACGCAGTAAATGCAGTCGAAATTATCCTGCAAGGCAACGAAGCGCCGGATTGCGCCGAGATAGTTTCCGAGATGAAGATTGCCGGTAGGCTGGACGCCCGAAAAAACGAGCGGTTTAAAGGCAGACATGTCAATTCCTCGTGGCTTGTGGAGGGCCGTTTCGCGCGCGGCGAAAATCGCGTGCGGCTTATGGCGCAAGCGGTGTCGTCAATCAAGCTCGTTGTTGGCAGCAGGCGCTGTGCCAGCCTTGCGCCGAACGCTGCGCCGGATCATCCCGATGTCGGCCCCGCCAATCGCGAAAGCCGCCACGAAATAAACAAGTGCGCCGCAAGCTGTCAGTATCAGCAGCGCGGGAGCCTGTGTGTGCAGCCTCACACCGCTGTGCAGATAAGGCGCAAGCAATTCGCTGCCATACCACAGCACGCCCGCCATTATTGCTGAGGCGAGGAACAGGCGTGGAATCCGTTTCAGCAGCCCGCTATCCTTTCCCCAATGTCCGCGCCGCAGCAGCGTGACAAACAGCATTGTTGCGTTCAGCCAGCCGGAAACCACCGACGCCACCGCTATCCCCGGTGCGCCCATGCGCGGCAGCAAAGTGATCGCTAGCGCAAGGTTCACACCCACAGAGATCGCCGCGTAGATCATCGGCGTACGCGTGTCTTCGCGCGCGAAGAAGCCCGGCGTGAAAGCCTTGATCAAAACGAATGCAGGCAACCCCAGCCCGAAAATCGCAAGAATTGCGGAGACGGTCGGCGTGCTGTTCGTCGCTGCGAATTGCCCACGCTCGTAAAGCACGCGCACAATTGGTTCGGAAATCACCACCAGCGCTGCCGCCGCTGGAAGCGTGAGAAACAGCGTAAACTCGACCGAGCGGTTCTGCAGATTTGCCGCCTCCGTCATATTGTTGGCTTTCAGCGCGCGTGCCAGTTCCGGTAGCAGCACGATTGCGACTGCGATGCCAACCACGCCGAGTGGCAACTGATAGATGCGGTCCGCATAGGCGAGCGAAGAAACGGCGCTGCTGACACCGGAAGCAATCGCGGTGCCGACCAGCGTGTTGATCTGGGTAATGCCACCTGTCACCGCCGCCGGCAGCGCCAGCAGCAACAGCCGTTTCACATTCGGGGTCAGATGCGGACGCCGGAAGCCAATGGAAATGCCCGCATTGCGCACCGCTGCCCCAGACAATTCCAAGCTGCACGACCCCCGCCGCCAAAACACCCCATGCCAGCGCATAACCGATGTCGAAATCGGTCATGCCATAGTACCAGGCGTAAGCCAGAACAGAGATCAGGATGATGTTGAGAAACACAGGCGCGACCGCCGCAGCAAAGTAGCGGCGCAGCGAATTGAGCATTCCGCTCATCATTGCCGCCAGCGACATGCAGATCAGGTAGGGGAACATGATCGTCGCCAGCCGCACGGTCATGTCGAACTTCTGCGGTTGGTCAGCGAAGCCCGGCGCAACGCCGTATCGCACAATCAACGGCATGGACAATTCCATGATGATCGTCAGTACCAGCAGCGTGGTAAACAGCACGCCGAACACTTCTTCCGAAAAGCGCTTGGCTCCGTCCGTACCGTTCGCCTCGATCTCCTTGGCAAACAGCGGCACGAATGCCGAGTTGAACGCGCCCTCAGCAAACAGCCGCCGGAACGTGTTCGGAAACTGAAATGCAGCGTTGAACGCATCTGCAATCGGGCCTGTGCCCAGCGCCGCAGCCATGAACATCTCGCGCGTAAAGCCGAGTATTCGGCTCATCAGCGTGCCGGACGCAACCGTGGCAAATTTCTTGACGAGGCTCATGAGGAACAATCTACGCTATGCAAAATCACGCCTATTTCCCCGCCGTCGATGCGCGCGCTTTTTCGGCAGGCTTATCGCGACTTCCGGCAAGTGCTTCAAGCAGGCACGTCTGAATGGCTTTCTGCCGGGAGGGGTTTTCGATCTTCTGACCAGTCAGGTCGGTCACGTAGAACGTATCGATCACCTTTTCCCCAAAAGTCGTGATGTGCGCCGATGCGATGTCGAGCGACAAATCTGACAGCGCCCGCGTTATTTCTGACAGCAAGCCGGCGCGGTCCAACCCCTCCACTTCGATAACCGAAAAGCGATTGGACAATGAATTCCGGATCGCGACGCGCGGCTCGATCACAAAGGCTTTCGCCCCCCGCCGCAGTTTGGTGCGCTTCTCAATAATGTCGGGCAGCCAGCTTTTGCCGCTCAGCGCATCCTCGATCAGCCGCCCGACGCGCTCGCCCCGGCGCAATTCGTCCTCATCGCGCTCGAACTCGCGCGCAATCAGGATCGTATCGAGCGCGCGCCCATCCGATGTGGTGAACACCTGCGCATCTACAATGTTGCCGCCCGCCGCCGCGCACGATCCGGTAATGACCGGAGAGCAGGCGCGGGTGGTCCTGAGCCAGAACCGTAATTTCCGTCACTGCCTCGAAGCGATGTACCTTCACCATGGTGGAGACTTTTTTGTCATGCTCGTCGGCGTCGCGGATAAATTCTGCATGGCGAACCTGATCGGCGAGATCCACAGTCAGCAGATAATTATCATAGTGCAGGGCGGCATATTTCGCGCCTAGCCCACGCGGCCAGCCGTTAAGCGCTTCCTCAAGCTGCGTGCGGGCGGATTGCGTGCGCTCGGCACGCGACACTTCCGAGAATCCGCCTGTCAGCAGCAGTTCCGTCTCATAATAGAGCGTGCGCAAAAGCTGACCCTTCCAGCCGTTCCACACGCCGGGGCCAACACCGCGAATATCGCAAACGGTAAGGATGAGCAGCAGCTTCAGCCGGTCGACCGACTGCACGATGGATGCAAAATCATCGATGGTCTTGCGGTCGTTCAGGTCGCGTGTCTGCGCGGTCATCGACATGACCAGATGGTTTTGCACCAGCCACGCCACCAGTTCCGTATCGGCGG
Organism: Mesorhizobium sp.; assembly: GCA_049840935.1. GTDB lineage: Bacteria > Pseudomonadota > Alphaproteobacteria > Rhizobiales > Rhizobiaceae > Mesorhizobium_G. Next base: position 164,506 of record JASGJA010000010.1, read on the forward strand.
GCGACAATCCCATATGCGGACAGATGCGCCGCACGATGCGCGCGCCGCCTTCCGAATGATCCTCCGGGCGTCCCTTGGCAACATCGTGCAGCAGCACGGCCACGTAAAGAACTTCGCGATACCGGCGCAGGCCTGGCATCAGCGTGTGCGAGAGCGGATGAATTTTCGCACCTTCGCCATGCTCGATTTCAGACAGCACGCCGATGCAGCGGATCAGATGTTCGTCCACAGTATAGTGGTGGTACATCGAGAACTGCATCATCGCGACGATCTTGCCGAATTCGGGTATCAGCTTGCCGAGCAGCCCGGCCTCATTCATGCGCCGAAGGTTCAGTTCGGGGTTCCGGTCCGACGTCAGAATATCGAGGAACAGCCGATTGGCTTCCTTGTCGCGCCGCAGGTTCCGATCGACCAGGTTGAGCGAACGCGTCAGCAGTTTCAGCGCGTCTGGATGGAACTCGAATCCGTGCCGGTCGGCAAACCAGAACAGCCGCAGCATGTTCACCGGATCACGCTTGAACACTGCATCGTCCGAAACATTGATGCGGTGGTTGTCGATGATGAAATCGGATGTGCCGGCAATCTTGCGCTTGCGCCGCGAGAAGGTCGCGAAAATGCGATTGAAGCCGGGAACGTGTTTCGCCTGCTCCTCTTCCAGCGCGGCGCAGAAAATGCGGGTCAGGTCGCCCACATCTTTAGCCACGAGGAAGTAGTGCTTCATAAAGCGCTCGACCGCCGAAAGGCCGGGATGGTCGGTGTAGCCCAGCCGCGCGGCGATTTCCCGTTGCAGGTCGAAATGCAGCCGCTCTTCTGCCTTGCCTGCGAAGAAATGCATGTGGCAGCGCACTGCCCAAAGAAAATCTTCGGCCTTCTTGAACTGCAAATATTCCTGACGCGTGAAGACCTCTTTTTCCACCAGTTCGGCTGCATCCCGAACCCGGTAGAAATACTTACCGATCCAGAACAGCGTATGCAGGTCGCGCAGCCCGCCCTTGCCGTCCTTCACGTTTGGCTCGACCAGATAGCGGCTTTCGCCGCCCTTGGCGTGCCGCGCGTCACGTTCGGCAAGCTTCGCCTGCACGAATTCCGGGCCGGTATTGCGCACGATTTCGTCATCGAACCGGCGCACCAGATCGTCATAGAGCGATCTTTCGCCCCACATGAAACGCGCCTCCAGAATAGAAGTGCGGATGGTCATATCCGCCTCGGATTGGCGCAGACACTCGTCTACATTGCGCGTGGCGTGACCAACCTTCAGCCCCATGTCCCACAACACGTAGAGCATGTATTCGACGATTTGCTCACCCCACGGCGTTTGCTTATAGGGCAACAGGAAAAGCAGGTCGATGTCTGAACCGGGCGCCAGCAGCCCACGCCCATAGCCGCCCACCGCCACTATCGCCATGCGTTCAGCCGTGGAAGGGTTTTGCGAGCGATAGACATGCTCCGCCGCGAAATCGTAGAGAGCGCGAATAAGCTCATCCATCAACTGGCAGAGCCATTCAGCGCATCGCGTGCCATCCCCGGTTTTGATCAAGGTGGCTTCCGCTTCGGCTCGCCCGGCGGCAAGCTCTTCCTTCATGATGCTCAGCACTTGCGCGCGGATCGCCGGGCTGGACCCGTCGCCACCCGAATGCGCCGTCAAAGCCGTGAGTCTGGAGCGCAACGCATCCGAATTGATAAGGGAATCAGCGGTGGCCATTCGTACCCGAAAATCTCAACCGGCGCGTGCTATAGACCGTTTCGCCCAAAGCCGAAAGGGCTTGGCTCCATCGCAGGAGAAGGTGCTGGCCAGTAGATAAAGCTCGCTCCTGAGTTTCAATCCTGAGCCAGCGCAGCATCGACATCCTGCGCCAGCGGTATTGATGGCTGCGCGCCAGGTTTCAGGCAAGCCAGCGAGCCTGCAACCGAGGCGCGCCGCAGCGCGTCTCGCAGCGGCAGGCCCTCATGCAGCCCCGCGCCAAGATAGCCGCAGAACGTATCACCAGCGCCCACCGTATCGACGGGATCAATCTTCATTGCCGGAACTTCCAGCACTTCCCTTGGGGATATGGCGATCACGCCATCCTCGCCCAGCGTCACGATAACCGTGCGCCCGGTGCGATTGGCAAAATCCTTCATCAAATCCGTGCGCGTTTCGCCCTTCAAATGCAGAGTCTTCGCGTACAGATCGAACTCGCTTTCGTTGGCGACGACATAGTCCGCCTTTTCCAGCATTGCAGCCGCTTCGATACGAAACGGCGCCGTGTTCAGGATCGAAACCACTCCTGCCGCTCGCGCCGCTTCCAGCGCAGCGTCTACCGTCTCCAGCGGTATTTCATGCTGGAGCAGCACCAAGCCAGCCTCAATTGGCCGCTTCGCAACATCACCCGGCAGCACGGATGCATTCGCACCCGGCACCACGGCGATCATGTTCTCGCCCTTGTCGTCGACGAGAATCAGCGCTGTGCCCGTCGCCGCTGCCGACTGGTGCAGCCGCGAGGTATCGACACCACCCTGCAGCAAAAGCGCCAATGCTTCGTCGGCAAAGGCATCGCGCCCAACTGCACCTACCATACGTGTTGGAGCGCCCGCTCGCGCCGCCGCCAGCGCCTGATTTGCGCCCTTACCACCGGGCGCAGTTTTGAAGCCTGAGCCCGGAACCGTCTCTCCGGGCTTTGGCAATCGCCCGACATTCGCAATCAAATCGAGGTTTATGGAACCAATGACGGTTATCAACGCGGATGCCTCCCGAACAATGCAGAAGGCTATCGCGCCAAACCGCCATGCGCCAGAGGCATCTACCGGCTTGCAGCCAACTGACCCGCTTCCCAGCCAAGAATGGCGCGCTTGCGCGTCAGTCCCCAATGATAGCCGGTAAATGCGCCAGATTTGCCAAGCGCACGATGGCACGGCACCACGAATGAGATCGGATTAGCACCTACCGCGGCCCCTACAGCCCGACTCGCTGCCGGTGTTCCTATCTCGTTTGCAATCTCGGAATAGGCGCGCGCGCGTCCCATCGGAATTTTCAAAAGTGCTTGCCAGACGCGCACCTGAAAATCCGTGCCAATCAAAACAACCCGCAGCGGCTGGTCCGAACACCAGCGCGAACGATCAAAGATGCGGGCCGCATAGGGCGCCGTCGCAGAAATGTCCTCAACATATGTGGCGTTCGGCCAGCGCCCCGACATATCGGCAAAAGCGGCCCGCTCATCCCCCGGATCGTTGAAGGACAGCCCAGCCAATCCGCGATCAGTCACCATGATCAGAGCCAATCCAAATGGCGAGATGTGGTATCCATAGCGGATGGTCAACCCGCCGCCGCGCGTCTTGTAATCGCCCGGCGACATCGCCTCATGCGTTACAAACAGATCGTGCAAACGCCCCGGTCCCGACATGCCAAGTTCGTAGGCCGTGTCCAGCAGGGGCAGACCGCTGTCGAGCAGCTTGCGTGCATGGTCGAGCGTCACGGCCTGCAAAAACGTCTTCGGCGAAAGACCTGCCCAGCGTGTGAACAGCTTCTGCAAGCCGCCCGGCGTTTCTCCCACTTCCTCTGCGAGCGCTTCCAGCGAAGGCTGATCGCGATAATCGAGGCTGATCTTCTCGATCACCCGGCGGATAATTTCATAGTCGCCACCTTGTGGCGTGATGTCCTTTTCCAGGATTGCGGCTGGCGCATTCATGGCTGATTCTCCTTTTCAGCCAATATCGCGATACGAACGACGCAAAACCACCCGATTTACGCCGATCAACGCCCGCGAGCGCGCAAAAGCGCTGCCCCGAACGCCTTAGCAAAGCTTTCACGATCATCGGGGTTGAGAAAAGAGCCTATCGGCACGCGTTGCCCCTGCCCTTCGACGGTCATGCTGGTGATTCCGATCACATCATGCCGGGCAATGCTGAACCGCGCCCAGAATGGATTGAACAAATGTTCCTCGCTCTTGCCGGACGATGCCACCTTGCGAATATCTACCCGCGTGCGTGACACGGAAACCTCCTCATGCACCCGCGCTGCCCGGTAATTCGCCTTGAACGCGATGTAGAGCAAAAGCACATCTAGCCCAAAAAAGCCGAACACCGGCCAAGCGCCATGCGCGAGGAAAAATGCCCCGGTCGTGAGCCATCCTGCTCCCAACGTAAGCATCAAAATGAGAAAACCCTTGCGACCGAGCGAGCGATGCGGCGTCAGCAGCGCGCGGAAAAACGGCTCCTCTGCAGGCAAGGTCGATATTGTATCGCTCATGAAGCGCATTATAGAGGTCGCATGGCCGATCCAAAAGTTAAAATAGCCGGGCGACCCGCAAAATCTGTACGCGCGCCGCGCAGTGCTTATACGCGTGCCGAAGTGGCGCGAAATGTTCCACCGCTTTTCCCTGCAAAGGCCAGAGCCTCGCGGCGAACTCGAATATGTGAACCCATTTACCCTTCTCGTGGCCGTGGTTTTATCAGCACAGGCAACGGACTCCGGCGTCAACAAAGCAACGCGCGGGCTTTTCGCTGCAGCCGATACACCCGCAAAAATGCTCTCGCTCGGCGAAGAAAAAGTGGCGCAGTACATCCGCACCATCGGCCTGTGGCGCAACAAGGCGAAGAATGTAGTCGCGCTTTCGCAGGCCCTGATTAACGACCACGACGGCGTGGTTCCTGCCGACCGGGACGAACTGGTCAAGCTGCCAGGCGTTGGCCGCAAAACGGCGAACGTGGTGCTCAACATGGCCTTCGGTCAGCCGACCATGGCCGTCGACACTCATATTTTCCGTATCGCTAACAGGATCAAGCTTGCACCGGGTGCGACGCCGGATGCGGTTGAACGCCATCTGCTCAAGGTCATCCCAGCCGAATACCTGTTGCACGCACATCACTGGCTGATCTTGCACGGACGCTATGTGTGCAAGGCTCGCAAACCCGACTGCCCCGCCTGCATCATCGCCGATCTGTGTAAGTGGGAGGACAAGACGAATTCGGTCGCAGCCCCGATCATACCGCTTGAGCCAACAGGCTTTGCGCCGCTCATTTGACTTGTATCGCGATGCGATACACGCTACACATATAGAATGATTATTGGCTTTCGTCACAAGGGGCTGAAAATTCTATATGAAACAGGCTCGACAAAAGGCGTTAGGGCCGATCATGCACCCAAGCTAAAACGCATTCTCGCAGCACTCGATGCCGCAACCAAACCTGAGGAAATGGACTTTCCTGGTTATCGGCTACACCTTCTGCAGGGCGATCTCGCCGGACATTGGGCGGTAACTGTTAACGGCAACTGGCGAGTGACTTTCTGTTTTCATGCTGCTGACGTCGAATTGGTAGATTATCTGGATTATCATTGAAGGCTGGAACATTATGAAGAACCATCCTCATCCGGGCGAAATTCTTCGCGAAGACATTTTGATGCCACTTGGCATTGAGGTGACAGAGGCTGCCCATAGGTTAGGCATTGCCAGAACAACCCTTTCGCGTGTCATTCACGGTCATGCGGGTATAAGTCCCGAACTTGCGATACGGTTGGAAAGAGCTGGCGTCAGTTCGGCTCGCTTCTGGATGAATTTGCAAGCTAACTATGAGCTTTCCAAAGCACGAAATCGTACAATTTCCAAAGTAATGCGGCTGCAATCGAACGCTTGATGAAACTTCGCGTTCAGGCTTTCCTACTTAAGAGATATATTGAGCGGGAGCTGAAGGACCGAATTTGCACAAGCGCGAGGATGAAAAAGATTTAGGCCAGCAGGGGTCGGATGCCGCGTCGGCGAGCGATACGATTGATTTCGCCGCGGTTCTGCTGATCGTGCTTGTCGCAGTGCTGTCGCTCTGCGCCATCGTTTATCTTGAAAACCCGGATCAATCCGCCCGCACGGCCGCCATAGCGCTTGGCGTCGCTGCGGCGGCGGGCATCGTCGCTGTGTGGCTACGTGGACGCCTCTATGGCTTACGGCAGATTGCCCTGTTTCGTCGGCAGTCCGAGATCGAATCTCTTGCAGACCGAATGTGGGAACTGGAGGAAACCGAGCAGCGTTTCCGCGAGCTTTCCGACACGCTCGGCGACATCGTTGTCCATCGCAACCGGGATGGCCGCATCGTTTATGCAAATCGGGTGTTTGCCGGACTTGTTGGCAAGGAGCAGCGAAATCTTTCGGGCCGCACGCTGGATGAGTTGGGTATTCATGTCGGAACAGTGCCGGACGCATCTTTCGCGGGCGGCGAATATCTGAGTTCGACCGACGTTTCCGTCCCTTCGCCGAACGGCAATCGCTGGTTTTCGTGGGTGGAACTCACCGTGCGCGACAAGCACACCGGCGAAGTCTCCCACCGCGCCATCGCGCGCGATATCACCGTTCGTAAAAGCGCTGAGTCAGGCCTCATTGAGGCGCGTGAGCGTGCCGAACACGCAAGCCGCGCGAAATCGCGCTTCCTTGCCACGGTCAGTCACGAGATACGCACGCCGATGAACGGCATTACAGGGATGGCGAAGCTTCTCGCTGGGACAGAACTGTCAGACGAGCAGCGCACTTATGTAAGTGCAATCTCGACATCGGCCACGTCACTTCTGGCGCTCATCGAAGACCTTCTCGATTTCTCCAAGATCGAGGCTGGTCGCTTTGTGCCGGAGTTGCAACGCGTATCCCCGCGCGAGCTTGTAAATAACGTCGTCGAACTGCTGGCGTCGCGCGCCTACGCAAAAGGACTTGGGCTTGGTTGCTATGTCTCGCCGGATGTTCCTATTCGCGTCATGGCAGATCCGGGCCGCGTGCGTCAGGTGCTCATCAATCTCGTCGCCAATGCAACGAAATTCACCGACCACGGCGGCATTTTGGTCAGCGTCACTACCGAAGCCGAAAATTCCAACATGTTGCGGTTTACGGTTCGGGACACCGGGCCGGGCATGCGCAGCAGCGATCTTGAGCGCATCTTTGAAGAGTTTGAGCAGGCGGATGGCACATCAACCCGCACGAAAGGCGGCATCGGGCTCGGACTTGCGATTTCCCGCAGGCTTGTTGAAGGCATGGGCGGCGAAATCAAAGTCGAAAGTACGCAAGGAAAAGGATCGGAATTTTCCTTTACAATCGCCGCAACACCCGCCGAAGCGGTAAAGCCAGAGCATTCTGTACCCTTGGACAAGAAGTGCCTGATCCTTTCTCCCAATACGGTGGAAGCGGAAGCGCTGCGGCTTACCATCGTCGCGAATGGCGGTCAGGCTGCAACTGCCGCTAATATTGAGTCGGCAAAGGAACTCGCAAAGCAACCTTGGGATACGATCCTTGTAGACGCCGAAATAGAGCGACAGAACAGCGGCCTGCTGCAAGATTTGCGCAAAGCCGGGCTGAAAGCCGCGCCGATCATCATTATCGGCCCCGATGGTCGCGGCGAACTGAGCGAATTTCAGGACCGTGGCTACCCCAATTTTCTCGTGCGACCCGTGCGCGGAGAAACATTGCTTCGGCTTCTCCAATCCCGGCTCGGGACGGAAAAGACCAGCACAAGAAAAACGCAGTCCGTTGGCCGCGCCAGCAATGGCCAGAGCCTGTCTATCCTTCTGGCCGAAGACAATGAGATCAATGCCTTGCTTGCGCGCACAGCCCTGACGCGAGCCGGCCACAAGGTCGAGACCGTCAGCGATGGCGGTGCCGCTGTTGAGGCCGCGATTGGTGAAAAATCACGCAAGCGCTTCGACGTTGTGCTCATGGATCTTAGCATGCCCGTCATGGACGGGTTTGATGCAATCGCCATGATTCGGAAATATGAGGAGGAAAAGGGTCACGAGCCTATGCCTATCCTCGTTCTCTCTGCCGACAGTCAGGAAAAAACACGTCATGAGGCAATTGCTGGCGGTGCTAGCGGCTTTCTGACAAAGCCAATCGACCCCGATGCGCTGGTCCGCGCTGTCGAAGAACAACCTCGCGGTCACAATTTCGCGCGCCAGCGCGCCTGACCTGCTTTAGCCGCGCATCGACTGTCACTATCGTGTATTATGCTCCCGCTATTGTTCGGCGAACTGAACTGGCTCCAGGAGCATCCGATGCAAAACGTGGCTGAAACCTTTTCTCCCGATTGCCCGACAGTCGCTCATCAATTGCCGAATGACAGTCTGCTTGGCCGCATCGGCTCGCTTGAGGTTCGCCTCGCCCGCAGCGCGGAAGAAATCGAAGCCGCGCAGGCCGTTCGTTACCGTGTATTTTGCGAAGAGCTTGGTGCGCAGGTTACAATTCCCGGTGCCGCAATGCAGCGCGACGTGGATGCGTTCGATGATATTTGCGACCATCTGATCGTCTGTGACGGCACCCTCCCCGGCCCTGATTATCGCCGCGTTGTCGGCACCTACCGGTTGTTGCCGCAAGAACGCGCCGAGCGGAATGGCGGCTTTTATTCGGCTTCGGAGTTTGAACTGAACAGCCTCATCGAGCGCAACCGCGGCCTCCGCTTTGTGGAACTTGGACGCTCGTGCGTGCTGCCCGCCTATCGTACCAAGCGCACCATCGAGGCCATGTGGCAGGCGATCTGGGCTTACGTAAAGCTCCATGAAATCGACGTCATGGCTGGTTGCGCTTCGTTCCACGGAACTATTCCTGCCGCTCACGCGGAGGCGCTGTCCTTCCTTCGCCAAAACTGCCGCGCCGAAGGCAATTGGTCCGTCCGCGCAGTGCAGGAACGTTTCAGCAGCATGGATTTGATGCCGGAAGAGGCAATAAACCCGAAGGCCGCGCTGATGGCTATGCCGCCACTCATCAAAGGCTATTTGCGGCTTGGCGCACGCTTCGGGGATGGCTGCGTCGTGGACTATGAATTTGGCACGACCGATGTTTTCGTCGTCCTGCCGGTATCGTTCATTTCTCAGCGCTACATCAGCTATTACAGCAATGACGGCCAAAGCCTGGTTGCTTAGTTCAAGGGCAGCAACGCCCACCCGCTACGGACCGAACAACACTTTGGCCTGTTTTTCCGTGTAGTATCCCATCTCTATGTCATGTCGCACGGCATGAGGATCACGGTCGTGTGGATTGCCATAGCCGCCGCCGCCCGGTGTATCGACACATACACGGTCGCCAGCCTTCAGCGGAATATCCTGCTCCTTGGAGAGATGTTCCGGCACATGCGCAACACCGTCGCGGAACACGGTGACTTTGTTTGGCGCACCATCAGCGCCGCCGAGCGCCCCTTGCGGTCCGAAGCGACCATGATCCATGACGAAGGAAGCGCGCGCCTCGCCGCGCAATAGTTCGACCTCATAAGACAGGCCGAAGCCGCCGCGATGCTCTCCGGCCCCGCCTGAACCCTCATGCATGGCATAGCGGCGATAGAGAACGGGAAACGCCTGTTCCATGATTTCGACCGGCGGAGATTTGGAAATACCGATGGTTGAGCAACCATTGGTAAGCCCGTCCTGCGCGGCATTGCCGCCGTAACCGCCGCCGGAAATCTGATACATAACGAAATCGCGCTTGCGCTCAGGGTCATGCCCGCCAAGCGCAAAATTGCCGCTTGTACCGGCAGGCGCAGCTGTAACCAGATCGGGAATTGCCTGCACCATCGCCGCGAACACCGCCTCTGCAATGCGCTGCGAGACTTCCGCTGCGCAACCGGAAACCGGGCGCGGATAACGTGCATCAAGGAAGGTGCCTTCCGGCGTCTTCACGATCAACGGTTCGAATGCGCCCGCGCTGATCGGCACATCCGGGAAAATATGGCGCATAGCGAGATAAACGGATGACAGCGTTGTAGCCAACACGCTGTTCATCGGTCCTGCACAAGGCTTTGACGACTGCGAGAAATCGAAGGTCAGCGTATCGCCCTGCTTTTCCACCACAAGCGCGATGGTCAGAGGCTTGTTCACCACACCGTCAGAATCGATAAACGCTTTCGAGCGATAGGTTCCGTCTGGAATGCGGGCAATATGCGCACGCATCTGGTCTGCCGCGCGACGGCGTAATTCGGCAATCGCTTCGACAACCGTTTCGTCTCCGTAACGATCTAATATTGCCGATAGCCGCTCCTCGCCCACACGTAGCGCGGCAGCTTGCGCGCGAATGTCTCCGATACGCTGCTCGGCCACGCGAATATTCGAAGAAATGATGGCGTGAATTTCGGGATCGAGCACGCCCTTCTTGAAAAGCTTCACGGGCGGCAGGCGCAAGCCTTCCTGCTCCACCGCGGTGGCCGATGCCGAAAAGCCCCCCGGCACCGCACCACCTGTATCCGGCCAATGCCCGGTATTGGAAAGCCAGCAGAAAATCTTATCATCTCGCCAAACCGGCATGGCAAACCGCACATCCATCAGATGCGTGCCGCCAAGATAAGGATCGTTGACGATGTAAATGTCGCCGGGTTCCGGCGGCAGGCAGCGGCCGTCACGGATCATCTCGATAATCGTGCGCGTGGAATATTGCATGACGCCCACGAAGACCGGCAACCCTTCCGAACCTTGCGCGATCAACGAACCGTCTTCCGCCGAATAGATGCCGTCAGAGCGGTCATTGGCTTCGGCGATGACGGGCGAAAATGCAGCGCGTGAAAACGTCAGGTCCATCTCGTCACACGTTTGCTGCAACGCGGCCTGAATGACGGAAAGCGTAATTGCGTCGAGGCTCATGATCTGCCCCCGATTTCGATGATGATGTTGCCGTCGCTGTCGCTGGTTGCGTGGTCGCCGGGTTGAAGCACGGTTGTTGCGTCAAGCTGTTCGAGAATTGCGGGGCCAGTAATTACCGCTTCAAGCGGCAGCTTCTGGCGATCATACACCGGCGTGTCCTGCCATTCGCCGTCGAACCAGGCGGAGCGGCGCTCCAGCAATGCACCCTCCAGCGTGGCGGCACGTCCTGCCGGGTCGATCAGCCGCGACAGATCAACCTGCGGACGTATGCCCGTGACAGATGTATTGAGGCTGACTAGATTGGCGCGGATTTCCGGCAACTCCACTTTGAAGCGAGCGAAATAGGCGCGCTCGAAAAGCCCCTGCAGCGTCGCGCGATCCACCTCGCCCGAAGGCAGCGGCACATTGAGAATGTGCGTTTGCCCGACAAATTGCATGTCGGCGGAATGCGCAACCTCGATCCGTTCCGGCTTCACGGCCTCCTTGGCGATCAAGGCTTCGCCCTCCGCGCGCTGCGCCGCCAGAATGCTCCGCACGGGAGCCTCGTCCACAATAGCCACCGGCTGGTTGACCGTGTTCACAAAGTCCTGCCGCAGATCGGCCACCACGCAGCCAAGCGCATTTGTAATTCCCGGCCGAGCCGGAACGATCACTTTCGGCAGACCAAGTTCGCGCGCAAGGGCGCTGGCATGCAGCGGCCCCGCCCCGCCGAACGCAAACAGCGCAAAGTCACGAGGGTCATGGCCTCGCGCCACGGAAACCATGCGCACGGCACCGGCCATTTTTACATTGGCGAGCCGCAACACAGCGCCAGCGGCACTGACACCATCCAGATTTGCAGCCTTGCCAATGCGCTCGGCAAAGATGCTCGTCACGCCTTCCACGCCGACAGGTGAATCCACGGCCAACAGCTTGCGGGCGCTTAGCCGCCCAAGAACCAGATTGGCGTCGGTGATGGTGGGTTCCTTGCCGCCGCGTCCATAACAAATCGGACCAGGGGTAGCGCCAGCGCTTTCCGGGCCGATCTGGATCAGGCCGGATGCATCAACGCGCGCAATGGAGCCGCCGCCCGCGCCCACCGTATGCACGGCCACCATCGGCACGTGGATCGGCATCGCATATTCGATCTCGATTTCGTTCGAGACGGCGGGCTGCGCGTTGCGAATAAGCGCAACATCGGTCGAGGTGCCGCCCATGTCATATGTCACGATGTTGGGAAAGCCCGCGCGCTTCGCCGTATAGGCAGCAGCAATAACACCGGACGCTGGGCCGGACATGACCGTTTTCGCCGCCTCGCGACTGACAAAGCTGGCGGAAATCATGCCGCCATTGCCGTTCATGATGAGGAAGTCGCGACCATAGCCGCGCGCGGAAAGCTCGCGCCGCAAGCGCTCGACATAGCGCTCAAGAATGGGCTGCACCGAGGCATTCACCGCTGCCGTAACGCCGCGCTCAAACTCTCGCGCCTCGGACAACAGCGCGTGGCCGGTTGTAATGTAATCATTCGGCCAAAGCTCTGCTGCGATTTCCGCCGCGCGCCGCTCATGCGCCGGGTTGGCGTAGGAATGCAGGAAGTGGATGACAAGCGCCTCACAACCTGCATCGAGCAATTGTCGGATCGCTGTGCGTAGCTCGTCCTCGTTCAGCTGGTCGCGCACCCGGCCCGATGCTTCCACACGTTCGGTGACTTCCAGCCGCAGATTGCGCGGAATGATGGGGGTAAACGTGCCAGTCATGCCATAGGCTTGCGGGCGTGTGCGGCGGCCCAGTTCAAGCACATCACGAAAGCCGCGTGTGGTGATAAGTCCTGTCTTGGCGAGACGTCGTTCCAGCACCGCATTGGTCGTGGTGGTCGTGCCATGAACAATCAGGTCGATTTCTGAAATATCGAAACCGGTTTGATTCAGCGCGGCAACCACGCCGTGCGCCTGATTTTCAACCGTGGTTGGGGTCTTGGCGAGGCGAACCTGACCGTTTCGTCCATCGATCAAAAGAAGGTCGGTAAAGGTTCCGCCGACATCTATGCCGGCGACCACGGCTTCTTTCGAAGTTTCACCCGGCGCGGGAATATTCTTCGCCATCGACAGTTTCCGAAACGTGCGCCCTGTTCCGGTGCTCATCTTTGGAACCGGGTTTCAGGCTTCAATCTTGACCGGATAATCGTTTGTATACTAATAAACTTCCGACACAAGGCCCCGCTTTTTGAACAGGTCCTGACTTTCTATGCAGCATTCAACATCCATCAAGGCAGTCGAAAGCGACGCGCCAAAATTTCCCATTCCGGCCAATGTTCATGCCGAGACGGTGGTGTCTGTGCACCACTATACGGACCGGCTTTTCAAATTCCGCATCACGCGCCCGCAAAGCTTCCGCTTCCGCTCTGGCGAGTTCGTGATGATCGGATTGCCGAACGCTGAAAAGCCCGTGTTCCGGGCCTATTCGATTGCCTCTCCCGCATGGGACGAGGAGATTGAATTTTTCTCGATCAAAGTGCCGGATGGACCGCTCACACAGCATCTCCAGCAGATCAAGCCGGGTGACACGGTGTTGATGCGCCAGAAGTCCACCGGCACGCTGGTGGTAGACGCGCTAACGCCGGGCAAGCGGCTGTTCATGATCTCGACCGGCACAGGCATAGCGCCTTTCGCCAGCCTTGTGCGCGACCCGGACACCTATGACAAGTTCGAGCAACTCGTGCTGACGCATACGTGCCGCGATGCGGCAGAACTCGTCTACGGGCAGGAGCTGATTTCCAATCTCGCGGAAGATCCGCTGATCGGTGAATTTGCGCCGCGCGTAACTTTGTATTCCACGACCACGCGCGAACAGACACCTCATATGGGCCGCATCACGCATCTGATCGAGAACGGGAAAATCTACGCCGATCTCGGCATCGAAGCACTCAATCCTGAGACGGATCGCGTGATGATCTGCGGCTCCATGCACATGATTCAGGATGTAAAGGCGCTGCTGGAAAAGCTCGGCTTCGAGGAAGGTTCGCTCAACAGCCCCAATAGCTTCGTACTGGAACGCGCATTCGTCGGGTGAATGGGAACCTGTTTGACTTGCGACGTTGGCGCTTTTGCACGGCGTTAATTTCATCTTCCTTCTCCCTGTTTCCGGGGGTCCGAAGGACGGGAGAGACGCGTGACTCTCCCCGGCAGAGGTCGTGGCAGCGGGATGAGGGGCAGCACCGACCTATGCAGATTGGCACTCAGGAATAATTTTCTTCCAAGCGGCGCACTCCGGGAAAAAACGTTGGCGCGGCTTACGCGTCACGCGAGTGGATTTCTTATACCGATCGCGCATTGCGGGTAAAAACGGGCTTCATTCAGGAGTCCGAAGCCGTGACGGCATCTGCGCCAAAACTCAACGCATTTCCGGTTTTCATCCGCGTAGCGGATGAGGTGGTCGTCATCGTCGGCGGCGGCGATGAAGCTTACGCCAAAGCGCGGCTGATCGGCCAGTCATCGGCCAGGCTGCGCATCGTTGCGGAAGAAGTCGAAACCTCCTTCGCCGCGTGGATTGCACAAAACAGCGCAGAACATGTCGCCGAGGCTTACACGGCCCGCCATCTCGAAACGGCGCGTCTGGTTTTCGCAGCAAGCGGCGAAGAAGCGCTTGACCGTCAGGTCAGCGAAGATGCGCGCCGACTCGGCATTGCGGTTAACGCGGTAGACCGCCCTGAACTGTGCGATTTCTACACCCCAGCCATTGTGAACCGCGCGCCGGTTTGCGTTGCCATCGGCACGGAAGGCACCGGACCGGTTCTGTCCCAGATGCTCCGCGCGCGGATCGACCGTATGCTTGCGCCCTCGCTCGGTGCGCTGGCATCGCTTGGCGAAACGTTCCGCGCGTCGGTGGAACGCTTCGTTCCAAAAGGCGCGGCGCGGCGTCGGTTCTGGTCGGACTTTTTCTCCGGTGAGCCCGCACGGCAGATGGAAGTTGGCCATATCGAAGAAGCCCGCGCGGCAGCAACTGAATTGCTGCTGAGGCGGCAGGGCATCACCGGCCACGTATCTCTGGTGGGTGCCGGTCCCGGTGCTGAAGACCTGCTGACGCTGCGCGCGCAACGTCACCTGATGGAAGCCGATGTAGTCGTGCACGACATCAACGTGCCGGAAGCACTGGTGGCAATGGGACGGCGCGACGCCGAACGCATTGCCGTTGGCAAGCAATGCGATGCGTCCAGCCAGCGCGACATCAACGATCTGCTGGTGAAACTGGCGAGCGAAGGCAAGCGCGTTGTGCGCCTGAAGCTCGGCGATCTGCTGATGTTCGGCAAGGCTGGCGACGAAATCGCAGCACTGCGCGCGGCAGATGTTTCATATGAACTCGTGCCGGGTGTGGTTGCGCCATTCGCCACGGTTTCCAAGCCCGTCCGCCAGAAATCTCTGGGAGAGGCGGCATGAAGGTTCTGACCGCAAACAGACTGACCGACGGCGAGGCCATCTGGTACTCGGACGCCAATGGCTGGCAGGAAACCATCGAAGGGGCCGCGCTGGCCGCGGAAAAGGCCGACGAAGAACGCCTCGATGCAATCGGCAAAGCAGCATTCGCAACGAATTTCGCGCTCGATGTGGATTTGATCGACGTCCAACTCGTTGATAAAAAGATCATTCCGCTGCGATTGCGTGAGCGCATTCGCGCGGCAGGACCAACAAACAGAACCGACCACGGCAAGCAGGCGCGAGCAGCATAACCCAGGGCGAAGACGATGTATCGTTATGATGAGTTCGACCATGATTTCGTGAAGGCTCGCGTCAGCGAGTTTACCGATCAGGTTGAACGACGATTAGCCGGCGAAATAACGGAAGATCAGTTCCGTCCGCTGCGCTTGATGAACGGCGTTTATTTACAGCTTCACGCCTATATGCTGCGCATTGCGATACCCTATGGCACGCTCAATTCGCGGCAGTTGCGTATGCTGGCGCACATAGCGCGCACCTATGATAAAGGCTATGGACATTTCACCACGCGCCAGAACTTGCAGTTCAACTGGCCTGCCTTGTCCGATGTTCCGGCGATCTTGTCCGATCTGGCAAGCGTCGAGATGCATTGCATTCAGACCTCTGGTAACTGCATTCGCAACGTAACCGCTGATCATTTCGCGGGTGCTGCCGCCGATGAGGTCGCCGATCCCCGCCCCTATGCGGAGATCCTGCGGCAATGGTCGTCGGTGCATCCCGAATTTTCCTATCTGCCGCGCAAGTTCAAGATTGCGGTGACGGGCGCAAATCGCGACCGCGCCGCGATCCAGACGCACGACATCGGGCTTCATCTGAAGAAGAACGAGCAGGGTGAGCTTGGCTTCGCCGTTTACGTTGGCGGCGGACAGGGCCGCACGCCGATGGTCGCCAAGAAGATCCGCGATTTTCTGCCCGAACAGGATTTGCTGTCCTACACCACCGCGATCCTGCGCGTGTACAATCTCAACGGTCGCCGCGACAACAAATACAAGGCGCGCATCAAAATCCTCGTTCACGAAACGGGCGTCGAGGATTTTGCGCGTCAGGTTGAAGCCGAATGGACCGATTTGAAGAACACCGAACTTGCGTTGCCGCAGGCCGACATTGATGCAATTCAAGCCTATTTCGCTCCGCCAGAACTGGCCGCGCGTCCGGAAGGCGACGAGGCGATCAAGCTGGCACGGCTCAACTCGCGCGATTTCTCGGAATGGCTGGACCAGAACGTCATCACCCATCGTCATCCCGATTATGCTGCTGTGACGATCTCACTCAAAGGCATTGGCGAAACGCCGGGCGATGCCTCCGACAGCCAGATGGATGCGGTTGCGGATATTGCCGAGCGCTATGCGTTTGATGAAATCCGCGTCAGTCACGAGCAGAACCTGATCCTGCCGCATGTGGCGCGGGCGGATTTGCGTGCCATCTTTGACAGGCTTGTGGAGATCGGGCTGGCGACCGCGAACTCCAATCTCATCACGGATATTATCGCCTGCCCCGGCCTTGATTATTGCGCGCTGGCAAATGCCCGTTCGATTTCGGTCGCGCAGGATATTTCACGGCGCTTCGCCTCGCTGGAACGCCAGCGCGATATTGGAGAGCTGAAGCTGAAAATTTCGGGCTGCATCAACGCCTGCGGGCACCACCATGTCGGCCATATCGGCATTCTGGGCGTGGAGAAGAAGGGCACGGAACTCTATCAGGTCACGCTTGGCGGCTCCGGCGACGAGAACACGTCCATAGGCGAGATCATCGGGCGCGGCTTTGGCCCTGAAGAAATTACTGACGCGATTGAGACAATCGTCGAGACTTATCTTGTGGTACGACGCGATGGGAGCGAGAAGTTTCTCGACACCTATCGTCGCGTTGGGCAAGCGCCCTTCAAGGAGGCGCTTTATGGTAGCGAAGCCAAAGCCGCTTGAGGCCGAAGAGCAGGCCGCAATCGAAGCCGCAGCGCTGGAAGCGCGCTACGGCGCAGCCTCGCCGCAGGAAATCATCGCCCGCTCGGTCGAACGCTTCGGCATAAACGGCATCGCCGCTGTTTCGTCCTTCGGTGCGGATTCTGCCGTGCTGCTGCATATGGTGGCGGAGATCGACCGCAATTTGCCGGTGCTTTTTCTGGACACAGGCAAGCATTTCGGTGAAACGCTCGAATATCGCGACGCGCTGGTTGCGGATTTCGGCCTGCGCGATATCCGCATCCTGACGCCGGAAGAAGCAGCATTGCGCGAAAAAGACCCGGACGGCACGCTGCATCAGCGCGACACAGATGCCTGCTGCGAAATCCGCAAGGTGGAGCCGCTGGCGCGTGGCGTTGAGCCCTTTCGCGCCTGGTTCACTGGCCGCAAGCGCTTTCAGGCTTCGACGCGTGCCGGACTTGCCGCCTTCGAGACGGTCGGACCGCGCCTCCGCATCAATCCGCTGGCGCGCTGGACCACCTCCGACCTTGCCGATTACATGCGTGGGCACGCCTTGCGCGAAAATCCACTCGTCGCCTATGGTTATCTCTCGATAGGCTGCTTTCCCTGCACACAGCCGGTAAAGCCCGGCGAAGATGCGCGAAGCGGACGCTGGGCGGGTCAGGCAAAGGTCGAGTGCGGCATCCATCTTGCCGGATTGGATCGCACCCTCGACAATAGCGGCCACTGACGCGCACAAGAACGGATTAATCTCAATGAATGAAACTGCCGAACAGCCAGCCGTGCGCCTGTGGACGCTCGACGGTTTCCGTGACGATAAGTGGCGGCATGTCGAAGACACTGACGGGCTGACCGCGACGGGCGATGTCATCTTGCCGCTGGATGCGTTTCTGGCTCTCGATGCGGAGGCGCGGCGTAGCGCCAATCACCGCATCGGCGTGCGCATCAAGCCGGGTGACAAGATCGAGGCAATTGCCGATCATCTTGATGATTTGCCGCTGGTCGCGTTGGAGTTCCCGGCTTTCAACGATGGCAGAAGCTTTTCCAAGGCCGAAATTCTGCGTCGTCGCTATGATTACAAGGGTGCGGTTCGTGCTGTCGGGCAGGTGCTGCCGGATCAGTTCTCGCACATGCTGCGTGTAGGGTTCACGGAGTTTGAAATTTCACACCCCGTGCTTCTGCGCTGGATCGACGAAGGCCGCATTGAAGGGCTCGGATTGTACAATCAGCCGTCAGCGCGCGATGAAAAGCCCGCCGGTAAATATTCTTGGCGGCGCCTACCGCTATAGGGTCAAATACCCCTCATCCGCCGCATCTTCTTTTCGGCCTTTTCCAAGCGTTTGAGCTTGGCAGTCATGTCTGCCGGAATCTCTGTGTCGATTTCAAACTGCGGCAGCGCGGCTGCATAGCGGCGCGTGTCAGGGCTCGCAACTAGGCGGCGGATGGTATCCGCAACGCGGTTCCGATGAAGGTCGCTGGCGTACATTTGCTTTTCACCTCGCGCTTTCATAACGCTATTGTGCCGTGAAAGTGCCAAATGCTGAACCGAGCTTTGTCTTTACGGTAAAACTTTCGTAAAATTGGATCTTTCTTGCATGATCGCCTGCACTTGATTTTTGCCTCCTGAACCTCGATATCGGGCGCAAGTTTAGAACCTTTCAAGGTCATATGATGAGCAACAAGCCCAAAGACAAATCCGTATCTGAAGAAGCCCTTGCACCAGAAGAAGTGGTCGAGAAGGTCGAAGGCGATTTCGAGGTGCTAGAACGCCTGATGAAAGAGAATGAGGAACTAAAAGACCGCGCGCTGCGCATTGCAGCAGAGATGGAAAACCTGCGCCGCCGCACCGCGCGCGATGTTCAGGATGCCCGCTCTTACGCGATTGCCAATTTCGCACGCGATATGCTCACGGTTTCCGACAATCTGCGCCGCGGCCTCGACGCAATTCCTGCTGAGGCGCGCGAATCGGGCGATGCTGCTTTTAAAGCCCTGTTTGAGGGCGTTGATCTGACCGAGCGGGCTATGCTTTCCGCACTGGAGCGCCATGGCGTGAAAAAGCTTGAGCCGGAAGGTGAGAAATTCGATCCGAACTTCCATCAGGCTATGTTTGAAGTGCCGAATCCAGACGTACCGGCAAGCACGGTCCTGCAGGTTGTGCAACCTGGCTATTCCATCGGCGACCGCGTATTGCGGCCAGCAATGGTTGGCATTTCGACTGGCGGACCGAAATCTGCCCCGGCGAATAGCAATGCCCCGGAGCCCGGCCCGGTAAACGAGCAGGCCGAAAAGGACGCCTGACGGCGCATTTCCATGAGCAATTATGCGGCTTTCATCAAAGCACTTGCCTCTGATCAGCCGCAGCCCGCGACAGCCTGCGCAGCACTGGAAGCGCTCACCCAAACACTCATAGGCGTGAAGCTTTTCACGCTTATGGTGTCTGACACGACTGCCAAAGAGGCCGAACGCATCTACTCCAACATGCCAGACGCCTACCCGGTTTTCGGCACCAAGCCCTATAATGAAACGCGGTGGTCGGACATTACGCTCACGCGCCAGCAGACCTTCGTGGCCAATACTATTGAAGAAATCGCCGAAGTATTCGGCGATTACGAACTGATTCAATCGCTCGGCTGCGAATCGGTCATCAATGTGCCGGTCGTGGTTGGCGGTTCGGTTATAGGCACTATCAACTGCCTGCACGAAAGCGGCTTTTACACTCCGGAACGCGTGCAGGCAGCAGAGGCGCTCAAATTACCCGGCGCTGCCTGCATGATGTTGCATGCGTTGCGAAAGAGCGCGGCATGACACCCATTCAGTTTCTAGACTATGCCGGCATCGCCGTTTTTGCCGCCACCGGCGCATTGTCGGCATCGCGCAAGCAACTGGATATTGTCGGCTTCATTTTCCTGGCGGGCATTACCGGTATCGGTGGCGGTACGTTGCGGGATGTCATTTTGAACGTTCCGGTATTCTGGATCGGCAACAATATTTATGTGCTGACCTGTGTCGTCACCGCAGTGCTCGTCTTCTTCACGGCGCATCTGGTCGAATCTCGCTGGCGCCTGCTTCTGTGGCTGGATGCCATTGGTCTGGCGGCTTTCGCAGCGATGGGCGCGGCGAAAGGTCTTGCAATCACCGGATCACCCGCAGTCGCAATCATAACAGGAATGTTGACGGCAACGTTCGGCGGAATTTTGCGTGATATAATTGCGGGCGAGCCATCTGTATTGTTGCGGCCGGAAATTTATATCACTGCGGCGGGTGTGGCAGCCGCGGTTTATGTGATTGCGGACAGGCTGCTGGTCGCTCCGCAAGTTGCGGCAGTATTGGCGTTTGCTTCGGGCTTCCTCGTGCGCGGCGGAGCCTTGCGGTTTGGCTGGAGCCTTCGGCCTTATAAAAGTCGTCCGGGACGCAATCCGGAAGATATCCCGGAGCGCCGTTCCAAACGGATGTAGAGCGCTTCAGATTAATGAGTCCTGATCCTAGATTGAAGCAATCTTGTTCAGCAATCGCAGCAGTGTTTCCGCCTCGCGTGCCGATAGTGGCGCAAGCGTTTCCTGCGTAATCTCTCGCGCAAGTTCCACCAGTTCACGCACAGCCCGATTGCCCTCTGGCGTAATCCGCACGATCAGGCGACGCTTGTCGGTGTCGTCCTTATCAACCGTAAGAAAGCCTCTCGCCTTCAACCGGTCGATCACACCTTTGATCGTAGCGGCATCCATCGCGACCAGTTGCCCAAGCTGGTTCTGCGAGGTCTCGCCAGTCTCATGCAGCATGGCGAGCGCTGCAAATTGCGGTGGCGTCAAATCCTCGATCCGCGATGCGAATATCGCCACGTGCCGCTGATGCGCCTTGCGCAACACGAACCCGATCTGCTCCTGCAGCCGGTATTCGGCTGGCGTATCATCCTCGATACTCGCCAGCTTCAAAATGTTTTCGCGTGCGCTCAACGCTGGCCGTCCCAAGCTTTGATGTCTTTTGCTTCCAGCCCGCCCATACGATTATGAATGCGCGGCCCGCCGGTCATCACCAGAACGTAGAGGATTTCGTCAGGGCGGGGGCCGTCCGCGATCCCCACTTCCATCGCGTCGAAGTGGCTACGCACATAGGCCGCGTTGATATGGCCGATAGGAACGTCGAGCCGCGAGCCAAAAGCGCCGACCTTCTTGGCAGATGGAACGATAGCCTTTGCCTCGCCCAATCGCTCGCGCATCGCATAACCGCCTGGCACATGCCACAGCGCGCCATGTTCCAACTCGCCCGCCGTTCCAACGATTGCGCCCTTGCCATAGCCGTCGATGCCATCCTTGCCGCCCAGCGCCTCGATCAACCTGTCAGCCATCATCAGGCCGAGCGGCTTGAGATCATCCATCGCGGGCTGCAATTCCTCGACATATCGCCCTGCAAACGGATTTTTCACCAGCGCCATCACTGCCGCGCGGCGGCGAGGCACAGCCGCCACCGGCCCGCCTTCGTGGAAGATTTCTTCCACCTGCACGACAATCTTTCGGATCGGAAATTCAGGCATTCTGGAGGCTCCCTGATAATGCTTGTTTTTGCGGCGGCATGGCCACCGGCATACCTTGCGTCATGCGGCATTGACCATTCAGAAACAGTGCCGCAGCTGAAATCACCCCACGCTCGCGCAATTCGTCTGCCTTGCGCAAGCCCGCATCAAGCGCCCGCGCGGCCTCTTGCGTTGTCAGGCTGCCGACACCCACCGTAACCAGCCTGCCACCCAGATCACTGTCCGGCTGTAGCGAAACAGCAGGCGCACGGCTGATGCTTTCATGTCCCGGCAGATCGACTGCGTTCGCGATTATCGTGGCCGCAGCATCCGCCTGCGCGCCGGTCCGTGCCAGCACCGTTACCGCGTCGGCAATGCCCAACGAAAAGCTGCGCCCGCGCCAGCCGCTTGTTGCGACGCCGCGCACATCATCGTTCGTGCCGATATAAATACGATCGGCAAAGCCGTTGCCCGTTCCGGCAATCGCCAGCATCATAGTCGCGTCATCGTTGAGATAGAGTGCGCTGTCACCGCCATTGTTCGCATAGGCTTTTTCGAGCCGCCGTCCGGCGATCATATGCGCCAGCACTTCATCGGCCACCGCTCCGGCCACCGCCGCCATCGGCGTAATAAATACGGGAAAGAACACCTGAGCCGCCGCCTCCATGTTCTGTGCAATCTTACTGCGAAATGCTCGCGGTGCCGCGCTCACAGGCATTCGCAGCTCCGGCAGTTCCGCGACAAGCTCCTCAAGAATGGTGCCGAAACGCGCCGCAGCCTGATCGTATGCTCGCTGCACCTCTTCACTCGCGCCAAACGCCTCTGCGATGATATCAATCGGCCCGTGATTGAGGTGCAGCCTGCGGCCTAGCATGGTGGCTTGCGGCGCGTTCATCGTTGCGCACCGCCGAGTTTTGCCTGCTCTATCTGCGCATGCAAGGGCCAAGGATTTTCACGCGGCGCGGGCTGTTCCGAGCGCGCATTCCAATACTCACCGCCTCTTTTCAATACATCATCTACCGTACGAATTTCCTCCGCATATCCACCAAGCGCCAGATAATCATCCCGCCGCAGCGTGAATTCGATAGGGGCAACCAGTGCGGGAGTCGGCACATAGCCGAAAGCGTTATCGGGCACGCGGGTAACATCGACCATCAGCGTGATACCGCCGCCCGGCCACACATAGACCGGCGCGCCACCAACCGTCACATAAGTTTGCAATCCCTGTACTGAACGGGTCAGGTTCACCGGATTTTCCACCACGCCCGCCCGCAGCGAACCGCCTGCTCCACCCACGAACAGCACGGTACATAACGCCGGTTCGCAATTCTGTTCGATCAAATCGACAGACTTGCGCAGGCGATCCGGAAACGGTTTCAGCACCGGCTTCAATTCGTCGTCCAGCTCGTAATAGGCGAACTGCTCGCCGGTCGTGGAAACCATCATCAGCGACAGGCCGGGTCGCGCACCCTTGGCTGCGTTCCACGGTCCCAATATCTGCAACGGATCGTCAATTGCGGCGCCGCCCCATCCCAGCCCCGGTTCGGCCACCTTGAAGTAGCGCCCCGGCGTGGACCGCCTGCCGACAATCTTGATGCCGGTATCTTCCCAACCGATGACCTTGCCCGCCTGATGTTCCGAGACAACGCCGGTAATGTGGTCGTCCACAACCACCACTTCGTCCACCAATCCGCGCCATTGTTTTGCGAACATGCCGATGGTAGCCGAACCGCAACCAACGCGCATACGCTGCTCGGTCTTTCCGTCGATTACCGGCGGCATTCCCGCCTGCACGATCAGGCTCGCGCCTCCATCAATGGCAAGCTCGACCGGCTGGCGATTGCACAGCGCCAACAGCGTGTCGCAGGTCACGCGGCCCTCCTGCTTTGAGCCACCCGTCAGATGATGCACGCCGCCCAACGACAGCATTTGCGAGCCATATTCGGCAGTGGTCACATGACCAACCGCCTCGCCCTGTGCGCGAACCACTGCCGTTTCCGGACCAAGATGGCGGTCGGTGTCGATTTTCACCTTGACGCCGCAATAAGAGAAAATTCCCTCGGTCACGACCGTCACCAGATCGACGCCTTCGACCTCCTGACTAACGATGAACGGCGCTGGCTTATAATCGGGATAGGTGGTTCCCGCGCCGATGGCCGAAACAAAACGCTGGCGCGTGTTGACCAGCGAACCGTCCCACTCACTGCCCTCAAACGCTACAACCTGCTCATGGTCGAGAATGCGCAAGGGATCGCAGCGCGTGATCTTTCCTCCGAAATTGCCGTAGCGGTCGCACGCGCCGGTGCGCCCCTCCGCGATGTAACACATCACCGGGCAGGCGTCGCAGCGCAGCTTTTCCGAGACTTTCTTGTCGCCCGGCTCATGTGTCTCGAAACGCTCGGAAAGCTCGCTCATCGGCTTGCCTCCTTGATAGCCGCCAGCACGCGCGTCGGCGTCGCTGGAACCTTGCGCACCAGCACGCCCGTCGCATGGCGAATTGCGTTGAGTATCGCGGGCGCAGTGGGGATGAGCACGTGTTCGCCAAGCCCTTTCGCGCCGAATGGACCTTCCGCATCCGGCACCTCGACCAATATGGTTTCGATGGGCGGCACATCGCCAATGGTCGGGATTAGATAATCGTGCAGATTTTCGGTGCGCCCCGGCAGATATTCCTCCATCAGCGCCATGCCGATGCCTTGTGCAATACCGCCCTCGATCTGTCCTTCCGCCAGCAGCGGATTGATCGCCTTGCCGACATCATGCGCTGCTGTAATCTTCACCAGATTCACGGTGCCGAGCCGCATATCCACGTCGAGTTCGACGATCTGCGCGCCGTAGCCATACACCGCATAGGGCCGCCCTTGCCCATTTTCATCCAGCGCGCTCGTTGGCGGATCGTAGGTTTCTTCCGCAGTGAACACGTAGCCAAATCCGTCGCGCGGCAGTGCCGAGAGTTCGACAGTACGACGCGCCTCACCCTCGCAAATCGCCAACTGCCCGTTCTCCATGGAAAGCGATGCGGCCTCCGACACATTGGCGAAGCGCAGGATTTTCTCGCGCAGTGCGCGCGCTGATTTCTCCGCCGCCTTGCCGCTCACGAATGTTTGCCGCGATGCGGATGTCTTGCCTGCATCCGGCGTGATCGCCGTGTCCGCGCTCACCAATTCGATTGCGGAAAGCGGCACGCCGAGCGCATCGGCAGCAATCTGCGCAATCACCGTGTTGGACCCTTGCCCGATATCCACTGCGCCCTGATGCAGCCTGACGCTCCCTTCCGGCGTCACACCGATGCGAATTGTGGAAGGATTGGGCAGCGAGGTATTCCCGCAACCATACCAGCAGGACGCCACACCGACGCCGCGCCGCATCACGCCGTTGCCCTTGTTCGCCGCAGCACAATCGTCCAGCGCACGCGCCCAATGCGGACGCAAAGACTCCAGACAGTCAGCAATACCGACGCCGCTTTCGAGAACGTGGCCGGTCACGGTTGCATCGCCATCGCGCAGCGCGTTCATAATGCGAAATTCCAGCCGGTCCATGCCGAGCTTTTCGGCAAGCTCGTCGTAAAGCGTTTCCTGCATCATCGTTGCTTGCGGCACGCCAAAGCCGCGAAACGCCCCCGAAACAGGCCCATTCGTGTGGATCGCCGCGCTGTCCGCGCGATAGTTCGGCGTTCGATATGGACCCGAAGCGTGCACCGGCACGCGGTTGGCGACCGTCGGCCCCCAACTCGAATAAGCGCCCGTGTTGAACACGCCATCGAAGCGCATGGCGACAACCTGGCCTTTCTCATCCGTGCCGATTTCCGCCTTCATGCTGGCCGGGTGCCGCTTGGTGGTCGACATCATGGATTCCTGCCGCGTGTAGGCGAGCGCTGCCGCGCGACCCGTTCGCAGCGCCACCAGCCCAATCAGCGGCTGCACGGAAATATCCAGTTTCGAGCCGAAGCCGCCGCCGGTCGCAGTAGGCACGATGCGCACTTTTTCGACCGCAAGACCGAGCAGTTTCGCCGTGTCGTCGCGATCCATATAGGGCGCTTGCGTGCAGGCTGAAATCACCAGCGTATCGCCATCCATGACCGCGAAACCGGCTTCCGGCTCGATATAAGCGTGCTCGACATAGGACGTCTCTATCGTTCCGCTTGCGATATAAGCCGCGCTTTGCAGGGCTTCGTCGGGTATGCCGCGTTCAACATGCCCGCGCACCAGAACATTGTCCGGTCGGCTCGCATGGATAATGCCGCACACACAATCTGGCGTCAGTGCGTGTTCGACCTGTTCCCAAACGATGGGAAATTCGTTGGCGTCGAAATCCGCTAATGCCTTTCGCTCGATAGCGACCAGTGCCACAGCCTCGCCGCGAAACCGCGCGCAATCTTCAGCCAGCGCGGGTTGATCCGCAAACGCCGGGATCACGCCGAAGCGATTATCGCCCGGCATATCTGCTGCCGTAAATATGCCTGTGATTGCGGAGTTGGACGCCTGATACGCGGCGAGATCGCCAAATGTGAAGCGGGCTTGATGGTGTGGTGAGCGGATAACCACGACAGCCAGCGCATCGGCAGGAAAGCTGTCCGCACCGAACTTCTCACGCCCGTCCACTTTCGGCACACCGTCCAGCCGCACAGGCGACGCCCCGACTGCCGTGCCATTTGCCGGCGTTGCACGCCGCGCTTGCGTGTTGGCTCCGGCGACAGCCAGCACAGCCGCAACAATTTTGCGATAGCCCGTACAGCGGCACAACACCCCGCCCAGCGCGTCATTGACTTCAGCTTCGCTTGGGCGCGGATTCCGGTCCAACAGCGCCGACGCTGCCAACAGAAAGCCCGGCGTGCAGATGCCGCATTGGGCAGCACCATGTGCTAGAAACGATTCCTGCAAGGCCGAAAGCCTGCCATTGGCCAGTCCTTCGACGGTGCGCACATTGCAACCATCTGCCGAAACAACCGGGACCAGACAGGCGCATACCGGCTCTCCATCGAGCAGCACCGTGCACGCGCCGCAATCGCCCGCATCGCAGCCAATTTTGGTGCCGGTCAAATGCAATTCATCACGCAGCACGTTGGAAAGGCGAGTCAGCGGCGAAGTTTCGATCTGAACAGCTTTGTCGTTCACGCCTAGGCTGATACTAAATTTGCTCATGCGGCCAGCTTTCCCGGACGCGAGATCGCATCAAACACGCGTTGAACGATTTCGCGGGCGGCGTCCAGTCGGTATTCAGCGCTGCCGCGCACATCATTGATCGGAGCGAGTTCGGGCATTGTGGCGGCTCCGATAATCGCTTCCGCATGCGCAAGCTCGTGACCGATCAGTGCGGTTTCCAATCCTCGAAGCCGCTGAGCGACAGCCGAACAAGCTCCCACGGCAATCGCCGCCCGCTGAATCTGTCTATCCTCGATGATGACCCGTACTGCCGCCATCGCGATTGAAATTACAAGATAGCGCCGCGCGCCGAGCTTATAAAAGGCAGACGAACCTTTGGCCGCTTCCCTGGGGACATAGAACGCGGTAACAAGCTCATCGGACTGCCGCGCTGTTTTTCTATTCCCTAAAATGAAATCACCGAGCGCGAGCCGTCGCGCGCCACGCGTCGAGCGCAACTCGACTTCGGCGCTCAATATCAGCAGCGGCGGCGCGCCATCCGCGGCAGGAGACGCGTTGCAAAGATTTCCCGCGACCGTTCCCGTGTTCTGAATCTGCACGGAGCCGACTTCGCGGGCGGACTGTTTCAGCGCATCAAAAGCCGGTGGCAATTCAGTGCGCTGAATATCAGTCCATGTCGTACGCGCACCGATTACGAAATGGCTATCTGTCTCGGAAATACCCCGCAATTCGGCAATGCCGTTCAGGTCGAGTACGTTTTCGCGGATCGGGCGATTGCCCTGTGCCGGATAGAAATCGGTCGCGCCCGCCAGCGGTCGCCAGCCTGCCTGCGATAGCAGAGCCAGCGCTTCATCGACCGTGGTGGGTTTCGCGTAACGGGTCACGCAATGCCGTCCGTTGGGTCTGGAACCGACCATCTGCAATGGCCAAAATTCATTCGTATACAAATGATATCTGGAAATGTCCGCTTGTCAAAGTGCAGGCGCATCTTGCGCCGCGGCGTGCGCACGATATGCTCTGACGACATTCCCAACGGAGCCGAAAATTGTCTTCAAGCGCGCTTATAGTGATCGACCTTCAGAATGATTTTTGTCCCGGCGGCGCGCTCGCTGTCGATGGAGGTCATGACATCGTTCCGCTGGTAAACGGCCTGATCCAGAATTTCGACCATGTGGTTCTGACACAAGACTGGCATCCGGCTGGACATTCCAGTTTTGCATCCAGCCACGATGACCGAAACCCGTTCGAGACCGTGGACATGCATTATGGTCCGCAGAACTTCTGGCCGGATCACTGCGTGCAAGGCACGGCGGGCGCGGAGTTTCACCCCAACCTGATATGGACCAAGGCTGAACTGGTGTTGCGCAAAGGTTTTCGCGAGGCGATAGATTCCTATTCGGCCTTTTTCGAAAACGACCACAAGACGCCAACCGGATTAGGCGGCTATCTCAAGGAGCGTGGCATTTCCGATCTCACACTGGTCGGCCTTGCAACGGATTATTGCGTTGCCTATTCCGCGCTGGATGCGGCGCGGCTCGGTTTCAAGGTGGCGGTGCGCATGGATGCCAGCCGCGCCATTGATCTCGGCGGCTCGCTGGAAACAATGACCGAGCGCATGCGTGATGCGGGCGTAGTGTTGAAATAGAGGCCCCACCACCTCACTCTGCTGTCCCGGCCGTCGCGACTAAATAACCGTTTGCCCGTCAGCATCAAACCGATAAGTCCGGCCTTGCATGGGTGTAGCGTATAGCACCGCACCCGGCTCGGCGCGGTATTCGCCAAACAGGCGCACGGTGATGCGCCCCGCCTTTTCGGTGTCGAGATAGAGATTCGTATCCGCGCCCAGATGCTCGGCGTGAGCAACGACGCCCTTCCAGTCGCCGCTTTTGGCATCCACTGAAATATGCTCTGGCCGCACGCCAACGGTTTTGGCCCTGTCGCCTAGCCGTGCACCGTCAATGAAGTTCATCTTAGGCGAGCCGATGAACCCGGCGACGAATGTATTTGCCGGATTATTGTAAAGTTCCATCGGTGCACCGACCTGCTCGATGCGTCCGGCATTCAGCACCACAATTTTGTCGGCTAGCGTCATGGCTTCGACCTGATCGTGGGTCACGTAAATCATTGTCGACTTCAGGCGGCGATGCAGTTCGGCTATTTCCAAACGTGTATTTACGCGCAAAGCTGCGTCGAGGTTGGATAGGGGTTCATCGAACAGGAACAGTTTCGGCTCACGCACGACCGCTCGTCCGATTGCAACGCGCTGACGCTGCCCGCCCGAAAGCTCGGCGGGGCGGCGCTCCAGATATGGCTCTAGTGAAAGCATGGTGGAGGCCACACCGATGCGCCGCTCGATTTCCTTCGCTTCCTCGCCCGCCTGTTTCAGGCCAAGCCCCATATTGTTCTTCACGGAAAGATGCGGATAGAGCGCATAGGTCTGAAACACCATCGCGATGCCGCGCTTGGCCGGCGGCACATCGTTGATGCGCTGGCCGTCGATCTGCACCGAGCCGGATGTTGCGTCCTCAAGCCCCGCAATGATGCGCAGCAGCGTAGACTTGCCGCAACCCGAAGGGCCGACGAACACGACGAATTCGCCGTCCTGCACATCGAGGTCGATGCCTTTCAGCACATCGACCTTGCCGAAGGATTTGGTGACGTTTTGAATTGCAAGCGAACCCACGGCAAACTCCTATAGCTTCACCGCGCGCCCGGTGCGCACGCTTTCATCTGCCGCAAGGCAGACGGCGAGCGACTTCACCGCATCAGACATATGGCGGGTGAGGTCGACATCTTCTCGAACGGCTTTCAGCAGGAATGCCTGCTCCAGATCGCACAATTCCTGATGCCCCGGCTCGCCTTCCATCGAAAGCAATTGGTCGGGCGTCTTGAACTTGCCATCGGCACCCGTTTCCGCGCGATGAATGCGCAGGCGCGATGTTTTCGTATGGGTGTCGATGTCGTCGGATTTCGCGCTTTCATCCATGACGATTGAAACGCAGCCCTTCGGAGAAATCACGTCTTTCACGAAAAAGGCCGTTTCGGAAATCATCGGTCCCCATCCGGCTTCGTACCAGCCAAGCGAGCCATCATCGAACAGCACTTGCAAATGCCCGTAATTATACATGTCGGGCGCTATCTCGTCGGAAAGCCTGAGCCCCATGCCGCGCACTTCGACCGGTTTTGAGTCCGTGATCTGGCACATCACATCGATATAATGCACGCCGCAATCGACAATGGGCGGCGTCGTCTGCATCAGTTGCTTGTGCGTCGCCCAAGTAGGTCCGCTGGATTGCTGGTTCAGGTTCATACGGAAAACGTAGGGTCCGCCTAGCGAGCGCGCTTCGGCAATCAGCCGCACCCATGAGGGATGATGCCGTAGAATATAGCCGATCACCAGTTTGCGCCCGTTCGCCTTCGCTGCCGCGACGACGCGCTCGGCGTCGGCCACTGTCGTCGCCAGCGGCTTTTCCACGAACACATGGCAACCAGCTTCCAGCGCCTTCACGGCGTAATCCGCATGGCTATCTGAGTAGGTGTTGATCGACGCGACGTCCGGCTTTTCGTCGCGCAGCACATCATCGAACGAGCGGCGGATTGCATGGCGCTTTAGCGGTTCGGGCAGTTCGACATCCGAGCGATTTACAAGCGCGGCAATCTCGAAACCGGGATTGGTTTCATAGGCCAGCGCATGGCTGCGGCCCATATTGCCGAGGCCCGTCACAACGACGCGCAAGGGCTGTTGAGAACTCATTTCACCGCTCCCGAAGTGATGCCGCGGATAAGCTGCCGCGAGAAAATGACGTAAAGAACCAGAACTGGCAGGATCGCCAGCGAAAGCGCGGCCAGCACGGCGTTCCAGTTGGTCACATACTGGCCGATGAAAATCTGCGCGCCGAGCGTGACGGTCTTGGTTGCTTCGGACGGCGCGAGGATTAGCGGGAACCAGAGATCATTCCAGATCGGTATCATGGTGAACACGGCGACGGTTGCCATTGCAGGCCGCACCAGCGGCAGCACCAGTCGGAAGAAAATGCGGTATTCAGACAGTCCGTCTATTCGCCCGGCGTTTTTCAGATCATCTGACACCTGTTTCATGAATTCGGACAGGATGAACACCGCGAGCGGCAGGCCCTGCGCGGTATAGACGAGGATCAGTGCCGTCAGCGTGTTCACCAATCCACTCGCCACCATCAATTGCAGAATAGCGACGGTGCCGAGGCGGATCGGGATCATGATGCCGAGCGCCAGATAGAGCCCCATCAGCGTGTTGCCCTTGAAGCGGTATTCAGACAAAGCGAACGCCGCCATCGCGCCAAACAACAGGACGAGGAATAGCGAGACGACAGTCACGATCAGGCTGTTCTGAAAGTAGAGGAAGAAATCGCCCTGCTTCAAAACGGTGATGTAGCCGATGGGGTCGTAAGTCTCCGGCCCCGGCAGCGAGAGCGGCGAACGGAAAATCGCGTTTCTCGACTTGAACGAGTTGATGACGATCAGAAACACCGGAAACAGCGCAATCACGGTGTAGGTGATGAGCACCGCGTGAGCGGCGATAGAGCGGACAGGTGAGGCGGTGGCTTTGCTCATCTCTCCGCCCTCAGAACTGATAGCGACGCAGGCGCGTCTGGATGGCGAACAGATACAGGCACACGCCCGCCAGAATGATGAAGAACATCATCGAGGCAATCGTCGCGCCCATGTTGGGGTCGCCAAGCTGGAGCTGGAAGCCGAAGAAGGTGCGGTAAAGGAAGGTACCCAAAATGTCCGTTGAATAGTTCGGTCCCGCCATCGCGCCTTGGGCCGAATAGATCAGGTCGAAGGCGTTGAAATTGCCGACGAAGGTGAGAATGGAAATGATGCCGATGGAAGGCAGGATCAGCGGCAGCTTGATTTTCCAGAACTGCGACATGCCGGTGATGCCGTCCATTTCGGCTGCCTCGATCACCTCATCAGGGATCGATAGCAGCGCGGCATAGATCAGCATCATCGGAATGCCGATGAACTGCCACACCGAAATCAGGCCAAGCGCAGTGAGCGCATATTCTTCCTTGCCGAGCCAAGGCGTGAACCAGCTTTTGAGGCCAACCAACCCCATCATCCACGGCGCAACACCCCAGAGCGGCGACAAGGATCAGCTTCCAGATGAAGCCTACGACGACGAAGGAAAGCACGGTCGGCACGAAGATCGCCGTGCGATAGAAGGCTGCAAAGCGCAGCTTGGGGTTCGAGAGAATAGCCGCCAGCGCAATGCCGATCGGGTTCTGCACCAGCATGTGAATGATGAAGAACCAGACATTGTTGCCGAGCGCGTTCCAAAAGCTCGCAGACCAGCGCAGATCGCCGAACAGCGTGCGGAAATTGTCCAGCCCCGACGAACTGCCGGACACCGTCGATCGTGCGATAAAGCGAAAGCTGCAACGTGCCGAACAGCGGCAGGATCATCACCGCCGTGTAGATCAGCACCGCAGGCGCGAGAAACACCGCAATGTGCCAGCGGACGGGACGTCTATGTTGCGCTGTTTCTGTCACCATTACAGGTGCCTTCGGTTTTTGAATGATGGCGTTGTCACCCCACCCGGCCCTATGGGCCACCCTCCCCATCAAGGGGAGGGAGGGAGTTACACTTGTTCAGTGCTGAGTATATCGCACACGTTTGAGAGGTTGCACCCTCCCTCCCCTCGATGGGGAGGGTGGCCCATAGGGCCGGGTGGGGTGCAACCCCAACAGCAATGTTACTTCGCTGGCTTGTACCAGCTATCCAGACCCTTCTGGAGTTCCTCGGCGGCCTGCTGCGGGGTTTCACGTTCCGTTGATGACGTTAGCCGACTTCACCCAGGTTTCGTTTTCGAGGTTAGGCGTTCCGCGCGACAGAATCTGGTAGGTCGAGCGGATGGTCGACTTGCACTTGTCGCGCCAGGAAACAAATTCCTGCGCAAGTGGGTCTTCCATCTTTACCGGTGTGGACGACAGGCTGAAGAAGCCCGGCAGCGCGTTTGCGTAGATGGTCGCAAACTCCGGCGAGGCAACCCATGACAGAAATTTCTTCGCTGCATCCGGGTTCTTGGTCTTGGCGTTCATGCCGATGCCGATGTCGTTATGGTCGGAGATGTAGCAGGTGTCGCCAGCCTTTTTCACCGGCGGAGGGAACGCGCCCATCTTGAACTGGGCCTGCGTGTCGAAGCCGGAGATTTCCCACGAACCGGCCGGGTAGATCGCTGCACGGCCAAGCGTGAAGAGGTTCTGACTGTCTGGGTAGGTCTGCGCTTCAAAGCCATCGCCGAGATATGGCTTCCACTTGGCCAGCGTTTCATATGGCTCGACCCACTGCGGATCGGTCAGCTTCTGCTCGCCCTTGATGAGCGCCAGACGGCCATCCTCGCCATGCCAGTAGTTGGGGCCGATGTTCTGATAGCCCATGGTCGCGGCTTCCCAGAGATCCTTGGTGCCCATCGCCATTGGAATGTAGGTGCCGTCCGCCTTGATCTTTTCAAGCGCGGCGAAGAACTCGTCTTCCGTCGCGGGCGGCGTGATGCCCAGTTTCTCGAAGGCTTCCTTGTTGTAGATGAAGCCGTGGATAACGGAGGCCATCGGCACGCAGAACGTCGCCTTGCCATCGTCGGTTGTCCAGGCCGACTTCGCTACATCGGTGAAGTTTTCCATGCCCGGCACGCCGGTCAGGTCGGCCAGATGGCCCTTGTTGTAAAGTTCAAGAGAAGCGTCGAACGGACGGCAGGTGATGAGGTCGCCCGCCGAGCCTGCATCCAGCTTGGCATTCAGCGCGGCGTTGTATTCGGTCGGCGCTGATGGTGCGAACGTCACCTTGATGCCCGGATTTGCAGCTTCGAAAGCGGGGATCAGCTTTTCCTGCCAGATGGACAAATCGTCATTACGCCAGCTTTCGATGGTCAGCGCAGCGTCCTGCGCGAATGCGCCGCCAGCCGTGCCGAGTACACTCGTGCCCATCAGAAGGGCGACGAAAACTTTGGTCTTCATTTGCATTCTCCCTGTTTGGGCGGTTTCGCCCCGCCATGATTGGAGCTTGTGCTCCCCTCGATCATTGCCAAGGCCGGTCGCAACCGTTGACCGGCGCTTTGCAGCAGGCGTTCGGCATCCGCCGCATCCTGAGCGCCAGAGGCAATCA
Organism: Mesorhizobium sp.; assembly: GCA_049840935.1. GTDB lineage: Bacteria > Pseudomonadota > Alphaproteobacteria > Rhizobiales > Rhizobiaceae > Mesorhizobium_G. The sequence continues at coordinate 198,211 of JASGJA010000010.1, forward strand.
GGATTGCAGCTTTCACCGAGCCGCCGCTTCTCGCGAGAAGCTCTGCCGCCACGTCTGGCGTGCAACCGGCAATCGCGGCGACGATGCGCGCGGCGCGGTCCTTGAGCTTCACATTGTCTGGACGAAGATTGACCATGTAGCCGTCATGCACATGTCCAAGATGGATGGCCATCAGCGTGGACATCATGTTGAGCGCGATCTTCTGCGCCGTACCCGCGCCCATGCGCGTAGAGCCCGCGATGACTTCGGCGGGCGTTTCGAGCAAAATTGAAATGTCGGCTTGCGTCAGCAGCGGCGTATTGGCATTGTTGGCAATGCCGATTGTCGCGGCACCGTTCGCCTTGGCGGCATTCAGCGCACCGAGTGCGTAAGGCGTCGTGCCGCTGGCCGAAAGTGCTATCAGGCAGTCGCCCGCGCCGATGCCGGCAACGTCTGTCGCGCCCATTTCCGCATCGTCTTCCGCGCCATTGGCGAGTTCGTGGAAATTGGCCGCACCCCCGGCGATCAATATGACAATACGCTCGCGCGGAATGCCGAAAGTGCCGGGCAGTTCGAGCCCGTCGGCGAGCGCCATCAGTCCCGAACTGCCCGCAGCCGCGTAAGCGATCCTGCCGCCGCCCGCCAGCGAACGAGCAGCCGTTTCGGCAGCTTTTGCAATCGAAGGAATGGCCGCGACAACGGCATTTGCGGCTTCCGCCTGCCCTTGCGCCAAAACGCGAAGCACCGCCTCCGGCGCGCGAAGGTCAATGCCTTGCGCCTCATTGTGCAGCGTCTCGGTGCGACGTTCCGCCATTCGCGTCCTCCTTTTTCGAGTAATACCAAAAAAATACCACTTGTCCAGTGCTCGTTAACGATTTGAAATTTTCATGCGTAGATTTGCTTGGTTTTGCTCAAATTGTAGAGATTGAGAAGTTAACGCTTGGCAATTGGTATTTTATTGGTATCATTGCCGCAGAGGGAGGCCCGCTTGGCATTTGTTATTGGCATAGATGGTGGCGGAACCAGCTGCCGCGCGGCATTGGCTGGCCCTGATGGCCAGGTCATTGGGCGCGGCGCAAGCGGTTCGGCTAATATCCGAACGGACCTCTCTGGCGCACGCGCCAGCATTGTCAAAGCTGCGGAACTCGCGCTAGCAGATGCGGGGCTCGGCCCTGAACTTCTTCCGCAAACATCTGCGGTGCTTGGGCTGGCGGGCGCGAATGTCGGCACCTATGCGCAGCAGGTCGAGGCCATTCTCCCATTCGCAGCGAGCCGCGTTGTCACGGACGCACTCATCGCGCTGGAAGGTGCGGTGGGGTCAGGTGACGGTGCGATTGCAATTCTTGGCACCGGCACGGCCTATATGTCGCGCAAGGGGTCGGAGGTTCGCTCCATCGGCGGGTGGGGCTTTGTAATTGGCGATCAGGGCAGCGGCGCGCGCATCGGGCGCGACCTGCTGGAGGAAACGCTGCTCGCGCATGATGGTATTGTTGCGGCTTCACCTTTGACCGAGGCCGTGCTGGCGATTTACCGAAATGATCCGCGCGATGTCGTGGAGTTCACCACGTCTGCCAAGCCGGGCGATTATGGCGGTTTCGCGCCGATGGTATTCGATCACGCTGGCAAAAGGTGACGAAACCGCGTTGCGCATTGTGGAGCGCGCGCGGCAGGCAATTGAATCCTCGCTCGCCTCGCTCGATCCGGCACCCGGTACACCGCTGTGCCTGCTGGGTGGAATGGCGCAGCTTTTTGCACCGCGCCTGTCCCCGCGCTATCGGGCCATGTTGCGCCCGCCCTTGCAGGATGCACTCGGCGGCGCAGTGTCGATGGCCGCACGATTGTTCGGGAGGGGTCGTAAGGTGGGACGAAGCCCCTCATCCCGCTACCGCGACCTTCTCCCGTAAACGGGGAGAAGGGGGCCGTGGTTCGGTCGGTTGCAATCACAAACGTTGCAGAATGGGCGAGACGCCGAGATTATCTGCCTTCTCCCCGTTTACGGGGAGAAGGTGCCGGCAGGCGGATGAGGGGCATTTTCCTCCATCGCTGTCTAAATACCTACCCCCACCCCTTACCCCTCCCCTCAAGGGGGAGGGGGACGGAAGCGCGGCATTTCAATTCCCCCTCCCCCTTGAGGGGAGGGGTAAGGGGTGGGGGTATTCTTGCCAACCATCTCAATTCCAATAACCACTCGGCGGCGAGGCAGTCTCATGACTGATGCCGCCGCTATTTTTGCACATGTGAAGCAGTCCGGTCCGGGTGCGCCGCTCTATCTTCGCCTGCGTAAATCTATCGAGGACGCCGTGCAGCGTGGTGCGTTACTTCCCGGCGATGCGCTGCCATCGGAGCGCGACATTGCCGCCAGCGCCGACATTTCGCGCGTTACCGTGCGCAAGGCGATCCAAGACCTCGTGCAGCATGGCGTTCTGGTTCAGCGGCATGGTTCCGGCACATTTGTTGCGCCGCGCATGGAGCGGGTTGAGCAATCGCTTTCGCGGCTTACTTCGTTTACGGAAGACATGGCGCGGCGAGGTCTGGATGTGCGCTCCGTCTGGCTCGACCGGGGCGTCTACGCGCCCTCCCCTGAGGAAATGATGGCGCTGGGTCTGTCCGCTGAAGCGATGGTGTCGCGTGTGAGCCGCCTGCGCATCGCCAACGAAACGCCGCTGGCAATCGAACGCGCATCCATTTCCGCAAGCTTTCTACCGGACCCAAACGCCATAGGCTCATCGCTCTATGCCGCGCTTGAAGCGCGCGGCTGCAAACCTGTGCGCGCGGTGCAGCGCATTTCTGCAACGAATCTAGGCGAAGCCGACGCCGAATTGCTGGAGGTTGCGCCCGGCTCGGCCAGCCTGAACATTGAGCGCATTTCCTACCTTCCCAGCGGCAAGGTGGTTGAGTTCACGCGCTCGGTCTATCGCGGCGACGCCTATGATTTCGTCGCGGAACTTCGGCTCGGCACAGGCGAAGGAATAGTGCCATGACGCAAACCCATATGCGCCGCGAGGTGCTGGAAATTCCGCACGCGGTTGCGCGGCTTCTCGACCACTCCGCAAAGGATATGCAGCGCGCAGGCGAGGAATTGCGCGCTGTCGATCCGCGCGTTCTGGTCAGTGTGGCGCGCGGCTCGTCGGACCATGCGGCGTCGTTTCTGCAATATGCAATCGAATTGACGGCAGGTATTCCGGTTGCTTCGCTGGGGCCTTCCATCGGGTCGATCTACGGCGCGAAACTCAAGCTGAAAGACGCTGCCTGCCTCGCCATTTCGCAATCAGGCAAGAGCCCGGACATTGTGGCGATGGCAAAGACGGCGCGAGAAGGCGGCGCGCTCACCATTGCGCTGACCAACACGCCGGGCTCGCCGCTGGCAGAGGTTTCGCATCACGCAATAGACATTGCCGCCGGGCCGGAACTCAGCGTGGCCGCGACCAAAACGTTCGTAAATTCCGCCGTAGCAGGTCTGGCTATTTTGGCGCACTGGACGAAGAACGATGGTCTGCTTTCGTCGCTCCATGCGTTGCCGCAATATCTAGAAAATGCAATCGCCTGCGACTGGTCGCCCTTTGCCGAAGCGGTTGGTAATGAAAACTCACTGTTCGTGCTTGGGCGTGGGCCCTCATTGGCAATCGCCAACGAGGTCGCTCTGAAATTCAAGGAAACCTGCTCCATCCACGCTGAAGCCTATAGCGCGGCAGAGGTCATGCACGGGCCGCTGGCGCTTGTCGGGCCGGGGTTTCCGGTGCTTGTTCTGGCCAGCCGTGACAAGGCCGAAGACACCGTCGCGCAGTCCGCAGACGGATTGGCTGCGCGCAAGGCGGCGGTGTTTGCCACTTCCGGCAAGGTCAACGCCGCGACGCGGCTTCCCTACGCCGCGACCGGCCATTGGCTGACCGATCCGCTGGCGCTTGTCACTTCTTTCTATTCGTTCATTGAAGCCTTTGCCCTGCGGCGCGGACTGAACCCCGATCAACCGCGCAATCTTCGCAAGGTCACGGAGACGCTATGACCGAGCAAAAAGCCTTTCTCGCCCCGCGTATCTTTGATGGCGAAGCTTGGCACGAAAATGCCGCGCTCGTAATTGAGCACGGCAGGGTGGTCCGCATTGCTCCGGCCTCCGATTTACCCGCAGACACAGCGACCACAGAACTCGCCTCTGGTTTCATCACACCGGGCTTTGTCGATCTGCAAGTAAACGGCGGCGGTGGCGTGATGCTTAACGATCACCGCAGCGTGGAAGGCATTCGCACGATCTGCACGGCGCACCGGCGTTTCGGCACCACGGCGCTTTTGCCGACCCTCATCACCGATACACCCGAAATTACCGCCGAAGCGGTCTGCGGCGGGTATCGAGGCCGCGCGTCAAAACGTTCCGGGTTTTCTCGGCTTGCATCTGGAAGGGCCGCATTTGTCCATCGCGCGCAAGGGCGCACATGACCCGGAACTGATCCGCGAAATGGAAGATGTGGACCTTGCCAATCTCATTGCCGCGCGCGCCGAACTGCCGGTGCTGCTGACCACTGTCGCGGTGGAATCCGTAACGCCGCAACAGATCGCGGCACTAGCGGGCGCTGGCGTTAGGGTGAGCATCGGCCATACGGAGGCGACGCTTGAAGCTGCGCAAGCCGCATTTGATGCTGGCGCGACAACCGCCACCCATCTGTTCAATGCGATGAGCCAGATCGGCAATCGCGAGCCGGGGCTGGTCGGCGCCGTGCTTTCCATAGGTGGCTTGTCAGCCGGGTTGATCGCGGATGGCTATCACGTCCACCCCGAAAGCATCGGCATTGCGATGCGCTCGAAGCGCGGACCGGGCCATATCTTTCTCGTGACCGACGCGATGGCGACAATTGGCACGGACATGACGGAATTCACGCTGAATGGCCGCACCATCAAGCGCGCCGATGGTAGGCTCACTTTGCTGGACGGCACGCTTGCAGGTGCGGACCTCGATATGATTTCCGCCGTTCGCTTCATGTATAAAGCCATCGGTCTGGAGCTTGGCGAAGCGCTGCGCATGGCCTCACTCTATCCGGCGCGTGTCGCTGGCGTTGCGGATTCGCATGGTCATCTTTGGAATGGCGCGCGGGCAGACTTCGTTCACATCAGCGACGAACTCGCCATTCGTGACGTCTGGATCGGCGGCGAAGCAACCTAACTGCGAGAGGGCGCTCCGGCCACCGAGCCGCGTACGACTAAATCCACAGGCCAGACTTCGCCATTGGTGCCTTCCTCGACCCCGGAAATTCGTGCTGCGAGCCGTTCAGCAATTCGGGCACCTGCCAAACGGATCGAAGACCGCGTCGTTGAAAGCGGAACCGAAAAATTCTCCGGCTTCAGCCAGGGGAAAACGTCATCATGTGCAATGAGCGACAACTCTTTCGGAATCTCTATTCCGAGATCACGCGCCGCCCGAACAACGCCCAGCGCCATGATGAGACTTGAGCATATAATGCCTGTTGGTCGTGGCGATGTCTCAAGCAGGCTGCGCGCGGCGCGATAGCCATTCTCTTCCGTCATCGCAGCCGAGCGGATCATCGGCGTTGCCAGCGCTATGCCGCTTGCGGCAAGTGCGTTGCGCAATCCCCGTTCGCGAAAAACCGCAAATGTTTCGGCGGTTTGGCCGTTGATCAGCGCAATTCGCGAATGCCCAAGTTGAACCAACAATCGCCCGGCTTCGTGAAACGCACCTTCATTGTCGATATCCATGAATGGATAGTCGAAATGCAGCCCTTCGCTGCGTCCGTGAACGATATAGGGAAGTCCCAATTGCTCCAGCAGCTTGATCCGCTTGTCGGCAGGCTTTGGGCGACGAAACATAAAGCGCGTCAACCTGCTTGTTCGCCACGACCCGCCGGTAAGTGGTTTCCTCGTCCTGCGCATCGGCAGGGCTGAGCACCAGATCGAAATCATGCGCCCGCGCATAATCGCCCAGCCCCGAAAGAAACTCCACGAAGTGCGGATCGATGTCTACCGCGCTGCCCGTAGGCAGCACATAGCCGATCATCCCGGCCTTGCCGGTCGCAAGTCGTCGCGCACTCGGATTTGGGCGATAGCCATGCCGCCGCGCCGCATCCATCACACGGCGACGTGTGTCCTCATTAACCTCAGGATAGCCGTTCAGAGCACGGCTGACCGTGGTCTGTGAAAGCTCCAACATCTGCGAAAGTTGTTTGAGATTCATGGCATTCCCCAAAGCGCTTTGATTATTGCGCTAATTTTTCCTTTTTCAAGATCGTTTGGCGAATAGCAGTGATTATACGGCCATAAAAATGGGATGGTATCAAAAATTCAATCGATTTACATCACAAGAGTATTGACAGTTTCGGCGTTTAATGGCTCAAATATCAGAACCAAAGCGCTTTGAAGAAAGCGCGCCGAGTGGAGGCTCGGAGGTTGGAAACTACCACGGGAGGAGTTGCCATGAAGAAGAGTCTATTGCTCGGCGCAGCATTCTTGCTCGCCGCTTTCAGCGCGCCTGCATCGGCGGAACTGAAGTTCAAGCCGGGTGAGGATTCCCGGTTCGACTGGGCCAACTACGACGAGTTGAAAAAGGTTGATCTGAAAGGCGAAACCCTTTCGATTTTCGGTCCTTGGCGCGGTGAGGATGAAGCGCTGGTTCGTTCGGTTCTGGAGTATTTCTCGGAAGCCACCGGCGCGACGATAAATTATGCCTCGTCTGAAAATTACGAACAGCAGATCGTTATCGATACCCAAGCCGGAAGCCCGCCGAATATCGCGATCTTGCCGCAACCGGGTCTGATTCAGGACCTTGCGTCCAAGGGCCTGCTGGTTCCGCTGGATGATGCGACTGCTTCCTTCGTGAAAGACAATTATGGTGCCGGTCAATCATGGGTCGATCTCGGAACCTATAAGGACAAGGACGGAACGGCGAAGTATCTTCGCGTTCCCATACAAGGCCGACCTCAAGTCGCTGGTCTGGTATGTACCGGAAAACTTTGAGGAAAGTGGCTACGAAGTTCCCAAGACCTGGGAAGAAATGATGAAGCTTTCCGACCAGATCGTCGCTGATGGCGGCGTGCCGTGGTGCATCGGTCTGGGTTCAGGCGGCGCGACCGGCTGGCCTGCGACAGACTGGGTGGAAGACATCATGCTGCGCACCCAGTCGCCGGAAACCTATGACAAGTGGACCCGCAACGAGATTCCGTTCAATGATCCGGCGGTTGTCGACGCATTGGATATATTCGCTAAAATCGCGACCAATCCGAAATATGTAGATGGCGGCGTTGCTGCTGTTGCCGCGACCGATTTCCGTGACAGTCCGAAGGGTCTCTTCACGGTGCCGCCGAAATGCTACTTGCACCGTCAGGCGTCCTTCATCTCGTCCTTCTTCCCGGAAGGAACCAAATTGGGCGAAGGTGCCGATTTCTTCTACCTTCCTGCAATGGATGCCCATGCAGACCTCGGCAAGCCAGTGCTTGGTGGCGGAACGCTGGTGTCCATCACCAAGGATTCCAAGGCGGCGCGCGCTTTCATCGAGTTTCTGAAAATGCCGCTCGCGCATGAAATCTGGATGGCACAGTCCGGTTTCCTCACCCCGCTCAAAACAGTGAAGCCGGAAGCCTATGCAAATGACGCGCTTCGCCGTCAGGGTGACATTCTGGTGAATGCCACGACCTTCCGTTTTGACGGCTCAGACCTGATGCCGGGCAAGATCGGTGCGGGTTCATTCTGGACGGGCATGATCGACCTCGTCGGCGGCAAATCGCCTGAGGCGGTTGCGACCGACATCCAGAAGAGCTGGGACGCAATCAAGTAAAGTTCCTCCCGGGCCTCATGGCCCAAGGTCGTGGGCCTTTCGGGGTCCACGACCACCTCCAGAACAAACTGGAGCGCTTGGTCTTGCACGGTCAGACTAGAGGGGACGCGTTATGGCTTCGCAAATTCTTTCCGCCATCATTGTGATCATTGTGGGCGTGGGCGGCTGCCTCGCTTACTTCTGGGGCGCGAACAAACTCGTCGATCTTGTTTTTCCCGCGCGAGGGGTGAGCGGATCGGCGGCGGTCGATAATCTGAGGCGGCAGGGTCTGGTGCGTCCCTGGCTGTTCATCGGCCCGGCGATCCTGATCCTCGGCGTCTATCTGATCTATCCGGTTATTTCGACGCTGCTCTATTCCTTCTATGACAAGGGCGGCGACAATTTCGTCGGCCTCAATAATTATCGCTGGCTGCTTGGCGATCAGGAGTTTCGCAACTCGCTGCTGAACAATCTGATGTGGCTGATTGTCGTGCCTGCGGCCTGTACTTTTCTTGGCCTCATCATCGCTGTGCTGACCGATAAAATCTGGTGGGGCACGATTGCGAAAAGCCTTATTTTTCTGCCGCTGGCGATTTCCTTTGTCGGCGCATCGGTGATCTGGAAATTCGTCTACGAATATCGTGGTGACGGTCAGGAGCAGATCGGCATATTGAACGCCATTGTTCAGGCGTTTGGCGGCCAGCCGCAGGTCTGGATATCACTGCCCTTCTGGAACAATTTCTTCCTAATGATCATCCTGATCTGGATACAGACCGGCTTCGCCATGGTCATTCTCTCGTCTGCCCTGCGCGGCATACCGGAAGAAACGATTGAAGCTGCGGTTATCGATGGCGCGAACCCGTTCCAGATTTTCTGGAAGATCATGATCCCGCAAATCTGGGGCACGATCCTCGTCGTCTGGACGACCATCACCATTCTTGTGCTCAAAGTGTTCGACATTGTTCTGACCATGACCAACGGCCAATGGAACAGTCAGGTTCTGGCCAACCTCATGTTCAACTGGATGTTCCGGGGCGGCGGTGATTTCGGGCGCGGCGCGACGATTGCGATCGTCATCATGATCGGCGTGCTGCCCATCATGATCTGGAATATCCGGCAGGCCAATAAAGAGGGAGGGCGCTGAGATGGCACAGGCAAGTGGCAAGTCCGCAGGCAAATCCTTCTTCGGTCGGTTCGGCGTTCATCTGGCGGTGCTGTTCTTCGTCCTGATCTGGACGTTGCCGACCATCGGCATTCTGGTTACGTCGCTGCGCGATAAAAACCAGATCGTCGCATCGGGCTGGTGGACATCCTTCTCCTCTTCAACGCAGACCTCCGCGACACGCCTTTCGCCGCCTTCAAGTCAGGTCCAGAAAGACGGCAAATTCGTCATTGAAGGCAATCTTTTCGAAACGCCCGGTTCTTCGACCATCAGCGCATACGGAACGCGCTCTGCCCAGCCAACCGAGTTCAAGGCGGGCGACGTTGCTGACCTCAAGGATGGGGTCACGCTACAGGTCAATGCGGATGGCTCGTATGTGTTCGCGTCTCCGGTTGCCTTCGATGGCGATAATGGCCGCCGCGTTTATTACGCTGCGACCATGCCTCCAAAATTCACCACGGATAATTATAGCACCGTGCTGTTGTCCGAAGGCATTGGGCGCTCCTTCCTTAACTCGCTGACTGTGACGATTCCGGCCACGATCATTCCCATCATGATTGCGGCATTTGCGGCCTATGCGCTGGCATGGATGCGGTTTCCGGGACGGGCGCTGTTGATCGCGGTGATTATCGGCCTGCTGGTCGTGCCGCTGCAAATGGCGTTGATTCCGCTGCTGGAATTGTACAACGGCGTCGGCAATCTGTTCGGCGTGCCGTCGAAAACCTATCTCGGCATATGGCTGGCGCATACCGGTTTCGGCTTGCCTTTCGCCATCTATCTGCTGCGCAGTTACATGGCTGGCCTGCCACGCGAACTGATGGAATCCGCGCGCATCGACGGTGCAAGCGACTTCGAGATTTTCACGAAAATCGTTCTGCCGCTGTCCTTCCCGGTGCTGGCTTCCTTCGCAATTTTCCAGTTCCTCTGGGTCTGGAATGACCTGCTGGTGGCGATGGTGTTCCTCGGCTCCGGCAATGACCAACTGGTGTTGACGGGCAGCCTCAACGCGCTGCTCGGCTCTCGCGGCGGTGATTGGGAAATCCTGACCACATCTGCTTTCATCACCATCATCGTGCCGCTGCTCGTGTTCTTCTCATTGCAGCGCTACTTCGTGCGCGGCCTGCTGGCCGGCTCGGTTAAAGGAGGTTGAGAATGGGCGGAGGCAGTGCGTCGCGTCGAAACCCAACCGGAAACCGCGCCGGACCGGGACTGGTGGCGTGGAGCGGTGATCTACCAGATCTATCCGCGCAGCTTTCAGGACTCGAATGGCGACGGCATCGGCGATCTTCGCGGCATCATCGAACGCCTGCCCTATGTGGCCGACCTTGGTGTTGATGGTATCTGGATTTCGCCGTTCTTCACCTCGCCGATGAAGGACTTCGGCTACGATGTTTCGGACTATCGCGGCATCGATCCGATGTTCGGCACGCTGGCGGACTTTGACGATCTGATCCGCACCGCGCATGAGCTTGGCCTCAAGGTGATGGTGGATGGAGTGATCTCACATTCATCCGACCAGCATCCATGGTTCAAGGAAAGCCGCTCCTCGCGGAACAATCCAAAAGCAGACTGGTATGTGTGGGCGGATGCAAAGCCCGACGGCACGCCGCCAAACAACTGGCTGTCAATTTTCGGCGGTTCGGCGTGGCAGTGGGATACGCGTCGGATGCAGTACTATCTGCACAATTTCTTATCCGAACAGCCGGATTTGAACTTTCATAATCGCGATGTGCAGGATGCGCTGCTGGATGTCGTGCGTTTCTGGCTGGATCGCGGTGTTGATGGTTTCCGGCTGGATACGATCAATTTCTATTTTCACAGCGAAGGGCTGGAAGACAATCCGCGCGCTGCGCCCGGAAGAGCGCAACGACCAGACCGCGCCAGCCGTCAATCCATATAATTTTCAGGACCATATCTACGACAAGAGCCGACCGGACAATCTGAAATTCCTTGAGCGCTTCCGTGCCGTGCTGGACGAATATCCAGCTGCAGCTTCAGTGGGAGAAGTGGGCGACTCCCAACGCGGGCTGGAAGTGGTTGCAGCCTATACGACAGGCAGCAGGCGCGTTCATATGTGCTACGCATTCGATTTTCTGGCACCTGAAAAGATCAGCGCCGAAAAGGTGCGGGCTGTGTTGGAAGATTTCGGCAGGGTGGCTCGGGACGGTTGGGCCTGCTGGGCCTTTTCCAACCATGACGTCATGCGCCATGCCTCGCGTTGGGGAGCGGGCGAGCAAGACCGGCAAGCCTATGCAAAGCTGCTTTCGGCGCTCATCATGTCGCTGCGCGGGTCGGTCTGTCTCTATCAGGGCGAGGAGCTTGGGCTGACGGAAGCCGAACTCTCCTTCGAGGATTTGCAAGACCCTTATGGCATTCGCTTCTGGCCGGAGTTCAAGGGCCGCGATGGTTGCCGCACGCCAATGGTGTGGGAGCGAGCATCGAAGAACGGCGGCTTTTCCAACGGAAAGCCGTGGTTGCCGGTGCCGGATGAGCATTTGCCTTTGGCAGTGAGCCAGCAGGAAGGCGACAAATCTTCCGTGCTGGAACACTACCGGCGCTTCATCGCGTTCCGCAACGCGCACCCGGCATTCGCCAAGGGCGAAATCGAGTTCGTTCATGCCGAGGGCGATGTGGTCGCCTTTGTGCGCAACTACGGCAATGAAAGCATTCTGTGTGTTTTCAATCTGGGTGCCGATAGTCCGGTATTTCAAAGCGAGTTGAATGCCGAGCCGTTGAGCGGCCACGGTTTTTCAAGCGAACGCGTTGGCGAGACGATCAAGCTAAAGCCATACAGCGCCTTTTTCGGGCGGGTACTGTAGGCGATTTCCGGGAGGTTGAGATGGCAAATTTGAAACTTCGCAATGTCGAGAAAGCCTACGGAACGCTCAAGATTCTGCATGGCATCAATCTCGATATCCAATCGGGCGAGTTCATTGTGTTTGTAGGGCCTTCCGGATGTGGAAAATCCACATTGCTGCGCTCCATTGCCGGGCTGGAAGAGATTACCGGCGGGACGCTCGAAATCGACAATGAGGTGGTGAACGATGTGCCGCCATCCAAGCGCGGCATTGCGATGGTGTTCCAATCCTACGCGCTTTATCCACACATGACCGTGTACGACAATATGGCGTTCGGCATGAAGATCGCCCGCGAAGACAAGGCCGAGATTGACCGGCGCGTGCGGCAGGCGGCGGAGATATTGCAGCTTACGAAATATCTGGATCGGCTGCCCAAGGCGATGTCTGGCGGGCAGCGGCAGCGCGTTGCGATTGGCCGCGCCATCGTGCGCAATCCGAAGGTGTTCCTGTTCGATGAACCGCTGTCGAATCTGGATGCGGCACTGCGCGTGGCAACCCGCATCGAGATTGCCAAGCTCAAGGAATCCATGCCGAACACGACCATGATTTATGTGACCCACGATCAGGTGGAGGCCATGACGCTGGCAGACCGGATCGTGGTGCTGAAGGACGGACATGTGGAGCAGGTCGGATCACCGATGCAGCTTTATAAGAAGCCGGGGAATTTGTTTGTCGCACAGTTCATTGGCTCACCGGCCATGAACATTCTGCCCACGAAGGTCGTGAAGGCAGGTGCGACGACCGAGGTAGCTGTCGATGGCGGCGGCAGCGTTTCCGTGCCAATCGCTACGCCTGCGGGTGCAGCGGGCACGGAAATCAGTTTCGGCGTTCGACCCGAGGATCTTTTCGTATCCAAGGGAACGAAAGCCCTGTTCGAAGGCAAGGTGGATTACATCGAGCAATTGGGCGAAGTGCAGTTGGTCTATATCGACATTGGGCGCGGGGTGGACAAGCCGCTGACAGCCAAGCTGCCGGGCAACGCCGCGGTTGAGCGCGGGCAAGTGTTGCGGCTGGACGCCGATGGCGGCGACTTGCACATCTTCGACGGGAGCGGGTCGTCTTTTGTGCCGCACGAGGTCGAAGCGAAAGCGGCCTGACATTTTTCCTGTTGCACAATTGGGCCGTCTCGGCTTGATGCCGGGATGGATCAGAATCTCCTCATCGCGATTGACGGACCGGCGGCATCTGGCAAGGGAACGCTCGCGCGCAGGCTCGCGGACTACTATCATCTGCCACATCTCGATACCGGCCTGACCTATCGCGCGGTTGCGCATCGCATGATCGCTGACGGACTTCCGCTGGACGATGCCGAAAAGGCAACGGATGCGGCACGCAAGGTCGATCTCGGCAATCTCGACAAGGGTGCGCTCGCCGCGCATGCGGTTGCCGATGCGGCTTCACGCGTTGCGGTGTTCCCGCAAGTGCGACGCGTTCTTGTGGAAAAGCAGCGAGCCTTTGCAAACCAGCCGGGCGGCGCAGTGCTGGACGGGCGCGACATCGGCACGGTCGTTTGCCCTGATGCGGATGTGAAACTCTACATTACCGCGAGCCCGGAAGTGCGTGCGGGACGCAGGCTGCGCGACATTGAATCACGTGGTGGTTCGGCGCGTGTGGAAGATATTCTGGCCGACATCGTGAAGCGCGACGAGCGGGATTCCGCGCGCGCGGACTCGCCTTTGCGTCCGGCTGAAGACGCGCACTTGCTCGATACGTCAGAAATGTCTATAGAGGCCGCGTTCCGCGCGGCGCGCGCCATTGTCGATGGTGTGCTGGCCAAACGGGACACGGCTTCCTAAATAAGCCACTTAACCAGCCTGCCAGCATTCCACTGCGCCAAAGCCGCCAGAAGCGGCATGGGTTTACTCAACCCGGAGCGTCGGCAGGTTAACGCAACACGAACCCCGGCGCTGCCTCGAAATGAGGCCCCAGGAGTTTTAATGTCACAAGCAAATCCCTCGCGCGATGATTTCACCGCGCTACTCGAAGAATCATTTTCCGATGGTCATTCCGGTGAAGGTCAGGTCGTTCGCGGCACCATCACTGCAATTGAAAAGGACATGGCCATCATCGACGTCGGTCTGAAGGTCGAAGGTCGTGTGCCGCTGAAGGAATTCGGCGCAAAGGCCAAGGACGGCCAGCTCAAGCCGGGCGATACCGTGGAAGTTTATGTCGAGCGCATCGAAAACGCGCTTGGCGAAGCGATGCTGAGCCGCGAAAAGGCTCGTCGCGAAGAAAGCTGGGTCAAGCTCGAAGAGAAATTTTCCAAGGGCGAGCGCGTCGAAGGCGTTATCTTCAATCAGGTCAAGGGCGGCTTCACGGTCGACCTCGACGGTGCGGTGGCCTTCCTGCCGCGTTCGCAGGTTGATATTCGCCCGATCCGCGATGTCAGCCCGCTGATGCACAACCCGCAGCCTTTCGAAATTCTCAAGATGGACCGTCGCCGTGGCAACATCGTTGTCTCGCGTCGTTCGGTGCTTGAGGAGAGCCGCGCCGAACAGCGTTCGGAAATCGTGCAGAACCTCGAAGAAGGTCAGGTTGTGGAAGGCGTGGTCAAGAACATCACCGATTACGGTGCGTTCGTGGACCTCGGCGGCATCGACGGCCTGCTGCATGTCACCGATATGGCTTGGCGCCGCGTGAACCACCCAACCGAAATCCTGAACATCGGCCAGACGGTCAAGGTGCAGATCATCCGCATCAATCAGGACACGCACCGCATCTCGCTCGGCATGAAGCAGCTCGAGTCGGATCCGTGGGGCGATATCGGCTCCAAGTTCCCGCTCGGCAAGAAGATCACCGGCACGGTCACGAACATCACCGACTACGGTGCATTCGTCGAACTGGAGCCGGGCATCGAAGGCCTCATCCACGTTTCGGAAATGTCCTGGACCAAGAAGAACGTGCATCCGGGCAAGATCCTGTCCACCTCGCAGCAGGTCGACGTGGTCGTGCTGGAGGTCGATCCGTCCAAGCGCCGCATTTCGCTCGGCCTCAAGCAGACGCTTGAGAACCCGTGGGAAGCGTTTGCCCGCAGCCATCCGGTCGGCACCGTTGTCGAAGGCGAAGTCAAGAACAAGACCGAGTTCGGCCTGTTCATCGGCCTCGAAGGCGATGTGGACGGCATGGTCCACCTCTCCGACCTCGACTGGAACCGTCCGGGCGAGCAGGTCATCGAAGAGTACCAGAAGGGCCAGATGGTCCGTGCACAGGTTCTCGACGTGGACATCGAGAAGGAGCGTATCTCGCTCGGCATCAAGCAGCTTGAACGCGACGCCGCTGGCGACGCTGCTGCTTCGGGCGAACTGCGCAAGAACGCTGTCGTAACCTGCGAAGTCATCGCAGTTAAGGACGGTGGCCTTGACGTACGTCTGGTCGAAAGCGGTCTTGATACCTTCATCAAGCGTTCGGACCTGTCGCGTGATCGTGACGAGCAGCGCCCTGAGCGTTTCTCGGTCGGCCAGAAGGTCGATGCACGCGTGATCGCCTATGACAAGAAGACCCGCAAGTTGCAGGTCTCGATCAAGGCGCTCGAAATCGCCGAAGAAAAGGAAGCAGTCGCAC
Source organism: Mesorhizobium sp. (assembly GCA_049840935.1). Taxonomy (GTDB): domain Bacteria; phylum Pseudomonadota; class Alphaproteobacteria; order Rhizobiales; family Rhizobiaceae; genus Mesorhizobium_G. Next base: position 213,524 of record JASGJA010000010.1, read on the forward strand.
AGTACGGTTCGACCGACTCCGGCGCTTCGCTCGGCGACATTCTCGGCGCCGCGCTCAAGAAGCAGACCAACTAAGGCTCAGCTTCCTTTCGAAACAAGAGACCCCGCTGGATCGCTCCGGCGGGGTTTTTGTTTGAAGCTGCCACGGAGATTAAAGCGAAGCTACTGGCGCGTTGCGGTCAGCCGCATATCGAAATCCACAACATTGGAATAGATCGGGGTACCGACATCCATGTCGTAACGAGACCTGAGTACCTTGCCGGTGATGCGAAAGGTGATCCGGTTTTTGGTCTGCGAGTTGAGCTGAACTGTGAATGTTTCGTTGCCCGTCTTGCCGCGCGCGGTCATGCGTCCGACAACTGTCGCCGAAGTATCATTCAATTCCTTTACCGACGTCGAGCGAAACGAAATATCCGCCTCATGTGCGGCGTCAAACACCGCATTGGAACGTAGAAAATCATCCACGCGCTGCTGGCCAGTGGAAACGCTGGCCGGGGCGACGTCGATATTGACCTCCGAACGTCCAACCTGCTGACCGTCGATGCGAATTGTGCCAGAAAAATTGGCGAATACGCCTGCGATGCCACGGCCCGCAATCTGATCAATTTCAAAACCAATACGAGATGCACCGGGGTCAATTCGATATTGACCGGCCGCAGCGGCAAGGTCTACCGCGGCAGCGGCAGGACAGGTGAGTCCAAGGCAAAGCAGGGCGACGGCAGATAGGCAGCGAACAGGCATGGAAGCCTCCAACGCGTTGTGCTGCGATGCTAACGATGGCCATCGGTTCGTTCTTCCCGGCCCGGCACAAGCATTCGAACCAGTAGACCATCACGCCGCACAAACTGATGCCAGAGAGCAGCGCCCATGTGCAGCACGATGAGGACCGCGGCACCGAATGCCAGAACCGCATGGACCCACGACCAGAGCAATTCCGCCGCGTCAGACGGCGGCAGAGGCAAATTCGGGATCAGCAGTTTTCCAAATACGAGTGTAACAATGCCTAGCGTCGATACGGAAACCAGCACCCAGCCGGTCAGCGGAAGCCCGAGCATCAGACCGTACAGCGCTGCATGCGAAAGATTTGCCGCGCCGCGCTCTATCTTGGACATGCCTGAGGGGAGATCTGGCGATAGCACCGCGAGCCGCCAGAGAATACGCAGAATAACGAGTGCAAGAATAAGAAAGCCGATGGATTTGTGAAGCTGGATGAGTTCAAAAACGCGGCGCTGGTCGTCCAGGCGCAGCATTGTTAGGCCAAGCGCAATCTGGCCGATGAATAGGGCCGCAATTGACCAGTGAAACAGGATCGTCACCAGCCCATAGGCGCGGCGCGTATTGTAGAGCATTAGTGCCTCCGCACGACAAACGCACGCGGAGGCTCGAATATTCCAATCAGGAGCGCAGCGTACCGCCGGTCTGCTTGCCGACGTTTTCGATAATCCGCTTGGCAAGCGCCTCGAAATCCTCATCCGTCAGCGTTTTTTCGACCGGCTGAATAGCGACCTCGATGGCGATGGACTTCTTGTCCGGCCCGAGCGAAGCGCCTTCGAAAACGTCGAACACAGTGACGCTGGTGATGAGTTTCTTGTCGGCGGCGAGTGCAGCACGGGTCAGAGTTCCAGCTTCGACGATCTTGTCCACAACGAACGCAAAGTCGCGCTTCACGGCCTGGAAGGCAGACAGTTCCAGCTTCGGCTTTGTGCGCGTGGCTTTGGCCTTCGGCTCCGGAATGGCGTCGAGGAAAATCTCGAACCCGGCGAGCGGACCGGTGACATCCAGCCCTTCCAGCGTTTTCGGGTGAAACTCGCCGAAGTGGCCAAGCACGACCTTCGGGCCGAGCTTGATGACGCCTGAGCGGCCTGGATGATACCAGCCCGGCGCGCCCGATTCGATCTGGAGCCGGTCAACCGGCGCACCGCAGGCTTCCAGGACAGCAATAGCATCAGCCTTGGCATCGAACACGCCGACCGAACCCGCATTGCCGGACCATGAGCGACCTGCGCCATCCAGCTTTGCGGTGCCACGACGCACGCCGGAAGCAACGCGGCGCTGTGCGTCGGGCGTGTCGCCTTCATAAGCTGCCGCGACTTCAAAGAGCGCCACATCAGCAAAGCCGCGATCCGCATTGCGCTGGGCGGCGGATATAAGTCCGGGCAGCAGCGACGGGCGCATGTCCGACATTTCAGCAGCGATAGGGTTGGACAATTTCAGCGCGGGCGCGCCGCCGCCGAAGATTTCCGCGTGCTTCGCCGGAATGAACGACCACGTGACGGCTTCCATCATGCCGCGCACAGCGAGTGTGCGCTTGGCAAGGCGCGTACGCACCTGCAGGGTGGTTAGGATTTTGGAATTGACCGCGCCGTGGCTGGAAAGCGGCTTCGGTGCAATAGCGTCAACCCCGTGAATGCGCATGACCTCTTCAACCAGATCGGCCTTGCCCTCAACATCGGGACGCCATGACGGCACGGCTATGTCGATGACCTCGCCGCTGCCCTTCGGCGTGAAGCCGAGGCGGGACAGGATGTCGATGCTTTCGGCCTTCGGCACATCAAGCCCAGTGAGGCGCGCCACTTCCGACAGCGGGAAGGAAATGACCGGCGCGGCGTAGCCCGCATAGCCAACGAGTTCGATTTCGCTTGGTGTGCCACCGCAGAAATCCAGTACAAGCTGCGTTGCGAGTTCGAGGCCGGGCACCATGAACTCCGGGTCCACGCCGCGCTCGAAACGATAACGCGCGTCGGTGATGATGCCGAGACTGCGGCCCGTGCGGGCGACGTTCAGCGGCTCCCAAAGTGCGGATTCGATCAGCACGTCAGTAGTGCCTTCGTCCGAGCCGGAATGCTCACCGCCCATGATGCCCGCAATGGATTCGATGCCATTGCCATCGGCAATCACGCACATTTCCGGCGTGAGCGTGTATTCGCGCTGGTCGAGCGCCTGCACCTTTTCTCCGTCTTTCGCGCGGCGCACGGTGAGATTGCCTGCGACCTTCTTGGCGTCGAAAACGTGCAGCGGGCGGCCACGGTCGAAAGTGAGATAGTTGGTGATGTCCACCAGCGCATTGATCGGGCGCAGGCCGATTGCGAGCAGGCGCTGCTGGAGCCATTTCGGTGAGGGGCCGTTCTTGACGCCGCGCACGAGGCGCAGCGCAAAGCCGGGACAGAGGGACGGCGTATCGCCGAAATCCAGTGTGACCTTAACCGGGCAAGCACCCTCGCCCTTGATCGCGGCAATCGGCTTTTCCTTCAGCGTGCCGAGGCCAGACGCCGCAAGGTCGCGCGCGATGCCATGAATGCTCGTGGCGTCGGGGCGATTTGGCGTCAGATTGATCTCGATGACGGGATCATCGAGATGCGCATAGGTCGCGAAGCTGGTGCCGACCGGAGCGTCAGCGGGCAGTTCGATGATGCCGTTGTGCTCGTCGGACAGTTGCAGTTCGCGCTCGGAGCACATCATGCCCCGGCTCTCAACGCCGCGAATCTTGCCGACACCGAGCGTGACGTCGATGCCTGGAACGTAGGTGCCGGGGGCAGCGAATGCTCCAACGAGGCCAGCGCGTGCATTCGGGGCGCCGCAGACGACCTGAACAGGCGTGCCGCTGCCGGTATCGACGGTCAGCACCTGCAGCTTGTCAGCGTCCGGATGCCGTTCGGCAGTCAGCACCTTCGCAATGACGAATGGCGTCAGAGCGGCCTTGTCGTCAACATGCTCGACTTCAAGGCCGATAGAGGTCAGCCGCTCGACGATTTCGCCAAGCGTGGCGTCAGTTTCCAGATGGTCTTTCAGCCAGGAAAGGGTGAGTTTCATGTGTTGTTACCCGTGTTTCGGCTGTTGGATCAGGCGGTGAGGCCAGCGAAGAGCGTCGGCATATCGAGCGGGCGGAAGCCGTAATGCGAGAGCCAGCGCACATCCGCATCGAAGAAGGCGCGGAGGTCCGGCATGCCGTATTTCAGCATGGCGATGCGATCGATACCCATGCCCCATGCGAAGCCCTGATACTCGTTGGGGTCCAGCCCGCCCGCGCGCAGGACGTTCGGGTGGACCATGCCGCAGCCGAGAATTTCCATCCAGTCATTGCCCTCGCCGAAGCGAACCTCGCCCGGACGTGAGCGGTCGCACTGAATGTCGACCTCAAGGCTCGGCTCCGTGAACGGGAAGAAGCTCGGACGGAAACGCATTTTCAGGCTCGGCACCTCAAAGAATGCTTTGCAGAATTCCTCCAGCACCCAGCGCATATTGGCGACGTTGGCTGTCTTGTCGATCACCAGACCTTCAAGCTGATGGAACATGGGCGTGTGCGTGGCGTCGGAATCCATGCGGTAGGTCTTGCCGGGGATCACGATGCGGATCGGCGGCTTTTGCGACTCCATCGTATGCACCTGCACGGGCGAGGTGTGCGTGCGCAAAAGCTTGCGTTCGCCTTTCTCATCCGCATTGAAGAAGAACGTGTCGTGCATCTCGCGCGCCGGATGGCCGTCCGGGAAATTCAGCGCGGTGAAATTGTAATAGTCGGTTTCGATATCCGGGCCTTCGGCAACCGCGAAACCCATGTCGCCGAAGATCGCGGTGATTTCGTCAATGACCTGACTGATGGGATGGATGCGCCCGCGCTCGGACGGCGACTGGCGCACCGGCAGGGTGACGTCCACACGCTCGGCTGCAAGACGCACCGCGATTGCCGCGTCCTTGAGTTCGCTCTTGCGCGCGGCAAGCGCTTCCGTGACGCGGTTCTTCAAGCCGTTAATGGCTGGCCCTTGCACCTGACGGTCCTCGGCGGACATGCCCCCAAGCGTCTTGAGCAATTCGGAAACGGAGCCCTTCTTACCGAGCGCCGCAACGCGCACCGCCTCGATGGATGGCTCGTCAGCGGCCGCAGCGATGGCGTGCATCAGTTCGTTTTCGATCCGGCTTAATTCGGTCATCGCGTGGCCTTCGGTTTTTGCCCGGAAAGCGTTTCGGGCAGAGTGGTTTTCGTGTTGGCGCCA
>JASGJA010000011.1:0-7572 GCA_049840935.1 Mesorhizobium sp.
GCGAGTCGCTGAATAAGGTTTTTGGGATAGAGCGACCGGATTGGCGCGTCAGCTTGAGACGGGTTCTGGATGAGTTGGGCCGTTTACCCTCCCCTGCAAAGGGAGGCAGCCGCGCTGCGTAAAGCGCAGTGTCGCCTTTGGGGTAATCTACTTCGTTTAGACTAGCACAAAGGACTAGCCTGATCACCCAGGCGCTAACTAACAAAACGAGCAGCAATCCCGCAGATTAAGGCACGGGCAGCGGCAGGGCGGCCGCATTTGCGTATGCAAAGGCAGGAAACCGAGATGGGCATCAAGGGCAGCATTCAGCGTTCAATTCGTGTCGGACGATCGGCTATTGCCGTGACGGCGGCCATTACTTTGGCGTGCATCATGGGTGCATCCACCGCGACGGCCGCCGAACTTGCGCCGCAGACCAAATTTCGAATGAAGGTTGTGCAGTGGATTCCCGTCAAGAGCGCCTATGAAGAATGGGGTGCGCTGGGTGGTGAATTCACGGTGTCCAGCAATGGCGACATCGCGCTGCCTGTCGTTGGCCAGTTTGCCGTATCAGGCATGGATACGCAGACTTTCGCTGCCGAAGTCGCGAGCCGCCTGCAGAAGCAGACCGGCCTCGTCAACAAGCCGGAAGTGTCCATCGAGATCATGGACTATCCGCCCATCTATGTTTCGGGCGATGTCGCCAATCCGGGTGAATACAAATTCCGTGAAGGCATGACCGTCATGCAGGCGCTTGCGGTTGCGGGTGGAGAAAGACGCGCCACTGACGATGCCGCCGAAACTCTGCGTCTGGTGAGTGACTTGCGGGGCAGCAGCGATGAAATCGTGCGCGTGACAGCGAGAATCGCGCGCCTTCAGGCCGAACAGGACGGCGCGGACGACGTCACCTTTCCGAGCATCCCGGAGGCCGATACGCTGGGTGCTGCGGACGAAATATTCCAGCGTGAGCGTATTCTCTTCAAAGCACGGACTGAAGAGTTGGAGCGGCAGACCAAATCGCTGACCGAACTGCGTGACCTGTTCAATCAGGAAATCGGCGTTCTGGAGCAAAAGCGCGAGGCGTCCGAACAGGGTAAGACCAGTGCCGAAAAAGAACTGGCCGGTGTTTCTTCGCTTGTAGATAAGGGCTTTGCGGTGGCAGCTCGCAAATCCGAGATGGAGCGTATCGTCAACGGCTACAAAACCGACGCGCTCGATCAAACAACGGCGATCATGCGCGCAAGACAGGGCGCTGCCGAAGCCACCCGTAATCTTGACAGCCTTCAGGATCGCCGACGTTCAGATGCGGCACGGGAAATGCAGGATGCAAAAGCTGCTCTCACTCAGGTAAAGCTAAAGCGGGACACAGCCCAGAAATTGCTTTCCGACCTTATGGTGCAAGCCACACCGGATGGTAGCAACCGCGCCTCGCTGAACCTCTCCATCGTCCGGACAGTCGATAAAAAGGCCACGCAAATCGACGCAGACGAAACGACCATGCTGCTGCCCGGTGATGTCGTCAGCGCACGCATCAGTGCATCGAATACGGGTGGGGCACAGAAGGCGGCGGGAACGTCTGGATCTGCCAGTCAATGAGCCTCGCAGAAGTCGATCCAATTGAGACTTCTGGTGACCCCGTGACAAAGCCGACAAACCAACCGGCTGGCGCGACCGATTTAGACGCGCCTGTCCACGGCGAACGCTCCTATCTCCAGATATTCAAATCGAGCGCGACCATTGCAGGTTCATCGCTCGTCCAACTCGTTTTTTCGATCGCGCGCAACAAGTCTGCAGCGCTCTGGCTCGGCCCTGACGGTGTCGGGCTGATGGGGCTTTACAATTCGATTATCGACCTCGCACAAGGACTGGCTGGCAGTGGGCTGGTTGGCAGTGGCGTTCGTCAGATCGCCGAGGCAAATGGCACGGGTGATTCAAAGCTGATCGCACGCACGGCGACGGCATTGCGCTGGCTCGCTCTGGCGCTTGGTGTTTGCGGTGCCTTGCTGCTTGTCCTTTTCGCAACGCCGATTGCATCGCTGACCTTTGGCAATTCCACACATACCGTAGGCGTGGCGCTAGTGGCGGCTGCTGTGTTCCTGCGCTTGTTTGCTTCCGGGCAAACGGCCCTTTTGCAAGGCCTTCGGAAAATTGGCGACCTCGCGAGAGTGAACATATTCGCGGCCATGCTCGGCGCATGCTCGTTCGTTGCGTTGATCTGGGCATTTGGCAAGGATGGTATAGTTCCTGCCCTCATACTGGACGGCGGCATCCTTGCCGCTTTGGCGTGGTATCACGCACGTCGCATTGATGTCGCGAAATCCGATTTTACTGCTCACGAGATATCGTCAGAAGCCCGCCAGATGCTCCGGCTCGGCCTTGTCTTCATGGCAAACGGACTTTTCACGCTTGGCGCAACTTATGCTGTGCGCATAATCGTCACACATGAAGCGGGGATCGGTGCTGCCGGACTTTATCAGGCGGCTTGGGCGCTCGCATCGCTCTATGCCGGTTTTATATTGCAGGCGATGGGCGTCGACTTCTATCCCCGCCTGACCGCTGCAGCGAAAGACAATGACGAGTGCAACAGGCTCGTCAATGAACAAACACATGTGTCAATCCTGTTGGCTGGTCCAGGGCTGCTGGCGACGCTCACACTTGCTCCGCTTGTGGTTCATCTTTTCTATTCTTCAGAATTCACTGGAGCCGTGAGCATTTTGCGCTGGTTCTGTCTTGGCATGATGCTGCGCATCGTGGCTTGGCCGATGGGCTTTATCGTGCTGGCAAAGAATGAACAGCGCATATTCTTCTGGACCGAGCTTATAGCAGCGCTCATTCAAGTCGGGCTCGCATTTGTGCTCGTTCAGCAATACGGGCCTGTAGGGGCGGGTGCGGCGTTCTTTGGCCTCTATCTATGGCACAGCGCGCTGATCGGCTATCTCGCCCATCGTATCAGCGGGTTTCGCTGGTCAGCCGAAAACATTCGGGTGGGCGGAAGTTACATACTTATGGCAATAGTGGTCTGTGTCGCATTCGTAGAACTCGATAACTGGACGGCCATGGGTCTGGGGCTTGCGCTCACCGCTCTCTGCAGCTTGCACTCATTGCATGCGCTGCTCACTCTGGTGCCACACGAGCGACTGCCTCGAGCCATCGCACGGTTCGTGCGCAAATAAGAAACGCTGAGCGCATAAAAGAATACGCTCAGCGTCCGATGTCAGCTACCGATCAGATTTACATTGTGCGGGGAAAATAAGTGCCCCTCTCGCGGGCCCAGCGATATTCTACCCTGTTGAGGAATTGCTGTTGCAGGATTTCCTGCGCTTTTACCGCAACGCATGAACCCACATTCTGTATACGCGCGAAAGGCTGAGCGTTGCTTGCAACCGCGGCATACCGCGCACTAGCGTTGCCCTCAGGATAAAGCTTGTCGGCGAATGCGAGATACTCTTCGGCAGAAGCATCGTTCTCATCCGGGAAATGCCGCAGCTTGCGGGCGTGCTGAACAGTCGTGAAAGCAAGGGCCTTCCGCGCCATTGTGTAAAGGGTATCGCGCTCCGGCAGCGTTGCGCCTTCCTTTTCGAACGTTGAGCGGAAGGCCAGTTCTCTGCCTTTTAGATCGGTCAACACTCCAGCATGGATAGTCCGCTGCATGCTTGCAGGATGAACACGGTAATAGGCTTGATCGGCGCCACGAACATATCCAATGTCCGAGATCGCCGCGATGCGCAGCCACATTTCCATATCGCCGGAATGCGGGAGATTGGGATCATAGCCGCCAATGCGACGCTGGATGCTGGCGCGCACGATGCCTTCCGGGCTAACCAGAAAGTTCCGCCCGGAGCGGCACATGATCTGCATCCACTTGCGGCCATTCCAGATGGTTGAGCCTGTCATATTTGTGCGCGCCGGACGCGGCTCGCCGGAAAACGCAATCGCGTTGCCGTATACCATGCCGACGTTTGGGTACGCCTCCATGATCGAGGTCGCCCGTTGCAGCGCGCCAGGCGTCAGCATGTCATCGGCAGACAGAAGAAGAAAATAATCACCGCGAATATCGGCAATGCCTTCATTGTATGTCGCGATGTGACGCATGTTCTTTTCGTGACGAATGACGCGGATACGGCGGTCGCGCGCCATCAGCTCGCGGCACACGTCCGGCGTGTTATCGCTGGAACAATCGTCAATGATAAGAATGTCAAGATCGACGCCTGGTTGAACTCGTAACGCTATCAACGCAGGCTGTCAGATACCTTGCATAATTGTAGCAAGGTATGAGGATTTGCACCTTCGCCATTCGGCTCCGCCCCATTCAAATGGCTGGATTTCGGTCGGCTGCATCTAAACGAGACGCGGCCGACAGATCAATCTTTACGTCAAGCCGACAATGCAGCTGGTTTCGCATTGGCCAAAGCATATTCAAGCGCCTCGGCCACGGTATTCACCTCAGCCTCGGTCATCTGTCCATAGAGCGGCAGGATGATGCAGTTTTCCTGCGCCGCTTCGCTGCGCGACAGAGGCGATGCTGCACGATATGTGCCTGCCGGATAGGAAGGCTCGCGATGCGCGCACATAACGCCGCGACGCGTTGAGACGCCGTTGTCCAGCATGGACTGCATGACTGCGCGCTGATCCGCGCCGGCAGGCAGCTTCACACAATAGCTCTGCCAGTTGGTGCGCGCCCAAGCTGGTTCGCTGGGGATGCCAAGGCCCGGAACGTCACGCAGACGCTGAGCATAGGCCCGCGCAATGCGGCGGCGATGTTCGAGGATTTCTGGCAGACGCTTGAGCTGTTCGCGGCCAATGGCGGCCTGAACATCGGTCATGCGGTAGTTGAAGCCAACTTCCGGGTAGTTCTCGAAAATGACCTGAGCCGAACCGTGCCGCACCGTATCCGGCACGTTCATGGAATGCTGACGCCACAAGCGAACCTTCGCGTCCAGTTCCTTGCTTCCGGTGGTGATCATGCCGCCATCGCCGGTCGTCAGGATCTTGCGCGGATGGAAGGAGAAGCAGGCAATGTCGCCATGCGGCTTGCCAATCTTATGCCATTCCACGCCCCACTGGATTTCCGAGCCGATGGCGCATGCTGCGTCTTCGACGACTGGAATCTTGTGAGCCTTGCCGATCTCAACGATCTTGCGCAGGTCGCAAGGCATACCAAGCTGATGCACGCAAAGGATCGCCTTCGTCTTCGGCGTGATGGCGCGCTCGATAAGCTGCGCGTCGATGTTGAAGCCACCCTGCTCGATGTCCACGAAGACAGGCGTCGCGCCGCAATAGCGGATGACGCTGGCGGTCGCGATGAACGAATGGCTCACCGTGATAACCTCGTCACCCTGCCCCACGCCAACGGCGAGAAGCGCGAGATGCAGCGCGGTGGTGCAGTTGGAGACGGCGCACGCGTAAGGCGCGCCGACGACTTCAGCAAATTCTTTTTCAAAAGCCGCGACCTGCGGCCCCTGAGTGAGCCAACCAGAAAGGATGACCTTGCTGGCAGCTTCAGTCTCACGCTCGTCAAGCGTCGGCTTGGCGATTGGGATCATCTTGCGTTCCTGTGTCATTCTGCGGCCACCATCGTTGCTGCGCGCTCACGACGCCACCACTCGACCAGATCGCGCAGACCTTCTTCCATGGTGATCTTGGCTTCAAAGCCGATCATGTCGCGCGCCTTGGAAATGTCAGCCAGACGGCGGGTAACGCCGTTGACCTTACGTTCCGGACCGTGATGCGGCGGGATATCCGAACCCATGACCTTGGACAGCATTTGCGCCAGTTCGAGCAGGCTGGTTTCCTGGCCGCTCGCGACGTTGAACACTTCGTCGGTCACGTCAGCCTTGGCTGCCAGAATGTTGGCGCGGGCGATGTCGCGGGCGTCAACGAAGTCCATCGTCTGCTTGCCGTCACCGAAGATGAGCGGTGGCTCACCATTGACGATGCGTTCCATCCAGCGGATCAGAACTTCAGTGTATACGCCATGCACGTCCATGCGCGGCCCGTAAACATTGAAATAGCGCAGAGCGACATACTTCAAACCGTACATTTCCGCGAAGGAGCGGAGTAGACCTTCGTTGAAAGCCTTCGCCGCGCCGTAGATCGTGCGGTTGTTGTAGGGGTGATGGTTTTCCGTGGTCGGGAAGCTCTCGGCCAGACCAAGCACCGAAGCCGACGATGCGGCAACGACCTTCTCGACGCCGTTCTTTACGGCAGCTTCCAGTACATCAAACGTGCCGCCAGCCAGCACCTCAAAAGCAAGGCGCGGATCTTCTGCGCACTGTGTGATGCGGATTGCCGCCTGATGGAAAACGATGTCGGTGCGCTTGAAAAGCTTGTCCAGCAATTCGCGGTCGCGGATATCGCCTTCGACAATCGTCACTGGCGCAATTTCCAACGCCTGACGCAGATTGTTGCGATTGCCGCGGGTGAAATTGTCCACGATGATGATTTCGCGCGGCTGTTCCAGCGCTACGAGGTCGGCGATATGCGAGCCAATCAGCCCTGCACCGCCGGTAATCAGAATACGCTTGTCCTTCATTTGCCCTGCCCCAGATTTCTGCTCGTTAAGATGTGAAAGCGCGCGGCTGAGCCGCGCGCTGAATGCTTAGGCTGCGATACGTTGGCCGCCATTATTGACGGCATCGGCGACTGTCTTGACCTGCTCGTCGGTCATTTCGGGGAAGATCGGCAGCGACAGAACTTCCGCTGCGGCTTTCTCCGCAACCGGGAAATCGCCCGCCTTGTGCCCAAGATCCTCATGCGCCTTCTGGAGATGCACAGGGATTGGATAATGCAGGCCGCTCTGGATATTCGCCTTGGTCAATTCCTCGCGGATGCGGTCGCGCTCTGGGCTGCGTACCGCATAGACGTGGTACACATGCCTGCGGTCTGCCACCTGCGTCGGCGGCGTCACGCGCGTGGAACCGGCCAATCCGGCGTCGTACAGCTTGGCACGTGAGCGACGGGATTCGGTCCAGTTTTCCAGATGGCGCAGCTTGACGCGAAGGATCGCGCCCTGAATGCCGTCCATGCGGTAGTTGAAGCCCTTCATCACGTGGTGATAGCGCTCGCTCTGGCCCCAATCGCGCAACATGCGCATGGTTTCCATCTGCTTGTCGTCATTGGTGACAATGATGCCACCTTCGCCGCACGCTCCGAGGTTCTTGCCCGGGTAGAAGCTGAAGCCAGCCGACAGGCCAATGCTGCCGGCGCGCTTGCCCTTGTATTCCGCGCCATGTGCCTGGCACGCATCCTCGATGACCGGGATGTTGTGAGCCTTGGCGATTTCCATGATCGGGTCCATGTCGGCCATCTGGCCGTAGAGATGAACCGGCATGATTGCCTTGGTGCGGGGAGTGATCGCCGCTTCCAGCTTGGTCGGGTCCATGCACATCGTGACTGGATCAATATCCACGAACACTGGCTTTGCGCCGGTGTAGCAGATGGCCGAAACGGTCGCCACAAAGGTGAACGGAACAGTGATGACTTCATCGCCCGGCCCGATGCCTGCGGCCAGCAATGCGAGGTGCAGCGCGCTGGTGCCGGTGTTTACGGCGATGGCGTGCTTAACGTTGCAGAAGGCTGCAAATTCGCGCTCGA
>JASGJA010000012.1:0-25375 GCA_049840935.1 Mesorhizobium sp.
TACGTATTGCTGGTGCTGAATAGGGAAACACGATAGATCCTGAATAGCACCCGGCCTTCTTCAAGCGCTCGACTGCGAGGCGACCAGCCGCGGCGTCCTCGTCCAGTTCCTTGCGGCTCTCCGTAACGCGGAGAAGGTCGGCGTCCAGTGCGCGCTTCAGCAGGTCACGGCCTTCGCCAAGCTTGCCAACGTGACTACGAACGGACTCGTCAATCGCATTGCGTGCTTCATTGAGCTGGGCGAGGTCATCGTTCAGCATGTTAGATAGCGCTTCGCGGCCTTCGCTCAGAGTGCGTGAATGCTCGCCCATCGAAAGATCGATAAGACGACGGGATTTCTCGACCTTGCCGAGGTCTTGCGCCAGCGCAGTGCTGGTCGCCGGCGGCTTTCTTCCATGCGCGCGGACGTGGCCGGCCACTTCCTCGACAAACTCGGCACGGCTGCGGTCAAATTGGCCAAGCTCGCTGTGCAGTCTTCGATCATTGTGCGCGGCTCTGCGAAAGCTGGCGCATTTCGTCGGCGGCTGCGGCATCAATTTCAGCGCGCGCCTGCGCCAATTGCTCCAGATCCTGATCTAGCGCGCGGGAGAGGCGCTGCGCCCAGCGTCCAGCCGGTCAATAAACTGTTCCGCGTGCTGTTCGAGCGCGGCAGACGCCGTTGAACCAGCGCCGACATTTCGAAGTTTGATACGCTTCTGATTTTCTTCGATGAGGCGAGCAAGGTCTTCCTTGCCACTGGCAAAGCTGCCAGCAATCTCGCGCGTACGCTCGACAAGTGTATCGTTGATCTGGCGTGCGCGGGCCTCAAGCGCAACGTTAAGGCGCTCCGTTCCCACATCCAGCGCATCGGCGCGGCTCTGGAACTCGCCAATCAGTGACTGGCCGCGCTCAGTAAGTGTGTTTTCAATATCATGCAGCCGCTTGTTAAACTCATCGTTTAGCGAATTGGTTGCCGAACCGAGCAGCGAAATCATGCTCGTAGCGCGCTCTTCCAGCACGCGGGACAGCGATTGCGCCGCATCGACCGTGCCTTGGGTGAGGTTCGCGATACGCGAATCCAGCATTGAGCCAATCGTCTGGCCGGACTCCGTGATGCGGTCTGACAGCGAGCCAAACTTTTCGTCGATCTGCGTGAAGACCTGCGCTCCATTTTCATTGAAGCGCTGGATCATGTCCGATCCGGAATCCTTGATGGTCGAGGAAAGGTTTTCCGACGCACTCAAAATGTTCTGGCGGATCAGGTCACTTGCCGCACTCAACTCCTCGCGCAGAGTTTCATGCGCACCTGCGATGGACGCGCGCACACGCTCGGCATGGCTCACAACGGCTTCGCGCTCGCTTCCCAGTCCGTCCACGAGGCGGCGGATACGCGCCTCATTGTCTGTATAGGAGCGTTCAAGCTGATTCACTTCCGTCTGCACGAGCGTTTCAAGCTCGACGGCACGCGCCAAGAGTCCGCTCAATTCCTTCGTTCAAGGCCGCGACTTCACGCCGAACCGCATGTCCCACGGTCTGCACTCGCCCATGCGCGGAAGCTTCCGGGTCTACAAGCCGGAATGCCAGTTCGGTCATGGACTGCGCGGCCAGCCGCATATCCTGTGCGCGGCGCACCATCATCGCAAAGGCCCAGAACAGCATTATCGGGACCAGCGTCAACGCGCCCATGAATACCGCAGAGCGGTCCTGAATGATTTCTTCTATGCGCGTCGCATCCCAGATCGCCGAGGGCAGGGTGCGCACGGCCACTGCATAGCAAATGAATAGCCAGATAACGCTCAGCAAGCCTGCGATAACATAAGGCGCACGCGAGCCGCCACGCCCGAAATGCTCGCGGAAGCTACGCCGGTCGGTCAGCCTGTCGTCATTGGCGGGTGCAAATTCGGCTGGCCGCTGCGTCTGTTGAAGCTCAGAATTGGCATTGGCGACGGGTGCTTCTGTTGTGGGGTCGCCGCGACCCGCGCGCGCAAGCTCGTCAGCCGCCTTCGAAATCTGCACTTCAAGTTCCTTGAGGGTAACAAGATTGCCGGGGGCAGGTGTATCGTCGGCCTGTTCGATCAAACCATCATTGGCAAGATCTTTATCCAGTGCCTGCTCAAGCTGCTTCGCGACGTCACGGTCGAGCGCTTTGCTCGAAGTCGTCTTTTTCGCCATGTCGCTAGGGCCCTATCCTGTACTCGAAAAACGCGGGTTTCATTGCGTTGCGCAGTAAGCGCAATTATAGCAAGTCCAGCCTATCGTAGTTTTGCAAGGGATGAAAGGAAACCTCCAAAGGCGCAAATGCGTAAAAGTTTAAACATACGGTTAATGCGCCCGATTTTTGTGTTTCCACGCTGCCTTTTACACCAAATAGCTTAGGCATTGAACATTAATGTCTTTTCCAGTTTCGTCCTTCAAAACCAACCCAATTTATTCACAGCCTGTTAGGAACTCTTAATATGGTGCAAAACGGTATGATCCGGCCTGTTTTCGCACCCGTTGATGGGCCTTCCGGCGGCAAGAATATGGCAAACAGACCCATCGATACGGCTCACCTCGCGCAACAGACCATGCACGATGCCGACTTGCAGCGTGAGGTACTGTTGATTTTCATCGATCAACTGGTCACAGCGCGAAAAGAAATTTCGTCCGCGCAGGGGGAGGCTCGTAAGCGACTCGCACACAAACTCAAAGGCGCGGCGCGGGCGGTTGGCGCGTTTGATTTGTCCGAATGTGCGGAACGCCTGATGGAGCAGCCGGATGATCTCGACGACCTGCAAAAGCTGGATATGCTCGCTGATGAAGCTGGCCGCTTTGCGCAGCTTCTGGCCGGCTAGAAAGTGTCGCGAAAGCAGCGAAGCGGGTCGGTTGTAGACCGCTTCTGCGTCTTTCCGGCTGGTTGACTTGTTTGTGCAAGGCATTATCTCCCGGCTAGGCAACATTTTAGCAGGTCCGCGGTAATTCAATGACACAGATATCGTTCATCGCCTTCGACGGTACGAAGTTTGACGTCGAAGCCGAAAACGGCTCCACCGTAATGGAGAATGCCATCCGTAACGCTGTTCCGGGTATTGAAGCGGAATGCGGCGGCGCGTGTGCTTGCGCCACCTGTCATGTTTATGTGGATGAAGCCTGGATGCCTGTCGTCGGCGAACCGGAGGCGATGGAAGAAGATATGCTCGATTTCGCCTATGACGTGCGTCCCAATTCGCGCCTTTCGTGCCAGATCAGGGTGCGAGACGAACTGAATGGTTTGGTGGTTCGCGTTCCGGAACGACAAGGTTGAGAGAGACAACGCCCCATTCGACCGATGTTGTAATTATCGGCGCGGGGCCTGCAGGGTTGTTCGCGGCTTTCCAGCTTGGCCTGTTCGGATTCAAATCCACGATTGTCGATGCGCGCCACAGTGCCGGTGGCCAATGCGCCGAATATTATGCCGACAAGCCGATCTATGATGTGCCCGCATGGCCGGCAATCACGGCGCAAGAACTAATCGATCGTCTGCTTGAGCAGGTGGCGCCATTTGCGCCATCGACAATCTTCGGAGCGGTTGCGACCAAACTTGAACCATATTCAGAGCAGCACATTCTTGTTGAGCTGGATCGCGCTGCACCGCTCTCTGCATCTGCGGTCATAATTGCTGCTGGATGGGGACTAATAGGCAGCAGTGAGGAGCCGCCGATTGTTGGCTGGGACATCGGCTTTCAACCGGAAGGCGTTCCCGTCGATCCGTCTACATTGGAAACGAGTCGCTACGGTATCTTTGCGATAGGCGATATCTGTTTATATCCCGGCAAATTACGGCTAATTTTGAGCGGATTTCATGAGGCTGCTTTGGCCACTCAGGCCATACGAAAGCGCATTAATTCCACAGCGCGCGCAAAGGTCCAGTACACGTCTGTCTCGACCGAACTGCAACAGAAACTCGGCGTTTCAAAATCCGGCTAATCTCCTTTTTCAATCCTGCGTTTTAGCTTGCCCACCAGCCTTCTTTCGAGATTCTTGCCTTCAACGAGGTCGAAGCGCTGCTGTTCTCGGTCATGATCAGCCATGACCTTTTCTTTCAGCGCTTCCGCCTGCTCCGCGAGCTTTTCGCAATCTTTTTGCGCGGGCAGTTTCTTTAGCTGCTTTTCAAGGCTGCGCGCGTGATTGCGGCCAATCACCAGATGGCTTTCCTCGTGGCGCACGATATCTGCCGAAAGCACGTCCCAGAAAACGCGTGCCGCGGCGTCCGCACCGCGTGGTCTTTTCCAACGGGGGAGGATGACTTTAGCCTTGATATCGACCTGAGCCGAAACGATCCGGCATTTGTTTTCTTCCTGCCGGTATCCGATGCGGCTTGAGAATTCCATGCGGGTCGCGCCAGGATGCCTGTACTCGCTTCCCTTGATTTCAGGGCCAAACCGACCCATCTCGGCTTCTATCTCCATCGGCGTTGCGCCGCCTATTGTGAAATAGGAATAACTAAGCGAAAGCGCTTCGGCGAAAGCCGTCGTGGGGATAATCATCCCGGCGACAATCAGTACAGCGAGAATGGGAGTGGAGGGGTAAAGCGCCATGAAACCGATTAGATGGCATTTGGCGCATAACCGCCACCTCGATCTTGGGTTGCAGGCTCACATTATGGGCATATTGAACGTTACTCCCGATAGTTTTTCGGACGGCGGGCGTTACGGCTCTATCGACGATGCTCTGCGGCAAGCCGAACGCATGGTCGAGGAGGGGGCTTCGATGATCGATATAGGCGGCGAATCAACACGCCCCGGCGCAACCGCAGTCACCGCCGAGGAAGAACAGGCTCGCATCTTGCCTGTAATCGAAGAGATCGCGCGCCGGTCGGATATTCTGATTTCGGTCGATACATACCGGTCTGAAACTGCTCGCCGCGCGCTGGAAGTCGGAGCGCACATCGTAAACGACATCTGGGGTCTGCAGCACGATCCGGCTATCGCAAACCTCGCCGCGGATACCGGCGCGGGATTGGTTATCATGCACAACAGCCGCGAGCGGGAAAATCGTCGCGCGCCAGTTCTGGATCAGTTCGATTTCCTCGAAAAATCGCTCCAAATTGCCAAAGAGGCCGGTGTATCGCGCGATCATATAGTTCTCGATCCCGGCTTTGGGTTCGGCAAAGAAGCCAAAGAAAACATTGAGTTGATGGCAAATTTTGAACAACTTGGGGCGTTTGATCTGCCTTTTCTGGTTGGCACCTCGCGCAAGCGTCTGCTTGGGTCGCTTATTGGCCGAGAGCCGCAAGACCGGGACATCGGCACTGCAGCCACCAGCGTATTGCTTCGCATGAAGGGCGCCGCGATTTTCCGCGTTCACAATGTCGCCGCAAACAGGGATGCACTGGCCGTTGCTGACGCGGTTCTGGTCGCCAATCAATCAATCAATAATCACATGTAAGATCATGATCCAAATCGCATATATTGGTCTTGGTGGAAATCTCGGTGATCCCAAAGCTGCTATGGCGCAGGCTCTGCGCGTGCTCGATTCCGACGCGCATTCTTCTATCGGAAACGTTTCATCGATCTATCGCACACCACCGTGGGGAAAGACCGATCAACCGGATTTTCTGAACGCCGCCGCTGAAATACGCACCACGCTGTCGCCGCGCCAATTGCTGGAACTATGTCTCGCGACAGAAAAAGCGTTGAAGCGCGTTCGCGCGGAGCGCTGGGGGCCGCGAACCATCGACATCGATATACTGAAATATGGTTCCGACACGATCAACGAAGAAGGCTTGGAAATTCCGCATCCTCGCATGCTGGGTCGCCCCTTCGTCCTCCTGCCTCTGGCAGAGATTGCGCCCGAGATAGACCTTTCCGGTGAAACGGCAATTCATCGGGCCGCGCGCGCGGATCAAACAGGCATCGTAAAACAGTCTGACGACCCGGGGTGGTGGCGGCACAGCTAAAATATTCCCCACAACAAACTGTGGCAGATTTGCCCTTTTGTTGCAGAATCGCCACAATGCGTTGCATAGGTCGAATCTCGATCTCGACGAAGTGCGCATGGCTACACAGACAACGGCCACCGTAAAACCTTTATTCGCGGCCGCCGGAGCAGGCGACGGCGCCCGTCGTTTATTGGCGTTGCCGGGCATAATCGTCATCGTGGGCGCACTCATCGCAGCCGGCGTTTCCTTCGCGATTCTGGTTGGTAGCACGCGCATTGTTCCGGATGCGCGCACAACGCTCATTCTGGCCGCTGTCAACGCGGTCTTTATTCTTCTGCTCATCGCTCTCATTGTTCGAGAGGCGCATCGAATCATTCAGGCGCGAAAGCGCGGGCGTGCGGCGTCACGGCTGCATGTGCGCATCGTCACAATGTTCGCGCTGGTGGCGGCAATCCCGGCCATCATCGTCGCCATCATCGCTGCGCTTTCGCTGAACATCGGCCTCGATCGCTGGTTCGAGATACGCACCAAGACGATTATTTCCTCGTCGCTATCCATCGCCGATGCCTATGTGCAGGAAAATGCGCGCAACCTGCTCGGCACAACCATGTCGATGGCTTACGACCTCGACAACCAGCGCCAACTTTACGGCCTCGACCGCACTGGTTTCATCGACCTTATGAGCAAGCAGGCCGTGGGGCGTGCGCTCGCCCACGCTGCTCTTATTCGCGCCGATGGCGAATTTGTCATGAGCGCCAACACCAACGCCGATTTTCCTATGCCAGAGCCGCCGGAAGGCGCAGCAGAAGCTGCCCAAGACGGCCAACCACTGCTGATAGAGCCGCGCACGCGCAACATCATTGGCGCGATCATCAAGCTCAAGGAGATTGAGGGCCTTTATCTCTACACTATCCGGCTGGTCGATCCGCAGGTCATACGAGCGCGCGAAATAGTGCGCGCCAACACGGATGAATATCGCGGGCTTGAGGATAATCGCGGGCGTTTTCAGGCCGCATTCGCGTTACCCTATGTCACGCTCGCGCTTGATCGTCGTGCTGTCGGCAATATGGACGGGTATCGCAGTTGCAGATCGTCTCGTGCGTCCCATCCGTCAGTTGATCGGCGCGGCGGATGAGGTAGCCACTGGCAATCTCGACGTGGCGGTGCCGGTACGTCAGTCCGATGGCGATGTGGCTTCGCTTGGCGATACGTTCAACAAGATGATTCAGGAGCTGAATTCGCAGCGCAACGAACTCATCACGGCGCGGGACACAATAGACGAGCGCCGCCGCTTTTCGGAGGCCGTGCTTGCGGGTGTCACGGCGGGTGTTATCGGCGTTGATCCCGATGGTATCATTACAATCGTGAACCCGTCCGCCGAGGCCATGCTGGCGCTATCCGCCGAGACGGCCGTGGGCCGCAAGTTGTCGGAACTGTTGCCCCATGTCGGACAGGTTTTCGAGATTGGCCGCAAGTCGGACAGACCGGCCTACCGCGAGCAAGTTACGTTCTTCCGCGCTGGTTCGGAGCGTACTTTCAACGTGCAGATCACGGTTGAAGCGGCTGATAGCTCCCAGTCCGGCGATTTCGATCATTCCTATGTAGTTACCATCGACGATATTACCGATCTCGTGCAGGCACAGCGCTCTACCGCATGGGCTGACGTTGCGCGCCGCATTGCACATGAAATCAAGAACCCACTAACGCCAATCCAGCTATCCGCCGAGCGCATTCGCCGCCGGTACGGAAAGGTTATTCAGGAAGACCGCGAGGTGTTCGACCAGTGCACGGATACGATCATTCGGCAGGTCGAGGACATTGGTCGCATGGTGGACGAATTCTCCGCCTTTGCGCGTATGCCAAAGCCTGAAATGAAGCTGCTGGATTTGCGCGAATCGCTGCGCGAAGCCTCCTTCTTGGTCGAAGTGAGCCGGTCAGATATCAAGTTTGAACGCGAGTTTGGCGAGGAGCCGCTGCGCGGTACATTCGACAGCCGTCTGCTTTCGCAGGCCTTCGGCAATATCATCAAGAATGCATCAGAAGCCATCGATGGAAGGCAGGGCGGCGAACCTGGCGTCATCCGCATTCGCGCGCAACGCGAAGGGCAGGATATTCGCATCGATGTGATGGACAACGGCAAGGGCCTGCCGCGCGAAAATCGCCAGCGGCTGCTAGAGCCTTACATGACGACACGCGAGAAGGGCACTGGCCTTGGACTCGCGATTGTCAAAAAAATCATTGAGGACCATGGGGGACGCCTGGAACTCAATGACGCTCCGGAAGATTTCCATGGAGGACGGGGCGCCATGGTGAGCATCATTCTTCCGGCTGCTGGGGCCAATTCGGTGCCCGCTGCTCCATCGGGCGAACAGATTGAAAAGAAGGTCGCACATGGCGTCTGATATCCTGATCATTGATGATGAAGCCGATATCCGCGAACTCGTAGCGGGAATTTTGAGCGATGAGGGGCACGAGACACGCACCGCGCATGACGCGGACAGCGCTCTTGCATCCATTGCGGACCGTGTGCCGCGCCTGATCTTCCTTGATATCTGGATGCAGGGGTCGCGCCTTGATGGCCTTGCCCTGCTCGACCAGATCAAGGTCATGCATCCGGGCGTGCCGGTGGTTATGATTTCGGGCCACGGCAATATCGAAACCGCTGTTTCCGCCATACGGCGCGGGGCCTATGATTTCATCGAAAAGCCGTTCAAGGCCGACCGCCTCATTCTGGTTGCTGAGCGCGCTCTTGAAACCTCCAAGCTCAAGCGCGAAGTTTCCGAACTCAAAATGCGCAGCGGCGATTCAGCCGACCTCATCGGCATGTCGTCGGGCATGATGCAGTTGCGCCAGACCATCGACCGCGTTTCTCCAACCAACAGTCGCGTTATGATCATTGGCCCGTCTGGCTCGGGCAAGGAACTCGTGGCGCGCGCCATCCACGCGCATTCGGGTCGCAAGACCGGCCCGTTTGTGACGCTCAACGCGGCTGCAATCACGCCGGAGCGTATGGAGATCGAGCTTTTCGGCACCGAATCCAACGGCGGCGAGCGCAAGGTCGGCGCATTGGAAGAGGCGCATCGCGGCATTCTCTACCTCGACGAAGTTGCCGACATGCCGCGCGAAACGCAGAACAAAATCCTGCGCGTGCTTGTCGATCAGCAGTTTGAACGCGTAGGGGGCACCAAGCGTGTGAAGGTGGATGTGCGCATTATTTCTTCCACCGCGCAAAACCTTGAGGGCATGATTGCCGAGGGCCGCTTCCGCGAAGACCTGTATCACCGTCTGGCCGTTGTGCCGGTGATGGTGCCAGCGCTGGCCGAGCGCCGTGAGGATATTCCATATCTCGTCGATCATTTCATGACGCAGATCGCGCGGCAGTCCGGCATTCGCCCGCGCCGCATTGCGGATGATGCGATGGCCGTGCTTCAGGCGCATAATTGGCCGGGCAATGTTCGCCAGCTTCGCAACAATATCGAACGGCTCATGATCCTCATTCGCGACGATGAGGCATCAGCGCCAATCACGGCGGACCTATTGCCATCCGAAATTGGTGACGTGATGCCGCGAACGCCAACGCAGTCGGATCAGCACATCATGGCATTGCCGCTTCGCGAAGCACGTGAGATGTTCGAGAAGGAATATCTGATTGCGCAGATCAACCGCTTTGGAGGCAATATCTCCCGCACGGCGGAGTTTATCGGCATGGAGCGTTCCGCACTTCACCGCAAGCTCAAATCCCTTGGCGTTTAATTTCAGAATGAGCGGCGGGCGGGGAACATGCGGGTCATAATCTGCGGGGCAGGGCAGGTTGGCTACGGCATTGCCGAGCGCCTTGCCGCCGAAAAAAACGACGTGTCCATCATCGACACCGCGCCCGCACTCATCCACGCCGTGCGTGATACACTCGATGTGCGCGGCTTTGTCGGGCACGGCTCGCATCCAGAAGTTCTGGAGGCGGCAGGCGCGCAAGAGGCGGACATGATCATCGCCGTTACTCTGCACGACGAGGTCAATATCGTTGCCTGCGAGGTGGCTCATGCGCTGTTCGGCGTGCCGGTCAAAATCGCGCGCATCCGTTCGCAATCCTATCTGCAACCGCATTTCGCAGACCTGTTTTCGCGCGACCATGTTCCCATCGATGTCATCATTTCGCCGGAGATCGAAGCGGGCGAAATGGTGCTGCGCCGCATCGCGCTGCCCGGTGCGGATGATGTCGTGCGCTTTGCCGATGGCAAGATCATAATGGTCGCCATCGAGTGTCTGGAAGACTGCCCGGTGGTGAACACTCCGCTGTCACAGCTTTCATCGCTGTTCCCGGATCTGCCGTCCACGGTGGTCGGCGTAAACCGCAACGGCGAGCTATTCATTCCGCGCTCCGCCGATCAATTGCTTGAGGGGGATCGCGCCTATGTCGTCACCACCAAGGAGCAGGTGAAGCGCACGCTGAGTCTTTTCGGCCATGAGGAAAAGGAAGCGTCCCGCATGGTCATTGCGGGTGGCGGTAATATTGGCCTGTATGTTGCCAAAACCATTGAACAGCGTCGCGGCAGGGTGCGTGTCAAGCTTATCGAAGCTAGCCGTGAACGCGCAGAGAAAATCGCTGACGAATTGCACGATACCGTCGTGCTCAGCGGCAGCGCGCTGGACGAACGGCTGTTGCTCGAAGCCGAAGTGCAGGATGCGGACCTAATGGTCGCGCTCACGAACTCCGATCAGGTCAACATCTTGTCTAGCGTCATGGCCAAGCGTCTTGGCTGCAAGGCGAACCTGGCGCTCATCAACAACCCGGCCTACATCGATTTGTCTCGCTCGGTCGGCATTGATGCTCAGGTCAACCCCGGCACTGTCACCATTTCGCGCGTGCTCCAGCATGTTCGCCGGGGTCGCATCCGCGCGGTGCATACCGTCGACAAGGGGGCTGCCGAAATCATCGAAGCCGAAGCGCTGGAAACCTCGCCGCTTGTCGGTTCGCCTCTCGCCGATCTCGATTTGCCGGAAGGCATGCGCATTGGCGCTATTTATCGCGACGGCGTTGTGTTGAAGCCCAGCGGCACGCTGCGCATCAAGGCCAAGGATCGCGTCGTTATTTTCAGTCTTGCCAGCGCGGTAAAAGATGTCGAACAGCTTTTCCGCGTTAGCCTCGAATTTTTCTAGGAACACACCATGCCCCGAATTGCCTATGTCAACGGACGCTATGTGCGCCACGCCGAAGCATGCGTTCACATTGAAGATCGCGGCTATCAATTTGCAGATGGTGTCTACGAGGTTTGCGAAGTTGCGCGTGGCAACATCATGGACATGACCGGCCATCTCAATCGGCTCGACCGTTCGCTGAGTGAACTTTCAATCGCTTGGCCGGTAAGCCGTCGTGTGTTGCAAAATCTGATGTCGGAAGTCGTACGCCGCAACCGCGTCACCAACGGGCTGGTCTATCTGCAAGTTACGCGCGGTGTGGCGTTGCGCGACCATGTTTTCCCTGCGCCGGGCACGCGGCCCGCGTTGGTCATCACGGCGAAACGCACCAGCCCGGAGGCGTCAGCCAAGCGCGCCAGAGTCGGGAATCAGTGTCATCACCGTGCCGGAAAACCGCTGGGACCGTGTGGATATAAAGACTGTCGGATTGCTTCCAAACGTTCTCGCTCGTCAGCAGGCGAAAGAAGCGGGCGCGCAGGAGGCGTGGTTTGTGGATAAGAGCGGCAACGTCACCGAAGGCGCCGCCACCAATGCGTGGATTGTCACGGCTGATGGCACGCTTGTTACGCGCCCCGCCGATCACGGCATTCTGCGCGGAATAACGCGCACGACGGTCCTGAAAGTCGCGGAAAAGCTCAATCTCAAGGTCGAAGAACGCGGCTTTTCCGTCGAAGAGGCGAAGAAAGCGCGCGAGGCTTTCATCACCGCTGCTACGACAATTGTCATGCCGGTTGTGGTGATTGATGGTCAGCCGGTTGCCAACGGCCATCCCGGCAGCGTGGCGACTTCATTGCGCCAGGCGTTTTTTGACGTTGCAGAGAAAACTTTGGCCTGATAACGGCCTATGTAAGCACCGGCATAAGACGATTTGCGCCAAGCCCTTGACAGATGATGTCTATTTTGGCGCATTGCGGAAAAACAGACGGGAACCGGCGAAAGAAAAAATAATGGCGGACCGCACGCAGAACCTTCAGGATCTCTTTCTTAATTCAGTTCGTAAGAGCAGAAAATCCTCTCACAATTTTTCTAATCAACGGCGTCAAGCTGACGGGCGTGGTAACATCGTTCGACAATTTCTGCGTTTTGTTGCGCCGGGATGGTCATTCGCAACTCGTTTATAAGCACGCAATCTCGACAATCATGCCGAGCCAGCCCGTGCAGATGTTCGAGGGCGAAGAGGCCGGTCGGGACGGTTGATCCCGGCCCGTATTTGCCTCACCCTGCTTGAATGACGGAAACGCTCGAACGCACAGTCGGCACGCGCGCCATCGTTGTGGTGCCCGTGTTGAAGCGCTTGCCTGGTGATGAACGCGGGCAGGGCGTTTCACCGCGCCTCACGCGCTCGCCTGACGCACGGCTGGAAGAAGCCGTTGGCCTGACCGAAGCTATCGCGCTCGATCCCGTGCAGACGGAGATCGTTGTGGTCAATGATCCGCGTCCGGCAACGCTGCTTGGAACCGGCAAGGTCGAGGAAATCGCCGACGCCGTAAAAGAAAAAGAGGCCGAGTTGGTGATTGTGGATCACCCGCTCACGCCCGTGCAGCAGCGCAATCTGGAAAAGGCGTTCAACGCCAAGGTTCTGGATCGCACTGGTCTTATTCTGGAAATTTTCGGCGAGCGCGCTCGCACCAAGGAAGGCGTGTTGCAGGTTGAACTCGCGCATCTGAACTATCAGAAGGGGCGGCTGGTTCGCAGTTGGACCCACCTTGAACGGCAGCGCGGTGGCGCGGGCTTCCTTGGCGGTCCCGGCGAAACGCAGATCGAGGCCGACCGGCGTATGCTTCAGGAAAAGATCATTCGCCTGAAGCGTGAGCTGGAAACCGTTCGCCGCACGCGCGACCTGCATCGCGCCAAGCGCCGCAAGGTGCCGTTCCCGGTCGTCGCCATCGTTGGCTACACCAATGCGGGCAAATCCACGCTCTTCAACCGGCTCACCGGTTCAGGCGTCCTCGCTGAGGACATGCTGTTCGCCACGCTCGACCCCACTTTGCGGCGGCTGCGCCTCCCGCATGGAACCACGGTTATTCTATCGGACACAGTTGGCTTTATCTCCGACCTGCCGACGCATCTCATCGCTGCGTTTCGCGCAACGCTGGAAGAGGTTGTCGAAGCCGATCTCATCGTTCATCTGCGCGATATTTCCGATCCCGACACCGCCGTACAGGCCGAGGATGTCGAGCAGATTCTTCGCGATCTTGGCGTCGATCCGCACGACAGCAATCGCGTGATTGAGGTCTGGAACAAGATCGACCAGATCGACCAGACCGACCGGGAGCGCCTTTTGCGACAGAGCCGTGCGGATCGTCCCGCGCCTGCCATCGGCATTTCTGCTGTTACGGGCGAGGGTGTTCCAGCGCTTGCCGAGCGTATCGAGGAATTGCTTTCCGGCGCGCTCGCGCAGTTTGATGTTGTGCTGCGCCCCGACCAGATGGGCATGATCGATTGGGTTTATCGCAATGGCGATGTGGTTGACCGCGCGGACGAAGAAGACGGCAGTGTCCGCCTGACCATCAGCACCACCCGCGACTCCCGCAAGGCCATCGAAACGCGGTTGGGTCGCGTGTCCGAGAACTAACGCTGGTGCCGGTGTTTTTTTACCCCTCATCCCGCTGCCGCGACCTTCTCCCTCAAGGGGAGAAGGCGGATAACTTCTACGTTTCGCTTGTTCTGCAACGATGGTGGTTGAAACCTGCGCAGATATATCGTCCTTCTCCCCTTGAGGGAGAAGGTGCCGGCAGGCGGATGAGGGGTATGCTCCAATTCCGCGTGCTTTTACGCTTTTTTCAACTCCGTCTTTGCGGTCTGCCAGAGCGCTTCCATTTCCCCCAGTGAGGCGCTTTCCAAGCTACCACCTGCCTCAACCAACCGCTGCTCGACAAAATGAAAGCGTGTGCGAAATTTCTCATTCGTCCCGGCGAGAGCGCTTTCGGCGTCCACGTGCAAATGCCGCCCCAAATTCACCAGCGCGAACAGAACGTCACCGAACTCATCCTTGGCGGCGCTCAAATCGCCAGACGCAATAGCCTGACGCAATTCGCCAATTTCTTCTTCGATCTTTTCGAGAACCGGCCCCGGCGCGCCCCAATCAAATCCCACCTTCGATGCGCGCTCCTGCAATTTCAGCGATCGCGTTAGTGCGGGCAAAGCCACCGGCACGCTGTCCAGAAAGCCCGCGCCGTGATCTTCGGGGTCTAGCCCTCGCGCGATTCTCGCGGCGCGCTTTTCGGCTTTCTCTTCGGCTTTGATCTTGTCCCACATGCCCTTAGCCATGCCTGCGCCGCGCGCGAACTCGTCGCCGAACACATGTGGATGACGCCGGATCATTTTTGTCGTTATGGCCTGCACAACGTCTTCGAATCGGAAATCCCCGACTTCTTCGGCCATGCGGGCGTGATAGACAACCTGCAACAACAGGTCGCCAAGCTCATCGCGAAGATCATCCATGTCGCCGCGCGCAATTGCGTCGGCCACCTCATAGGCTTCCTCGATTGTGTATGGCGTTATGCTGGCGAAATTCTGCTCAATGTCCCACGGACAACCCGTTTTCGGGTCGCGCAGCGCGGCCATGATTTCGATAAGGCGCTCAATATTTGGGGACGGTTGCATTGCGCGACACTAGCGCAGGTGCAAATGCCTTCCCACTGGCCGATGCGTCTTTCCACGTCTTGTTTTTGCCTGAAAAGCAAACTATATGAGGTGCATCGAACTTGTTTGCTGAACTTTGTTTTTGCGCTAACGCGCACACGACGATCTTCCCTTTTCAACTTCGATCTACCCGCATCCGGTTCGCTGGATGTAACTTAAACTATGACGTCTTGAAGAAGGAAATCGTCATGAGCACTGGTACCGTCAAGTTCTTTAATGCCACCAAGGGTTATGGCTTTATTGCTCCCGACAATGGTGGCGCGGACGTTTTCGTCCATATCTCTGCCGTTGAGCGCGCAGGCATGCGTACGCTGAACGAAGGCCAGAAGGTCTCGTTCGATGTCGTCGCTGACCGCCGTTCCGGCAAGTCTGCTGCTGATAATCTTCAGGCAGCATAATTGCTTGGATTTGCTCGCGAGCACGGATGTACTGCTGCGAGTGATGAAGGGGCCTGCTGGAAACCGCGCATGTGAGGGCAGATAGCCGTTAGAGCGCTGACAGAAGGCAGATTACCGAGAGCGATAGGGAAGGTCGGGTTTACGCCCGGCCTTTTTGTTTTCGGGCACGGTCTAGACCGTCCTACTGATGTATCTCAACCACAGCGCAAATGGGTTACGACTTTTATTCACCCAATGCATAGCGGGTTACATCTTCTTTCGGGATGGTCGCATTCGTCATCATCGATACAATGTCATAACGGTTTATTAAGGATAAGTTCGATGGTGAAGGTTCTCATTCCGGCCATTTCGGCTGCAATTCTGAGCATCGCCTCTGTATCGACCGCTGCGGCGGGTCCGTGGGGTGCGTATTACCCTCAGAAGGCACATAACGAAAGCAGCGGCCAAGTTGGAAACTTGCGCAAGAATCCGGGGAATGTTCCGAGTTCGGGCAGCACATCTGGCAGTGCTTATAAGAGCAGTTCTGGCAGCGGTTCATACGGCGGTGGTTATGGTGGCGGCTCCACTGGTGGTGGCAGCGGCTCGACTGGGGGCGGTGGAAATGGTGGAGACGGCGTGTCTCGGTCCGCGCCCGGCCCGGTTCTCGGCCTCGGCTTGCCGGCGCTGGCAGTAGCTGGTGCTTATGTTGCTGCCCGTCGTCGCGCCAAGAAGAAGTAATCAGCGAATTCTCTAAATTAGAATTGTCTCTGCCGGGAATCGTGCTAGTTTTGTGAAGGCGGTTGAAACCGCCAATCACAAACGGCACGCTCCCGGCTAGAGCGTATTTGGGCCTGCGATTTCTCGCGGGCGCAATTCCTTATGTCGGGAGTGCAGCGAATAAAACACCCGCGAGGGGAATAAGCAGCACGCGATTGTGACGTGGTTTCAGCTCCCGACACCAGAGGAAGCCATGCAATATAATTCAGACATGCTGCGCGATTTGCGGCGCACGATTGGGCAAAACATTCACATCGCCCGCCTCAAGCATAAGATGCCCCTCAAAAAGTTGGCCCGCGTTTCCGGCGTGCCGGAAGAAAAGCTGGATCAATACGAACTGGGCAAAAGCGAAATCACAATTCAAGAGTTGTTGCGTATCGCCTGTGCTGTTGACGCAAGTCCGATTGCGCTGCTCGAAATCCTGATATTCTGCACAGTTGTAAAATGGGGAGCAGCGCTTACATTGCGGCTCTCCCAAACCAGATTCCAAGAAAAGATATCATGTCCGCTCTGTTTCAGCCGATCACCATCGGTGGCCTCGAATTCGCGAACCGCATCGCCATCGCCCCTATGTGCCAGTATTCGGCGGATGATGGTTCCGCAACGAACTGGCATATGTTCCATTGGATGAACCTCGCCATGTCGGGCGCGTCGATGGTCACGGTTGAAATGACCGATGTGGAGCGGCGAGGGCGCATTTCGCACGGCTGTCACGGACTGTATTCAGATCACAATGAATTTGCTGCCAAGCGCACGTTGGACGCCGCGCGCGCAGTTGCTACGCCCGGCACGAAATTCGGCGTACAGCTGGCGCATGCGGGGCGCAAAGCCTCCTGCCAGCGTCCGTGGGAAGGTGGTGGGCCGCTTCAGCCGGGGCAGGATCCATGGGAAACTGTTTCTGCCTCCGCTATTCCGTTCGATAGTGGTTACCATACGCCACGTGCGCTCACGGAAGATGAGATTCTCGAAATCGTGGAGAAGTTCGGCCAGTCGGCCGCGCGTGCTGCGCGAGCGGGGTTTGATTTCATCGAACTTCATGGTGCGCACGGTATATGCGCTCAGCGGCGGCTCGCTCGAAAATCGCATGCGCTTCGTCGTGACGGCAGCCCGCGCGATCCGCAAAGCTGCGCCATCGCTCATGCTGGGTACGCGTCTTTCCGTCAAAGATTGGGTCGATGGTGGGTTTGACGAGAAGGAGTGCGTGGAAGTCGTAAAGGCACTCAAGGCCGAAGGTGTCAGCTATATTTGCTGCTCCAGTGGTGGCGTGTCGCCGCTCCAGCAAATTCCGGCGGGACCGGGCTATCAGGTGCATCTGGCCGAGTACATCCGCAAGCATACGGGCATTGTGGTGCGCGCGGTGGGTATGATCGACAATCCGGCACAGGCCGAGGAGATAGTCGCATCGGGACGCGCGGACATTGTTGCTGTTGCGCGCGCTGTTATGGCGGATTCACATTGGCCACTCCGCACAGCTGCGGCACTCGGTGCACCGATTCACCTTGTCAATCAATACGCCCGCGCCGAACATCTCCTGAAGGCATGGGCGAAGGGGTAACATCCGCCCACACTATATCGCGATGCATTAATAGTTGCACGTGAGATTGGAAGCTTTCATTATTAGGCATCGCTTGGGGATCACTGTGTGGAGTGGTGGCTGAATGGAATCAGCGGCGCGCGTCTACAAAGACCTTTTGCTGGAGGCCGAACAGCCCTCCAGTGGCCCTCGGTTCGCCAAGGCGATGCTTGATGCAAGCGTTGATTGCATTAAGGTAATAGCTCCGGACGGAACGCTGCTAACCATGAACAAGGCCGGGTGTCTGGCGCTTGGCGTTTCCCTCGATAGCAATTTCGGTATGCCTTGGCTCCCTCTGCTTCCTGTTGAGGTTCACAAAGGCGGGCAATTAGCGTTGGACGAGGCGCGAAAGGGCCACCACGCCCGCTTTCCCGGCAGGAGCGAATCCAGTATCGGAACAATATATTGGGATAATCTGCTAACACCAATTCTCGACAGTTCCGGCAATCTGCAATCCATTCTTTGCGTTTCGCGAGATGTGACTGCAAAAACCATCCTCGAAGGGCGTCTGGCGGAGGCAATCAATCGCGAGCAATTGCTGGCGAGGGAAATGCAGCATCGCATCAAGAACATATATTCTAGCATTTCGGGGCTTATCAGGCTGTCGGAACGCGAGGCGAACGAAGCAGGCTCAGATGCAAATCCAATGGAGGTGTTGCGCGGCAAGCTTAGCGCATTGTCCCGCGCCTCCGATGCAATTTTCGAGGAAGCCGCAAGCGGCGATGCGCAAAGCGCTTTGGGTGCGCTCGTTTGGCATGTGATGCGGCCCTACGAAGGTCGGTTTGAAGTCCAGCGGGCGGCAGGGAAACGGCGCACCAGATCATCAATACCGGAATCGAAGAATTGCGCTATCTCGCCGTCAGCACCGAGCATTCGCTGGAGATGGCGCGGTACCCCAATTCAGGCAAGTTTGGAGTGAAAGCCGAGTTCGACGCTGCGCCGGACGGGACACCGAAGCAAGTCATTTTCTTCGGCCGAGACAATCAGCCCGTAGATTTCTGGGAAGGAGAATGAGCCATCGCAAGTCAATGTCGCACAACTCCTAGAGACCGTCCCAAAAGGCCTTTGGCGTTGTGTTCTATAGGCGTTCGCCGTTGATCGCGGCGGATTTTCCAGAGCGTCCCACTCATCGGTGTTTTGTGCGGCGTCTGGCCTCGACTGAGTGGCTTTAGTCGGTTTTCGTGCGCTCTGCAGCGCGGTTTTCGGGCTGGACGGTAAAGTCTACGATTGCGATCAGCATGACTTGGTCGCCGCATATGAGGACACTGCACCCAAGCAAATCAAACTCTTGTCAGCTACCGTGAAGCTGTCAAGCTTTTGCTCCTATCGGACAATGGCCGCGAACTGGATTGGATCACATCGCAGGAAGAGGGCTGCGGTGGCATTGCCGATGACGCCCGCATCCTCGTCGCGCCAACCGAAGTGCGGTGTTAATTCCTGCGGTTACGCTGGTCACGGACCTGCTTTCCCGCGCTAGACTCTATCGGCCCGGACAATCGCCAGGTCGGCGATCCTTATCGGTCGGACGGCTCTCCGGCCGGGTCAATCTCTTGCGGTACTTCCTGCCTGAGCCTCGGCCCTTTGGCGAGACGCTTACCAAGCGTTTGCAGGAATAGGTCGTAACGCTCGCCACCCTTGGCGTGGACTACTTGGCCGGCCTCGGCGAGCGAGACGGTTGAGGTCAGCCAGTTGCGGATGAAGATGGCGAAAGCTTCGTTGGCGATGCCGATGTCGCGTTCGAGCCGCTGGATATTCCTGTCGATACGGTCGAGCCGCTTGGCGATGGCTGCTTCCTGCCGCTCGTCGGCGTCGGGCGAAAGGAAGGAGGCGATTGCCGCCTCGGCGACGATGGAGCGGGATTGCTCGCGGCGGTCGGCGAAGTCGGCCAGCAGCCGCATCAGCTCGGGATCGAGATAGACGGAGAGCCGCTTCTTTTTATCCGGCCATTCTGGCTGTCGCGTGACGTGGCATCGCTCAAAGCTCCATGCCGTCGCCGGGGTTCAGAGAGATCTGGCGCGCCATCTGCCGCATGTTGCGGGCGAGCGCGCGGTTGTTAGCGAACCTCGCGTTCTGGCTCGTCGCTGTCTGGGTCGAACTCGTTGACGGGCTGCAACTCCGTCTCCGGCGCGATGTCCTTGTGCGGTTCGAGGCCGGGTTCACGGCGCAGTCCGGCATTGGCGGGATCGTCGTCCTGCTTGGCGGCGCTGTTCGGCTGCACTGTCGCCGCCTGTGCGCGCGACGGACGCTGCTGTTGGTCGCAACGGGCGGTGCGAGAGGCTTCAGCGCCGACCAATCGTCCGGCCTCGGCGAGAAACCAGCATTCGGGTTTTCGGGAACGGGCAGCAGGCGTTCCCTGAACCGCGCATCTTCGAAATAGCGCGCCTTTTTCGCCCGGATCGGCGGGATGCCGGCGACCATGACGATCTCGTCGTCGGGCGGAAGCTGCATCACCTCACCGGGGGTGAGCAGTGGCCGCGCCGTCTCGGAGCGCGAGACCATGAGATGCGACGAGCCAGGGAGCGAGGCGATGGCCTGCATAGTTCTGCATGGCGCGCATCTCGGTCGCGGTGCCGAGCGAGTCCGACACGCGCTTGGCGGTTCGCTCGTCATTGGTCGCGAAGCTGACGCGGACATGGCAGTTGTCGAGGATGGAGTTGTTCGCTGCCGTATGCCTTTCTCGATCTGGTTGAGGCTCTGCGCGATGAGGAACGCCTTGATCCGTAGCCGGCCATGAAGGCGAGCGCGCTCTCGAAGAAATCGAGCCTTCCGAGCGCCGGAAACTCGTCGAGCATCATCAGCACGCGATGGCGGCGGTCCTTGGCGTGCAAGTCCTCGGTCAGCCGCCGGCCGATCTGGTTGAGCACCAGGCGCACGAGTGGCTTGGTTCGGGATGATGTCGGAGGGCGGCACGACGAGATAGAGCGTGGTGGGCTTTTCCTCCGCCACGAGGTCGGCGATGCGCCAATCGCAGCGGCTGGTGACGGCGGCGACGACGGGATCGCGATAGAGGCCTAGAAAGCTCATTGCGGTGGAGAGCACGCCCGAGCGCTCGTTGTCGGATTTGTTGAGCAGCTCGCGGGCGGCGCTGGCGATGACGGGATGCGGTCCCTTCTCGCCGAGATGCGGCGTGGTCATCATCGCGGACAGGGTCGTCTCGATCGGGCGGCGCGGGATCGGAGAGGAAGGCCGCGACGCCGGCGAGCGTCTTGTCTGTCTCGGCGTAGAGGACATGGAGGATCGCGCCGACCAGAAGCGAATGGCTGACGTCTTCTCCCAATGGTTCCGCTTCTCCAGCGAGCCTTCGGGATCGACCAGCACATCGGCGACGTTCTGCACGTCTCGGACTTCCCATTCGCCTTTGCGCGACCTCGAGCAGCGGATTGTAGGCGGCCGACTTCGCGTTGGTCGGATCGAACAGCAGCACGCGGCCGAAGCGTGCGCGAAAGCCGGCGGTCAGCTCCCAGTTTTCTCCCTTGATATCGTGAACGATCGGCCGAGCCGGGCCAGGTGAGCAGCGTCGGCACCACCAGGCCGACGCCCTTGCCGGATCGTGTCGGGGCGAAGCACAGGACATGCTCGGCGCCGTCATGTCGCAGATAGTCGCGGTCGATGCGGCCGAGCACGACGCCATCGTCGCCGAGAAGACCGGCAGACTCGATCTCGTCGCGCTCGGCCCAGCGGGCGGAGCCGAAGGTGCGCACGTCCTTCGCCTTCGCGCGCGCGATAGATCGACATGAGGATGGCGACCACGATGGCGACCAGGCCGCCGGAGGCGGCAATGGCGCCGCCCTCCAAGAAGATCGTCGGCGCATAGGCGTCGTAGAAGTACCACCACCAGAAGATGGCGGGCGGTGGATAGACCGGCCAGTCCGGCCAGCTCGAACCAGGGCTGGCCGAGCTGCGCCTGAAAGCCAAGCCGCCACGCGGTCCACTGTGTCGCCGTCCAGACCGCGACGAGCACGATCGAGAAGACGACGACGATCTGGAGCCAGAGGACGCGGGTGGCGGACAAGGCGCAAACCTCCTTCGCTGGTTGCCGGAACAGCGAAGAAAGGCATGCGCGGCGCGGGCTTCAATGGCGCGCAGGCTGCGCGTCGTAGAGGTTCGTAGGGGTTGCGGAAAATACTTGCGGGACGCGGCGCGGGAACCGCCGGCGGGCGAAAGGAAGTCGTTGGCATAATATGCCATGCGTGCTATTGTCGGTCATCGGAATCGAACAGCGAGGCCATCGTCATGCCGACGCGCAATGTCGTCCTGACCGACCATCATGAAAAGGTCATCGACCGGCTGGTGAAGTCCGGTCGCTACCAGAACGCCAGCGAGGTTATGCGCGAAGGACTGCGCATGATCGAGCAGCGGGACGAAAGAGAGGCCGCGAAGCTGAAGGCGCTGCGCGAGGCCGCCAATGTCGGCTTTGCCGATCTGGACGAGGGGCGGTATCGCGACTTCGCCTCGGTCGACGAGCTTGAGGATCACCTGACCCGCGTCACCGAGGACGCGCTGGCGTCGAGGGCGCGCTGAGCCGGATGGCCCGGCGGCGATGGAGGGTCTGGCTTACCGCAGCGGCCGAGCAGGATGTCCTGGATATCGTGCTCTGGACCGCCGAGCCATTTCGGCGTTGAGCAGGCGCGTCGCTACAGGGCGACGATCTTCGCGGCCCTGCGCGATCTCGGCGGTGGCCCGGACACGATGGGACGCGAGACCGCGCCGAACTCGGCCGGAACCTGCGCACCCTGCACGTGGCGCGGCGTGGCCGGCGCGGTCGTCATGTCATCCTGTTCACCGCCGTCGAAGAGGCGCGCATCGAGATCGTCCGCATCCTCCATGACAGCATGGACCTCGCGCGGCATCTGCCAGAGGGACGCGACGAGGACTAGGCCGCTTGCAGCCGAGACGAACAAAGGAGCCAAACGGACCGTGATTGAACGGCCGGCGGGCACGCTCGACGAGAAGGAGGCGCGGCATGGCGATCATCTTCCAGACAATCCTCGTGATCGTGGCGCTGGTGCTGCTGTACCGGCTGATGATCTGGATCGTTCCGGTCCTGGCCGGCGTCGGCCTCGGGTGGCTCGCCTATCAGAACGGCGCCGGCGGCCTCGTCGCATTCGGGGTCTGCATCTTTGGAGGGGTCGCGGCCTTTGTGCTGCTGTTCGCGACGATCGGCTCCCGCATTCCGGCGCTGCGCTGGATCGGCATGGCGATCTATCTCGCGCCGCCGATTTGGGCGGGTGCGATCGCAACGCGCTCGATGGCGATCCAGACCGGGGCGGAAGGCACGATCTGGCCGCTTCTGGCTGGCGGGTTCGGGGCGATCCTGTTCGGGCTTATGGCCTGGGTGCGGCTTCCGGCGATGATGGAGCAGCTCGCGCAGTTCTGGCCGCAAGCACAGCCCGCGCCGATGCCGTCGCCTCGCAGCCTCCGCCAAGGATGGAGGAGCCGGAGCCGAAGGTGGTTTACTATCAGCCGATGCCGCCGCCGAGGCCGAAGCTGAGGGATGGCCGCGACGACGACGACCGGATCATCGACATCTGAGCATGGTCACAGGCCAAGTCCGCGTTTGCGGCCGAACGACCAGTCGACGCCGCCATCGGCGCGGGCGACTCCGGAGATGTGCTGGCCGATGTGTTTCTCGATCGATAGCGTCCACGGCACGAGCTTGAAGCCGAGCCCGTCGTCGATCATGGCGAAGCGACCGGAGGCGAGCGTGAAGCGCTGGCGATATGTCGCCGGCGACATATTCGCCGGCGGCGGATTGCTGGAACGACATGTCCATCTCGCCGACGAGCTTGTCGGCCGAGCACGTCAAGCTCGCGTTGCCGGAGCGTACCGATCAGGTTTCGGTTGAAGAGGATGCGCTCGTCCTTCGCGCCGCGCCAGGCCTTCCTCGATTAAGGTGCTCGGCGCGAGCCTCCAGAGCTTGCTTCACCTCCAGGCCGAAGCCGCCGCCGAGATCGACCGGGATCGCGGGCGACGAGCTGGCGATCGAGCCACGTCGCGCCGCTCGGCCGTGGTCTGCGCTTCGATGGAAAGATCGGAGCGCGATGGCCAATGCGACGCGGCGCTCGCCTCTCGCGTCCTCGAAGGAGCGCAGTTCGACGATCGAGCCCGGCGCGCTGTCGCCGGCCGCCTCGATGTCCGGCAGCTTGATATGGTGCGTCCGGCCGTCGATGCCGTCGACCACAGCATAGGCCGTGCCGCGCAGTTCGTCGTCGAGGCCGCGATCGACCAGTCGGCCGATGATCGGCTGCGCCGTGCGCCTCGCCGGCCAGGACATAGTCGGCGGCGCCGCGCGTCGATGCCCTGCTCGGCGAGGCCGCGGTGCATCCGCTTGATGATGTCGTTGCGCTGGCCGAGTTCGCGCAGGGTCGGTTCCGCGTCGCTCGGCGATGATCCATTGGCCGGGGCCGATCTGTTCGGCAAGGCCGAGGTGTTCGAGATGGCGCAGCCGGCCGACCTTCTGCGTCAGATAGTCGTCGGGCTGCCGGTCCGGGAGACGGCGCGACGTCGATGACGCCATGCTCGTTCGCGTCGCGGACAAGCTGTCGGTCGAGCTGGGTCCAGCGCTCGGCTTCGATCTGCCGCTCCAGCGAACGGCGGATGTCGAGATCGGTGCGCGGACCGAGTTCCTGGGTGATAAGGTCCTGCGCCCGGTCGCGCATCCCGCTCTTGATATAGTCGCGGTCGATCACGAGGTCTTGGCCGTCGTCGGTGCGGCCGCGCACGATGACATGGACATGGGGGTTGTCGGTGTTCCAGTGATCGACGGCGACCCAATCGAGTTTAGTGCCGAGATCCTTTTCCGCCTGCGCCATCAGCTCGCGCGTGAAACGCTTCAGGTCCTCCATGTCGGTCGCGTCTTCCGGCGAGACGATGAAGCGGAAATGATGCCGGTCGTCCTTGCAGCGCTCGGTGAACTCTTTCGCGTCGGCATCGTCGGTCTCGGGCCTGAACATTTTTGCCTGCTCGCCGTCGCGGGTGACGCCATCGCGGCGAAGATAGTTGAGATGGCGGGCGAGCGGACCGCGCTGGCCCCTGTTGCGGACGATGAGCGCCTTGACGGTGCAGAACCGCGGGCGGCTGGTGATGAGGCGGTTGGCGCGGATGCTGGCGACGCGGCCACGCGCGAAGGTCGGTCCGCGACCATGCCCCGAGGTGATCTTGCCGGATCGCGAGATGTGGCCTCCGGCTTTCTGCGCGGCGGCGAGCGCCTGGGCGACGAAGGGCAAAGCGCGCTGCGCCTTCGTGGAGCGGATGCGGCCAGGCCGGACGCGGAAATCGTCGTCCCGGCTCATAGGATAAGAACCTGCGATGTGCGGCTTTCGCTGAAATTGTTGAGCAAAATGAAGGAGCACACATCGCAGGACAAAGCCGCGATGTGCAAGAAATCTGAAAAAGACAAATCAAAACAACCGACCGTCAAATGCCCGCGATGTGCGGCTTTTTATCTTGCCTTACTCCGGTTGTTGCTTCTGTCTCCCAGCACGATGCCGCAACCAATACAACAGCGCCCGCAGGGATGCGAAAACCCACGACAATCATCGACGCGCTCCATCCGTCTCCGGCCTGAGCACGAACAACCCATCAGATGGCGGCGTGAGCGCCGACAGATCAACGATGGTGCGTGTGGCGGATGGACGGCCGGAAGGAAGATCGGCGGTCGCCGGATCGTCCTCCGACTGGACGTTCGAGCGTCCGGCAAAGAGCGGCGCTCGCGACCATGATGGGCGCGCACGGCGGCTGCCGATTGCCGCGATGGCAACCTTTCCGTCGATCATCGGCATGACTTTCGCGATGTAATCGACGGTTTCGGCGGGAAGCCTACGGCCGCGTGACAGATGCTCGTCATAGCGCGCGGGACCGGCAGGTGCTGTTCGCATTCTATCGCGTTTCCCGACGGCCAGCAATACGCAACTGAACGAAGAGGCTACAC
>JASGJA010000013.1:0-109394 GCA_049840935.1 Mesorhizobium sp.
AGGTGATCGACCGTTTGGAGGATGTGGCCAACGAAATCAGCGGCATAGTTATCGAGAACGTTTGATGGAAGCGACGCTCGCCTTTCCGCTGCTCGTCGGGCTGATCGGCGTTGCGCTCTTTTTCGACTTCCTGAACGGCTTGCACGACGCCGCAAATTCCATTGCCACGATCGTTTCGACGCGGGTGCTTCGCCCGCAATATGCGGTGTTCTGGGCGGCGTTTTTCAATTTCATAGCCTTTCTGTTCTTTGGATTGCATGTGGCCGAGACGCTTGGGAAAGGCATTATCAGCGCCGATGTGGTCGATCCTCGCGTGGTGTTTGCGGCGCTGGTTGGCGCTATCTCATGGAACATCGCTACATGGCGCTTCGGCATACCATCAAGCAGTTCGCATGCGCTGATCGGTGGTTTGGTGGGCGCTGGTGTCGCTAAGGCGGGCGGAGGCTCAATCGTGTGGTCGGGCCTGCTCAAGACCACGGCGGCTATTGTGCTGTCGCCTGCAACCGGTTTCGTGCTGGCGCTGGTTCTGGTGCTTATCGTCTCGTGGGCGTTTGTGCGCTCTACGCCGTTTGCCGTGGACCGAACGTTTCGCTGGGCGCAGTTCGTTTCAGCATCGCTGTATTCGTTAGGACATGGCGGCAACGATGCACAGAAGACAATGGGCATCATCGCAGTGCTGCTCTATTCGCAGGGCATGCTTGGCAATGAATTTTATGTGCCGTTCTGGGTGGTGATTTCGTGCCAGACGGTATTGGCAATGGGCACGCTCTTCGGCGGCTGGCGCATTGTGCACACGATGGGATCGAAGATTACGCGCCTGAACCCGATGCAGGGGTTTTGTGCTGAAACCGGGGGCGCAATCACGCTGTTTGCTGCGACATGGCTGGGCGTGCCAGTGTCCACGACGCACACGATCACCGGTGCGATTATTGGCGTGGGCGCGGCGCGTCGCGTTTCGGCAGTCCGGTGGGGAATTGCCGGTAATATTGTTGTCGCATGGGTGATTACAATTCCGGCCACCGCGCTGATCGCTGCGCTCACCTATGCGGCAGCCGGACTTTTTGCATGATACAGGGGCCAAATAGGGCTTGAATTCATTAGCCGGTTTATGAATTCTGCTATGCGATGAAGCAGAAAAAAGCAAAAGCGCTCATATTGAAGGGCAAGGATATAAGGCAGATTGCTGCCTTGCCATTTCGCATATCCGACGAAGGCGATTTGAAGGTGCTGCTTATCACCTCGCGCGGCACAAGACGTTTTGTGATTCCCAAGGGTTGGCAGATGGACGGCCTGAAAGATTGGGATGCAGCCGCACAGGAGGCACGAGAAGAAGCCGGCATAAAGGGCGACGTGCACAAAAAGCCGATTGGCGAATATCAATACTGGAAGCGGCTCAAGACCGCGTTCGTGCCGATTAATGTGGCAGTTTATCCACTGGAAGTGACCGGAAGCATGCCACGTTGGCGCGAAGCCAAACAGCGACGGCGCGGCTGGGTGAACTGGGAACAGGCCAAGGTTCTGGTGGATGAGCCGGAACTCATCAGCCTGATCGACGAATTTGCATCTTCGATGAAGAAGTAGCGCCTAGGGTCCTGACCCTAGGCCGCTCGCGCAGCCGCAAGACCGCGCTCAATGTCCGCTTTGAGATCGGCCACATCCTCAACGCCGATTTGCAGACGCAGAACCGGACCGGGGTAGGGGCCTTTCGCTACCACGCGGTCGCCTAGGAAAACGGGAACCGCAAGGCTTTCGTAGCCACCCCACGAATAGCCGAGACCAAAGATTTCCAACGCGTCGAGGAAAGCGTGCGCTTGCTTTTGGCCGCCACCGTCCAGCACGACTGAAAAAATACCGCTGGAGCCGCTGAAATCCCGCTTCCACAGCGCGTGGCCCGGATGCGATTCCAATGCCGGATGCAGAACGCGCGCAACGCCGGGCTGCTGCTCCAGCCAGCGTGCGATTTCAAGCGCACTCTCCTGATGATGGGCGAGGCGCACGCCCATCGTGCGCAGGCCGCGCAAGACTTGGTAGACGTCATCCGGTCCGGCACAGCATCCCATCGTGATGTAGGTTTCGTGGAGCTTCGGCCAGCAGGCTTCGTTTGCCGACACCGTGCCAAGCAGCACATCGGAATGACCTGCGGGATATTTCGTTGAGGCGTGAATCGAGATATCTGACGCCGTGGTCGAGCGGACGGAAATAGAGCGGCGTGGCCCAAGTGTTGTCCATCATAACCACCGCCCCGGCGGCTTTTGCCGCTCTGGCTATGGCCGGAATGTCCTGCATCTCGAATGTGTTCGAACCCGGCGATTCGGTGAAAACCACGCGGGTATTCGGCTTCAGAAGCGCCGCGATGCCGCCGCCGATGGTCGGATCGTAATATTCGACTTCGACGCCAAGCCGCTTGAGCATGGTATCTGCGAAGTTCCGGGTGGGGTGATAGACCGAATCGACGATCAACACATGGTCGCCGGACGACAAAAAAGCGAGCAGCGGGATTGTGACGGCCGCCAGACCGGAGGGAACCATGATGGTGCCGGCTGATCCTTCCAGCGAATCGATCGCCGTTGCCGAGCGCATCGGTGGTGGGGGTGCCGCGCGTGCCATAGGTATATTTCTGTGCACGGCGCGAAAGCGTGTCGGCGTTGGGAAACAGCACTGTCGAAGCGTGTACGACCGGCGGATTAACAAAGCCAAAGAAGGCGTGCGGATCGTTGCCTGTATGCGCCAGACGCGTGTTTACGCCTAGCTTTTCCTTGCCGTTTTTTGCCATTTCATGCCCCGTTGAACTGTGGAAAAAGCGTTTAGCTGCGCGCGGTGGCGCTCGCAATACGACATTGTTGAGCCAGCAAAGCGGGTGAGTGGAAAGGAACAATTTATCCCAGATCACGAAACCATTAGGCCAATTCAACTTGACCTGATTAAAATTATGTCATTGGTTATTTTTTGTGAGCGAAGCGCGAACCGCCGAGCAGGACGATGTTGCCTATGGGGGCTGCCTATGGGGTACAGGGCCGGCAGGAACGTTCGCCTTCAGACGCAACGGGACATCTGAAAAACAAAAAGGGTCAGAGGGTTATGAACAAAGTAAAAGTTATTCTCGGCGCCGCCCTGCTGGGCTTGGTGGCTGGGGCAGCCTCGGCAGATACACTGGATGACGTCAAGAAGAAGGGCTTCGTGCAGTGCGGCGTGAACACCGGCCTCGCTGGTTTCTCCTCGCCAAACGACAAGGGCGAATGGACCGGTCTCGACGTCGATTTCTGCCGCGCTGTTGCCGCAGCAGTGTTCGGCGATGCGACCAAGGTGAAGTTCACGCCACTGAGCGCCAAAGACCGCTTTACCGCACTTCAGTCCGGTGAAGTCGATATTCTATCGCGCAACACCACTTGGACGATCAACCGCGACACCGCGCTTGGTCTGAACTTCGCTGGCATCACCTATTACGATGGTCAGGGGTTCATGGTGAACTCCAAGAAGCTGCCCGGCATCACCTCCGCGCTCCAGCTTTCTGGCGCAGCGATCTGCGTGCAGTCCGGCACCACGACGGAGCTGAACCTCGCCGACTACTTCAAGGCGAACAAGATGGAATATACGCCGGTCGTGTTCGAGAAGTTCGAAGAAGCCAACGCTGCTTATGACGCTGGCCGCTGCGACGCCTACACCACCGATCAGTCGGGCCTCTATGCGGTTCGTCTCCAGATGAGCGCACCGGACGATCACGTCGTTCTGCCGGAAATCATCTCCAAGGAGCCGCTTGGACCAGCTGTGCGCCAGGGCGACGACAAGTGGTTCGACATTGTGAAGTGGACCTACTTCGCGCTGTTGAACACCGAAGAGGCTGGCATCACTCAGGCTAACGTCGAAGAGATGAAGTCCACCGAAAATCCAGACCTTCGTCGTCTGCTCGGCGTTGAAGCAGATACCAAGATCGGCACCGATCTCGGCCTGACGAATGACTGGGTTGTCAACATCGTCAAGGGTGTCGGCAACTACGGCGAAATCTTCGAGCGCAATGTCGGTACCGGCAGCCCGCTGAAGATCGCGCGCGGCGCGAATGCGCTTTGGACCAAGGGCGGCCTGCAATACGGCCCTCCAATCCGCTAAGCGGATCGGGCCGGGAGCGCGAAAAGCGCCCCGGCCTTTTTTCCGGGCGAGACAAAAATGTCCGTTCGGCAATGGAAGGGGAACGATATGGCAACACAAGAGGTGTTACCAGCGGGGCGATCGGAGAAGGTCTCCCTGCTCTATGACCCACGGGCGAGAAGCATTTTCTTTCAGGTGCTTATCGTTGCGTTACTGGCGCTTGGTATATGGTGGATCGTCGACAACACGATCGAAAACCTGCGCCGCTCGAACATTCAGACAGGCTTTGCCTTTCTGAAGGGTCGAGCCGGGTTTGATATTCTCACATCACTCATTCCGTATTCGTCGGATTCGACCTTTGGCCGCGCGATTGTCGTCGGTATTCTGAATACCGCGCTCGTGGCCGTGACCGGCATCATAGCGGCAACGATTATAGGCTTTTTGGTCGGCGTTGGCCGACTGTCGAATAACTGGCTGATCCGCAAGATCGCAACGGTGTATGTCGAGCTATTCCGCAACATTCCGCCATTGCTTGTGCTTCTGTTCTGGTATCAAGGCGTGCTTTCGCTGCTGCCGAATGTGCGCGATAGTGTCTCGCTGCCGTTCAATTCCTACCTGAATAATCGCGGAATTTATCTACCCAGTCCGGTTTGGGGCGATGGCTCGTGGCTGGTTCTCGCGGGGCTAGTGCTCGGCGTCGTGTTCAGCTGGTTCGTGGCGCGCTGGGCGCGGGCAAGGCAGATAGAAACCGGCCAGCAGTTTCCGGTTATCTGGACGAGTATCGCGCTGATTGTTGGAATGCC
The DNA here is from genome assembly GCA_049840935.1 of Mesorhizobium sp. Classification (GTDB taxonomy): domain Bacteria; phylum Pseudomonadota; class Alphaproteobacteria; order Rhizobiales; family Rhizobiaceae; genus Mesorhizobium_G. The sequence continues at coordinate 4,887 of JASGJA010000013.1, forward strand.
CATTCTCGGCCTCGTGCTGGGTGGCTTCCCGCTGACATTCGATGTTACCGCAGAAGGGCACTTTCAACCTGACGGGCGGTGCGAACATCAAGCCGGAATTCCTGTCGCTGTTCCTCGCGCTCTCCTTCTATACGGCAGCGTTTATTGCGGAGATCGTGCGTGCAGGCATCATGGGCGTGCCGCGCGGGCAGACGGAAGCCTATTCGGCGCTTGGCATTCGCCCCTCGCAAGGGTTGCGGCTGGTAGTCATTCCGCAGGCGATGCGGATCATAATCCCGCCGCTGACAAGCCAATATCTCAACCTGACGAAGAACTCGTCCTTGGCGGTGGCGATCGGTTATCCCGATCTCTACGCCATCGGCGGCACGATCCTGAACCAGACGGGACAGGCTATCGAGGTGGTCGTCATTTTCATGTGTGTCTACCTCAGCCTCAGCATTCTGACCTCGCTGTTCATGAACTGGTTCAACGCCAAAATGGCGCTGAAGGAGAGATAAGCCATGCAGGAACATGATGTTGCATGGGTGAGAACCGAAATGGCCTTGGCGCAGGCAGCGCCAAGCTCGGCGGTTGGCCCGACTGCATGGGTGCGCAAGAACCTTTTCGCATCGCCAGTTGACACCGTTCTGTCGTTGATCGCGGCGCTGGCTATCGTCTGGTTCTTACCGCAGATCCTCAACTGGCTATTCTTCAACGCGGTCTGGTCCGGCGCAGACCGCACGGCCTGCCTGACAACAGAGCAGGGCGGTCAGTTGCCAGCGGGATGGTCTGGCGCTTGCTGGCCGTTCATTGAGGCGCGCTTCGGACAGTTTATGTTCGGTCGCTATCCGATGGACGAGCGCTGGCGCGTGATACTCACAGGCGTGATTTTCATCGCGCTGCTTGTGCCATTGCTGACACCGAAGCGCGCCGTTCAAGACGGCTGAACGCGATCCTGTTCTTCGTCGTTTTTCCGTTTATCGCCTTCTTCTTGCTGGTTGGCGGCTATTTCGGCCTGTCCTATGTGGAAACCCCGCTTTGGGGTGGCCTGATGGTCACGCTGGTAATCTCCTATGTCGGCATCGTGGTTTCGTTGCCGCTGGGTGTTTTGCTGGCGCTGGGACGGCGTTCAAAAATGCCGATCATCAAGATGCTGTGCGTGGTGTTTATCGAGGCGATACGCGGTGTGCCGCTGGTCACGGTGCTGTTCATGGCAAGCTTCATGCTGCCGCTTTTCGTGCCGCCTGGTATGACGTTCGACAAGTTGCTGCGCGCACTGATCGGTGTGGCGCTTTTCTCGTCAGCCTATATGGCGGAAGTGGTGCGCGGCGGTTTGCAGGCCATCCCGAAAGGACAATATGAGGGCGCGGATTCGCTCGGTTTGGGCTACTGGCAGAAGATGGGTTTCATCGTCATGCCGCAGGCGCTCAAGCTGGTCATTCCGGGCATCGTGAACACCTTCATCGGCCTGTTCAAGGACACGACGCTGGTGCTCATCATCTCCATGTTCGACCTGTTGGGTGTGGTGAAGCAGAGTATTTCAGGTGATCCAACGTGGGCAACACCGCAAACCGCCAAGACAGGTTATGTCTTTGCTGCTGCTATATTCTGGATATTCTGCTTCAGCATGTCACGCTACTCGATGTTCATGGAACGCCGTCTCGATACAAGTCATCGGAAATGACCGATGGCTGCTAACGAAAACACATAGGGGAATTGGCAATGACCACAGAAAACGCCGTCGCTGCCGACGAGATCAGTGTCGACCGCTCCAAGATGGAAGTGTCGAAGACCGACGTGGCCGTCGAGATCATTGGCATGCACAAATGGTATGGCGAGTTCCATGTTCTGAAAGACATCAACCTCAAGGTTATGCGCGGCGAGCGCATCGTGATTTGCGGGCCTTCCGGTTCGGGTAAATCAACAATGATCCGCTGCATCAACCGTCTGGAAGAGCACCAAAAAGGCAAGATCATTGTCGACGGCAAGGAACTGACCAACGATCTGAAGAAGATCGACGAGGTGCGGCGTGAAGTCGGCATGGTTTTCCAGCACTTCAACTTGTTTCCGCATTTGACGATTTTGGAGAACTGCACGCTGGCGCCGATCTGGGTGCGCAAAATCCCGAAGAAGCAGGCCGAGGATACGGCGATGCACTTCCTGCGCCGTGTCAAAATTCCAGAACAGGCAAACAAATATCCGGGGCAGTTGTCGGGCGGTCAGCAGCAGCGCGTGGCGATTGCGCGTTCGCTTTGCATGAATCCGCGGATCATGCTGTTCGACGAGCCGACATCGGCACTGGATCCCGAAATGATCAAGGAAGTTCTGGAAACGATGGTGGGTCTGGCCGAAGAGGGCATGACCATGCTCTGCGTGACCCACGAAATGGGCTTTGCGCGTAAGGTTGCCAACCGCGTGATCTTCATGGATGCCGGGCAGATCGTGGAGCAGAACACGCCGAAAGAGTTCTTCGACAATCCGCAGCACGAGCGCACGAAGCTTTTCCTCAGCCAGATTTTGCATTGACGCGAAAGAGGAAAGAGGAGGGGCGATTTACCCCTCATCCCGCTGCCGCGACCTTCTCCCTCAAGGGGAGAAGGCAGAAAACTGCGGCGTTGGCGTCAGTCTTCAACGTTGCAGAACAAGCGAGACGTTGAGGAAAATTCCCTTCTCCCCTTGAGGGGTGAGGAATGGTCCGCGAAGCGGATGAAAAGCCCCAAAATGGGCTTTTCAAATAACGAACGCCCGGAGCCATGGCGAAGGGCTGGACAGTGCCGGCAGGCGGATGAGGGGTATTCAGGCGGCAAGCTTTTGTCAGCCGCCCCACCCATACAGCCAATCCATGTCGGCCATGAGCGACTGAGGACTGCGCATTTTTAGAACCAGATCGCGGGCGGTCGCGGCCGGTCCCCATGCGTGCCACGCGAATTGATTGAAAGCGCCGCGCCGCGCCACTTTCAGAACGCGCCGCCGTCGCTCGACTGTCCATCCTTGCAACGCCGCCGCCAGATCGTCCGCATTGGAAACCGTCTCGGCCAGCGTTTCCGCATCCTCGATTGCCATCGCCGCGCCCTGCGCCGCAAAGGGCGTCATGGCATGCGCAGCATCGCCGATGAGCGCCAGACCAACCGGCGCGGACCAAGGCGCATCGAGGTCAGCGACGTGAATTGGCCAAGCAAGCCAATCGTCATCCGTCGCCAAAGCGGCGAGGGTAGGGGCGGTGCCGTGCATGGCTTTTGCAAGCTTCGACGTTTCGCCTTCATGGCTCCAGCCGGTCGACATTTCGACGCGTGTCGGCGTGAATGCGGCCAGATTGATCGCCGCTCCAGCCCGCACGGGATACGCAATCATATGAAAGCCGGGATGCAGGAATGCAGTTACGCACTGGCCGGGGCAGGCGGCGAGCAGCGCTCGTGCGGCAGGGGAATTGGCAGAAATAGTTCGCCGCCATGCGAGTTGCCCGACGAATCGACTTTCTCCAACCTTGCCCGAAAGCGCGCGAATGGTTGACCAAACGCCATCTGCGCCGACGATCAGACGTCCTGAAACTTCCTGTTCCGACCCGTCCTGACCAACCGAGATTCGCGGCGCATCGCTTTCCAGGTCAATGTCACGGACCGGCGCGTCAGTTACGAGTTCGATGCTGGAATGTCGTGCGACGGCGTTCAGCAGGGCCCGTTGCAAATCCGCGCGGTGCGATACGAGATAGGGCGCACCCCAGCGCGCGCGGGCGATTTTCCCAAGCGGCACGCGGCCAATCTCCCGCAGTGTATCAGCCCGGCGCAACACGATCGCATCTGGCTCGACAGCGCTTTCCATGAGTTCGTCAAGGACGCCGAGACGCGCGAGCAGGCGGGTAGCATTGGGCGAAAGCTGCAATCCTGCTCCGACCTCTTCGAGCTTCTCGGCACGCTCGAAAATTCGGACGTCTGCGCCGCGCCGTGCGAACGCCAGTGCGGCAGACAGGCCAGCAATACCGGCCCCGGCGATAAGAATAGGTTCAGCTTTGGCGACCATGCGCGACCTTGGCGCGCGCCGCCCTCAGGCAGCGTGATCCAGATAGGCGCAGCCTTCCGGCAGGGTCTGATCCGGGCGAAGCGACGGGTTGTAGCGGAACAGGGTCGAACAATAGGGGCAAACCTTTTCCGTGTCGTCGCCCATATCGAGAAAAACATGCGGATGATCGTAGGGCGGGTTTGCACCCATGCACATGAACTCGGTCACGCCGATTTCAATTGTCGCATAGCCGCCGTCATTATGGAAATGAGGGATTGCACCCGCCGCCATGACTATGCTCCTTGCCGATATTCAGGTTCCAAAGCGTTTGAAACAATTCCGCGCGCTTTGCAAGAAGCTGGCACGCGCTTCGCCCTGCGCAAGCTGTCACACCATTGAAACGAAAATGTCGCAAAAGCCTGTCAAATGGATAGAGTGGAGACGTTGCGGGGTCGGCGCATTGCGCCGGAAAGAAACAAATGAATGAGTTGACACCATTGCTCGTAGAAATTTCAGGCAGTCTGACCGCCAACGGCGAACCAGAAGGCAACCCCGACCGTTTCGTCAATCGTGAGTTTTCGTGGCTCCAGTTCAATCGCCGCGTGCTGGAGGAGTCCGAGAATACTTCACATCCCCTGCTGGAACGGGTGCGTTTCCTGTCGATTTCCGCGACCAATCTCGATGAATTCTTCATGGTGCGGGTCGCGGGTCTTGCTGCGCAGGTACGGCAGGGCATAGCCATTAAAAGCCCGGACGGACGCACCCCCCAACAGCAACTCGACTATTTGTTGCTTGAAGTAGGGCGATTGCAGGAAGATCAGCATAGAAGTCTCGACAGCCTGACATCGCTGCTCAAGAAAGAGCATATCGAGATTATTGCCGCCGACGCGCTCTCAAAGGATGAGCATGCCTGGTTGCAAGAGCATTTTCGTGACCAGATTTTCCCGGTACTGACGCCGCTTTCCATTGATCCGGCTCACCCGTTTCCCTTCATTCCCAATCTTGGCTTCTCGATAGCGCTGCAATTGCGGCACCTGCGCAATGGCGAGGAAATGTCAGCCTTGCTGCGCTTGCCGGTTGCGCTTAAGCGGTTCATAAGATTGCCCGACAAGAAAAAGAATGTGCGCTTCATTCCGTTGGAATCGACGGTCAGCCTGTTCGTGGGCAAGCTGTTTCCCGGCTACGAAGTCAAGGGTTCGGGAACATTCCGTATCATTCGCGATAGCGATATCGAGGTAGCGGAAGAATCCGAAGATCTCGTGCAATTGTTCGAGACGGCATTGAAGCGCCGCCGTCGCGGCTCCGTTATTCGCATCGAATTCGATAGCCAGATACCAGCGGAATTGCGCGACTTCGTTGCGCAGGAGCTCGGTGTGTCCGGCAGCCGTATCAGCGTGCTGAAAGGTATTCTTGCGATCAACCAGATTTCCGAACTGGTCTCCGTTGCGCGCGATGATCTAAAGTTCACGCCTTACAATCCGCGTTTCCCTGAACGCATTCGCGACCATGGCGGGGACTGCTTCGCCGCAATCGGCGAGAAGGACATCATCGTTCACCACCCCTATGAATCGTTCGATGTGGTGGTGCAGTTTCTGCGGCAGGCAGCGGCAGACCCCGAAGTGGTTGCGATCAAGCAGACGCTCTACCGCACGTCCAACGACAGCCCGATTGTGCGCGCGCTGGTGGATGCCGCAGAGGCGGGCAAGTCCGTGACCGCGCTCGTGGAGCTAAAGGCGCGTTTTGACGAGGAGGCCGAACATTCGCTGGGCGCGGGACCTCGAACGCGCCGGTGTGCAGGTGGTATTCGGCTTTATGGAGCTGAAGACTCACGCGAAAATGTCGCTGGTGGTGCGGCGCGAAGACGGCAAGCTGCGCAATTATGTGCATCTTGGAACGGGCAATTATCACCCGATTACTGCGCGCATTTATACCGACCTGTCATTCTTCACGACCGACGTGCAGATCGCGCGCAGACGTGGCGCTGATCTTCAATTTCATCACCGGATATGCCGAGCCAACCAAGGAAATGACCATTGCAGTTTCGCCGTTTACGCTGCGCAGCCGCATCATCGGTCATATCGAGCAGGAGATTGCGCACGCACAGGAGGGACGACCGGCCCGCATCTGGATGAAGATGAATTCGCTGGTCGATCCCCAGATCATCGACGCGCTCTACGCGGCCAGCCGTGCAGGCGTGGAGATTGAACTTGTGGTGCGTGGCATTTGCTGCTTACGCCCTCAAGTTCCGGGGCTTTCCGACAATGTCCGCGTCAAATCGATTGTCGGGCGCTTCTTGGAGCATAGTCGGATATATTGTTTTGGTAACGGGCATGGTTTGCCGTCGGAGGAGGCCATTGTTTATATTTCTTCCGCTGACCTGATGCCGCGCAATCTCGACCGCCGCGTGGAATGCATGGTGCCGATCACGAACAAGACTGTGCATGAGCAGGTGTTGAACCAGATCATGCTCGGCAACATCGTGGACAATCAGCAAAGTTTCGATGTACTGGCGGACGGTACTTCGCGGCGCGTGGTGTTGGAAGAAGGCGAGGAGCCATTCAACGCTCAGGAATATTTCATGACGAACCCGAGCCTGTCTGGCCGGGGTGACGCCCTGAAATCTCACGCGCCAAAGCGGATTGCTCAGTTTAAGCGGCGCAAGAAGGCATAGCAGTTTGATCGAACGCTCACAGGGCAGACTTCAGGATCGTCGCCCGGTTTCCGTGATCGACATCGGTTCCAACTCCATCCGCCTCGTTGTTTATGAGGGTTTGGTGCGCTCGCCGACGATTTTCTTCAATGAGAAGATGTTGGCGGGGTTGGGACGTGGCATTGTCAGCACCGGCAAGCTGGACCCGGAAGCTGTTACGCGGTCCATTGAAGAGTTCAGGCGGTTCCGCGCACTTTCCGAACAGGCAGGCGCGCGCGACCTGCATGTTGTCGCGACAGCAGCAGCACGCGAGGCCAAGAACGGGCCAGATTTCATCCAGCGCGCAGAGAAGATTCTCGGCACGCCGATCAAGGTGCTGTCGGGGCGCGAAGAAGCGCACTATTCGGCGCTGGGCATTATTTCGGGTTTCCGCGACCCTGTCGGAGTCGTCGGCGACCTCGGCGGGGGCAGTCTCGAACTCGTAGAGGTAAAAGGGTACGAAATCGGCGAGGGGATCACGCTCCCGCTCGGCGGTTTGCGGCTTCAGGACATGGCCAATGGCTCGCTGCTACAGGCGATGAAAATCGCGCGGCAGGAACTGGCGAGCGCAAAGTTGCTGAAAAACGGTGAGGGAAAGACGTTCTACGCCGTTGGTGGAACGTGGCGAAATCTCGCGCGCCTGCATATGCACGCGACGGGCTATCCGCTTGGCATTATGCACAATTATGAAATGGACGTGGTGCAGTCGATGGATTTTCTGGCGACCGTAGCCACGGGAAACATCGACCGCATGGCGGGCATCGACGCGGTTTCCAAAAGCCGCCGCGCGCTGCTTGCCTACGGTGCGATCGTGCTGCGGGAAATCGTGGAGCGGATGAAGCCCTCGAAAATTGTACTGTCGGCGACCGGCGTGCGCGAAGGCTATCTCTATTCGCTGTTGCCACGCCGCAAGCAGCGCGAAGATCCGCTTATCGCCGCTGCCGAGGAACTTGCGGTGCTACGCTCACGCGATGTCGAACATGCGCATGAGCTCGTGGATTGGACAGGCGCGTCCTTTCGTGCGTTTGGCATTGACGAGACGGAGGACGAGGCGCGCTATCGCGAGGCGGCGTGCCTGCTGGCCGACATAGGCTGGCGCGCGCACCCCGAATATCGTGGGACGCAATCGTTGAACATCATCGCACACGCGTCATTTACCGGCGTGGACCATCCGGGACGGGCCTATATCGCGCTGGCCAACCTGTTTCGGCACGAGGGCGTGATGAACGAACTCTGCGGCAAGCGCCGACTTGCTGCGGCTGGCGACGCCGCGCTATCTCGAACGCGCGCGCATTCTGGCTGCGCTGTTCCGCGTGGTGTATCTGCTGTCAGCTTCGATGTCTGGGATCATTCCACGACTGAAATGGGAAAAGCGCGACAATGGCGCGCTCGCACTGGTCATTCCGGCTGAGGATGCTGCGCTGTTCGGGGAACGTCCGGTCGGAAGACTTGCCCAGCTTGCAAAGCTAACCGGCAAAAAGCTCGAGCTTGCCGTTGAGGGCGGGACATATATCCCGGCGAAATAACCGGCGACGTGAAAGCAAAAGACCCGCCAATGGCGGGCCTTTTGTTGTTTGGATCAGGCGTTATGCGCGCTTCGCGTCGACGGAGTAGATGCCAGCGCCGAAAGCTGCGAGCGCGAGGAAACCACCCGCAATTGCCAGATTCTTCTGCGCCATCAGAAGCTGCATCTGATCTGCGAAGTTCAAATGCGCGACAGCCGTTGCTGCGAGCGTGAAGACCGCCAAGACCGGCGCGACGATGCGGGTCTTGAAGCCGACGAGGATCGCGAGGCCGCCAAACAGTTCGAGCAGGCCGACGAGGACCGCAACGACCGTCGGTGCAGGCAGGCCAACAGCCGCGAAGAATTGCGCCGTACCGGCAAGCCCGGTGAGCTTCGCAAAGCCAGAGAGAATGAACAGGACCGACAAGAAAATCCGGCCGATCAGGATGAGAAGGTTGGAGGACATGAAATTGTTTCCGGTTGAAGGTGGCGCATATCTAGCGCGCCACACCGCAACCGACGAGATAGCTGCTGGCGAACGCATTGTTCATTAGAAATGAACGATGTGGGGTAAATCGTTTACCTGCGTGCTGACCCTCACCTATCCGGGCTTGGTCATTTCTTCCGCACGCACAATGCGATCATAGTCCGTCGCGGTAACGAGGCCCGTAGCAAGTGCTTCCTCGCGCAGGGTGGTGCCGTTTTTGTGTGCGGTCTTGGCGATCTTTGCAGCGGCGTCGTAGCCGATGGTGGGAGCAAGAGCGGTTACGAGCATCAGTGAGCGCTCAAGCGCAGCCTTGATGTTGTCCTTGCGCGCCTCGATGCCGACCACGCAATTGTCGGTGAAGGATACGGAGGCGTCGGACATGAGTTGCACGGATTGCAAGAAATTGTAGGCCATAACGGGGTTGTAGACGTTCAGCTCGAAATGGCCCTGACTGCCCGCAAAGGTGATGGCGGCATTGTTTCCAAAGATCTGCACGCAGACCTGTGTCATGGCCTCGCACTGGGTCGGGTTCACCTTGCCCGGCATGATGGACGAGCCGGGTTCGTTTTCCGGCAGCGAAAGTTCGCCAAGGCCGGAGCGCGGGCCGGAACCAAGGAAACGAATGTCGTTGGCGATTTTGTAGAGCGCGGCGGCGGCGGCGTTTATTGCGCCGTGCGAAAACACCATTGCGTCATGCGCGGCGAGTGCTTCGAACTTATTTGGGGCAGTGACGAAAGGCAGTTTCGTGATTTTTGCGATGCGCTTCGCGACCTTTTCGGCGAAGCCGATGGGTGCGTTCAGTCCGGTGCCGACCGCGGTGCCACCTTGGGCTAGTTCGTAAAGGCCGGGGAGGGTGCTTTCGATGCGCTTGATCGAGGATTCGACCTGCGCGGCATAACCGCCAAACTCCTGCCCAAGCGTGAGGGGCGTGGCATCCTGCGTGTGGGTGCGCCCGATCTTGACGATCTTGTCAAAAGCCTTCGATTTCTTCGCCAACGCCTTGTGCAGATGCTTGAGAGCGGGCAGCAGATCGTGAACGATGCGCTCGGCGCAGGCGACATGCATTGCAGTTGGATAGGTGTCGTTCGACGACTGGCTCATGTTCACATGGTCGTTCGGATGGACTGGCTTTTTCGAGCCCATCTCACCACCGAGCATTTCAATTGCGCGATTGGAAATGACCTCATTGGCGTTCATGTTCGACTGCGTGCCCGAACCGGTCTGCCAGACGACCAGTGGGAAATGGTCGTTTAGCTTGCCGTCGATAACCTCCTGCGCAGCGGCGATGATCGTATCGCCAATCTTGGGGTCGAGCTTTTTCAGTTCCATATTGGCTTCGGCGGCGGCGCGCTTGACGATGCCAAGTGCGCGCACCACTGCGACCGGCTGCTTCTCCCAGCCGATCTTGAAATTTCCAAGAGAGCGCTGTGCCTGCGCGCCCCAATAACGGTCGCTTGCGACTTCGATTGGGCCAAACGTATCGGTTTCGGTACGGGTCTTGTTCGCCACGGCAGGCTCCTAAATCTGGAAAATGCTGCCAGCGGACTAACCCTTCGCTGCGCTGCATTCAAGACGCTCAAGCGACTGAATGGAAAACAAAATCGGTTAGAAAGCTGTGATTTCGCTCTACGCTCACGGATTTGTCAGTTGCCTACGATGTTGCACTGCGATTTTGCGTGCTAGGGAGCGAGTGGTAAAACCTTCATGAAGAGGTCAAGTTTATGGATTTTGCTTTTCTTCGGCCTTATGCGCCACATCTGCTAAGCATTCTTCGCATTTTTTCCGCGGCGACTTTCTTTACGCACGGATCGATGAAACTTCTGGGCTGGCCAGCCGAGTTTCCTTATCCCCTAAGCGGATTGACGACGACTGCGGGCGTGCTTGAGATCGTCGGCGGTTTGCTGCTGACCATCGGGCTGTTCTCGCGGCCTGTGGCTTTCATCCTGTCGGGCCTCATGGCATTCGCCTATTTCCTCGGACATGCGAGCGGCGGATTCTTCCCCGTGTTGAACGGCGGTGAAGCGGCAATGCTCTTCTGCTTCATCTTCCTTTACATCGCCGCTGCCGGTCCGGGACCGATCAGCGTAGACGCGAAAATGGGCCGTAGCTGATACGTCATTAAATCGAACTAAAACAAAAAGGGCGACCTCGCGGTCGCCCTTTTCATTTTTCGCCTTGGGAGGCTTAGAAATCCATGCCGCCCATACCGCCCATGCCGCCGCCCGGCATTGCCGGCATCGGAGCATCCTTCTTCGGAGCTTCCGCGATCATGGCTTCGGTGGTGACGAGCAGACCGGCAACCGAAGCTGCGTCCTGCAGAGCCGTGCGGACAACCTTAACCGGGTCAACGATGCCGAGGCTGATCATGTCGCCATATTCACCCGACTGAGCGTTGTAACCGAAGGTAGCCGACTTGTTCTCAAGGATCTTGCCAGCAACGATGGAAGCTTCTGCACCAGCGTTAGCAGCGATCTGGCGAGCCGGAGCCTGCAGAGCGCGACGAACGATGTTGATGCCAGCTTCCTGATCGGCGTTAGCGCCCTTTACGGTGACGCTTGCGCCAGCGCGCAGAAGCGCGGTGCCGCCGCCCGGAACGATGCCTTCTTCAACCGCAGCGCGGGTTGCGTTCAGAGCATCGTCAACGCGGTCCTTCTTTTCCTTGACTTCGATTTCCGTCGCACCGCCGACGCGGATAACCGCAACGCCGCCAGCGAGCTTGGCAAGACGCTCCTGGAGCTTCTCACGGTCGTAGTCGGAAGTGGTTTCCTCGATCTGCTGCTTGATCTGGGCAACGCGAGCCTGAATCTCGGCCTTCTTGCCTGCACCGTCAACGATCGTGGTGTTTTCCTTCTCGATACGCACCTTCTTGGCGCGGCCAAGCATGTTGAGCGTTACGCTCTCAAGCTTGATGCCGAGGTCTTCGGAAATAACCTGACCACCGGTGAGGATCGCGATGTCTTCCAGCATAGCCTTGCGGCGGTCGCCGAAGCCCGGAGCCTTGACAGCAGCGATCTTGAGACCGCCACGCAGCTTGTTCACAACCAGCGTTGCGAGAGCTTCGCCTTCAACGTCTTCCGAGATGATGAGCAGCGGCTTGGAGGTCTGAACGACAGCTTCAAGAACCGGCAGCATCGCCTGAAGGTTGGAGAGCTTCTTCTCGTGGAGCAGAATGTATGCGTCTTCGAGTTCCGCAACCATCTTGTCCGGGTTGGTGATGAAGTAAGGCGACAGGTAGCCGCGGTCGAACTGCATGCCTTCGACGACTTCGAGTTCGGTCTCAGCGGTCTTGGCTTCTTCAACCGTGATGACGCCTTCGTTGCCGACCTTCTGCATCGCTTCCGCGATCATCTTGCCTACCAACTCTTCGCCGTTAGCCGAAATGGTGCCGACCTGAGCGACTTCGTCCGAAGACTTGATCTTCTTGGCCTTCTTGATGAGGTCTGCAACGACTTCAGCAACAGCGAGGTCGATACCGCGCTTGAGGTCCATCGGGTTCATGCCGGCAGCAACGGCCTTCGCACCTTCCTGCACGATGGCCTGAGCCAGAACGGTAGCGGTGGTAGTGCCGTCGCCAGCAATGTCGTTGGTCTTCGAAGCGACTTCGCGGACCATCTGCGCGCCCATATTCTCGAACTTGTCTTCCAGTTCGATTTCCTTGGCGACGGTGACGCCGTCCTTGGTGATGCGCGGAGCGCCGAACGACTTGTCGATTACGACATTGCGGCCCTTCGGACCAAGCGTAACCTTCACAGCGTCAGCGAGAATGTTGACACCGCGCAGCATACGCTCGCGGGCGTCACGGGAAAATTTTACGTCTTTAGCAGCCATTGCTTAGCTCCTGGGCAAAATGCCCGAATTCAGGTGATTGGTTGCGGGTGAGATCAGCCGATGACGCCCATGATGTCGGATTCCTTCATGATGAGAAGGTCTTCGCCATCGAGCTTGACTTCGGTGCCGGACCACTTGCCGAACAGCACGCGGTCGCCTGCCTTAACGTCCAGCGGGACCAGCTTGCCGCTCTCGTCGCGAGCGCCAGCGCCAACGGCGATGATTTCGCCTTCCTGCGGCTTCTCCTTGGCGGAGTCCGGAATGATGATGCCGCCTTTGGTCTTCTCTTCGGAATCGACCCGGCGAACGACCACGCGGTCATGAAGCGGGCGGAACTTCGTTTTTGCCATTTGGAATTATCCCTATCGGATGTTCTGAAATATCCTCAATCCGGCAGAACCGGATACCCATTAGCACTCAACTGAGGCGAGTGCTAATGATGGCGGGGAGATAGTTTGGCCCCTTCACAGTGTCAAGGATTGGCCACCAAATTAGCGCAAATATTTTGCACGGGATGCGATATCGAGGTCTTAACCAAGGCATTCCTAAGTGTTGCACCGCGATATAAAAGAGCGATGGCGGATTCGCAATTGAATGACTGAAACAATCACCAGACGCGCAGTATTTTTCGTCGGCGGCTACGACCCAAAGTCGCCGCAGGCCGTTTTTGCGCGCATGGACAAGGAACTTGCCCGGTTTGAAAAATTGTGGGGCGTGGTGGCGCGGCGCTCGGATATTGGTGGTGGGGCTGAAACGGGCAGGGCGCTCCTGACAACCGAGATCGAGGGAACAAGGGTCGAGACGGAATTCAATTTTTTCGTGCTGGACAGCCTCGTGCTGGCAGATTTCGCACGACCGCTGCCGGTGCGGCTCGGCAAATATCTGGTTGCGTTCGCAGATTTCGTGGTTACGGGAACGGCCTTCCGAATATTCGCAAAAGCGTGGCGCTTCGGGCTCTATTTCCTGTTTCCGTTCTTGATGGTCTGCGTATTCGCCACGCTCGGCTGGGTCGCCGCGAAATTGACGGCGCCGTGGCTCGGATGGGGGTCGATGATCGTCGGGCTGGCGGTATTTGCGCTGGCGCAGTGGAAACTCGGTGAGCGGTGGCCGGTCAATCATCTGATGGATTTGTGGTCGTTCTCGCGCAACTTCATTCGCGGCAAGCGCGCAGACGCCGATGCGCTGATGGATCGCTTTGCGGATTGCGCGATTGAGCGGGTGAAGGCAGGAAAATTCGACGAGGTTATTCTGGTCGGGCATTCGACCGGCGGATTGCTAATGCTCGATATTGCTGGCCGCTGTCTGGAGCGCGATCCAAATTTCACTGGCCGCGCGCCTCATGTTTCCGTGCTAACGCTCGGTTCGACAGCGCTGAAGGCGGGGCTGCATCCCGCGGCGAAGCGCTTTCGTTCGCGGGTGGAGACATTGGCTGACGATGGGCGGCTGCACTGGGTCGAAATTCAGTGCCTAACGGATGTTATTAATTTCTATAAGACCAACCCGGCTGCGGAAATGGATGTGACGGTGAGCGACGACTTTACGCTCGTGCGGCGCATTAGGGTTAAAGACATGCTTGAGGCCGAAACCTACAAGCGCATTAAGAAGAGCTTTTTCCGCGTGCACTACCAGTATATTTTCGCCAACACCAAGCCCTACTGGTTTGATTTCTTTCAGGTTTGCTGTGGCCCGATCTCGCTGCTCGAAAGAGCTGAGAAGATGATTGTGGGATCAGGTACCGCCAAGGACAATGCTACGCCATGACACCATTGATCGCTGCAATCATTTGGGCTTGCGGGCTGGTCGGGTGGACGATCATCCGTATTCCACACCAAAAGCGCGCGCGTAAAACGCAGACAGTTGCGGACGAGCGTTCGATTTCTGACCGCCTTGCGCTCGGCTTCGCGACTTTTTGCCTGACCATTGTGCCGCTGCTCTATGTGGTAACGGGATTTCCCGCGTTTGCGGATTATGCATTCAGGCCGTGGATGGGATGGCTCGGCCTTGTGGTGCAGATCGCATTTCTCAGCCTGTTTTACGCAAGCCACCGCCAGCTTGGCAAAAACTGGTCGATCTCGCTGGAGATACGCGACAGACATGAACTGGTAACGGATGGGCTTTACCGTTTTGTTCGCCATCCCATGTATTCGTCGTTCTGGCTCTGGGGCATCGCGCAGGCCTTGCTGATACCGAACTGGATAGCGGGACTGGCGGGACTGGTGGGAATTGCGGTGCTTTATATTGTACGGGTTGGGCCGGAAGAGGCAATGATGCGCAAGACCTTCGGGCCTTCCTATGATGAATATGCACGGCGGACTGGCCGTGTCGTGCCGCGTATTTTTGGGTAAGTTGCATGGGCGAGGGTATCAATCGAAGGCAAGTGCTGACAGGCGCTGCGGCGCTGGCGGGGTCGAGCCTGGTTTCGCGACCGGCTGCGGCTGCGCAGGCTCCGGCTGAGGTCTATCTGCTGCGCGGCGGCGTAGTCGGCATTTTCTCGACCGGCATGAATGATATTGGCGGTCTGCTGGCGCAGCGCGGTGTGAACGCGGTGGTGCAGGGGCATACGAGCTGGAACTCGATCGCTAGCCGGATCATCATGGATCGCCAGAAATTCGGGCGCGCGCCGCTTGCGCTGGTCGGGCATTCCTTTGGTGCGGACGCGGTCGTGAAGATCGCGGAAGTGGTTCGGCGTGAGAAGATCCCGGTCAATGTGCTGATTTCGCTGGCCGCAACGAATCCCGATCCGGTTCCGTCTAACGTGCGCCGTGCGGTGGGCTACTATTTTTCGGAGCATGGCTGGGGGCTTCCTCTGGCTGCTGGACCGGGGTTTCGTGGCAAGCTCTCGAACCGCGACTATTCAGGCGATGCAGATGTGAGCCATTTCAACATCGACAAGCAGCACGCCATACAAGACGAGATATTGCAGCTTGTGCTCTGGTCAGTCGGGCAATAGCCGAAAAGCAGTGACACATTGGGCCGGTTCGTTTAATCGCTGCACCCGGAAGTTGGGGAAGCCATGCATATTGACGCTCTGAGTGAAATATCGGGCCGCTACAAGGCGATTTTGTGCGACATCTGGGGCGTCGTGCACAATGGCGTGCGGCCGTTTCCCCACGCAGTGGAAGCGCTGAAAACTGCCCGGCAGGCGGGCCTTGCCGTGGTGCTGATTACCAATGCACCGCGCCCGCGCAGCGCGGTAGAGGGGCAACTGGCGGGGCTCGGCGTCGATCCCGAAAGCTGGGATCGCATCGTAACCTCCGGCGACGTGACACGCGACCTGATTGTGTCCGGGCCGCGCAAGATTTTCCATCTTGGACCTGATCGTGATCTGGAAATCTATGACGATCTGGACGTGGAACTGGTCGAGGAGTTTGAGGCCAACGCCGTGGTTTGCACAGGGCTGTTCGATGACGAGACTGAAACGCCGGAAGACTATGCGGAGCTTTTGCAGCGCTTTCGGTCGCGCAATCTGCCCTTTGTTTGCGCCAATCCTGATATTGTGGTGGAGCGCGGTCATAAGTTGGTCTGGTGTGCGGGTGCGCTGGCGCGGGACTACGGCCAGCTTGGTGGGCGTACGTTGATTGCCGGTAAGCCGTTTAAGCCGATTTATGATCTCGCGATGCGGGAGGCCGTGGACATTCGCGGCGCTACAGGGGTTAGCGAGGCGCTGGCAATTGGCGACGGTATGCTGACCGATGTGAAGGGCGCCGCCGACTACGGGCTGGATTATGTTTATATTTCCGGCGGCATTCACGCGCGCGAATATGGCGATTCCGATGGGCCGGCACGCGAAAGGCTGGAGCAATACCTGGCAGATCACGGTCGTCAGCCTGTCGCCACGATGCATCGCCTGCGCTGAACATGTCCGCGATGCCCTTTCGCCGAATATCGCCAAACGCGCCGTTGCCCGATGATTTGCGGGGCGGAGTGGTAGCGATAGGTAATTTTGATGGGGTCCATCGCGGCCATCAGGCGGTTTTACAGCGTGCGCTGGACGAAGCGGCACACCGCAATGTTCCCGCGCTGGTGCTGACCTTTGAGCCGCATCCGCGCAAATTGTTCAGGCCGGACCTGCCGCATTTCGTGCTGACCCCACCGCCGGTGAAGGCGCGATTGCTTGAAATGCTCGGCTTCAACGCAGTGGTGGAGTATCCGTTTACACGGGAGTTTGCGTCGCTATCGGCGGAAGCCTTTGTCACCGACATTCTGGATCGGCTCCTCGGCGTTAGCCATGTGGTTACGGGCTTTGATTTTCACTTCGGAAAGGACAGGCGAGGGGGGCCTGCCTTCCTTATGGAATCCGGCGAACGGCACGGATTTGGTGTAACGCTCGTCGACGCGTTCCGAGATGAAAATGCATATGTCGTTTCTTCAAGCCGCATTCGGGAACTGCTGGCGGAGGGCGAGGTCGTCGAGGCGGCGGGTCTGCTCGGCTATCGCTACACTGTGGAAGCGCCGATTGTCGGTGGTCAGAAGCTAGGCCGCACGCTGGGCTTTCCGACCGCCAACATGATGCTGGATGCCGATACGCAATTGCGGCACGGGATTTACGCGGTCCGTTTTCGTCGGGCTGATGGGAGTTTGTACGATGGCGTTGCGAGCTTTGGTCGCCGCCCGACAGTAACCGACAATGGCGCACCGCTGCTCGAAACCTATGTGTTCGATTTTGCGGGCGACCTTTACGGCGAGGAATGCGAAGTGTCTTTCTTTGGCTTCCTGCGCGGTGAGGAAAAATTCGACGGGCTGGATGCGCTTGTCACGCAAATGAAGCGCGACGAAGAAGAAGCGCGTGCGATGCTTGCGGCTTGCCGCCCGCTTTCCGAACTGGACGCTGCGATAGCGTTTTAGCCTATTTGCTTTTTACCAGATTCGCAAAAATACCCCTCATCCCGCTGCCGCGACCTTCTCCCTCAAGGGGAGAAGGAGGAAAAATGTCATCGTCTCACATTGCCATTGGGCGTTGGCGATTTGTGCCAACGACAACCAAATCGTCCTTCTCCCCTTGAGGGAGAAGGTGCCGGCAGGCGGATGAGGGGTCGAACGACCGTTACTTGCGCAGCGCAAAGCCCGTCGCAATCAGCGCCCAGCCCTGGAAGGTCAGGTCGATTGCGAGGAAAAGCCCCAGGATCCAGAGGCTGTTCACAGGCCAACCAATCGCGATGATGAGACCCGCGAGAATGGTGACGATGCCTGCGGCGAGCATCCAGCCCCAATTCGTCTTTGCCTTTTGACCAAGAGCGAAAACCACACGCAGACCGCCGGATGCGATGAGCGAAATGGCGAGCATGAGCGTGAGTATCGCTGATGTGAACACAGGATTGTAGAAGGCGAAGAATCCAGCCACCGCGTAAAGCACGCCGCTGAGCAGCAGCCAGAAGAAATGGCTCCATGTGCGCATGTAGAATGCGTGGACGATCTCCGCGATGCCCGCGATGAGCATCATCGTGCCGACAACGAGCACGGAGGCAATCGTGGCCGCCAGAACGTTGTAAAAGGCAAACAGACCGAAAAGTACAAGCAGTACGCCAACCGCGACGAACCAGCCCCATTTCGAGCGTGCTTCGCCGATTTGTTCCTTCAATGCGTCAGGCAGATCAAGGTTTGTCATGGCTGTCCCTCTCCATAATGATCTAAATCTGTTTGAATGTCGGGGGCGTGTCCAGCGATTTGCGACACTGGCCCATGAAAGAAACGGCTTTATTCGCAGCGTGGCTTGTTCTAAAAGCGCCGCCCATGACGATCCGCTTCGCCATACGAATTATTGGCCCGGTGTTCCGGGCGGCCTGAGTGCCGCCGGAGCCGCCGGGATCGACTGTTTGCGCCGTTTTTCGGCGCGTCCCCTACGAGATTTGATTTTGGCCCGGCGCGGCTGCGCGGGCAACGATATGGCCGGAAAATGACCGCTGAGAAGATCGACTATTCAAAGACACTGTACTTGCCGCAGACGGAATTTCCGATGCGCGCCGGATTGCCGGAAAAGGAGCCTGTGACGGTCAAGCGCTGGCAGGAGATGGACCTTTACAAGCGCCTGCGCGAAGAGGCGAAAGGCCGCGAGAAATATGTGCTGCATGATGGCCCGCCCTACGCAAACGGCAATATTCACATCGGGCACGCGCTGAACAAAATCCTCAAGGATATAATCGTTCGTTCGTTTCAGATGCGCGGCTATGACTTCGAACTATGTTCCGGGTTGGGACTGCCACGGCCTGCCGATTGAATGGAAGATCGAGGAACAGTATCGCGCCAAAGGCAAGAACAAGGACGAAGTGCCGATCAACGAGTTCCGCAAGGAATGCCGCGAGTTTGCGCAGCACTGGATCGGCGTGCAGTCGGAAGAGTTCCAGCGCCTCGGTGTGATCGGTGACTTCAAGAACCCGTACACAACGATGGCGTTTCACGCTGAAGTCGCGTATCGCTGGGGAATTGTTGAAGTTTGCAATGTCCGGCCAGCTTTATCGCGGATCGAAACCGGTGATGTGGAGCGTGGTCGAGCGTACTGCGCTGGCCGAAGCAGAGGTCGAGTACCACGACCACGAAAGCGATACGATCTGGGTCAAGTTTCCGGTCTGGGCAGCCGGTCGGGATGGCTTCACAATGAGCGATTTGCCCGGTGCTTCGGTTGTCATCTGGACGACCACACCGTGGACGATCCCCGGCAATCGTGCCGTGGCTTATTCGCCGCGTGTTGCTTACGGCCTTTTCGAAGTGACGGAAGCCGAGAATGATTTTGGGCCGCAGCCGGGCGAAAAGCTGATCTTCGCGGATGCATTGGCGGAAGAGTTGTCCGCCAAGGCCAAGATCAAGATGAATCGGATTCGCAGCGTTTCGACGCAAGAGCTTGGTTCGCTTGTGCTTTCGCATCCGCTCAAAGGCCTTGGTGGCGGGTATGAGTTTGCCGTGCCGATGCTGGCGGGCGACCATGTTACCGACGATGCGGGCACGGGCTTTGTGCACACCGCACCGGGACATGGCCGCGAGGACTTTGATGCGTGGATGGATGCGGCGTCGGAGCTCGCCAAGCGTGGCATTGCGACGGAAATCCCGTTTACTGTTGGTCCCGATGGATTCCTGACCAAAGACGCGCCGGGATTCGGGCCGGATCGCGAAGGCGGTGCGGCGCGTGTGATCGACGATAATGGCAAGAAGGGCGACGCCAATCAGGCGGTTATCACGGCGCTGATCGAGCGCAACAAGCTGTTCGCACGCGGCAGGCTCAAGCACCAATATCCGCACTCGTGGCGTTCAAAAAAGCCGATCATCTTCCGCAACACGCCGCAATGGTTCGTCTATATGGACAAGGAACTGGGCGACGGTACGACGCTGCGCAGCCGCGCGCTGAACGCTATCGACGCCACGCGCTTTGTTCCTGCGGCGGGGCAGACGCGTTTACGCGCCATGATTCAGGAGCGCCCGGACTGGGTTCTGTCGCGCCAGCGCGCATGGGGTGTACCAATCGCCGTGTTCGTCGATGAGGACGGCGATGTGCTCAAGGACGAGGCGGTAAACGCGCGCATCACCGCGGCTTTCGAGCAAGAGGGCGCGGATGCATGGTTTGCCGAAGGCGCAAAGGAGCGTTTTCTTGGCAATGACCACGACCATACGAAGTGGCAGAAAGTCACTGACATTCTGGACGTATGGTTCGATTCCGGTTCGACGCATACCTTCACGCTGGAAGATCGTCCCGACCTGAAATGGCCGGCAGATGTCTATCTGGAAGGCTCAGACCAGCATCGCGGCTGGTTCCATTCCTCACTGCTGGAAAGCTGCGGGACGCGTGGTCGCGCGCCTTACAACGCAGTCGTGACGCATGGCTTCACGATGGACGAGGAAGGCCGGAAGATGTCCAAGTCGCTGGGCAATACGGTCGTTCCGCAAGATGTGATCAAGCAGTCGGGTGCGGACATACTGCGTCTTTGGGTCGCGACGACCGATTATTGGGAAGATCAGCGCCTCGGCAAAAACGTGTTGCAGACCAATGTCGACGCGTATCGCAAACTGCGCAACACGATCCGTTGGATGCTTGGCACGCTCGCGCATGACGAAGGCGAAGCGGTTGCTGTTGAGTCGATGCCGGAATTGGAGCGGCTGATGCTGCACCGGCTCTCCGAACTGGATGAGGCGGTACGCGCGGGCTATGACGCGTTTGAGTTCAAGCGCATCACGCGCGCGCTGATCGACTTCATGGTGGTCGAGCTTTCGGCGTTTTACTTCGACATCCGTAAGGACGCGCTCTATTGCGACGCGCCTTCCAGCCCAAAGCGGAAGGCGGCGCTTTTCGTCGTGCGGCAGTTGTTTGAATGCCTGACGAAGTGGCTCGCGCCGGTGCTTCCGTTCACGATGGAAGAGGCTTGGCTTGAGCGGCACCCAGGGGCTGAATCGATCCATCTGGAGCAGTTTCCGGAGGTTCCGGCAAATTGGCGCGACAATGCGCTGGCCGAAAAATGGCGGGCGATCCGGCAAGTTCGCGGCGTCGTGACGGCGGCCCTTGAGCTTCAACGTGCACAAAAAGTGATCGGCTCGTCGCTTGAGGCTGTGCCGGTGGTTTATCTGGACGATCCGGCGTTTGAGAAAAAAATATCGGCTTCGGATTTTGCGGAAATCTGCATTACCAGCGATCTGGTATATGCGGATGGGCAGGCTCCGGCGGATGCCTTCCGCGCGGCGGAATTGCCAGGTGCAGCGGCGGTTATTGAGCTTTCCGAAGTGCGTGGATTGCGCAAATGTGCGCGCTCCTGGCGCTATACGGCGGACGTGGGCGCGGATGCGGAATTCCCCGACGTTTCCGCACGCGATGCGGCCGCGCTGCACGAATTGCAGGCGTTAGGACGTCTTTAAGACGAAACGAAACAGACTGTGAGGGTTGCCTACGTTGCCCTCACAGGCCGATTCGGATACAAGGCGCGCCATTCCGTGCGCCTAATTGTCGCCGGAATCCCAAGGATAAGCGGTATGGCAAGAGCTGCGTAGTTGGCGGCGTGCTTCCAGAATGAGGCGGGATTACGTGAGTTTTTCAAACATCAGGCCGATGCGGGCGCTTTTGGCGGGGTCTGCCGTGATATCCGCTTTTCTCCTTTCCGGGTGCATGTCTTCGCCGACCTACGGCACGGACAAGACGGCGACGGAACAATTGATCGACGACGTATCCAATATCACGAAGCTGTCACCAGACCGCAAAGAAGACATCAGCTATCGCCCGCGCCCGGATCTCGTGAAACCGACCTCGGTGCGTGACGCGACGCTTCCGCCGCCACAGGATTCCGTGGCGAGCGCGGGAGACGGTGCTTGGCCCGAATCGCCAGAGCAGCGCCGTGCCCGTGTGCGTGCCGAGTCTGATGCGCGCAACGATCAGGGTGCATTCCGCAAGACGCCGACCACCGCCGCGAGCGAGGAAATCGACGCTCCGGCAGAGACGACTTCAATTGATGAAAGCAAGGTTGGCCAATCGCCGCGTTATCGTCCGGGCACGGATATTGTCGGGCAAGAGGCACGTCGCGCTGAGTTCAAGAAGCGCCTTGCTGAAAACAATCAGGGCAGCCCGACCACGCGCAAATATCTGAGCGAGCCGCCCCTGGAATACCGCAAGCCCGCTGCTGATGCGCCGACCGATGATCTCGGCGAGGACGAGTGGAAGAAGGAGCGCCGCCTGAAAGCAGAAGCGCGCAAGAAGGCGGGCAAGACGAGCTGGCGCGACTATATCCCGAGCTTCTAGTCGCGGCGCGCCTGAAAGAACGAGCGCAGCAATTGCGCTGATTCCTGCTCCGCCAGCCCGGAATAAATGTCCGGGACGTGATGGCAGGTGGGCGCATTGAAGAAGCGGACACCGCTGATGACGCCGCCGCCTTTTTCATCCACCGCGCCGAAATAAAGCCGCCGGATGCGCGCGAATGAAATTGCTGCTGCGCACATTGTGCAGGGTTCAAGCGTCACATAAAGGTCGGCTTGGAGAAGGCGTTCTGCCGAGAGCCGTTCGGCAGCCTCACGCAAAACCAGCATTTCGGCGTGGGCGGTCGGATCGTTGAGTTCACGGGTGCGATTGCCAGCGCGAGCGATGACAGCGCCCTGCACAGTGAGTACGGCGCCAATCGGCACCTCGCCGCGCGCAGCTGCTGCTTTGGCTTCGTCCAGCGCCAACTCCATGAAATCGGTGCGGCTCACTGATATTCCCCTCGCGCGCTTCCAACGATCTTGATATCTAACCGGCCAAACGAGCTAGGACCATATGGACGACAATCGAAAAAAGCCGAACCGGGGCAAGCCGCCGCGTTCAATCGGCAGCAACAGACCCGCAAAGGGTGGTGACGGCGGCAAGCTATTCAGGAAATCGGGCGAGCAGCGCAGCTTCCGAAAAGACGGCGACGGTGCAGGCAATCGCGCGGCACGTAGTGAGGGCGGTCCGAGCAGATTTGACCGCGACGGCGGCGGCGGGGAAAAGCGTTTCCGCAAGTTTGACGGGCCGCGCCCGCCACGCAAGGAAGGCGAGGAAGGTCGCAAGCGCTTCGAGCGCAGCGAAGGACCGCGTCGATCCGACCGCGAAGGCGGCGAGAGCGAGAAGCGTTTCCGCAAGTTCGACGGACCGCGCCCGCCACGCAAGGAGGGCGAGGAAGGTCGCAAGCGCTTCGAGCGCAGCGAAGGACCGCGCCGATTCGACCGCGAAGGCGGCGAGAGCGAGAAGCGTTTCCGCAAGTTCGACGGACCGCGCCAGCCACGCAAGGAAGGCGAGGAAGGTCGCAAGCGCTTTGAGCGCAGCGAGGGGCCACGTAAGTTTGATCGGGAAGGCGGTGACAAGCCGTTCCGCAAATTCGACGGCCCGCGCAAGTTCGACAAGGATAGACCTCGCGGCGACCGTGAAGCGCCACGCCGTTTTGAGCGCGCTCCCGCGCGCGAGCAGGAATGGTCTGAGGGCGAGCGCATCGCTAAGCGACTGGCTCGCGCCGGTATTTCTTCGCGCCGTGACGCGGAAAGCCTGATTACGGATGGCCGCGTGCGCGTGAACGGGAAGGTGGTGGAAACGCCTGCGCTGAATGTGTTCGCGTCTGATCGCATCGAGGTTGACGGCCAGGAAATCCCCGCAATCGAACGGACGCGCCTGTTCCTGTTTCACAAGCCCGCCGGGCTGGTGACGACAAACCGCGACCCGGAAGGGCGCAAGACTGTTTTCGAGGTGTTGCCTGAGAATTTGCCGCGCCTCATGACGGTTGGTCGTCTCGACATCAATACGGAAGGGCTGTTGCTGCTCACCAATGATGGCGGTTTGTCGCGCGTGCTGGAATTGCCCGCCACGGGTTGGCTGCGCCGCTATCGTGTGCGTGTGCACGGTGAAGTGGATGAAGCCCGGCTTGCGTCATTAAAGGAAGGTATTGCCGTTGAAGGCGTGTTTTACGGTGCGGTGGAAGCCGAACTGGAGCGCACGCAGGGCACGAATGCATGGCTCAGCATCGGTTTGCGCGAAGGCAAGAACCGCGAAGTGAAGAATATTCTCGGCGCGCTTGGGCTTGAGGTGACGCGGCTGATCCGCGTTTCATACGGGCCGTTCCAGCTTGGTGACTTGCCGGAGGGCCATGTGCTCGAAATCAAGGGGCGGATGCTGCGCGAACAGCTTGGCAACCGTCTAATTGAAGAATCA
This sequence comes from Mesorhizobium sp., assembly GCA_049840935.1. GTDB lineage: Bacteria > Pseudomonadota > Alphaproteobacteria > Rhizobiales > Rhizobiaceae > Mesorhizobium_G. The sequence goes on from JASGJA010000013.1 coordinate 28,990, forward strand.
GGCGCGAATTTTGATGCCGACATTTCAACGCCATTCCCCAACAAGCCGGTGCGGCGCGGATTCGAAGAAGAACGGCCACGCGAGCCTGCTCGGCGTTCGCGCGAGTTGAATGTCGGCGAAGGCGGGCTGGTTAAAGGCGGATTCCGCCGTGATCGCGAGCGCAGCCGCGAGGATGTGCTGGGTCGGCTTTCGACAAAGCCTGATAGAAAGCCGTTTGGTGCGAAACCTGCGCGTTCCGGGGTACCCGCCAAGCGCGGCGACCGCGACGACAAGCCCTACGAAGTGCCAACACCTCGCAAAGTGAATGTCTGGATGGCACCGGGCGCAAAGCCGCAGGGCAAGCGCCCGAGCGAGCGAGCCGCCGAGCGGCGTGAACGCGAAGAGGGACAGGAATCGCGCGGGCGTCCGCCATTCCGCAAGGAAGGCAAGCGCTTCGACAAGCCGGGCGGCGCGCCACGCAGTGGGCCGCGCGGTGGTGGCAAGCCACCGCGAAAGGGCTAGTCAATGCGCATTGTTGGCGGGGAGTTTCGGGGCAGGGCGCTGGCGAATCCTCGCGACCAGTCGATCCGGCCTACAACTGACCGGACGCGCGAGGCGTTGTTCAACGTGCTCGCGCATCGCTATGCCGACCGGCTTGAAGGAGCACGCGTTCTCGATCTTTTCTCGGGGACGGGTGCGCTCGGCCTTGAGGCGCTTTCGCGTGGCGCGGGGCAGTGCTTTTTCATTGAGGAATCCGCCGAGGGGCGCGGCTTGATCCGCACCAACGTAGAGGCCTTCGGTTTGCAGGGGCGAACGAAAATTTTCCGGCGGGATGCCACGCGGCTAGGCGAGGTCGGAACAATCCAGCCCTTCAATCTGTTGTTTGCCGACCCTCCTTATGGGAAGGGGTTAGGCGAAGCGGCGCTGCAATCTGCACGGCAAGGCGGTTGGCTGGTTCCCGGCGCGCTGTGCATCGTGGAGGAAACAGCAGAAGTGTCGTTCGATCCGGGTGAGGGCTTTGAACTGCTCGACGAACGATCTTACGGCGATACGATCATAAGGATGTTCAACCTGTTGTGACGGCCATGCTTGCGCCACAGATCGCCGACATTCAGGACACGAACAGTTTGGCATAGCGCGAACAGGAATAGTCTCTTGGCAACATCATTTCGTTTCGCGCTGGCGGCGCTTTCGCTTTTTGCTTTCACTGCTCCAGCGCTCACCGAGGATGTGTCAGGCGTTTCAGACTTCATGCTGAGCAATGGCATGGAAGTGGTTGTCATTCCTGACCATCGCGCGCCTGTCGTCACGCATATGGTCTGGTACAAGATCGGCAGCGCCGATGAGCCGCCGGGGAAATCCGGCATTGCGCACTTCTTCGAACATCTGATGTTCAAGGCTACCAAGAACCATCCGGCCGGTGAGTTCGACCGTAAGGTGTCGGAGATTGGTGGCGATGGAAATGCATTTACCACGGATGATTATACGGCCTTTGTGCAGACGGTCTCGCCGGATGCACTGCCAACCATGATGAGCTTCGAGTCTGACCGGATGCGAAATCTGGTGCTGACCGACGATGTGATAACCACCGAGCGGGACGTTATTCTGGAGGAGCGTGCCTCTCGTGTGGATAACGATCCCGGCGCACTGCTTTCGGAGGAGGTGGACGCGACACTCTACCAGAACCATCCGTACCGCATTCCGGTGATTGGCTGGAAACATGAGATGGAGCAGCTCAACCGCACCGATGCGGTGGCTTTCTATGATCGCTACTACGCGCCGAACAATGCGATACTGGTGGTTGCCGGTGACACAACGCCGGAGCGGGTCAAGGATCTGGCCGAAGCGACTTATGGAAAAATTCCACGCGGACCGGATTTGCCCCCGCGTGCGCGACCGCAGGAGCCGGAGCAAAACACAAGTCGGACGGTGACACTGACCGACCCCCGTGTGAGCGTGCCGAGCTTTTCCAAGCGCTGGGTTGTGCCGTCCTATCGCACCGCGCAGCCGGGTGAGGCGGAAGCGCTCGACCTGCTGTCTGAAATACTGGGCGGCGGCACGCGCAGCAGGCTTTACCAGAAGCTGATCGTAAAGGATGGAGCAGCTTCGAGCGTTGGCGCGTTTTATCAAGGCACCATGTATGACGCGACTGCCTTTGGCGTTTACGGCGCGCCGCAGGGCGACGATGGGTTGCCGGGAGTCGAAAAGGCGATTGACGCCGAAATCGCGCGGATTATCAAGGATGGTGTGACCAATGACGAATTGGAGCGCGCAAAGACACGGTTTCGGCGCGGCGTGATTTTCGCGCGCGACAATTCATCCGGCATGGCAAATATGTACGGAAGCGCGCTCTCGACCGGCTCGACTTTGAAAGACATAGACGAATGGCCGGACCGCATTGCGGCTGTGACCGCGGCGCAGGTGCAGGCCGTTGCCGCGAAATATCTCGTGCCCGGCAAGTCCGTTGCTGGCTATCTTTTGCCTTCAGCGGAGGCCGTACAATGATCGGTTATCGAGAGTTGTTTGCAGGGCATTTTGCCTCACCCTACCCGACCCTTCGGGCCACCGGCCCCATCGAGGGGAGGGAGGGTGCCGGCCGACCAGTGTTTTGGCAGTTGCTACGTGGCAAAATTGAACTCCCTCCCTCCCCTCGATGGGGCCGGTGGCCCGAAGGGTTGGGTGGGGTGAAATGGCCGCGCACAATTTCTCTTGCCCTGCGCGCCGTGCTCGCCTGCATGCTACTGATGTTCAGCGCGATGGCTGCGTCGGCGGAGATGAAAATTCAGGAGGTCGTATCCTCAAAAGGTGTTCGGGCATGGCTGGTTGAAGATTACTCGGTTCCGGTCATTGCGATGCGTTTTGCGTTTGAGGGCGGTAGCACGCAAGATCCGGTCGGCAAGGAAGGTCTTGCCAATTTGATGACGGCCTTGTTTGACGAGGGTGCGGGGCCGCTCGACAGCGATGCGTTCCAGATAAAGCTCGATGATGCAGGCGCGGAAATGGGTTTCGACGCCGACCGCGACCGCTTCGAGGGCGGGATGCGGATGCTCACGGACCAGCGCGAGGAAGCATTTAACCTTCTGACGCTTGCAGTAAATCAGCCGCGTTTCGATCAGAACCCAATCGACCGTATGCGCGCGCAGATCATTTCTGGAATCAACGCGCGCTCGCGTGACCCGGAATATGCTGCGGGATTGAAATGGGGTGAGGCGCTCTATCCCGATCATCCTTATTCGCGAAGGTCGCAGGGAACGCCGGAAACGCTGAAAACCATTACGGCTGACGATTTGCGCGCATTCCACAAGAACGTGTTCGCACGGGAAAAGCTCTATGTGGGTGTTGTGGGCGCTATCGACGCGGAAACGCTCAAAAAAGAGCTTGATCGCGTATTCGGCGACTTGCCTGAAAAGCCAAATCTGGTGCCGGTTCCCGATGTTGCGCCAAAGCTGGGCCAGGCGCTTTCCGTGACCTATGATTTGCCGCAGACAATTATACAGATGGCCTATCCGGGCGTTGCGCGCGCCGATCCCGAATTTTTTGCGGCGTTTCTGATGAACCACATTCTGGGCGGCGGAACATTCACTTCGCGCCTGTTTGATGAGGTGCGCGAAAAGCGCGGACTGGCCTATGGCGTGGATTCGTCGCTGTCCTCATCGGAACATTCCAATCTGCTTTCGATTTCTACGGCAACGCGCTCGGATAGAGCATCGGAAACGCTCGAAATTATGCGCAAGGTGATCAAGGACGTTTCGGAGAACGGCGTGACCGACGAGGAATTGGCGGCGGCAAAGAAATATGTGACCGGCGCTTACGCAATCAACAATCTCAACAGTTCGGCGGCGATTGCGCGCACGCTGGTTGAGCTACAGGCGGAAGACCTTGGCATTGATTATATGCAGCGTCGCGGTGCGCTTATTGATGCTGTCACGCGCGAACAGGTCAACGCCATTGCGAAAAAGCTGCTATCGGTTGATCCTGCAATCATGACGGTTGGACCGGAGAAACAGGGATGAAGGCGAGCACGCCCAAGCCAGCAGCCAATTCGCCAAGCTTTGCATTGGCCTTGGGCGGCGGCGGGGCGAGGGGGCTTGCGCACATCCATGTGATCGAGGCGCTGGACGAGCTTGGCATAAAGCCAACTGCCATTGCGGGCTCGTCCATCGGCGCAATCATGGGCGCGGGCATGGCCGCCGGCATGAAAGGCGCAGAAATTCATGAATATGCGCATGAAATTCTGGGTCGCCGAGCGGAAGTGGCAAGTCGCATGTGGCGTGCGCGGCCCGGTTCTTTCGCGGAGTTTTTCAAGGGTGGCATTTCGGTCAGCCAGTTCAATGTGGAACGCTTGCTGAGCGTCTTTCTGCCTGCGCAAATTCCCGAAACGTTCGAGGAATTGGCGGTTCCGTTACAGGTGACTGCCACGGATTATTTCGGCCATAGCCTGCATGTTTGCGATAGCGGTGAGCTGAACTCCGCGCTGGGCGCATCCGCTGCCATTCCGGCGGTATTCAAGCCTGTGCGCCGCGACGGGCGGTTGCTGATCGATGGCGGCATTTATAATCCGGTGCCGTTCGATTTGGTACTCGGCAAGGCCGACGTAACGATTGCCATCGATGTGGTGGGCGCGCCGACAGAAGGCGTACGCAAGGTGCCAAGTTCCATCGACCTGATGTTCGGTGCGAGCCAACTGATGATGCAGTCGATCATTGCCAACAAATTGCAACAGTCGCAGCCTGACATTCTGCTGCGTCCGCCGGTTTCGCGTTTTCGGGTGCTGGATTTTCTCAAGATCGATTCAGTTATGGCGGAGACCGCCTCGATCAAAGACGATCTGAAACGATCAATTGATGCCGTGGTGGCCTCGCGAAGGGCTGCGTAGCATTGCACATAGCCTGTTGGCGCAATAGATGAAGCCTCTGGATTACGTGCCGCCCGCAAATGGAATCACCGAATGTCTGAAACGCTTGACACCAATCGACTGACCGATCGGGTTGCCTCCCTCGTTGAAGCGGCAAAGCGGGCCGGTGCGGATGCCGCCGATGCGGTGGCTGTGCGCAGCCGTTCGACCTCGGTGACGGTGCGTATGGGCAAGGTGGAAAGCACCGATGCGTCTGAGAGCGACGATGTTTCGTTGCGCGTTTTCGTGGGCCAGAAGGTCGCCAGCGTTTCGGCGAATGCCGGGGCAGATGCGGCGGTGCTTGCCGAGCGAGCTGTCGCTATGGCGCGGGTTTCGCCAGAAGATCCGTATCAAGGATTGGCGGATGCAAATTTGCTGGCGCGAAACATCCGTGATCTCGACCTGCTTGACCTTACGACCGTTTCCGCCGCCGACCTGACGGCGCATGCGCTTGCCGCCGAGCAGGCCGCGATGGGTGTGAAGGGCGTGACAAATTCCAGCGGCAGCAGCGCCGGTGCTGGTCTGGGCGGTCTAGTACTCGCGACGTCGCACGGCTTCGTCGGCCAATATGCAGGCTCGCGTTTCTCGCGCTCGGTTAGCGTTATTGCTGGCGAAGGCACCGGCATGGAGCGCGATTATGACTACTCCTCGCGCATTCATTTTTCCGAGCTTGAACGACCCGAACTCATTGGTCGCAATGCAGGCGAGCGCGCAGTACGCCGCCTCAACCCGCGCCGCATCGCGACTGGTATGGTGAATGTCGTGTTCGATCCGCGCGTGGCGCGTGGCATCGCGGGACATTTAGCAGGCGCAATCAACGGTGCTGCCGTTGCACGCAAAACGAGCTTTTTGCGCGACATGATGGGCAAGCAGATTGCAAGCGCCGCCATCACCGTTACCGACGATCCACTAAAGCGTCGCGGGCAGGCTTCGCGGCCTTTCGACGGCGAGGGCATTGAAGGCGAAGCTATGGTGATGGTGGACAGGGGTGTGCTTGGCCACTGGTTCCTCTCGACCTCGGCAGCGCGTGAACTCGGTTTGCAAACGAACGGGCGCGGTTCGCGTTCGGGATCTTCGGTGTCGCCGACCTCGACCAACCTCGCCATCGAACCGGGCGAGATCTCGCCGGAAGACATGATTCGAAATGTCAAGAATGGGCTCTATGTGACTGAAGTCATTGGCCAGGGCGTCAATATGGTGACGGGCGAATATAGCCGCGGCGCGTCTGGTTTCATGATTGAAAATGGCGAACTGACCTATCCCGTTTCGGAAATCACCATCGCGTCCAATCTCAAGGACATGTTCCTGCGCATGGTTCCGGCGAACGATACGGATCGCAACTACGGCACCGCCGCGCCGACGCTGCTCGTCGAAGGGATGACCATTGCAGGTACGTGAGGCATTGGCGGCAAGTTCTGCGGAGTCCGATCTCGACCTGCTGCGCGAAGCGGCAGGCGAAGCAGGGCGCATCGCAATGCGCTATTTCAAGCAAAACCCGGAAGTCTGGATGAAGGGCGGCACCTCGCCGGTAAGCGAAGCCGACTACGCGGCTGACCGCTATTTGTTTAAAGCGCTGTTGGACGCGCGACCTGACTATGGCTGGCTTTCGGAAGAGACGGTCGAGAATCGGCGGTCCGCCAAAGGCAAGCGCAGCTTCATCGTCGATCCAATAGACGGCACGCGCGGTTTTTTGGAAGGCAATCCACAATGGTGCGTGAGCACCGCAATCGTGGAAGACGGCAGGACAATTGCCGGGGTGCTTGAATGTCCGGCAACTGGCGAAAGCTTTGAGGCCGTGCGGGGCGGCGGCGCGCGCTTGAATGGCATGCCGATCCGGGTGCGCGCTCACGGCGACGGTGACTTGAGCTTGGGCGGACCCAAGGCGATGGGCGGACTGCTGCCCTCCGTGTGGCGCGGGCGCGCGCGGCCCTACAGCTATGTGCCTTCGTTGGCCTACCGTATTGCGCTGATAGCCTGCGGCAGGCTGGATGCGACCTTCATTAAACCAAACGCGCATGATTGGGACATTGCCGCGGCGATGCTAATTCTCGAAGAGGCTGGTGGGCTTGTTCTGAACGAGTATGGGAGGCAGCCCGAACTAGGCCTTGCAGACCCGCGCCATGCCGCGCTTGCCGCCGGTAGCGGGCCGCTGCTTGAAGTAATGGTTGAAGCACTCGCTGAATACCCAGGAAGTGCTGACTGACAACTTGAATTAAAGGCCAAATTGGCTCAAACCGGACCAAATTCAAAATTGAGTGCGACAGCTATGAGCGATGAAAAAGGCGGGAAGCAACTGCTTCATCTTGTGTTCGGAGGAGAATTGAAAAGCCTCAAGGGCAACGAGTTCCGCAATCTTGAAGAATTGGACATCGTGGGCATTTTCCCGAATTACCAAACCGCGCTCGCCGCATGGAAGTCCAAGGCGCAGGCAAGCGTCGACAACGCGCATATGCGCTACTATGTGGTGCATCTTCACCGCTTGCTGGACCCGGAAGAAACCGGCAAGCAAGGCTGAACGGCGGCCTAAATCTTGACCCAGCGCACAATCGAAACAGCAGCCAAAGCGGAGGTGAAAAAGTCGCGACCGCTCAAGACGGCTTGGCGGAAAATCCGCAAGCCGCTGGCCGACTCTCGTTTCGTCAAAGGTGCGCTGACGGTGATGCTGACGGGCGCGCTGCGCTTCGTGCGGCTGACAAATCCGGCGGTGAAGGGCTCGGTTTCGAAAATTACGCCTGAATGGGCAGAGCACGAACCGGCCATTCTGGCGCTCTGGCATGGGCAGCATATTCTTGCGCCCGCCTTTTATCCTAGTGGCCGCAAGCTGGTGGCAATGGTTTCCAAAAGCGCTGATGCCGAGCTGAATGCCAAGGTGCTTGAGCGTTTCGGTGTCGCAACCGTGCGCGGTTCCGGCGGGCGCACGACCGGCAATAATGCAGACAAGGGCGGCGCGCGCGCGCTTCTTCAACTCAAGAAAGCGCTCGAAGCAGGCTCGAATGTCTGCATGATCGCAGATATTCCGCACGGAACGCCGCGTGACGCGGGTGACGGCATCATATTATTGGCGCGCATTTCCGGCAGGCCGATCATTCCGGCGGCAATTGCCACGAGCAGGCGCAAAGTGCTTGAGCGCAGTTGGGACAAGACGACCATCAATTTGCCGTTTGGTCGCGGCGTGCTGCATTTCGGCAAACCGATTTACGTGCCCGCTGATGCCGACGCCGACACGATGGAGGCGCTACGGATAGAAGTAACCCGCGCGCTGAACGAGACTTTTGAAGCTGCATACAAAATGGTGGGGGTGAGGCTGTGAGCGAACGCTGGGCGCGCACATTGCTGTCAATCTACCGTTTCGCCGGTGCGGCTGCCTATCCGGTGATCGGCGGCTATGTTGCCTATCGCGCGACCAAGGGTAAGGAAGACCGCGCACGCAGGCGCGAACGTTACGGCAAGACAAAAATCGCGCGCCCCGCCGGTCCGTTGATCTGGCTGCACGCGGCAAGCGTGGGCGAAACGCTGGCGATTTCCGCCTTGATCGACCATCTGCTTACGCATGGCGTCGGCATTGTTTTGACGACAGGCACCGTGACCTCCGCGAAGGTGGCGGAAGAGCGCTTCCGGGGCAGGATCATTCATCAATATGTGCCGCTGGATTTGAAGCCTGCGGTGCGCCGCTTTCTGGATCACTGGAAGCCGGATCTTGCGATATTCGCGGAATCGGAAATCTGGCCAGTGATTATTACCGAACTCAGCCACCGACACATTCCGCAAGTGCTGGTAAACGGGCGGCTGTCGGACCGCTCTTTCGCGTCATGGCAAAAGCGGAATTATCTGGCGGAAGCGCTGTTCGAGAATTTCGCGCATGTGGTCGCGCAATCTGCAACCGACGGTGAGCGCTTCTCCGAACTTGGTGCGCGACCTGTGACGGTTTCCGGTAACCTCAAGACCGACGCGCAAATGCCAAAGTTCGATGATGCCCAGGTTGAGAAATTGCAGGCGCAGATTGGGGATCGCCCGGTCTGGGCGGCTGTTTCGACCCATGACGGCGAAGAGGTGATTGCCGCGCAAGCGCATCGCGCACTCAAGAAGCGCTATCCGAACTTGCTAACGATTATTGTTCCACGCCATCCCGACCGTGCAACGGCACTTGCCGAACGCTTCGCCAAGGAAAAGCTTGGCGTCGTGCGCCGAAGCACCGGCGAAAGGATTGCGCCCGCGACGGACATTTTTCTGGGCGACACGATCGGAGAGATGGGCACTTATCTGAAACTGTCCGAAATTGCGTTTGTCGGCCGTTCGCTCACTGCTGAAGGTGGGCAAAACCCGCTTGAACCGGCAATGCTTGGCGTTGCGGTGCTTTCCGGCCAGAACATCCAGAATTTCCGCGAGGCATATCAAAAGCTGATCGACGGCGGGGCCGCCAAGCTCGTGCGCGACGGGCAAACGCTTGCCAAGGCGGTCAATCATTTGCTCAAGAATGATGAAGCGCGCCACAAGATGATGGCGGCGGGTATTGCTACAGTCGATGAGATGCGCGGCACGCTGGACCGCACCCTGAAAGCGCTGGACCCTTACATTCAGCCGTTGCAGGTGCAGACGCGGCTGAAGGGCAGGCGGTGAGCAGCGCGCCGCCGTTCTGGTGGGAAAAGGCTGGATGGCAGGCGATTGCGTTGCTGCCTGTATCCGCGATTTACGGCAGCGTGGCGGCGCGGCGGCTGGCCCACGCCAAGCGCGAAAACATTGATGCGCCGGTTATTTGTGTCGGGAATTTCACGGTAGGCGGTACGGGCAAAACGCCAACCGTTATCGCGCTTGCCCAGGCGGCTGTTCGGCGCGGCATGAACCCCGGCATTCTTTCGCGCGGCCACGGTGGGCGTGGACATGCGCGGATCGTCGATCTGGAATCTGACAGCGCGGCGGTGGTAGGTGATGAGCCGTTGCTGCTGGCTCGCCATGCGCCTGTCGCTGTTGCGCGAAAGCGTGCCGAGGGCGCAGCCCTACTCGTGGCGCAAGGCTGCGACCTGATCCTGATGGACGACGGATTCCAGAGTTCGCAAATACGCATCGACCATGCATTGCTGGTGATCGACGCGCGAACCGGCATTGGAAACGGCCACATTATTCCCGGCGGACCGCTGCGTGCGCCGGTGATCGATCAAATCAGGTTTTCGGATTCGCTGCTGCGAATTGGCGAGGGAACGGCCAGTGATGCAGTCGTTCGCATGGCCGCGCGCGCGGGTAAACCAGTCTACGATGCGCGCACTGTCGCGATTGATGCGCTGACCGTTTCCGGCAAGCGCGTGCTGGCCTTTGCGGGGATAGGTCATCCTGAACGATTTTATGATGCGTTGTCGGCGGCGGGCGCGAATGTCGTCGAAACGCGCAGCTTTGACGACCATCACCAATTCAAACCGGCAGAACTGACCGAGCTGGAGCGGGACGCTACGCGCGTAGCTGCGCAACTGATTACCACGGAAAAGGACGCGGCGCGGATGCAGGGCGGGATCGTGCCAAGCGGGTTTCTGGATCGGCTGGCCGTGTTCGCCATTGAAACGCGCTTTGAGCCGGAAAATGTGCCGGATCGCATCATAGATGATGCCGTTGCAAGCTGGCGGAAGCGCCGGTTTTAGTTTCGGCTACGCAGTTCGGGATTGCACTCCAGTTCACGCGCAAGCGAAACCTCGGCGTTGAGGTATGGCTCCTGCCGCGCCACGCTCCAATAGCGCAATTCATCGAGTGGAATGGATTCGCCCGTCACGGCGCAACGCACGAATGCTCCGGGGCTTGTCACCTGAAAATCGCCATCGAGATAGCGAATACGCGCTTCCCGCGCTCCCGGACCTTCAAACCTGTTCATTGCCTGATAATTCTCCTTGCCGCCGCAAAATAGCGATGCGGCAGGCTTGCTGCAACTACCGTCGACCGAAGAGTCGCTCAATGTCTGCAAGCTTCAACTCAATATAGGTGGGGCGGCCATGATTGCAGGTGCCCGAGCCGGGAGTGGCTTCCATCTGGCGCAACAGCGCGTTCATTTCGTCCGGCTTCATGAGGCGACCTGAACGAACCGAGCCGTGGCAGGCCATCGTCGATGCAATACGGTCGAGGCGGCTTTTCAACGTGTCGACGGTATCATTATCTGCGATCTCGTCAGCCAAATCGCGCAACAGCGCTCGCACATCGACTTCACCAAGCATCGATGGCGTCTCGCGCACAGCGATTGCACCGGGGCCGAAGCGCTCCAATCGAAGCCCGAAGCGCGCGAGTGTTTCAGAATGGCTGGCCAGCCGGTCGACATCATCAATAGGCAGGTCGACAATTTCCGGCAGAAGCAGCATTTGCGACGGTATGGGCCGCGAATGCATCGCCTCTTTGAGCGCTTCGTAGACAAGGCGCTCGTGCGCGGCGTGCTGATCCACAATAATCAGCGAACTTTCCGTCTGCGCCACGATATAATTTTCGTGCACCTGTGCGCGTGCAGCACCGAGCGGGCTGGCGAGCAAATGCGGCGATAATGGCTCCGCAGATGCGCGGCTGTCGGCGCTGATCGCGGGGCCGGTCTCAAAGCGCGCCTGCTCGCCGTTCGAGAAACCGCCGAAAGAGGTCATATCCAATGGGCGGTGGACAGAACGGTCTGCATCAAAGCCAGCACTGCGCGGCGGCATGTGTTCATATGCTCCGGGCGCGGTTGGCCCCCAACCATTGGCGTTTGCTCCGGTGAAAGCCCCCGGTTGGAATGCTCCAGCGAGCGCCATGCCTGCACCGGTTGCCGGACGAATGCCAGCCCCTGCCAGGGCCTGTCTTATTGCGCCGATGATGAGGCCGCGCACCAGACCTGGCTCTCGAAAGCGTACATCGGCCTTTGCGGGATGCACGTTTACGTCGACATCGGCAGGGTCGAGCGTGAAGAACAAGGCTGCGACTGCATTGCGGTCACGCGCCAGCGTATCGGCATAAGCACCGCGAATTGCACCCGCGATGAGCTTGTCGCGTACCGGCCTGCCATTGATATAGGCGAATTGCTGGAGGGCATTGGCCCGGCTGAAAGACGGAATCGAAACAAAGCCGGACAAGCGCACGCCCTCGCGCTCAGCATCCAGTTCCAACGCGTTTTCCGGAAATTCCTTGCCAAAAACCTGCGCGATGCGCTCGATCTGGTCCGGCACTTCATTGAGATCCAGCGTTGCACGATCCGGGCCGGACAGGGTGAACCGCACATTCGGGAACGCTATCGCAATGCGCTTCACCACCTCATTGATTGCAGTGGTTTCGGCGCGCTCACCTTTCATGAATTTGAGGCGGGCAGGGGTGGCGAAAAACAGGTCGCGCACCTCCACGAGCGTACCGCGATTTGCAGCGGCTGGCCGCGTCGCCCCTGTGCGCCCGCCATCCACAAGGATTTCGAAGCCGCTATCCGAATCTGCCGTGCGCGACCGGATCGTCAGGCGCGATACGGACCCGATGGAGGGGAGCGCTTCGCCGCGAAAGCCAAGAGAGCGAATATCGTTGATGTCTTCCGACAGTTTTGATGTGCAATGGCGCGCAATCGCAAGTTGCAACTCGCTTTCAGGGATACCCGCACCGTCGTCGCTGACGCGAATGAGGTTCAGTCCGCCGCCCACCGTTGCAATTTCAATGCGGCGCGCGCCTGCGTCGAGTGCGTTCTCAACCAGTTCCTTGACCACACTTGCGGGACGCTCGATGACCTCGCCCGCAGCGATCTGGTTGATGATAGTTTCCGAAAGCTGACGAATAGCCATGTCCAACCTTAAACAAATTCGCCCGCTTGGTCACGTTTTGTTCGCAGTTTTTAACAGGCATTTTGGGTGGACTGTCGGGTGGCTTGTGCTGGCTCTTTCCATCCTGTAGCGAGTGTCCCAAAGCGCTGGTGACAATTGCGAACTCCATCCTGTGCTCAACTTTTTGGTGAAAGCGCAGCTTTTTTGAGGGTGCCATCAACATGGAAAACAAGGGTTTGAAGCCTGCAAGTTTCGTTTGGGACAACCCGTTCCTGCTCGAAGAACAACTCACTGAAGATGAGCGCATGATCCGTGACGCCGCTGCCGCTTTTGCAGCAGACAAGCTCGCGCCGCGAAATCGAACAGGCATATCTGGAAGAAAAGACCGATCCGGCAATCTTCCGCGAAATGGGCGAATCCGGTTTGCTGGGCATAACAGTGCCGGAAGAATATGGCGGGCTCGGCGCTGGCTACGTTACTTATGGCCTTGTCGCGCGCGAGGTTGAGCGCATCAATTCAGGCTATCGCTCCATGATGAGCGTACAGTCGTCGCTGGTTATGTATCCGATCTATGCTTACGGCTCGGAAGAACAGCGCAAGAAATATTTGCCGAAGCTGGCGTCGGGCGAATGGATTGGCTGTTTCGGATTGACCGAGCCGGATGCTGGCTCCGATCCGGGCGGCATGAAAACACGTGCAGAGAAGACTGCGGGTGGATACCGGCTGTTCGGCTCCAAAATGTGGATTTCGAACGCTCCGATTGCTGATGTTTTCGTCGTTTGGGCGAAGTCTGCGGCGCACGACAACCAAATTCGCGGCTTTGTGCTCGAAAAGGGCATGAAGGGACTTTCCGCACCGAAGATCGACGGCAAGCTCTCGTTGCGCGCGTCGATCACTGGCGAAATCGTGATGGACGGCGTTGAGGTAGGCGAAGACGCGCTTTTGCCGAATGTTTCAGGCCTCAAGGGGCCGTTTGGCTGCCTCAACCGGGCGCGCTATGGCATTTCATGGGGCGCAATGGGTGCAGCAGAAGATTGCTGGCATCGCGCGCGGCAGTATGGTCTTGACCGCAAGCAGTTCGGCAAGCCGCTGGCTGGAACGCAGCTTTACCAGAAGAAGCTAGCGGACATGCAGACGGATATTGCGCTCGGGCTACAAGGCTCATTGCGCGTCGGGCGGCTGATGGACGAGGGCAAGATGGCCCCCGAAATGATCTCGATCATGAAGCGCAACAATTGCGGCAAGGCTCTGGATATTGCCCGCATGGCGCGCGACATGCACGGCGGTAACGGGATCCAGATCGGCTATCACGTGATGCGCCACGCCGCGAACCTCGAAACGGTCAATACGTATGAGGGCGCGCATGATGTTCATGCGCTGATCCTGGGCCGCGCGCAAACAGGATTGCAGGCGTTTTTCTAAGCATACAAATGTCTAATCAACCCAATCCTCGCGACGAAATATCTGAACTCAAAACACTGCGCGATGTGCTGCGCTACGCGGTGAGCTGTTTTTCGGCGGCTGGCCTGCACTATGGGCACGGCTCGGCGACCCCAGTGGATGAGGCAGTCTTTCTGATCCTGGAAAGCCTGAAATCTGCCGATTGATGACTTCAACGCATTTGCGGATGCGCGACTGACTGCACGCGAAAAGACGCTGCTCGGCGAACGCATCGCGCTGCGCATCGAGAAGAAGTTGCCTACCGCATATCTTACGGGTCGTTCTTATCTGGCCGGCGTGCCATTCCGGTCGGATGCGCGCGCTCTCGTGCCGCGCTCTTATATTGCCGATTTGCTCGCCTCGCCACTGTTTGACGGGTTGGGCGATCCGGCGGCGCTGGTTGATGATCCCGAGTCGATTGGCTCTGTGTTGGACCTCTGCACGGGAGGTGGTTCGCTGGCGATTCTGGCCGCTTACGCTTTTCCAAATGCGGAAATCGACGCAGTGGACCTTTCCGCCGACGCGCTCACGCTTGCAGCAGAAAACATCGAAGATCATGGCCTTGGCGACAGAATTTCGCTGCTGCGGGGTGATCTGTTCGGGCCACTTTCGGGGCGCAAATATGATCTCATCATCACCAACCCGCCCTATGTCGGCAGAGATGTGATGGACATATTGCCGGACGAGTTTCGTCATGAGCCGGCAATGGCTCTTGATGGTGGGATGGATGGGTTCGACATCGTTCGCCGCATTATCGAAAGTGCTCCGCAGCATCTCAATGAAGGTGGCGGGATGCTCTGCGAAATTGGCACGGACAGAGACATGCTGGAGCGCTATTATCCCGATACTCCATTCTTCTGGCTCGACACGGAGAATAGCGACGGCGAAGTGTTCTGGATTACCAAAGAACAGATGGTGTGAGCGCTCAAATCTGTTTGCGGTATCGCTCTCTCAGTGTTAGCCAGCGCTTAATTAGGGAGAGTCTTCATGTCGGAATCGTTCATCGACCATATGAGCCGGGAGCTTGAAGCGCTAAAAAGCGCCGGCCTCTACAAGAGCGAACGCGTTATCACGTCGATGCAATCGGCGGAAATCACCGTCGCAGATGGCAGCAAGGTTCTCAATTTCTGCGCCAATAACTATCTCGGACTCGCAGACAATGAAGAACTGCGAGAGGCGGCTAAAGGGGCGCTCGACCGCTACGGCTACGGCATGGCCTCGGTGCGCTTCATCTGTGGCACGCAGGAAGAGCATAAGGCGCTCGAAACGCGGATTTCTTCATTCCTCGGAATGGAAGACACGATCCTTTATTCTTCCTGCTTCGATGCGAATGGCGGCCTGTTTGAAACGCTGCTTTCCGAAGAGGATGCAATCATATCGGACGCACTGAACCATGCATCGATTATCGACGGTGTGCGACTCTCCAAGGCAAAGCGCTTCCGCTACGCCAACAATGATATGGCCGATCTGGAAGAACGGTTGAAAGAGGCACAGGATTGTCGCTTCCGCCTCATCGCGACCGATGGTGTGTTTTCGATGGATGGCATTATCGCCAATCTGCGCGGGGTCTGCGATCTGGCCGAAAAATACAACGCGATGGTAATGGTTGATGACAGCCACGCGGTGGGTTTCGTTGGCAAGCACGGGCGCGGCTCAGCCGAGCATTGCGGCGTCGAGGGCAGGGTGGACATCATCACCGGCACGCTCGGAAAGGCGCTTGGCGGCGCTTCGGGCGGATACACCTCTGGCAAGCGCGAGGTTGTTGAATGGTTGCGCCAGCGCTCGCGGCCCTATCTGTTTTCCAATACGCTGATGCCTGCAATTGCGGGAGCATCGCTGAAAGTTTTCGACCTGATCGATCAGGGCGACGCACTGCGCGAGAAGCTATATGACAATGCGAACCGCTTCCGCGCGTCGATGACAAAGGCGGGCTTTACGCTGGCGGGTGCGGATCACCCGATCATCCCGGTTATGATCGGAGACGCGGCGCTGGCGCAGGCGATGGCCGAAAAAATGCTGGCACGCGGGATTTACGTGGTTGGCTTCTCGTTCCCGGTGGTGCCGCGTGGTCAGGCGCGCATCCGCACGCAAATGTCGGCTGCGCATTCGACGGCAGACATTGACCGGGCGGTTGCCGCTTTTACCGAAGTGGGTCGCGAACTTGGCGTGATTTGAGGAAAGACCAATGTCTAACATGATGCGCGCCTTAGTGAAGGCGAAGGCTGAGCCGGGTATCTGGATGGAGCGCGTTCCGGTGCCGGAAATCGGCCCGAACGACGTGCTTATCAAAGTCAAGAAATCCGCGATCTGCGGCACGGATGTCCACATCTACAATTGGGACCAGTGGGCGCAGAAGACCGTGCCAGTGCCAATGGTAACGGGGCACGAATTCGTTGGCACGGTGGCTGACGTTGGGGCTGCCGTGACCGAATATAAGGTGGGACAGCGCGTTTCGGGCGAGGGGCATATTGTATGCGGCCATTGCCGCAACTGCCGCGCGGGCAGGGGCCATTTGTGCCGCAATACGATGGGCGTGGGCGTGAACCGTCCCGGTTCTTTCGGCGAGTATGTTGCCATCCCGCAGCACAATGTCGTGCCGATACCGGATGACGTGCCGGATGAAGTGGCAGCGATTTTCGATCCGCTTGGCAACGCGGTTCACACTGCGCTTTCGTTCGATCTGGTGGGTGAGGACGTGTTGGTTACGGGTGCCGGGCCGATTGGAATTATGGGCGCGCTGGTCGCCCAATGCGTCGGCGCGCGTAAGGTCGTCATCACCGACATTAACCCGGTGCGGCTGGAACTGGCGCGAAAGCTTGGCGTGCAGCATGTGGTTGACGCATCTCAGCAGAAACTGCGCGATGTGATGCCGGAAATCGGCATGACGGAAGGGTTCGATGTCGGGTTGGAAATGTCCGGCGCGGCGCCTGCTTTCCGCGACATGATCGACACGATGAACAATGGCGGCAAGATCGCAATTCTCGGTATTGCGCCGACCGGGTTCGAGATCGATTGGAACAAGGTGATCTTCAAGATGCTGCACCTTAAAGGCATCTATGGTCGGGAGATGTTCGAAACCTGGTACAAGATGATCGCGCTTGTGCAGGGTCCGTTGGACGTGAGCGGCTTGATTACGCACCGCATCGGCATTGACGATTATCAGGCCGGGTTCGAAGCGATGAGAAGCGGCAATTCCGGCAAGGTTGTCATGGACTGGTAGCCGCATAGCGGCAGCGGTTCTGTTTCCCAAAAAAGATGGGCGCGTAAAGCGCCCATCATCATGCATAATTGCGAATGGCGTATGTTATTCGATGTCGAACGACACACCCTGCGCCAGCGGCAGAGCGCGCGAATAGTTCACCGTGTTCGTCGCGCGGCGCATATAGGCCCGCCATGCATCCGAGCCGCTTTCGCGTCCGCCGCCAGTTTCTTTCTCGCCACCAAACGCGCCGCCGATTTCCGCGCCTGACGTGCCGATATTGACGTTTGCGATACCGCAATCAGAACCATCTGCTGACACGAAGCGCTCGGACTCGCGCAGGTCG
Organism: Mesorhizobium sp.; assembly: GCA_049840935.1. GTDB lineage: Bacteria > Pseudomonadota > Alphaproteobacteria > Rhizobiales > Rhizobiaceae > Mesorhizobium_G. The sequence goes on from JASGJA010000013.1 coordinate 46,581, forward strand.
AGCGTGAAGATCGACGAGGAAAGCCCAGCGCCGACTGCATTGTGTAGGCGGAGCGCTTCATCGAAATCGGAATATTTCATAACGTAGAGGATGGGTGCGAAGGTCTCTTCCAAGACAGGACCGGCCTGCTCCGGCATTTCGACCAGCGCAGGGCGCACGTAATAGGCGCTTGCCTGACCCGCGTCGAAACGCTCGCCGCCGGTGATCTTGCCGCCATTCTCCTTCGCTGCCGCCAAAGCTTTCTGCATTCCGTCAAAAGCCGCCTTGTCGATCAACGGACCAACCAGCGCCGAGGTTTCCAGCGGGCTACCGATCGATACGCTCTCATAGGCCTTCTTCAAGCGCGGCAGCAGCTTGTCATATACGCTTTCATGCACGAACAGGCGGCGCAGCGTCGTGCAACGCTGACCAGCCGTCCCCATCGCGCCGAACGCGATGGCGCGCAATGCCATGTCGAGGTCGGCGCTCGGGCAAACGATGCCAGCATTATTACCGCCAAGCTCCAGAATGGCGCGCGCAAAACGCTTTGCAAGACGTGGGCCTACGTCGCGGCCCATACGCGTGGAGCCAGTGGCGGAAACGAGCGCAACCTTCGGATGGTCGACCAGCACTTCGCCAATGGCACGGTCGCCGATCAGGACTTGACTCAAATTCTGCGGCGCTTCGCCGAAGCGATTGATTGCCTTGTGAAAAATCGCCTGACAGGAAAGCGCTGTAAGCGGCGTCTTTTCAGACGGCTTCCACACGATTGAGTTGCCGCAAACAAGCGCGAGCGCTGCGTTCCACGACCAGACAGCTACAGGGAAGTTGAAAGCGGAAATAATGCCGACCACGCCAAGCGGATGCCACGTTTCCATCATGCGATGGCCGGGGCGCTCGGTGGCGATGGTAAGGCCGTAAAGCTGACGCGACAGGCCGACTGCGAAATCGCAAATGTCGATCATCTCTTGCACTTCGCCCAAGCCTTCAGATGTGATCTTGCCAGCTTCGATGGACACGAGGCGTCCGAGATCCGCCTTCGCAGCACGCAGTTCTTCGCCAAGCAGGCGGACAAGCTCACCGCGCTTCGGAGCGGGCACGAGCCGCCATTCGCGGAAGGCTGCGTCGGCATTATCGATGATAGAATTGGCCTCACCAGCGCTGACCGTCTTGAGATCAGCCAGCTTTTCACCGGTTACGGGCGTGAAGGAGGGCAAGTTCCCTCCTTTATGCAGGCTTTCGGCAACGCCGAGTTTCGACAGAAGATCGCGGGTTTCTTTCGCTACGGTCATATCGTTCATCCAGTTTGGCGACCGGCTGACGGGTCGCGAGATTTTGTGGCTGCTTTATCCCATCGTGGCAGGCGCCGTCGAGGGCAGTTCACTGGGCCAGTAAAATTCAATGTCGGAACCAGCCGGGGTCATTCGTCCTTGATGTAGTTCAAAGGAAGGAGATTGGAATGACCTATGTAGATGGATTTGTGCTGCCGGTGCCGAAAGCGGCCTTTGACGACTATGTGAAAGTGACCGAGGTCGCCAAAAAGGTGTGGATGGAGTTCGGCGCGCTTTCGTATGTTGAAGCCCGCGACGATGACGTGCCAGAGGGGCAGATCACGTCCTTTCCCCTCGCGGTGAAGAAGGAAAAGGACGAGATCATCGTGTTTTCCTACATCACCTACCGATCTCGTGCGGAGCGCGACGAGATCATGAAAAAAGTGATGGAGGACACCCGCATAAAAGACGTGATGCAGGAAATGCCTGCCTACATGAAGCGCATGATCTATGGCGGGTTCGAGGTGTTTACCGAAGCCTGACCGGCTTTAGCCCTTCAACTGCTGAATTCCCGCGAAAAGGTTTGCGCAGCGCGTGCCTGAGCGGCAATAAGCGAAGACAGGAGCGGGCAGGTCCTCAAGCGCCGCGGCCTGCTCCTCCACATTTTGCGGTGTCATCTGGCCGCTGATGACTGGATTCCATCGAAACGCCAAACCGGCAGCTTCCGTAGCTTTGCCGATTTCTTCGGCGGTGGGCTGGTTCGGGTCTTCGCCGTCTGGACGGTTGCAAATTACGCTGTTGAAGCCAGCATCCTTGATGAGCTTCAAATCCTCCACGGCGATTTGTGGGGATACGGCGTAATCTTCGGTGATCTGGCGATATTGCATGTGCAGGCTCCATTTCAGGCCAGAAAGCGGCCACGCGGGTTTTGCCATCGTGGCCGCAGATGCGCAACCGCCTTGCGCTTAGCTGCCCAAAACTGCGCCTTTTATGGTGCTAACATTGTGGCGCATCATGTCGACATAAGTCGAAGCCGGGCCGCTCGCATCAGAAAGCGCGTCCGAATAAAGCGTACCGCCGATTTTCAGACCGGTCTCCTCGGCAATCTGCTTGGACAGGCGTGGATCGGTGATGTTTTCAACGAAAATAGCGGCGGCCTTGTCTTCGCGCACCTGCTTCACGAGTTTAGCCACATCTGCGGCTGAGGCTTCTGACTCCGTGGAAATGCGCTCGGGTGCGAGAAAATCAATGCCATAGGCGTGCTCGAAATAGCCAAACGCGTCATGCGAGGTGATGATGGTGCGCTTGTCGGCGGGAATGGATGCAATTGCAGCCTTTACCTCGTCGTCCAGCGCTTCCAGCGTGACAATGTAAGCAGCCGCATTTGCCTTGTAAGTGTCGCAGTCCGCAGCATCAGCGGCGCAGAAAGCGTCCGCAATGTTTTTCACATAGATTTCGGCATTGCCGATCGACTGGAAGGCATGCGGATCAACTCCTTCATGGTGATGGCCGCCTTCTTCATGCGCCTCTTCGGTCGCTTCGTCGTGGTGATCGTCTTCGTCCTTGGCTTCAATGGTTTCGACGCCTTTGGTCAACTCGACGACAGAAGCCTTGGTAGCGCTGGAATCGACGAGACGTTGCAAAAAGCCCTCAAAATGAAGCCCGTTTACGAGAACGACATTCGCCTTCTGCATGGCGGCGGCGTCGGCTGGTTTCGGCTCATAAACGTGCGCATCTCCACCAGGACCAACAATGGTGGCCAACTCAATGTGGTCGCCGCCCACCTGCTTGGCAAAGTCGCCGATGATGGAAAAGCTGGCGACGACCTTGAGCTTGTCCTGCGCCGACGCGGGAAACGCGAATGCGATAGCCGCTGCGCAAGCTGAAAAGCGTAGAAATGACTTCATGATATGCTCCTATGCAGTTCTATGACGGCTGGTTGCCAGCCGGGTGCGGACGAGTCCGCGCGTCCCAACCAGCACTGAGGTGAGATAGATCGCGCCCGCAGCCAGTATGATCGAGGGACCGGAGGGCAGGGCGGCATGATAAGAAACGAGCAGTCCGGTGATGCAGGAAACAGCCCCGAAAAGCACGGCCAGCGCGCACATACTTTCGACGCGGTTGACCCAGAAGCGCGCGGCAGCGGCAGGCAGCATCATCAGACCGACTGACAGCAAAGTGCCTAGCGCCTGAAATCCCGCGACGAGGTTGAGCACAGTCAGCGCCAGAAACACGAAGTGCACAGGCGTACCCAGACGGCTGACTGAGCGCAGAAACAGCGGATCAAGGCATTCAGCAACAAGGCCGCGCCAGAAAATCGTGAGCCCAACAAGGGTGATGATGGCAATAGAGCCGATTAGCGTCAGTGCGGCATTATCGAGCGCCAGCACAGTGCCGAACAGCACATGCATCAGGTCGACACTCGACCCGCGCAACGAAACGACGAGCACACCGAGCGCCAGCGAAATGAGATAGAAGGCGGCGAGCGAGGCGTCTTCTTTTTGAAGGGTCAAGCGCGAGACGGCACCTGCACCGAGCGCGACAACCAGACCGGCTATCAAGCCACCGATGGTCATGGGCACAAGTTCCAAACCGAACAGCAGATACCCCACCGCCGCCCCAGGCAAAATGCCGTGGGCAACGGCATCGCCAGTCAGGCTCATACGGCGCAGCATGAGGAATACGCCAACCGGACAGGCAGAAATCGAAAGCAGCAACGAACCCGCCAGCGCGCGTTGCATGAAGCCGAACTCGATGAACGGCGCGAAGATGAAATCATACATGGTCGTCGTTCAGGCGTGGTGGTGGGAATGTTCATGTGCATGGTCGTGCACATGGGGATGCTCATGCTTGTGTTCATGGTCGTCGCCGCACCACGGCGCATCTTCATGCCAAGCCTCATCAAACCGGCGCGCGGCGAGCAATTGTTGAGGGTGCAGTGCCGTGCTTGTCGGTCCCCACGCAACCGCACGACGCGCAAGCAGCAGGCTGTCAGGAAAGTTTTCGCGGACCATTTCGAGGTCATGCGCGACAACCATCACCGTGCGGCCCTCGCCATGCCAGCGTTGAACGACTTCCAGCAAATCGCGCACGGTCTTGGCATCGATTGCATTGAACGGCTCATCGAGCAGGATCAGATCAGCATCTTGCAACAAAACGCGCGCAAACAATGCGCGCTGCATCTGCCCGCCTGACAATGTGTCGATAGGCCGATCTTCAAATCCGCCAAGACCAACAGCCATCAAGGCTTGCGAGAGACGCTGACGATCTTCCGCCTTGATGCGACCAAGCAATCCACGTTTCGGCCAAAGCCCAAGCGCAACAAGATCGACAACGCGGGCGGGAAAGCTGCGATCTATCTCCGACTGTTGCGGCAAATAGGCGATACGCGTGCCGGGCGCTATGGAGATACGCCCTGACATAGGCTTGAGCACGCCGACAATGCCCTTCAGCAAGGTAGATTTGCCCGACCCGTTCGCGCCGACAACGGCAATAAGCGAACCTTTGCACACGTCTCCGTTCAGGTGGTGCACCGCCGGGTGGCTGTTGTAGCCCAGCGTCAAGTCTTTAAAGGAGAGGCAGGTTTCAGCCATGTCTTGCAACCAAGATGTAATGTTATTACGTTGCTAAGTGATGTTATTACATTCGTCAAGCGCAAAGGGTGGCTTTTTGCCCGGAAAATGATGTAAGTGAAATCATGGCCGAACTGACAAAGAACCAGTCACTTGTATTCGATGCGTTGAGCAAGGCGCATGGGCCGCTCAGTGCCTATTCATTGCTCGACCAGTTGCGCGACCATGGATTTCGCGCGCCATTGCAGGTCTATCGCGCGTTGGACAAGTTGCAGGAGGCGGGGCTGGTTCACCGTCTGGAAAGCCTCAACGCATTCGTGGCCTGTGCGCATAAGCATGGCGACCACGATACGCATTGTCATGGTCTGGTGGCTTTCGCTATTTGCGACAAATGCGGCCAGGTAAACGAGTTTTCGGATGCTGAAATCGAAACGCGACTGAATGGCTGGGCCAATCGCTCCGGCTTTCGTGCCGAAAAGACAACCGTCGAAATTCGTGGTCATTGCGCAGCCTGCGCATAAGGGCCGGACGTGACGGACAGAATCGAAACAGACATTCTGATTGTGGGAGCGGGCATTGCTGGCGTTGGGCTGGCCGCCGACCTCGCAGGCGATTATCGCGTTACTATCATCGAACAGGAAAGCCGCCCGGCGTACCATTCGACGGGCCGGTCGATGGCGATTTTCATTCGCAACTACGGCAACGCGGCGATCCGTGCGCTCAGTCGCGCCAGCGCTCCCTTGTTTGAAAAGCCGGATGCAACGCTGTTCCCTCATCCGCTGATAAGCCAGCGCGGCGTGCTTTTCATCTCCGACGAGTCCGGGATTGCGCAGCACAATGCTCTACTGGATCAGGCGGATGGCTTGCGACAGATCAGTCTCGACGAAGCATTCGGCATGGTGCCGATCCTGCGGCGCGATTGGGTTGTAGCTGCGGCTTACGAACACGATGCGCAGGACATTGACGTGAATGCGCTGCATGAGGGCTGGCTTCGCAAGGCGCGCGCGGGCGGTGCTCAATTGTTGACGGAGTGTGCATTGCTGTCTGCCGCGCGTGTGGGCGGCAAATGGGAGGTGCAAACGCCCAAGGGCGAGATTGTTGCGGATGTAATCGTCAATGCCGCTGGTGCCTGGGCTGACACCGTTGCGCAGGCGTGTGGTGTGGCGGCGCTTGGGATTAAGCCGATGCGACGCTCGATTGCTGTGCTACCCGCGCCGACCACCTACGACACAACCAACTGGCCGCTCATCGATGATTCCGCCGAGCGATGGTATTGCAAGCCGGGCGGCGGAAAGCTTTACGTGTCACCCGCTGATGAGATCCCCGTCGATCCGCATGATGCCTATGTGGACGATATGATCCTTGCGGAAGGTCTGGACCGTTTCGAGCAGGCTGTAGACTATCCGGTGACGCGTGTGGAGCGGAGTTGGGCAGGTCTGCGCAGCTTCGCGCCCGACCGCACACCCGTTGCAGGGTTTGCACCGGGCGCTAACGGATTTTTCTGGTTGGCGGGGCAGGGTGGTTATGGAATGCAGACCGCTCCGGCCTTGTCACGGCTGGCCGGGCAGTTGATAAGACGCATCGAACCTTCGGAGCTGTCGCCAGCAATCGTAGCGAGCTTGCTGCCGGATCGTTTTTCCCACGCAGACAAAAATGAGGAACTGCAATGACTATTCGCCGTCTCGAAACCGGACCCCGCATGAGCCAGGCCGTGATCCATGGAAACACGGTTTATCTGGCCGGACAGGTGGGCAAGCCCGGCGGCAACGTCGCTCAGCAGACGGCTGACGTGTTGGTGGAGATTGATCGCCTGCTGGCCGCCGCAGGAAGCGACAAGACGAAAATCCTTCAAGCCATCATCTGGCTGGCCGATATGAAGGACTTCGCGGAGATGAATTCGGTTTGGGACAAGTGGGCGCCGCAGGGTCACACGCCTGCCCGCGCGACCGGCGAAGCAAAGCTGGCAACGCCTGACTATCTCGTCGAGATTATCGTAACGGCAGCCGTTTAATTCGGCTCGAACCGCGCAACGAGGGTGTGGCTTGCGCCTGCATAGATGAAGCGGGCGTAAGTTACCGGCAGGTCGGCGGTCCACGTGCGCCGCTCTATGACGAGGCAGGACGTACCCTCGTCAATATCCAAACCCGTAGCCATGAGGGTGTCCGCGCCTTCCGCACTGATCCGATGCTCGGCGGTGCTCCACGGCACACGGCCAATCAGCCACGGGCCGGGCGCAATCTCCATAAACGTTTCCGCAGAAGCGTCGGGTACCGTCTCAAGGCTGATGAGCCGGTGCTCGACGCAAAACGGTCGCGGCCCTGCATAGTGCACGCAGTTCAGCTCAATCAGCTTTTTGGGGCAAACCGGGCCAAGTCGCTCGACATCGTCGGATTGGCTGCGGCGTTCGCGGCGCTCTTCAAGGGTGTAGCGATAGGGCAGGCCAAGCGCTTCGACTTCACTGCGGATATCGGTGATTTCCAAAACAGCAGCCTGACTGCGCGGACTGCGCACAAAGCTGCCGGACCTGCGCCGTCGCTCGATTAGCCCCGCCGCGGCGAGTTGCGAAAGAGCCTTGTTTACGGTCATGCGCGAGCAGCCGTATTGAACGGTCAGTTCATGCTCAAACGGGATGCGATATCCGGGCGCCCATGCGCCGGTGACGATCTTGCCGCGAATATCGTTGAGGATACGCTGGTAAAGCGAGGTGGATTCCTCGCTGTCGGCTGTTTCGATCTGTGCGGAATCGTTCATCAATTCAGCCATAACGCTATGCGGCGGCAAGTTCCATCATTGTGGTGCGGAATCTTTGCGCGATAGCCTCTCGATGAATGTGGCGACCGGCTTCTACAAGTTTGCGCCCATGCACCCAGACGCAATCGACAGCGGTGCCGTTGGCGAAGATCCACGCGTCGAGAATCGCGTCGTGCGACTTTCCGGCGAGGGTGGGATGGCTGGCATCGAGCGAGACGAAATCAGCATTTGCGCCGACCTGTAAGCCACCATTTACGCCAAGCGCGCGGCTTCCGCCGGAAAGCGCGCGATCATACAGGTTACGACCGTTCGATTGACCCGGCGAGGCCAGCACATTGCGCGCGCGATGATGCAGCCGCTGGGAATATTCGAGTTGCCGCAGTTCGTCGGAGACGCCGATCAATACATTAGAATCTGAGCCGATGCCGAGAGCGCCACCGGCAGCGATGAAGTTCACGCCCTCGAAAATGCCGTCACCCAGATTTGCCTCGGTGATCGGGCAGAGGCCCGCAACCGCGCCGCTTTTCGCCATCGCGGTGGTCTCGGAATTCGTCATGTGGGTTGCATGGATCAGGCACCAGTTTGCGCCGACCGGCTGATTTGTAATCAGCCATTCGACGGGCCGCTGGCCGCTCCAGCCGACGCAATCGTCAACCTCCTTGACCTGCTCTGCGATGTGAATGTGGATCGGATTATCGCCAGCGAGCGGTACGATCTCATTGAGTTCGTCCGGTGTTGCAGCGCGCAGGCTGTGCGGCGCGATACCAACCACCGCTTGATTCAAATTCTGAACAGATTCGCGCGATTTCTCCAAAAGGCGACCGAAGCGATTCACATCATTGATGAATCGGCGTTGACCTTCGTTAGGCGCGGCTCCGCCGAAACCAGAATGCGCGTAGAAGACTGGCAGAAGCGTCAGGGCGATACCGGTCGTTGCCGAAGCCGCAGCGATGCGCTCCGCCATTTCGGCGATGTTAGCGTAGGGCTGGCCGTTCTTGTCGTGGTGCAGATAATGGAACTCGCCCACGCGCGTGAAACCGGCTTCGAGCATTTCAGCATAAAGCTGCGCGGCGACCGCCTCCACCTGATCAGGCGTCATCGAGAGCGCAAAGCGATACATAACTTCGCGCCACGACCAGAAACTGTCCGCGCCGGGACCGCGCGTTTCAGCAAGCCCCGCCATGCCCCGCTGAAAGGCGTGGCTGTGGAGGTTTGGCATTCCTGGAATCACCATTGCGTGGCGCTCGTCGCCGGGCGAGGCAGTTTGGTCCGGCTCTATGGACGTGATCGCACCGTTGCTAATGCCGATCCGAACATTATTTCGCCAGCCTTCAGTCAGCAGGGCTTGTTCGGCAAAGATGCTGGTCAACGCGCTCTCCCGGTTCATTCTTTCTATAAAGGCAACATCTGCCTCTTGCGCGCAACTGTCAATATGTATATACATAACGAGGTAGACGAGGGAGACCTATGGCTGGTTCGGCGCAATCGGGAAGTGAAAAAGCGAAGGTTTGGCGCAATGCGCACCTTGCAACCTTTGCGGAAGTGCTGCCGGGTATGGGCATTGTCGAAAATGGCGCTGTTGCGGTTCGCAATGGGCGCATTTCCTATGCTGGCCCTGAAGCGGAACTCCCCACGGAATTTTCCCAAGCAGAGACGATAGATTGCGAGGGTCGCTGGATCACGCCGGGCCTGATCGATTGCCACACGCACTTGGTCTACGCGGGCAACCGCGCCAACGAGTTTGAAATGCGATTGGCAGGGGCGAGCTATGAGGAAGTCGCGCGGGCAGGGGGCGGCATTGTCTCTTCCGTGAAATCGCTTCGTGCGGCAAGCGAGGATGATCTGGTGCAGGAGAGTTCACCGCGCCGCATTGCTTTGATGGCCGAAGGCGTGACGACGATTGAGATCAAGTCAGGCTATGGGCTTGATCTTGAGAATGAGGCGAAGGCGCTTCGTGCAGCGCGCCGGTTGGGATTTACCCCCACCCCATACCCCTCCCCTCAAGGGGGAGGGGAAACCGGGAACTCAGCACTTCCGTCCCCCTCCCCCTTGAGGGGAGGGGTATGGGGTGGGGGTTCGAGGGAGCAAAATCCTGTCACCGTCCGCACCACATTTCTCGGCGCTCATGCGCTGCCGCCGGAAGCGAACGGCGATAAGGACGCCTACATCGCTAAGGTGGTCGAAGAAATGCTTCCGGCGATTGCTGCCGAAGGACTGGCCGACGCGGTGGATGGCTTTTGCGAGGGAATTGCTTTTTCGCCGGATCAAATTGCGCGCGTGTTCGACAAGGCGCGCTCACTCGGTTTGCCCGTAAAGCTCCACGCTGACCAGCTTTCGGACCTCGGCGGTGCGGCGCTCGCAGCGCGATATGGCGCGCTTTCCGCTGACCATCTGGAATATACGAATGAAGACGGCGCTCGCGCGATGGCTCAAGCCGGGACGGTCGCTGTGCTGCTCCCGGGCGCATTCTACTTCATTCGGGAAACCAAGAAGCCGCCGGTCGACCTGTTTCGCAAGCATGGTATGCGCATGGCGCTGGCAACGGACAGCAACCCCGGAACATCGCCACTGACTTCGCTGCTTCTAACCATGAACATGGGTGCGACGCTGTTTTCCATGACGGTTGAGGAATGCCTCGCGGGCGTGACGCGGAATGCAGCGCGGGCGCTTGGCCTGCTCGCCGAAACAGGAACGCTGGAGGTCGGCAAATGGGCGGACCTCGCGATCTGGAATATCGAGCGACCCGCTGAACTGGTTTATCGCATGGGCTTCAATCCGCTCCATGCTCGCATCTGGAGAGGACAATGACCGAGATCGTGTTGAAGCCGGGCGCTGTATCGCTAACGGAATGGCGCGCCATCTATCGTGGGGCTGTGCCGACGCTTGATCCAAGCTCTCATGCGAAGATCGAAGCTAGCGCCAAGGCGGTGGAACGCATTGTAGCCAAGGGCGAGCCGGTCTACGGCATCAATACCGGTTTCGGAAAGTTGGCCAGCGTACGGATTCCCGCGCAAGACCTTGAAACATTGCAGAAAAACATAGTGCTGAGCCATGCGGCAGGTGTTGGCGAGCCCATGCCCGTCGCCGTGGTGCGACTGATGATGGCGCTCAAGATGGCGAGCCTAGCGCAAGGTGCCTCGGGCGTGCGTCCGCAGACCGTCGCCATGTTGCAGGCAATGCTGGCGGCAGACGTGATTCCGGTCGTGCCGTGCCAGGGTTCGGTGGGCGCATCGGGCGACCTCGCGCCGCTATCGCATATGACTGCGACGATGATCGGCGTTGGCGAATGTTTTACTCCGCATGGCCGCGTGCCTGCGCATGTCGCGCTTGTAACGCACGGATTAGAACCCCTGACGCTCGGCGCGAAGGAGGGGCTGGCGCTGCTGAACGGCACGCAGTTCTCAACCGCCTATGCGCTGGCCGGTCTGTTTGAGGCGGAAACGCTGTTCCAGTCTGCGCTCGTAACCGGCGCGCTTTCGACGGATGCCGCGAAGGGGTCGGATGCTCCGTTCGATCCGCGCATCCACGTGCTGCGCAAGCATTCCACGCAGATTGAAACAGCAGAAACGCTGCGCAATTTGATGGCAGGCAGCGCTATCAGGGAATCGCATCGGGTAGGCGACGAGCGTGTGCAAGACCCATATTGCTTGCGCTGCCAGCCGCAGGTGATGGGCGCGGCGCTCGATATTCTGCGCAAGGCCGCCGACACGCTGGCGACGGAAGCCAATGGCGTTACCGACAATCCGCTGATTTTCGCGGAGGATGACACCGCGCTCTCCGGTGGCAATTTCCACGCTGAACCGGTGGCTTTCGCAGCGGACATGATTGCAATGGCGGTGTGCGAAATCGGATCGCTGTCGGAACGGCGCATCGCCATGCTGGTGGACCCGGCGTTGTCGGGCATGCCAGCCTTCCTAACGCCGAGGCCGGGGCTGAATTCCGGCTTTATGATCCCGCAAGTGACTGCGGCAGCTCTGGTTTCGGAAAACAAGCAAAAAGCGTTTCCGGCCAGCGTGGATTCGATCCCGACTTCTGCCAATCAAGAAGACCATGTTTCGATGGCGGCTCATGGCGCGCGACGATTGCTTGGCATGGTCGAAAACGCTGCCGGTGTGGTGGGCATTGAACTGCTGGCGGCAGCGCAGGGGTGTGATTTTCATGCGCCGCTGGTTTCCAGTCCAGCGCTTGAGGCGGTTCGCGCGCTGGTTCGCGCCGAGGTGCCGCATCTGGACGAAGACCGCCATTTCCATCCCGACATGGAAAAGGCCATTGCGATGGTCCGCGACGGACGGCTGGTCGGCTCGGTTGCGGGCGCGGCCCTGCCGCAGGTGAGCGTGTGATGGCTGGTTTTACACGGACCCCCACCCCTAACCCCTCCCCTCAAGGGGGAGGGGGAATTGAGAACTCAGCGCCTTTGTCCCCCTCCCCCTTGAGGGGAGGGGTTAGGGGTGGGGGTAATTCTCGCTCGGAGATTTGCGCATGAATCCGGCTTGGCTCACCATCACGCGCGGCGAGGCGCCTTTGCTCGTCAGCCTGCCGCATACGGGCACGGAACTGGCGGGGCTGGAATACCGCGTTGTTTCGCCGTGGCTGGCGCGGTGCGATTGCGACTGGTGGATCGACAAGCTTTACGACTTTGCGACTGATCTCGGCGCGACGGTCGTTCACACCGCGATTTCTCGCACGGTGATCGACGTCAACCGCGATCCGTCCGGCGTTTCGCTTTATCCGGGGCAGGCGACAACAACGCTTTGTCCGTTGGACACCTTTGACGGCGATGCGCTCTACAAAACGGGCGAGGAACCCGGCGCGGATGAGATCGCCGAACGTCGCGCAACCTATTTTGATCCTTATCACGCGGCTCTGACCGCCGAGTTGAAGCGCCTGCGCGAGAACCATGAGAAGGTCGTGCTTTACGACTGCCATTCGATCCGCTCGGTGTTGCCGCGCTTGTTCGATGGCGAACTGCCCGTGTTCAATCTCGGCACCAATGACGGTAAGAGCGCAGACCCTACTTTGCAGCACGCCGTGACAAAGCTGATGGAAAAATCCGGGCAAAGCTGGATCGTCAACGGCCGCTTCAAGGGCGGGTATATTGCGCGCCATCATGGCAAGCCCGAAATGGGCGTCCATGCACTGCAAATGGAGCTTTCCTGTCGCGGATATATGCGCGAGCCGGAGGGCAAGAGCAGGCCGGACAACTGGCCTGCGCCTTATGATCCCGAATATGCCGCACCGATCCGCGCACAACTGATCGAAATTCTTGAAACCGCCCTTGCGTGGGCAACCGATTGAGGACTGCGCAATGACCCAACACACTCGCATTGATAATGAGCGCGTAATCCGCGCGCCGCACGGCACTGAGCTTTCCGCCAAGAGCTGGCTGACTGAAGCGCCGCTGCGCATGTTGATGAACAATCTCGACCCGATGGTGGCAGAGCGTCCGGGCGAATTGGTCGTTTATGGCGGCATCGGGCGCGCCGCGCGCGATTGGGAAAGCTATGACCGCATCGTCAAGGCGCTGAAACTGCTTGAGGCTGATGAGACGCTGCTGGTGCAGTCCGGCAAGCCGGTGGGCGTATTCAAGACGCATAAGGACGCACCGCGTGTGCTGATCGCGAACTCTAACCTCGTACCGCATTGGGCGAACTGGGATCATTTCAACGCCCTCGATAAGAAGGGCTTGATGATGTACGGCCAGATGACCGCCGGATCATGGATCTATATCGGCAGTCAGGGCATCGTGCAGGGCACCTACGAAACCTTCGTGGAGATGGGCCGTCAGCATTACAATGGTGATCTGTCGGGCCGCTGGATTCTGACGGCGGGCCTCGGCGGCATGGGTGGCGCACAGCCGCTGGCCGCCACTATGGCAGGCGCATCCTGCCTTGCCGTTGAGTGCCAGCCGAGCCGCATCGAGTTCCGTCTCAAGACCGGCTATGTTGACGTGCAGGCGAAAGACCTTGATGACGCGCTGGCCATTCTCGACAAAGCGGGCAGGGAAAAGAAGGCGATATCCGTCGCACTGCTGGGCAATGCCGCCGATGTGTTTCCGGAACTTGTGCGGCGCGGCGTGCGTCCCGACTGCGTTACCGACCAGACCTCCGCGCATGATCCGGTGAATGGCTATCTGCCGCAGGGCTGGACCGTCGCCGAATGGGAGGAAAAGCGCGAGCGCGACCCCAAGGCAGTCGCGGCTGCTGCAAAGAAGTCGATGGCGGTACATGTACGCGCCATGCTCGATTTCCACAAACAGGGCATTCCCACGGTCGATTACGGCAACAATATCCGCCAGATGGCGCTGGAAGAAGGCGTGAAAGACGCGTTCGATTTTCCGGGCTTTGTTCCGGCGTATATCCGCCCGCTGTTCTGCCGTGGCATTGGCCCGTTTCGCTGGGCGGCGCTGTCGGGTGACCCGGAAGATATCTACAAGACGGACGCCAAGGTGAAGGAACTTCTGCCGGACAATAAACACCTGCACAATTGGCTCGATATGGCGGCCAAGCGCATCAAGTTTCAGGGTCTGCCCGCGCGCATCTGCTGGGTCGGTTTGGGCGACAGGCACCGTCTGGGGCTGGCGTTCAATGAGATGGTCGCCAAGGGTGAGTTGAAAGCCCCCGTGGTGATCGGGCGCGACCATCTGGATTCCGGCTCGGTGGCTTCACCAAACCGCGAAACCGAAGCGATGAAGGATGGCTCGGATGCCGTTTCGGATTGGCCGCTGCTGAATGCTCTGCTCAACACGGCAGGCGGCGCGACATGGGTGTCCCTGCATCATGGTGGCGGCGTTGGCATGGGCTTTTCGCAGCACTCCGGCGTGGTGATCTGCGCGGATGGCACCGAGGATTCGGCGGCGCGGCTGGCGCGCGTTTTGTGGAATGACCCGGCGACGGGCGTTATGCGTCATGCAGATGCTGGCTATGATATCGCCATTGACTGTGCGCGCGAAAATGGGCTCAACCTACCGGGAATACTCTGACAGGAAGGCTAAATGCGGCTCATCCGCGCAAAAGACTATCGCCGTATGCCGTGGAAAAACGGCGGCGGCGAAACCATTGAAATCGCGGTGTTTCCGAAAGGCGCGGATACGTCGAATTTCGATTGGCGGGTGTCGATGGCACGCGTCGAGAGCGACGGACCGTTTTCGGTGTTTCTGGGAATCGATCGCACGCTAGCGATACTCGAAGGCGCCGGAGTTGAACTGTCGGTCGTTGGAACAGAAACAGAGCGTATTGTGGATACGCCGCACAGCTTTCCCGGCGATGTCGAGACGAGCGCGCGGCTGATCGATGGGCCGATAACGGATTTGAACGTGATGACCCGGCGCGGCGCGTTTCAAAGCCGGGTAACGCCATTGCAGCTTTCGACGCCGCGCGAAATCGTCGTTATGTCGCCGGTCGCGCTGGTCTATTGCCAGACAGGGAAAGTCACCATCGAACAGGAATTCGTGTCGCCGATTGAGCTTATCGCGGGGGATACGCTGTTTATCGAGGCAATGCCGAACGGGCTGGAATTACAGCCCGTTGAGCCATCGAAATTGTTCCTGATCGAGATTGTGCCGGTCGGATAATTTGACCCCTCATCCGCCTGCCGGCACCTTCTCCCTCAAGGGGAGAAGGCGAATAGTTGCAAGGCTGGCTTTAATCGCTGTCGTCGCAAATTTGCGAGACTTCGACAAATCGTCCTTCTCCCCTTGAGGGAGAAGGTGCCGGCAGGCGGATGAGGGGTAAAACCTCAGTGCCGGTGGCCAGCTTCGTAAAGTTTGATCTCTTCGAACACGGCTTCACGCACACCGTCGCGGCCCAGAGCCATGTGAAGGTTTGCGCCTACGAAACCAGCCGGTGAGCCGCAGTCGAATGTGCGACCGGCAAACTCAAACGGACGGATTTCTTGCGAACCGAGCAGCGAAATAATCGCGTCGGTGAGCTGGATTTCGCCACCCGCGCCCGGCTTCTGGTTCTCAAGATAGTTGAAAACTTCCGGCTGAAGAACATAGCGACCCGAAATGAACAGGTTCGACGGAGCCGTGCCGGGGGCGGGCTTTTCGACCATCCCGGTGATGAGCGGGCCGTCCTTGCCATCTGCCAGCGACACGATTCCGAACTTATGCGCCAGAGCCGGGTCGACCTGTTCGACCGCGAGGACGTTGCCGCCGTGCTTCTCGTAGATGTCGATCATGGATTTCAGGCAGGGCTCCGAATCCACCATGAGCATGTCGGGCAGCATGACCGCAAACGGTTCATCCCCAACAATATGGCGAGCGCTCCACACCGCATGGCCGAGGCCCTTGGCTTCCTGCTGTCGCACGAATGACATTGCGCCGACGGTCGGAACGCCTTTTGAAAGCGCTTCGGCAATTGCATCCTTGCCATTGCGGCGCAGGGAAGTGTCAAGCTCGAACGCATGATCGAAATGGTCTTCGATGGCGGCCTTCATACGGCCCGTGACCATGATAATGTGCTCGATGCCGGAAGCGTAGGCTTCGGCAACGATATAGTCCAGCACAGGGCGGTCAACGATGGTGAGAAGTTCTTTTGGCACACTCTTTGTGGCCGGCAACATTCGGGTGCCGAAACCGGCTACAGGGATAACTGCTTTCCGAATTTTCTGCGTCATACTTTGATCCCGTCTGAAAATAGCCCTGTTTGGGCGCAACCACGAGCTTCCGCAAGCGTTTCTTGCCGCTAAGTCAAACTGATGTAGAAATTGTGTCGATAGACGTTGCGATTGAACCAATCGCGTTTAAGACGGAAAGTTCCCGCCAGCGTTTCAGGACGCAAGCATGTTTCGAACGGAAGTGTTTTCATGAATGCTCATGCGCGTACAGATGCGAGCGCCACAACGGCTCCGCTTCTTCCCGTTGCAGAAGTGCCAATTCGCGCCAATTTCCTCGATGAAGAAAGATTGCGCAAGCTGGGCGAAAGTCTGGCCAAGGGCGAATTGGACAGCTATTTCGGCCTGACGGAAACGGATTACCTTGCGCGCAACAAGGAAAACGCCGCAAAAATCCTTGAGGTTTATCTCTCCACAAACGCTGCGCAGGCCAAGGGCGAATCGATCACGCCCGCCGCGCAATGGCTGCTGGACAATAACTATCTTGTTGAAGAGACGATCTTTCAGATCAAGCGCGATTTACCGCCGCGCTTCCTTCGCGAACTGCCGAAAATGGATATCGGCAATGGCCAGCGCGTACCCCGCACATTGGCAATCGCTTGGCTCTATGTGGCCCATGTTGACAGCACCGTCTCGTCCAACAGCTTCAAGGCTATTGTTGATGGCTTTCAGTCCGTGCAGCCGCTGCAAATCGGCGAACTTTGGGCGCTGCCATCGCTGCTGCGTTATGTGCTGGTGGAAAATCTGCGCCGCCTTGCACAACGCGTGGGCCGTGCGCGCAACATGCGCCATCAGGCGAACGACCTTGCTGACAAGCTGCTGGCTCTGGACGACGAAGGCGATGTCGAGCTTCTGCGCAACTATACGGCACATGCACGCGACATAACTTTCGCAACTCAGTTGCTCTATCGCCTGCGGGATGGCTCGCAAAACGCGGGCAGGGCGCTGATGTGGCTGGAAGGCGAGCTGGAGGCGGCGGGCACAGACGCCGAGCAAATCACCGTCAGCGAACATCGCCAGCTTTCCAGCGGCAATGTCACGACCGGCAATATTATTCGCGGCCTGCGGCTCATCAATGACGTTGACTGGACGGTCTGGTTTGAGGAGGTCAGCCGCATCGATGCGTTGCTGCGCGAGCGCACGAATTTCGCGCAACTCGATTTCCAATCACGCGACCAATACCGCACCGTAGTTGAGGAACTGGCTCGCAGGGCCAAGAAGGCCGAGTATGATGTTGCCGAGAAGGCTATTGATCTGGCCAGTCAGGCGGCCAGCGAGCCATTGCCCGAAGGGGTCGAGGATTGTCCGGCTGCGCGTCGGTCCGATGTAGGTTTTTTCCTCGTCGGTTCGCGCCGCAAGGAGCTTGAGCAGGCAATCGGCTTCAAGGTTCCGTTTTACCTGCGTTTTCGCCGCGCGTTTCAGGCGGCGGGGTGGATCGGCATATTCCTGCCTGTAATGGCAATCACCATGCTTTTGTTAGGCATGACGACTGCGGCGCTAGCTGCTGCTGGTCTTTCGACAACGGCAATGGTGGTTCTGCTGCTGCTCTTTGCGCTGCCCGCCGGTGAAGGCGCGATGAGCATCTTCAATACGGTCGTGCTGCTGTTCCTCAAGCCGACGCGCTTTGTGGGATACGAATATAAGGATGGCGTGCCGGATGAGGCGCGCACGCTGGTCGTGGTGCCGACGCTGATCGGCTCGCGCGACGATGTGGATGAAGCGGTGCGCACGATTGAGGTGCACCATCTGTCAAACATGCACGGCGATCTGCGCTTCGCTGTCCTATCCGACTGGCCGGATGCGCTGGAAGAAATTCGCCCGATCGACAAGGAAATTCTGGCATATGCGCAGGGAGAGATTGCCAAACTCAACGCGCGATATGAGAGCGAAACCCCGCTATTTCATCTGCTGCATCGCCGTCGCCTGTTCAACAAGGCGGAAGGCTTCTGGATGGGCTGGGAGCGCAAGCGCGGCAAGCTGCACGAACTGAACCTGCTGCTGCGCGGAGACAGCGATACGACGTTCATTCCGCCCGCGAGTCCGGTGCCCGCAGGCATTGTGCACGTCATGACGCTGGATGCAGACACCAAGCTGACGCGCGATACGGTCGCGCAGCTCGTCGGCAAGATGATGCATCCGCTCAACAAGCCGATGATCGACGACGCGCGCGGTAAGGTGACGGCCGGTCACGCAATTATGCAGCCACGCATCACCGCATCGTTGACCACCGGCGACAACGCCTCATTCTTCCAGCGCGTGTTCTCCGCACATCGTGGTCTTGACCCATATGTGTTCGCTGTTTCCGACCTGTACCAAGACCTGTTCGATCAGGGCACGTTTACGGGCAAGGGTCTTTACCACGTCGATGCTTTTGAAACGGCGCTGAAGGGAAAAATTCCTGAAAATGCAATTCTGAGCCACGATTTGCTGGAAGGCTCTCTGGCGCGTGCGGCGCTTGTAACCGATGTCGAGGTGGTCGAGGATTACCCGACGCGTTATGCCGTCGATGCATCGCGTCAGCACCGCTGGGCGCGTGGTGACTGGCAGCTTCTGCCGTTCATTTTCGATCGCAAAATGGGCATTCCCGGCATTTCGCGCTGGAAGATGATCGACAATCTGCGCCGTTCGCTCACGCCGATTTTCTGGGTGCTGGCATCAATTGCGGGCTGGGCCTTGCTGCCGTTTACGCTGGCCGCACAATGGCAGGCATTGCTGATCCTCAGCCAGTTTATGGCACCGACCTTCGATATCGTGAACTCGATCATCCCCAAGACGCGCGAAATGACCTTCCGGGGACATGTTTCCGCGCTTGTCCGTGACGTTATTTTTGGTACGGCGATGGTCGTACTCAAGACCGTGCTGATGGCGCATACGGCCTGGATGATGGGCGACGCTATCCTGCGCACGTTCTATCGCCTGCATTTCAGCCATCAGCATTTGCTGGAATGGCGCACAGCCTCGCAGGCACAAAAGAGCGGCGGGAACACGATCAGTGCATACTACCGGCTGATGTATGGGGCGGTCTTAATTGCCGCGATTGGCTTGCTCATACCCTTAGCCGCGCATTCGACGGGCGCGGTTGTGGCGCTTTTCTTCGCTCTGTTCTGGGCAGGTTCGCCAGCGTTCGCGTGGCTCATCAGCCGCTCGGCAGAGACGGACGACAGGCTCATTCTGGAAGCGGACGACCGGTGCAAGCTACGCAATATCGCACGGCGCACCTGGCACTATTACGAAGTGCATGTGACGGCGGAGCACTCTTTCCTGCCTCCGGACAATATGCAGGAAGTGCCGGTTCCGGTTGTGGCGAACCGCACCTCGCCAACCAATGTCGGCGTCTATCTGCTGTCGGTGATTTCGGCGCGCGATTTTGGCTGGATTTCGATGCGAGACGCTGTTGAGCGCATGGAAGCCACACTCAGCACGCTGGAGCGCATGGAGCGGCATCGCGGACATCTGTACAATTGGTACGACACCAAGACGCTGCTGCCGCTGCACCCGCTGTATATTTCCAGCGTTGATAGCGGCAATCTGGCCGGACATTTGATTACGATGGCTGCGGCTTGTGCCGAGTGGGCAGAAGCGCCGACGGTCTATCTGCAAGGCGATTTCGAGGGCATGCTGGACGTTGTCGGCGTGCTGGAAGAAAGCCTGCGTGTTGTGCCTGATGACCGCCGCACGTTGCGTCCACTTCGCCAGCGTTTGAGCGACCGCATTGACGGTATGCGCCGCGCGGTTCAAACCGTGCAGAGCGAGCCGGAAATGGCCTCCATCCGCACAATCAATCTGGCTGTGCTGGCGGGTGAAATCCGCAAGCTGGCGGATGGTATTCACCACGAGGCGGGAACTTCGCAGAGCGCGCAACTGGCCGATTGGGCGGCTATGCTGGAACGCACCGCCGAAGCGCATGTCGACGATTCTCATGGTGACAAGGAGCGTGTGGATGACATTCGCAAGCGCCTGAATGCAATTCGCGCCCGCGCCCGCGAGTTTGCGCTTGGCATGGATTTTTCGTTCCTGCTTAGCCGGGATCGCAAGCTGCTCTCCATCGGCTATCGCGTGGAAGAGCATCAGCTTGACGAAAGCTGCTATGATCTTCTGGCATCCGAATGCCGTATGACCAGCCTTTACGCCATTGCGAAGGGCGACATCCCGACCGACCACTGGTTTAAGCTTGGTCGCCCCATCGTGGAAATCGGCTTCTCCGGCGCGCTAATGTCGTGGTCAGGCTCGATGTTCGAATATCTCATGCCGCCGCTGGCCATGAAGGAACCTTCAGGCGGGCTGCTGAGCCAGACCAGCCACCTCATCATCAAGCGGCAGATTCAATACGGAAACTCAAAGGGTATTCCGTGGGGCATTTCCGAAGCGGCTTACAACGCGCGCGACCATGAGATGACCTATCAGTACACCAACTTCGGTGTGCCGGGTCTCGGCCTCAAGCGTGGCCTTGCGCAGAACACTGTCATTGCACCCTACGCCACCATTCTGGCCGCGCAGTTCATGCCGCGTGAGGCGGTCGAAAACCTCGACCGGCTGGCGTCTATCGGCGGTCTTGGCCGCTACGGTTACTACGACGCAATCGACTTCACGCCGCAGCGTGTGCCGGAAGGTGCGGATTGCGCCGTAGTTTACAACTACTATGCGCACCATCAGGGCATGTCGATTGCGGCGATTGCCAATGTGGTTTTCGAGGGCCGTCTGCGCGATCGTTTCCATAGCGATCCAATCATCGAGGCTGCAGAATTGCTGCTTCAGGAAAAGGCGCCGCGCGACATTCCAATTGCCACCGTTCGCACGGAAGCCGACGAACGCGTCAAGGTCGATGTCGTCGAGCATACGCCGGATACGCGTCTGGTCATGGAGCCGCTGTCAGCCTTGCGCGCAACCGGCGTCATGTCCAACGGCAGCTATCAGGTCATGGTTGCAGCCACCGGTTCGGGCTACAGCCGCTGGAACGACCTTTCCGTCACGCGCTGGCAGGCGGATCCCACCGAAGATCGCCTCGGCACCTTCATCTTCCTGCGCGATGTTTCGACGGGGGATTGGTGGTCTGCTACGGCGGAGCCGAAGATTGCGCCGGACGAAAAGACCAATGTACTGTTCAGCGATGACAAGGCGACGTTCAGCAAGCTGGTTGGTACGCTGCGCTCCGAGGTCGAATGCATTGTCGTTTCGGAAGGCAACGGCGAAGCGCGCCGCGTTACACTCTACAATGAAGGCACGACCGACCGGCATATCGAACTGACGTCTTACGCCGAATTGGCGCTCGCCTATGAGGCGAACGACAGCGCGCATCCGGCTTTCTCAAAGATGTTTGTGAAGACCGAGATCGCTGACAATGGCGGCGTTATTTTCGCGGAACGTCGTAAGCGCTCGGCGGGGGAGCCGGATATTGCACTGGCGCATTTTGTAACTGAGACGTCGGGCGGCTCCCGCGAAAGGGAGGCTGAAACAGACCGTCGCGCCTTCCTTGGTCGTGGGCGGACGATTGCCGACCCGGCTGCATTTGATAATCAAGAGCGTTTCGCCGGCAATCAAGGTTTTGTGCTGGATCCGGTCATGGCGATGCGCTGCCGCGTGCGCGTTCCAGCCAACAAGAAGGTGATGGTTACGTTCTGGACTGTTGTCGGCAAGGACCGCGCGGAGGTCGAAGGCTATCATTCGCAACTCAACCACCCTGACAGTTTCCAACGGCAGATGACGCTTTCGTGGACACGCTCGCAGGTGCAGACCCGCCATTGCGGCTTGAGCCTTTCTGATGCGGCGAATGTTCAGAAAATCGCGGGCTATCTGCTTTATCCCGAACGCTATCTGCGTATGCCGTCTGACACGATTGCGCAGGGCATGGGCAGTCAGTCCGCGCTCTGGCCGATGGCGATTTCGGGCGACTTCCCGATTTTGGCGCTGCGCATCGCAGATGTTGCAGACATTGAAATCGTCGCTCAGGCGCTGCGCTATCAGGAATATATGCGCGCGCGCGGCCTGCTTGCCGATCTCGTGATAGTCAATGAGCAGGCGTCTTCCTATGTGCAGGATTTGCAGCAGGCTATTGAAAACCTGTGCGAAAACAGCCGTCTGCGCGGTCGCGAATATGGCCCGCGCCAGCACATTTTCGCGGTGCGCCGCGATCTGATGGACCAGCATTCATACCGCACACTGCTGGCGGTCGCGCGCATCGTTCTGCACACGCGCAACGGCACTATTTTCGACCAGATCGAGCGTGCAGAAGCGGCAATCGTTCAGGAGCGCGAAACGCATGCTGTCGAAGTCATCAAGCCTGTCGACGGTTCGACCGCCACGCTTCCTGTTGCGCGTCAGCCCCGCAAACCGGCGCGCGAGCCCGCGCCCGCTGATGGCTCAGGGCTTGCTTATTGGAACGGCATTGGCGGCTTCGACAAGAAAGGCGCTGAATATGTCGTGCGCCTGACCGGCACGCGGCACACCCCGCAGCCATGGATCAACGGTATCTCCAACGAGAACTTTGGCTTCCATACTTCGTCTGAGGGCGCGTCGTTCACTTGGAGCCGCAACAGCCGCGACTTCCAGCTCACGCCGTGGTCCAACGATCCCGTATCGAACAGACCGGGCGAAGCGATCTATGTCGTGAACCGCGATACCGGCACGGCTTTCTCGCCGTTCGCGGCGGTGATGCGCGATCCCTCAATAACCTACGAGGCGCGGCACGGGCAGGGTTACAGCACCTTCAGTGCAGCGCGGGGCGGGTTGAGCGTCGAAGCAACGCAGATTGTCGACCCTGTCGATCCGGTGAAGATCACGCGCCTGAAACTCGCAAATACAAGCCGCTCGACGCTTCGTCTGCGCGTCTATTCCTATGCAGAATGGGTGATGGGCAACAATCGCGCGCGCTCCGGTCCCGCAATCGTGCCTTCGCGTGACGAAGCTACCGGCGCGCTGTTCGCGGCCAATCCATACAGCCTCGATTTCGGCGACCGCGTTGCGTTCCTTGGCGCAAACCGGGATGCGCAATCCTTTACCGCAGACCGCGCCGAGTTTTTCGGAAGAGAGCGCAGCGTAGT
The DNA here is from genome assembly GCA_049840935.1 of Mesorhizobium sp. GTDB lineage: Bacteria > Pseudomonadota > Alphaproteobacteria > Rhizobiales > Rhizobiaceae > Mesorhizobium_G. The sequence goes on from JASGJA010000013.1 coordinate 69,804, forward strand.
TGCGCCGGGCGCGGTTCTGAATTGCCGCGACCTGAGCGGCAAGACGGAGGCGGGCGTTGATCCATGCGCGGCGCTCGCGCACGACATTGAAGTGCCTGCGGGTGGCGAAGTGATCATGCTGCTGTTGCTTGGCGATGCCGGTTCAACGGCGGAAGCGAGCCAGCTTGTCGCAAAACATCGCGAACGCGATTTTGACGAACGACTCGGTGAGATCGAGAAAAACTGGCGGGCATTCCTCGATACGTTACAGGTCGAGACGCCGGACCCAGCATTCGATGCGATGGTCAATAGCTGGCTCCCGTATCAGAGCTTGTCCTGCCGTATCCGCGCACGTTCGGCCTTCTATCAGTCGAGCGGTGCGTTCGGCTTCCGCGACCAGTTGCAGGACACGCTGGCGCTGATGCTGCAAGACCCATCGCTGGCGCGGGGCCAAATTCTCAACGCCGCGAGGCGTCAGTTTGCCGAGGGTGACGTGCAACACTGGTGGCTGCCTAGAACCGGGGCAGGCGTGCGCACGATCATTTCAGATGATGTGGCTTGGCTTGGCTATGCAGTCTCGCATTACATAGCCGTGACAGGTGATCGTGCAATTCTCGATGAGCAAATTCCGTTCATCGAGGGGCAGGCGCTTCAACCCGGCCAGCATGATGCCTTCTTCACACCGGAAGTTTCCAAGACGCAGGCGCCGCTGTATGAGCATTGCGCGCGAGCGCTGGACCTTGCCATTAAGCGCACCGGCGAAACGGGCCTTCCGTTGATACTAGGCGGCGATTGGAACGACGGCATGAATAATGTCGGCGTCGAGGGCCGTGGCGAAAGCGTGTGGCTCGGCTGGTTCCTGCTCAAGGTGCTGACGGATTTTGCGCCAATTGCGCGTGACCACGGCGACACAAAGCACGCCGACGCATGGAAAAAACATGCTGCACGCCTGAAGCGTGCGCTGGAAAATGCCGCTTGGGATGGCGAGTGGTATCGGCGTGGCAGCTTCGATGACGGTACACCGCTTGGCTCTCGCAGTTCCGGTGAGTGCAAGATCGACTCCATCGCACAGTCGTGGAGCGTGCTTTCGGGCGAGGGCGATGAAGCCCGGTCGCTTACTGCGATGGATGCGGTAAAACGCGACCTTGTCGATAACGAGCTGAAAATCATCAAGCTGTTTACGCCGCCCTTCGAGGATACTGCGCTCGATCCGGGGTACATCAAGGCCTATCCGCCGGGTGTGCGCGAAAACGGTGGCCAATACACCCATGCCGCAACGTGGGTGGTCTGTGCGCTAGCCGAACTTGGGCAGGCGGACGATGCCTATCGCTGCTTCTCTATGCTCAATCCGGTCAATCATGCGCTCACGGCAGAGGATGCAGAGCGCTATCGCGTCGAGCCATATGTCGTCGCAGCGGATGTTTATTCGGAAGGCGACAGGGCAGGGCGCGGCGGCTGGACATGGTATACCGGCTCCGCAGGCTGGCTCTACCGTGCCGCCGTTGAGTATATTCTGGGCATACGTCGCACCGGTGAGGGGCTGACGATTAATCCTGTTATTCCGAGCAGTTGGAGTGGTTTTGCTGCGACTGTGCGCGTGGATGGCTCGGAATATCGGATCAGCGTCGAGCGCAAGAAGGGCATTAAAGCCCGGAAACTGATGGTTGGTGGCAAAGATGCCGGCAATGTCATTCCAATCGGAAAAGGCAAACCAGTGCAGGTGACGGTGCAAATTCCAGCCTGATATCCACAGGCTGCAAATTGTTTGTCTTAACCTTGCCATGTTGATCTGCTTTGACCCTTCTCCTGAAGGTAGCGGGAGAAGGGTGTGCAAAAAATGCATACCCCCAATGCAACCATAACTGGCGTCAGACGTTGATTTTTGCCGCTGATAAATGTATCTGAATGCCTGGAATGGTGCAGTGCACAATCCCTAGGGAGAGGGAAAAGTCAGTGACTTTGCTTCAAGTCTACTTCAGGGCCCTACGCTACTTGGGTGCCGACAAGAAGCGCACGATCTTCATTTGTGCCGCTAATATCGTCCTTTCACTCGTTGTTATCGCTGAGCCAATCCTGTTTGGACAGGTGATCGATGCGATCACCGAAAAGCGTGATGTCGTGCCGACGCTGGCGCTGTGGGCGGGTCTTGGCGGCTTCAACATCATCGCATTCGTGCTTGTGGCGCGTGGCGCAGATCGGCTTGCGCATTCGTTGCGCGCTGACGTTCTGACCAAGTCATACGAGCGTGTAATCTCGATGCCGCTGTCGTGGCATATGGGCCGCGGCACGTCCAACTCGCTGCACACCATGCTTCGCGCTGTGGACTCGCTGCAGACGCTTTGGCTGGAATTTCTCCGCACGCAGCTTGGCACGGCGGTAACGCTGGTGCTGCTTGTGCCGACCGCGCTGGCGATGGACGTGCGCATGTCCTGCGTGCTGCTCGTGCTTGGCGTGGTCTATGTCGCGATTGGCCGTCTTGTGATGCGCAAGACCAAGCAGGGTCAGCAGCATGTCGAACAGCATCACCACAACGTCTTCGCGCATGTGACCGACACTGTCGGAAACGTGTCCGTGGTGCAGGGCTACAACCGCGTTGCCATTGAAACGGAATCGCTGCGCAATCATTTCCGCAAGCTGCTGTCCGCTCAGAACCCAGTGCTGGACTGGTGGGCGCTGGCAAGCGCGCTGAACCGCCTTTCGGCCACCATCTCCATGATGGTCGTACTGGTGATTGGCTCCTATCTCGTTATGCGCGGCGAACTGCCGATTGGCTCGATCATCGCCTTCACTGGCTTTGCGACCCTGCTCATCGCGCGTCTTGACCAGATTTCGAACTTCGTGAACCAGATTTTCGACGCTCGCGTGAAGCTGGAAGAGTTCTACGCGATGGAAGAAGCTTCGGCGCTCGCTCAGGAGCCTGCCGGGTTGGCCGACCTTGAAAACGTCAAGGGCCGCGTCAGCTTCGAGGACGTCACGTTCCACTTCGAGAATTCGGGGCAGGGCGTCGAGCACGTCAACTTTGCCATCGAACCCGGCCAGACCGTTGCTATCGTCGGTCCGACGGGCGCAGGCAAAACAACGCTTATCAACCTGTTGCAGCGCGTGCAGGAGCCGAACGAAGGCCGCATTCTTATCGATGGCGTGGATATTTCCACGGTCACGCGCAAGTCTCTGCGTCAGTCGGTTGCCACGGTGTTTCAGGATGCCGGGCTGTTCAATCGCAGCATCGAAAGCAATATCCGCGTGGGGCGCGAGGATGCGTCCATCGAGGACGTTCGCGATGCGGCATCGGCGGCATCGGCGGCTGATTTCATCGCGGCGAAGAGCGACGGCTTTGACACGGTTGCGGGTGAGCGCGGAGGCCAGCTTTCGGGCGGCGAACGCCAGCGCATCGCTATCGCACGCGCCATGCTGAAGGACTCGCCGATTCTCGTACTGGACGAAGCGACAAGCGCGCTCGACGTCGAGACTGAGGAAAAGGTGAAGACCGCAATCGACGGTCTACGCTCCAATCGCACGACTTTCGTCATCGCGCACAGACTTTCGACGGTGCGTGACGCCGATCTTGTGATCTTCATGGATCGCGGCAAGGTGGTCGAAATGGGCGGCTTTGATGAACTGGCCGAGCAGGGTGGGCGCTTTGCCAGCCTGCTGCGCGCTGGCGGTCTGCTCAGCGAAGGCCCGGCGTCAAAACCAAAGCCAGCCTTGACGCTTGCCAGCGCTTAGGCGTTATCGATTTCTTCCTGCAATGCAGTTAGATGAGGCAGGGCTGCACTCGATGCAGCCCTTTCGATTGCGCGGAAGCGCCCCACCACAGAAAGGCCAAGCTGTGTGAGCTGCGCGCCGCCGCCATGCTTTCCACCTGTTTGCGCAGCAATCAGAGGCTTTCCAAATAGCTTGTTCATTTCCTCAACCAAATCCCACGCGTGCTTGTAAGACATCTGCATTTCGCGCGCGGCGGCGGAGATTGAGCCGAAAGACGCGATGTTTTCCAGCAATTCAACCTTGCCGGGGCCGATGCGGCCTTCCGGGTCAAGGTTCACGCGCAAACTAAGTGAGGGCATATTCAGAACTTCCATCCGTAGGCGTGCCAAGCGCCAAATTGGACCTGTCGAAACTGACCGTCTTTATCACCGCAAAGACGTCGCGGCCCACGACTAGCCCAAGCGCATCGTAGGACTGTCGCGTTATGCGTGACAATATACTTGCCTGGCCGCAAGTGATTTCGATCTGCATCTGGGTGGGGCTGGTGGCCGATACCGAGACTATGCGCCCCGGCAGGACATTGAGTGCGCTCAACCCCTCTGGCCGCTGCACTGCGATCATGACGTCGCGCGCGCGTATGCGCAGGCCGAGCCTCGCACCAATGGTAGCATCAAGCGCGGGCACGAGAATGCGGCCAGCTGGCGTGTTTAGAGTCGTCATGGCGTAGCGCTCGTCATGCTGTTCAACAACTGCCGCAAGAACAGAGCCGCTTTCGCCCTGGTCTTCGATGGGGAGCAGGTCAGGCCGCCGCATAATGTCCGCTGTAGGCCCGGCGATCACGGCACGCCCGGCGGAGAGCACGACAATGTCTGTCGCCAACCGCGCGACTTCAGCAATCGAATGGCTGACATAGACAACGGGAATTTCCAGCTCATCGCGCAGGCGCTCTATATAGGGCAGGATATGGTCCTTGCGCGCATCGTCGAGTGAGGCCAGCGGCTCATCCATAAGCAACAATTTTGGGCTGGCCAATAGTGCGCGCCCAATCGCAACCCGCTGCGTTTCGCCGCCCGAAAGTGAAGCAGGCTTGCGGGCAAGCAAATGCGAGATTCCAAGCAGCGATGTTATGCGGTTGAGGTCCGTATAGCGTTCGTGGCGGGGGGTAAACCAGCGCCCATATTTCAGATTTTGCTCGACGCTGAGATGCGGGAACAGCCGCGCGTCCTGAAACACGTAGCCGATCCGGCGGTGATGCGGCGGAACGAAAACACCGGCATTCGTATCTACGAACACGCGGCCATCAACTTCGATCCTTCCGCTGTCGGGCCGCAAAAGGCCGCTAATCATATTGGTGATCGATGTCTTGCCGGAACCCGACGGTCCAAAGATTGCCGTCAGCCTGCCCGAACTCTGGAAGCGGGTAGCGATCTTGAAATCGCCTTGCTGGTGATGAACGTCAACGAGCAAGGTCATTCGACAATCAGCCTGCGGCCCGCCTGCCGAGCGAGATATTCAGACGCAACGAGCGCTCCCATTGCGATGACGATGGATATGAGTGTGAGCCGCATAGCCCCGGCGTCGCCGCCCGGTACCTGCGTGAATGTATAAATGGCCGAGGGAAGCGTTTGTGTTTCACCGGGAATGTTGGAAACGAATGTGATCGTTGCACCAAACTCGCCCATCGCTTTGGCGAAGGAGAGAACCATACCCGCGATGATACCGGGTAAAATGAGGGGCAGAGTCACCGTAGCAAAAACCCATAGCCGCGACGCGCCAAGTGTCGATGCCGCCGCCTCCAGCTTGCGATCCACGGCTTCCACGGACAGCCGTATTGCTCGCACCATCAGGGGGAATCCCATGACCGCGCAGGCGAGCGCGGCACCGGTCCACCGAAAGGAAAACACGATCCCGAAATGGTCCGCCAGAAAAGCACCAACCGGCCCGCGCCGCCCGAACGTGAGCAACAAGAGATAACCAGTAACCACCGGAGGCAATACAAGCGGAAGATGCACAAAGCCGTTCAACAACGACTTCCCCCAGAACTCCTTGCGTGCCAGCAGCATCGCGACAGCAATACCGAGAGGCAGGCTGCCGACCATTGCCCAAAAGGCAACCTTGAGCGACAGATGGATCGCCGTCCATTCCTCCGGTGTTAGATGCATTGCGCGCGCCTCTATATTCATCGGGATATAGCCATTGGCGACAACCATGCGTCAAGCAAGGAAGGCTAGCTTAGAGCTTTCGGCTTAGAAATGGCGAACCGGCCAGGCCGAACCGCCAAGGTTGCTCAACGGCGCGTGTGATACCTATACGCGTGCCGATGGCGACGGTCGGTTGAGTGGTAGGGGGTGAAATCTGCATAGGCTCTTTATCGAGCGGCAAGCCGTTGAGGGATATATCGATCCCCAACGCTTGGCACAGGCGACCGGGACCGGAACAGAGCAACCGCAGAGGTTCAATCCCGCGTCGCTGACGCATTTGCTCTATGCCTTCGACGGGTTCGATAGCCCGCAACAGCACTGCGCTCGCGGGCAGACAAACGATATTAAAGCACCAATGGATACCGTAGGAGCGATATACATAGGCGCGGCCTGCCTCACCAAACATCGCCGTATTGCGTGGTGTCGGACCTTTGAAGCTATGCGATGCCGGGTCGTCTGGCTCGTATGCTTCTGTTTCAATGATGATGCCTCCAACGCCAGCCACAGTTAGCAAACAGCCGATAAGATCATGTGCAACGATGGTGCTGTGGCGGCGAAAAAAATCCGAATTCATCAGAACTAGATAGCGCGCTCGCACCACCAGTACGAACATATTTTTTTGTCAAACAAAGGAAAGAAAAACAGGCCCGGATAATCCATCCGGGTCTGTTTGGCATGCCATGAGGCTGTTTGCAGGGCAGTGTCTTGCTTAGACAAGCACTGTCATTACGCTGGCAATTTCATGATCAATCCGGAGCGTCGCTGTGCCGTTGGTATAGATGTTATATGAGATGTCGCCGACCACTTGGTCGATGTTGGAATCCACAAATCCGTCAGCGTTTACAATGTCGTCGCTGCTGCCATTAATCGTCAAGATGTTTGTGGTTGACGAAAGATCGAGAACATCCTGCTTTGTAAATGAGATCGTGTTGGCGCCGGTGCCGGTTATGTCGATGGTCTCAATATTTGTCACGACATCACTTGCGATATTGGCAAAGTTAAGATGCAGGCCAGTGCCGCTCAGGATCAGTGTGTCTTGGCCGTCGCCACCATCGATACGACGGAAGTTCGTATCACTTATGGTCAGCGTGTCGTCACCATCATAACCAAGCAGGACATCAGCGCCACCTGCTCCGCTCAGGCTGTCGCTGAGATCGGTTCCAGCTATGAAGTCTACAGCATTCGTTCCTATCGCGACACGGCCGGTCATGGTGGTGCCTTGTCCGTATATGATGTAGGCTTCGCCCGCATCAGCGTGGCCATCGTCTCCATATGGCGAACCGACGATCAAATCGGCATACCCGTCGCCATTGACATCGCCCGCAGCGGCAACGGAGTAGCCTAGATTATCGCTTTCACTGTCGCCTTGAATTTTGAACCCCTCGGTCGCGGACAGGTTTGAAAGGTTGACAACTTTCCGGCCATCGACATTCGTTCCAAAGCCGGTAGTGGTGCCAAAGATCACGTATGCAGCTCCGGAGTCATTCCCGTCGGCATCGCTGAAGGCAGCGCCGACCAGGAGATCGCCTATGCCATCGCCGTTGATGTCGCCAGCTGACGAAACGGAAATACCAAAGTTGGCTGAGGATTTTGCATTTTGAATGACGAACCCATCCGAAGCAGTAAGGTAGGCGGTGTCGAGTTGAGTGCGGCCATTGCTGGAAGGTCTGTCGAAAATATTTCTATTACCGAAAATGACATAAGCCTGACCGGCAAGGTCTGCACCATCGCCGCCGTGGTATGCGCCGACCAAGAGATCGTCTATGCCATCGCCGTTTATATCGCCAGCTGAGGATACCGAGGAGCCAAGCGCGTCACCCTCCTCATCTCCCAAGATAACAAACCCGAACGCCAACGGATCGCTTGCGTCGAAGACCATATGGCCATTTCCATCGTTGGTACCAACGCCACTGCTTGAACCATAAATCACATATGCTTCACCGGCACCCGGTCCACCGTCATCGCCGGTCGAGGCACCTACGATAATGTCGTCGAACCCGTCTCCATTGAAATCGCCGATGGATGAAACCGAAGCGCCAAAATTATCGCCGTTATGAAAACTGCGAAGTATGAATCCCTTACCCTCCGTAAGGTCGTTCACATTCAGGATCATCCGGTCATGGCCATCGTTAGTGCCGATCAGGGTTTCAGAGCCGAACACCACATAAGATGCATTCGATGCACCAATAATGATGTCGTCAATACCGTCACCATTCACGTCGCCCGCAGCGGAGACGGACTGCCCAACGAAGGCATTTGCATCAGCTCCTTGAATGATAAACCCGTATTCGGAGGTCAGGCCGGACAAATCGACGAGCTTATGGCCATGGCCGTCATCTATACCAAAACCGTCTGTCGAACCGAAAACTACATAGACCTCACCAGCCGAAGAGTTGCTGCCAACCACGGTGCCATACGCTCCAATTATGAGGTCTGCAATTCCGTCATGATTGATGTCGCCAGCCGATGAAACAGAACTACCGAACATCGAATAGTATTGATCTCCAACGATTCGGAAACCTTGGGAGGATGAGAGTTCCGAAACGTCGATAACAGATCGATCAGAGCCGTCGATTGTTCCGAGCCCCGACGACGAGCCAAACACAACATATGTTTCGCCAGCGTAATCACTATAAGCGGGCGCACCAACAACAACGTCGTCAATGCCGTCTCCGTTCAAATCACCAGCGGCGTGTACTGAGTATCCGAGCAACGACTCGCCATTGCTGCCTTGTATGACCAAGCCGGACGCGGGGGAGATGGTGCTTGTGTCAATGTTGCTAAACGTCGGGAGCGCGGTCTTTGTAATCAGCTGCGAAGCTTCTTCGGAGCTGTTTCCTGCTGCATCATACGAACGGGCTTTGATTGTGACGCTGGCTCCGTTTGATAGATTTCCCAGGTTGATATCGTCTGATTGCCACACGCCTGTACTGTCAACAGTGGCCGTGCCTATGCTCTCCAAATCCCGGAATATTTCGATGGTCGTATTTGGATCCGCACGTCCCGAAATGATTGTTGTGTTCGCCGCAGATATAAAGTCTCCCGGGGTGCCTGTATCGTTTGACATCTGCAGAATGGTCGGCGTGCTTGGAGCTGCAGTGTCGACGGTGATAGCCACCACCGCGGATTCCATGCTGACGTTGCCTGCGCTGTCTCTGACGCGAGCTGTGTACGAATAGGTTTGGCCATCAACCAGGCTGCTATCTTGATAGGACCATTCAGTGTTGGAAATCGTGGCAGTACCGATAACCGTGCTATCACGTAGAATTTCGATTTCTTCGCCGGTAGACAATGCTGCGGTAACGCTTCCTGTGACCAGCGGCGAGGTGTCGTTGGTCACGCCTCCATCTGCAATCGTGCCTGTAATTGTTCCAAAGTCATCGATAACTGCTGGAGAGAGTTGGCGAATTCAATATGACGCTAGCGCTATCCTTGTCCTCCACACTTTCGTCGCCACCGCCCAAGGAAACGCCTGCGGCGGCGCCTCCCGCGCCAAGAATTCCAAGGAGGACACCGGCAGAGAGGCCGGAACCCATCGACGTTTCCGCAACCAGGCCATCGAGAATGCCATCGCCGACCGATGCGACTGCAGGCCCAAGATTCACGGTGACGACGTTTGAGCCGTCAGTGAAAACCAGATCATTGAAATCGAATCCGTGCGCACCGTAGTTCTGGATTGTATAGACGCGACCACCGGTCATTCGGATGGTCAGGTCATTGCCGTTGCGGGAATAGTTTACAACATCTCCGGGCAGACCCTGAATTACAAAACTAGTCTGTTCCGAAGGGGCTGACATGCTCCCGGACAGTTTGACTGCATCTTTCCCACTATGAATTCCAGCAACCACCAAACACCTCCCAAATTTATTATCTTCGAAGCCTTCCACGCCGAGTTCACATGTGGCTGTGGTATCGACATTCAGAAAACGTCAGAAAATATAAATGAACTTAATATAATTTAGCAAATTCAAATTGATATGAAGTCAAAATTTTTTTCTTAGCTGCGAATGGCAGGTAAAAATAAACCGGCTCGGACATCGCTGTCCGAGCCGGTCTGGAGGTCGTCTTTAAATAGTCAGATAGTCGGCTCAGATCAGCGGCGTGCAGCCGAAAAATCCGTCGGGAACAGATCGTTGATCTTGCACGCGACTTCCGTGCGGTTGGTCGCCTTCAGCTTGCGCATGATGTTGCGGATATGAACCTTTACGGTGCTTTCGCGCAGGTTCAGTTCATAGGCGATGATCTTGTTCGCCTTGCCACGACGCAAAGCCTCGACAACTTCCGTTTGGCGAGCGGTAAACATGCCAGCCATGTGGCGAGCCGTTTCGCTGCCTGATTCGAGAACCTGACGAATACCGAGCACGCTACTTGCGGGCACGAACACGCCGCCTGCAAGTGCAAGGCCGATAGCTTCAACACAGACCGTGATACCGACCGAGGTCGGGATGTAGCTGCGTGCGCCATATTCCAGCGCCTTCAGGATCTGTGCCAGATCGTCAGTGTCGGCCAGCACGATTACCGGGATCGACTTGAACTCGCTGGCAAGCTTGGCCAGTTCCTCGCCAACCGCCGGTTCGGTCACGCGGCGTCCGCCGATATTGAAGAGAATTGCCGAAAACTGTGAATGACGATCCCGTGCCTGCTTCCATTCATTGATAGAAGCAAATGGCGTGATTTCGGTGGTTGCATCATGTGAGCGCAAGCTCTGTGCGAAGCACTCACGATCCAGCGCACGCGGATCGATCAGTGCCAGAACGCGGCCATGATTTGGATGAACGGCAAAGGGAAGATCAGCCTTCGGCTTTGCCTGCATTGGAGCGATTGAGAGAAAATCACTCGATGATTTCAGTGTAGCTGTGTTTGCGATGCCCATTGCCCTTACCCCGTTTGTCGCTTTGGTTTTGCACAAGTAGGGAGAAGCGATAGGCAATGCGCAGCTTTCAGGGATGTGCCGCCGCCAGTTGGCAACATCACCAGAACCGTTTGATAACAATGTGCGAATTGCTCGGCTTTACGCCGTATTTTGACTTACCGCCCCGCCCGTATTTCAGTAGTTAGCAGCCCAACTCCAAGTATGTTGATTTACGCCTGATTTAACTAGGTGGATTCTATCCCTGCATTAACACACATCAATCTGGCTAGACATTTTTGGGGGCTATTCACAAGGATGTGACCCATAGGAGGGTGCATAATAAATTATATCGTATCAGCTAAGATACGGAAATCTAATGATAAAAAGTCAGATTTGCAAATGGCTTGCATATTTGATAAAGTTTGATGCGGGTTTGAGTTGATTACGCCGAAAGGTGGAGCGTCAAGCTACGGTAGTTAATATTCGCCAGAGGTCGTAGTACCCTGACCACAGGGTTGGCCAGTACGATTTAGATCGCGGACTGGCGATCTCCTGCAAGACTTCTCAAGCGCTTTCGCAAGAGAATTGACGTCGAACGGTTTCTCCCACCGGGGTACACGAGCAAAACGTTCCGGCAGAAAGTCATTGCCGTAGCCGGTAGCAAACAGGAAAGGGATGTTTCTGTCCTGCAATGCTGCAGCGAGATCGAAAACCTTCGCTCCGTTCAGATTTATGTCCAGAACTGCGAAGTCGATGGTTGGCTCGGCTTTCAGCCTTGCAAGGCCTTGCTGCACATGGCCGAAAGGCCCGACCACTTCAGCGCCAGTTTTCGTTAAGGCTCGCGCGATATCATCCGCGATGAAATACTCATCTTCCATGACGAGAACGAATTTTCCACGCAGTACGCCCGTCACAAGATTAGCACCCATTAACCCAAACCCCGTAGATTGCACTCTATCTATGCATCTGTTTTGTGAAACTAACCTATGTAAATAGAGTAAGATTTACGACGGGCTACTCATTTTGTCGGCCCGCAGTCCACCAGGTGATCTGTGTCGCAGGCACTCATTCGCAAACTACAAAACTTTGTAAAGCTGTCCGCAACGGATCAGCGCGCGCTTGAGCGCGCGGGAAGCGAAAGGGTCAGGAGGATCGGACCGCACGAGGACATTATTCGGGAAGGAGACAAGCCAAGCAGCGTGATGCTGATCGTGGATGGTTGGGCCTGTCGCTATAAATATCTCGAGGATGGGCGCCGCCAGATCGTGGGCTTTTTCGTTCCCGGCGATATCTGTGACCTCAACATCTTTTTGCTTAAGGAAATGGATCATTCGATAGGATCATTGACCGAGGTTCTTATCGCAGACATATCTCGCGAAACGCTGGACGGGCTCATGGGAGGCTCGCCACGCGTCGCACAGGCCCTGTGGTGGGACAATCTGGTTTCGCTGGCGATCCAGCGCGAATGGACGATCAATCTCGGCCAGCGAGATGCGGTAGAGCGCATGTCGCACCTTTTTTGCGAGATGTTCATGCGGCAGCAGAGCGCGGGGCGGGCGCAAACCAATGGCTGTGAGTTTCCTGTGACACAGGCGGAACTCGGCGATGCAACGGGGCTTTCGACGGTTCATGTTAACCGAACTCTGCAACAGATGCGATCTGCGGAGCTCATTACACTGCATAACAAGCGGCTGATCATTCATGATCTGGATGCGTTGATGCGGCAGGCAATGTTCAATCCCAATTATCTCCACCTTGGTCGTGACGGGGCACACCTCGATGCCAATGACTGATCCTCAAAAGGGTATCTACCCGGCTGGAACGCCGGTTGGTCTGGCGGGCTTGGCAGCCAATGGGCGAATCACTTCGGCAGATGGCGCTATGTCGCGCATTCTGGGAAGAGAATCGCCCGATTTGATCGGAAGGCCGCTCGCCGACCTTGCTTCGCCCGCGAATCGGGACAGCCTGCTGGCGGCGTTCGCCTCCATTGCGCGCACGGGCGAAGAACAGTCTCTGGAAGTCGATTTCAATCGGCGCGACGGAAATGTGCGTGTCGAGGTGCGGCTGCACAAAGTTGCGGGAGAGGGGGCCGCTGCTCCGATTTTGGCAGTGCTTATCGACATTTCCGAGCATATCGAAGCCGGTGCGGTGTTGCGCGACCGGGAAGAGCGGCTTCGCTCCGCGCTTGATGCTGCGCAGATGGGCACGTTCGTCTGGCACATCGACGAGGGGCGAACGGAGCCCGATACCCAGATGCGTTCGCTGTTTGGCGTGGATGGCGATGCGGTCCTGTCGCTGGACGCGCGCAGCATCAGCAATATCGTACCAGACGACCGCAAGCGGTACAGTGCGGCGGTCTCTCGCGCCTGCCATCCGGATGGGGATGGCGTCTGCAGGAAGACATAAGGATTCGGCTGGCTGACGGTACTGTCCGCTGGATTTCCATTACCGGTCAGGTGGCTTTTGACGGCCAGAGGCCCAAGCGCATGACTGGCGCGGTGCTGGACATCACGCATCGCAAGCGCATCGAGGCGGCATTGCGAGAGAGCGAGGAACGTCACGCGTTCCTCTTGCGCCTGAGCGACGCCCTTCGCGCCGTATCCGAGCCGGAGCAAATCCAACTCGTTGCCTCGCGCCTGCTAGGTGAGCGTTTGGGCGCAAATCGCGTGGCATATGCCGAGATCATCGACGGCATGGCCTATATCCACAACGACTATACGCAGGGTTCACCCTCCATCACCGGGCGCTTTTCGGTCGAACTCTATGGAAAGAAACTGATGGAGGCCTGGCGGCGTGGGGAAACTGTCGTCGTCGACGACGTGGCGAACGATCCGCAACTGGATGACGTCGATCTGGGCGCATACAGGGATGCTGGCGTCAGCGCTTTTATTGCCGTCATGCTCACCAAGGATAGTCATAGCGGTGCGGCGCTCGGCATCCATAGTCTGACGCCTCGCCGCTGGACGCCTGCCGAAATCATTTTGGCGGAGGAGGTCGCCGAGCGTACCTGGTCGGCAATGGAGCGCACCAACGCGGAGGCCGCACAGCGGCAGAGTGAGGAGCGCCTCAGCCAGTTTACCAACGCGTCTTCTGATGTGCTGTGGATTCGCGACGCATCGACAATGGAATGCGAGTTTCTAAGCCCCGCCTTTGAAAAGGTTTACGGAGTGGACCGCGAATCAATGCTCGGTGAAGAGCATGTTTCTTCCTGGTTTGATCTCATCGTTCCGGAAGACCGCGAGGATGCATGGCAGAACACCGAGAAAGCACGCAACGGCGAGCGAGTTGCCTTTGAGTATCGTATCCGCCGACCCTCCGATAACCAGATACGGTGGCTGCGCAGCACGGCATTCCCGATGTTCGACAATGAGGGGCACGTGCAGCGCATCGGCGGCATCAATCATGACTGGACCGCGTTGAAACTGGCGCAAGAACACCAACAGCTTCTGACTGCCGAGTTGCAGCACCGGGTGCGCAACACGCTTTCAGTTATTCGCTCAATCGCGCGGCGCACGGCCCAGACGAGCGAAACGGTAGAAGATTACGCGATGCATCTCGATGGCCGCATCGGCGCATTTGCGCGCGTGCAGGCAGCTGTGACGCGCGATCCTACCGCGGGCATCGACCTTGGCCTGCTGGTTGCCGACACGCTTCTTGCTGCTACCGCGCGCGAAAGCGACCAAATCTCGATCGATGGGCCGCAGGTCGGTTTGCAGCCAAAGGCTGCGGAGACAATGGGACTCGCAATCCATGAGCTCGCGACGAACGCGGTAAAATATGGTGCGCTGTCTGTGCCGGAGGGAAAAATCTCGATCAGCTGGAAAATCGCTGACGACGGCGATGACCGGAATCTCGTTTTCCTTTGGGAAGAAAACGGCCTCTCAGATCTGCCACGCTCGCCGGGTCGCACGGGCTTCGGCACCGAACTCGTGCAACGTACCCTTGCGTATGAACTTGACGCCACTATCGACCGTCAGTTTAACCCTTGGGGGGTGCGCTACCTCATCAAGCTGCCAATGGTTGAGCGAACGATCAAGGCCTAACGCGCGCGCGTTGATGGTATCCTCCAGTTAGTATTGCTGAGCAATCGGCTTACGCATCGATTGTCCTTCAAGGGGGTGAAGGCGCATGCGCACACTACAGGGGCTGGATGGCAGACTGCCGTCCGACGTCGTGAATCACTACGTGCATTCGCGGCTTTCATACAGGCAACCGCTATCAATTGACCGGGCGCTGTTGGCGATTCGGACCGTGCTGCCGAATTGCGAGTTATCCGATCCCAAGCTAATCAGAATGCTTGAGGCTGCGGCAGCGAAATACCGAATCGAGATCGACGGAAGAATTCACCACAATTGAGTCAAGCGTCGATTTTCTGAAGGTTTTCGGAAGATTGCACCAGCTTCGACGTTTTCGGCCACGCCTGCCCGGCTCGAAAGACGCGAGCCGGAAAGGCGTGGCCGCGTCTTTCGCGCGGGGCAGGGGCGCTAAATCAAAGTCCGGTCCCGCGAAGAACGACCAGAGGCGTCATCATCAGAATTTTGAGATCGGTTGCGAGCGAAAGCGCAAGTGCATAGCGATTGTCGTATATTGCGCGATCCGCAAAGGTCGAATGGTGACGTTCGCTGATCTGCCACAGGCCGGTCATACCAGGACGCAGATCGAAATACGCCGTGCCTGGGTACTGACCGCGTTGATCCGGACACATCGGCCGGGGACCAACAAGGCTCATATCGCCGTTGAACACGTTGAACAACTGCGGAAACTCATCGATCGAATATTTACGCAAGAAGCGACCTACGCGGGTAATGCGCGGGTCGTTCGTCAGCTTCTGGTGCGCATCCCATTCAGCTTTGGCTTCAGGGTTTGCATCCAGATAAACATCAAGAACCTTGTCTGCATCGGGAACCATCGTACGAAGCTTCCAGATGCGAAATTCCCTGCCATTCTTGCCCAGTCGTGACTGGGAGTAGAACGCGCTGCTGCCATCGCGACTGACCATGAACGCCGAAATGCCCACGAGCGGAAGCGCCACCGGCGCAATCGCAAGAGTTGCGGCGATATCGAATGCGCGCTTGAACGCTGGATAAATTGACCAGCGGCGTACCGACCCCGAAAGGGATGTAGCCGCGTGCAATTCCAGCGGAAGTGTCCTGGATTGTGCCCCCGACATGAAGTGCCCCAAATTAAATAAGCCCGCCTAGCAGTCTCAAGATTTCCGGGGATTTCAGCAATAGATCGGAGATAGATAATAGTTACTAGTTGAGGTGGAATATTATCGTAAAACCTATGCGATAGGAGTATATATTAAAAAAAGAACAATGTATATTTAGGCAATACATTACTGCACTGTTGCATAATGACAGATGTTTGTCGAATACGTGAGTTAGCCGATAGACGCGAGAGCATCATCCAATGGTGGAAGGAATTGGCGAGCCAGCACTGGGAAGACCAATTCTCAACGAGACTGAGGTCAATCCGAATCACCCCGGACGAGTCGATTCGACCGAGCTGCATTCCAACCGTGCGGTTGCTGCAAGATTGTTGCGCGGCAGATCGAATTGCAGCTGATATAGCGGGATTGGGTGCAAAAAGGATCGCATACGCGGGTAAGTGGGGTGCGAGTGGGTGAAGGCAATTACCCAAACGGCTTAATCCGTTTGCTCCTAATCGCCCAGATCAATCCTATCAGCGATCTAGCCTGCCGTCGCGCGTCGTGAAAGATCGGTGTCAGGGTTTAACGGGCAGATTGGGCGAACGGACTGATGGGAGACATCGATCTCAAATTTTATTTGTCATTGCTGCTGCGGCGATTACCGATTGTGGTCGGGGCAGTCGCCGTGTGCACATTCTTGGCTGTTGCAATCGCATTGATGATTCCGAAGTCATACGAGGGGAGTGCTCGCCTCGTTGTGGAAGCACCGCAGATTCCAGCTGAAATGGTTCGCACCACCGCGCCCACAAATGCGGTGGAGCAACTTCAAATCATCGAGCAGGAAATAATGACACGCGATACGCTCATTGGCTTGGCGAAGCGCCATGGCATTTATGATGCGTATTTGAATGCTAACGACAATGCTATCGTCAACGACATGCGGAACCGTCTGCGTTTCCAGCAACTCGATCTCGAATCGGCGCGCGATAGCGGTGCGACGGTGTTCAGCGTTTCGTTTCTCTCGCGAAACCCCGTACAGGCGTCGGATATTGTAAATGACGTGGTGGACCTGGTTCTGGAGCGCAATGTCCGCTTGAGAACTGAACGTGCTGCCGACACCCAGCAGTTTTTCAATCAGGAAGTTGAGCGGCTTGGCAGTGATCTCGCCAGGCTGGACAAGCAGATTCTTGAATTCAAGAACGCAAACAAGGATGCTTTGCCGGATAGTCTTGACTTCCGCCACAATCAGCAGAGCAACCAGCAGGAACGGCTTGGAAATCTTGACCGCGAGGAAGCTGCGTTGCGCAGCCGCCGTGAAAATCTCGTGCAGATATTCCAGCAATCAGGCCGTGTTGGAGCCGGCCCCGCGTCGCCAGAGCAGCAATTGCTCGAAGATCTCAATAAGGCGTTGTCTGAGCAGCTTTCGATTTTTGCCGAGGACAGCCCGAATATTGTGAGCTTGCGCAAGCGCATTGCGGACCTCCAGACATCGCTCAAGGAAAAGAGTGCGAAGGGGGAGGGGAAAGCTGGTACTTCCGAGCTCGACCTGCAACTGGCGGATATTGATGAGCGCCTACAGTTTCTGACCAACGAAAAGGCGTCGATTCGTAAGAATCTCGATCACCTCGCCGAGACCATCGCTGCTACGCCTACCAATGAAACTGCGTTGAATTCGCTGGTTCGCGCGCGTGACAACACGCAACTCCAGTACAATACTGCGGTGGCCAAGCTGGCCGAGGCATCGGCGGGTGAGCAGATCGAAATTCACGCCAAGGGTGGCAGGCTTGCCGTAGTCGAACGTGCGGTTCCGCCGGCCGATGCTGTCAGCCCGCGCCGTGCGCTCATCGCCGCGATGGGTCTGGTCGGCGGGGCCGGGATCGGCTTCGGCATCATTCTCTTGATGGAACTGCTGAATAAAACCGTGCGTCGCCCAAGCGAATTGGCGGCGATCATACCCGGCCAGCCGTTCGCGACGCTTCCCTACATCCCGCAGCCAGATGAACCTGTGCTCAGCGATTTCTGGCAGGGGTGGCACAATGCACAACAGTTTTTGCGCAACATTAGTTCGCGGCTTCCATGGTTCGCGGCACAGCACGCCGGTCTGGAAGGCAGGTAAGAGACATGCTGAATATTCAACTCGCCCTGCAAAAGGCCAAGAACAACGCTACCGACCGGTGGAAGCAATCAGCACCTGCCGTCTCTCCGAGGCAGACAAAGCCGGTTCCACCCATAGCGCCTACAAGCGCGCCAGCGGCAGTGCATGCGTTGCCAGTATCTCGGCCACTGGATGACAATTGGCTGAGCCTTAACGCATGGGCGCCGGATGAGCGCGTACTCAAGCAAAATCGCATCATCACGCTGGACCACTCCGATCCGGCACGTGCTTCCTTCGATATGCTGCGCACGAAAATACTTCAGGTGATGCGGCAGAACGGCTGGCGGTCCATCGCAATAACGTCGCCATCAGCGGCCTGCGGTAAATCGACCGTCAGCTCCAATCTCGCCTTCTCTTTCTCGCATCAGGTCGACTGTCGGACCGCGTTGCTCGATCTTGATTTGCGCCGTCCTTCGATTGGATCGACGCTCGGAATGAAAGAAATGCCGTCTATGGAGAGCTTACTTAGTGGCGAGGCTGGGTTAAACGATACGTTTGTGCGTTTTGGCGCGAACCTTGCAATAGCGGCAAACAGTCAGCCGGTAACGCACGCGTCCGAACTCCTTCAGGGAGCCTCCGCAAAGTCGGCTCTCGCCACAATGCAGAGCCGCCTTGGACTGGATATCATTCTCTACGATCTTCCGCCGATGCTGGCCTTCGATGACGTCATGGCGTTTGCACCAAACGTCGATTGTGCGCTCATCGTGACCGCTGCTGAAATGACCACCGGGGCTGAAGCCGACATTTGTGAATACGAGCTTTCACAGCGCACCAAAGTGCTGGGCGTCGTACTGAACAAGTGTCGCTACACCCCAGAGAAGTATGGGTATTAAACAATGTACGAGGCACGAGTGACGCAGGCGCCACAAAGGGATGCCGGGCAGGATCCGGCAGCCGCTCTGAATTCCTATCTCATCTATGCGCAATTCTTTGGACTGCGGGAGCGTCCGTTCAGCCTTTTGCCGAATCCGGACTATCTCTATTGGACCGAGGGCCATACGCTTGCATTTGCAATGCTTGAATATGGCCTCGTTACCTTCGCGCCGATCACCGTTATCACCGGCGAGGTGGGTGCAGGCAAGACGACGCTGATCCATCATCTACTGCGCTCAATCCCGCGCGATCTTCGCATCGGGCTTATATCGAATGCGCAGGCAGATCGCGGCAAGTTGATCGACTGGGCGCTACATGCGCTTGGCGAAGAGCAGGACACGCGCACTTCTTACGTGAAGCGCTTCAAGCTGCTCGAAGAGATTGTCCGCAACGAATATGACAGCGGTCGCGGCACGGTTCTGATCGTCGACGAAGCGCAGAACCTTTCGAAAGCGATGCTGGAAGAGCTGCGCTGCTTCTCGAACATGAACGGTTCAAACGAGGAGTTGCTTCAGATCGTCCTAGTTGGACAGCCGGAGTTGCGTCGAATGATCAGCGAGCAGCGCATGCCGCAATTTGCGCAGCGCGTGTCGGCGCAGTTCCACCTAACAGGTATGCCGGAATCGGCGATCGGGTCTTACGTGGCCCATCGCCTGAAGGTGGCGGGAGCCGACCACGAAATATTTTTGCCCAACTCGTTCGAGCCGATCTACCGGGCAAGTCGTGGCTTGCCGCGCATCATCAACCAAATCTGCGATTACGCGCTGGTCTACGCCTTCGCGCAGGAGCGGCAGACGATTGATGGCGAATTGATCGAGAGCGTTGTTTCGGACCGGCGCGCGCAGTCTCGCCCGGCACAGCCGACGGGTCTTTCCTGATTTGGTGGTCAATTGAGCTGAGAGTTCACACAGATTCTGAGCGTGATCGAGATGAGTGAAAACGCAAACAAACGGGTACTTTTTATCGCTTCTGCTGGTGGCCACTGGATTCAGCTGTGCCGATTGGCAACAGAGCTGAACTACGAGCAGGCGCATTACGCCACAACCCTCAAAGGCGCCAAGGCGCCCACGGGAACGCGCAAGGTATCGGTGGTGCCCGATGCGTCGCGGTCCAATCCGGCGAAGCTTGTCGTTCTGGCCTCACGCCTTGCGTGGCTCATGGCTCGCGTTCGTCCGCACGTCGTGATCACCACCGGTGCGGCACCCGGCCTGCTTGCAATCGGTATCGCAAAGCTGTTTGGCGCAAAGACGGTCTGGATCGACAGCCTCGCCAATTCGGAAGTGCTATCCCTCTCCGGCCGTATGGCTGAGCGCTATGCCGACCTCTGGTTGACGCAATGGCCGCATCTGGATGCGAGCCTTCCGCGTCTTCAATATATGGGGTCGGTCCTGTGATTTTGTTATCGGTAGGAACGCAGTTTCCCTTTGATCGCCTAGTTCAAGCGGTTGACGAATGGGCGTTTCGCGCTGCGCGCACGGACGTCATCGGCCAGATTGGCCCGTCCACCTACAAACCTAAAGCCATGAAGTGCTTTGGGTTGGTTACTCCGGATGAGATGCGCGACCTGCAAGCGCAGGCGGATATCATGATTGCGCACGCCGGTATGGGCTCGATTCTCACGGCGATGGAACTGGGCAAGCCTATCATCGTGTTCCCACGCGATCACGCGCTTGGCGAACACCGCAACGGCCACCAATTAGCGACGGCCGACCGCTTCTCCGACACGCCGGGCGTATTCGTCGTGCGCGATGTCGCTAGCCTCAACGAGCGATTGGAACGGTTCGACGACTTGCTGGCCGCACAAAATCGACCGCGCGTTGAACTTAGCCGTCTCGCAAGCAATCTGCATTCGTTCATCAGTGCGATTTGAGTAAGAATGCTTGATCGCTTGAGAAATACACCACCAGAAACAGTATTATAGATAGGTACCTGCAGCAGGTGAAAATACGTCAAATGTCGATCTTGTGAATAGGGGCAGATAAGCGCTCTATTTTACGATGCGTGGGGTGTATGTCGAATGAGTAAAAGGGTCTTGATACACGCTCGATTTGGGGGTGGACCGCGAGGGACGTCGTCTTCCTTCACATGGTTCGCTCACAGCGGCTGATAAGATGGACAACACGTCTTCAGCGGTGAAAAAATCTACGCAGAGATTCCATTTTGTGGATGGATTGCGTGGTTTTGCCGCCATGTGGGTCGTGCTATTTCACGCCAAGTTCCATCTTACAGCGCTGATGGCAATGCTGCCTGGTGTGGTCAATCATTCTATATTTATAGCTGGTGAGAACGGGGTCGCGGTTTTCTTTGTACTGAGCGGCTTCGTAATCGCCTACAGTGTAAGAAATGCTCCCAATACTTTTGCGTTTCTTGCACGCTTCGCTCTCCGTCGATCTGTAAGACTTGATCCCCCCTACTGGGCATCGATGGTCGTTGTTGGAATCTTCGCATTCATTTCGGCGCGTGTTACGCATACGCAAATAGAGTTCCCTGGTTGGTACTCCGTTGCCGTGCACATGGCCTATATGCAGGAATTACTGGGCGTTAAGGAAATTAACACGGTATACTGGACGCTTACCTACGAGATTCAATTCTATATCATCTATATCTTATGCCGAAATATCGCACCGCGAATTGGTCCCGCTATCTGGATCCTTATGTTTCTGGTCGCGATAGCTTGGGGCAGTGGCCTAGTGCACGAAAACATCGTCACGGGTCTCTTTGTCAACAAATGGTATGCATTCTTCTTGGGCGTACTGGCATTTCATGCCCGTGAAGATGGGCGAGTTGCCACTGCATTATTTATACTTGCCGCCGCGTGTTCGCTCGGATCGGTCATTAGCGGCGAATTATTTCAGATTGCCACCGCTATCACCGCGATGGTTCTGTATCTAGCCATAACGCTGGATAGAATGTCTGATTGGCTTAATTGGCGCTGGATACAATTTCTCGGCCTTATCAGCTATAGCCTATATTTGACGCACAATCCGGTAACAGGTGCCTCATTCTATGTCTGGAAAAAACTTTTTGGCGAAAGCCCGCTATCTGAATTTGCCGGCCTGTTCTTTGTAATAGCCGTTTGCATCGTCTTCGCCGCCGGTTTTTGGTGGACCTTTGAACGTTTCTCAATCAGGTTGGCTCGCGAGTTGGCGACGCCGAGCGGCAGCAAGGTGGGAAACTTGTTACGTTGGAACGTTCAACCCAAAAGGCCTGCTATCGCATCAGGCTCCAGTATTTCAAAATCAGATGTCTAAATTTTTGGCGCTATAACAAATGATTGGATAGACACAATAGACTAGATAAATAGATATATATGTCAAAATCGGCAAAAATGTCCCGCATGCAATATAGTGATACGAGAAGTGATCAAAGTATAAAAAATAAAATGTCGGATCGCCGCGGATAAATATAATTTTATAAAAGTGAGTTCGCAAAATTATGCACGTCAGTTACGATGTGCTACGATTTGAATGTCTGAATTTCAGAAAAAATATCGTTTTGCGTGTATTAATCTAATATGTAAATTTAAATCAATCTCCGCGTGTTGCCACATATGTGGCGGCAAAAAGAGCCATCCTATCCTAGTATTTACTGGAATGGCGCTCTGTACTCCGGCGCGACTTACAAATTATAGGCGAAAATGTGGCGAACGAAATATTACACAATGAAATATGTTGTGATTTGAAATGGCCTCTGCACCCATCTCATGTGTTTTTGCGAGAATTGATTGTACCGAAAATGCATCGTTTCTGTTTTCTCGAAACTTAACTTTTGGTCAGGCAAAACTCATCGCTAAGGGTCCGGGGCATGAGAGGATTTGATCACAATGGCAGTTCCAACTGGGTTCCCGGATGCTAGTAACACTGGCGTGCAGGATGGAGTAAATCTTTCGGTCTATACCGGTCCTATGACGATTACCAAGGATGGTACCGTCATAGAGAACATGATTATAAATGGATCGCTTAGAATTACTGCGGATAATGTAATCATTAAGAACTGTAAAATCATATATAATGATTACAGAGCTATAGATGCAGAAGGCGCCAAAAACTTCACGCTTATGTACAATGACATTATTGGCCCTGGTAAGAAAGGGCAGAGCGTTGATGTTGTATTGGCAAGCGGAAATATTCTATATAATGATATTTCCGGTGGTGCCCACGGCATCAATGTTGCGCAAGGGACGAATACTGTAGTTAAAGGCAACTACATTCACGATCTTGCTCATTCGTCTTCAGATGCCCACATTGGCGGCATTTCCGTCAAGGGAGGACAGAATGGTCTTCTGATTGAAGGCAACACGGTCATTGCTACTGACACGTCAAACATCTTTATTGACGATGACTTTGGCCAGGTACATAACGTCATCGTTCGTGACAACTATCTTGGAGGCGATCCGGGGTACAATATTTACGTTGCTGCACGATATGGCGATTCGAATATCTCGAATGTTTCCATTTATGACAACTATATCTCGAAGGGATATTATGGATACTACAGTATCTATCATACCAACCCCTCGATATCGGGCAATGCTGAGGTTGCCGCCGGTTCTGCGGTCCCGAAGGGTGACTATGTACCAGATCCTGTAATAGATACTCCGAACGTTCCATCAACGCCTTCGACTCCTACTACGCCTACGAAGCCGAACGTGCCGTCTACACCTTCCCAGGGTAGCTCGGACCATGTTTCCAAGGCGATAGATGGGACGTCGAAGGGCGAAAAGCTTGTTGGCACCTCTGGTGACGATCATATCAACGGCAAAGGTGGGACAGACTATCTAACCGGTGGCGCAGGCAAAGATATCTTTGTTTTCGACCAGGTCGCTCACATGGGTTCCGGAAACAAGCGTGATGTAATCACGGATTTCCAGAAGGGACTCGATAAGATCGATATTTCTGCGATCGATGCAAACGGTAGCATTGCGGGGGATGGCGTCTTCCATTTCATTGCCCAGAACAACGCTGTGTTCGATCACAAGCCGGGTGCCATTGCATGGCGAACTGAGGACTACAAAGGAACTTCCAAGGATGTCACCATCATTCAGGGCGACATCAATGGCGATGGTATCCATGATTTTGAGATCCAGCTCAAAGGGCTGGTTCATCTGACCAAGGACGACTTCATCCTCTAGTGCCTAGCGCCGCGTAATCTTGAAAAGGCCGCCAACGTGCGGCCTTTTTCACGCAACGCTTCTGAGCGATCCCTTTGCCAGCGCGCGGCGCATTGCTGCATCCACAGCCGCGCCCGCATCATCCCAACTCGCAGCCGCAACACTTTCGGAAGCCAGACGCGCCCGTTCCGCAAAGTTTGTTGCGCGAACTACTTCTTCCAGAGCGGCGGCCAGTGCATGCGGCGTAGAGCCAGCGTACTGAACATTCGGGTTAGAAAGCACCATGCGGTTGTGTTCCGCGTCGTTCACCACAGGTATGCATCCGGCCGCTAACATCTCAAACGGAACAAGAGACACATTGGTCAGTGAAATGCTGAGCCCTGCCTGACAGCGATTATAGATTTCATTGAGCCGGGCAGGGGTAACGATCCCATGGTCGAAATAGTTGAACGGTTGGTGTCCCATCTTCTGCCCATAGAGATGTATTTCAACTCCGGGGTTTCTTTTTGCGAAAATCTCCAGCGCTAGAAGGCCGATCTCCACGCCACGCCGTGGCGTTTCGGCCCGCGCATAGAACGCTACGCCATTTCTCGGAGCGTCCGGATCGAATTTATAACGCGTCGTATCGCAACCAAATGGAAAATAATCGCAGGACATATCGAAATCTTCTTCAAGCTTGTGCTTGAGCCAGCGTCCAGCGGTTAGCCCGTGAAAGCCCATTCGATAAGTGTTCGTCGCCAAGAGGTTTTTTGCGCCGATCGGATAAAAGTCCGGTTCGTAATCCTGAACGAAATAGAAGCGCTTACCTGCACATCGGGAGTTGAACACGGCGTAAGCGGTCGGCCAGCCAGTGGCAACGACCGCGTGGGCATCTTCCATTCCATCTTCCAGCCGCGAAATAGGGCAGGTAATGCCGTAGTAATCTCGC
Organism: Mesorhizobium sp.; assembly: GCA_049840935.1. Taxonomy (GTDB): domain Bacteria; phylum Pseudomonadota; class Alphaproteobacteria; order Rhizobiales; family Rhizobiaceae; genus Mesorhizobium_G. Next base: position 94,759 of record JASGJA010000013.1, read on the forward strand.
GCAATCTGTACGTAATATTTATGATCACCTTTGTAGGGGTCGTAGAAATAGAGCCTGTTCTTGTAGCCGTGCGTTTCAAGATACCGCACGATGCGATAATTCGTCGTGTGACCTCCCGAACCCGGACCCGCCGGTCCTACCACCCAATTGACAACGAGCGGGTTTCCCGGAGCCACTGGAAGCAGAGGCGGTTCGAAACGATTTTCGAGATCGGCTGCTACGACGTCGGAAGGAACGACATCCCACGTCAGACCATGTGGTTTGATCCGGTCGGCTAGTACAGTCCTGATGCGTCGGGAAACCCCCTGTGTTCCTTCGGTTTCGAGAAAATGACTTAATTGACGCCACCTGCGACCAAACTGGCCAATGGCTGATTCCAGACCTGCGATAGGCTTCATTGCGCTTTTTCTTCCATGTTCTGCTTGCCCGTTGGCATCCACACCGTTCGGAACAGCTGGACCGCCTTGCGCCGTGCGCGATTTGGGTCGCGGAGAGCTTTTTTCACCACCGCGAACTGGTCGCGCCAATCGCCATATCTGTTGATAGGCTGCGACAGAAGTTCCGGCCAAAGCATGGCGATTATCTCAGGAAACATTTTTCCGCCGCGCCGCAGGTCGGGTGGGATAGACAGCATGTCAACGTAGTTTGCCCGCGAAACCATTGGATGCAGCTCTTTCTGCTTTGGTTTCACATAGGTATCGCAGAATCCCCATGCACTCATGCGCAGCTCGATATAGGCAAGATCGAGCTTGAACAGCGTATCATATCGCTCAAGAGGTTTGAGCCATTCACCAACTTTTTCAATAACTTCAGGGATCTGTGGGAGCTTCAGGCGCGCCACCAAATTGTTCGCATCCAGCGGTGTATCGGGCTCCGCGTTCAACCATAGAAAACCTCGCCCGATTTCGCCGCCAAGTCCACCGACAAAAAAATGGCCTTCAAGAGGACGAACGCTTGGATGAAGCTTCACATTGTTGCCTCCTACACAATGCCCAGCCCGCAAGCGCCACAGTGCAATCTCGGCAGAAGTAGCCTCCTTATAGGGCAGGATATCATGCTTGAGATTGAACTTCCGAGCCAAAAGCTTCGAGCAGGCGACGTCAATCTCACCAGCCGGCGCACCGACGGTTACGAACGAAACCTTGTCGAGAAGCGGTCTACTGCAAGCAAGCAGGTACCGAGAGTCCGAGCCTGCAGTAAGCGCCACGCGCGTTATGTCGTTATCGGCGAGAAGATTTATGGTCTGGGTAACGCGATCCGAGATGTTTCGGAAGGTTTGCTTCAGATCGTGTGCGGATGTTATCGCTGCAAGAGGCCAATGGCGTACCGCGACCCACTTATCCAGGTCGAGATAATGGTTGCATAGCAGGCGGCTGATGCCCCTGTGTGCCGTAAGACCGACTGTAAACCAGCCCGCATTATCTACATCCAACGCGTCATAGAGGTCCTTGCGGAAGCGCGCAGAGTATTCTCCGGAATCCAGCAACACCGCTGCAGTCGCCCCGGCTGTTTTCTTTTCGGCGCTGTAGACGACAGACATCGATCCGTTGCAATCAAGATAGATACGGTTCAGCCCGAAAGCCGACAATATGAAGAGGAAGGTGCCGGTCAGCCCATAGATATGTTTTTCAACGAACGAATCGATCTGGCTGGCGTTGGCTAGCGCTTCCTCTATCGAATAGTCCGAGGTGATGATGCTATTTCGCTTCAGATCGATCGGTGTGCCGAGCAGCAGGCCGATCTTCCGACCGCTCCGATCGAATACGCGAACGCATTGGCAGCCCGGCGCCATATCCAGGTTGAACTTACCAAAGCTTTGGCGCGTCCAGCCCCTTTCGACCGGCTCGCTTGCCGCGCTTATCACAAATTGCCCGTCGAAATCCGACTGCCCGCCTGCCATTGGAATAATCCCACGATTTCGTTCTTCAACGATACCGAAATCTACCTCACGCGCGCGCGGCAGTTAAAGTCGAAGCTTGCTGTCACTTTGGTCGATATCGGGTTAGGCGGGTACTACGGAATTGCACCCGGGAAAACATCTGTTCAGTTCGAGCACCATATCTAAACCTTGCTATAGACCGTTCGGATAATAGGTCTACTGCAAGCCGACCCTAGCCCCGCAAAAGCCACTCGTATATTCCATATAAACTATTCGAGCGATCTATCTGCATGAGATGTGTTGCCATCGTTGAACGTCCAACTGGCAGCAATTACTGTTACCGAGTGAAGATGAGCGGAATTACCACCGGTATTGGAAGAGAAGGCTTGCGAGGCGATTCACGATCTCGGCGGGCGCTCGCGCGTTCGAGATTGTCCAGTAGTGCAGATAGCGCTGCCGGAGTGGCTTTGCCGGTCAAGCTTTTTATCATTGCGCTTTTTGTCCCTTGGGTGATCTCCATCGGGCCACTCAACCTATCTGTTTATCGCTTCGTGTTGATTGCAGCACTTTTTCCCTGCGTGTTGCGGTGGCTCAGAACGCGGATCATTTTTCCAGATATTTTCCTGATCCTCTTTTGCCTGTGGGCGTCAATCAGTTTGTCGCTGGCACATGGGCTATCGGCATCTGTTCAGACCATCGGCATATTATGGATCGAAACGCTCGGTCCATATCTTTGGCTCGCTGTTATGTTCGCACTGCGGACGAGTTCGTCAGCGCCATTACCCTATTGGCAAAGGTCACAATCATTGTTCTGCCGTTTGCACTTTTCGAATGGGTAACAGGATCTAATCTGCTTTTGCGGATATTCGGCGCCTTCCTGCCCACCATTGATACTGTTCAAATGGATCCACGAATGGGGTTGTGGCGGGTACAAGGTCCGTTCCCTCACTCAATTCTGTTTGGTTTAGTATGCGGAAGTATTGTTTCCTTGTGCTGTCTCGTTTTGGCGAGACAGCGCGCCGCCACTACACGTACATGGTTAACAATAGGGGTGATATTCACGGCGCTAACTTCTATGTCATCAGCACCTATAGCGGGTTTAGTCTTACAACTGGCTGTTGTTTCATGGAATTCGATACTTTACACTTTTAAGGCCCGTTGGAAAATTCTTTGGATGCTGCTTTTTCTTGGATACCTTTTTGTTGAATTTGGATCCAATCAGACTCCTATCAAGTTCTATATCTCTCATTTCACATTTGATAAGCAAACCGGATGGTTCCGAACTCTGATTTGGGAGTATGGGTCCGCATCGGTGATGGCACATCCGCTCTTTGGGATCGGACTTGGTTCGTGGGCACGGCCACCGTGGATGCCCATCAGCGTTGACAATTTTTGGCTGCTTATGGCCATGCGCCACGGCTTGCCAGGCTTTGCATTTCTACTTGCGGCGTTCGTCTGGGTATTGTTTAAGATCGGCTCAAATCGTGATGCATTTTTGAAGGTGGAGAACATTACCGTCGCCTACCTGATCTGCATGATTTCTTACATGCTCGTCGGAACCACTGTTCATTTGTGGGACGCTGGTTACACGTGGCTGATGTTTTTGCTGGGTAGCGGTATCTGGCTGAGCAATTATACCTCCGAGGCAGTTGCCGTCGACAGCCTTGGGCGTCAAAACGCGACACGGCAACCCCGAGTTCAGAATGGTTTGGTTGACGAAGCAGTTAGCGAAGGCGAACCCAGCGATTTTACTCAAGAGCGGCCGTCGGGACGCGCTTCTTCACGTATTCTAAGAGCGAGAAATGCAGTAGGCGTGCGTGATCGTTCGAGGCAAAGGTAAGCACAGCCTAGGCGATTTGCTTCACCGCCATTGCTGCCGTGCGGCGCAGGCGCTTCGCCCAAGGCAATCTGCCGGACAGCATGGCTTCGAACGCAGCGTCGCTGGTATCAGAGCGCACGGAACTGCGCGCTTGCAGGTAGTTTTTCGGGTCAGCTGATCCGCCATCGCTGGAATAAACCCGTTCATACTCCGCAGCGCGGGCGGCCTTCATAACTCTGGCGTTGTAGCGACCAAAGGGGATAGCCGCGTGGTTTATTGCACTCCCACAGATCGCTTCAAGTACGCGCTTGGACTCGGTTAGTTCCTGGTTCAGTTCTGAAAGCGGCAAGCTTGACCAGTCGCGATGCCAAATGCCGTGGCTGCCTATTCCCATGTCAGCGGAGAGCAATGCGCGGATATTGTTTTCGCTTAGTGAACCGACTTGGCCAATGCGGCCAGTCAGGACAAAGAACCGAGCCTTTAGTTTGCGCTTTTCGAGCTCAACGGCTCCGATGGCGAGGTCGGACAAATTTCCATCGTCGAATGTGATGGCGATTTGACTGTGATCCGCGTGCGCGACGATGCGGTCCAGCATATAGCGGAACCGCTCGACGCTGATCCAATACGGTTCTTCGCCCGGTTCAAGCTCGCGCTGTGGCTCACCGATGCCGTGAAAATTAATGATCCGCACGCCTGCCATTCCGCCAGCTCAGCTTGGCCGGTTGGCCAAAAAGTTCGTCACTGTGCGCTCCGGTGCGAACACGCTAAGTAAACCGGCGCGGTGCATTTTCCCACGAGTGATACGAATAGCCTCGCCCGTCGCGAGACCGAGCCTGAAAAGCAATGTGCTGACTGGGCCGTGATGGCGGCGATAATACCGCACGCGGTTCGCGGTCAGCAAAGCGAACAGTTTCGGATTGGTTCCGCTGTCTCCGCCCTTGTGCATGACCTGCGAGCGCGGTTCGTATACCACGTCAAAACCGGCCTCGCGCGCGCGGCGCTGGTAGTCGACCTCTTCGCTATAAAGGAAGAAGGACTCGTCCCACCGGCCAACGGTAGCGCGAGCCCGTGCCGAAACAAGCAACGCGGAGCCGGTCGCCCATTCGATCGGCCCGCCATGTTCATAGCGATCCGGCGTATCGATCATTTCGCCCCAGCCGCGTTTGGATGCCTTCTTGCCGCCAAGAACGGAGTCAGACCAGGCCGTCAGTACGGACGGTTCCTGACGGATGGTCGGGTCGGTCGTGCCGTCTTCCTTGAAATTGCGTGGCACAGCGATGCCGACCGTCGGGTTTTCAAAGCAGTCGAGCAGCGCTTTTGCCGAACGCGCATACATGCGCAGGTCGGGATTGAGCACCAACAAATGCGATTCCGGATGCATGGCATCCATCGCGGCGTTGATTGCAGCGGCGTAGCCCGCATTCGATCCCATCTCGATAACAGTTGGCTTCTGGCGATGGTTGCGCGCGATCTCGACTGAAGCATCGCGCGAATTATTGTCCACGATCATCACCTCATATGGGCCAACACCGGCCATGCCGACCTCAAGAGAGTCGAGCAGCCCCGGCAGCATTGCGGAACTGTTGAAGGTGACGACGGCAACGGTGATGCGTGGAGGATTTTTCATAGCTCAATGACGCCGGTTCTGGTCGATATAGTCTGCGAGCGAACCCACGGTTTCAAACACTTCTGCTGAAAAGCCATCTTCATCGATTTCGAAACCGAAACGGCTTTCAATCTCCATGGCGAGATTGACCACCGCGAAGGAGTCCAGTTCCGGCAAATTGCCAAAAAGCTGGGTGGATGCTCCGGAAATGCGGCTCGGATCGTCAATACCGAGGGTCTGGACGATCAGCTGCTTAACTTCATCGATGGTTGCGGCACTTGCTGTCATAGTCTTTTCCTTGAAACCTGTTCGATCAAACCAGAACTTCTTGCGGCGCTGGATGACCTAGAAATGCTGTAGGGCTGGCTGTGAGGCCGTAAGCGCCTGCCTGAAACACAACGACGAGATCGCCGACATTGGCATCTGGCAAGGTAACGTTGTCGCCCAAGAGGTCGAGCGGCGTGCAGAGGCAGCCGACAACGGACACCGGCTCGCTCGCTGGCTGATGCATGCGGTTGCCAATGGCAACGGGATAATTGCGGCGGATGACCTGTCCGAAATTGCCTGAGGCGGCGAGTTGGTGGTGCATACCACCATCCACTACGAGGTATGTCTTGCCGCGCGAAACTTTGCGGTCAACGACGCGGGTAACATATACGCCGGATTCACCTACCAGATAGCGGCCAAGCTCGATCACGACCTTTGCGTCGGGCAGGGCAGGGCAAATTCGCTTGTCCATCTGCTCATGCAGCGTTTCGCCGATCATGCCGATGTCCAGCGGCACATCCTTCTCAAAGTAAGGAATACCGAATCCTCCGCCGAGATTGACGTAGCGAACCGGCGTTTGGCTCTGCTCCGCCAGATTCAGCACCAGCGCAACGTTCTTTTCCAGCGCTTCGCAAAGAATACCAGCGTGCAGGTTTTGCGACCCCGCAAATACGTGGAAACCGAGGAAATCCAGTTCACGGAACTGCGCCTGGCGCAGAAGCGCCGGAACCTCTTCAACATCGATGCCGAACTGCTGCGGGCCGCCGCCCATGCGCATACCTGAACCCTTGACCTGAAAATCCGGGTTCACGCGCACGGCCACGCGTGGCCGAATGCCAAGGCGATTGCCGATTGTGACGAGACGCGCCGCTTCATTCGGCGACTCCATCTCGACCGTAACGCCCGCCGCAACCGCCTGTGCGAGTTCGGCGTCGGTCTTGCCGGGGCCGGCAAAGCTGATCTTGTCCGCCGGTCGGCCCGCATCCAGCGCAATTTTCATTTCCAGCGCGGAGGCGACGTCGAACGCATCCACCAAACCGCAAAGATGCTGCACAACGGCAGGCATCGGGTTTGCCTTCACCGCATAGCTTAGGCTCAGGCTGGATGGCAGAATAGTACGCAGCGCATTGACGCGCGAAGTGATCAGCGCGCGGTCATAGGCAAAGAACGGCGTGCTGCCGACACGCTCAGCAAGCCGGGTCAGCGGAATACCGCCAACCAGCAGCTCGCTCTCAGCGGTCTGGAACGCCTCGATAGAAGGATGCAGGGTCACGATTTTAGTTGCTCCTTCAAAAGCACGCGGTCGAATTTGCCATTCGGCGAGGTCGGAATGGCCGCCATTTCCACGACCGAAGAAGGCACCATATATTGCGGCAGCTTCTGCTTGAATGCTGAAATCACCGCTTCGGTATCGAGTGCAGCACCATTGATCGGGCTGGCAATCAACACAATGCGTTGGCCGAGTGTTGCGTCGTCCACGCCAAGCGCTACCGCGTCGCGGATGAGGCCAGTTGCATAAGCGACTTCTTCAATCTCAGTTGGGCTAATGCGATAGCCGGAGGTCTTTATCATCTCATCGCGGCGGCCAACGAAATAGAGGTAGCCTTCCTCGTCCTTCACTACCGTATCGCCGGAAAAGACCGCGCGCTCCGGCACGCGCCAGCCATCATCCTGACCGGGAAGCGGCTTGAAGCGCTCTGCGGTTTTCACCGGGTCGTTCCAGTAGCCCATCGCCACCAGCGGCCCGCGATGCACAAGCTCGCCATGCTCACCGGCATCGCACGGCGTCCCATCCGGGCGTAGCACGAGGATTTCCGCATTCGGAATGGCCTTACCGATGGAGTCCGGACGGTTATCGACCTGGCTTGGATCCAAAAAGGTTGAGCGAAACGCTTCCGTCAACCCGTACATCAAATATGGCTTCGCCAGCGTGAAGATCGAGCGCAGCTTACCAAGCGTTTCGCGCGGCATACGTCCGCCCGTATTGGCGAAATAGCGCAGCTTTGCTGCTACCTCGGCAGGCCACGGAATATTTGCAACCTGAATCCAGAAAGGCGGCACGCCGGTGATGCCGGTAACATTGTGCTTTTTGCAGAGCCTCACGACGTCGCTTGGCAACAGGTAGTTCATCAGAATGACATGCGCGCCTGCATTGAACGCGGTGGTCAACTGGCTCAAGCCTGCGTCAAAACTGAGTGGCAGCACGGAAAGGATCGTGTCTTCCGTCGAGTTGCCGAGATAGTGGCTGACGCTTTCCGCACCCACCAGCATGTTGCGATGGCTCAACACCACGCCCTTCGGCTTGCCGGTGCTTCCGGAAGTATAGAGAATAGCCGCCATATCGTTATCGACAGTCGGCAGCGGCGCATAATTCTTGTCGGTCTGCTCCAGCAGCGCCTTCAGACTATGGACTGCTAACGGCGCCTCTAACGAGTCGTCAGCCTCATCGACCAGAATAACGTGTTCGATTGCCGCGTTCGCTGGCAGTTCCGGCAGCAGCAGCTTGAGCCGGTCCAGCGAAGTCAGCAGCACACGCACACCGCAATCGGCAAGGATGTAGCCTACCTGTCCCGGCTTGAGCAGCGGATTGACCGGTACGCAGACGCCGCGCGCAGCAGCCGTTCCAAAAATCGCGGCTACGGTTTCAACGCGCTTGTCGAGGAATATGCCAACGCGTTCGCCTCGCGGCAGGCCAAGCTCGGCCAGCACGGCAGCGAAGTGGCGAACCTCGTCCCACATCTGAGCATAGGTGAAGCTGTCATTTTTATAGGTGAGGCAAGGCAGATCGCCGTGCCGTAACGCAGCTTCGCGCACCAGATCAGAAAGATTAGTTTTGAGTGCAGTTCTCATACGAGGTATTCCGCCTTACCAAGGTACACAAGTTAGTTCGCTGTAGAGATAATCGACTTGCTCCTGCTGCAATCGCGCACTGCGAAACATCTTGGGGCGGACAGATGGCAGTGTGAACGCAAGCTTGGGAACGTAGTTAGCAACGCGCTTTTCGAGCAACGTAAGGGGCAGACCGCAGCGCAGAAAATAGCTGAACACGCCCCGCGCGACCCTTACGAACAGTTCGGGGTCGCTCACATAAAGTATCGAGGCGAATGCCCGCACACGCTTGCGCTTGTCCTTGCGGAAAATAACGTGGCAATGACGACCATTGCGAGAAATCACGAGGTGGTTTGCTGCCGGTGCGCTGGCATGGTCACGGTAAATCTCCAATGCACGCCCCGTCAGGCGCGACTGAATTTCTGCCGGATCGTTCGTAATGCTTGTTCCAAAGCTCACCCAGGGCAGGTTCGCAACCAACGCGGTCGTCGTATCAAGAAGCTGGAAGCCCATGCGCTTGTTTAGTTCAACCACATTGCCGCTGGGTGACAGGTCGGTAAAGCTATAGCCCTGCTGGCCCATCATGGATTTGATGAGCCGCAAGCCATGCGCGCGATGCGCTTCTTGCACACACCATGCGGCGAGATTGCAGACCTTCTCTATTTCGCCATCAATGATGCGCGTCGAGTAGAATGCGAGGTAGACGCCTACTACCGCGTCGCCCTGCACGAGCATGAAGCCATAATTCGGCGCATTCGCCTGCCATTGCTGGCGAATTGCCGCTTCCCACGTGGAGGCAGAAACGCTGCTGTTCAGCTCCGCGCTCAGGAAACGCGCCACGCGTCCAATGTCGCTGGACGCGATTGGGCGCACTTCGACGCGCACGCCGACCGCCTTCTGATTCATATTCGTAATATCCGCCACGCTCTGCCGCCGCCCCTAGGCATACGCAAAAATATCTAGTCCCTGTTTACCTCCACTTGCGCGAAGGCTGTACCTCCACAAAAGGCGCAACCGGCTATCCCCTTTGCGGACTGGAGAGTTAGGGCCGGGGCAACATAGGGTTAGTTATCACCACTATGCCTTGTGCGGGCTCATCCCAGACCCCCAGAGGTCTAGTACCACTGATGCATATGAGGGCAGGGCGTCAGCAGGCTTCCTCATCTAGAGTGCAAACTGAACAATTGTCGAAGCTTGCGAAGAAATCGAGAGGATGCGTCGTTGATAAGCGTGATCGTTCCGCACCTTGAGCAGGAGGATGCGCTCCGGCGTTGCCTCAATTCGCTCTCTTCACAGGAGGGCGTGCTCCAGCCGGTGGAGATAATCGTCGTCGACAATGGCTCGAAGACGCCGCCTACGGCGGTATGCAATGAATTCGAGAATGTAACGCTGTTGCGGCAGCTCGTTCCCGGACCAGGACCGGCCCGCAACCTCGGCGTTGCAAACGCGAAGGGCGAGATACTCGCATTCATTGATGCCGACTGCCTTGCAGATCCCCGCTGGCTTTATGCCATAGAGCGGCGCTTCATGCAGGATCGGAATTTGAACATCCTTGGCGGCGACGTCAGGATAGCGATGGACGATCCTGAAAATCCAACATTGCTTGAATCTTACGAAGCGGTCTTCGCATACCGCATGAAGGAGTATATCGCCAAGCAGGGGTTCACCGGCACTGGCAACCTCGCCGTGCGGGCAAACATCTTCGCCAAGGTCGGCGAGTTTGGCGGTATCAATATTGCGGAAGATCGCGACTGGGGTCAGCGCGCGCTCTCGATGGGGCTGCGCACGCAATATTGCCCGGAAATGATCGTCTTTCACCCGGCGCGTAAAACCATGGCTGAACTGGTTCAGAAATGGGAGCGGCACACCGCTCATGATTTCGAGAAGATTCAAGGCAAGTCCATGTGGCGTTTGCGCTGGACTTTGCGAGGCCTTGCCGTGGGCGTTTCGCCGGCTGCGGAAGTGTTTCGAATTGGCCTGTCGGACAGGCTCAGCGGGCTGCGTTCACGCGTTCTAGCCTTCCTGGGTGTAGTCTATATCCGGATCTATCGTGCATACCTCATGCTTTCGCTGGCTCTGGGCGTAGATGCATCGCGTCTTTCCGCTCGCTGGAACCGCACCTGATAGCTGGCGCGACTTGCGCCACGCCTCTCAACACCTTGAAAAACCTTTGTCTTGCAACGCATCGCGGCAACGCGGTGCGTTCTGCGTCAGCGGGATCGCGCGCGCTCGGCGAACATCAACCAGAGTATATAGTCCGCATGTGCCGGGGGCATAGACGCAGTACTAGAACTACCCCTTTCGGCGGCGATCTTACCGCGTTTTCGGCGGTTTACTCCGGGCCTGAAAAACCGTCCTTAGAGCACGTGAGGTTCTGCTCGGTCCTCACACTGTGAAGCTCAGGCAATGGGACCGGCGCCGAGCCTTAACATTTCGGTATCGGGGTTGGGCGCCGGCTCATGGCGCAGGGGCATTTGGGATCGAATGATTTCTTCTAACGTGGTTCTCGGACCGGACGTTGTTATCTTTCAACGCGATCAGGTCAATCTCTACGGCTGCACGATCGGCAGCGGCACGCGTATCGGGCCGTTCGTCGAAATCCAGCGTGACGCCTTTATCGGGCAGAACTGCAAAGTCTCCAGCCACAGCTTCATTTGCGAAGGCGTGACCATCGACGATGGCGTCTTCATCGGGCATGGCGTGATGTTCACGAACGACCTGTTTCCACGTGCAGTGAATGACGATGGAAGCCTTCAGGGCGGTGATGACTGGACGGTGGTTCCGACGCGGGTGAAGTCCCGCGCCTCCATCGGCAGCAACGCAACAATTCTAGCAGGGGTGACAATCGGCGAGGGCGCGTTGGTGGGCGCGGGCGCTGTGGTCACGAAGGATGTCCCTGACCATGCGGTCGTTGCCGGTGTTCCGGCGCGCATCGTGGGTAAGCAGCCTTCGGGAGTAGCGAAAAACAAAGGTGCGGAGAAAGTTAAATGATCGGAATTGCTGTTGTAGGCTACGGCTATTGGGGGCCGAACCTGGTCCGCAACATCGCCGACTGCCGTAACGCGAAGCTGGTTGCCGTGTGCGACCTTCGCAAGGAGCGGTTGACGGCTGTAAGCGCGCGTTATCCCAGCGTTCAAATTTCTGACGATTTCGAGCAGGTGCTCGCCAATCCGGAAGTCGATGCGGTGGCCATCGCCACGCCCGTTTCCAGCCACTTCCGGCTGGCAATGCGCGCCATGATGGCTGGCAAGCACGTGTTCATCGAAAAGCCGATCGCTTCCTCTGTCGACGAAGCCCAGAAGCTGGTCGAAGAAGCTGCGCGCCGCAATCTGGTGCTGGCCGTCGACCACACCTTCGTTCACACCGGTGCTGTGAAGAAGATGCACGAGCTGGTGCATAACGGTCTGGGTGACATTTACTATTACGACTCGGTTCGCGTGAACCTCGGCCTGTTCCAGCACGACGTAAGCGTGATCTGGGATCTCGCTGTCCATGACCTTTCCATCATGGATTACGTCTTGAACGAGCGTCCGGTCGCAGTGTCCGCAACCGGCATGTCTCACGTGGCAGGTCAGCCCGCGAACATTGCTTACCTGAACCTGTTCTTCCCCGGAAACCTGATCGCGCACATCCATGTGAACTGGCTCGCGCCGGTGAAGGTGCGCCGCACGCTGATCGGCGGCTCCAACAAGATGATCGTTTATGACGATCTCGAACCTTCAGAGAAGATCAAGGTTTACGACAAGGGCATCACCGTCAAGCAAAACGGCGAAGCCGCACGCGAGAGCGTCTACCAGCAACTGGTGGGCTATCGTAGCGGTGACATGTGGGCGCCCCAGCTTGATATGACCGAGGCTCTGTCGGGCGAACTCAGTGAATTTGCGGATTGCGTCATGAACAAGAAGACGCCGACCGCTGACGGCCATGCTGGTCTGCGCGTGGTGCGCATTCTTGAAGCCGCAACCCAATCGCTCGCCCAGCGTGGGCGGGTAATCGAACTCGATGAAGTTAGGCGTGTAGCATGATCCCGTTTCTCGACCTCAAGGCGCAGTATCAGTCAATCAAGCCGGAAATCGACGCCGCAGTGCTCGGTGTTCTGGGCTCTACGCAGTATATCCTCGGTGATGAAGTCGCAGCTTTCGAGCGCGAATTTGCAGCCTTCTGCAACGTTAAGCACGCCATCGCCGTAAACACCGGCACCAGCGCGCTGCACCTCGCATTGCTGGCCGCAGGCATCGGGCCGGGCGATGAGGTCATCACTGTTCCGTTCACCTTTGTGGCGACCGTTTCGGCCATCTGCTATACCGGCGCAAAGCCAGTGTTCGTCGATATCGATCCCGTCACCATGTACATGGACCCGACCAAGATGGAAGCGGCGATCACTCCGCGCACCAAGGCAATCATGCCGGTTCATCTCTACGGCCAGATGGCCGACATGGATCCGATCATGGAAATCGCCAAGGCGTCACGGCATCGTTGTCATCGAGGATGCGTGCCAGGCACACGGCGCGGAATACAAGGGCCGGCGCGCAGGTTCTATCGGCCATCTCGGCTGCTTCAGTTTCTATCCGGGCAAGAATTTCGGAGCCTTCGGCGAGGGCGGCGCCGTTGTAACTAACGACGACGAGCCGCACGCAAAATCTCGCTGTTGCGCGATTGGGGACAGAAGCCAAGTACTATCATCTCGTCGCTAAGGGCTTCAACTACCGCATGGACGGCATTCAGGGCGCGATCCTTCGCGTCAAGCTGCGCCATCTGGAAAACTGGACCGAATTCCTTGTCGTTCGCGCGCCAAGCTTTATGATGCAGGATTGGCTGGTTCGACGCGCGTCACGCCGCCGACGCAAGTGGGAGACCGCAGGCACGTGTACCACGTTTACGCGGTTCGCAGCGCAGAGCGCGACCGCATCCGCGAGGAACTGACCAAGGCGAATATCCAGAGCGGCCTGCATTACCCGATCCCTGTGCACCTGCAGAAGGCGCATGAGGATCTTGGCCACAAGGCTGGCGATTTCCCGGTTTCGGAAAAAGGCAGCAGCCGAAGTTCTGTCGCTGCCAATCTTCCCGGAAATGACCGACGAGCAGGTCAAGACAGTTGCCGACGCCGTCAACAATGGCGGCCAGCGTATCGCAGCTTGAGCATTCGGCGCGCGGCTTAGGTCGCGTGCCTCAACATTTTAACCGAGCAGAAAATTTGGGGCAGGGCAAATGAAGGACAAGCGTATTCTGATTACCGGCGGGGCGCAGGGCTGATCGGCTCGCACATTGCCGATCTGGTCGCGCTGGAACAACCGCGCGAAATCATCATCATCGACAATTTCACGCGCGGCAATCGCAACAATCTGCGTCAGGCGCTGGAAATCGCGCCGGTGACTATTGTCGAAGGCGATATTCGTGACCGTGAATTGCTGGACAAGCTTTTCAAGCGCACCGACATTGTTTTCCATCAGGCCGCCATCCGCATCACGCAGTGCGCCGAAGACCCGCGCCTTGCCTTCGATGTTTTGGCCGGCGGCACGTTCGACGTGCTGGAAGCTGCCGTAAAGAACGGCGTCGAGAAAGTTGTTGCCGCGTCGTCGGCTTCGGTGCTCGGTCTGGCCGAATCCTTCCTGATGCACCGAAAACCATCATCCCTATAACAACCGCACCATCTACGGCGCGGCGAAGGCTTTCAACGAAGGCCTACTCCGCTCCTTCGCCGAAATGTACGGCCTGAAATATGTCGCTCTGCGCTATTTCAATGTTTACGGGCCGCGCATGGACGTGCACGGCGTATACACTGAAGTTCTGATCCGCTGGATGGAACGCATCGTCAATGGCGAGCCGCCGCTCATCTTCGGTGACGGCAAGCAGACGATGGATTTCTGTAGATGCCCGCGATATCGCCCGCGCCAACATTCTGGGCAGCCAAGGCTGACGTAACCGACGAAGTATTCAACGTCGCCAGCGGTCAGGAAACCAGCCTACTCGAATTGGCGCAGATGCTTTCGAAGGTCATGGGTTCAAACCTTCGGCCGCACCACGGTCCTGAACGTAAGGTCAATGGCGTTACCCGCCGTCTGGCTGACATTTCCAAGGCGCGCGACATGATCGGCTTTGAAGCCAAGATCACCATGGAAGAAGGTCTGCGCGATCTGGTCGAGTGGTGGCGTCGTGAGCGCGCAGGTGCTGTTCGGATTCTATCGTGTTTCCCTATTAACCTTAGCATGTAATGGAACGAGTTAATGAGTAACAAA